>JAEUME010000018.1 GCA_016793445.1 Hyphomicrobium sp. | reverse complement strand
CGGGGGTCGTCGGACTTCTGACGTTTCTGGGCACGGACGCCGATCGCCTCGGCTGGGTGGCCGGCATTTTTGCCTTCACGCTGTTTTTAGGTGTGCAGATCGTACGATGGCTGACGTCGACGATGAAGGCCCGCCCGTTGCGCTGGGGGTATTTCCGGCTTGCCGCGCCGCTGGGTGTCATCTTTTCGGTGGGGCAGTCGCTCTTGCCTGCGCCGGGATTCAGCGAACTGGCTCGGCGGGCAACGTTTGAGATGCCGGACCGGCCCACCATGGAGCAGGCGAGCGAATTCCTGTTCCTGCTCAAGCAGACATTCGACGACATTGTCGAGCGCATGCTGACCTGGGTGTTCGATCCCGCCATCGCCCAGGTCGCTGCGGCCCTGGTCAGCGTGAATATGTTGTCGGGATTTGTCTTGTCGATCTATGCTGTACTGATCGCAGAAGGCATACGTCGCATGGAGCCTGGGAATGTCTGAAGAATTGAAATTGAAGCGCGGCATCAAGCAGATGGTGGCCGACGCCAACCGTGAGATCGAAAATCTCAGTGTCGAAGATGCCAAGGCTCTGCTGGGTCGCGACGATGTCGTCTTTGTCGATCTGCGCGATCCGCGCGAACTGGAGCGCGAAGGCATGATCCCAGGTGCATTCCATTGCCCGCGCGGAATGCTGGAATTCTGGGTTGATCCTGAGAGCCCCTACCACAAGCCGGTGTTCGCCTCCGGCAAGAAGTTCGTGCTCTATTGCATGAGCGGCTGGCGCTCGGCACTGTCGACCAAGACTGTGCAGGAAATGGGCTTGCCCAACGTCGCGCATATCGCGGGTGGTTTTTCCGCTTGGCGCAAGGACGGCGGCGAAGTCGCTCCGGGCCCCAAGGCATAGGATGCGCCGGCACGCGTCGCTGATTGCGACCGCCCCTCATCCGCCCTTTCGGGCACCTTCTCCCGCCGGGAGAAGGACGTGCGTCCCTGAAATCGCAACCGGCCGTAAGCTGCGGTTTCGATGGGGTGTTCCGGCGTTCGGCCATCGCGGGCGCCCGGCGATCCCGCACCGCACGGTGACCCTCTACCCACACGCGCGAATCAAAGCGTAGCCTTAAATGAGTCCGTGCGCGGGGCACTGGCAGTGGGGGAAAGACGCCGCCGATGATCATCAAACCTCCAGCACGCGTGCCCGAGTCCTTATCTGGGATATACGCGTTGCAGCCGTTGCGCCGGCGGACGGGAGACATTGTGCTCGCCGCCACGGTCATCGCGGCCGTCATTGCGCTGTTCGCGCTCTGGAGCGATCCTTCCAGCGCGGGTACGCGCGGCACGCGTGTCAAACAAGGCGAGCCCACCCGCGTCTTCGTCATGGCGGGATTTACGCCCGATTGCGCCTTCAAGGGCTATCCGCAAATCGTGGTTGAGACGCCACCTGCCAAGGGCATGGTGGAAACCGTCGATGGCGCCGACACGACGATCCAATATTCCTTATCGGGCAAATGCGTCGGCGCGCCCATTAAAGGCACCGCAATCATCTACAAGCCAGCGCCTGGACAGACGGGCGAGGACAGCTTCACGGTCTCCGGACGCCTCGGCAATGGCGAGCCCGCAACGCGGACATTTTCCGTGATCATCGACTCTTCCGGAAACCCCGAGTGACCAATCCCTAAGCAGCTTGCTTCAGGGGTGCTGTCGCGTGGCTTTCGCCCGACAGGTGCTGAGGCAACCTGATGGCGTGCGCGATGTCATCATGGCAACGCCCAGGGAATCAGCGCCTAATTCTTCGTTCGATTTGTAGCAAGTCGCATTGGGAGCGGGTGCGTTCACGCCACCCACTTGACGTGGCCGGGGCCAGCGCCGGCCACACAAATGAAGTTATCAGATGATCCGCTTGGCACAGGAGGCCACGCTCATGAAGTTTGCATCGTACACCGAAGACACCATCTGGAGCGTCGAAGAGACCCAGGAGGAAGCGCGCACCGAGGGGCTCGCCACCATGGACGATTTGGAAGTCGCGGACGATCTGCGCGCTACCCTCAAGGTCGCCCCTATCGCGGATGCCCTCGTCCAGGCGTTGGCTGAGGTTGAGGACACGGGCGAGGAGGTTTTGTTCGATCTCATCGACGGCACCTTGGAAATGGTCGAGGAGATCGATGACGAGGACGAGGGGGAAGAAGAGGACGCGGACGGCTCAGAAGAAGCCGCCTGATCGGCAACTTGGCACGTTTCCCCAACATCAAGGAAAGACCCGCTCGCATTTCTTTGCTTGATTCCTTGTTATCCCGCCGGTCCCGGGTCTGCGCTTCGCCGGATTGCATCCGGCTGCGCTTGCCCGGGATGATAAGTTGAAGTTCGCGCCTTGGCCCGCGTTGCGAAGTCCTTTGCCCAGACCTGTTTTTCATGCGATCCGTTCCACCCTATGCAAGACTAAATGCCGCCACGCCTGAAGCGTGCATGACGGCAGAACGGGAGCGGAAACATGAGCTCGGGCCTGCTGGCGCTTCTTGATGACGTCGTTGCCCTAACGAAGCTGACCGCAGCAACTTTAGATGATGTGACCGCGCAGGCCGCAAAGGTAGGCGCTAAGACCGCGGGCGTAGTCGTCGACGATGCCGCCGTGACGCCGCGCTACGTGACCGGACTAGCCGCTGAACGCGAACTCCCCATCATCGGCCGCATTGCCTTGGGCTCGCTCAAGAACAAGCTGATATTTCTATTGCCCATCGCTCTGCTGCTCAGCGAGTTCGCCCCTTGGGCCATTACGCCGATCCTGACGGCTGGCGGACTTTATCTGTGCTTTGAGGGCTACGAAAAAGTACACTCGATACTTGCGCCCCATGCGCCCGAGACGGCGCACGCGATTGCCGGCGCGCCGGTCATGGATCCGAAAAATCTCGAAGACCAGAAAGTCGCCGGTGCGATCCGCACTGACTTGGTTCTGTCTGCCGAGATCATGGCGATTGCGCTGGCCAATATCACCGCACCCGGCCTTGCGGTTCAGGCCCTCGTGCTGGCGGTGGTCGGCATCATGGTCACGGCAGGCGTCTACGGTGCGGTGGCCTTGATCGTAAAGGCGGACGATTTTGGAGTTTCGCTGGCGCTGAAGGGTGGTTCGATGACGGGCCGTATCGGACACGGTCTCGTCCGCGGCATGCCGTATTTTCTCAAAGTGCTGTCCTTTGTCGGCATGATCGCCATGCTGTGGGTCGGCGGCGGCATTCTCATTCACGGGCTCAACGCGTTCGGGCTCAGTGCGGGCGAGCACCTGCTGCATTCGATCGCCGAAACCGTTCAGGCTACTGTTCCAGAAATGTTGGGTGGCTTGTTTGCTTGGCTTGCAACGGCGAGCGTCTCGGCAATCGTAGGTCTTGTGGCCGGTGCGCTGACCGCCCTTGTCGTTAACGGTGTCGTTTTGCCCGCCTGGACCGCGATCAAGGGAGCGGCGTGACCCTCTGCTTTGCCTCAGATCAAGCCATACCCTGGCCTGAAGCCAGGAACCTAAGGCGGCGGCGTCCCACCGGCTTGACACGGAAGCACCGATGCGTGCCTAAAGCGGCCAAACAAGCCACGCCGGCCCTCGTCCGGCGCTGTGACGGAGGCACGCTGAAGCATGGCAAAAGCATTTGTTTTTCCCGGACAGGGCAGTCAGGACGTCGGCATGGGCAAGGCGCTGTCTGATGCGTTCCCCGTTGCGCGCGAGGTCTTTGATGAGGTCGATGAGGCGCTGGGCCAGAAGCTTTCGACGATCATGTGGGAAGGCCCGAAAGAGACCCTGACGCTGACGGAGAATGCCCAGCCGGCGCTGATGGCGGTCTCCATGGCGGTCATGCGCGTTCTGGAACGCGAAAAGGGCTTTTCTCTCAAGGACCATGTCAAGCTCGTCGCCGGTCATTCGCTCGGCGAATATTCCGCGCTGGCAGCTGCGGGCGCGTTCTCGCTGGCCGATACGGCCCGCCTCCTGAAGCTGCGCGGCCAGGCGATGCAAAAGGCGGTGCCCGTCGGGGAGGGCGCCATGGCCGCCTTGCTCGGCGTCAGCCTCGATGTGGCGCAAAAGGTGGCGGAAGCGGCCGCGCAGGGTGACGTGTGCCAGGTCGCCAACGACAATGATCCCACGCAGGTCGTCCTGTCCGGCCACAAGCGCGCCATCGACCGGGTCGCGGAAGCCGGTAAGCCGTTTGGTGTGCGCCGTGCGGTGCCGTTGCCCGTGTCGGCTCCCTTCCACTGTGCGCTGATGCAGCCGGCGGCCGACGCGATGGCTGAGGCACTGTCGGGCGTTGCGATCAAGGCGCCAGCTGTGCCGGTGGTCGCCAACGTGCTTGCATCCGCGATTTCCGACCCGGAAGAAATCCGCAAGCGCCTCGTAGAGCAGGTGACGGGCACCGTACGCTGGCGCGAAAGCGTTCTGTATATGGCTCAACAAGGCATCACGCAGGCCTATGAGATCGGTGCGGGTAAAGTGCTGTCGGGTCTCATGGGCCGTATCGACAAATCCATCAAGACCGCCTCCATCGGAACGCCAGAAGATATCGCTGCTAACGTTGGTGCCCTGGTTTGATGTGTGTACGGATTTCAGGACGATCTGAACCACGATCCAAGGCGACGCCGCCAGCGCTTGATAAGAGTCGCCTCAGGCGGTTGTGACAAGACGCGCCTAAGGCGAAGGTCGCAGTTCTTAACCCTGCGGCCTTTGCGCTTGCTTGACGCTGGCGGGCTCAGCGCGCACAAAGCTGCCGGCACAACTGTTCATATAGAGACCAGGACCACGAGACATGTTCGATTTGACTGGCAAGACGGCGCTGGTGACGGGCGCGACGGGCGGCATCGGCGCGGAGATCGCGCGCGTGTTCCACAAGGCGGGAGCCACCGTCGCCATTTCAGGCCGCAAGGTCGAGGCTCTTGAAGCGCTCGCGAAGGAACTGGGAGACCGCGTGCATATTCTGCCGTGCGACCTTGCCGACCGCACTGCCGTTGGAAAGCTGATCGATGATGCCGTGAAGGCGCTGGGTGGACGCCTTGATATTCTCGTCAACAACGCTGGCCTCACCAAAGACAACCTATTTATGGTGATGAAGGACGAACAGTGGGACGACGTGATCGCCGTCAATCTCACCTCCACGTTCATGCTGTGCCGCGCCGGCGCGCGTCATATGATGCGTTCAAAGACCGGCTATGGCCGCATCATCAACATCGCATCGGTGTCGGGCGTGTTTGGCAATCCCGGCCAGGGCAACTACGCCGCTTCCAAGGCTGGCATGATCGGCATGACCAAGTCGCTGGCCCGCGAGGTTGCTTCGCGCGGCATTACCGCCAACTGCGTGGCCCCGGGCTTTATCACCACGGCCATGACGGACGTCCTCAACGATAAGCAGAAGAGCGACATCGGCGCGATGATTCCGGCTCAGCGCTTTGGCGCGCCGTTGGATATCGCAGCCGGCTGCCTGTACCTCGCCTCCAACGAGGGCGGCTACGTCACCGGGCAAACGCTTCACATCAACGGCGGTATGGCGATGGTGTGAGTCGCTCTTCACGTGACCTTGCAAGGCTCTGAAAGCCATGGGTTCGCTATGTCGCACCAAAAACACGGCACGGCTGAAACATGGTAAACGGGGACCGCGCCGCGCGGGGAGCGGACAATCCACAGGAAACAAGGATTTAAGCGGATGGGGTCCCGTAATGGCCGCGATTGCCAAGACGCGGGCTTCCGTGGGCAAGTTGGGTTACAGGCTTGATTTGCGCCGCCGATTGTCTACATGGTGCCGTCACATCCGGCTTTAAGCTGGAACTGGTGGCTCAAGTGAACAGCAGCGGACGCTGAAAAGGCCGTACGGACGAGGTTGCCCGGACCCCAATTTTCCGGGTTGCGCGTTCGAATTCTCACTTCAACAGGGATGCGAGAGAAAAGAAGATGAGCGATGTCGCAGAGCGCGTGAAGAAGATTGTCGTTGAGCATCTGGGCGTCGAGGCCGAGAAGGTCACGGAGAACGCCAGCTTTATCGATGACCTGGGCGCCGATAGCTTGGATACAGTCGAACTCGTAATGGCCTTCGAGGAAGAGTTCGGCTGTGAAATCCCCGACGACGCAGCTGAGCACATCCTCACGGTTGGCGACGCGGTCAAGTTCCTGGAAAAGAACGCTTCGGCCGCCTGACGCGCGCCTTGCGGATTTTGACGGACCTCCGTCCTGCTCAGGGCGGGCCAATCAAGGCATCTTCGGGGGTCGGGCCAACCGGCCCCCGGCTCATCATTGAGCCGCAAATCGCGTTTGAAATCATCTAACTCGGCGAGAGATTTTCCGAATGCGCCGCGTCGTGATCACTGGACTTGGATTGGTTACTCCTGTGGGCTGTGGCGTGGAGCCGGCCTGGAAGGCGTTGCTTGCCGGTAAGAACGGCGCGCGGCGCGTGCAGGAGTTCGAAGTCTCGGACATCACCTGCCAGATCGCCAATTTCATTCCGCGCGGATCAGGCGAGGGCCAGTTCAACCCCGATGACTGGATGGAGCCCAAGGAGCAGCGCAAGGTCGATGATTTCATCACCTACGCTGTGGCCGCCGCAGATCAGGCGATCGCCGATTCCGGTTTGAAGTTCGATACGGCCGAGAAGCAAGAGGAAGCCGGGGTTCTGATCGGCTCGGGCATCGGCGGCCTGTCGGGCATCGCCGATACCTCCCTGCTGTTGAAGGAGAAGGGGCCGCGCCGCGTCTCCCCGTTCTTCATCCCCGGCCGCCTCATCAACCTGGCCGGCGGCTACGTGTCCATCAAGCACCAGCTCAAGGGACCAAACCATGCGGTCGTGACGGCCTGCTCGACGGGCACGCATGCCATCGGCGATGCCGCGCGCCTTGTTGCCCTCGGCGATGCGGAAGTCATGGTTGCTGGCGGCACCGAAAGCCCGATCTGCCGGATTGCGCTGGCGGGCTTTGCGGCCTGTCGCGCGCTGTCGACCGGATTCAACGACAACCCCACCAAGGCGTCGCGACCCTACGATAGGGACCGTGACGGATTCGTCATGGGCGAGGGCGCGGGTGTCGTGGTGCTGGAACCCTATGAACGCGCCAAGGCGCGTGGCGCCAAGATCTACGCCGAGGTTATCGGCTACGGCATGTCGGGCGATGCTTATCACATCACGGCGCCTTCGGAATCGGGCGACGGGGCCTTCCGCTGCATGCGCGCCGCGCTAAAGCGCGCTGGTATCACGCCGAGCGAGATCGACTACGTGAATGCTCACGGCACCTCTACGCCCATGGGTGACGAGATCGAACTTGCTGCAGTGGAGCGCCTTTTCGGCAACACTGCCGGCAAGCTGGCCATGTCATCGACCAAATCCGCCATTGGACATCTGCTTGGAGCGGCTGGCGCCGTGGAGGCTGTGTTCTCGGTGCTGGCGATCCGCGACAACATCGCGCCGCCGACGTTGAACCTGGATAATCCATCGGTTGAAACGGCCATCGACCTGGTGCCCAACACAGCCAAGCCCCGGGAAATCAATACCGCCCTTTCGAACTCGTTCGGGTTCGGAGGGACGAATGCGTCGATCGTCCTCCGCCGCGTTGCCTGAAGCCCCAGCTTTCGCCACATTTTGCGGCAAGCGTTATTCTTAGAGTGCGGGCCATTTCCTTGCCGGGCAGGCGTCTTTTGACGCAGGCCCGTAAACTTGATTTCCGCAGTTGGCGGAGCGCCAAGGGAAGGTCCAGGGGTAGTTTCGAGGCACCATGAACAATCGCAAGAAGCGATCGGATGTCACCCGAACGCGAACCGCAGGCGCCCGTAGCCCCAGCGAGCGCCTCGAACCCGCGCGCGCCCCGTCACGGCCGCGCGGTTTGCATGAACATGAGCCCTCGCGGCTGGTGGGCGGGTTGGTCAGGGTGGCAAGCGGTTTGTTCACCCTCGCCCTTGTTGCGATGCTCGCGATCGGCGGCACGGGTGTGGTGCTTTACAGCCAATTCGAACGCTCCGGTCCCCTGGACGATGCGCGCACCATTGTGGTGGCGAAGGGCAAGGGCCGCATTCAGATCGCGGAAGACCTGGAAGAGCAGGGCGTCATTGCCAACCGCTGGACATTCGTTGCGGGGCATCTCTTCCAGACGCTCTTTGGTCCAAAGCGCAGCCTCGATTTGAAGGCCGGCGAGTACGAGATCAAGGCGCACGCATCGATGCGTGAAATTCTGGAAACGCTCGCGCAGGGCAAATCCATCCAATACAAGGTCGCAATCCCGGAAGGTCTCACGAGCCAGCAGATCGTGGAACGCTTGCGCGCCGAGAGCAACTTGAGCGGTGAAATCGCCAAGATTCCGGCGGAGGGCTCGCTGATGCCTGACACCTACCTGATTTCGAAAGGTATGGGCCGCCAGGAACTGCTGGACCTCATGGAGTCGAAAATGGGCGAATTTCTTCAGACCGCCTGGGAGAAGCGCCATGCCGATCTTCCTCTGCGGACGGTCGAAGAAGCGGTCGTCTTTGCTTCCATCGTGGAGAAGGAAACGGGCCGGGCTGATGAACGCTCCAAGGTCGCAGCCGTGTTTCATAACCGGCTCAAGAAGGGGATGCGTCTGCAGTCCGATCCCACCATCATCTACGGCATTGTGGGGGGGCAGGGGGCCTTGGGTCGCGCCATTACCAAGCCCGACATCGACACCAAGACGCCCTATAATACCTATCAGATTAATGGGTTGCCTCCAGGGCCGATCTGCAACCCGGGTCGCGATGCGATCATGGCCGCGCTCAACCCGGAGGCGACGAGCGATCTCTATTTCGTGGCCGACGGTACGGGGGGGCACGTCTTTTCTGAAACTCTGAAGGAACACAACAGCGCGGTTCAGAAATGGCGTGAAGTCGAGCGTCAGGCGGCCAAGGCCCGCCCCTCTGACCCGGCCGAAGACACGCCCAATCCCGACGTGACGCCAGTTCCGGAAGCGGAAAAGGACACCAAGCCAAGCCAAGCCAAACCCGAGCCCCGCCAGAAGGCAGCCAGCGCCGGGGCTGATATTCCCCTTCCGGTCAGAAAGCCCAAGAAACAGTAGGCGCTGGGGGGCATAACGGCTATTTTGCGGCCCGCGCGAGCGCCCCGGGAATGGATGTTCTTCGTTGTGCGGCTTGGGCAACGGAGACATTGGATACAATGGCACTTTCAAGCATGACGGGATTTGGCCGCGCTGACGGCGCAGCTGATGGGTTGGCCTGGACGTGGGAAATCCGAAGCGTCAACGGGCGCGGTCTTGATGTCCGTATGCGGCTGGCACCCGGTTACGACAGCCTGGATGCTCCGGTGCGTGAAGCACTCGCCAAACGTCTTGTGCGGGGTAACCTCTCGGTCAATCTTACTGTTGAGCGGCGCGCAGCCAATGGCTCGGTGCGCCTCAACGAAATGTTGCTGGGCGACATTC
The DNA here is from genome assembly GCA_016793445.1 of Hyphomicrobium sp. Lineage (GTDB taxonomy): Bacteria > Pseudomonadota > Alphaproteobacteria > Rhizobiales > Hyphomicrobiaceae > Hyphomicrobium_B. Next base: position 472,708 of record JAEUME010000018.1, on the reverse strand, counting down.
TCAAGGCCGCCGACAGGGTCGCGGAGCTTTCCGGCGGTACACGCCCCTCCACGGCTGATTTGCTGGCGATCAAAGGCGTGCTGGAGACCGTCGAGGGCGGATTGGAGGATCCCCAGCAGCGCGCCGCGCGCGAACGCGCACTGCTGGCGAGTTTTGAAGAGGCCGCTGGCAAGCTTGTTGAAGCCCGCCGGGCTGAAGGAAACCGAATCGAGACGGTTTTGAGCGAGCAGGTCGCACAGATCGCAATGCTGGCCGCAGAGGTGCGCGCCTCGCCGTCGCGTACGCCTGAGGCCATCCGGTCGCGGCTCGCCGAAGTCATTTCGCGCCTAGTCGATACATCCGCCAATTTCGATGTCGAACGATTGCATCAGGAAGCCGTTCTTGCAGCCACGCGCGCCGATGTCGAAGAGGAGCTGGCTCGTCTAAATGCGCACGTTGCGGCCGCCCGCGAGATCATGTCCGAGCAGGGCGCAGTAGGCCGCAAGCTCGATTTCCTGGCCCAGGAATTCAACCGTGAAGCCAACACGCTGTGCTCGAAAGCCAACGCCGTCGACATCACCCGCTTGGGGCTGTCGCTGAAAACCGTCATCGACCAGTTGCGCGAGCAGGTCCAAAACGTTGAATAGTCCCAGCACGTACCGGTTCAAGGATCATGACTGACACGAAGCCCGCCGCACGCCCCGCCATCGCCCGCCGGGGGCTGCTTTATATTCTTTCCTCGCCCTCGGGCGCGGGGAAGACCACGCTCGCGCGCCGCCTGCTGGCGGAAGATCCCAACATCACGATGTCGGTATCGGTGACGACGCGCAAGCCGCGCCCCGGGGAGATCGACGGCAAGGATTATGTGTTCGTCGACCACGCCAGCTTCGAGGGGATGCGGGATGAGGGCGCATTGCTGGAGTGGGCGCGGGTGTTTGACAACTATTACGGAACGCCGGCGGCCCCCGTCGCGGCGGCAATCGAAGCGGGCAAGGATGTGCTGTTCGATATCGACTGGCAGGGCGCGCAGCAGTTGAGCGAGAAGATGCCGGGTGACGTCGTGCGCGTGTTTGTCATGCCGCCATCAGGGCGCGTGCTTGAAGAGCGGCTGCGCACGCGCGCGCAGGATCCGCCCGACGTCGTCGCGCGGCGCATGGCCGAAGCAGCAGGCGAGATCTCGCATTGGCCCGAGTACGACTATGTGATCGTCAACGCCGATGTGGAGGAAAGCGTGCGGTCGGTGAGTGCCATCCTGGCTGCCGAGCGCCTCAAGCGGGGGCGGCTGCTTGGGCTGTCATCGTTCGTGCGCGACATGCAAAACAGCCTTTAGGCTTTGTTTTGTGCATTACGCTCCGTCCGCCCCGCGATCCAGGATCAGCGCAAGGCGCGCGAAATCTTCAACGGTGAGGCGCTCGGCCCGTTCGGTCGGTGCTATGCCTGCTTGCGCGAGAAGAAGTTCAGGCATCGCAACGAGCCCCTTTAAGGACTGGCGCAACATCTTGCGGCGCTGACCGAAGGCGGCCGCTGTGACACGTGCAAGCGTCTTCACGTTGCATGCGGGTTGGGGCAAGGGGATGGGCACGAATTCAACAACGGCTGATGCAACCTTTGGCGGCGGCGTGAAGGCCTCCGCGGGCAGGTGCATGATAATGCGCGCGCGCGTGCGCCATTGCGAAAGAACGGAGAGGCGGCCGTAGGCCTTGGAGCCGGGGACGGCGACGATGCGCTCGGCCACCTCGCGCTGAAACATCAATACCATGCGGTCGTACCACGGCGGCCAGGGTTCCGTTTCAAGCCAGCCGACGAGCAATTGCGTCGCCACGTTATACGGAAGGTTCGCGGCAATCGACACCGGTCCTTGCGTTGCACGGATGAGCGCACGCCAGTCGGCCTCGAGCGCATCGGCAAAGTGGGCATCGAGGCGCCCTGGATAGAGATCGGCGATTTGGTTCAGCGCGCTGGCGCAGCGCGCATCGCGCTCAACCGCCACGACGCGTTCTGCCCCCTCGATAAAGAGCGCGCGTGTCAAACCGCCGGGGCCCGGGCCAACCTCCACCACCGTCCGGCCCCGCATGTCTCCCAGCGCGCGCGCGATCTTGCGGGTGATATTGAGATCGAGAAGGAAATTCTGCCCCAGCGATCTCTTTGCCGCCAGTTCATGGTCTTCAATCACCGACCGCAAGGGCGGAAGTCCGTCAGGCGGCGCGCTGCGGGTTCCGCTTGCCGCATCGTCGCGGATGGGAGGGGCGGGTCTTTTCATGAACGGCTACGCATGCGGAGTGCTGCCGGGTGCGGCGAGCGATCCTTGCGACAGCCGATCGGCAAGTTTCAATGCCTCAATGAGACTGGTAGCCCGTGCAGTACCCCGGGCGGCGATGTCGAATGCGGTGCCATGATCCGGTGAGGTGCGCACGAAGGGAAGCCCCAGCGTGACGTTCACGCCTTCATCGAAGGCGAGCGTCTTGATCGGGATCAGCGCCTGATCGTGATACATGCAAACGGCAGCATCGTAAGTGCGGCGCGCGGTGGCGTGAAAGAGCGTGTCGGCCGGATGCGGGCCGGTGACCGTCATTCCAGCCGCGCGCAAAGTGTCCAGCACCGGAGCGATGATGTCCACATCCTCACGCCCGATACTTCCAGCTTCGCCGGCATGGGGATTGAGGCCCGTCACGGCGATGCGCGGCTTGGCAATGGCGAACTGATGGCGCAAGGCGTTCCAGGTCGTGTGCACGGTATCGCAGATGAGCGCCGGCGTAATGAGTTCCGGCACATCGCGCAAGGGGACGTGGATTGTCGCCGGCACCACCCGCAACGTCGCGCACGCCAGCATCATGACGGGTTTGATGAACTCATGGGGCCAGTGGCGTGCCGCCAATGCCGCCAGGAATTCCGTATGGCCGGGATAACCGAAACCGGCGCCATAAAGCACCGATTTGGCGATGGGCGAGGTGACTACCGAGCGTACGTGTCCTAGCGCGATATCCGCAACAGCACGCTCGATGGCGCTGATTACTGCGGGCGCGTTTGCCGTGTCGGCCTTGCCCGGATGCACGGGCGCGGCAACCGGAATTGGCAGAACGGGCAGCGCGGTGGCGAAATGCTCGCCGGCATCGCAAGGGTGAGACACCAGGGCGATCGGCACCTCGGCGCCGATCGCATGCGCGCGCGCCTCCAGGACACCAGGATCTCCGTAATAGACAAACGGCGCGAGCGCGCTGCCGGCCCTCATGCCCCAAGCCTTGAGCACGATCTCGGGGCCTATTCCCGCAGGGTCGCCCATGGTCAGCGCCAACGGCAGCTTCACATCCCGCTGCCCACGGGAAGCAGGCCCAGAGTGGCGTCTAGAAGCTGCGCCCGCGTGTCCCATTTCAGCGGTACTCGATGTGAGCGTCCTGGCGCAGATCCTTGAGGTGACGCTTGGCCAGAAGGTCGAATTCCTTCTGCTTGAGTTCACCTTCCGCCTGTGTACGCCGGGCTTCTTCGGCCTTGAGCACATCACGGCCGCACACGGCAAACATATCGATGCCATCCTCGTTCACCGAGGGAGGCAGCATTTCATTATCCTTGGCGTTCAACAGCAAAGAACGTGTCGGCTCGGGGAACGAGGAGGGCTTGCGTTTGCCCAGATCCTCAAACTGAACCCCGGATTGCCCCACCACGAGCTTGGAGAGGTCATTGCAGTTCGTGAATTTGCTGCGCAGCGCCTCCGCTTGTGAGACGCGCTGAGCGATGCCGCCGTGCTCCATTTGCGCTGGCGTATTGATACGAATGCGGCGGACCTGCAACTCGACCTGATCCTCGCCGCCTTCTGCCGACGCCACATACTTGTCTACGTCGCGGCTGGCGACGGAGATCTGATGGCCGAACTTGCGGCGGATGACGTCGTTCCAGGCCAGCGTGCTCCCGATGCGCTGTTTCATCGGGTCCAGTGATCCACCCAGGCTCTTCGTGAGTTGTTCAAGGGTGAGCTTGTTGCGCTCGGCGATGCTCTTGATGACCGCGTCGACTTCCGATGAGCTTGCGACTGCGCCGACGCGCTTGGCCTCCTGCATCTTGAGCTTTTCATCGATCAACTCATCGAGCGCCGCCTTGCTCGTCTTGGTGGTCGTCTTGGAGCGCGCTTCGGACTGCAACTGCGCAAGCATGGCATTGCGTTTGCCGATCACGAATTCCTTCTGGATCTTCTGCAGATCTTCCTTGGTGCGCGGCTGACGCTTCTTGGCGTACTCCTGGAACTCTTCCTGAATTTTCTTGCCGGTAATGATCTGCTTCCAGCGCGACTCGACATTGTTTTTCACGTATTCGCCGACCGAACCGCCTGCCAGCATTTCGGCGCGCTGGCGCACCTCGTATCCCGTGATCGGCTCATCGTTGACGAGGGCGACGATCGACTGTTCCGTGTCTATCGAGGATTTGCGTGACGGGGACTTCTTGGACTGCACCACCTTCACCGGCGGCGTCCCCTCGTTATTTGCGCCGCGCATGACCATCTGCGCGCCGGCGGGCAGCGATAGGGCCGCCGCCAGCACAGCCACGCTCAACCCGGCCAGAATAAGAGAACTGAAAGTGCGATTGGAGAAATCCATGGCCCGTATCGTCAACCTTGTCTCTGTCTCGTGGCGGGACGCGGCGCCGCCGTAGGCCGGGCACCAGCGGTTTCATTATCCGCTACCGGCCCGGGCATAGCCAGGGCAGACCGGCGCCACCTCGACTCGCACGTGGCGAAAGCCTACCCCAAAGCTTCCAGTATATGCCGCGTTATCCACAAACAATGGCATCGCCGTGACAGGGATTGGCCGTCGCTTAAGTCTTGCGGCGCGGGAGAAGGGGGAAGCCGGCCGTTAGCCGTGATCTGAACCTGCTTGGCAAGGCCGCAAACGTGACTTGAGCCAGCAGATTGATGAGCAAATGCAGCAAGACCCTAGTTGGTGCGCTCCTGGCCGCCAAACGCGAAGTCGAGCGTATCCGAGGCGTACTTGAACTCGCCGAGGTGCTTGAGTTCAAAGCGCAGCATGAGCGTGCGGTCATCCTGGATCGTGTCGCTATTATAATAGCTCTCCGAATAGGTGGCGGTCAGCACAAAGCACTCGTCGGCGTACCTCACTGAAATAAAGTCAGACAAGACTTGGCTCGCGTCGATGTCATAGCGCATGCCCGCGCCCGCACTCCATTGATCGGTGAGCTGCACGTTGAACATAGACTGTATTTCCTGCTGCTCGGAGGCCTGATCCACCAGCGTATCAGCAGCCGAATAGCTGTAGATGCTCGTGAAGTCGAATGGACCATAGCCATAGTTCAAGCCGGTGCTCTGACGCCGCAAGCTTAAGCCGGATTGATCGAACCGGCTTTGCGAGATGAGGCGGAAGCTGTCAGTCGGCACGATGTAGGCGCCGAGCACATAGTCGGAGCGATCCGTTTCCAAACCACTCTGCGCCGAATAGATCAGGTTGCCCTGGTCGTCGCGGCCGGGATTGGCATACACGTTGTCGCCGGCCAGATGGTAGCTCTGGCCCGCGAGGAAGCGTGCGTATCCGCCGTCGAACGCTTGAAAGGTGTACTGCACGCCCGTGTTGACGCGGGTGCCCATCTCGATGCGGTCATAGCCGGAGAACTTGTTTATCTCGAAGAGGTTGGTGTCGTCGAAGATCAAGCTGCGCGCGTCCTCGTTTGGCAAGCGCCGCTGCGTGACGGCATCCTGGCGCGCCACGATCTGGCCGATCGGTTCGATGATGTGGCTGGCGTACGCGGTGCTCGCGACCCATGGATAGCTCACGGTGGCACCGCCTGTCGCGATGCCACGCAGCGTCGTGTCCGAACTGGTGAACTCGCTGTCGATGACGGTGATCTGGCCGGTGTTGCTGACAGAGACCTGGACCGATTCCGGATCGGTGAAATCGTTGAACTGATAAGCATCGGCGCGAAGGTGGGCGAACGGCGTGTAGGTGATGCCGATCTGGTCCATGAAGCGGCGGCGCCACTTAAGCTCGGTGGTCATCCGCTGAATGTCCTGGTCCTTCTCGGTTCCATCCGGCAGTGTTGCGCCGTCGGGACGCGTGAAGGACAGGAAGTTCGTATCCCATTTCAGTTCGCCGCCCAGGACTGGATCGGCAAAGACATAGTTGTAGTCGATGATCGGGTGGGCATAGCTTTCAGACTGCGCGGTATCATCCAAAAGCAGGCCGCCGAAATGATAGAGGCGTCCGGCAAAATAACTGCGGTCCGACTGGCCGACCAAGTAGATCTGATTGACACGATCGGTCAGCAGGATGTTGTCGAATTTGTAGAAGCGGCGGAACTGGTCGTCGCTTTCCAGCGTCACGTCCCAGCCGAACTTCCACCAGCTCGACAGCGCAAACTGACCCTTGGTCTCAACAGTGCCACGCCAGCCGTCGTAGCTCTGGCGGTTGTCTGGGTAAGGCGCATCCGGAACGGGCAGATCGCGCCAGTCCTGATCGATCCCGGCGACACGAACGGTATATTCGCCATTGGCCAGCCGATGGCGCCACTCGCCGCCCCACATGATGCCCTGCTTCGACAGGTATCCAGGTTGGAAGGTGAAGTCGTAGTTGGGCGCCAGCGCAAAATAGTAGGGGATCTGGGTCATGAACCCGAGCGTCTTGGATTGCCCAAAGGTCGGCGTCAGGAGGCCGGACTTGCGCTTCACCGTAGGGTCGGCGTGCTGGAAGTAGGGCAGGTAGAGGATCGGCTGGCCGTACAAGTCGAACGTCGCATCCTGGTAGGTGATGGTCTGTGCGTCCTTGTCATGGATGATGCGCGCGGCGCTCAAGCACCACAGCGGGGGCGTTGAGCCGTCGCTTTTACATGGCGTGAACCTGCCGTTGCGGAATTCCGTGACGTTGCCCTCGCGGCGGGTGGCCTGCTCAGCGGTGATGCGCGTCTCATCCTTGGTCTCGATGCTGAGCGACTGGACGAAGCCGTCGCGAAAGTCGTCCGTCAACGTGTAGCGGTCGGCACGCACGATGTTACCCTGAGGTTCCTTCAGCGTGACGTTGCCAACGGCCGTCAGTGTCGAGGCGTTCTGGTCGTAGATCACCTCATCGGCGGTGAGGATGTAATCGTTATAAAAAATCTCGACGTTGCCGCGCGCGATCACGCGGTTGCCCTGGGTGTCGTAGATGAGCTGATCGCCCTGCAGATTGAGCGGGGCGGCCTTGTCGAGATTTTTATTGATCTTGCCGAACATGCTCGAATTGCCGAACGAGCTGCCTTTGGTCGTCGGCGTACCGAGAATGCTGGGGTCTTGGGCAAGCACATTGCTGGCGGTGAACAGGGGGGCGAAGACCGCCAGAACGAGAAGAACGCGTGCCAAAACAGATACGTGGCCGGCGGCACCTTGCCACCAGCCTCGAGCGCGTGACTGTCCGCATGTCCTTTGCGGTGTCCGCGGTCTACGCATCACTCAGCCATCCTCCTGGTACAGGAGTACCGTTGCGGACACGAGCAGAAGCAGGATCACAGGCAGCCATACAGCCGCCCATGCTGGCGCCAGACCGGCAACGCCGATTTGTCTTGAAATTTCCGACGCCAAGAAGAATCCAAAGCCCCCGATCATCCCGCTGCCGACCATAGTCTGGATGCGCCCAGAGCGGAATGACTTGAGAGACACAGTAGCGGCCAAAAGGACCATCGCGATGCACAGCAACGGGCGCGATAAAAGCAGCTCGTACTGAACGCGCAGACGCTCAGTGGAAAGTTTAGCTTTTTCAGCTACTTCTATGAGGCCCGGAAGCTCGAAGACGGACACCGAAAAAACCGTTCCGAGTGCATCCTGGACACGGTCTGGCGTAAGGTACGTTGAGAGCAGATAAGTATCGAATTTTTCTGGCTCCCGGCCCAGCCTGGAGATCCAGGCATTGCGCATCAGCCAGTACCCCTCTTTGAGGTCCGCACGCGCCGCATCCACGCGTTCGACGAAGTGACCCTCCCGGTCATAGACGAACGCCATGACCCCGGTGAGCGTCAGACCCCGGTTGGAGGCGGCGACCGCCCCGATCACGGACTCGCCATCCGCCCCGTCCTGGCGCAGCCAGGATCCGCCACCCTGCGCCTTCAGGAGGTTGGCATCCCGGCCAAAGGCTTCGGCGAACTTCTTTTCGGCGTTGGCGCGTCCGGCGGCCGCCATGGGATTGTAGACAAACACCCCCAGGAATCCGACCAGGAACGCAACGAGAATACCGGGGAACAGAAACTGCCAGACCGACATGCCCCCGGCGCGCATGACAGCCAATTCGCTCTTGCGATTGAGGAACAAAAGCGCACCGATGCTGCCCACGAGGATCGCGAAACCAAACAAGAACTCGGTGTAGGCTGGCAGCCGCAAGAATGCGATCGCGGCGAGCGTGCGGGCAGGGACCTCGCCATATTTGCCTGCTTGGCGCAGCAACTCGACGAAGTCGATCATGAAGATCAGCAGCGAGCATACGAGCAGGGTCGTGATGATGCCGAGAAGGAAGCGAGCCCCGATGTAGCGTGTCAGCGTCCAGGATCTCATTTGGCTTGGCCTCCGCGCAGGCGCTTGGGCAGCAGCGGAGCCAACGCCCTCTGAATGCTCACGATCACCGGTTCGACGACACTGTGCACCCTGTCGCCGATGGAGGGGCCCGATCTCTGCCGTTGCCCAGCCTTGACCATGAGCACGCCGATCACCATTGCGATGAGTGGCAATCCGTAGAGAACGGGGACAAAACTGGCTTTCATTGCTACGACGTTGTTGATCGCAAGACCTCCCAGCCGCGCTCCGGCCGCGACAAGGAAAGCCACGACGAGGTTCTCCATGCGGCTGGAACGCGTCGAGCGCGCCTGGCCGACGAAAGCGATGACGAGGAGCGCAAAGGCGAAGGGATAAAGCGGGCTGGCGAACCGCTCATGCAACTCGGCGCGGAACTGGCCGGGCTGGTTCTTAAACAGGACGCTATCGGGCCCCGGATCGTAAAGCTCGGAAAAATACCGCTCACGCGGCTTCAGTTCGCCCTCGCCGCCGTCCTGAGGCTCGAAACGGTCAAGATCAACCGCGTAGCGGTCGAACGCGATGATCTGGGGCGGCTCGGTTGGATCGGTGCGGCGGATAATGTGACCGTTGCTCATCACGAGATACGCGTTCGGGTCCTGCTTTACGATCTGTCCGCGTTCGGCCAGGTAGCTTTGCGCCTGGGAGCTGTCCCGGGTGTCGTGCATGAGCAATCCGAGCAGTTCGCCGTTTAGGGCGCGCTCGCGGATGTGGAAGGTGAGGTTTGATTCCGGACTGGAGAACCGCCCGGGCTGCATGACTTGGGTGAGCAGATCGGTGCGGACCTGGACCACATACTGCTTGAGAAGCTGCATGCTCCAGGGCTGGGCGAGATGGTTGACGAAAGCGAGCCCCGCCGAAACGAAAAACGCGAGTGCGATAAGAGGCTTGGCCGTTGTCCAGACGGTGGCGCCGGCGGCGGACAGAACGATGAGTTCGCTGTCGGTATTGAGACGATTCAAAGTGTGGAGTGACGCGATCAGAAAAGAGAACGGCGCGATGATCGCCATGAGGTTGGGCAGAGCCAAGGTCGTCATCTTGACAAGCATCATCGTGTCCTGCCCCTGCGACGTCACCACATTGAGCTGGCGCAGCGCCAGCGCAATCCAGACGATGCCTGTCAGAGACAGCAGGATGAGCAGGAACGCGCCCGCCGCCTGCCGAAACACGTATCTCGAAAAAATCCCCATCGCACGCGCCGCCCGTGTCTCGCGCCCACCCGCAGCCCTGATAGCGCGGACAACAAACGTGACCCGGGCGTCCCTTTCGCCCCCCCAATTGACCCGCGTCCCATAGCACGGTGGCGGAATTTCGACTTGTCTCTAAGGTCTTATGGGCGCGGGCCCTGTGGAGGCGGGCGGCAAGGCAGACGCCGTGTCCGCTGGGCTCCGCCTGAACCCGCTCGGGAACCTTGAAACTCCACGGCGACCGACCGCCGCGCAAGACGTGAAAAGCCGTGACTTGCCAAGCGCTCGCAACTATCTAATCTGCCACCTCCCGTGCCAGTCCCGCGCAAATGTGGTCCGTGGCGGTGGATACACCGCCGCTCCGCCCGCCGGTGGATAGCGCGCAATTTCGCCTTGTGGAGCCCGCACGTCCTCGCCGGTCCTGCCGGACCCTCTGCCCCCGTCCCTCGCCTCCTGGAGAACGCACCAAGATGTCCGACCGTCTCGATATTTCCTTTGCAGCGCTCAATACCGACCCCGAAGCCGTTTGCGTGATCCTGGCCGCTGAGGGGTTGGAACTTGGACCGAAGGCGAAGGACATCGATAACAAGGCGGGCGGCTCGGTGATGAAGGCGGCGGGCGCTGCCGACTTTAAGGGTAAACTGAAGTCAACCTTGGAGGTGCTCGCTCCCTCGAAGACGTCGATCGACAGGCTTTGTGTGACCGGCTTGGGCAAGACAACAGCCTTGACCGAGCAGAACTGCGTCGAGCTGGGCGGCGTGATCATGGGAGCGGTTCAGGCACGCAAGGGTGCGGTGGCCTCTGTCGTTGTCGATATCGAAGGCCCGGAAGATCTCAAGGTCGAGCAGATCGCCGCGGCGATCGCGCAAGGCGCCATGTTGCGCCACTACACTTTCAAGAAGTACCACACGAAGAAGAACAGCGAGGACGGCAACGACAAGAACGGACTCAAAAAGCTCGTCATCCACGTCGCGCATCCCGAGAAGGCCAAGGCCGCCTTTGCGCCGCTCAAGGCGATCGCCAACGGCGTCAACTTGGCGCGCGATCTCGTCAACGAGCCTGCCAACGTCCTTGGGCCGGTGGAGCTTGCCGAGAAGACGAAGGCACTCGAGAAGCTCGGCGTTGAAGTTCAGATCTTCGACGTGAAGGCGATGGAAAAGCTCAAGATGGGCTCGCTCTTGTGCGTCGGGCAGGGCAGCGAGCGCCCCTCACGCATGGCGGTCATGGTGTGGAACGGCGCCAAGGGAAAGAAGGCGTCCAAACCGTTGTGTTTCGTCGGCAAGGGTGTGATCTTCGACACAGGCGGCATTTCGATCAAGGCCGCTGCCGGCATGGAGGACATGAAAGGAGACATGGGCGGGGCCGCCGCCGTCGTCGGCCTCATGCATGCGCTTGCCGAGCGCAAGGCCAATGTCAATGCCGTTGGCCTGATCGGGTGTGTGGAAAATATGCCCTCGGGGAGTGCGGTACGCCCTGGCGACATCGTCGCGTCCATGTCAGGTCAGACCATTGAGGTCATCAACACGGACGCGGAGGGCCGGCTCGTGCTGGCAGACGTCCTGTGGTACGCGCAGGAGACCTTCAAGCCCAAGCTCATCATCGACCTAGCGACGCTGACCGGCGCGATCATGATCGCGCTCGGCAAGGAGTACGCCGGCATGTTTGCCTCCGACGACGAACTGGCCGACCAATTGTCGGTGGCCTCCAAGGCGACGTCCGAAAAAATCTGGCGCATGCCGCTGGACAAGGCATTCGACAAGATGATGGATTCCAAGAATGCCGACATGAAGAACACTGGCGGGCGCTGGGGCGGCTCGTGCACGGCAGCAGCATTTCTCCAGCGCTTCATCAAGGACAACACGCCCTGGGTGCATCTCGACGTCGCCGGCACCGCTATGGATGGCGCCAAGAACGACATCAATACAAGCTGGGGCGCAGGCTGGGGCGTGCGCCTTCTCGACAAGTTTGTCGCCGAGTTCCACGAGAAGTGAGATGGGTCCCCGAGACCCGCGAGATGGCCTCCCGCCGATCGCCGGACGGGGCAAACGTCGCGTAGGGCCTGAATTGCCGCTTGAAGAAATGCACGCCGCGCGTCCGTCAAGACGTTTGCTGCGAAGTTATGCACATTTCCAAGCACGCGATGTTGTATTAACTCAACAGTATCAACTTTCTGTTAAGCAATAACTTCATAAGTATTTTTTCCATAATATGTCTTATGCGAATTTTATGGACGCGTTCGCGCGACGTCATAAGGTCGACACTCATTGATCGGAATAAAGAACTGATTCATCATATCTGAGGACAATCGGGCGCGTTTCGTAAGCTTGGTTCGAGTATCATGGTTTCGCGTTTTGTGAATGGCGTAAGCCTCCCGTCGGGATTCCGTCGGTTTGCGTACACTTTGCTGGTCACAGCCGGGCTGATTGCGTTCGGCTATTACGTCATGCGGTTTGAGGACGGCTATCCGCAAATGCCGTATGAGGCGCTTGCCTCGACGAGCTTGCTTGCCTGTCTGTTCCTCATCATCACCCGGCGCCTCAAGTTCTCCATTCTACTTACGCTGGTGCTCGCCGCCGTCGTCGTCATCGTGTCCAAATTTAAGTACGCGATGCTGACGGCACCGCTTCTGGCCTACGATTTCATCTTTTATCTAGGGTCACGGGGCACGATAGATTTCCTGCTGACCAACTACACGCAGTACGTCGCCGGCTTGCTGTTGGCACTCACGGCCCTGGTGCTTGTGCTGCGCAAGGCCTACCGGGCGGACACCTTCTATGTCGGACGTGCGGCGTCATTGGCTTTGCTGGTGGTGTGCATCGGTGGAGGCTACCTCGCCTCAGGTGGCTATTTTAAAACGCTGTACGCGGCCAACGACCGCTACCACCTCACGGTTTTCTACCGGTCCATTGACGATGCGATCTCGATCGTCAGCAGCGGTCCGTTGTTCGAGATGACGACGACGGCCGAAGCTGCCGTTCCGCCATTCGGCCCTCAGGCTGAATGCACGACGGACGAGAGGGCGCCGCACGTGATCGTCATCCATCAGGAAAGCGGCTTTCCGCCCGCATTCTACAAATCGATCAAGTACAATCAGGACCTCGACCCCTTTTTCCGGTCTTTCGACGGCAAGCTGCACAAGTTGCGCGTGGAGACTTACGGCGGGGGATCGTGGCTTACCGAGTTTTCGTTGCTGTCCGGCGTCTCGACCTATTCATTTGGCAAGGCGCGAACCTTCATCCAAGCTTTGATGCGCGGGCGTCTCAAGAACACCGTGCCGCAATATTTCCAGCACTGCGGCTACCGCACCGCCGCGTTCTACACGATGCTGTCGAGCTTTGTCGCAAGCGGTCCGTTCTACAAATCGATCGGGTTCCAGGACTTCTTTGATTCCAAGGATCAGGGCGCGAAGTCCTACAAGGAGCGGGACTCCTTCTACTATGGCAACTTCGTCCATTATCTTGAGAAGAGCTTGGCGCAATCCAACCAGCGCGTGTTTGCCTACGTGCTGACCAACGCGACCCACCATCCCTACACATCTGCCATAGAGCCGCAGCTCGACGTTCACCAGAACAACCCGGAAAACAGCCCGGAGATGAATGAATATCTGCGCCGGATGCTGATGGCGAAAATGGATTACGAAGCCTTCTTGAAGACGCTGGCCGAGCGTTTTCCCGGCGAGAAGTTCGTGATCGTGCGTTATGGAGATCATCAGCCGAACGTGGCGAACGGGGTTCCGGAAATTAGTCAGATCAATGTCCGCGCGAGGACTGATCCTTCCTTTGACGTTGCGCAGTCCGACAAATTTGCGACCTACTACACGGTCGACGCCATCGGCATGCTGCCCCCTCCCCTGCCCGATTTCGAGATCCTCGAGGTGCCCTATCTCAGCACCATCATTACGAACTCCGCCGGGCTGCCGCCTTCGGAGGACTACATCGCGCGGCTGGTTTTGATGCACCACTGCCGCGGGCTCTACTACAGTTGTGCAGACAAAAGGACGGTGCTCGACTTCCACCGCCGCCTGGTCGGATCAGGTATGGTCGACATCAATTGATGCTTCACAAAGCCCGCGCCCAGGTATCGCCGCGCTGCCGAAGGCCGCGATCGCCGAGCCCAAGAATCCGTGTCCCCTTGCCAGACGCCGAATTTCGCGTATAAGCAGCCCCTTCACCCGACGGTAGGAGGCTGATCGGGGGCCGAGTTGCATGGATCGTTTCGTTCCATAAGCTTCGGAGGAATTTGAGAAAATTCCGTCCCTCAGTGTCTTCTCCTCAAGAGTTACGATTGGGCCTTTCTCGGGCTTGACAGGGCTTTGCGCCATCGGGCGAACGGCTGGCAGACCCAGCCGCACGTTCAAGATAAACGAAAGGCCACACGTATGCCGCTGTACGAGCATACTTTCCTGGCGCGCCAGGATGTGACCCAAGCCCAGGTCGAGACGCTGATGAAGGAATTCAGCGGCGTCATCGAAGAGGGCCAGGGCAAAGTCACCAAGCAGGAATACTGGGGGGTCAAAACCCTCGCCTTCAAGATCAAGAAGAACCGCAAGGCGCACTACGCCTTCTTCAACATTGAAGCGCCCCCGGCCGCCGTGGCCGAAATGGAGCGCCGCATGGGCATCAACGGCGACATCATCCGCTTCTTGACGGTGCGCGTCGAAGGGCTCGAAGCAGAGCCTTCCGTCATGATGCGCAAGCAGGACCGTGAAGACCGTCCTGAGCGCGGCGGCTTCGGCGGTGGACGCGGCTTTGGTGGTCCCCGTGGCGACCGTCCCCCCCGGGAAGGTGGCTTCCGTGGTGGCGACCGTGGCGGTGATGGCGGCTCGACGTTCCGCGCCCGCCCGCCCCGTGAAGGTGGTGAGCGTCCCCCGCGCGATGGTGCACCGCGAGGTCCCCGCCCTCCGCGCGATTCCAACCCCGGCTCGGAGGGCTAAGCCATGAGCGAAATCCAGACCTCCACCGGCGGTGGCCAGCGCCGTCCGTTCCAGCGCCGCCGCAAGACCTGCCCGTTCTCGGGCGATGCGGCTCCGAAGATCGATTACAAGGACGTGCGCCTTCTCGGCCGTTACGTGTCCGAGCGCGGCAAGATCGTGCCGTCCCGGATAACGGCCGTTTCGGCCAAGAAGCAGCGTGAATTGGCTCGCGCCATCAAGCGCGCCCGCTTCCTCGGGTTGCTGCCCTACGTCATCAAATAAGAACGATGGGGGATCCCGCGGCGGCCCCGTGGTGTCCCCTTCTCTATGTCCCCTTCGATAAGGGGCCGAGCAATTTCAACCGTTGGACGGGACCGCCCGTTCTAACCGCGCACAGCGGGACAGCAAGTCAATGACGCCGCAATCCATCTTTCTCGGTCTCGCCGCCGGATTCATTTCAGCCATCGTGTTCGCCTCCGCGACCGCTGGCCCGATGCTGTCGCGGCTGATCCTTTTCCTGCTGACGCCTTTCTCGCTCTACCTTGCGGGGCTGGGCCTAGGCTTTGGACCGCTGCTGATCGGATCGGCCGCCGCCACAGCTATCATCCTGTTCCTGTCCAATCCTCTGACGGCACTTGCCTACGCCGCCAGCCAGGCCCTGCCCGCCATCGTGCTGACTCGCTTGACGCTGACGGCGCGCGAGGAGGACGGCAAGCTCCACTGGTATCCCCTCGGACGTATCATCATCAGTGCGGCGCTGATCTCCGGCGCGCTCTCCTTCGTATATCTCGCACTCCAAGGCGCCGATATCGAAGCTCTGACGAAGGCGGTCCGGCCGGAGATTGAGAACTTCGCCAAGTCGCTGGCGAGCGTGCCAGGTGGCGCCGAAGCATTGGGGGAAACCCAGATCGGAGAGTTGACCTCCATCGTCGTGGCGAGCCTGCCGGGTGCGGTTTCGCTCAGTCTTATGATTACCGCGCTGGCCAGTCTCTGGCTCGCGGGCCGCGTGACGCTCGCCTCCGGCCGTCTGCTGCGGCCGTGGCCGGATTTCTCAAGAATCGAGCTGCCCCTGGGAAGCGCCGTGCTGCTCGTGGCCGCGACGGTGCTGAGCTTCACCAGCGACCGCATGTGGCTGCTGAGCGACGGCCTCGCCAGCGCCCTCAGGCTCGCCTTCGCACTTCTCGGCCTTGCGGTCGTCCATCACGTGACGCGCGGCTCCCCATGGCGCGGGTTCGTTCTCACGATCACCTATGCGGGCCTGCTCATCCTGTCCAAGCACGCCATGCTGATCCTCTCGCTCATCGGCTTGGCAGAGACCGCCTTCCACTATCGCAATTCCGCCCAGCGCGCCGCACCACCGCCTCCTTAACCGCGGACGGCGTACCCAGCATTTTTTCCTGCTCATCGACACATTCGAACCAACCGCATCACACGACATCAAGGAGAAGAAACCATGCAAGTCATCCTGCTTCAGCGCATCGGTCACCTCGGCCAGATGGGCGACGTCGTCAACGTCAAGAACGGCTATGCGCGCAACTACCTGCTGCCGCAGAAAAAGGCGCTGCGCGCGACGGAAGAGAACAAGAAGGTGTTCGACAGCCGCCGCGCTCAGCTTGAGGCGAACAACCTGGAGCACCGCAAGGAAGCCGAGGCCGTCTCCGCGAAGCTTGACAAGCAGAGCTTTGTTCTCATCCGCTCGGCCGGCGATACCGGCCAGCTCTACGGCTCGGTCTCGACCCGCGACATTGCCGAGGCCGTCACGGCTGGCGGCTTCACGGTAAGCCGCAATCAGGTCCAGCTCGACAAGCCGATCAAGACGCTTGGCCTGCATGACTGCCGCATTGAGTTGCATCCGGAAGTCTCCTGCAATGTGAAGCTCAACGTCGCACGCTCACAGGACGAGGCCGACAAACAGGCGCGCGGAGAAAACGTCACGGTCATCCAGGATGAGAAGATCGAGCTTGAGACCTTCAATCCGGAGTCCGCTTTTGAAGAGGGCGCCGGTCACTCTGAAGGCGCGTGATAGCGCCCGATAGAGAGCACCTTGCCGGACGCGTCACGTGAGTTGATGGCTCGGCAGATACCGCAAGAAGGCGCAGGGAACCTCACGGGTCCCGGCGCCTTTCCTTTGTGCCGTTTACCTCGTCAGGGGGACAACAACCCGGGCGGAACGCGCAACGCCGCCCGCGCGTTCTTTGATTGAAAGTGCCTTGGGGGAAAATTAAACTTATACTTGGCGTGACGGGGGAGATCGGAGCGCTCATCCATGTTTGCCCCTTTGAAGCGTATGCTGCAGGAGGTCATCACCGAAGGCCGCCTTACTGTCCGCGATCACCAGAACCGCATCTACGATTTCGGCGATGGATCGGGCGAGCCCGTCGCCATCCATTTTACGGATTTGCGGACCCAGTGGCAGTTCGTGCGTGACCCGGAACTCACCGCCGGCGAAGCCTACATGGACGGCCGCCTCATCCTGGATCGCGGCTCGGTCTACGACTTCATTGAGCTTGCGATGCGCAACATGGCCAAGCACCCCTTGCCGGCCTGGGCGCAAACCTTCGCCAAACTGCGGCGCATGAAGCGGCGCGTTAGTGAAAACAATCCCCAGGAGCGCGCGGCGTCCAATGCGAGCTATCATTATGATCTCGACCAGCGCTTCTACGATCTTTTTCTCGACACCGACCGGCAGTACTCGTGCGCCTACTACGCGCCCGGCATAACCCGCCTCGAGGACGCTCAGGCTGCCAAAAAACGCCATATCGCCGCTAAGCTCCAGTTGGAGCCGGGGCTTGATATTCTCGACATCGGCTGCGGCTGGGGCGGACTTGCACGCTACCTTGCAGCGGCCGGCAATGCGCGCGTACGTGGCATTACGCTGTCAACGTCACAACTTCGCGCCGCCATCGAGCATGTGCCTCCTCAGCGCGGAGAGACGGTATTTGCATTTGATGACTATCGCACCGTCACCGGCCAGTTCGACCGCATTGTGTCGGTCGGCATGTTCGAGCACGTCGGCTCGGCCAACTACAAGACGTTCTTTGAGAGCGTCGGGCGTCTGTTGAAGGACGACGGTGTCGCCCTCATCCACGCCATCGGCCGCCTGGACGGCCCCGGTCCGACCAACCCGTTCATTGCCAAATGGATCTTCCCGGGAGGCTCCCTGGCATCCCTCTCCGAGGTCACCTCGGCCATAGAGAACACGGGCCTTCTCATCAGCGACATCGAGATCCTGCGGCTGCACTACGCCTACACGCTGCGCGCCTGGCGTGAGCGCTTCCTGCAACACCGGGCACGCGCGGTTGAACTTGCAGGCGAAGCAATGACACGGATGTGGGAATTCTATCTCGCGGGGTGCGAGGCCGCTTTCCGCCACCAATTCCTGATGGTCTTCCAAGTCCAGCTTGTGAAGAACATTTCGGCAGTGCCGATCACGCGCGATTACATGATCGAGGCCGAGCGCAGGCTGGCCGCCACGCAGCCCGTTATACTGCGGCCCGTGCCTGAGTTGCCTTTACAGCCTGCCAAGCATGGCGGCCAATCGGGCTCTGGATGACTGTTCGGCAAGCAACCGCGCGTGATTCGTCTCGCTTCAATCAAAAAGCGCGCGGCTCTGCTGCTGGGTGTGCAAACCGGGGACATCGTCCCCTGCCCTGACCAGTTGGCGAAGGCAGCGCGGAGTGAATCGGCTAGCTTGCCCCCATGGCAAATCCCGCAGTCCTTCTGACCGAAAAGCTCCGCGAAGCGGCCGCCGCCGACCAGCCGTTGTCGTTTCGCCAGGCTCCCCACAACATCGAAGCCGAGCAGGCTCTGCTCGGCGCGATCCTCGTCAACAACGAGGCCCTCGACCGCGTTTCAAGCTTCCTGACGCCAGCGCATTTCTTCGATCCGCTGCACGCGCGAATCTATGAAACGGTGGCCACCCTCATCCACGCCGGCAAACTCGCGTCGCCCGTGACGGTGAAGTCGTTCTTCGAGAACACCGAGCCTATCGACGCCAACACCAGCGTGCCTCAATACCTGGGCCGGCTGGCGGCCAACGCCACCACAATCATCAACGCGGCCGAGTACGGCCGCACGATCTATGACCTGGCGACGCGCCGCGCGTTGATCGTGATCGGCGAGGACATGGTCAACACGGCCTATGACAGTGCCATCGATCAGCCGCCGCGCACGCAAATCGAAGAAGCGGAAGGCCGCCTCTACTCCCTTGCTGAACAGAACAAATACGGGCAGGGCTTCGAAAGTTTTCAAACTGCGCTCGTAACTGCCATCAACATGGCCAACAGTGCGTTTCAACGCGCTGGCCACCTTTCTGGCGCTTCAACGGGACTGTCGGATCTTGACCACAAACTCGGGGGTTTGCAGCGTTCGGATTTGATCATCCTTGCCGGCCGTCCTTCGATGGGCAAGACGGCGCTGGCCACCAACATCGCCTATAATGTGGCGAGGGCCTATCGCACCGAGCCGGGGCCCGACGGCCTGCCGCACGTCGCGGACGGCGGCATCGTCGGTTTCTTCTCGCTCGAAATGTCGGCCGAACAACTCGCGACCCGTATTCTCGCCGAACAGGCGGAGATCTCGTCTGAGAAGATCCGGCGCGGCATGATCGATGAGCAGGAGTTCCGCCGCCTCTCCGAGACGGCCGCCGAAATGTCGCGCATTCCGCTGTTCATCGACCAGACCGGCGGCATCACGATCGCCCAGCTTTCCGCCCGCGCCCGCAAATTGAAGCGTCAGCACGGCCTCGACTTGCTGGTGGTGGACTACCTCCAGCTGCTGGCAGGTTCCAAAAAAGGCGACGCCAACCGCGTTCAGGAGATCACCGAGATCACGACGGGCCTCAAGGCGCTGGCCAAGGAACTCACGGTGCCGGTCATTGCGCTCTCCCAGCTCTCGCGACAGGTCGAAACGCGCGAAGACAAACGCCCTCAGCTCTCCGACCTGCGCGAATCAGGCTCCATCGAGCAGGACGCCGACGTCGTCATGTTCGTGTTCCGTGAAGAATATTACGTGGAGCGCACCAAGCCGTCCGAAGGCACGCCGGAGTTCGCCGAGTGGATGACCAAGATGAGCCAGGTCTCCGGCAAGGCGGAAGTCATTATTGGGAAGCAGCGCCACGGCCCGGTCGGAACGGTCGAACTGGCGTTCGAAGGCCAATTCACGCGCTTCGGCAACCTCGCCAAGGACTATATGCTGCCCGAAAGATGATAGAAGGTCTCCGCTTTCACCGCGCCAGCCGTGCGGGGAAAGAGGGAAAACTGCGATGTCGAATTCCGCAAGGCGCATGATGACGAGCCCGCCGCTTTCCGGCGATGAGGCCCAACGCGAAGAGCGCGGGCCTGCGTCGTTTCTGCGCGTGCCGGATGCCGCGGCAACGGGATGTGTGACGATCAATCTGGATCAGTTGGCCCGCAACTGGATGGGGCTGGCCGATCTTGTCGCTCCTGCCCGCTGCGCCGCGGTCATCAAGGCCAATGCGTACGGCCTGGGTGCGGATCGCGTAATCCCTACACTTGTCCGTGCCGGGTGCACGGTGTTTTTCATCGCCACGCCCCAGGAAGGCCACCAAGCGCGCCGCCTCGCGCCGCAAGCCGACATCTACGCGCTCGATGGCCTGCTGCCTGGCTCTGCCGAGAGTTTTGCGCGCGATGCGATCTTGCCGGTCTTGTCCACGCTCACCGACATTGAAACGTGGGCGCGTCTGGGCGCGCGGCTCGGCCACCCGCTGCCTTGCGGGTTGCATATCGATAGCGGCTTGAACCGGCTCGGTCTTACCGCACGCGACGCGCGCCGTCTTGCGGCCGACGGGGCGCTGATGTCAGGCATTGATGTGCGCCTGGTGATGAGCCACCTTGCCTGCGCCGATAATCCGACCGATCCGAAGAACCGAGATCAATTGCTGGCGTTTGAAACGCTGACCACGCTGTTTCCCAGAACACCGCGCTCGCTTGCGGCCTCCGACGGCCTCATGCTCGGTCCGGCCTACCACTTCGATCTGGTGCGTCCGGGTTACGCCCTCTACGGCGGTCAGGCGAGCATCTCGAATGCCGCCCCGGTTGCTCCTGTTCTCACCGTCACGGCACGAATCCTTGCCGTCAACGATGTGGCGCCCGGCGAGAGCGTGGGCTATGCCGCAAGCTGGCGGGCGAGCCGGCCCAGCCGTATCGCCACCATCGCTGCCGGATACGCCGATGGCGTACCGCGCTCGGCGAGCTCTTCGGACGGGGTCGCGTGCGGTCACGTCCTGATCGCGGGGCACAAGGTCCCCATCGTGGGCCGCGTCTCCATGGATCTTATTACGGCCGACGTCACGGATCTGCCCGCCGGGGCCCTCGCTGCCGGGGATGATGCGATCCTATTGGGTGCGGGTTTGACCATCGAGGATGCGGGCTTTGCGGCAGGCACCATCGGTTATGAAATTCTGACGCGACTCGGTGCGCGCTTCGCGCGACGCTATATCGAAGCCGGCGCGGAGAGCTGACGCGCTATGACCAAGCCCCAGCGCAATACCTACGTGTGCCAGTCGTGCGGTGCGACCTCTGCCCGTTGGGCTGGCAAGTGCGTGGCGTGCGGAGAATGGAACACGCTCGTCGAAGAGACGGACGCGGGCCCTCCCCCCGGTTCCGGAATCGTGGCGCGCACCAAGGGCCGCGTCGTGCGCCTTGAGAGCTTGAAAGGCTCGACACAGGAGGCGCCGCGCTTCTCTACCGGCATTGAGGAACTCAATCGTGTTACGGGAGGCGGTATCGTTCCGGGTTCCGCCATGCTGATTGGCGGCGAGCCGGGAATCGGCAAATCGACGTTGCTGCTTCAGCTCACCGCCAACCTCGCCCGCTCGGGCCGCCGAGCGCTCTACTTCTCGGGTGAAGAAGCGATCGCTCAGGTGCGCTTGCGGGCAGAGCGTCTTGGTCTGGCGGACGCGCCCGTGGGTCTCGCCTCCGAGACCAACCTGTCGAACATCCTGGCGACGCTTGCCGAGGGCAAAGCACCCGATCTCGTCGTCATCGACTCCATCCAGACTTTGTGGGCCGACACGCTGGATGCTGCCCCCGGCACCGTGAGCCAGGTGCGCGCGGCGGCCCAGTCGCTCATTCGTTATGCCAAAATGGCGGGCAGCGCCGTGCTGCTCGTCGGGCACGTCACCAAGGACGGACAGATCGCAGGGCCCAAAGTCATCGAGCACATGGTCGACACCGTGCTCTATTTCGAGGGGGATCGCGGCCATCCCTACCGCATCTTGCGTGCGGTCAAGAACCGTTTCGGCCCCTGCGATGAGATCGGCGTATTCGAAATGGTGAGCGGCGGGTTGCGCGAGGTCGCCAACCCTTCCGAGCTGTTTCTGGGCGACCGCGACGCCGCGGCACCCGGTGCTGCGGTTTTTGCCGGCATTGAAGGGACAAGGCCCGTTCTCGTCGAGATCCAGGCGCTTGTCGCTCCTTCAGGGCTTGGCACGCCCCGGCGCGCGGTCGTCGGCTGGGACGCCAACAGGTTGTCTATGCTCCTAGCGGTCTTAGAGACACGTGCCGGCATGTCGTTTTCCGGACACGACGTTTATTTGAACATCGCGGGCGGTCTCAAGATCGCCGAACCGGCCGCCGATCTCGCAGCGGCGGCCGCCCTTGTGTCGTCAATATCCAATGTTGCCCTGCCTCGAGACGCGGTCTACTTCGGCGAGGTTTCTCTGTCTGGAGCGGTGCGCGCGGCCTCCCTGCAGACGGCGCGGCTGAAGGAGGCATCCAAGCTCGGCTTCGGCCAGGCAATCTTGCCGGAATCGGGTGAGGCGGATACCTCAGGTCTTAAGGTGAAGCTTTCCAGGCTTTCGCACGTCAAGCTTCTTGCCGAGCGGGCTTTGACATGCGACTGACGATAAAACGTGCAGGGAACGCCGCATCGGATTGCATACGGCCGGTGCGCGGGGGCCTGGGGTAATAGATCAACAGAGGGATCGCCGCACATGGACGGCTCCAGCCTGACTTACCTCGACGCCGCGGTCCTCGCGGTCTGCTTCATCTCCGGGCTTCTGGCCATGTACAGGGGGCTTGCCCGCGAGTTGCTGTCCATCCTTTCCTGGATTGCCGCAGCGGGTGTGGGCGCCTGGATCTTCTTCACGAAGAAAGATCTGTCAGCGGACGTTGCGACCCAAACCGGGCTGCCGCCGCAAATTGCCCTGGCGGTTGTGGCGCTTGTTGCGGCCCTCATCGTGCTCATCGTGGTTCACTTGATCACCGCGCGCATTTCGGATGCGATATTGGACAGCCGGGTCGGCATGGTGGATCGGGTACTCGGCTTCCTGTTCGGAGCGGCCCGGGGCTTCATCCTGATCGTCATTCCCTACATGTTTTATCAGTCGTTCCAGCCCAACGAAGAGGCGCACTTCCCCTGGGTGCGCAATGCGTGGTTCCTGCCCACCATCAAGAGCACCGGCGACACGATCCGCTCAATCCTCGTGCAATATGCCCCGTCCTCGCTGACCAACCCGCCGGCCCCGCCTCCGGGCGAGCAGCAAGGGTCGCTTGGGACGCAGGGACGCATCGTCGCCCTGGCCATCGGGGCGGAACGCTATTATATCAGCGTCGCACGCAAAGGCTGATCCCGTCCCCGGTTTTGGAGGGGGGCAGCCATCGGGCATCTTGCCCCGGCCGCGTCTTCGGGCGTAGAAGCTGGGGCCAGCGAGCTGCGGGAGGTGCCCATGACCTTTAAGACCGTTTCCGGCGAAGGACTTGGCAATGAGCCCTCATCCATCGAAATCGATGGGTTGACCTTCACGCGCTACGGTGACGACCGGCTGCGCGAGGAATGCGGCGTCTTCGGCATCTTTAACCATCCCGATGCAGCCGCCATCGCCGCGCTCGGCCTGCACGCTCTCCAACACCGGGGCCAGGAAGCGTGCGGTATCGTCAGCTACGACGGACGCCAGTTCCATTCCGAGCGCCGCATGGGGCTCGTTGGCGAGAACTTCTCGCGCGCCGATGTCCTCGCCCGCTTGAAGGGCCGTATGGCCATCGGCCACAACCGCTACTCCACAACCGGCGAAGCGATGATCCGCAACGTGCAGCCGTTGTTCGCCGACATTGATACAGGCGGCTTCGCCGTCGCCCATAACGGCAACCTCACCAATGCTCTCACGCTGCGGCGTGAACTCATTTCATCAGGCGCCATCTGCCAATCGACGTCCGACACGGAAGTCATCCTGCACCTGCTGTCGCGCTCCAAGAAGCGCCGGGTCGTCGAGCGCCTCGTTGACGCGATCCGCCAGGTCGAAGGCTCCTATGCTCTCGTATGCCTGACAAATGATGTCATGATCGCCGCACGTGACCCCATCGGCATTCGCCCGCTGGTTATCGGCCGTCTCGGCGTCTCGTATGTCGTCGCCTCCGAGACCTGCGCACTCGATATGGTGGGCGCGGAATTTCTTCGCGAAGTCGAGAATGGTGAAGTTGTCGTCATCACCGACCAGGGTCTGGAAAGCCATCGCCCGTTTCCGAAGCGCCCCGCGCGCCCGTGCATCTTCGAATACATCTACTTCGCGCGTCCCGACAGCATCGTCGGTGGCCGCACTGTTTATGACATTCGCAAGCAGATGGGCATCCAGCTTGCGTGCGAAGCTCCCGCCAATGCGGATGTCATCGTGCCTATTCCCGATTCCGGCGTACCCGCCGCGATCGGCTTCTCGCAGGAAAGCGGAATCCCGTTCGAACTCGGCATTATCCGCAATCACTATGTCGGGCGCACCTTCATCGAGCCTGAGCAGCGCATTCGCCAGCTTGGCGTCAAGCTCAAGCACTCGGCCAACTCTTCCGTCATTCGCGGCAATTCCATCGTGCTTGTCGATGACTCCGTAGTGCGTGGCACGACTTCAAAGAAGATCGTTCAGTTGATGTATGAGGCTGGTGCGCGTGAGGTCCACATGCGCATATCTTCTCCCCCCATCACGCATCCTGATTTCTACGGCATAGATACTCCGCGCAAGCAGGATCTGCTGGCCGCCAACCTCGATCTGGAAGGCATGCGGCAGTTCATGGGCGCAGACAGCCTCGCTTTTCTTTCCGTCAACGGTATTTATCGCGCGGTGGGCGTGGAAGCGCGCGATCCGCGCGCACCGCAGTTCACCGACCATTGCTTCACCGGCGAATACCCCACCGAGCTTACCGATCAGTCGGGGGAATC
The DNA here is from genome assembly GCA_016793445.1 of Hyphomicrobium sp. Taxonomy (GTDB): domain Bacteria; phylum Pseudomonadota; class Alphaproteobacteria; order Rhizobiales; family Hyphomicrobiaceae; genus Hyphomicrobium_B. The sequence continues at coordinate 447,936 of JAEUME010000018.1, read as the reverse complement.
GCTGCCCAAGCAGCTCTCGCTGCTGGCCGAAGTCGGCTAGTGTCCGCTGGTCTGATTTTTCCAAACCGGATATGTCGTGATGACTTCGCCTTTTAAAGACCGCCTCGCTCTCATCACCGGTGCTTCGCGCGGTATCGGCCGGGCAGTTGCGCTGGGACTGGCGAAGGCCGGCGCTCACGTCATTATCACGGCGCGCTCGCTGCCGGGCCTTGAAAGCCTGGACGATGAGATCCAGACGATGGGCGGCTCGGCGACGCTACTGCAGCTCGATCTCAGGAAGGGCGACAAGATCGACCAGCTTGGTCCGACAATCTACCAGCGCTGGCAGAAGCTCGACATTCTGATTGCCAACGCGGGCGTCTTGGGACCGCTTTCGCCATTGGCGCACGTTACCGAAGATGGCTGGACGCAGACGATCGATATCAACCTCAATGCCAACTGGCGGCTGATACGTTCCCTCGATCCCCTGTTGCAAAGGTCGGACGCGGGCCGCGCGGTGTTCGTCACCTCGGGGGCGGCGAGTGGAAAATATGCCTATTGGGGGCCGTATGCGGCATCGAAAGCCGGCCTCGAAGCCATGGTGAAGACTTGGTCGCACGAAGTGGAGAACACCAGCGTGCGTGCCAATCTGATCAATCCCGGGGCCACCCGTACGACCATGCGCGCGAAGGCTTTTCCGGGCGAAGATCCTGGCATATTGCCCGCCCCTGAAGATCTGGTTCCGCTGTTCCTGGAACTGGCATCCCCGGACTGCGAAAGCAACGGCGAGATCGTGAATTACCGCGAGTGGCGCAAAGACCGGTCGATAGCGCCTGCCCACGCGCCCGACGCTTGAACCAGCCGTTAGGGCTTTGAGCTTTCCACAGGCACCGTGGGCGCGCTGACCAACATCAAAGCATCCGACAGGGACTCACGACATCCTTTTCGCACAACCGACGTCTCAAGGGGCGTCGTTCGAAAAAGGATGGGATGCCAACATGCGGCCGGCCAAGATTTCCATACTGCTCTCAGCACTGTTGCTGACGGGACTGTCCTTCGCCAATGCAGATGCCGGCAAGCAGGCTACACCGGCCAAGGCGCAAAACGCCGTCGCGGACGCCGCTGGAGACGACGGCCGCGAGCCCATCGCACTGACGGCCTCGGAGCGCTCACACATGCTGCAGGGCATGCGCACATACCTTGAAGCCCTGCAAGGCATCACCGAATCGCTCGCCGCCAACAAACCAGACGGCGTGCGTGACTACGCCAAGCGCGCAGGCGCGGAGATGCTGCAAGGCACACCTCTAAGCGTGCCGTTGAAGGCTCCGATTGCGTTCACCGCCATGAGCCTCAACACGCACGAGAAGTTCGACGTTCTCGCTGGGCGGGCAGCTAAATCTGCCTCACGCGCCGAAGTGTTGACCGCGCTGGCCGACATCATGACCAATTGCACCAGTTGCCACGCGGCCTATCGCGTCGTCCCCGCGCCCTGATCCGGCCCACGTGCCTTGTCGGCGCCGCTCATTTGGCGGTGCTGCCAGCCGCCTCCGCAGTTTTTTCTGCTGAGCGCTTTACCATGTCCTTGATCTGGGAGAGCAGTCCCTCAACCGTCGCCACGCTTTCCAGATCGGCATAAGCGTTGGCCGTAAACAGCCGGCCTTCCATGGCAATCCATCCGGTAACAACAGCGATTTGACGCGCAGCACCGCCACCTTTCACGTTGGCGGACTGCGCCGTGTAGAGCGCGAGGTCATCCTGGCCGATGGTGCTCATGGTCTGCAATTGGAGCCCGATGCCTTCCTTGGCCGCGCTGCCGCCGACCTGCTTGCTGATCGCGTCGATGTCTATGTTTGGCATCGCGCGCGCCAACTCTTCGGTCACCGCCGGCCGGCTCATGCCCGGTGGTATTTTGGTGTGATTTTCCGGTGGACCATTGAGCAGCCAGATCACCCAGCGCTTCCAGGGTTTGCCGGCGCGCACCCCTTCGATCTCCTCACACGGCAACGCGATGAGCATCACGCCATTGATTTTCGCCTGCATACGCTCTTGCAGATCGTAATGCGGCTTCTCCAAAAAATTGTCGCGTGAGAGCGCGCAGAACCCTTGCGGTATCTGAAGATCAACACGCACGCCATCGGCCTGGAACACATCGGCACGCGCAGCGAACGGGGCAAGCCAGAGGAGGCCCGCAAGCATGTATGGAAGACGCAGTCTCATGGAACCCTTGGCGCGGAATGCATTGCCGTTGAGAATTTGCAGTCTAATCACCTGCCGCGATTTGCGGAAGCTGCGTTTGCGGAGGAACCAGAATGAAAAGTGCACGTAGCCAAATCCATGGCATGCGCGGGCATCCCTCCCAATACATCGATCTGAACATAATGCCATGGCACCATTGAACTTTTTTCGGCCATTCGAATCGCGCACTCGCTGAAGGATTGCGGGGCCACTCAGAACGCCAATCCAGGGGGACCCTAGAATGACCGGAATGACCAAAACCGTCGAAGAGATGCTGAGCCGGCTTGAGAACAATTCCAAGTCAGAGCTCAGCTTGGTGCGCGCGCTTGCGGAAGCGATCCGCCGGGTTGACGATCAGATGCTGCACGAGTTGCGCAATCTTTCCCTTCAGCACGAGTTGCGCCGTGAGTCGATCCTCGATGAGTTGCAGACGCTTGCGACGCGGTTGTGCCACCTGCCGGCCCGGCCGACGCCCTCTGCCATCCGCGCCGCCATCGACCAACCTGCGTTGGCCCAGAAGCGGGCGAATGCCGAGACGGTCGACGCCGGCGACGTAGTGGGCAATGGCACAGGCGCGGATTGGCGTCAGGCTGCGCAGAACATTCAGGATGATCTGGATTTCGCCTTCAGCGCTCCGCCGCCGCCAAGGCACTGATCTCAGCCAGCCCGTGGCGGCGAGCAGCGCACCCCGCGGTGCATATCAGCGCTGCGTTCCGCCGCGGGGTCCCGTCCGAGACAGCGGGCATCGCCGCTTGTAAGAAGGCGCGATGTCATCGAAGTCCCGCTATATCGGCTATGCCCTGTCGGCGTGCGGCGCCGCGCTGTTTTCCACCAAGGCGATCTTCATCAAGCTCGCCTATCAGGACCGCGTGGACGCGGCCCTCATGCTGGCATGGCGAATGATTTTTGCCCTGCCCTTCTATTTGGCCATCGGCTGGTGGGCTGTGCAGCGCCGCCGGGCAGAAGGTGCGCCGCCCGTAGAGGCCCGCACAGTCGTGCTTGCGTGTATCACCGGGTTTTTGGGCTACTATGCTGCCTCCCAGTTCGACTTTGCCGGACTGCAATACATCAGCGCGCAACTCGAACGGCTGGTGCTGTTCACCTATCCAGTCTTCATCATGTTGCTTGGTGCGGCCTTCGGCAGCGCGCGCATAACCCCTACGGGTCTTGCATCCGCCGCGATCACCTACGCGGGTCTCGCCTTCGTCTTCACCGCCGATCTGCCCGAGGGCGGGCGCGACACCGTGTGGGGCACGCTACTCGTGCTGGGTGCCGCATTGTCGTTCGCCGCGCATCACCTGCTCGCCAAGCGCGTGCTGCCGGCGCTGGGCAGCGCACTCTTTACGTCGATTGCGCTGGCAACTGCGTCGTTCTTCTGCATCCTGCATCAGGCGATCGCCGGGCAGGGCGATTTCTCTGCACCTTCGCGCTTCCTGTGGCTGACGGCCGGCTGCGCTGTTGTCGCAACCGTGCTGCCGACCTTCCTCATCAATGCAGGGCTTGCGCGCTCTTCGCCCCAATCGGTGGCGATGATCTCGACCGTTTCGCCGCTGGTGACGATTGCACTGGCGGTCGCGATTCTGGGCGAGACGTTCACGTTGGCGGACGCGGTTGGTTCTACCCTCGTCCTCATCGGCGTCGGGCTGTTCACCTGGGGCGAGGGACGCTGAGCCGCGACCCTTCCCTTAATGCATGTAAGGCGTATAGCCCCCAAAGGGCGGCCGCGGCGTCTCGAAGAAGAAGTCGTTGTCGAACGGAGAACCCTGGCTGCGGAGCGACATCGAGGGGTCCGTAAATTTGCGGGTGTCGATGCCGTCGACGTACTTGTACTTGTAGCCGCCGACACGCCGCTGCTTGCCGTAGATGACGCCGCGCAAGGGCTGGTTCTTCGCCTTGGCGACCGCATCAACAGGTTGCATCGGCAGCAAAACGGCGAACGCGGTAGCGAAAATGACGAGATACTTGAGCTTCATGGGGGGCCCTCGCGGGTGCAAAAACGGATCAGGTCAATGGTACCCGACCTAGGTAAACGAGTTCTAGACCAACAGAGCGGTAACTGAGCGATACCTTGATGTGGTGGCACAAACGCATCAGCACCAGGGGCCGCCCGTGCCAGGTAAATCCAGACACGGGCTTTCCGCCTCTAAAGGTGCCTCACCGTAAATCGGGCGGCGTTGCCTCGGCTTTGAACGCGGCAACGGCCTCATCAAGCGCCATTACCTTTTGCTCCTGGCTGCCCAAACGGCGGACCGAGACGTTGCGCGCTTCCGCATCGCGCGTGCCCACCGCTAGGATGACCGGCACCTTGGCAAGCGAATGCTCGCGCACCTTGTAGCCGATCTTCTCGTTGCGCAGGTCCGTCTCGACACGCAGGCCCGCAGCCTTCAGCGCATCGGCCACCTCGTTGGCATAGCCGTCGGCCTCGCTCGTAATGGTCGCCACCACGGCCTGAAGCGGAGCCAGCCACAGCGGGAAGTGCCCGGCAAAGTTCTCGATCAGGATGCCCGTGAAGCGCTCCAGCGAACCGAACATGGCCCGGTGGATCATGACGGGCGTCTTCTTCTCGGAATGCTCGTCGATGTAGAACGCGCCGAGCCTTCCTGCGAGGTTGAAGTCAACCTGCGTCGTGCCGCACTGCCATTCGCGGCCGATGGCGTCCTTCAGCACGTATTCGAGCTTGGGCCCATAGAACGCGCCCTCGCCCGGCTGCAGCGCGGTCTTTATGCGGCCGTTCGAACGCTTGGTCACTTCATCGAGCACGTCCTGCAGCGCCTTCTCGGCTTTGTCCCACAGGTGATCGGCCCCGACGCGTTTTTCAGGGCGCGTGGAGAGCTTGATGAAGATGTCCTCAAAGCCGAAGTCCTTGTAGATGGAGAGCATCAGATCGTTGATCTTGAGGCACTCCTCCATGATCTGGTTTTCCGTGATGAAGATGTGCGCATCGTCCTGGGTGAAGTGGCGCACACGCAGCATGCCGTGCAAGGCGCCCGACGGCTCGTAGCGGTGCACCTTGCCGAACTCCGCGATCTTCAACGGCAGGTCGCGATAGCTCTTCAGGCCGTGCTTGTAGATCTGCACGTGGCCTGGGCAGTTCATCGGCTTGCAGCAGAACACGCGCTCGTCCGGCAGCACGGTGGTGAACATGTTCTCGCCGTAGTTCTCCCAGTGCCCCGACAGCTCCCAGAAGTGCTTCTCCATCATGTCGGGCGAATTGACCTCGACGTAACCGGCGCGCTCTTGTGCGCGGCGCATGTAGGCGATGAGCGTCTGAAACAGCGTCCACCCCTTGGGGTGCCAGAAGATGGAGCCTGGCGCCTCCTCCTGGAAATGGAACAGGTCCATCTCGCGGCCCAGCTTGCGATGGTCACGCTTCTCGGCTTCCTCGAGTTGGTGGAGGTAGGCATTGAGCTCTTCCTCGCTCGCCCAGGCCGTGCCGTAGATGCGCTGCAACTGAGGACGCGCAGAATCGCCGCGCCAGTAGGCGCCCGCGAACTTCTGCAGCTTGAAGGCCTTGCCGACCGCGCCCGTGGAGGTCATGTGAGGTCCGCGGCAGAGATCGAACCACGTTCCCTGCTTGTAGATCTTCACGTCCTGGTCTTCAGGGATCGCGTCGACGAGTTCGACCTTGAAGCCCTCGCCCATGGCCGCGAAGGTGTCGCGCGCCTTGTCGCGACTCCACACTTCCTTGGTGAAGGGCTGATTCTTCGCGACGATCTCGTGCATCTTCTTTTCGATTCTGCCGAGATCATCGGGGTGGAACGGTTCCGCCTTCGCGAAGTCGTAATAGAAACCGTTTTCGATAACGGGGCCGATCGTCACCTGCGTGCCGGGCCACAGGGCCTGCACCGCTTCCGCCATGACGTGCGCGGCGTCATGCCGGATCAGCTCCAGCGCCGGGGCATCCGTGCGCGAGACGAAATTGATTGCCGCGTCTTTACGGATCGGCTCGTTAAGGTCGCTTAAGACGCCATCGAGCTGCATAGCGACCGTGCGCTTGGCGAGAGATGGGGAGATGCCCTTGGCGATCTCCAGGCCCGTCGTTCCACTGGCGACCTTCCTGGTCTTGCCGTCTGGGAACGTAATCGTGACGTCGGTCATGCCGCAGTTCTCCTTTGCTCACTCGCCGCAAACCAAGGCGGCGTAAGTCGATATTTACGGGGCGAGGAAATCGCGGCTTTCCGCGGTTCTGTCAAGCGGGGCTACCTTAAATATCTGCAATTGCAGGCATTCCCGGAGGGCTTCCGAAACTTTAACGGCGTAGAAGGTTCATTTGCTGGATTGGTTGACCAGCGCACGCGCTGAAGAAGGATCGTCACCGGCATGCCCGCGGCAAAGCTCGTCATCAAGAAACGTATGCTGTTCATTCAGGGAAAAGTCCGGCCCTGCTGCCACATTCAGGCGTTCGTCAAAGCCGACGTGAAAGCCGTGCTGGAAGAGCACTTCCTCACCGACCAGCTTTTCAAGCGTGCCGCATACGCCCAGCAGTGGCCGGAGGGCGCCATCGAGATTCCGGCTGCTATCGCACCCGCCTTGAGCACCTTCCTCAAGAACGACGCCTGCCCGGAAATCACGGTCAAGACGCTGCTCTGCGGCCAGATGCACCAGGGTTCGAACGTCTGGGAAATGATGGCGTTCGAACTGATCGCGAAGCTCGCCTTCGACAACTTCGCAGCGCTGTGTGACACCATCGGCGATTTGAATCGCGATGTGGTTTACGAAGGCCCCGGCAGCACGCCTGATTTTGATTTCAACGTCGAGGACGCGGTCCAGAGGCTGGAACGCGCTGCTGCCGAGATGGCCGCATAGGTTTCAACCCTCAGCGGTCGGCGAAGGCCTTCTCAACCACGAAATCTCCCGGCACCGTGGAGCTGCCCTCAAGGAAATCGCGCGCGCCGAGCATCGCGCGAAGCTGCGCTGTCATGTCGGGATTGCCGCAGATCATGACGCGGTCGTTTTGCGCGTCGAGTCCCGGCACACCAAGATCGGCGAACAACCGGCCGTTTTCGATCAGATCCGTAATCCGGCCCTGGTGATGATAGGGCTCGCGCGTCACGCTCGCGTAGTAATGCAGCTTGTCAGCGGCCAGTTCGCCCAGCAGTTCGTGCTCGCGCACGTCGATCGTCACGCCCGTCGCGTATTCAAGCTCGGCAGCCAGACGGCACCCGTAGACGATGTAGACGGCATCGAAAGCCTCATAGATGTCGGGATCGCGCAGCAGACTGGCGAACGGCGCAAACCCCGTTCCCGTCGCCAACAGAAAAAGCCGTTTGCCCGCGCGCAGATTGCCCAGCAGCAACGTGCCGGTCGGCTTGGGATTGATCAGGATCTCATCACCCGGCTTGATGTGCTGCAGCCGCGAGGTGAGCGGACCTTCCGGCACCTTGATGGAAAAGAACTCCAGCCACTCGTCATAATAGGCCGAGCATATAGAGTAAGCGCGCAGCAGCGGCCTGCCCGCCACCTCCAGCCCGATCATTGCAAACTGCCCGCTTTGAAAGCGGAACGATTGGGTACGCGTGGTGCGGAAGCTGAAGAGCTTGTCGGTGTAGTGATGGATCTCGAGAACCTGCTCGCGCAGCAGGGAAGCGGACTTCTTGGAAGGAGCTTGCTTGACCGGCGCGGCGGTGGCGAACGCCGGCTCCATTTCCAGCGCATCTCCTGTAAACTCAGCGGCGCGTTCCGTATCGTCCATCTCATCCATCACTTTTACAGCACACGTCCTCAAGCTCAGAGTGCGCACCATGACCGGTCGGCGGTATTGCACCTTGAACGTGAACGGCACAATTTCGTCTGCAGGCAGCTTGTCAAGGAACACTTTGGCCTGACTTGCTCCTGCACAAGTCCAAGCGTCATCCGCCGACAGTGTCCTGAAAATCCCTTTGATTGGATAGATTAGGATTCACTAATGTAGAGGTCAATGCGCGAGGTCGTGCCAAGCGGCGCGCTGATTGTCACAGCAGCCGATGGTGGGCCGAGAACGCGGCGGGATCCGGCAATAAAAAAGGGGCGCAGTGCACCCCTCATTTATACGTTCGTACCGGCCAGCGGACCGCATCTTTAGAACCGGTGCTTGACCGAGCCGCGAATGGTGAGATCGTCCGGCAAGTTCTCATCGATCTTGGCTGGTTCCTGCGCGGAACCCGTTTCTGTGGCCCCATAGAGCAGTTCAAGACCGAAATCCATCTTGGGGAGTGTACCAAGCTTGCCAAGACCAGGAATGCGAATTTCCGTGCCCTCGGACTTCGCCGGAGGGGCCGCATCACGCACCGCCGTGCCCGCCTCAGCGCCAGCCGGCGCAGCAGGGCTCTTTTGTTCTTCAAGCGCAATCGACGCCGTGCCGGCGACAGCCAGCATCAAAGCACCCAACATTGCGACCAAACCGATTTTCTTCACGTCTACCCCGCCATGCCACGAAAGCACGCACACGCAAGTAAGATGCTGCTTGGCATTTGGAAACACAATGGCGCGAGATCGATATGAGCAAAGCCAAGGCCATTTCAATGGCTTCGTGTGTTCTGAAGGTCATAGTGCACCGCAGCCACACTAACCAGTGTGCAGCATAAAATCTAGCAGTTTCAATAATATAATAAGTTGCATTAGAAACCCACCTAATGCGTCTCATGAGCATCCATGGATCAGCGTTCGGCGCCAAATGCGTTCGATCCTCGCCCTCCTGCAAGCCGCGTGAGGGGGAATCGGATTCGGTACCAGCCTCAGGAGGGTTTCCACACTGTGCAACCCGCCAAAAAACAGGGGCCGCCCCAAGGCAGCCCCTGCTCATGTCCAGACGGGGTCGTGAAAAAGGGGTGGTGAGTTAGAAGCGGATGATGGCGCCGCTCATGACGACGTCGAGGTCGTCGAGTTCGAAGTTGGCGAGTGCCGGGCCCGACGTCACGTCGCCTTCATAGTGACGGTAGGTCAGGTAGACGTGCATGGCAGCGGCGTCGATGCCCTGGATCACGCCGACGCCGAAGGACTGGAGTTCCGACTCGACGATATCGCCACCTTCAAACGTGCGGTCCTGCGAGCCGCCATTGTTCTTGTAATACTGGCCGAAGATCGTCGTCTTGCCGAGGTCGTTCCACTTTTGCTCGATGCCGATTTCACCAGCGTAGAACTCGCTGCGGTCGTCGACAACGGCGGCAATGCTGGCAGCACCTGGATCCTTGCCGATGACGTCGTCTTCCATGTAACCCCCGCCGAAATTCACATAGATACCGGTGGGTGCGTGCATGACGCTGACGGAGCCGCCAAGTTGCTGGCAGCGCGTATCGGGAACCGTTGCGTCGAGCGGCGAGGTGTTGTTGCCAACGCACTGGAACGCCGGGTTCGTCGACGTCACGTCGCTATTCTCGCCATAGGCGATCGCGGCGGCAATTTTGAAATCTCCCAGCTCGCCGTGGTAACGAACGCCGGCTTCCCAGGCGTCGTCCTCACCCCAATCCACCGTGCCGGTAAAGCCCATGAAGGCCGGGGTGTCGTAGCGCACCATGTTGAAGCGGCGGCCTTCGCCTGGCTGATCGCCACCACCGCGGATCAGACGGCGCCAGGCAACGCCCGTGCTTACGCCACCAACCAGCGTGTTGAGGCCGAGGCCTGTATCCTCGATGTCGGAGTACTTCAGGATCTCCTTGGTCGCCGCGAGATTGGTCTCGGTCACACTTTCGCCCGCCCCGCCCGTCAGGCCCACCCACACGCGGCCGAACGTCTTGCTGTCCAGGTACCAGACGTTATGACGGACGTCGATTTGACCCGCGCCTTCTCCGTTGGGATCATCCTGGTTGAAACGCTTGGAGTTGGCCGAACGTACACCCCATTCCATGAGGTAACCGGCCTTCCAGTCGCCATTGATCTTTGCTTCGCCCTTGAAGCGGAAGCGTGAGCGCGAGTTGTCGTTGGTGTAGACTCCGGCATTCGACTCGACGCCGTCGTCCCAGAAAAGCACCGCCTCGTTCACATGACCGGAGATTTCCAGCGAAACCTTACGGTTGCCTTTCCGCGCCGTGGTCGCCTCGAGTTCGGCGATACGCTCCTCAAGATCCGCGCAGCAATTCCCGCCAAGATCGGCGGCCTTGGCCTGGGAAAGCCCCCCGGCAAAACACCCCAGCGCAGCCAACAACGCGCACTGCGCCAAGCTAAATTTGGAAGCCGACATAATCGGTGCCCCTCTGTTCACAATTCCCCTGACTGCGCCCGTCCCCCGGAACGCATGCGGCTGAAGAGGCGGTTGAGTCCGGCAACCCGAATCTCCCGTCTTCTCCAACGTAGGGCTTCATTAACGTTTGTGTTTAAAGGCTGTGTGACAACATTGTTGCATGCGAGCCACGCCAAGGTATCGTTTGGATCAAGCGTTCCTGCGCCAATGGGCGATCTGGCCCAAACGGCATCAGCGCGCTTAAATCTCGGCCATGGACAAGGATTACCAAGCGATCGTCGTCGGTGCGGGTCCTGCGGGGCTGGCCGCAGGCTTGGCCTTTGCGCACCTTGGATTGCGTGCAGCGGTTGTCGGCCCGGTATCAGATCCCAACGATGGACGGACAGCCGCACTCTTTGAAGGTTCGATCGAGCTTCTGCGCCGCATTGGCGCCTGGGACAACCTAAAGGATCATAGCGAGCCCCTCAAAGCCATTCGCCTTATCGATGCCACCGGCGGTCTGCTTCGCGCGCCCGAGGTGACATTCTGGGCGCATGAGATCGGTCTCGACGCATTTGGCTACAATGTGCCCACTGGAGGGTTGACCGTGGCTCTCGAGTCCGTGGCGGCGGGCCGGCTGAGCCGGCTGCAAAGCGCGGGCGTTGAACGTATCGACATCGAAGCTACCAGCGCGCGCGTGGTCACGCGTGAAGGCGTGGTTCTGACGGCACCTCTGATCGCTGGCGCCGATGGCCGCAACTCCCTCGCCCGCCAGGCCGCGCATATCGAGACCCAGCGCTGGGCCTATCCTCAGGCGGCGGTGGTCGCCACCTTCTCTCACAGCCGGGATCACCAAGGTATCTCGACCGAGTTGCATCGCCGCTGCGGACCGCTCACCGTTGTGCCCATGCCGGGCCGCGCCTCGAGCCTTGTCTGGGTGGACACACCCGAGGAAGCAGCGCGGCTGGCCGCACTCAGCGATGACGCATTCAACAGCGCGCTGAAAGCGCATGTCGGCGGGTTGCTCGGCACGATGCGCGATTTCTCCCCAAGGCGCGTCTTCCCGCTGTCGGGTCAAACAGCCACCGTCCTTGGGCGCAATCGCGTCGGCCTCATCGGCGAGTCGGGCCATATCATTCCGCCAATCGGCGCGCAGGGATTGAACCTATCGTTGCGCGACGGTGCAACCCTTGCCGAACTCGCCGCAGATGCGGCCGCGGCCGGCAAGGACCCCGGCGCGGGGGATGTCCTGGCGGCCTACGAGGCCCAGCGGCGCCGGGATGTCAGCGCACGGGTGTGGACAATCGACCTCATGAACAGGTCGTTGTTGTCGGAGTATCTGCCCGTACATCTGGCGCGCGGGGCCGGTATTGTGGCGCTCAAAGCTATCGGTCCGCTGCGGCATCTCGTCATGCGAGAGGGCATAAGCCCTTCATTTGCAACGCCCAGACTGATGCACCCCTGATTGCCGGAGCCGCTCGGGATCGCGCACTCGCACGAACGACCTTAGAGCTTTGATATGCTTCTTATCGAAAAAACCGGTTTCAGGTTCCGTAGGACCCTCGAAGGGGTGGTCTTGACGGGCGCGCCCGCTTTCTTCATCTGATTTTCCCCGGGGTCAATTAAACATATGACACGGGAATGACGGCAACCGTCGCGCGCCTGAAAGATCTGCAGTTCCGTTTGGAGTATGCTCTGCTCCGCACGATTGTGGCTGGGGTGCGCGCTGTTCCGCTCGACAGAGCGACCGCTTTCTCTGCGCGCTGGTGGCGAAGGCTTGCGCCGATCGTGAGCCCCAAGCGCCACAAGCGGGCGCTTGCCAACCTTGCCATCGCCTTTCCCGACAAGACGCCGCAAGAGCGCGAACGCATTGCGCTGGCGGCCTGGGAGAACCTGGGCCGCGTGATGGCGGAGACGATGCAGCTCGACCGTCTCGTGAAGGACCCTTCCCGCATCATCATCGCCAATCCCAAAGTGTTCGATCGCTACAAGGGCAAGCTCGGCCCGATCGTCGGCTGCTCGCTGCATCTTGGCAATTGGGAGCTGGCCATCTGGCCGTTGACGCTCGCTGACGCGCGGCCCGCCGCCGTCTACCGCTCCGTCAACAACCCCTATGTCGATCAGTATCTGCGCGACCAGCGCAAGGACCTCTATCCCGGCGGCCTCTTCGGACGCGGCCGCGTCGAAGGCGACCATGGCGAAAGCCAGAAGACCGCGCGCGCCATCATGGATTACGTGCGTCAGGGCGGCCGCCTCGGCGTCGTGTGCGACCTCTACGACCGCACCGGCCTGCCTGTTCCCTTTTTTGGCAAGGATGCGCCCACGGTCACGATCCCGGCGATGATCGCGCGGCGCGCGGGCGCTCGCATCTGGATGTCGCGATGCGTGCGCCAGGGCGCCGAAAGCCGGTTTGTCATCGAGCTTAAGGAACTCAAGGTTCCGCGCACCGCCAACCAAGGTGCGGACGTGAAGTGGATCACGGCCGCCATGACGCGACAGTTTGAAGAGTGGGTGCGCGAAACCCCTGAGCAATGGATGTGGTCGAACCGGCGCTGGAGCTAAGCAGCGGTCTGCATCGCGCTGCTACTTCAGCCGCCACGTCGCCGTAACGCGCGCCTCGAGATCCTGCGATCCCCGCTCGACGGGAACCGATTCCGCCATGGCCGCGCGCGCCTGCTTGAAGACCATTGGCCGCGGACCCGTGAAGCTCACATCCTCCTGGATCTGCACGATCTCGCCGACTTGCGCGCCGGCCGCCTCTGCGTAGAGCTTGGCGCGCCGCAGCGCGTTGGCCATTGCCTGCTTGCGGGCAGCATCCTTCAACGTTTCAGCCTGTGAGACGTCGAAAGAGATACCGTTCATCTGGTTGGCGCCTGCGCTGACAAGCTGATCGAGCACGTCTCCGAGCTTATCGAGATTGCGCACCAACACCGAGACCATGTTCTGGGCACGGTAGCCCGTGATCTGCGGTGGTTGTCCTTCCTTCGGGTAGACGTACACGGGCTCCACGTTGAATTGGGTCGTCTGGATGTCCTTGGCTTCGACGCCCGCGCTTTTGAGCTCGGCTATCACCTTGGCCATGGCGGCAGAGTTTTTCGAAAGGGCCTCACGCGCCGTGCTGGCCTCGCCCGACACGCCGGTCTGAATGGTGGCCTCGTCCGGCGTGGCTGAGACGACGGCGCTAGCCGTGACGGTAACGGTGCGTTCCATGGATTTTTCCTGGGATGAAGTCTGGGCGGCGTCCTGCGCGCTGACGTGAGGGCTGGCGAGGAATGCTTCGGCGGCAAGCGAGAATGCAAGAACGGTGGCAAACAGAGGCGTTGGTGCAAAACGGGGCATGAACGGATTTCCTTGCAGAAGCTCAGGTGCGCTCGGTTGAGCGCGCCAGGGTGGAAAACTACGCGCCAAGACGCGGATCCTCCGGATGGCCCAGCTACAGGGGTAAGACGGGGAATTGAAGGCAATCCTTGGGTTGCTTTCCGGCCGCTTCTCGCCTACTCGCAGAGCCCAGCGAACTCTGTTATCAGAAGCACCGCAAAAGGGGCCCGTAGCTCAATGGTTAGAGCTGGCGGCTCATAACCGTCTGGTTGCAGGTTCGATCCCTGCCGGGCCCACCACTTTATTTTGCGCAGCCGCCACGCCAACTCTGCATCGCTCTGGTTTGCGCCCAGCCGTCACACGGATTGCGCGCTCTGGCCAGACCGTGTCTGCGGCACAACCTAAGCCGGCACCACGCTGATTGTCTCGCCCGCGTGCACGCTCTTGAACTGTTTGACGTCATCGAGAGCTTCAGCCCAGACGTTGCAGGGACTGACGAAGCGAATTTCGCATTTGGAGCGCGAAATCGGTGTGGGTCCGAATCCGATCGCAATGGCGTCGCCGTCGGGCCAGAAGGCAATCTCGCCTGGCTTGATGAGATGGCGGGCATTTGGCTCAAGGCCGGAAGTTATTTCCGTCTGGAAGTAGACCTCAGCTCCCCAGGTCTGCGCGGAGGCGTGGATGGGGAGCGCAGCCCAAATTCGTGCTGCTGTCGGTGTATCGAGAAGCCGGGCGCGCACACTGACGCTTCCCGCACTGATCACGACTTCGCGCATCCTAGCCCCGAACTCACCCGAGCCAAATAGATCGCCGCCAGCCCAACCTTCAGGCGGATGGCCGACAATCTCTCATCGCAAAGGGTCAGGTGCAAGTGCCGATTGGTGGAATTTCCGCCACAGTGACCGCTCAGGCCGGCGGAGGCCCGAACACGAGCACGGCGTTGAGGCCGCCGAAGGCGAAGCTGTTAGACATCGTGTAGCCGATCTTCATGGCGCGCCCCTGGTTGGGGATATAGTCCAGATCGCACCCTTCACCCGGCTCGTCGAGGCCGATCGTTGGTGGCGCCCACTGATCTTGCATGGCCTTGATGCAAGTCGCCGCCTCGATGCCACCGCCCGCGCCCAAGGGGTGGCCCGTCATGGACTTCGTGGACGAGATGGCGAGCTTGTAGGCATGGTCGCCAAACACGTTCTTGATCGCCTTGGTCTCGTTGATGTCGTTGTCTGCGGTGGCGGTTCCATGCGCGTTGAGGTAGTCGATGGCATCGGGCGCGATGCCTGCATCATCGAGCGCCATCTGCATGGCGACACTTGGTCCCTCCACGGTCGGTTTGACCATGTCCTGGCTATCGGACGCCATGCCGTATCCGCACAACTCAGCCAGGATGGTCGCGCCGCGCGCCTTGGCGGACTCGAGGCTCTCCAGCACAAGGATGCCCGCACCTTCTCCAAGAACGGTACCGTTGCGCTTCTTGGCGAACGGGAAGCAGCCTTCGGGCGATAGCACGTGCAAAGCCTGCCAGGCCTTCATCGTTCCGTAGTTGATGACGCTTTCGGATGCGCCCGCAATCGCAACATCCACAATGCCGTCACGGATGTAGTCGCGCGCGATGCCGATTGCGTGCGTTGCCGTCGAACATGCCGAGCATGTTGCAAACGTCGGCCCCTTGATGCCGAACTCGATGCCGACATGCGCGGCAGCCGACGAACCGATGATCCGCAGCAGGGTAAGCGGATGCGTTGCGCGCTTGTTGTGAATGAACAAGTCGCGATAGGCCGTCTCGTAGGTTGTCAAACCGCCGGCACCTGAGCCCACGATGCATGCCGAGCGGTACGGCTGTGCGAAGGGATATTCCAGACCCGACTGCTGCATGGCCTCGTCGGCGGCAACGGCGGCAAACCATGAATAGCGGTCGGCAAGGGTGATGATGCGGTCGCGCTTGAAGTGCTTCAGGCGTGCCTTTTGATCGAAGTCCTTGATCTGAGCGGCAATGAGGATCTTCAAGTCGTCGAGGGGAAAGCCGCCAAGAGCGCTGGTGCCGCTCTTGCCCTGTTTCATGCTGTCCCACATCTCAGCGACCGTGGTGCCGATCGGCGTGACCACGCCCAGACCCGTGACCACGACCCGACGTGCGCCGCCCGCTTTCGTCATACGCTATACTCTTTCTATCTTTGGAATGGCCGTCAGGCACGCCACGAGGCCCGCGGCGCGTCTAGCCGAAATGCCGTTTTTTGTTCATCAGTCGTCGAAGCGTACCGCAAGCCGGCAGCTCCGGCCTTAAAGCCTCAGGCGTTCGCCTTGGCCGCAATCAATGACTTGACGCGCTCCACAACCGAGCCGACGGTCTTGAAGTCTTCGACGTCTTCGTTGGCGTTGTAAGGGATCTCGATGCCGAAGCCGTCTTCGATATCGAAGACGATCATGGCGAGGTCGAGGGACTCGATCTTGAGGTCGGTCAGCGCCGTGTCGAGCGTGATGTCGTCGCGCGGCTCCTTCATATGCTTCTTGAGAATATCGATAATCTTGGTCGCGACTTCGTCCATTTCACTCTCCCACCTCGGCGATGCTCGCCAAAGGTTGCGTTCTGCTTGGCCTCTAAGTATTGCAAGACCGGATAATCAACAAGCTGGGCCGTCACATATCCTTAAACGCAAGGCAAGTCCAGATACGCGCCGTCACAGGCGCGAGGGCTTATATTCCTGGCCAAATGACTGGCCAATTCCACCACATTACCCCTGGCGCGCCTTTCCTCCTGGTCCGCGGAATTGACCCTAGCCAGGAAGTGTTAATTCCTCCCTCTTTGAGGGCGCCTGCTTCTGGTCAGCCACGGCAAAAACGTGTTCTATCGACGGTATGTTGACACATGGGCTGGCAAACCGCCGCACGGACCAAAGTTGCATAGGTAAGCATGTGCGCTGGCCGACGAAATGATCAAGCCCTATGGAGGCTAGCATGAACCAATCGATCCCCGGAGTCCAAACCGGGGCGAACGCGCCTGCTTCGACGGCCTATTATCCAAAAAGCGTAGATTGGGCCATGGATCTGAGCGGCCGCCCGCTGACGGAGCTTCTCGACGACGCGGCCCGGGACTTCCCCGCCAAGGCCGCCATCGTATTCAAGGGCAAGACCACAACGTACCGCGAGCTTGCCGAAGCCGTCGGCCGGACCGCCGCGGGACTTCAAAAGATCGGAGTGACCAAGTCTACGAAAGTGGGACTTCTTCTGCCCAATACTCCAACCTTCATCATCTATTACTTTGCAATTCTGAAGGCCGGGGGGACAGTCGTCAATTTCAACCCCCTTTATACGATCGAGGAGCTGACCTTCCAGGCGCGCGACAGCGACACTCGCATCATGATCACCCATGACCTGAAGGCCCTGTTTGGCAAAGTGGAAACACTCGTTGCCAACGGCGTGCTGCAACAGGCTGTCGTCGTCCCCTTCGCACCGCTGCTGCCCATTGCGACTGAGCTGCTGTTCAAGATCTTCAAGCGCAAGGAAATTGCCGATATCGCCCACTCGCCCGTGGTGGCGAAGGTGACTATGGGGCCTGAAATCGAGCGCTCCGGTGCAACACTCAAGTCTGTGGCGATCGCGCCAGACACGGACGTGGCCGTGCTGCAATACACGGGCGGGACGACAGGCACGCCCAAGGGCGCGATGCTGACCCATACGAACCTCTACGTCAACGCGGCGCAGATCAATGCGTGGGCAACCGATTTGAAGCACGGCGAGGAACGGGTTCTTGGCGCGCTTCCCCTGTTCCATGTCTTCGCCATGACCGTGGTCATGAACATGGCGATTGCCAAGGCGGCCACCATCATTCTGATGCCGCGGTTCCAGCTCGATGAAGCCTTGGGCCTCATTCATAAGGAAAAGCCGACCATGATGCCGGCGGTGCCGACCATCTTCACCGCCATGCTGAACCATCCCAAGCTGAAGAGCTTCGACATGTCCTCGATGAAATTCTGCATCTCGGGCGGTGCGCCGCTGCCTCTCGAGATCAAGCTTCAGTTCGAGGAGTTGACCGGGTCCTCCGTCGTCGAGGGTTATGGCCTTTCCGAGGCCTCCCCTGTCGTGACCTGCAATCCCATGGATGGCCCGGTGGTTTCGGGCTCGATAGGCCTGCCCCTGCCGCAAACCTCCATTTCCCTGCGCGATCTCAGCGACCCCTCCCGCGAAGTGCCCGCCGGCGAGCGGGGCGAACTGTGCGTCAAGGGCCCACAAGTGATGAAAGGGTACTGGAACAGGCCCAAGGAGACGGCCGACCAGTTCAACGGCGAGTTCCTGCGCACCGGCGACGTTGCCGTCATGGACGAGAAGGGCTTCTACTTCATCGTCGACCGCATCAAGGACTTGATCATTTGCTCGGGCTTCAACGTCTACCCCCGCCGCATCGAGGAAGCGATCTACGAGCATCCCGCGGTGGAGGAGGTCACCGTCATCGGCATCAAGGACAGCTACCGCGGAGAAGCACCAAAGGCATTTATCAAGCTGAAGTCCGGCATGAGCGCGACCGTGGCCGACATCTTCAAGCATTTGGAGCCCAAGATCTCCAAGATCGAGATGCCTTCGCAGATCGAGTTCCGCGACAGTCTGCCCAAGACCTTGATTGGCAAGCTGTCGAAGAAGGAGCTGGTCGCCGAGGAAGCCAAGAAGCGGGCGTAATGTCTGGGAAGTTTTTGCGATGAAGAAGGCCCTGGCATGACCGCGCCTCGCGCTTCCAAGATGACGCCGGCAGCGGGCGGCGCGGCGGCGCGCGAGACGTATTCCATTTCCGATCTGGCGCGCGAATTCGCCATCACAACGCGCACCATCCGTTTTTACGAGAGCCGCGGGCTCATCGCCCCGGCGCGCGTCGGTACATCCCGCCACTACTCCAAGCGCGACCGCGCCCGGCTGATGCTGATCCTGCGTGGGCGCAACCTCGGCTTCACCGTGGAGGATGTGGGCGAGTATCTGGCGCTTTACGACAGCGATCCAGGCCAAGTGGCGCAAACGCAGCTTCTGCTCGACAAAGTGACGGCCGCCATTGCCGCGCTTGAAAAGAAGCGCGCTGATACCGATGCCGCCCTTACCGATCTGCGCGAGATCGCTGAGCGCTGCCGGGCCCACCTCAAAAGCACTTGATCGCTCCTGCGGCGTCACCTGCCGCGTCGCGGCATCCTCTCACCTCCGGGAGGAGTGGCTCTGCAGAACCGGAAAGGCCTCTAGTAATAGAGATCCGCCCGCGTCGGCGGCAGGGGCGCCGGACCCTTGGCGCTTTTGGAGGCTAGAGTCTGGAACAGCCGCAAGGTGCCCCGCGAGAACGCCAGGCTGACGCCCGCAAGATAAGCCACCCAGATGCGGTACTTCTCTTCGCCCACATGCTTGATTGCCTCCTCGCGATTGGCCGTGAGGCGCTCGCACCAGAGCTGGCAGGTGCGCGCGTAGTGCATCCGCCAGCCTTCGACATCGTGGACCTCGAAGCCCGCGCGCTCCATGGCCGAGATCGAGTGTCCGACATCGTCCAGCTCACCGCCGGGGAAGATATACTTGGCAATGGCCTTCTTCTCAGGCCGCACGCGGCCCTTGTACCAGGCCTTGTCGTCCTTGGGCGCTTTGCGCGAAATGGCATGGTTGAGAAACAAGCCATCGTCGGCCAGCAGCGAGCGCACCTTCGTCATATAGGCTGGAATGTTCTTCAACCCGATGTGCTCGTACATGCCGATGGATGCGATCTTGTCATAGGTGCCGGTGACGTTGGTATAGTCCACCAGTTCGAACGTCACGCGGTTTTCAAGACCGAGCCGCTTCACCTTCTCGCGCGCAAAGGCGAGCTGTTCTTCCGACAGCGTGCAGCCGTGCGCGGTGACGCCGTAGTTCTGAGCCGCGTGACACACGAGCCCGCCCCAGCCTGAGCCGATGTCCAGCAACCGGTCTCCCCGTTTCAGGCGCAGCTTGCGGCAGATCATCTCCAGCTTGTCGCGCTGGGCCTGCGCCACGCCGTTCGACCAGTCGGTGTAATAGGCGCACGAATAGACCATCTCGGGGTCGAGAAAGAGGGCGTAGAATTCGTTCGACAGATCGTAGTGGAACTGGATGAAGTCCTTGTTGTCAGCGGTCTTGCGCTTCTTGCCGGTGATGTCGCCTTCAAAGCCATGCGCATCCTTCAGCTCGCCCGACTTGGCGAATATGAAAGGCGCAAGCTTGAGCCCCAAGCGCGCGATGTCCTTGGATCTGAGTTTGACGGACTTGCCGTCCTTCTGGAGTTGACGGCCGAAGTCCACCAGGGTGCCGCCGGAAAAGTCGATGCCCTTGGCGACATACTGCTGAATGATCGTATCGAGATTGGGCTTGCGCATCATGGCGCCGATCACGCCGGGATCGCGGATGATGATCTCGAAATCTCCCCGGGCAACCTTGCCGAGCGGCAAGCGCGATCCGTCCCACAAGCGCACGAAGGCGTTGATATCGAGCTTGTTGGCCAGCTCGCGCACCAGGGCGCGCGCGGCTTCGATCTGTCTTTCGTCTTGGGCTGCCATCGATCGTGCTCACGTCCCGAACCCTAAGCCGTCCGCTTAGCGCACTTTGCGCGCGGTGTCTGCAATAGGACGCGGGGATAGCGGGACATCAAACAGTTTATGCTCTGTTCTTGCCGACGGGAGTCTCCGCAAAAGCTGAAAAGGCCGCGTCGCGCGGCCTTCGCGCGAAAGCATTGTTTTCGTTATGCCGCCTTGCTCATCTCGGCCGCCTTGGCGCTTTCGAGGATTGCCGCAACGCCCATGCCGCCGGCCGTGCATACCGAAATGAGGCCCTTGCCGCCATGAACGGAAAGCAACTTTGAGAGGTTGGCGATGATGCGCGCGCCGGTTGCGGCGAACGGATGCCCGAATGCGAGGGACGATCCCTTTACGTTGAGCTTGGCGCGATCGATCGACCCGAGCGGCGTGTCCTTGCCCAGTTGCGTCTTGCAGTACTCAGGATCCTCCCAGGCCCTTAAGGTTGCCAGCACCTGGGCTGCGAAGGCCTCGTGGATCTCATAGAAATCGAAATCCTGCAGCTTCAGCCCCGCGCGATCGAGCATCTTCGACACCGCAATGGTCGGCGCCATCAGCAGCCCGTCGCCGCCGACGAAATTATTGGCCCAGTGCTGTGAATAGGTCATGTAGGCGAGAACCGGCAGCCCGTGCTTGGCCGCCCAGTCCTCGCTTGCCAGCAGCACGGCGGCCGCGCCATCGGTCAACGGCGTCGAATTCGCCGCCGAGAGCGTCCCTTGCGGGCCCTTCTCGAAGGCGTTCTTGAGCGTCGCCATCTTTTCGAGGTTCATATCCTCGCGCAGGTTGTTGTCGCGATAGACCCCCGCACACGGCACGATGAGATCGTCCATCCAGCCCTCCGCGTAGGCCTGGACTCCCTTCTTATGACTTTCGAGGGCGAAGGCGTCCTGTTCGGCGCGCGGGATATGCCATTGCTGCGCCATCAGCTCGCAATGCTGGCCCATCGAAAGGCCTGTGCGCGGTTCGTTGACCGAGGGCGGTTGCGGCGCAAGTTCAGCCGGCGTCACCCCCTTGAACACCTTCAACTTGTCCAGGGCCGTCTTTTGCGTGCCGAGCTTGACGAGCCGCTGAGAGAACTTCTTGGAAAACACGATCGGCGCGTCCGACGTCGTGTCAGAGCCCACCGCGATGGCGCAGTCGATAGCCCCGGTGGCAATCTTTGCGGCAGACCCCATGGCCGCCTGGAGCGATGTGCCGCACGCCTGCGAGAGCGTGATGCCGGGCGTGGAGGTGGCAAGCTTGGTCGAGAGCACAGCCTCGCGCGTGAGATTGAAATCTTTCGAGTGGGTCATGACCGCGCCGCCCACGACTTCGTCGATGTGCACGCCCTTGAGCTTGTATTTGTCGACGAGGCCATTCAGCGCCGCCGACATCATGTCGAGGTTCGACAGGTCGGCGTAGAGAGTGTTGGAGCGGCAGAATGGAATGCGCACTCCGCCGATGATCGCCACGCGCCGCAAAGTTCCAGTCATTCACGTTTCTCCAAGTCCATGCCGAACGCCGCGTGCCGGGTTCGCGTCAGATCATTCCACGCGCCGGGAAACTGTTTCCCGTCATTCTGCTGCTGCTGATTGCTTAGGCGGCGCCGATTTATCCTGGGTTGCCTTGTAGTGCAAAGGCCCGCCGCGGAAGGGCGCAAACCCGGTCCCGAAGATCATGCCGGCATCGACCAGATCGGCGCTCGCCACGACGTCCTCGTCGAGAGCCTTTTGCGCCTCCGTCACGATGGGCTCCACGAGTTCGCGGCCGAGTTTTTCAAGCTCGGCTTTCGACCACTTGACTTCGCCTCTGACAGGCTTGCCGTCCTTCCAGACGTAAAAGCCCTCCCCCGTCTTCTTGCCAAGCCTGCCGGAGGACACCAGCCGTTCCAGACGCGAGCCTTCCGTGCCGCCGCCGCCCAGGATCTTGGCGACGTGCAGGCAGACGTCGAGACCGACGCTATCGGCAAGCTCGATGGGCCCCATGGGCATGCCGAAGGTGCGGACGGCCTCGTCGATTTTCTCCTTATCCTCGCCCTTCTCCAGTCGCTCGAAGGCGGCGAACATGTAGGGCGTCAGCACCTTGTTGACGAGAAAACCCGGCACGTCCTTGGTGATCAGAGGAAACTTGCCGATGGCAACGACGAAGGCAGCGCCTTTCTTGACTTCCTCTTCGCGCGTGGCCTCGCCCTGAACGACCTCGACAAGAGGCATCTGCGGGACAGGCGAGAAGAAGTGCAGGCCAATGAGCCGGCCCGGGTCCTTCATGGGCGCTGCGATGTCGGCAAGCTTCAGCGATGAGGTGTTGGTGGCCAGCACCGCACCCGGCTTCACCTTCGTCTCGAGGTCGGCAAACAGCTTCTGCTTGATGTCGAGTTTCTCGACGATTGCCTCGATGATGACGTCGGCACGCGCAATCCCCTTGCCTTCCGGGTCGGCGATGAAGCGCGTCTTGGCGGCATCCTTCTGGGCCTTGGTCTTGAATTTCTTGGCGAAGAGACGTCCCTGGGCCTTGATGCCCTTTTCAAGCTGCTCGGCTGAAATATCCTGCAGCGTCACCTCCATGCCGGCGGCGACGCATACGCCCGCGATGTCCGCGCCCATGGTGCCTGCTCCGATGACGTGCACGCGCTGCGGCTTCCACGTCATTTTCTTCGGCGCCTGGTTCTTCAGCAGTTCGGTCAGGCGGAATACGCGGCGCAGGTTGCGCGAGGTTTCCGATACCATCAGCGGCGCGAAAGCCTTGGTCTCCTCCACCTTCATGGTGTCGAGATTGCCGCCGTGCTTCTCGAACAGATCGATGAGCCGGAACGGTGCGGGGTAATGATCCTCGCGCGCCTTCTTGGTGGTTTCCTCACGCATTTTCTTGGCAAGCAGCCCGCGCGCGGGTTGCTTTGTCATCAGCACCTTGGTGAAGCCTGCAGGCTGCGACTTGCGCTTTTGAAGAACGGCCTTGCGCGCCGCCCAATGCAATTCGCCGGGCGAATTGACGAGCTGGTCGAGAAATCCGAGCGCTTTGGCGGTCGAGGCGCGGATCATCGCGCCCGTCAGCATGTTCTGCATGGCCGCAATGGGGCCAACCTGCTTGATGGAGCGCGCGGTGCCGTTGAAGCCGGGGAATATGCCGAGTTTGACCTCGGGGAAACCGACACGGGTTGCATCGTCCCGGGTAGCGATGCGGTAGTGGCATGCGAGGATCAGTTCCAGTCCACCGCCGACGCACACCCCATGGATCGCGGCAACCACAGGCACCGGCAGGCGCTCGATGCGATCCAGCATGGCATTGACGGGCTTGAGGCTTTCGATGACCTGCGCTTCGGTCTCAAAGCTCTCAAACTCGCGGATGTCCGCGCCGACGATAAAGCTTTTTTCCTTGCCCGACATGATAACCAGGCCGTTGACGCGACCCGCGCGCGCATCCGCCTCGACGCGCTCGACGATGGCCGCGAGTTCCTCGATTGGACGGCGGCCGAGCGAATTGGCGCTTTCGCCCTCACGGTCGAAAATCGCCCACGCGATGCCTTCCCCATCCACCGAAAAGCGCCAGTCTTTCAGTTCCGATGTCATGTCAGCCATACCAGCCTCGGAGTCTTGAGTTCTTCAGGTTATTGGTCTTCTGGTTCTGCGCCGCGCGCTTTTGCTATTCCGCCGCCAGCGTGTTGGCCGCGCGCGCGTTATGACCCAGGCCGGCGTAATTCGGTTTCAGCTCGGCTGGATCGAAGTGATCGACCGCGATGACACGTGCAACGAGCCCTTCCACTTCCTTGAGCTGGGCGGCCTCGGCCTCGCTGATCACGCCTTTCTGGGCCGCATCCGCGAACCAATCGATGCCGTGATAGCGCCGGACTATGCCGTCGCGGATCGCCTTTTCGAGTTTTTTCTCGGCAGGCTCCGCGGCGATCACCTTTTCCAGCGTCACTTCCAATAGTCCCGTGGGATCGTTGACATTCTTGGAAACGAAGATGTGGCGGGTCAGCCGGTCGCGCGCTTCACCAGGCTCCAGCACATGCCGGGCGACTTTGCGCGCGAGCGTGTCGGGCGCTGGGCGATACCGCTTGCCCAGCGGGAAGACGGCGGCGCGCATCAGCGGGCGCGCGGCCGTCACAGGGAAGTTGTCGATGACGCCGGCCATTGCCTCCTGGAAGCGGTGCAGGCCATTGCGCGCTGCAAGCTCAACGATGGCGTCGTCGCCCTGCGGGCGGCCATCGTCCTCGTAACGCTTCAGCACGCAAGACAGCATGTAGAGTTCCGAGAGCGCATCTGCCATGCGTCCGGTGATCTTCTGCCTGGTCTTCAATCCCCCGCCGAGCAGAGCCACGGTCAAATCCGCGACGAACGCAAAGGACCGCGAGGCGCGCGCCAATTGGCGATACCATTGCGACATGAGCTGAACATTGTCTGGGCTCGACGCCAGCGCACCGCCCGTCAGATTATGAAAGAATGCGCCGGTTGCGTTCGACAGCGAGAACGAGACATGTGCGCTCAGCGCATCGTAGAATGTGTCGAGGCCCCGCTTCTTGTCTGTGTCCTGGGCAGATTGCACTTCCTTATAGAGATAAGGGTGCGAGCGCAGGGCGCCTTGTGCAAATGTGATGAGCGTGCGCGTGAGAATATTCGCGCCCTCCACCGTGATGCCGACGGGCACCATCTGATAGGCGGACTGGAGATAATTCGAAGGACCATCGCAAATGGCGCGTCCACCGTGAATGTCCATGGCATCATTGACGGCGCGGCGCAGCTTCTCTGTCGTCTGGTATTTCATCAGCGCCGAGATGACGGAAGGTTTCTCACCGCGCGAGACCATTGCGGCCGTCATGGCGCGAGCCGCCTCGTTGACGTAGGCGGTCTCGATGATCCGCACCAGCGGTTCCTCGACGCCTTCCATGCGCGACACGGGCAGGCCGAACTGCTTGCGGATGCGTGCGTAAGCACTCGTGACCCGCAGCATCATCTTGGCTCCCGAGGTCGCCGACGACGGCAGCGAGATCGCCCGGCCCGCAGAGAGGCATTCCATCAACATGCGCCAGCCTGCGCCCGCCATCTTCTCCCCACCAATGATCCAGTCGATGGGAATGAAGACGTCCTTGCCCCAGTTGGGGCCGTTGGGGAATGCCGCGCCCGAAGGCAGATGGCGGCGGCCGATGTTGACGCCGGGATGATCGGCCGGGATCAACGCCAGCGTGATGCCGACGTCCTCGCCTTTGCCGAGCAGGTTCTCAGGATCAAACAGCCGGAAGGCCAGACCGACGAGCGTCGCCTTGGGGCCGAGCGTGATGTAGCGCTTGTCCCAGGACAGGCGGATGCCGAGCACCTCCTTGCCGCCGTAGCTGCCTTTGGTGACGTAACCGATGTCGCGCATGGTGGCCGCGTCCGAGCCCGACGTCGGGCCCGTGAGCGAGAAGCATGGCACCTCGAGTCCCTTGGCAAGACGCGGCAGGAAATGGTGCTTCTGCGCGTCGGTCCCATACTTCTCGATGAGCTCTCCTGGGCCCAGGGAGTTCGGCACCATGACGATGGTGACGACGTCGGGCGAGCGCGAGGCGATCTTGCCGAGCACCAAGGACTGCGCCTGTGCGGAGAACCCCAGCCCGCCGTGCTCCTTGGAAATGAGCATGCCGAGAAAGCCGTTCGTCTTGACGAAGTCCCAGATAGCCTCTGGAATATCCCGATTGGTATGGCGGACCTGCCAATCGTTGATCATCCCGCACAGCTCTTGGGTGGGTCCATCCAAGAAGGCCTGCTCTTCGGGCGACAGTTGTATGGCCGGAACGGCTTGCAGCTTGTTCCAATCCGGCGTGCCGGAGAACAGCTCAGCATCGAAGCCGACCGTTCCGGCCTCCAGTGCTTGCGCCTCGGTATCGGAAACCTTGGGCAGGATGCCACGAACCATGCCGTAGGCTGGCTCAACAACAGCGGAACGCCGGATGGCCGGCACGCTGAGGAGACCAAGAACGATGGCCGGCAGCCATGCTAGGAAACCTAGGATGCCCGGCGCTGGCCATTGAAGATCCCCGTAGAGCAGGCCCGATTGCCAAAGAAACGCCAGTCCTGCCGCGGCCACGGCCCATAGCCACATCGGGGCCCGCCGCATGCCAAGACCGAGAAAAATCCCTAGCGAAATCAACAAAAAGACGACCGCTGCCATCGTGCGCCTCCCACAATCGGCTCAAGTATCGACGTTAGCCAGCCCAAGTTGAAACCGGCTTTCGGACGAAAGCCGCCACCGTACGCGCGACGCGCACAGCACCACGTTGACCTATACGTCAAGTTGACGTATAGGTCAATTTAATTCTCCCACCCTTTTCGCCGCCGCACGGAAACGGCAGTCCGTTCCAACTTCATCTAATCACGTTTCTTCGATGCGCCAAAGCGCTCCCGGCTCGGTCACTCAGCGGAACCCGATTGATCGGATGGCGAAGAGAGACCGGGCAGCGTTCGCAGCTTGGCCCGCAGCCGTTCGATTTCGTCAAGAAGGTCGAGCGCGAGCGCCACGCCGGGCGTGTTGAGGCTCAAGTCGCGCTCCAGCCGCTTAGCCTTGGCAACCCGCATGACGCTGGCGGCAGCATACCGCGCTACCCCAAGCTTGCCACCCTCCAACGGTTCGATGACGCCGTGCGAAACGAGACCCGCGACCCAACCCTGCTCGACCTGACAGGCGACACAGATTTCCTCGATCGTCCACACCCCGCCAATTTCGGCGATCTCCGATGGCAGGGCGTGCATGTCGCTCTCCTTGCTCACGACACACCTCCAAACTTTGCGCGCGGATTAAAGTCCGTAAATGACTTGGCGAACGCCTCATAGGCCGCCTTGCCACCGGCATCGCCGGCCGCAGGCAAGACGATCTTGAGGACCGCATAGAGATCACCCGGATCGGACGCTGGAATGCCACGGCCCTTGATGCGCAACTCGCGTCCGGGCGCCGAACCGGCCGGCACCTTGAGCATGATGTCGCTTGAAGGGGTGGGCATTTTCACGCTGGCGCCGAGCGCTGCCTCCCAGGGCGCAACCGGAAGCTCGACGTAAAGATTCTTGCCGTCCACGCGATAGAGCGGGTCAGGCTTGAATTGAACTTCAAGATAAAGATCTCCGGCTGGCAGGCGGCCATGCCCGGGACCACCCTGACCTTTGAGGCGAATGTGCTGGCCTTCCACGACGCCCTTCGGGATTTGCACATTCAGCGTGCGATCGCGCAAGCGCACGTGTCCTTCGGCGTCGAGTTCGGGTACGCGCAGCGAGATCTGGCGCGATGCCCCAGAGAAGCTGTCGCGCAGATCAATCAGGACCTTGGCGTGATGGTCTTCACCGCGCGCGTGGAACTCGTGCGTCGCGCCTTGGCTCTGCCTTGCGCCACCCGATCCGCCCCCCATGCCCCCCGCACGGCGTGCACGTCCAAAGAGGCTTTCGAAGAAATCGCTGACGCCGGCGTCATCCTGGCCGGGTGCGGCGCCCGCGTATTCAAAGCCCGCATCCCAACCCGGCGGAGGACGGAACTCCTGTCCCGCTTTCCAGTCCTTCCCGAGCTGATCGTACGCGGCGCGCTTTTCGGGATCGGAGAGAACGTCGTTGGCTTCACCGACCTCTTTGAACTTCGCCTCTGCACCCGCGTCCTTGTTGACATCAGGATGATACTTGCGCGCGAGCTTGCGGTATGCACGCTTGATGTCGTCCTGGGTCGCATCGCGCTCGACACCCAAGGTCTTGTAATAATCCTTATACTCCATGATCCATCCTTGGAAAGCGCGCACTACGTGGCCCGCCGGCGGGGAAAGGTCCTAACTATTGGACTTTGCCAGCGGTGGCCTGCACGTCCTTGGCAAACAGCGTGTTGGTGAAACTCTCGTACCACGCCGCGCTTTCGTTGTAGGTCTCGCGGCGCAACTCCGCGCTCTCGCCGGCTTTGGAGACGAAGGAGTCGTGGGGATCGAGATGCGGCTTGCCGTCCTTTATTCCGGCTGTGTAGTCGGCGCCGATCTTGGCGCTGTTCTCGGGCGCCAGCATCGACCAGCAGGTATTGCGGTATTTGCCCGGAGTGCGCGGCTTGCTCGTCAAATCGGCGACGATATCGCTGGCAACCACCGTGCCTTGGCTTGCCGCGGCATAAGCTGACTTGGGCATGTCGCTTGCAATGGCGGCATCCCCCACGACATACACATCCTTGACCTTCACTGAGGAGAAATTCTCCGCGTTGATCACGCACCAGTCGCCTTCCGTGCATCCAGCCATCGCGGCGATGCCGCCTGCCTTCTGCGCCGGAATGATATTGGCGACCGCAGCGCGCTCGGTCCGGCCGGACTTGGTCGTGACATCGCCCGTTGAAGGATCGACCTTGACGACGGCGTAATCGTCGATCTCGTTGGTGAGATTGACCTCAATGATATCCTTATAATACTCGGCAAAGGCTTCCTCGAAGACGGGCTGCTTTGAGAACGTCGTCTTGGCGTCGAACAAGATGAGCTTGGACTTGGGTTTTCGCGTCTTGAGGAAATGCGCAATCATGCAGGCGCGTTCATAGGGTCCAGGCGGGCAGCGATAGGGGTTGCCCGGAATCGCCATCACCACCACGCCGCCATCGCTCATCGTCAGCAGTTTCTCTTTCAGCAGGACCGTCTGCGGTCCGGCCTGCCAGGCATGCGGCATGATCTCGGCCGCCTCCTTCGAGTAGCGTTGGATACTGTCGTACTTGATGTCGATGCCGGGTGCGAGCACCAGCCGGTCATAGGGAACTTTCGCGCCCTTCGACAGCGAGATGGTCTTGCCTGCGGTGTCCACGACTGTCGCGGTATCATGCACGACACGGATGCCGCGACGCACGAGCCCGTCATAGGTATGCGTAATGGAGGCGAACGACCGGAACCCGCCGATGAACAGATTCGAATAGAAACACGACGTGAAGGCTTCCTTGGGCTCGATCAGCGTCACTTCGATGGCCGGATCGGCCGACTTGATCTGATTGGCGACCGTCGCGCCGCCCGGTCCCCCGCCGATGATGACGACCTTGGCCGCGGCCTGCGCGATCGCTGGTCGCGGCAGTCCAGCCGAAAGTACAATCAAGCCAGCGCCAGCGGTGAATTGCCTGCGATTAAAGCTCATCGTGCCACCTCGGCTTCCTGAACAGTTTTTTTGGCGTCGCGGCCCGGCCGCGAGCAACGAGCAGCTTGGCGGCGCATATTTTGTCAGGAAATGAATCCTTTGTAACTAGAGACAGCGCAATCTTGTGTTCTATAACCCAAATCTATCGAGTTGGCGGCCAACGGGGCCAGCGGCGCACATCTCGCACGACGGCACACGTCTCGTATGACAGCACAAGGCAAAGAGCTTTTAACGATCAGCGTCCTGAACCGCAGAAGCCTGCTGATCGCGGGAGGAGCGGCCGCTTTGCTGCGCCCGTTGCTGGCCATGGCGCAGGAGGAGTCTGCGCCGGCGCTGGAACGCAGCAAGATCTTTCAAGAGGCTTACACGGCCCTTACGGCAGGTGCCACGCCGGTCGAAGGTAAGGTGACCTTGGAACTCCCTGAACTTGCCGAGAACGGCAACTTCGTTCCGTTGACTGTCAGCGTCGAAAGCCCCATGACGCCGGACGATTACGTCAAGGTGATCCATATCCTGTCGACCGCCAATCCGGTTGCGCGCATCGCCACGTTCCACCTTTCGCCGGTCAACGGCGTTGCCAAAGTCCAAAGCCGCATCCGCCTCGCCAAGACCCAGGACGTCATCGCATTGGCCCAGTTATCCAATGGGGCGCTTGTGATGGGCACCACCACCATCAAGGTGACGATCGGCGGGTGTTCGAGCTAAAGGAGGATCGCATGGCGCCTGCTACCAAGCCCCGCATCAAGATCCCCGAGAGCGCGCGCGCCGGGGAGATCATCGAGGTGCGCACCCTCGTGACCCATGTGATGGAGACGGGCAACCGGAAGGACCGCGACGGCAAGCCCATTCCCCGCGATATCGTCAACACGTTCGTCGCAAAATATGCCGATCAGGAAGTCTTTCGCGCCGATCTTGGCCCTGGCATTTCGGCCAATCCGTTCATCGCGTTCTCCCTGAAGGTGCCAGGCCCCGGCACCTTCGAGTTCGCCTGGACTGACGATGAAGGAACGACCCTGATCGAAACCCAGCCCCTCAATGTCGTTTGATACGCCGCCCTGTTACGTCGACAATTGTGCTGCGCGCGCCCTGCGCCGACTCCGTTGTTGGCGCGGGCTCATTCTGCCGACCATTCTCTTGTTCACTGGGCAAGCATCGATCGCGAGGACAACCGATGCTATATGCGACGAGCGCACATTCGAAGGTGCCCGTTTCACCGTTTGCGAAGTAGATTTGGCCAGACACGACATCCGCATTTTTTTGAAGAACGCCGAAGGCACGAACTACAGCCGGCCAGAGGCTCTGCCACAGAAAGGGCTTCTGTTTGCAACCAACGCCGGCATGTTCCGGCCCGACTACGAGCCAGCTGGACTATTCATCCAGAATGGCCAATGGCTCAGCCCGCTCGTCACCCGCAGGGGCGCTGGCAATTTTCATCTCGAACCCAACGGCGTATTCTGGATCGCCAACGGTCGCGCGGCGGTCTCAACTACGGCAGAATTCGCCAAACTGAAGCCGCGCGCACAACTCGCCACACAGTCTGGCCCGATGCTGGTAATGATGGGTAAGCTGCACCCGAAATTCGACATCAACGGCCCATCACGCTATATCCGCAATGGCGTCGGAGTGCGCGATTCCGATCACGTCGTTTTCGCGATTTCCCAAACACCGGTGTCGTTCGGGGTGTTCGCGCGGCTCTTTCGCGACGGACTTTCGTGCGCCAACGCACTCTATTTCGACGGATCTGTATCCCGACTTTATCAGCCGGCAGGCGGAAGTGTGGGCCTTCCCGGTCCACTTGGGCCCCTCATTGGCGTCTACGCGCGCTAAAAAGGCCCTCCAGAACGTCCCGTCAATCTGCGCGCGCGTTGTCCTTCAGAAGCTTGTAGTTGATGGCGTCGAGCAGCGCTTCGAAGCTCGCATCGATGATGTTGGGCGATACGCCGACCGTCGTCCAGCGCTCGCCCGTTTCGGTATCCAGGCTTTCCACCAGAACGCGGGTCACGGCTTGGGTGCCATGAGCCCCGGTTTGCGTCAGGATGCGAACCTTGTAGTCCACAAGCTCCACATTCTCGATGTGCTTTTGATAGCGGCCAAGGTCACGGCGCAGCGCCATATCGAGCGCGTTCACAGGGCCATTGCCCTCGCCGACCGACCACAGGGGCTGAGTTTCCCCCGCAATCGACACCTTAACGGTCGCTTCCGAAACGGTAACGAGCTTGCCGACCGCATTATGGCGGCGCTCCACCATGACGCGGAAGTTCTCAACCGAGAAGTAGCGCGGCACCGTGTCGAGCATTCGCCGCGCAAGCAATTCGAAGGAGGCTTCCGCCGCCTCGTAGGCATAGCCTTGATCCTCGCGCAGCCGCACTTCGTCGAGCAACGTGGCGATCTTGGGATCGTCCTTGTCCGCGGCGAGCCCAAGCTTTTCGAGTGAGGAAAGGATGGATGAGCGTCCACCCTGCTTGGAGACCAGAATGCGCCGCTCGTTGCCCACGCTTTCGGGTGGAACGTGCTCGTAGGTTTGGGGATCCTTCAACAAGGCCGAGGCATGAATGCCCGCCTTGGTGGCAAACGCGCTTTCTCCCACGTAGGGCGCATGACGGTTGGGCGCCGCGTTGACGATCTCGTCGAGCACGCGGCTGGCGTGTGTCAGCGTGCGCAGGCGTTCGGGCGTGATGCGCGTTTCGAACGCGTCGGCAAACTCGCTCTTTAACAGCAGCGTCGGGATAATGGACGTCATGTTGGCGTTGCCGCAGCGCTCGCCGAGCCCATTGAGAGTGCCCTGGATCTGACGGCAGCCCGCACGCACAGCCATCAGCGTGTTGGCGACCGCATTCTCGGTATCGTTGTGGGTGTGGATTCCGAGATTGGAGCCGGGCACATGCTTGGCGACATCGGCCACGATGCGCTCGACCTCGTGGGGCAGCGTGCCGCCGTTGGTGTCGCACAGAACGACCCATCGGGCTCCGGCATCAAAAGCCGTCTTGGCGACGGCGAGCGCATAAGCGCGGTTGCCTTTGTAGCCGTCGAAGAAGTGCTCGCAGTCGATCATCGCTTCGCGCTGAGTCTCGCGGATCGCGTTGACGGACTGAACGATGCTTTCGAGGTTCTCCTCGTTCGAGATGCCGAGCGCGACGCGAACGTGGTAGTCCCAGGATTTTGCAACAAGGCAGATGCACTCGGCAGCCGACTGCAAGGTTGCCTGCAAACCCGGATCGTTTGAGACGGAGCGCCCTGCCCGCTTGGTCATGCCGAACGCCGTGAAGCGCGCCGACTTCAGCTTGGGGGCCTGCGCGAACAGCTCCGTGTCGGTGGGATTGGAGCCCGGATAGCCGCCTTCGATATAGTCGAGGCCAAGGTCGTCCAGAACCGCCAGGATGCGCCGCTTGTCGGCAATCGAGAAATCGATTCCGGTGGTCTGCGCGCCATCGCGCAGAGTTGTATCGTACAGGTAGAGGCGATCCTTCGACATGATGGTCTCGAAACGATAATCCTTCTGCGCGCTCCATGCCGGGTTGGGGCGCACACTGCAATGGGGCTTTGGCCGGAAGCCTGTCTTATGGCCATCCCGTTACCACGGCGGACGGCGCAAGGCGTAAATTTCTCAGCCCTCCCGGCCAACGTGTCGCAATCTTTCAGTGGGACTTGGTCTGCGGGGCACTTTGAACCTTAAGCGGCTTGGTCATTGTCGTGTTGGTGAGCCACATATCCTCTACCGGAACGGAGTTGCGCCGCACAGGCGCATAACCCCGCCCCTCGAAGAAAAGCACGGCGGTTTCGCTGGCGTCCGCCGTAATCGCCTCGGCTCCGCGCGCGGCGGCTATCTTTTCGAGCGCATCACATAGCGCGGTGCCGACACCCTGCCCGGCGTGGTGGGGATGGACGTAGAGCATGTCGAGGACCTTGTTATCCTTGAGCGAGGCAAACCCCAGGTACTCGCCATCGACCTGAATGACGAGGGTCGTGGCGGATGCGAGCCGGTTGGCGAATTGGGCTGCGTCCTCAGCGCGCGCGATCCAGGCGAGGCGCTGGTCCTCGTCGTAGTCGTCCTGCGTCAACTCCTCGATCGACTGTGCAAACAGGTCGCGCAGCGCCATGGTGTCGGCCGGCAGAAAGGGGCGCAGCGGATAGTCTGAGCTCACCGCATCACCTCCCAGGTCGTTTCGATTTCGCCGGTTTGCTTGTTCTTGGTGTCCTTGAGCGCGATGCCCATGGCGGACAGTTCATCGCGGATGCGATCGCTCTCGGCGAAGTCCTTGCGCTTGCGCGCTTCGAGGCGCGCGGCAATGAGCGGCGCAACGCGATCAGCCATCGCGCCCGCGGTTTCAGCTTGCTTCTCGGCCTTGGCCCGAAGCGTTTCGCCAGAAAAACCCAGGAACCGCAGAGTGCTCCCCAGCCCGGGATCACCGGCATTTGCAAGCTTGTGCAATTCGGCAATGGCGGCCGGCGTGTTGAGATCATCGGCCAGCGCGTCGATAACCGATTGAGCCGGAGCATTCCCATTTGCGGTCTCGATCGCCGGGCGCCAGCTATCAAGAATACGCGCGCTTTCTTCCAGGCTTTTCTTCGTCCAATCGATGGGCTGGCGATAATGCGTCCGCAGCATATTGAAACGCAAGACCTCTCCTGGCCACCCATCCTCCAGCAGCTCATGGATGGTGATGAAGTTGCCGAGCGATTTCGACATCTTCTCGCCTTCCACCTGCAGGAAGCCGTTGTGCATCCATAGGTTGGCCATGACAGGCGTGCCATGCGCGCACCGCGATTGCGCGATCTCGTTTTCATGATGCGGGAACGTCAAATCGATCCCGCCACCGTGGATGTCGAACACCTTGCCCAGATGCTTCCACGACATGGCCGAGCATTCGATGTGCCAGCCCGGACGCCCAGGCACCTTTATGCCTGCGGGCGAGGGCCACGCCGGTTCGCCGGGCTTTGACGGCTTCCACAGCACGAAGTCCATAGGGCCCTTTTTGTAAGGGGCAACCTCGACGCGCGCGCCCGCCTCCATCTCCTCCAGCGAGCGGTTGGACAGCCGTCCATAGTCCGGCATGGAGGAGACATCGAAGAGAACGTGATCGGCCGCCACATAGGCATGGCCGTTCTTCACCAGGGTATCGCACAGCTCGACCATCTCGAGGATGTGCTCGGTCGCACGCGGCTCGACTGTCGGCGCCAGCACGCCGAGCGCCGCGATGTCCTTATGGAACTGCGCGGCCGTCTCCTCGGTCAGCTTCCGGATGGCGGCTTCGGGCGCAAGTTCGGGATAGCGCTCGGCGGCGCGCGCATTGATTTTGTCGTCCACGTCGGTGATGTTACGCACATAGGTGACGTGATCGGGGCCGTAGATGTGACGCAGCAGGCGGAACAACACGTCGAACACGATGACGGGGCGCGCATTACCGATATGGGCATAGTCGTAGACCGTCGGCCCGCACACGTACATGCGCACGTTGCTGGGATCGATGGGCTGAAAGTCGCCCTTCTGGCGGGTCAACGTGTTGTAGAGCCTCAAAACCACGGGCGACCTCTGGCGTTGTTCACATCTCTCTCGCAATAGCCCTGCATCCTGCCATTTTCCCATAGGGCTTTGCTGCTGGAAACCGATCCGGTTTTAGTGGAACCCAGAAACGGCTCCAGATCTTTGTTTTGTCGTGCTTCTGGTGGACCGGTTCCCGGTTTTCCGGATGCCCTTACGTCACGCCGGCGCCAAAACCAGCCCGGCCTTATCGTCCGGCGGTTCTGGTTGCGTCAAGGCGCTCAACGCACTGGGAAAACGCCAAAAGCCGCATTTGCTCCTCATTGACCCCCTATTGGCTGATCACTAAGGATCTGTTTGTGACGCGTGGACGCCTGAGGCCTACCCCGCGCGCCGCAACTGGAGGAAGCCACTTGAGCGTGAACGAACCGCACCAGCCGCGACACCCCATTGGGCCGGGCGTGATCTCGCGCGGACGCATGCGTGCGCGTTTGGCCTTTAGTCTTGCGGTCACCATGTCTGTCTGGTTTACGGGCCTCGCTGGTGGCTTGGCGCCTGCTGCGGCACAAAGCTGGTGGCCGTTTGGCGGTAATGATGAGCCCGCACGGCCTCCGGTTCCTCGTGAGCCCGTTTATCGCCAGCCGCCGCCTGCGCCGATTCCGCAGCCCCAGCAACAGCCCGCGCCTGGTGCGGCGCCCGGCGCCACCAACTGGTCCACGAAAAACCCGATCTGTCTACAGCTCGAGCAGCGTCTGGTGCAGGAAGGACAGAAAGGCAGTCAATCGCGCGACCAGCTCGCCAATGTCGAAGCCGAACTACGCCAGGTGGACCACGCTTTCAATGTCGGCACCAGCAAGCTCGACAGCAATTGCTACGAGACATTCCTGTTTACGCGCTCATTCCGCAATACGCCCCAGTGCAAGGAACTCGCCAAGCAGGTGGAGGTCTCAAAGCGCCGCCTCGCTGAACTTGAAGCCCAGCGTCAGGATCTGTCGTCCGGACGCAGCTACCAGGACGACATCATCCGCGAACTCGCCCGCAACAATTGCGGCGCCAATTATGCCGATCAGGCGCGCCGGCGCAGCGGCGGAGACGGCATGTGGACTGAGGAAGGCGACATCGGCTCCAATAACTGGACGCCCTACGGTTCCACGGGAGAGACCTACCGGACGGTTTGCGTGCGTCTGTGCGACGGCTATTATTTTCCCGTAAGCTTCTCGACACTTCCAAGCCATTTCGCGCAGGACGCGGAAGTCTGCTCCGCCAAATGCGCCGCCCCTTCCCAGCTCTATTACTATCGCAATCCCGGCGGTACGATGGATCAGGCCATCGCCTTGCAGAGCAACGACCCGTATTCCAAGCTCAAGACGGCATTCCGATACCGCAAAGAGTATGTGAACGGCTGCTCGTGCAAGGAGGCGGAATACGTGCCGGCGACCACCACGGCCGACCAGAAGGCAGAGGGCGCCAAGCCTCCGCAAATCACCACGGGATCGACCGCCACGGATGCGGCAGGCGCCAAGGCATCAGGCTGGGAGGCCCAGTCCATCCCCGAATCCGAGAGCCAATGAGACGGGGGCCTCAGGCCTGAGAGCTGCAGAGCCCTCCTGCGCCCAAGCACAACCCAGCACAACCCCTCACCCCCGGATCACCCAAAGGACGCGCTCTTATGAGCGAATTGCCTTTCCTTGCATTCGCCCCATATACTTTCAGGCTTATAGACACTTTCACGCGAGTCCCCCTCAGCAGATGCCGTCGATTAGACAAGCCAAATTCTCAGTCGGCGATGTCGTGCGCCACCGCTTTTTCCCGTTTCGGGGGCTGATTTTCGATATTGATCCGGTCTTCGCCAACACCGAGGAATGGTGGCTCGCCATTCCCGCCGAAATCCGGCCGCGCAAGGACCAGCCCTATTATCATGTCTACGCGGAGAACGCGGAAACAGTGTATGTCGCCTACGTATCCGAGCAGAATTTGCTTGCCGACGACTCCGGTGAACCGTTGCGTCATCCCGATATCGCCGATCAATTCGTGCGCGATGCGCACGGGCGCTATCGCCCCCGGGAAAAGGCGCACTGAGTTAACCTGCGATCCCAGCCGGTGCGGATCGGCATGACGCAGGCAAATAAAAACCCGCCCCAGCTACGAGCCGGGGCGGGTTAAAATCGTCCAGCGGACGAGAGCTTATTTCTTCTCAGGCTGAGCGGGCTTGGCCGTCGAACCCGTGGTCGCAGGAGCACCTTCGGCACCCGTCGTGTTGACGCCGGGCAGATTGCGCATGGCAGCCGCCTTCTCTTGCTGATCCTTGCGGGCCTGCTCAGCCATCTGCGTCTGACGCTCACGGATCTGTTTCATGAGCTGGCTGCGCGCGTCGGCGTAAGCCTTGTTGTCGATGGGCGCGCCGGCGTAAGCGTCCGCGAAGCCGTCGAGCGGAACGGGGAAGCCAATGGGCTGAGCGTTGGCGTTCATTGCAACGACCATCATGCCGCCTCCCGATTTCATCTGCTCGATGATCTCGGCCGTGGCTTCGGTTTCAGCGGTGCACCCCGCCGGATGACACAGCGAGAACTTGAGCTCCACGGGCTTCAGCTGCTTGTCGTCGACCTTCTCGTTCTTGGAAACGGCGCCCCACTGATCCTTGGTGTAGACTGCTGCGCGGATGCCCGGCGGAATGGCCATGCCGAGCGGCACCATCACCATCAGCGACTTCTTGTCCTGGCCTTCGACCTCGCGAATGGCAGCCGATACCAGCACCATGCCCGTGTTGCCGTCCAGACGTTCGTGATGGGTCAGGCAAAGGTTCTTCTCTTCCTTGACCTCCTTGCCTTCCGCGTCCTTTTTGACCAGCGGCGCCTTCTCGCACAGCTTCACCCACGCGCTCTTGTTGCCGTCGGCAGCGGCGGCAGCCTCGGGGCCACCAACGGTGGCGCCGGCTTTGGGCGCAGCAGGCTTGGCGGGGGCCGCGGTCTTTGTGGCAGCGGCGGCGGGTTTTGCGGGCGCGGCGGCAGGCTTCGCCGCCGCAGGCTTGGTGGCTGCAGGCTTTGTGGCCGGAGCTGCATTCTCTTGGGCCAGGGCCGGCGACGCGGAAACGAGTGCTGCAAGGGCCATGGCCCCACCGATGCGCAAAACAGCGTTTGTCATGAAGTCAAAATTCCTTGTGCTTGCGAGCCAGTGGACTGATCCCGGCTCCATCCCCTCTCAACCCGCCATAAGCCTTCGGCACGGGCCCAGCGCTTTCAAGGCGCCTTCAAGGTTGGGCAGTAAGGCTCGGATTGCGGCAATCCCGTGACGGCCGTATTGGAAGGCGGGGGAGGACGCAAGGCCCAGGCGATGTTCGTGACAATCGCGCCACTGCGACAGGCTGGAAAAATTCCCGCCTGAGAGCCGTCCAGCTTTTCAACCGGTGCCTGCGAAAGGCCACAGGTGCAGGATTTCTTTGTGATAATCAGCCTGGATAACTCCCACTGGACCCAACCAGATGCGCCTTACGATTTTAACTCTGCTAGCATTTTTCGGTGTGTTTGGCGTTGCGCTGGCTGAGCCGCGCGCCTCGGTCGCCATGCATGGCCTGCCCGACATCGCGCCGGCGTTTCCAAACCTGTCGTATGTGAACCCCGATGCCCCCAAGGGCGGGCGGATCAAGCTCGGGTATCTGGGAAGCTTCGACACCGTCAATCCGCTCGTCATCAAGGGCGAGCAGGGGGCGGGCGTCCGCGAATTCTCCATCGAGACGCTGATGGCGCGTGACCTCAATGAACCCTTTACGTTGCACGGCCTCATAGCAGACACCATCGACATCGCCGACGACCGGAAAAGCGTGACCTTCACCTTGAACCCCAAGGCGCGCTTCTCCGACCGCACGCCCGTCACAGCGGACGATGTGTTGTTCTCTTTCGAGATGCTCAAGACCAAGGGACGGCCGAACCATCGCACGTATTTCGCTAAAGTCGTCGCTGCCGAACGTCTTTCCGAACGTCAGGTGCGCTTCACGTTTGCAGACGCAAGCGACCGCGAATTGCCCCTGATCCTGGGGTTGATGCCGGTCATTTCGAAGGCCGCGACGGATGCGGCCACCTTCGAACAGACAACGCTGAAAGCCCTGGTGGGGTCGGGCCCCTATGTTCTCTCGCGCATCGATCCAGGCCGCTCCCTGACCTACACGCGCGATGCCGATTACTGGGCCAAGGATGAACCGGTCAGTCGCGGCCGCTTCAATTTCGAGGAGATCCGGTTCGACTACTATCGGGAGGGCTCGGCCATGTTCGAAGCCTTCAAGAGCGGGTTGCTCGATCTGCGCCTTGAGGAAGATCCCTCCAAGTGGGCGGACGGTTACGAATTTCCCGCCGTGCGGGATGGGCGCATCATCAAGAGCGCCTTCGACATCGGCCTGCCTGCAGGCATGACCGCCCTCGTCTTCAACACCCGCAGAGAGGTTTTCAAAAACCCGTCCGCGCGTGAGGCGCTGATTACCCTGTTCGACTTCGAATGGATCAACCGCACGCTCTACAATGGCCTCTACCGCCGAACCCAAAGCTACTTCGAACGCTCGTATCTCTCGAGTGCCGGTAAGCCGGCCGATGCACGCGAACGATCCCTGCTCGCCTCCTTCATGGACAAGGTGAAGCCGGAGATACTGGAAGGCACATTCAAGTTTCCCGAGAGCGACGGCTCAGGGCAGAACCGCGCCAACCAGCGACGCGCCTTTGAGCTTTTTAAGGCAGCCGGCTACGAACTGCGCGATGGCACCCTTGTCGACACGGCGACCGGGAAGCCTTTTCGTTTCGAGATCCTGGCTTACAACCAGGCTCAGGAAGCGCTTCTGGCCGCCTACGCACGCAGCCTCGCCCCCCTCGGCATCGAGGCGCGCGTGCGTGTCATCGACAGCGCGCAATATCAGCGCCGGTTGAACAGCTACGACTACGACATGATCCAGACTACCTGGCCCTCTTCGCTGTCGCCCGGCAACGAGCAGCTCTTTCGCTGGTCCTCTGCCAGCGCCACAGCCCCTGCCACCTACAATTTCGCGGGCGTTCAAAACAAAGCCGCCGACGCTATGATAGAAGCGATGCTGGCGGCCGATGGCAAGGACGAGTTCATCTCCGCGGTGCGGGCACTTGACCGTGTCCTCCTGTCCGGCGATTACGTGGTGCCCATGTTCTATGTTCCCAATCAATGGGTGGCCCATTGGGCGCGCCTCAAATACCCCGCAAAAACACCTCTGTTCGGCTACGCGCTCGACACGTGGTGGATAGAAGAACAAAAATGACCGTTGCTATCCCGGCTCGATTGAACCTCGCAGAATATTGCCTTGCCGAAGCCGCTGCGCAGACGCCCGGCAAGGACGCCCTCGTTGTCGTTCGTAACGCGCAGACGGGAGAGGCCAGCGAACGGTGGACTTTTGCGGCGTTCGAGGATTGCGTGCTGCGCGTTGCTGGGGGCCTCCTCGATGCCGGATTCAAACCAGGCGACCGGCTGCTGATCCGCCTCGACAACACCAGCACGTTCCCGATCCTGTTCCTTGCGGCCGTCGCGGCGGGGATCGTTGCGATTCCGGCGTCGAGCCAACTCACAGCCGAAGAAGCCTCGTTCCTGCTGGCCGACAGCGAGGCCCACGGCGTGGCGCTGGCTGAACACCTTCCACGCGGCGACATCCCGGCTGGCATCCGCGTGCTGACCGAAAACGAGGTGCGCGACCTGATCCGCCACCCCAGGCGCGCCCGCTATGCAAGCACGGCGGCCAACGACCCCGCTTATCTGCTTTACACGTCCGGAACGACGGCGCGGCCAAAGGGCGTCGTCCACGCCCATCGCGTCGGACTAGGCCGCTCGCCCACCTACCAGAGCTGGTACGCCATCACGAGCGATGACCGGATGCTGCATGCAGGCGCCTTCAACTGGACCTACACGCTCGGCACCGGGCTCATCGACCCCTGGGCCAATGGCGCGACGGCGCTGATCTTCGAGGGCGAAAAGAGCCCTGAGATCTGGCCCGCCCTCATCAGGGCCACGCAGGCCACGCTCTTTGCAGCGGTGCCGAGCGTGATCCGCCAGATTCTCAAATACGCGCCGCCCGGTCACATCGCTTTGGGTTCCTTGCGTCACGCTCTCATTGCCGGCGAGAAGCCTCCTGAGGACCTGTTTGTTACCTGGCACGAACGGACCGGGCTGGAACTCTACGAGGCGCTCGGCATGAGCGAGATCTCAACCTACATTTCGACAAGCCCCGCCGTCCCCCGCCGCCCCGGAACGGCCGGGAAACCGCAGGCCGGGCGGCGCGTCGCCATATTGCCCGTGGAGGACGGCGAGACACCGCTGCCTGCCGGAGAGGAAGGGCTCATCGCCGTGCACCGATCCGACCCCGGCTTGATGCTCGGTTACTGGAAGCGACCCGGCGAGGAAGCAGAAGTTTTTCGCGGCGCATGGTTCCTTGGCGGCGACCTCGGCATCATGGATGCTGACGGCTACATCGCACACACGGGCCGGGCCAACGACATCATGAAGGCGCTCGGCTACCGGGTCGCGCCCCAGGAGGTGGAGGCTGCCCTTGCGCGGTGCCCAGGCGTGGCGGAGGTCGCGTGCACCGAGGTTCAGGTCCGCCCCGATGTTTCGGTGATCGGCGCGTTCATCGTCAAGAAGCCCGGCGCCTCGCTCGATGCCGATAGTGTGAAGACTTTCGCGGGCGAACACCTTGCCGTCTACAAATGCCCGCGCGAAGTCGTCTTCATCGACTCCTTGCCGCGCACCCCCAACGGCAAGGTCAAGCGCAACGCTCTTGCCGCCCTGAGGGCACACGCGCCGCCCGTCTGAACATTTAAGAAGCATTTAATCTGCGTTCTGCCGCCTGGTTAAAACTTTCTTCACGCCCGCGTCCGTATCGTCGGCTGATAAGCGCCCGGCGCAAAAATGGCACCTTAGATTCTTCGAGCCGATATGTTCACCGCCTGGAAAACCGACACCAGCTCCGAGTCCGGCCCGCGCCTTCCGCCGGCGTCTGCGCCCTCTTCCGAGACCCAGCAATTCATGACGGCACGTGGCCGTAAGGATTGCTCCGTCACCAGCGCGCCCAAGGACGCCTACTCGATGATCGACGAGTGGCTGACGATGCGCGGCGATCTTGAGAGCGAAGGGGACATTCTCGTGAAGGGCCGCGTGCATGGCAACGTGCACTGCCGCATTCTCATCATTGACAAGAACGCCACCGTCGAAGGCGGCATCAGCGCCCAAGAGGTCGTCATTCGCGGCACAGCGCGAGGCACCATACACACCAAGCGTGTCCGTCTGGAAAAGACCGCCGTGGTCGATTGCGAGATATTCCACGAAAGCTTCGCGGCGGAAGAAGGCGCGCGCGTCACGGGAACCCTGCATGCGCAGGATAACGAAACTGCAGCCGCGTCCGGCCTTGTCGCGCCTGCGGGGTCGTTTTCGCAGTTGGCCGAAGCCAGCCTGACCGAGCTTTTTGCCCGGCCAGAGCCCTTGCCTGATATGGCCGCCAGACCATCCAGCTCGCTCTACCAAATGCTGGAAATCGCCCGCGCGGCTAACGAGCCGTCCTCGCGCACAACCTGAAGCACGCTCAAAAGCGCAAGTAATTAGGGGAAAGGCTGCCCTTCAGGCTGCCTTTTTTGCTTTCGTCGCCAGGTCTGCAAACTGCTGCACGAGGGCGCGCATACCTTTGAGCCGGGCTTCCGGCATATCCCACTCTGCCCGCTGCACGAGGCGCTGGTCGGGCATCACCTTCAATGCTCCTCGCGAGGTCTGGACCAGCTGAATCAATCCTTCAGGATTGGCGAACGTGTTGCGATAGAGCGTAATGACCGCCCCCTTGGAGCCTGCGTCGATCTTGGAGATGCCGGCCGCCCGGCAGAGCCCCTTGACCTCCATGACGTCGAGCAGATGGCGTACCTCTTCGGGCATCTCGCCGAAGCGATCGACAAGCTCGGCTGCAAAGGCATCTATTTCGGCACGATTTTCCAGCGTCGCCAAACGGCGATACAAGCCAAGGCGCAATTGCAGGTCGGTCACGTAGGTCTCGGGAATGAGGATCGACATGCCGAGTTGGATCTCGGGGCTCCACTTGTCGGCTGCTTCCTCAAGATCGCCACCCTTCATGGCCGCAACGGCTTCCTCCAGCATGGACTGATAAAGCTCGAACCCGACCTCCCGGATATGGCCCGATTGCTCCTCGCCGAGCAGGTTGCCCGCGCCGCGGATGTCGAGATCGTGGGAGGCAAGCGAGAAGCCCGCGCCGAGCGTATCGAGCGATTGGAGGACCTTGAGGCGCTTTTCCGCGCCCTCTGTCAGCTTCTGTCCCGGCGGGGTGGTGAAATAGGCATAGGCGCGCGTCTTGGAGCGTCCCACCCTGCCACGCAACTGGTAGAGCTGGGCAAGGCCGAACATGTCGGCGCGGTGCACGACGAGCGTGTTCGCGTTCGGCACGTCGAGGCCAGACTCCACGATCGCGGTGGACAGCAGAATGTCGTACTTGCCTTCGTAAAAGGCCGTCATGACGTCTTCCAGTTCGGTCGGAGTCATCTGGCCGGTGGCGCGGGCGAACGTGAGATCGGGCACCGTTTCGCGCAGGAACTCGGCCACGTCGTCGAGATCGGAGATGCGCGGGGCGACGTAGAACGTCTGGCCGCCACGGAACCGCTCGCGCCGCAGCGCCTCTTTCAGGATCACCGGATCGAAGGGCGAAATGAACGTGCGCACCGCGAGGCGGTCGACGGGCGGCGTGGTAATCAGCGAAAGCTCGCGCACTCCGGTCAATGCAAGCTGGAGCGTTCTGGGAATGGGCGTGGCCGACAGCGTCAGCACGTGCACATCCTCGCGCATCTTCTTCAGGCGCTCTTTGTGATTGACGCCGAAATGCTGCTCCTCGTCGATGATGAGCAGCCCCAGGCGCGCGAACTCGATCTGCTTGCCCAGCAGGGCGTGCGTTCCGATAACGATATCGACGCTGCCGGACTTGATGCCGGCCTTCACCTCGGCGAGATCCTTTGGCGGCACCATCCGGGAGGCTTGCGCCACTTTCACCGGCAGCCCCTTGAAGCGATCGGAAAAGGTGCGGAAATGCTGACGCGCCAGCAGCGTCGTTGGCACGACAACGGCGACTTGAAGACCGTTCATGGCGGCAACGAAGGCAGCCCTCAGAGCCACTTCCGTCTTGCCGAAACCGACGTCGCCGCACACCAGCCGGTCCATGGGCTTGCCTGACCCCAGATCCTCGATCACCGCATCGATGCTGGTGGCCTGATCCTCGGTCTCTTCATAGGGGAAGCGGGCAACGAATTCGTCCAGCGCTCCCACCGGTGCTTGCAGCACGGGAGCTTCGCGCAACTGGCGCAGCGCCGCGATCTTGATCAGCTCGTTGGCGATCTCCCGCAGACGCTTCTTCAGCCTCGCTTTGCGGGTTTGCCAGGCGACACCGCCCAGCCTGTCGAGTTGCGCATCGCCTTCGTCTGCGCCGTAACGCGTCAGGAGCTCGATATTCTCGACCGGCAGGAACAGCTTGTCACCGCCGGCGTAGTGCAGCTCCAGACAGTCGTGCGGCGCACCGAGCGCTGTGATGATCTGCAGACCGGCGAAGCGGCCGATTCCGTGGTCGGCATGCACGACGAGATCGCCGATCGACAGGCTCGTCGCCTCGGTCAAGACGTCGGCCGCCTTGCGTTGGCGCTTTCTCTGGCGGACCAGGCGATCGCCCAGGATGTCCTGCTCCGCGATGACCGCGAAGCCGGGAGCCTCGAAGCCCTGCTCCAGGCCAAGCACGGCGAAGGCCGTGACGCCCGGCTTCAATGCCAGAACATCGGTGAAGCTCTCGACCTTCGCTGCGTCCTTCAGACCATGATCCAGCAACAGCGACTGAAGCCGCTCGCGCGCGCCCGTGGTCCAGGC
Organism: Hyphomicrobium sp.; assembly: GCA_016793445.1. Classification (GTDB taxonomy): domain Bacteria; phylum Pseudomonadota; class Alphaproteobacteria; order Rhizobiales; family Hyphomicrobiaceae; genus Hyphomicrobium_B. The sequence goes on along the minus strand of JAEUME010000018.1, from coordinate 403,287 downwards.
GGCAAGGACCACCCGCCGCGACGCTGCCTGAAGGCCGGCGATGTGGCGCACGACGGCGTCGAACACATTGGCGTCCGGATCGGCGCGCTCCGCAGCAAAGGTCCGTCCCTGGCGGCCTTGCATGGCATACACTTTGGCGGCGGAAGGATCGTCGAACGGCGTCAGCCGGGTGATCGCACGCGGCTCAAGAGCCCGCGCCCAATCCTTGCCGTCGAGGAACATCCGGTCGGGCGGCACGGGCTTGTACGGCGGCGCGCCAAAGCGCTGGCCTTCGAGGCTGTCGACACGCGCCTCATAGTGCTCCTGAATCTGCCGGAACCGCTGTTCGATCGCCTCATCCGACATGTGATCGAAACTGATGCCGGCATTGGGCGCGTAATCAAACAGCGTCTCCAGCGCAGGATGGAAAAACGGCAGCCAGTGTTCCTGGCCTTGGTAGCGCCGCCCGCTGCTGACGGCCTCGTAAAGCGGATCATCGCCCGTCGCGCCGCCGAACAATTCGACATAGCGTGTGCGAAACAGTGCCGTTGCGCTCTCGCCGAAGGCCACCTCCGAAACCGGCATCAGCGCGAACTTCTGCACGGGCTTCATGGAGCGCTGCGTTTGCGCATCGAAGGCCTTGATGCTCTCCAGCGTGTCGCCAAAGAAATCGAGACGGACGGGATTGATGCGCCCTGGCGGAAAGAGATCGAGAATACCGCCGCGCACGGCGTACTCGCCCGGTTCCATCACCGTGCTGGAGCGCTGGAATCCATACTGTTCCAGCCGGCGCTGCAGTTCGCCCATATCGAGGCGCTGGCCCGGCGCGATGGGCTTGAACGCACCGCGGACGAATGCGCGCGGCGGCAACCGTTGGAGAACAGCATTGACCGTCGTCACAATGACGGAGGGTTCCTTAAGTGACCCGATGACCAGGCGGCCTAATGCCGTGATGCGCTTGGCGACGAGTTCCGCATTAGGGCCGACGCGGTCATAGGGAACCGTATCCCAGGCTGGAAAAGAAATGACTTTGAGCTGAGGCGCGAAGAACGCAAGCCCCGCTTCAAGCTGGTCCATTCGCCTGTCATCACGCGCGACGTGGATGTGAAGCTTTGGTCCGCCTTCGCGGCCGGCCGCGAGCGCAAGGTCCGCGACGACCCTGGCATCGAGGCCTTCCGGAACGCCTGAGACGATGGTGCGCGCGCCGTGTTCCTTACTCATTCTTCATTCACCCAGCGCCGGTTCACGACCGGTCTTCAAGACCGTGGAAGCGGCGCATTTCACGCACCAGCCCATCGAACTCAGGCGAGCCCACGGGCTGCGTCCCGAAGAACCATCCCTGCAGCAGCGGATCGGGCAGCGCCAGAAAGCGCTCGAAATGCGCCAGGCCATCCAGCGTCATCGCGGGCAGGTACGCATCCGCATACCGCCCGACCAGATGATCCATTTCCTTGGTGCCCCGATGCATGGCTCTATAGAGCGCCCGGCGGCGGCGCGTCTCGACGTCGTCCGTCATGTTCTTTAAGTTCTGTGCGTTCTTTATTACTGCGTTCGTCTTGTCCGCGACGTCGGCGGAACGAGAGCAGTCGCTTGACTGTACCCGTGCAAGCGGCCACCCTTGCGCCCCTGCCGGAGTTGGTATAGCGCCACGGGCAGAATGCGCAAACGAGAACAGCAACTTTCGCCATGACGACGCATTTTGCCGCGACTGAACGCGCGCTGGCCGCACGCCGTGCCTCAGGCCGGGTCCGGTAGCACCTGCCATGCGTCCTTCAGCGCTCAATCCGCTGTTTTCCTCCGCCCGGACCTTAGGGGGGATTGGTCCGCGCACGATCGAGCTCTTGAAAAAATGCCTGGAGCTGCCCCCGCAAATCGCGGAGCCGCGCGTGCTCGATCTACTCTGGCATCTGCCGGCCGGCGTGATCGACCGGCGCGCCGAGCCGCTGGTGCGCGACGCGGTGCCCGGCACGATCGTCACGCTCAAGGTGCGCGTCCTCAAACACAAGGCGCCGCCGCGCGGCAATAGCAAAGTCCCTTACAAAGTCACCTGTGAAGACGATACCGCACGCCTCGACCTCGTCTTCTTCCACGCGGAACGCAAGTTCGTCGAGAGCCAATTGCCGATCGGCGAAATCCGCTATGTGTCGGGACGCATCGAGCGTTATGGCGAGACCTTGCAGATGTCTCACCCCGATTACATCGTGGCGCCCGCAGCTCGTGGCGACATGCCGATGCTCGAGCCTGTTTACCCGCTGACCGCTGGGCTGTCCGGCAAGGTCCTCCAGAAAGCCGCGCGTCATGCTGTCGAGCGTATGCCCGACCTTGCCGAGTGGCAGGACAAGGGCTGGTTGCAGGCACGCGGGTGGATGGGCTTCACGGACGCACTGGCACGGCTCCACAAACCGCAGGAGCCCGACGACATCTCGCCAGCAGCCCTGCCGCGTCAGCGGCTCGCCTATGACGAACTGCTCGCCGGGCAACTCGCACTGGGGCTGGTGCGACTCAACATGAAAGCCCAACCTGGACGCCCCGTCACGGGCGATGGGCACATCCGAAAGCGCCTCGTCGCGGCCCTGCCGTTCAAGCTCACCAACTCACAAATCAATGCCCTCAAAGAGATTGCGGCGGATCTTGCGGCTCCGCACCGTATGTTGCGCCTTCTGCAAGGGGACGTGGGCTCGGGCAAAACGGCGGTCGCATTGATGAGCATGGCGGTCGCGGTCGAGGCCGGCGCGCAGTCCGCCCTCATGGCGCCGACCGAAGTTCTCGCACGCCAGCATATGGAAACCATCGCGCCCCTTGCAGAGGCGGCGGGGCTGCGCGTCGGACTTCTCACAGGACGCGAAAAGGGAAAGGGACGCGAGGAGACCTTGAAACACCTTGTGGCGGGCGACATTGACATCCTGGTCGGCACGCACGCGCTGTTTCAATCCGACGTCGTCTTCAAGGATCTGGCATTCGCCGTTATCGACGAGCAGCACCGCTTTGGCGTGCATCAGCGTCTGGCATTGCAGGCCAAGGGTGCGGGCGGCGCGACCAACGTGCTCGTGATGACGGCAACGCCGATACCGCGCACGCTGCTGATGACGCATTACGGCGATCTCGACGTTTCGCGCCTCACCGAAAAGCCTGCAGGACGCAAGCCCGTCGTCACCAAGGCTATCCCCATCGATGCCATGGAGCGGCTGATCGAGCGGCTGCGTGTGCAGTTGGCGGAAGGCGCGCAGGTTTACTGGGTCTGCCCGCTGATCGAAACTTCCGATGTGTCCGAGCTGGCCGCGGCGGAGGAGCGCCACGCGCACTTGAAGCAGATATTCGGCGATACCGTCGGGCTTCTCCACGGGGCCATGGCCGGCACCGACAAGGACGAAACAATGGCGGCATTCGCTGCCAACAGGTTGAAGATCCTTGTGGCCACCACGGTGATCGAAGTCGGCGTCAACGTGCCAAATGCCAACATCATGGTGATCGAGCACGCCGAGCGCTTCGGCCTTGCGCAGCTTCACCAGCTGCGCGGACGGGTCGGTCGCGGCGCGCGCGAGAGCTTCTGCATGCTGCTCTACAAGGAGCCGCTCGGCGAGACGGCCAAGGCGCGTCTTGAAATGATGGAGAAGACCGAGGACGGTTTTCTTATCGCCGAGAAGGATCTGGAGCTGCGGGGGGGCGGGGAGATGCTGGGCTCGCGCCAGAGCGGAATGCCGGGATTTCGTGTCGCGGAGGTTCCAGGTTTCGACATGCTCCTGGCCGCCGCGCGGGATGATGCCCAGCTTATCTTGACGACCGATCCCGATCTCGTCTCGCCGCGCGGACAAGCCCTGCGCACGCTGCTCTATCTGTTTGAATGCGACGAGGCTGCGCGCCTGTTTCGCGCGGCTTAGAGTGCTTTGCGGAAAAGTGGGAACCGGATTTCCGATAAGAAGCACGACAAACCAAAAACCTGGAGCCGTTCCCCGATTCCATCAAAACCGGAACGGCTCTAGGCGCTTTGCGATCCTACAGTTCCACTTCCAGGCGCGAGAGGATGTCGCGGACAGGTGAGGGCCAGTCGTTAATAGGTCAGAACCCGGCTTTCGCCGGTCATGATGTCCTCGATGAAATGCGCTGCTCCGACGATGCCGTTGCACTCGGGAATCAGATCCTCCTTGTGCATGTCAAACAGATCGAGCCCGGGCGAGCAGCAATAGAACTTCACGCCTGCGTCATGGGCTTCCTTGATGAAGTCGTAGATCGACTTGGTTGCGTCCGCGCGCTGCTTGAGGCCGGCGGCGACACCCTTGCGCATCAGCCGCGTGGCGCCGGCGGTGCATATGACCTCCACCTCATACCCCATGGCAGCGGCAACCGAGGCCTGGAAGATCGGCGCGCCCAGCTCCTCCACGCGGCCCGGGTCCGTGTTGGCCATGATGACGATCAGCTTCTTGGCCATGGGGGGCTCCTGTTTAGCAACTGAGAACGAAGGATCGTACCGCTTCGTTGCGGGCTGCTCAAGGCGACCTGATGGGCGCCGCTCCCGCTGCGTCTCGTGTGTCAGCCCGTTCAGGTTTGCGCGGGAAGTACCGCCGGTAAAGCGCGATTGTAGCCGGCAGGATGACGAGTTGCGCGAAAAGCGAGGACGCGAGGCAAACCGCCGTCAGCTGTCCGAAGCGGCGCAGCGAGGGCAAATCCGACAACATGGTGACGCCGAGCCCCAGCGCCAGCACCATCGTCGTCAAAACCACTGCCGGACCGATGTGATGCACGGTGTTCTTCAGTGCGTCGATCTCGCTGCCGCGCCCGCCGCCCAGCTTGTCTTCCTCGAGCCGGAAACGATTGAGGAAGTGGATGGTTGAATCGATCGCAAGCGAGAAAGCCACTGTGATTGCGATGATGGAGGCAAACTGCAACCCCTCCCCTGCGAGCCACAACAGCGACCCGGTCGCAAAGATCGGAAAGAGCGACGGCAGAATGCTGGTGACCCCCGGCAGCACGGAGCGCAGCACGATACCCAGAAATATGAAGATCACGAACATGTCGCCCACGAGGCCCCAGTTCAGCTCGTCGATCAGCCGAGCCGAGTTGCGCGCGGCGATGGCGGGAAGTCCGGTCACGATGATGTCATAGCCGGGGTGCGCCTCACGGACCCTGTCGAGTTCGCGATCGAGCTTCTCAACAACGGGCAGAACCTGGCTCGCATCGATATCCGGCAGGCGCGCCGTCACCAGCACGGCCTTCTCGTTCACCGAGATGAAGCGGCGCACCAGATGTCCGGGCAGCAGTCCCACATATTTTTGCACGGTCTCGATGCGGTCATCGCCCGCCTCGCGCAACCAGCGCCGCAGGCTATCGAGCGACCACGTGTTGCCAAGCCCAGCCTTCTGCTCGACCACCGCGTGTGCGTCGGAGATCGCAGACAGTGTCTGGGGATCGTAGAGTGACGCATCCACCGTGCCCTTGCCGGTCTTGTTACCCCAGCTGATCATGACATGGACGGGGTTGGCCCCGGTGAGCTTCTGGTCGAGGCGGCCCGTGGCGTCGAGCGCCTGCTCCTTGTCTGGTACCTGATCGGCAAGACGGTACATGGGCACGAGCTGCGAATAGGCCCAGCCTGATGAGATGACCGCGATGAGTCCGGCGAGCGTGTAAAGCAGCGGATAGCGGATCACATGGCCCACGATGGCGGTCGTAACGCGGTAAAGCCAGCCGATGCCGCCGCCTGTGTCCTCCGGGTGGGCGATCGGCGGCCCGGTTTCCTTGGCAATCAGCAATGCTGCCAGCGTCGGAACGACCACGGCGACGGCAATATAGGAAATCGCTACAGCCAGCAGCGCGGCAACGCCGAAGGTGCGGATCAATGCCGACTGCGCCAGCGAGAACGATGCGAGCGCAAGCGCGGCGTTCATGGCGGTCAGCAGACAAGCGGGCGCAACATCGCGCACGGCCATGCGGGCGGCTTCCAGCCGGCCGGTTCCGGCCATGATCTCACGGCGGATTGCGAACACCAGGTGCATCGAATCGGAAAAACCCGATACCAGGATCAGGGGCGTGATGACGTTGATGAACAGGTTCAGCCGGAAGTCGAGCCCTCCCAGAACACCCAGCGTCCAAAGGATCGCAATCGTTGGACCCAACACCGCGATCAGGGTCAAGGACAAGCGCCGGAAGAACAGGTAGGCCATGACAAAACCGGCGAGGAAGCCAAGGCCGTTGTAAACGAGCCTGTCGCGCTCCACCGCATTGCGGATTTCGAGCTGCATGACGGGCGCGCCCGTCAGCTTCGCCGACAAATTCGCGGATGCGAGTTCCTTTTCCGCCGCGTCCTTGATGTTGCCGATGACGGCTTTCGGCGTCAGTTCGGCGACCACCTTGCGGTCAAGCGCAAGCACGATGAGCGCGAGCTGCCCGTCGTCAGACAGAAACTTGCCCTTCACGATGTCGTTGGATCTGATCTGCTGGACCACTGCATCGAACGCCTGCCCCTCGGGCAGCTCGTCAGGTACGATCGGCGGCGCATAACCAGACTCATCAGGCTTGCCACGGGCGGACAGCATGGAAACAAGCCCGCTGACGCCATCAACAAGTTGCAGCTCCATTGCTGCGTTGGAGAAGGCATGCAGGCCCTCGCGCGTGAGGAGATTTTGACCCTCCACCACGACCAGCACGTCGTACTCGCTGGAGGGGAAGCGATGGTCGATTTCCTCGTAGCGGCGGAATTCTTCGGTATTGGTGCGGAACAGCTCCGACAGACTGTCGTCGACCTTGAGTTTGGAGACACCAAGGACGGCGAGCACGGTCAACAGCGCAATAATGACAGCAGAAACGTAGGGCGCCCTGAGCGCAACAAGCCCAAGCTTGTCGATGCCGAATGAAAACAAAAAGGAGCGGCGCTCCTCCTTCGGCTGTTGCGGCACCCCCATTTCGGCTCTAGCCCCACTCTTGCTCTGGCCCCCGGATGAGACCGTCATTCTCGACACGTGTTCTTCAAGGTTTTGCCGGATGCCGCGCCTTGGACTGCCCCTCGACAATGCAGGCAGCCCCCTGCGAAATTTCCCCCAAAATCACAACGGCACGACTCCTTATCCCAACGCGCCCCAGCCAACGATAGATAGATGGCCAGATTCGCGTCATTTGCGCCAAAACGTTGCACTTGAGCCCCGCAGACGCAACCCGCATAAGGTTGAAGTACACCCTCATTCGCGATCATAAAGGGTTGAGCGCCGGGCGCCCTTCGCCTACATCTGGGCTTCTCAAGTGGCGGGCAATCACCAACGTTTCCGGGGAAGAAAAGTATACCGTGGCCGACCGCAGTCTCGATACAACAGGGCTAACCTGCCCAATCCCCATACTGAAGGCAAAAAAGGCGCTTGCAGAAATGGCCCAAGGGACGGTGCTTGAAATCGTGGCTACCGATCCCGCGGCGCCCAAGGATTTCGTGGCGTTCTGCAGAGCCACGGGACATACACTGGTCGATACGTCCGAGCAGGACGGCACCTTCCGGTTTCTTATTCAGCGGGCCTAACCCCCCTTGGGTCCTTCCCCTCAAGACGGGCGGACTTGACAGCAAAGGCGGAGCGCTTCCATAAGGGCCGTTCTCGTTAGGTCGGGCGGTTAGCTCAGCGGTAGAGCACACGCTTCACACGCGTGGGGTCATAGGTTCAATCCCTATACCGCCCACCATTTAATCAAGAACACCGATGGTTCTGCAAACCCTTTTGGGCGGCGTCTTCATTTCGCTTGGCGCGCCGGGAGGCACATCGCGTCCCACCGAGCTGCCCCGCAAGATCGGCGTGACGGGCGGCGACGCGGATATTCGCTCTGGCACCACGCTCGTATCACCCGTCGCCCCCGCCATCGGCAAAACTCGGCTCGCCTCCCACAGGCGCAAGCTTGCTTGGATTGACGATGACGGGCCGTCCATCGGATTTTGGGCCCTTGAAATAGTCCCGCATGGCCTCAAGACAGAGCGGCTTCAGACCTTCGCCCCCAGCATCGACGATGGCTTTCATGGCGTTACGCATCCTCGGCTCCCATGAATTATGGATGTGCTTTGCGATGCCATCTAGCGCGTCCGACTTGGGATAAACCTCGAAGAAGGTTGTGATCTGATTGGCCATTCGAACGAGATCGGTGTCTTTCATTGGATCGCTCGTAATATCTGAAAACGATACGATAATTTCTTGCTAGTCTATCATTATAAAACTCGGCCAGCGAAGAGACCAGGGGATTAATGCTACGCCCGTGCAATGGCACACAGGCACAGGTTTAAGCCCCCTGAGATGAGAGTGACACGCCCTCGCCGACGTCAATCCGGTCGGGCGGCAACAGGTTTATGCGGCCAGCTTGTCCGACGGTCAGGTTGTGAATGTAAAAGTAGGGGTCACAGTCCTTGCCTGATCCCATGACGGGCGATGGCGCCGAGACGACCTTCAGTGCACCCGTGCTCCCCATCCAGTCGATATGCCGATGTCCATGCATCACCACCACACGGTGCGCGACCGGCTTCAAAGCGCGAACAAACCAGCTTCCATTGATAAGCGCCGTTCCTATCCGCTCTGAAAACGCCTTCACCGGCATGGGATACTCCATCAGATGATGATGGAGCGCGACGATCCACCCTGCATTCGGATACTGACCGATTATTTCCAGCGCCGCTCGAACGTCCTCCGCCGCCACGATCCCAAGCGCATTGGTGAAGGAAAAGTTCGTCTCTGCATTGGAGTTCAGAATGATCAATCCGATGCCGTCGCCGGATGGAGGCGGAACGATAAGCGGAAAGCATTCGACCCAAAGCCGCGACAGTTCCCTCGACTGACGATAGCGGGGGCTGTCTGAGAACGCCGCGATCAGATCCCGGTGCGGTTTGAGCATTTCAGTCAGCGTGGTCCCGACCTGGCCCTTCCCGCGATCGACGACATGGGCGCGCGCGCCTTGAAGGACCTCCATCGCAGAGAGCGTACGCATCTGGCGAAGCGGTTTGTGCGGGCTGTTTGGCAATTCCAGCCGGGCAGGATTGGCGCGATCGACCACGTTGAGATCGTGATTGCCCGGCAGAATGAGCGTGCGCTCAGCCAGCGCAGGATAGCTTGAAATCTGATCGAGAAACTCCGCCCATTCGGTCGACCGGCCCGCATCCGTCATATCGCCGCTTATCAGAACCACATCAAGCGGGTTTGACTTGTGGATAGCATCCAGCTGCATGAGAACGCGCGCAAGCACGTCGTTTCCGCGCGGGCCTGCGCGACCGCTCTCGATGCGAAAGCCATAGCGTTCGGCGACCGCATGGATGTCCGAGAGGTGCGCCACGCGCCACGTTCTCGTTGCCGTGGATCGATCATCGAATGCGGCGAGGTTTTGCGGCTGATCCATCAGCGCATCGTTGAAACCCCAAACGATCGAGGCGACCGCCGAATACATGGCGACAATGGCTGCGGCATTGGCCAGTGCCGGAACGATCAGTCGAGTCGGCGCCGACAACTCTGCAAACGTCGCGGACCAGCGGGTATATGGCCAGACCACGGCCACGACCGACAGCGCGAGGGCTGAGGCGATCAATCCCCCCATGGCGGCCATGGCAGCCCGCCGGCGGGAACGGTTTGCCTCGAGGGCGTCGCGCTCCAGAAAGCTCTCGGCTGCATGGCTTAAGCCTTCCCTGCACAAGGCATACACAGGCTGAATTGCGAGCGCGTGCAGCGCCCAGAAATTGCTTTCCACGACGCGAAACAAGGGACGAAGTCCATACCATCCTGCCAGCGCGAGGATCGTGAGGACCAGCAGAGATCCTATCCCCGACAGCGCCGCGGCCCTATCGGAGAACTTCGTCAGCCAGGCCGAGAGCGCAAGGGGCGCCATGCCAAGCGAAATGCCTGGGAGCCCGATCAGCAGCACCCAGGCCATGATGAACTTCGGCAGGCTTATCTCAGCAAGCATGCTTCCGGCGATGGAACTCAGCTTTCGCTGTTTTGTGCTTGATGCATCGTCCTCGGCGTCGCCGTTTCGAGGATCGACGATCGGGTTCGATGCCTGGATGAAATGCTCTGGAAGCATCAAGACCTGCTCAGTTCTCTGTCTCCGGGCGCAAGCCGTCGCGCCCTTAGGCTCCGTTGGCCGCGAGCTTACCTGGACTGGCCATCCTTTTCGAGAGGGCAACTCATTGCGCGAGCCTAGTGTTCCGGCTCCGACATTTGCTTCCCCTTGCAGCGACCATCAGAGCAAATGTCGGAGCCACAAGGAACACTAGCAACTCTAAGGTTCTAGTGTAGCTTTTGCATCTGACGTTTGGTTGTCAGACAAGCCGCACGTGGGGACCAAACGTCAGATGCGCTACACTAGCTACCGGGCGCCCCCAGGACGATCAGAAGATCCTTGGCGCTGACCTGATTGCCGGCCGAAACAAGTATTTCCTCCACGAGGCCGTCGCGTGGGGCTTGAATGGATGTTTCCATCTTCATGGCCTCGATCGTCAGCAGGACGTCACCTGTCTTGACAGATTGCCCGGCTTGGACCGCGATCGATGCGATGGCGCCCGGCATCGGCGCGGGCACATGATTTTCATTGCCCTCTTCCGCACTGCGCCGCGCCTGGAGAGTGGTGGCGACGCTGCGATTGGGAACGACGATGACGCGCGGCTGGCCGTTCAGCTCAAAGAACACTTCCGCCTGTCCATCGGGTCTCGTTTCTCCGATGGCGGTAAGCTGAATGATGATGGACTTGCCGCGCTGCAAATCGACCGTGATCTCGGTTCCAGGCTTCATGCCTGCGTAAAACACGGGTGTCGGCAGCACCGAGACGGGTCCGTACTTAGCGGCGGTCGCGGCATAGTCGGCGAAGACCTTGGGATACATGAGGTAGGAGGCCAGATCGAAATCGTCGATCGTGCGGCCGCATTTGCGCTCCGCGCTCTGGCGTTCGCTTTCTATATCCGTGTCGCCCAGCAGTGCGCCAGGGCGCCCGGTGATGGCCGCTTCTCCCTTCAGGATACGATCCTGCACTCCGGCGGGCCAACCGCCCGGGGGCTGGCCCAGCTCCCCGCGCATCATCTCGATGACCGAGTTGGGAAACGTCACATCGCGCCTGGAATCCATAAGGTCACTAGGTGACAGGTTTTGCGCAACCATCATCAGCGCCATGTCGCCAACGACCTTCGATGACGGCGTCACCTTGATGATGTCGCCGAAGAAATCATTAGCCGCGCGGTACGCATTGGCAACTTCGGCCCAGCGGGTTTCAAAGCCGAGCGAGCGGGCCTGCTCCTTGAGGTTGGTGAATTGCCCGCCTGGCATTTCATGCAGATAGACTTCCGAGGCGCCCGACAATTGTCCACTTTCAAAAGGCGCGTACTGCGCCCGCGCGCCTTCCCAGTAGCTGTTGATCCGTCGCAAGGCGCTGCTGTCGAGACCCGCATCGCGCTCAGTGCGCGCTAACGCCTGTACGATCGAGCCGAGACACGGCTGGGAAGTGCCCCCGCTCATGGAATCCATGGCCGCATCGACGGCGTCGACCCCGGCGTCGACGGCGGCGAGCACAGTTGCTGCCGAAATTCCCGTGGTGTCGTGCGTGTGCAGGTGCAACGGCAGTCCCGTGGCCTCCTTCAGCTCCTTGACGAGAATGCGCGCCGCAGCCGGCTTCAGCAGTCCGGCCATGTCCTTGATGGCGAGGATGTGAACACCGGCGCGTTGCAGCTCCTTGGCCAACTCCACGTAGTACTTCAACGTGTATTTCGGCCGGTTGGGATCAAGGAAATCCCCCGTATAGCAGATGGCTCCCTCCGCGAGCTTGCCGGCGTCGCGAACGGCATCGATCGACACACGCATATTCTCGACCCAATTGAAGCAGTCGAAAATGCGAAACAGGTCCATGCCCGCCTCGGCGGCCTGGCGCACGAAGAAGCGCACGACATTGTCGGGATAATTCGTGTAGCCGACGCCATTGGAGCCCCGTAGCAGCATCTGCGTGAGAATGTTGGGCACGGCCTCGCGGATCGTGGCCAGACGCTCCCACGGATCTTCCTGGAGATAACGCATGGCAACGTCGAAGGTCGCGCCGCCCCAACACTCCAGCGAGAACAGCTGCGGCAAGGCACGGGCATAGCTGTCGGCAATCAAGGCGATATCGCGCGTCCGCATACGGGTGGCTATCAACGACTGATGGGCATCACGCATCGTCGTGTCCGTGATGAGGATGCGCTTTTCCTGTTTCATCCAGTCTGCGAACCCTTCCGGTCCGAGCTTTTGGAGGGTCTGGCGCGTGCCGGGCTGGGGTGCCTGGGCAAAGGCCGGCAGCGCAACGTTCGTATCATCCGGGGGCTGCGGACGTCCTCGCGTCTCGGGATGGCCGTTGACCGTCACGTCCGCAATCCACCGCATCAGCTTTGTGGCACGATCGCGCCGCTCGGGAAAATCAAACAGGGATGGGGTCTCATCGATGAAGCGCGTCGTGTAGTCGTTGGCGCGAAACCGCGGATGCGCAATCACGTTGTGCAGGAATGCGAGATTGGTGGCGACCCCGCGGATGCGGTATTCGAGCAGCGCGCGGTTCATCCTGTCGATCACCTCGTCGGTGGTCCCTGCCCATGCGGTCAGCTTCTCCAGAAGGGGATCGTAGTAGCGTGTCACGACAGCGCCAGAGAAGGCCGTGCCGCCGTCGATGCGGATGCCAAAGCCCATGGCGCCGCGATAGGCGCTGATACGGCCGAAATCCGGAATGAAGTTGTTCTCCGGGTTTTCCGTCGTGATGCGGCACTGGATAGCGTGGCCGTTAAGCCTGATATCCTGCTGGGGCGGAATGCCCGTCTCCCAATGCCCGTCCGCGCCTTTGTGCGCGATCCGGCCACCTTCCAGAATCTTGATCTGCGCCTTGACGATATCAAGGCCGGTGACGACCTCGGTCACCGTATGCTCCACCTGGATGCGCGGATTGACTTCGATGAAGTAGAAGGCGCCTGTATCGACATCAATGAGGAATTCAACGGTGCCCGCGCCCACATAACTCGTCGCCCTGGCGAGGGCCAGGGCGCATTCGCACAATCTGGCGCGCGTTCGCTCATCGAGGTACGGCGCCGGCGCCCGCTCGATGAGTTTCTGGTTGCGCCGCTGGATGGAACAGTCGCGCTCGAACAGATGCACGAGATTTCCGTGCTGGTCGCCCAGAATCTGCACCTCGACGTGGCGCGCATTGCGGATCAGCTTCTCAAGATAGACGTCGTCCTTGCCGAAGGCGGCCTTGGCCTCCCGGCGTCCGATCATGACCGCATCAAGCAACTCCCGTTCGTTCTCGACCACGCGCATCCCGCGTCCGCCTCCGCCCCACGAGGCCTTGAGCATCACCGGATAGCCCACGGCGGCAGCGGCTTTCTTGATTTCATCAGGATTATCTGGCAACGGCGGGCTTGCGGGCATCACGGGGACGCCATTTGCGGCGGCGAGGTTGCGAGCATCCACCTTGTTGCCCAAGGTCCGCATCGTCTGCGGAGAAGGTCCGATAAACGTAATTCCCGCTTTCTTGCAGGCTTCGGCAAATTCGGGGCTTTCGGAAAGAAAGCCGTAGCCGGGATGGATCGCATCGCACTTGGTATCTACGGCAACGCGAATGATGTCATCGATCGACAGATACGCCTCGATCGGCCCCTTGCCGTGCCCCACCATGAAGGCCTGGTCGGCCTTGAAGCGGTGCAGAGATAGCCTGTCGTGCTCGGCATAGATGGCCACCGTCCGTATGCCGAGTTCGGTGGCTGCGCGGAATATGCGCGTGGCAATCTCGGATCGGTTCGCCGCAAGCAGGCGCCGGATCTGTTTGGGCTCGACATTCGTCATGTGGCGGCGCCTCTCATTGGTCTTCGTAGTATAGGGAATTTCTATTTCGGCATCCAACCCGCGTCGTCTTGCACCCGCCGCAGCCCAAGGGCCGCAACGTGCGCCGGAACCCTTCATGGCTTGGAGCTAGTGATGAGCAGATGCACGCTCTTTGGCCCGTGCGCGGGCCGCACGACGATCCCGGCGACATCGGCCGTGCGTGAGGGGCCGGACACGACGTTGACTGCGCGCGGCCACGGCTCATAGGTAGCCTTAACCTTGGCAAGGCCGTCCTCGAGATAAGGCGTGATGTCCGCGCGATCGAGAACGATGACGTGAACCTCCGGTGCGTAGTTGAGGCTTCCAGGTGCATCGTCTCCCGAACACAGCACGACGCTTCCCGTTTCGGCGATTGCCGCAACGGCGCGCGTCACCGTCAGCTTTTCGCCGATGCGCGCCTTGGCGTCACGGACCTCCATGGTTGCTGGCCAAGGCAAGTCGCGCAACGACGGCGCGACGGAAATGTCGGGTGCAAGATTGGCGCGTGCGAGAATCTGCGCCACCGCCGATGGCACATCTGCGAGACTGCCAATCTCACGGATGGACATGAGGTTGGTTTCCGCTTTGGTCAGAAAGTAGGCCGCGACATCGCCGGGTATTGCGGGGCGAACCGGTGGGGGGCGCGTCTGCTCCCACGCATCCGCGCGCTCGCATGCGGCCGCGCCGCCTGACGCCCTTTTGACGCGACTTAGGATCTCATCACGCGCGGACCCGCTCATCGCCCGCCTCCACGCTCTTTCCAAAGCTCATGGAATGTCTTGCCTTGCGGCGCCGGCATATCGCGCGCCTGCGTCCAGCCATTTCCGAACGGCAGGGAGCGGATGCGCCCGCGCTTGCCAGCCATGAGGTGCATGGCGCGTGCCGCAAGTCCTGCGAAGAGATTGTAGAGGCGCGGGCGGCGCGCCATCCAGCTCCATACCCCCAGTCCGGTGCGCGCAGTGGCGGAGATCATGCCGGCCTCCCACTGCTCATGGCGAAGCCGGCGCAGCATATCGGGCAGCGGGATCTTCACCGGGCACACCTGCTGGCAGCGTCCGTTGAGCGTGCAGGCGTGCGGCAGCTCCCCGCCCTTCTCGTGTCCGGCGATCATCGGCGTCAGAACCGCGCCCATGGGGCCGGGATAGACCCAGGTGTAGGCGTGTCCGCCCACTGACATGTAGACCGGGCAATGGTTCATGCACGCACCGCACCGAATGCAACGCAGCATGGGCTTGAACGGGCCTTCGAGCATTTTGGTGCGCCCGTTGTCGATCAGCACGACATGGTACTCGTCGGGGCCGTCGATATCGCCGGCGAGCTTCTTGCCGCTCAGCAAGCTCATGTAGGTGGTGAATTCCATGCCAAGCGCACTGCGCGCCAGAAGCCGCAGCATGATTACGGCATCGTTCACCGTGGGCACGACTTTCTCGATACCGACCGTCACGACATGCACACGCGCCAGCGTGGATGTCAGGTCGCCGTTGCCCTCGTTGGTGACGATGATGTTGGACCCGGTCTCGGCAATGAGGAAGTTGGCGCCCGTGATGCCGACGTCAGCCGTGAAGAATTTCCTGCGCAACACGTTTCGGATCTGCCCGATCAGCTCGGCTGGGTCGCTGGTTTTCGGAAACCCGAAGCTCTTATGCTTTTGAGCGAACAACTCGGAGATCTGGTCCACGGTCTTATGCACCGTCGGCATGACGATGTGACTTGGCGCCTCGCCCGCCAGTTGCACGATGTATTCGCCCGCGTCCGTCTCCAGAACCTCAAGGCCTTCGGCCTCGAGCACGGCGTTGAGTCCGATCTCCTCGGAGACCATCGACTTGCCCTTGGTCACCGTGCGCGCGTTGGCCTTGCGGCAGATGTCGCGAATGATGCTGCAGGCCTCGCTGGCGTCGCGCGCCCAGTGCACCTGTCCGCCGCGCGACGTCACGGCCTTTTCATAGCGCTCCAGATAGACACCCAGATTGGCCAGGACATGGTCCTTGATCGCGGCGCCCTGGGTGCGCAAAGCCTCGAAGTCCGGAAAGTCTGCGACCGCCTTGGCGCGATTACCGACAAAACCCCGGCGCAACGCCCCTAAAGAGGACTGCAAGTCGCCATCCGCGATCGCCCGGACCGCGCGCGTTTCGAAACTGCCTGCCGACTGTTCCATGCCGCTCCAGAAGAGGTCTCATTGGCCGCGGATCGCGTCCTTCGTGCCTATGGCTGCCTGCGGCGCGTTTCACAGGCAGCCGTTTTACGCAGAACCTACAAGTAGGCCTGGGCCATGACGACAAGACCGACGAGGCAGGCCAGCGCCACCGAATGGAAGAATACGAACCTCAGGATCGAACCCTCGTGGCCGTACCATTTGGTGGCGGTGGACGCCACGACGATGGACTGCGCGTCGATCATCTTGCCCATGACGCCGCCTGACGAGTTGGCGGCTGCCATCAACACCGGGCTCAATCCGAGCTGCTCTGCACTCACCTTCTGCAATCCGCCGAACAGTACGTTCGATGCAGTGTCGGATCCTGTCAGCGCCACACCGAGCCAGCCGATCATGGTGCCGAAGAAGGGATAGAGGAATCCGGTGTTGGCAAGCAGCAGGCCCATCGTGGCATCCGTGCCAGAGTAGCGCGTCACGTAGCCTATGGCGAGCATCGCCGCGATGGTGAGCAGCGAATAGCGCACCATCCAGAGCGTGCGCCCGTACAATCTGATGATGTCGAGAATGCCGTAACCCAGCACGAAGGCCGAGACGATGGCAGCGAGGAAGATGCTCGTTCCCGTCGCCGACAGAATGTTGAAAGTGTAAACGGCCTTTTCGGCCTCGGGCTTGGGCACGACCGGTGGCACTTTCTGGACTTGCTCATTCAGGCCGGCGATCGGAAACTTCGCGAAGCCGCGCTTGGTCAGGGAGCACGCCGCTTCAGTGCCGGCGGACCGCGTCTCCTCGGCCTTGAGCGGAGTGGGGCAACCGTTCAAAACCTCCTTGACCTGCGGAATTCCCCAGGCGAACACGAAGAGGCTGAGGATAATCCAGGGAGCCCACACGCGCGCATTGCCGCCGCCGCTGCCTTTGCCCGCGGGCGCAACCGCAGCCGCAGCATGCCCCTCTGCCGCGTGGTGATCGGGCATTTCCGTCATTGGAT
This sequence comes from Hyphomicrobium sp., assembly GCA_016793445.1. Lineage (GTDB taxonomy): Bacteria > Pseudomonadota > Alphaproteobacteria > Rhizobiales > Hyphomicrobiaceae > Hyphomicrobium_B. The sequence goes on along the minus strand of JAEUME010000018.1, from coordinate 386,369 downwards.
TGGCCGGCTGCCAGAACTTGAGGAACAGCGCCAGCGCCGACATCGAGCAGATCGCAGCGACGACGTTGACGAGCCAGGGACCGTGGTAGTTCGAAATCAGGAACTGAGGAATGGCGAACGAAACGCCGGCAACAAGGATTGGCGGCCAGACCTCGAACATCTTGCGGAAGCCGACGAACGCCCAGATCAGCCAGAAGGGCACGAGGATACAAAATGGCGTCAATTGGCGGCCGACCTGAGCGGTGATTTCGAGAAGGTCAAGCCCCGTGACGGCCGCAAGCGCGATCACCGGCGTGCCGAGCGCGCCGAAGGCGACCGGGGCGGTGTTCGCGATCAGAGACAACCCCGACGCTGCAAGCGGCGAGAATCCCAACCCGATGAGCATGGCCGCCGTCACCGCGACAGGCGTGCCGAAACCGGCGGCGCCCTCGAAGAACGCGCCGAGCGAAAACGCGATGAACAAAAGTTGGATGCGCCGATCGTCTGAAATGTTGCGGATCGAAACCTGCAGGCGCTCGAAGTCACCTTTTTCGTTCGTCAGGTTGTAGAGAAAGATGACGTTCAGAATGATCCAGCCGATGGGCATCAGTCCAAAGGCGGCACCTAGACCGGCCGCTTTCGCGGCCATCTCCGCGGGCATCCCGAAACCCAATGTGGCAACGCAGAGCGCTGCGATCAAACCCAGGATTGCCGCGTAGTGCGCCTTGATCTCGAAGAGCGCGATGGACCCCAGCAGTACGAAGACAGGAATGGCGGCCACGGCCGCCGATAAGAACATATTGCCGAACGGATCGTAGACCTGTGACCACATCTCCGCTTCCCCCCTCGATGTTCCCTCGGCCATCATTGCGGCGTGGCGCCGTCGAGCCGTTATGGGCAATTGGTCAGGTAAATAGACCAAAAGGCCGCCATGGGCAAATACGCATATCGGGGAATTGGGTAAACGCGAAGCCCTGGCGGCGGCCCCGGCTGTCCGCTAATGTCCCGGTCACCGGCTGCGCACGCCTATGGAGGTTTGCTGACCATGAAACTTGCCGCAATCGGATACGACGCGGGCCAAGGAGATGGGGTCGACGCCATGTTGAGAGCAGTCGCCCATGATCTGATGGCGCAGGGCTACAAGCTTGCTGGTGCAGTGCAATGGAATGAGGCGCGCCAGGGTCAGCAGCACGACGCCATGATTCTGGAAGACCTGGCGACGGGAAACCGCCTCGACGTGTCGGGCCACCTCGGCGAGGGTGCAAATGGATGCCGGCTCGATTCCTATGCCCTGGAGACCGTCGCCGGGATCGTTGCCAACACGATTGATCGCGATGTCGATCTCGTCATCCTCAACCGCTTCGGCAAGCAGGAGGTGGCACGTGCAGGCTTCCGCCCCATCATCGAGGCCGCTGTCGCCAACGAATTGCCGGTGCTGACCGGTTTGAACAATGCGTTCCGGCCATTTTGGGAGGCCTTCACCAGCGGTGAGGGCGTCTACCTTGCGCCCAAGCGGGAGGATATTCAGGCTTGGGCGGTGCGCGCCCTCACCCCTCGAAAGGCCGCCGCCGCGCTATAGACTGGCTCTGCTAGAGATCGAGCCGGACCTCGACGACTTCCGGGTCTTCATCGCTGACGTGCATCTTGAAGCCCAGACGGCGCGCCATCTCGATCATGGTGGTGTTTTCCGACAGCACCAGCCCGGTGATCTGCTTTATGCCCTCGGCGCGCGCGTATGTGATGAGGTGCTGCATGAGACGCCAGCCCAACCCTCGCCCCTTCTGATCGGAGCGCAGCAGAATGCCGTACTCGCCGTTAACAAGATCGGGATCGAGCACGAGCCGCACCACACCCAGCAACTCGCCGCTTCCCGGCGCGAGCGCAACAAATGCCATCTCCCGCGCATAGTCGATCTGCGTCAGCCGTGCGAGGAAATGGTGCGAGAGTGCGACGCGCGGTGTGAAAAACCGCATGCGCACGTCTTCGGGCGACATCTTCGCAAAGAACATTTCATAGAGGCGTTCATCCTCCGGCCGCACGGGGCGCACCATCACTTCACCGACGCCCGCGATGTCAAACCGCGTTTCCCACTGCGACGGGTAGGGACGGATGGACAGCGCCATCCGCGGCTCCTCGTTCTCCCCCGCCACCCGGATGCGCGCGTCGAGCGCCAGCACGCCCTTCTCGTCCACAATCAGCGGATTGATGTCGAGTTCACGGATTTCGGGATGACGCACAATGAGGCGGCTCACTCTCACCAGCACGTTGGAGAGCGCGGCCATATCGGCCGGGAGCCTGTCGCGGTAGCCCGCAAGCAATTTGGAGATTCGCGTCTCCTTGATCATCTGGCGCGCGAGCACGTCATCGAGCGGCGGCAGCGCCAAGGCGCGATCGGCAATCACCTCGACGGCCGTGCCGCCCGCGCCAAACAGCATCATCGGCCCGAACGTGTTATCGACACTCATTCCGACGATCGTCTCGTGCGCGCCGGGGCGCCGGATCATGGCTTCGACCATGAACCCCTCGATGCGCGCCTCCGGCTTCACCGAGGCGACCCGTTCCAGCATTTCGCCAGCCGCGATGGCAGCAGCTTCCGGACTTTCCAGGCCAAGGCGCACGCCGCCCACATCGGATTTGTGCGTGATATCGGGCGATAGAATTTTGATCACGCACGCCGCATTCTGCGTGAGGATCCGGGTCGCGGCCTGCTTCACCCCAGTCACATCGCGCGCGACAATGGTCTCAGCGATCGGAATGCCTTCCGCCGCGAAGACGGCCTTGGCTTCTATCGCGTTGAGCATGGTCCGCCCGCTGGCACGGACGCCGGCAATGATGCGCGCCACCTCGCTTGCATCCTTATCATCACAGCCGGGCCCGGCATCCGGCGTCTGGATGAGCTCCTGTTGAGCCCGCGCGTACCTGACGAGTTGCATGAACCCGGTTATGGCATCGCTTGGCGTTTCAAAGGTCGGCACCTTGTCCTTTGCAAACAGTGCGCGCGAGGCGTGCGCTGATCCCTCTCCAAGCCAGCACGTCAAAAGCGGCTTAACCAGCGTGCCGTCACGCTTTTGCGCGTTATACTCGGACATGACTGCCTGCGCATTGGCAAGCGGATCGGCGAGCGCCGTCGGACACTGGATGACAAGGATGGCATCGGCGGACTTGTCTTCCAGCAGCACATCGAGCGCGACGCGGTAACGATCAGGACCAGCATCCCCGATGATGTCGACCGGATTTGCGCCCGACCAGCCGTGCGGCAGAACCGCATCGAGCTTTGCCTTGGTCTCGGGGTCCAACTTGGCGACGATTCCGCCTGCGTCCTGAAGTTCATCCACCGCCAGGACGCCCGCGCCGCCGCCGTTGGTCAGAATTGTCAGGCGTTCGCCGTTAAGCTTCGGCCTGCGGGCCAGCACCTCGGCTGCGGCGAACATGTCCGGCAACGTCCTCACGCGCAACAGACCGGTGCGCCGGAAGGCGGCATCATATGCGGCGTCGGATCCGGCCAGCGCGCCTGTGTGAGAGAGCGCGGCGCGCGCACCGGCTTCGTGGCGGCCGCTTTTCACGACGATGACAGGCTTGACGCGCGCGGCACGGCGCGCGGCCGAAACGAACTTGGCGGCGTTGCTCAGCGCCTCCATGTAGATGAGGATCGCGTGGCTCTCCATGTCGCCAGCGAAATAGTCGAGCAGATCGCCAAAATCGACATCCGCCATGTCGCCTAGCGAGACGACGTGCGAGAAGCCGATATCACGTCCAGCCGCCCAGTCGATGACCGTGGTCAGGAGCGCGCCCGACTGCGAAAGAAACGCAATCGTGCCCTTGGGGGCGTCGCGATGCGCGAAACTCGCATTGAGCCCGGCGAGCGGCAGGATCAAGCCGATGCCGTTGGGTCCGAGAATGCGCAGGCAATAGGGCCGCGCGCGCTCCAGCATCTGCTGCTTTAGCGCGCCCAGGCCCGCCGACACCACGACGGCCGCGCGTACGCCCTTTGCGCCAAGCTGGGAGACGACATCTGGAACGGTCTGGGCCGGCGTTGCAACGACGGCGAGGTCCGGCACGAAGGGGAGTTCGTCAATGGTCTTGTAGCAAGGCTGCCCGAGGATTTCACGATGGCGTGGGTTAACCAGCAGGATCTTGCCGCCAAATCCGCCCTCAAGGAGATTGCGCACGATCTTTTCGCCGACCGATCCAGGTTCGGGGCTGGCGCCAACGAGAGCAACACAGCGAGGTTGAAACAGTGCATCGAGGTTTCGAACAGTCATGATGGTCCTTGCCTGACAATCGTGCGCCTGATGAGTGATCTTGAGAACCCAGGGCCGTACTTGCCAGAGAATGCCGCCACCATGCAATTGCTGTGACAGCGCAGAGCGTTGAGCGCCACCTCTTGACGCAATGGCATCGACCCGGCACCAAAGACCAAAGCGGAAACACTTTCTGGAGACGTTCCAATGAGCCGTGTGGGCCATGCCGACTACAATACCGCCTCGCCAGCCGCGCGTGGAGCCTGGGAGGCAGAGATGCGCGACCGTGGCCGTGTCACCAACATGAAGCGCACCCTGCTGCTGTCGCAACCCGCCTACACCGCTTACATGGGCTGGTATCCCCTCTGGAACGAATTGGAAAAGCTGGTGGGGCATCGCGCCGCCGCGGTGTTCGCTCACGCCATCTCCGCCCGTAACGGCTGCGTGCTCTGCACGCTCTATTTCCGCCGCGAACTGGATGCGGCCGGAATTGCGCCCGCAGCCTTTTCGCCCTCCCAGGATGAAGCCTTGCTGATCCGCCTTGCCGAGAGCATGGGAAACGGAAATATTGAGTCAGGCGGCAGGCCTGAAGTGACCGAAATTCTTTGGACCGATCTTAAAGCCCGCTTTTCCGATAGCGACCTCGTCACCATCGTCGGCTTCGCCGGCATGATGATCGCCGTCAACGCATTCAACAGCACGCTTGGCGTCGATGTTGATGAAGACCTAGAACGCTTCATGCCAAGACTGGACGCAGGGCCTTCGACGGCAACTGCGGGCGGGACCGGCTGATGGCCGGCAGCCAGAGTGAGGTCTTTGCATTCCTCAGTGACCCCAGAAATTGGCCGGACGATCCCCAACAGGTCGATATCATCGACACGCACGGGGCGCGCGTATTCCTGGCCGGCAGCACGGTTCTCAAGATAAAACGCGCAGTCACACTGCCCTATCTCGACTTCTCCACGCTCGATCTGCGCAAGCGCTACTGCGAGCATGAGCTTGAGATCAATCAAGCGGGCGCGGGCGGGATCTATCGCGATGTCGTCGCAATCACGCGCGAAAAGAACGGAGCCCTTGCGATCGGCGGCCACGGCACGCCAGTCGAATGGGCGGTGCGCATGAACCGTTTTGCGCAGGACGACCTGTTGAAATCGGTCGCGGCGCGCGGGGGCCTGACCGCTACGATGATGGACGAGTTGGCCGATGCCATCGCGCGCTATCATGCGGCTGCGGCTATCGCCGATACGAGCGCCGAGCGTATCCAGGACGTGGCCACGGGCCTTCTGTCCAACTTAGCGCGGGCGGCGGACCACGATCTCCAGAAACCTCTATCACGTCTTCAAGCGCGCTTCGCAGCCGTACTGGCCGCGACGAAAGCCTTGCGCACGGAACGCGCGAACACGGGTCACGTCCGGCGATGCCATGGCGATCTGCATCTGGCCAACATCGTCCTTTGGCAAGGGCATCCGGTCCTGTTCGACGCACTTGAGTTCGACGAGGCGCTGGCGACTATCGACACGATGTACGATCTCGCCTTCCTGCTCATGGACCTGGAGCGTCAGCACGCGCGCGCTCACGCGAACACTGTTCTCAACCGCTATCTTTGGCGGACACGCGACCTCAGCGATGTGCACGCCCTGGCGTTGCTGCCTTTGTTCATGGCGCTGCGCGCGGCCGTGCGCGCCCTCGTCGCTCTGGATAGGATCGCCGCGACGGGCGGCGATAACGCCAATCTGCGCGCGTCCGCACACGAGACTTTGGACTTCGCACTGGATCTGCTTCACCCGCCAGCGCCGCGCCTCATCGTCATCGCGGGCTTGTCCGGTACCGGAAAGACGACGCTCGCCAAGGCCATCGCCCCGTTCGCCGGCCCCGCGCCGGGCGCGCTCCATCTACGCAGCGACATGGAGCGCAAGGCGCTTGCCAACGTGGAGCCCATAGAGCGGTTGCGGCCATCGTCCTATACGAAGGACACCGCACGCGCCGTCTACGATCGCATCCTGCAACGCGCCGAGGCGGGACTGCGCGCCGGCCATGCCGTCGTCATCGATGCGGTGATGGCTAACCCGGCCGAGCGCGATGAATCCGAGCGCGTCGCACACCGTGCAGGGGCGGCCTTCTTTGGCCTTTGGCTCGACGGCGATTCAAAAACGTTGCAGGCCCGCGTCGCCCAGCGCACGGGCGATGCGTCCGACGCGACACCCGACGTCGTGGCCCGCCAGTTCGGCTATGATCTCGGCAGCATCCGCTGGCCGCGTCTCGACGCAACCGGCGCGCCCGCTCGGACTTTGAAAGAGGCACGCGCCGTGCTCGGCATTGACGCGGATGATTTCGAAAAGAAGAACTGACCGCGGAACGTTGCGCAGCGCCGCTGCCACTCCATCCCACGACGAGTTCTGATGGACCTAGTGGTTCTTGTTCCGGCGGCGGCGCCACAGAATGAAAAGTCCGCCGGCCCCGGCAGTCTGGCCTAAGAGCGTGGCTCCGAGCGCGGGCAGAGGCCCACCACCACCGCGTCCGCCAGGACCAACGCTGCCCGCTACGCTCAAGCCGATGCCTTTGCCGCCGCCGGCCGTTGAAAGGGCGTCAGCGATCAGTATCGATGCACCGGCTAGAATACCGGCGGCGAGCAAAATCGAGCGCATCATGAACTCATAAAATGCAGCGCTTGGAAAAAATGGACCCCAGCCTGAAAAAGATATTGTTTATATCTTAATGAAAGGTCTTCTCGATGCCCCGGTCTTGCCAATCCGCCATGGAGGGACCGTGGCAATCGGAAACAAAGGCGTCGGCCGCAGGCGCAACGGCGAGCACCGGCAGGACCGGTCCCCTTTCAAAACCGAGCATCTCCGCAACCTGCTGCAACAGGTTTGCGCCCATGCGGCTAAGACCTCCGGGCTGTGCGACGACATCATCGCCCTGCACGAACATGACGTTGCCGCCATGGTCTCTGCGGAAGAACTCCGAGGCTTCCGCATTGCCTCTGAGAAAAGCGACGAAGATGGGATTTTCACAGCCCGCGCGGCGGAAATGAAGCTGCTCGTACACGCCGCCAGCGATATACAGGCCGCCGTCGGCCTTCCATCCGCGCCGCTCCATGAGTTGGATCACGTGCTGTGTGGCGGCTGCCGTGGACGCACTCTCGTCCTGGCGATAGCGGTCGAACTTCAGGGCGAGGGCCAGCCCCAGAATGATCAAAACGAGCGAAAAGGCTATCAGGTCGCGCTTCATGCTCTGCTCGCCCAACTTCCAAGTGCCAGGACCGCGACGACCTGGAAACCGTCGAACAGGTTCGCGCCTAGAAGGCCATGCGCAACCGTGTAGGCTTCAGCCGACCAAGCCATGACGCACAGGCGCACGAGGTTGGCTGCAAACAGACCCCCCGCCAGCCCCATCCCCGCCCGCCACACCCGGTCGCGATCGAGATTGCCGAGAAACAGCGCGACGCTGACGAGGGCCACCAGGGCGGCGGGCAAAATTTCCAGCGTCGTGCAGCGCGTCATCACGATAAGGCTGTGCACCTGCGGATTGCCGACCACGTTTCCGGTTTGCACGACATCAGGGCGCAGCACCTGAAGCAGCTTGCCGACCAGGAACGCCTCGGAGGCCGTCACAGGGCCTGCAAAGGCTTTCAGAAGGACGGAGGACCACAGTGCCGCAGCGGCGAGCGCCAGAAACAGGAGCGCCCCCTGGCGCCGTTCGCCGGTTGCCGACGCAGCGTGCACGGCCGCATACAGCGCGAGTGCAAGCCAGGATACCGCGCTGCTCGGAACGAGAACCATCAACAAGGTTGCGACGGTGACGAGGAGACCGCAACGCGGACGCCCGGGTTCTCCGGACCCAAGACTGAGGTGAGCGGCCACGACGAGGGTCAGCAACTGGAACGGACCGATGCCGAGGTCCAGCGAAAGACCGCCGCCCATCCCCTCCGCCACGCGAACGGCAAGGCCGTTCGCCGCCGCGCCCAGCATGATGATCGTGGGCAAGGCCGTGCCGATCTCGGCGGCCACGCCCTGCTGTACGGCCCGCGCCTGTATCATGCGTCTCCATCCTAAAGCGGCGACGCTTAGCATCGCCGAGGATGGTTAGCCTTCCATCAAAATCCTTTGAATTTGTAAATCAGGGCGCCACGCACTTCGTCGATCGAAGCGCTGAACTTCAAATGACTGATGTGGTTGATCTGCTCTGTGCCCCACACACTTGCATCGACTTGCGTCGTTGAGCTTGAGAATTCCCACGTTTCAAACTCGGTGCGCCGGTATTCGGTTCTCAGGAACCAACCGCTTCCAAGGCTGGCCTCCAGACCGGCGCCCAGCGTCACGCCGGCACGGGTATCGAACGGAGCGTCGCTGAAACCGGCCCGTGCATAGCCAACAAGGCCGTAAACGAGGCTGCTCTCCGTAACCAAAAAACCCAGGCGGCCAACGACACCGGTCTTCCAGTCCAGATCCGATGACACTTCAGCATCGGCCTTTTCTGTATGCGACTCCTCATGGCTCAGTATTGGCACGAACGGCCCGCCGTTGTTTGATTGAAGGGTTGTGTCCGTCCGCGTGGCAGTTGCTTCGACGTGCGCTGTAGAGACGTTTGTGAAATCCGCCCAGTCGAAGTTGAATTCGACGCCGGCGACGGCCCTGCCAAACCGCAAATTGCCTCCAAACACCAGCCCCGCCGCAGGGCCGATATCGCCTGTGTCTGAAGCATGAGCTCCGATCGTGATCACGTCGTCAACATTTCGAACAGTAAGACGATCCTCGCCCACTACAAAGCTTCGTTCGCTCCAAAGCGACTCGTATTGCTCAAGGTAGCTCATTGACGACTTCAGCCGCCCAGCGCTCACGGCACCGCCCACATATAGGCCCGACCAATCCTCGGCAGCACCAGCACTGGCGACCAGATTTGAAGCGACGACACCGATGCAGGCCATGGCAGCCCTGCTGCGGACCATTGGACTTCCCCCAACGCCTAATCGTCCTCATTTCAGAAAATGAGACACTGGAGCAGCATCCGCAACGATTCGTCTTGGTGCTTCAAGCATTTAAGCGAAACGGATTGGGGAAGAGTTCAAATCGCGGGTGGAGGTCAAATGGTGGATCAGGAAAACACAGGAAAATCAGACACCCCGCCGAAAGGGACGACCCTTCCGGTCGCGATCAACCCCAGACCAGATGCACGTAGGGCAGGTCATTGGTGGGTGATGAAGGACTCGAACCTTCGACCCGCTGATTAAGAGTTAGAAGGCGCGGGCAATCTCCAAGACGCACAAGGCACAATAACGCAGCAAAAACAGTGCATCTCTAATCCACAACCCCTCACGAAACCCGGCGAAGCAGCTTAAGAGTGGTTGCCCAATGGTTGCCAGCATGAGGGGTTCATGGCATCGCGCACCACTAAGATTGGCCCCGCCGTCGTCGCGGCGATGGGCTCTGATGAGATCATATGGGATAGCGAGCTAAGCAGATTTGGCGTCCGCTCGCGCCGAGGAACCAAGAGCTACTTCATCAAGGTCCGCATCGATGGCCGCCAGCGCTGGGTCAACCTCGGGCGCCACGGGCCCATCACGGCCTCGGAAGCGCGCGCAAAGGCGCGCCAAGTGCTCGCGGACGTGGATCGGGGGCAAGACCCCACACGGGACCGGGAACGGGCCAAGACCATCCCCCTTTTCGGCGACTTCGCCGAGAAATGGCTTCGCGAGCATGTCGGCATAAAACGCAAGCCGAACACTTACCGCGAGTACAAACGAATTGTAGAGCGGAACTTGGGCCCAGCGCTTAGGAAGGTGCGTATCGATCGGGTAGAGCGCGCCGACGCTCTATCGATCCATGCTAGCTTGTCGCACCAGCCCTACGTCGGCAACCGAGTGATTGCCGTCTTGTCAGCAATCATGACTTTTGCTGAAAAGCTCGGCCATCGCCCGCCCTTCAGTAACCCCTGCAGGGGGAACGGCGAAGCCGAAGCACGACACTTTTCGCATGTTCCCCGAAAAATGTCGTCAAGCGTTGGCGCTTGCATCGCCAGACGCACGGCTGGTCTTCCTTACGTTGTGGGATCAGTACGAAAAGAAAAAGACCAGGGCGAACGGCTTGTTGCTCGCAACCCTCGATTATCTTCAAACCAAGACGGGGATCGGCCGACGAAGCGACGTTGGCACCGCCTTGATCGAACTCGAATTACGCGGCTTGATCCGAATTTCGCGTGGTCGGGCCGGTGGTGGCAAGTCCTATTCAAACCTCGCGCAACTTACGGCATTCCCCGACGCACTTGGCAACCCAGCGACGGCCGACTATGTCCACCTCGGCCTGCCCGAGTGGTCAAACGCGCCGGACCGTGAGACCCGCAACCGAGAAAATGCTGAGATCGGGGCCCGCTTCAGCGAGACCATCAAAAAGCAAATCGAATGGACGCGCTTCGTCCGAAACACCCGAGGCGAAAACGCGTGACGCAACTAGCACCCTGTTTTTCCGATGAGCGCCGTTACTCAGACGCCGCGACCGGCCGTGTCGAGATCAAGGATGAGCCTGATTAACGGTATCTCGCGATCGTGGGACGTTGCGCAATCGAAAAATTTTCGCCCGGTTCCGCTGCGGAACCAATACAGCCGTTCCCGGTTCCCGACCGGAACTACTGCGCATGGTTGCCAGTTCCGCTCGGGAACTACTGATGCAATTTTCCAGTTCCCAGGGGCCACTCTTCTATAAGAAGGCTCTCCTTGATCTCTGATGCGCTCCGCTGCCTCATCCGCGTCGCTGCGCGAAGCCTTCAAAAGCGCAGCGAAGCGACGACGGCCCGAGCGCAATAAGCATCAATTGAAAGCCTGCAAGAAATTTTGCCCTCGATCAACGATCGTTTAGGCCGGTAAACAATGGAGCAAACCAATTCCTGGCCCGCCATGGTGGCCTCGCGTCCAGCACAGCACGCAAAAGAGCTAGCAAGGGGCACGCAAAATCGTCGGCAACGTCGGCGGTTTTGGTCGCCCAGGCACCCGACTAGGGCAAACAAAAGGGCCAATGGGGGGCCAATGAAGGGCAATCAAATCGCCCCGCAGTTACAGCGTGGTTACAGGCTGTAACGGGGTTGGTTTTAAGTTAGAGGTTTCAGGGCCGGTTTCAACGGGAGGTCGGATTGCAACACTTCTACCTTATCGACGCGCCGACGATCTTCGATCCAATCCACGTCGACCAATTGCCCGACCAACTACTACGCCGCCTGTGCCTTGCACGACTGTAACGGGACGAGCGTGCGCCGCAAAGTCCCGCCTTCGTGCGGTCCGAGGTTGATCGCCGAGGACAATCCGGTACTCGTGGTCGATGCGTTCATGGACGAACTCGACCTTTCCGCTCTCGGCTTCAAACGCGTTCAGCAGACGTCAACCGGGCGTCCTGCTTGTCATCCGGCTATACGCTTTTGAGTATCAGTTTAGGCTCAAATTGAAGTTCACGCTGCCGCCAAAAGCCTCAAAGTCATTCACGCCAAATCCGTCGTAAAATCCCTCACCGTCAACAGTGAGACCGCCGCCTACGTCAACGGATACACCACCCTCTACCCGTCCACGTAATTCGTTATCGTTACTCGATACGGGGTCGCTCGCGTAGTCAATCGTCTTCGCTTTCGCTAAATCCCAGATCGCCTTGACGCCCAAGTATGGTACGACCGATCCGGTTTCGTTGATTTCAAATCGCCGCGAAAATCTTGGACCAACCGTGAGACGAGCATAGTTGACCGACTGACCCGCAATCCAGTTTCCAAGGCTGTCCAGGTAGCCGATCTGGTTCTCATCGAAATAGCTAAGACCAACTTGCGGCTCGACATGCCAATCCGCCAGTTCGAAGTCTCCAGTAAAATTGCCTTCGATGAGCCAACGCGACGTTTGGAAGCGATCGACATAGCTCATGGTTGGACTGATCTCGTTGTCGGAATGACCATAAGCGATGCGACCATCGAAGATCACGTTATCGTGTATTCGTGCAACCGTGTAAGGACCAGCGAGCCATCCGCGACCAGTGATGCTACTCAAGCCGACTGCGGACTTCTCCGAAGCCCAATCGCTTTGGACCAAAACCCCCATCACGAAGGACGATGTGAATCTGTAGTCTACACCCACATACAAAAGACCAAGTGATTGTTCATCCGTGCCGTCTTGGATGCCGGCCCATTTACCTTGAACCCAAATGTCGAAAGCCGTCGCCTTCGACAAATCTTGCATGTTACTCGGACCGATTCCTAGCTTCGCGCTCAGGTCGGCGTTCCGTGCCGCTTTCAGCGAACCGTCCGAAAGCACGATTTGGCGCAGCGAAGTGGCGAACTCTAACTGGCTGTTTCCTAGGTCGCCTTGACCCGTGAAGCTTGCAACCTCGTTCCCTCCTCGGTCGGCTACTCGCTTGCTCAGATCTGGATCGTTTGCCATGATCTGATCGCTTCTCCGGAGCATGAAATTGCGGATCGTGCGGATCGTCGATAATTCCACTGCTGATTGGCCGAAACGTCCGCCGGACGCGACAACGTTTGTCGCTTCGTGCCCACGCAACGTACGCCGTAAGCGCCCAGTTAGTTGCACCGCCGTGCCATTTATTTTGGCCGATAAAGTGAAATCGCACGACTCGCCCGGGCTCAGAAACACTGTTTTCACAGGGGAGAAGGAAACGGTTTTGATGTGCCCGCCTGGACAGCTGAGCCGAATTGGTTGTCCGATAGAGTTATCGCGAGCATGAAACGCAACACCGTCAACCGCATCACGATTCAGACCAAAAACGATCGCGTCAGGTGGGGTTAAAGGACCTGCGAAGCAGCGCCCTGATGCAACATCGGCGTTCACATTGAGAGTGGGTAAACCGAAGGTAACAGACTTATCCGGACAGCGCGTCATGGCCGAGGCTGGCGACACGAACCAAATTACCGCCGCCGCTGTCAAAAACGGTTTCCACGTCCGACTTCTGCCGAATGCTGTTCCGCGACTTCGCCCGAGTCGCCAGCGCCGCATCCGGTAGAAGTGCACCATTCGAATAATCCGACCGATTGATCCGTCCATCGCGATCGGCACACCTCGCCTGTTGGCATTTGGGTTTACGAACCGTTTTGAAGGGTAGCGCGCGCGATAAGATCGACACAAATGAACTTGAGGCGTAACCGTTTTCAGTTGTGGATTATCTAGCGTCGGGTACTTCGAGGCTGGGCCAGAAGCGATTCGCGGTGACAGCCTCGCTGGAGCGAGCAGCTATCATGCTGGACTATCCCTCCCACGATACTCCCCTCAATATCTAATCAGTGTTCCCGCCGAGAGCCCAAAGGGCACTAACTATTTGCACGCTATTGTGGACGCGTGCTGCTGGCCCGGACGCGGTGCGCGACTTGGCAGGTCGCAACCCTAGACCATTGAAATCAGACACCTCGTTGTTACTTTTTATCAGGAAATGGTAACGAATAATCGGCTTCAGCCCAAATTACATGGGGAAAATCGGTGGCAAGAACCAACAAAAGCCGCGTGCCAGCTCTGGCCTACCTTCGGACGAGCTCGGCGGCCAACGTCGGCAACGATCGGGACAGCGAAAAGCGCCAGCGCCAGGCCATCGAGGCCTTCGCTAAGCACGCGGGCTTCGACGTCGTCGACTGGTTCTATGACGCCGCCGTCAGCGGCAAGGATCCGATCGAGGGCCGGCCAGGCTTCGCGGCGCTGCTCGACCGGATTGTGGGCAATCACGTTCGGGTCGTGATCGTTGAAGACGCCAGCCGCTTTGCCCGCCATTTGATGACGCAAGAAGCCGGCGTCACCCTCCTGGTTGGCCTCGGCGTCCGGGTGCTGACGGCTGCGGGCGACGACCTGACGGACAGCGATGACGAGTTCCGCATCGCCATGCGGCAGATCATGGGCGTGTTCTCGCAACTCGAGCGCACGCGGCTGGTCAAGAAGTTGAAGGCGGCGCGTGACCGCAAGCGCAAGGACGGCCGGAAGGTCGAAGGCCGAAAGTCCCATGCCGAGACCAGACCTGAAGTCGTGGCTGAGGCCAAGCGCCTACGCCGGGCGAGCCCGAAGACCGGGGAGCGCATGAGCTTTCGTCAGATCGCACAGCGGCTGGCTAAGGCTGGCCACTTGAATGAACGTGGCCAGCTTTACAATGCGAAATCAATCAGGAGCATGGTGCAATCTTAGGTCACGGCGGCCACCGCTCGTACTTCGCGATGCCGACGGCGTTGTTGAACGTGAGCTATGACCGTAGTGCCGAGTTTGCGGAAGTTTAGCGCTCAATCAGGTCGGCCACCAGGGCGTTGACAGGATGACCCTGCCCCAATCGGTCCTCGTTTGCCCGCTCAGTTCGTTGTTTGCGACAGTCGGGCAGCTGCTGCGAAGCTACGCTGTGGATCAGTTATACATGAGTTCAACGTAGTCGATAACGCGTCCAGAACGCAACAGGGCAAGACCAGCCGAACCCATCATGAACAGAAAGCTTTGTGTGCCTGTGCTGTAGTTGCGCAGTTTGTCACCGGACACAGCTCGCGCACGCAACCTGCGCAAGTCCGGACAGGCCGGAAAACGCACCTTTGCCAAAAGTGCGTCAAGGATTTCGATTGCGTCGCCGCGCAAGGCGAGCTTGTCGATCTCATCGGCCTCGTCGTCATCGCGAACGAGATAAGCAAGTGGACCGGGAGGTTCGAGCATCTCTTGGGGCGGCCAGTTCTGTTGGCGTCGGCGCTCGGCAGCAAGGAGAGCCCACAATTCCGCGAGCGCCAGAGCTTGGTTTAAGTTCTCCGTACCTAGCTTCAAATATGTCGGCGAATGGGCGCGCAGATATAACCCGCCTTTCGTCGCCGCCCCGCGCTTGCGCGCCCCTGAAGGGAAGGGGCGGCTCCGAAAAGCAGGCGACGAGGCTATATTGCTCAGGCAGGGCGCCGCAGAGCAACGAAGGGTCGGATGACAGTGACGGGATCATGGAAACCACCAGAAGGTCACCCGCTATCACCGGAGCGGGCCAAGCAACTGATCGTCGGACCGCTCGGCGACACTTATCGCGAGATTCTCAAGTCCTGCTGCGCACCGATCTACTGGTATCGGAACGCGAAGACCGGCCCGCTGGAGATCTGCGCCAGCGGCACGGTTACCTTTGTCGACACGGGTGAGAAGATCATTGGCGTGACGGCCGCGCACGTCGTCGACGGCGCCATGAAGGCGGTGGCCGTCTGCGACGTCACCATCCAGATCATGGACGCGCGCATCGAGCGTCTTGAGGTGATCGGCATCGATCGCCGGCTCGACCTCGCGACCATCGCCTTCGAGCGGCGTCATATCGATGCCATGGGAAAGGTCATCTCGCCATTGACTGGTTGGCCGCCGTTGGTGCCTGAAGAAGGTCGGGGCATAATGCTGGCCGGTTATCCCGGCGCCGACCGCATCATCACTGCGCCGAAGGAAGTGAACTGGGGTCTGTGTACCATTCTCGGGATTGCCCGGCGCGTCTCCGACGAGCAGATCACCTGGCTGCTCGAGCGCGAGCATGGCGTGAGCGACGGCAAGATTCCGGACCTGCCTCCAAATCATGCTCTAGGCGGCATCAGCGGCGGTCCGCTGGTGGGCTGGTTCGAGACGCCGGGCGGGTTCACCTATCCACGCCTGTGCGGGATCGTCTCTGAGGCCAGCGCCGAGTTCGAGAACGTCATCGCCAAGCGCGCGGACTTCATCCGCGCCGACGGCACAATCGGCAAGTGAAAGCGAAATAAAACGCGCCGGAATCAGACGTTTGCCCATGTCGTGGGCAGCTTTGGACGCCCGCTCTGGCTGCGACTCACTTGCTCCCGTAAATTCGCGGCATGACCGGCGAGACCCAACATTTTGAGAAGAAATCTCTGCGCAAGGTGACCGGCGCCAGCGCTGACTGGCATGGCCTGGCGGAAAGCTGCGTTGCGTTCGCCACCGCGCATGGCGGGCTATTGCGGGTCGGGATCGAAGATGGAGCGGATACGCCCCCAAAAGGCCAAGTGATACCGTCGGATTTGCCCTCCACGATCGCGCAACGGATCGGTCAGCTTACTGTCAACGTTACCGTCGATGCGGTGATCCGCGAAGCAGACAACGGAGGCGCCTTCGTCGAGGTGCACGTGCCGAGATCGAACTCGGTGCCCTCCACGAGCGGCGGCAAATACTACCTACGTGAAGGAGACCGAAACCGGCCGATCGTCGGAGACGACATTCTGCGACTTCTGAACGACCGCGCTACCGTATCGTGGGAAACATTGACCTCGGCAAACATCGCACGCACTCAAGTCGATATCGCCAAGCTTTCAGCATTCGTGTCCCGTATCCGGGCTTCCGACCGTGTGAAGGCTTCGGTTAAGGAAAAGACCGAAGACGAACTTCTTGATCACTACGCATTCGCGGACGGTCAGCTCCTGACCAACCTTGGCATTCTGTGTATCGGACGTCGTCACGATCGCGCCGCGCTTGGGACCGCGCCGGTCGTCCAGTTCATCAAGTACGACGACCAGGATTCCAAGCTCAACAAGCTCCTCTGGGACGACTTTGAACTGTCCCCTATTGAATTGGTCGACGCGATCTGGAGCGAAGTTCCAGACTTCCGAGAGTCCTACGAGCTTCAGGACGGCCTCTTTCGGAAGCTGATCCCCGCCTACGACGAGACCGTCGTCCGGGAGCTGCTGGTGAACGCTCTTGTCCATCGTCCCTATACCCAACGCGGCGATATTTTCCTCAAGTCCTTCCCCGACCGCCTCGTAGTTCTGAACCCCGGCCCGCTCCCAATCGGCGTGACACCTGCCACCGTGCTCCACGTCACGGTTCGCCGCAACGAAGGTTTGGCGCGCGCCTTCCACGATCTCAAGCTGATGGACCGAGAAGGTTCCGGGTTCGACACCATGTATGAAGTTCTGCTGGGGCAGGGGCGCGACGTGCCGCGCCTGCGCGAAGCGCAGGACCGCGTCGAGGTAACCGTTGGCCGTCGCATCCTCAAGCCTGAGATAATCGACCTGCTCGGTACGGCGAGCCAAACATATCAGCTGCGTCAGCGCGAGATGATCTGCCTCGGCTTGCTGGCTCAGCACGAACATCTCACCGCGAAGCAACTGGTCGGAGCCTTGATGCTCGAGGACGTGGACGAGCTGCGACCTTGGCTTGGGCGACTCCAGGACCTCGGATTGGTCAAGAGCGCCGGCCGAACGAAGGCGACACGCTATTTCGTGGCTCACGAAGTCATGCGCAATCTTGAAACACCGGTTGCGACGACCTTGGGACGGATCGAACCGCACCGCCTCAAGGCCCTCGTCGAGGAGGACCTGCGGAGGTATCCCGAGTCATCAGCTGGAGACGTCAACCGGCGCGTCGGCACCGAGATCAACGCCAAGCAAATCAAGCGCGCGCTGGACGCCCTCGTTGATGACGGCGTGGTCAGTTTCCGGGGCGACAAGCGATGGAGGCGATATCGGGTCGTCGGCTGAATTCTATCGGACAAGAGCGCCCGTATCCGACGGCCTTGTCCAATAGGGTGTCCGATAGAATGCACTAGAGTACTGTATTTGAAAGATATTTCTATCGACCTATCCCGCAGACGCACTCCGCGAGGTCCGATAGATGCAATGCAAGAACAGTCCATGACCGACCGAAATGTACGTATCGTTGCAGCGAACCCGCCCATCGGGGAATCCGAGGGATTGCGATCGTTTGCGCAGTTCGAACACTACCCCAATATCGTGCTGCTCGGTGACCCAGGCGCTGGAAAAAGCCACCTCTTCCGCACTTTCGCTGAGATCGATGCGGCCCCACTCGTGACCGCACGATCCTTCCTCAACAAGCCCGTCCAATCCGGCCTGGCAACGCTGTACATCGATGCACTCGACGAAAAGCGATCGGGTCGCGGCGATCACTCCACCATAGATGCCGTCGTCGCCAAGCTGTTTGAAGCCACGCCGGGGAAGGTGAGACTATCATGCCGGGCACAAGACTGGCTCGGCGACACGGACCTGACAGCATTGCGGGACTATTTCGACGGACGCGGCGGCGTTGTCGTGCTCGCGCTCGAACAGCTGACGACCGAAGAACGCGAACCCATTATCGCTGAGCAAGGGTTCGAAAACGTGCGTGGGTTCGTCGCGGAGGCCACCAACCGTAACCTCGACTATCTGCTCACCAATCCGCAAAACCTGCTCATGCTGTGCAAAGTCGTACGCGAGAAGGGGTGGCCCGAAACGCGTACCGATCTGTACTCCAGTATGACCCAGCTGCTCCTGGCCGAGCACAATCAAAACAAGGTCCACGCGGGTGAAGGGATTTATACTTCCGACGAACTATTGGATGCTGCCGGAGCCGTGTGCGCCGCGCGTCTGATTAGCGACGTCGAAGCTCTGAGCCGCGCCGAATCATCGGATGACCCAGATATCCCGTCCTACCGCACGCTACGATGCGAGAACATTGAACGCATCGGCGCCAGCCTTGGCCGAAGACTGTTCGTGTCCGCGCCCGGCGCCGACGCGGTTGACTACGTTCACCGTACGGTCGCCGAATATCTGGCGGCCTCATGGCTCGCTAAAAGAATCGGGGGTGGCCTGCCATTCGGCCGGGTTCGAGCGCTCATTGGTATCGATGGCCATCCCGCTTCGGAACTGCGCGGTCTCCATGCATGGTTGGCCGTACTGCTTCCCGAATGTGCATCCATCCTCATTCACTCCGACCCCTACGGGGTCCTGACCTACGGCGACCCGGTCTCTTTGACCGCGACCTCGCGCAAGCACCTCCTGCAGTCTCTTGGCCGCCTCTCTGAAGTCGACCCGTGGTTTCGAAGCGGAACCTGGTCGCTTCCCGCTCTCGGGGCGTTGTCGACCCCGGATATGGTCGATGACATCCGAAATATCCTCCAATCCCCCTCTGCCAATTTCGCGCTGCGCTCCACAGCGCTGCAAGCGCTCGTGTTTGGCACGCCATTGCCATCGCTGCAGCCTGAGCTGGAATCAATCCTCGTCAACGAGCAAGCCACCTATTCAGAGCGGAGCGATGCGCTCGATGCCTTGGAGCGGTATGGAGCTTCAGCAGAAGCTGCCGCGTTGCAAGCGTTCAAGAGCTTAAGCAATACGGCCAACTCCCTCCGTCTCCGTTCCGAGATACTTGCTGCCCTGTATCGCAAGCATTTCAAGCCATCCGACGTGTGTGCCTACCTGAGCGAAGTTCTCGCGTCTGATCACGAGGTGCCGGTGGGCACGCTCTGGCGCCTCGAGCCCGACCTTCAGCTAGAAGACGTTCTCGCGATCCTGGACGGGATGCCGCAGGCCGAGAAGAAGGCTCGCAACAAGGCTGAGCGGCGCAATGCGTCGGAAATTTCATACTTGTTCGACAGGCTTCTTGTTCGCGCGCTCAACGACGGCGGTTCACGTGTGGATGGTCTTCGGCTGTGGGCATGGCTGGCAACGCGCCGCAGGTTTCACAACGGTTATTCGTCTTCCGTCAACGACAGCGCCAAGGAGGCATTGGGCCGACGCAAAGAGCTATTGATCCAAACGGTTCCCCCTGCAGTGAAGCAATTGGTGGTCGATCAAACGCGCTGGCGGTTCATTCATCGCCTGCGCGAAGCAACGATGCACCAAATTGATGAGCAGGATTTGCTGGAAGCCCTGTTGCAGACGACGCTCGGCTCCCAAATCGATCCGGAAAAGCAGCAATTCCTGTTTGAGTTGACGCTCATCTTATCGTTCGAACCCACGGAGCGTGCGCGTGCGGTTTATGAAGCTCTGTCCGACCTCGCCGGCACGCGGCCAGAGCTTCAGGAGATTCTTGACCGCAATCTTTCTTGCCCTGTCGAGGAATGGCGCGAAGAGGATGCTCAGCGCCGGGCGCGATTTGCCGCCAAAACCGAGGCGACGCGCCAGAAGAACATCAGCGACTTCGCCGAGAGCAAACATGCCATCGAGCGAGGCGTGCACAAGGGCTGGGTGGGCTGGCTCGCCGAGCTTTGCCTTGCCCGAGCCAGTAACGATGACAAGACCCTGACGCCTCGCGAACGCATTGCGAAGGAGTTGGGCGAAGAAAACGCCTCAACGGCCATGGCCGGGTTGCTCGCAGTGCCTCGCGGCAACGATATTCCCTCTTTGACCGAGGCCGTCGCTGTGTTAGCCGACGGTAGATATTACAAGTGGTGGTACGCCATCATTGCCGGCTTGGACGAGGCGTCGCGCCAGGGAATTGATACGCGCGATGTGCCCGTTGCGACCCTACAAACCGCACTGGTGATCGTTACTGAACTCCTCCTGTTCTCCGACGAAGCCGACAAAGAGAGGACCTGGAAGAACCAGTTTTTTGACGAGCAACCCGAGCATGCGAAGGACGCGCTGCTCGCCTTGGCGAAATCGGAGCTCGCCAAGGGCAAGGAGCCAGTGAGCGGTCTTCATGAGTTGTTGAAGGACGAGCGGCTGGCGCCATTGCGGCCGCGCGTTGTCATCGAGCTGTTGCGCTCATATCCAAATGCACCTTTCCACGTGCTTGAAGACATGCTGCAGAGCGCGATCGGGCTCAACGAGGCGCGGGATAAATTGCGCGCGATCGCCGAAGATGTGATGGCTGGCAAACTCGCCGTCGGCGAGGACCAGAAACAACTTTGGCTAGCAACCGTTTACTTCCTCGACCCCACGCACTACGAGGCAC
Source organism: Hyphomicrobium sp. (assembly GCA_016793445.1). Taxonomy (GTDB): domain Bacteria; phylum Pseudomonadota; class Alphaproteobacteria; order Rhizobiales; family Hyphomicrobiaceae; genus Hyphomicrobium_B. The sequence continues at coordinate 365,525 of JAEUME010000018.1, read as the reverse complement.
GCATCTCCAGTACTCCGGATGCCTCGATCGTCTGGCGCCTGCGCGACTTGTCCGGAAGTGATCGCCGCAGGCGTGTCAATGTCGGCCTTGCGCTAGACGAAAGGACGCTTGGCTTTCTGGCCTCATATAGCGCGCGCCACTTTCCAGACTGTGAGCATCCCAGAAACGGTTGGTCTGGAAGCCAGAACCCTTGGGATGGCGCCGAATTTGTGAAGACTCAGATCAATCAAATCTCGGCGCTTACGACGCCGAGCGCGACGACAATTCTGGAAACGTTTTTGGCGCAGCCGGAATTCGCTACTTATAGCGACTTCGTCAAACATGCGCTTGCCAACCAACGCGCGCGCAGGCGTGAGGCAGAATACCGGCAGCCGAATTGGCCACAGACCGTCGATGCATTGAGCAACGGAGCACCGGCCTCCGCTGCCGATCTCCACGCCCTCCTCGTCGCGCATGTTCGAGATGTGAACGCCAGGATCGCAGGCAACAACGCCGACCTGTTCAAATACTTCTGAAACGAGGACAGCCATCGCCGGCCCGAAAACCCGAAGGTCGAGGAAAGCTGCAGAGACGTTCTAGTTGACCTCCTGCGGCCCAATCTCATGCCCTTGGGTGTCACGTTGGAACCCGAGGGCCACATGGCGGCCGACAAGCGGGCAGACATGGTCGCCCTCTGCAAGGGCAACCTCAAAGCCGTTGCCGAGCTCAAACGTGACACCCACGCCGATCTTTGGACTGCATTGAGCACGCAACTCGATCGCCTCTACACCCGCGATAAAGACACGTCCGGATTTGGCCTTTACGTAGTCTTCTGGTTCGGTTCCAAGAGGAAGGGTAGCGTCCCGGTTGGTCCCGACGGTCATCGGCCAACGACGGCGCTTGAGCTAGAGACCGTGCTCCAATCGACCATTCCAGACGAGGCGAAGGAGCGCTTGCAGGTCATCGCACTAGATGTTTCGGATCTCAACGAACGTTAGTCATTGAATAGCATCATCGCTTCGAGGCGGCGCACGCGTCTCACGTTGACTCAGAGAGTCTCGATACGATGCGGCTTGAGGCCGGCTTCGCGCCAGATGCGGCCGACGCTCGACGGGCTGATGCCGACGGCCGCCGCCATCGAGGTCCGGCTCCAAATGCGTGGCGTTCGCCGGCGTCTCCTTCGCCGTCCTTGTCAGCACGGCAAGCTTCACCTTGTCCGGCAGAGGCGAAACCCGCGAGGGACGCGTCTTGTCGCGCAGGAGGCCGTCAACACCAGCCTCGACGAAGCGCTCCTGCCAGCGCCACACGCACGGCTTCGATTTGCCAGTGCGCCGCATGATCTCGTTGGTGCCAGCGCCATCGGCCGTCGCCAGCACGATCTCGGCCCGCCACACAGCCTTGCACGAGCTGTTGCGATCCTTGATGATCGCTGCGAGCCGCGCTCGGTTCGCCCGGCTCACGTAAAGGTAGATGTCATCCCGTCTCATGCCTGAAGATTGACTGATTGGCGGCGACACGGGAACTATCTGTCAGGCGGGGAACACTAGGAGCGGCCGTGTGAAAACACGACCGACGACCAGGCCTGCTGGTAGTGCTCAAGCGACCGATGCTCGTGCGTCTCCTAAGGACTCACTTGGCTGCCTGAGCGCTGCCTTCGCCGACGACGACGAACGGCGCCCAGTACGACGGGTGCGCCCGATGCGCCTCGCCGCTGTCGATCAGCGCGATCATCGAACGTCGCAGGGCTTCGGCGCGTCCGATGGCGGGATCGCGGACGGTTTCGCCCATCGCCCCTGTGATGAGCTTGACGGTCGCGACGGAGTTGACGGCCCAATGCGATACGAGCAGCGCCCGGGCTCCGGCGTAGAAGAATGCGCGCGCCAAGCCTGAGAGCGCCTCTGCGCCCTGGTCGGTTCCTTGGCCGCCCGCCGTGTTGCAGGCGGAGAGGATGACCCAGTCGGCGTCGAGTTTCAATTGCGTGATTTCGGAAGCTGTGAGGTAGCCGTCGTCGTCGTCGCTCGCCGTGTCGGGAGGCGTCAGGATCAGGCCCGGTTCGCTGTCGGCCGAGAGCTGTCCTGCGAGGGCACCGTGCGTCGCGAAGTGTACGATGCGATATTTGGCAAGCGCACCGCTGGCGCTCAAGGCTTTGACGTCGTGCTCGTTCGCCTGGGCGCCGAGCTTGATGTCACCGCCATCGGCATTCAGATCGCGCGCAACGGCGCAAAGCTCGTCGCCGGTTTCAGGCAGCGGCGCCTGTCGCCTGATGAACGCCCCATCGGCAATTCCGCGCGGCATCAGTATGGGCGAGGCGTCGCGCTCCAGGTCGCGCAGAACCGCGGTCTTTTGCGGCGCCGATTCCGCGCAACCTGTCACCGCACGCGCTTTTGCGGCAAGCGCCCTGTGCTGGTCCCCATATCTCCGGTCGGCCTGATTGCCGTCGAGGAGCGGATTGCCGAAACCGATCATCGGCTTGCGATTTGGATCGCCGGGTTTGGTAGCGCCGCGCAGCGCCTTCAGCGACGCGACGGCGGGCAGAACCGTGATGGCGTGTTCGCGAATGAGCCAGGTGGCGTTCTTCGGATCGTTACCGGAAGGCGGCGCCGTGACGAGCACCTGAAACGGCAACTGCGTCAGCGCGCCGGATGGGACGATGAGCAGCTGCTTTCCCTTGATGAGGTCTTCAACAGCTCCGAACAGCGAGGCGTAGAGCTTATTGGCGCGAGCCAGATCGAAGGGCAGCGGATCGCTGCGTCTTGGGATCTTGTCGGCGGGGATCGACAGGAGATCGGCGCACGTTTTGGCGCCGCTGCGGTTCCAGGAAGCCGTATCGAGCCCGCAGCGGAGCGCCGCGACCTCGCGTTTCAACGAGGCAGTCCCCAGCTCGGAACGCACCCAGCGAACGTCGGTTTTGGTCACCACCCAGACGAACGATTCCTCGGGAAGCGGCTTGAAGCCATCATTAGTATCGAGAAAGAGCGCCAGCGCTTCGTCGGCATGGAGCTGTGCTTGCACGTCGGCGACCTTGGCGGGTTTTGGACTTGTGAGCGCCGCGTAGTCCGGAAAGTCTTTGGCGAAGCGTGCATCGATCTCAGCGAGCCGTTTGTCGATCGCGGCCAGTCGATCGCTCAGCGCTTTATCGCCTTCGGCGCTGCGCTTGTCGGGGGTCTGGCTCTTGGCAGCGATGAGCGATTTGTCTGTGATTTGCCATTCGGCAACGAGGTCTTGCCGTTCGCGCACGAGCGCCGCGAGCGTCCCATCGCCGCTGGCACTGCGCGCCGCCATCTGCGCCAGCGACGTCGCCGCTTCAGATGAATGCGCCCATTGCGCGGTCACAAACATCTCTTGCAATTTCCGCACCGTATCCGTGCGACCCTTGGCGGCGAGCCGATACGTCGTCTTGGTGAGGCCACCGAAATACCAGCTGTTTCGCTGCGCCTCTCCCTTGGATGAGCCCCCCGATGCGCCGCCGAGCCCGCGCTCGGCGCGGTGAGCGATAATCGTCGTGGCCGCGCGCCAGGACTTGGCGGCTGCAGAAATGTCGTTTCTGGCCAGATCGAGCGCGGCCAAGTTGTTCAGCACCGTCGCGACGTCGGGATGCTCCGGGCCGAGGGCCTTCTCGAAGATGGCTAGGCTGCGCTTGTAGAGCGGCTCGGCGTCGCCGTAGCGGCCCTGGGTTCGGTAGAATTCGGCTAGGTTGTTCAGCGACTGGGCGACGTCGGGATGCTCGGGGCCGAGCGCTTTCTCGCGGATGGCCAGGCTGCGCTTGTAGAGCGGCTCGGCGTCGCCGTAGCGGCCCTGGGAGTGGTACAGCCCAGCCAGGTTGTTCAGCGACGTCGCGACGTCGGGATGCTCGGGGCGGAGCGCCTTCTCGCGGATAGCCAGGCTGCGCTTGTCGAGCGGCTCGGCATCGCCGTAGCGGCCCTGGGAGTGGTACAGCCCAGCCAGGTTGTTCAGCGACTGGGCGACGTCGGGATGCTCGGGACCGAGCGCTTTCTCGCGGATAGCCAGGCTGCGCTTGTAGAGCGGCTCGGCGTCGCCGTAGCGGCCCTGGGTTTGGTACAGTGCGGCCAGGTTGTTCAGCGACTGGGCAACGTCGGGATGCTCGGGACCGAGGGCCTTCTCGCTGATGGCCAGGCTGCGCTTGTAGAGCGGCTCGGCGTCGCCATAGCGGCCCTGGGAATCATACAGCCCAGCCAGGTTGTTCAGCGACGCCGCGACGTCGGGATGCTCGGGACCGAGGGCCTTCTCGCTGATGGCCAGGCTGCGCTTGTAGAGCGGCTCGGCGTCGCCGTAGCGGCCCCGGGCCCGGTACAGCAGGGCTAGGTTGTTCAGCGACTGGGCGACGTCGGAATGCTCGGGACCGAGCGCTTTCTCGCTGATGGCCAGACTGCGCTTGTAGAGCGGCTCGGCGTCGCCATAGCGGCCCCGGGCCCGGTACAGCAGGGCCAGGTTGTTCAGCGACGCCGCGACCAAGGGATGCTTGGGGCCGAGCGCCTTCTCTAAGATGGCCAGGCTGCGCTTGTAGAGCGGCTCGGCGTCGCCGTAGCGGCCCCGGGCCCGGTACAGCAGGGCCAGGTTGTTCAGCGACGTCGCGACGTCGGGATGCTCGGGGCGGAGCGCCTTCTCGCGGATGGCCAGGCTGCGCTTGTAGAGCGGCTCGGCATCGCCGTAGCGGCCCTGAGAGTGGTACAGCCCAGCCAGGTTGTTCAGCGACTGGGCGACGTCGGGATGCTCGGGGCCGAGCGCTTTCTCGCGGATGGCCAGGCTGCGCTTGTAGAGCGGCTCGGCGTCGCCGTAGCGGCCCTGGAACTTGTACAGTGCGGCCAGGTTGTTCAGCGACGTCGCGACGTTGGGATGCTCGGGACCGAGAGCCTTCTCGCGGATAGCTAGGCTGCGCTTGGAGAGCGGCTCGGCATCGCCGTAGCGGCCCTGGGAGTGGTACAGCCCAGCCAGGTTGTTCAGCGACTGGGCGACGTCGGGATGCTCGGGGCCGAGCGCCTTCTCGAAGATGGCCAGGCTGCGCTTGGAGACCTGCTCGGCGTCGCCGTAGCGGCCCTGGGCCCGGTACAATTCGGCCAGGTTATTCAGCGACGTCGCGACGTCGGGATGCTCGGGACCGAGTGCCCTCTCGCGGATGGCGAGCGCCTTTTTCGCAATCTCAAGTGCTTGGCCATATTTGCCCGCTTGATAAAGTTCGACGACTTGAGCGTTAAGCGCCGTGGCCTCATCCAAGGGGCCCGCGCTCGCGCCTGAGACCAGAAGAACGCCGAAAAAAAGAACGCCAAACACCAAACGGCAAAAACGTAACACGCAGCCCCCAGAAAACCGCCAGCTCGATAATGTCCGCCGTCCAACTCTAGCTTACGCCTTGAACCCCGACCACAGATATGGCCAACCACGCTCGACAGCGCACCCTCCTCAGACCTGCGGTCTCATGGGGGAACTGGCGCTTGACGTGCCACCAATCATCAAATCCCGAATCATGGTCACCCATGGATTCAGAACTCACCAGCAATTGTAATGCTAGTACATTTCGCCGGCGAGCGGCAGCAACAGGCCGCTCCCAGCCTCAGGATTTGCTGGATATAAACGCGCTCCCGGCTGCACGTTCCCAGGCAGCCGAGGCATCGTTTCAGAGTCGAGGCATTCACCATCCTCCGTTTTTTAAACTAATCTACAGGAATGCCCGGACTACATTTCGGCTAAGACTTTCACTCCCCCATCGTCGCCTTGCACCGCCCCGCCCTCACGGCCTTGGGTACGATCCCGATCCGGCGCCACTCTCGAAGCCAATCCGAAACCGTTTGCTTTGGCCGCCCCCAATCGTCGGCAAGGGCTTCTTGGCTCGGGATCGTCTGACCATCCGCCAGCCGTTGCACGATGTCGTCGAGAGCATCGGACCTGGACAGTCCGGGACCGGACTTAGGCCCCGCGCGCAGGCCCCCATAAGGCTTCCCGGACTGTCCGGCCGGACTAAGTAGCTCTTTCAGTTCAAGGGCTTCATCGTCCGGCACTACTTCGAGATTGGACTGTCCGGTTCCCCGGTCGCTGCTTGTTGCGTGCTTGTTGTTCTGCTCGGTATCGTTCCCCCGTGGCTCCCGCCGTCCCAGCGCCATCCCCAGAAACACGATTGTTGAAAGCTCGGTGATGAGCACCAACGCGAACGGCATCAGAAGCTCAAGGCGAGCCTCGATCATGGCCGCGCTTCCAAGGCCAGCCGCCTCGAAGACTAGCGCCGCGTGGTGATAGCCTTCAAAGGGCCGAACTTCGGGCCCCAACAACGCCAGCTTGCCGCGCATCAAACCCGCATGGCTTTCCGTGCGTTCAAGGTCTTTGGCTGCCCAATCGCGGGTCTCCACCCGTCCCTCGCACCGCTTACCCTTCCCGCTCGCACACTCGCGCGCCGCGTCCGCCTTCGCCCTTTCGAGGTCGGCCTTATAGGTCTCAACGTCGGCCTCGGCCTCGGCAACCTTCGCCCGGAGGCTTGCCCGCTCTTGGTTCGTCTTGAGAACGCCCGCCGCTTTCGCGTTGGCAACCTCGGCATCGCGAGCCCCGGACGACGTGACGACGTAAGCCGTCGCGCCGACCATGATCGCAGCGAGCTCCAGCGCGGCCGGGAGCCGCTTTTGGAGGAAGGCAGGTACTACGAAGTGGCCCGACGCAACGGCCGCCACGAGCGCCGCCAGCGCGTTTAGATGCGAAATCGTAATCGGTGCCCCGCTCCACACGTCGTCAAAGATCGTGCGCGCCGTCACCCCGGCAAAGAAAAGTCCGAGCACGAGTGCCCCAGGACTTCGAATAATGGTATTGAGTTGCATGGTCTGCGCCTTTCTACAGAAGGTTCAGGTCTTAGGGCTCGGCCGGTGTTCCAGCATCGACCGGGCCTGTTTGCTTTTGGGCTCACAAGCCTTGACAGCCTAAGTAAGCTAGCCTACTAAGCTCACATCGTCAACTTGTAGAGCTAGGCAGAGAGGTCTAAACCCCATGAACTTGCAGGAAGCCCACAATCACGGGAGCGAGGATATGGGGCCAAAACCCGGTTACAAGGCACCAAGCCGCGAGGGGAAGGTTTCGATCCTGATCCACCTCGACGAAGAGGTGCGCACGGCCTTCAAGGTTGCGACGATCGAGAACGGCACCACGATGCAGGAGGCGATTGTCGCCTACATCACCGAATATGCTGCGCCGGTCTTGAAACGAATGAAAAGGAAGGGATAGCCGCCCTTTCCGTTTGTTGCTCAACCGAAAGGACTTTGACATGCACCAACCGTCACGACGCACCGTCATTGCCGCAGCCATCGCGGCACCCGCAACGCTCGCAGGCTTCGAAGCTGCTAACGGGAAACCTGCCAACCCCGCCGACCGTCTCTTTGAAGAATTCAGGCAAGCGACGCTCGATTGGCTTCGCCCTATGCTCGTCGATGGACTTAATACAGAAGACCCCGCGCACGCTGCCGCCTTCGAAGACGCTCACGCGCGCATCATGCGTTTCGGCGACGAGATCAAGCGTTTGCCGCATGACGGCCCCGGCGCGCTTCGGGCGAAGGCCGCCGCAGCCTTCTATTGGGCAGAGGAACCCCACAAGCTCGACGATCAATTGGCGAGCGAATACGTGTGCGAACGCGCAACCGCCGACATTATCAAAGCATCGGCCATGACATTCCGCCCCGACTACGCGGCCGAGATTGCATCGCTCTACCATTTTGGCGAGGCACGGATCGCCCAGCGCAAAGACGCGCTGTCACACCGCACTTAGTGGTTGCCCAATGGTTGCCCGCGCCTTGTCGAAGCGCTACCCACTTTCGATATGTTATTGAAATTATTGGTGGGTGATGAAGGACTCGAACCTTCGACCCGCTGATTAAGAGTCAGCTGCTCTACCAACTGAGCTAATCACCCGCCGGCCGTCCCCCTGCCGGTAACGGCGGCCAGGATGGCAAAGGGGCCCTCGAAACAGGGCCCCGGCCGCGAGGCTCTAGCATCGCACGCAACCCTTGTCCAGCCCGCCGGTGAAATTGTCACAAACCCTCGAGAGTCTTCACCAAAAACGGCCCACATCCTTGCGCCGGATGCCCTCCCCGCCATGCACGTGAGCCGACATGGCGAGCCCCAGCCCGATCATCAGCGTCATCATCGAGGTGCCCCCGTGGGAAACCAGCGGCAGCGGCACGCCCACGACCGGCACCAGGCCCGTCACCATGGCCACGTTGATCAAGACGTAGACGAATAGCGTCACGGCGCTGCCCGAAATCACCAGCCGCCCGAAGCGGTTCTGACAGCGCCACGCCATGACGATGATGAGCGCGATCAGCAGCGCAAAAAGCCCTAGCAGCACCGCAAGACCTGCAAAGCCCCACTCCTCGCCCAGGATGGTGACGATGAAGTCGGTGTGCTTCTCGGGCACGAAATCGAGCTGGCTCTGCGTGCCGAGCAAAAAGCCCTTGCCCGACAGTCCGCCGGAGCCGATGGCGATCTTGGATTGGGCGATATGATAGCCCGCCCCCAAGGGATCGAGGTCGGGGTTCAGAAACGTCTCGATGCGGCGGCGCTGATAGTCGTGCAGATTGTTCCAGATGAGCGGAGCGGCCGCCACGGCGCCTGCTGCTCCTGCCAGGAAGTAGAAAATCGACACGCCTGACAGAAACATCAGCGATAGCCCGACAACGCCGAACAGCATGGCGGTGCCGAGATCCGGCTGACGCAGAGTGAGGATGACAGGCACCGCGATCATGGCGATGGGAACGGCGATCCACAGCGGATGAGACACACGCTGAACGGGCAGCCACTGGTAGTAGCGCGCCAGCGCCGCCACGAGCGCCAGTTTCATCAGTTCGGCGGGTTGGAATGTCATGCCCCAAACGTTGAGCCAGCGGCGCGCACCCAGCGCCTCCGTGCCAAATACCGGAACGAGCGCCAACGCGACGAGCGCGATGACGTAGGCGGGATAGGCCGCACGCATCCAGACCTCGGTACGCACCATCGCCATGACCAGCACGACCGCCGTTGCGATGAGGAAGCGGAATGCGTGACGCTCGGCCCACGGCTGGAACGATCCACCGGCGACCGAATAAAGCGCTGCACAACCGATCGCAGCGATGAGTCCGGCGACGATCAGCACAGGCCAGTTCACATACCACAGCTTGGCCGTGAAGCTCTGAGGCGCGAACTGTCCGGAGGAATATGACATGGCCGGTTCTAACCTTGATTTGAGCCCCGAACGGGCCTGTCCCAGCCTTGCGCGCCCCCGCTCGCAGCGTCACCGGCAGGATCGACCTGCAGAACCATTTCCATGACATCACGCACCAGGGGCGCGGCCACCGTTCCGCCCGCGCCGCCGTGCTCCACGACAGCCGCAACGGCATAGCGGGGCGCGTCTGCGGGTACGTAACCGATGAACAGCGCGTGATCGCGCTGCTCCCAAGGCAGAGCCTCCTGAGGCACGTTGCCCGAATGGGAGTGAACTTGTGAGGTTCCCGTCTTGCCGGCAACGAGCGGCTTGCCTTCGCCAAGCGCCGCGTTGCGCCCGGTGCCGCCTTCTTCGTTGACGACGGCTTTGAGGCCGCTGCGCACCGCCGCAAGCTTCGTTTCGTCAAGGCCAAGCTCGGGGAATTCGCCCGCGCGCGGATTGGCGGAATACTTGACGATCGTCGGCTCCACGCTCCGCCCCGTGGCCACGCGCGCGGCCATGACCGCGAGTTGAAGGGGCGATGCCAGCATGTAGCCCTGCCCGATCCCCGCCAACACCGTTTCGCCAGCCAGCCAGCCCGCATTCCAGCGCCCGCGCTTCCAGTCCGGATCGGCGACGAGGCCGGCCTTTTGCTGCGGCAGGCCGCAGTTGTAGATCTGTCCCATCCCCAACATGCGCGCCATATCGGCGATGGCATCGATGCCGAGCCGGCGCGCCACCTCGAAAAAGTAGACGTCGCAGCTTTCGCGGAGCGCCTCGTGCAGGCTGACGGGACCATGCCCGGTGCGGTTCCAGCAGCGAAAGCGATGATCGGCGAGATCATAGTAGCCGCGGCACGTCAGCTTTTCTCCCGGTGTGATGGCACCCATGTGCAAGCCAGCAAGCGCGGTTGCCATCTTGAACGTCGAGCCGGGCGGATATTGACCACCGATAGCGCGATTGAGCAGCGGTTTTTCCGTGTCCGCAAGAAGCCGCCGCCAAGCCACTTCATCAGCCTGGTCCGTCACAAGCGCCGGGTCGTACGACGGCGTGGAGGCCATGGCGACGATCTCGCCACCCTTGACGTCGAGCACGACACACGCCGCGCGACGCTCATTGCGCACCCGCTCGAACACGCGCCACTGCAAATCGGTATCGATGGTCAACTGGACATCTCGGCCGGGTACAGGATCGCGCACCTCCAGATTGCGCATCATCCGGCCGCGCGCATCGACCTCGATTTTCTGCACGCCGCCATCCCCGCGCAGCTCCTGCTCCATGCCGGCTTCCACACCGCTCTTGCCGATACGCACCTGCGGCATGCGCATCAGAGCGTCGTCGTCGATGCTCGGGCGCTCCACGCTGCCGACGTAGCCGACCACATGCCCGGCAGCGAGTCCTGCCCGGCAACGGCGGCGCCAGGCAACTTCCGTGCGGATACCGGGCAGGTACGGCGCAAACAGATTGATGCGCGCCAGCATGTCAAAGGGAATATCGGACGCGATGGTGATGGGCATATTCCGGCTCTGGCGCTTGGCGCGCCTGGCGATCTGCTCCACCTCGTCCTGACGCAGAGGCACGAAGCGGCGGAACTCCTCAAGCACCGATGCGACGTCACCGGCGAGCGCGGGCGTCAGCGTAACGCGGAAGGTCTCCTCGCTGTCGGCCAGGACGGCGCCGTGGCGGTCCAGGATGCGGCCGCGCTTGGGGATCAGAACTTGCAGGCTTGTCCTGTTTTCGTCGGCAAGAGGATCATAGCGCCCCTCGTCGAGTACCTGGAGCTGGAACAGCCGCCATGCCAGCGCAGAAAACCCCAGCAGTTGCGCGCCGCCCATCAGGATCGCGCGCCGCGTGAAAGCGCGCCGGGCCTGGCGTTCCTCGTTGTCGTGCTCGAACATGGCTGACATCGCTATCCACCTCGCGTCAGCGACATGTCATCGCGCGGCCCATAGGGCGCGTCGAGAATGTGGAGGATAGGCACGATCAGGATCGCGGCAAGCGCGGCGAGACCCGCCCCCCGCACGTAAGGTTGCCAATCAGCCAATTCCAGAAAGTAGAGCGAGGCCACCGCCCACCCCAGCGCCGCCACGGCCGCGAGCGCGGCTGCGAAATTGGCGAGCCGAACGAGCTTCCCCCTGCGCCCCGTGTCCTGACCCAGGACACCCAGCGCATAGGCAGCAAGATAGATCAGCGGCCAGTAGCCCAGCGGGCCGTGGGTGAACACATCGAGCAGCAGCCCAGCCATGAATATCGCCCATTCCGGAACTGCCTGCGGACGGCGCAGGGCCCAATAATGAATGGCGACGACCGGCAGCATCGGCAGGAAGAAGCGCTCCTCCGTCGGCAACCCCCAAGGCAACGCCGCGATCACCGTCAGCACCGCGATGGACAAGATGGGCACCACATAGCTGAGCGCTCTCACGGCCGTACTTCCTTGCCCGGCATGCGCCGGCGCCGGACGGCGCGCAGGGCGCTCATCTTGGCGCCTCCGGGCCGGCAGGACGAGGGCTTGCGAAGCGCGCGTCCTTCTCGCGCGCCGTCGACGTTTTCACGCCCGGCACGGAAGCATCGGCGGGCACGTCGAGCGCGGGCGTGTCGTAGAAGAGAACACTCAGGTATTCGAGCACATCCAGATCGGCGCGCAGCTTCACGCGCGGCGCTGCCGGATCGCCCGTCACGACGCCGATGCGCAAGCCGCGCGGAAACAGCCCTCCCGTGCCCGATGTCGCCACATCGTCGCCGGGCATGATCTTCGCATCGGGCGGCATGAAGAGGAGCTTGGGCTGAGCTCCGTTGTCCCCCGCCATCACGGCGCGTACGCTTGTTTTTCCGACGACCACGGGAATGCGGCTGTTGAGGTCGTTGACCAGCAGGACGCGCGAGGAGGACAGCCCCGTCTCGATGACGCGGCCCACGAGCCCGTCGGCATTGATGACCGGATAACCGGCATGGACCTTTTGCGTCTCTCCCGCATCGATCATGACGCTGCGCACGAACGCGCCGCTCGAATCCGCGATGACGCGGCTTGTCACGAAATCAATTTTCGGTTCCTGGACCGTTTTGGTCAAAGCTTCGAGATCTAGGAGCTTGCGCTCCAGCTGGCGCGCGCGCCATTCCCAGTTGGCAAGCTTCTGGTTTTCGGTCTTGAGACGGCGCAACTCTTCCGTCATGTCGACCTGGGCTGCAATTTGCCGGCCGACATGGCGAACGGGCTCCAGCGGCACCATCGCCGCCTGAAGCACGGGACTCATCCACTCCGCAATCCGCCAGCGCGCATTGGCCAGCATTGAATGATTGACACGGCTGAGCAGCAGCAGGCCCAGACAAATCAGCACGAGCGCGGGCAGCGCCACGCGAATGCGCGCTGGGCCGGACGGCTCCGAGCCCCGGCGGGTAAGGTTGAGCTTATCGTGTCTTAGGCGACCCATTCTCTCGGTCCTGAGGCCGTCGCACTCTTTCTCCGTGCGCCACGCATGCGACGCGGGGCTTTATGGCTTGATCAGCAAATGCTCGCGCTCCTTGAGGTTGGCCAAAACGGCGGCCGATCCCTCGATGACGCAGTTCTGCGGTTTTTCGGGAATGATGCAGGGAATGCCGATGCGCCGCTCCAATTCCACATCGAGCTTCGACAAATTTGATCCGCCACCCGATAGCGAGATGCCACGCTCGCAGACGTCGGTTGAAATCTCCGGCGGCAAATCCTCGATCGCGCGCTGGATGAACTCGGCGATTTCCTCAATGGTGTCTTCAAGCGCCTCGGCAATGTCGTGAGGCCCCAGCACGACCGTTTTGGCCATGGCCTGGCGCAGATCGCGGCCGCGAATGAAGATCTCTGCCGCCTCGCCGTTGAGATCGCGCGAGGCCGAGCCTGCTTCGATCTTGATGCGCTCTGCGTTGGCCTCGCCGATGAGAAGCTGATGCTTGCGGCGCACATAGCGCACGATGGCCTCGTCCATGGCGTTGCCCGCGCATCGCAGCGAGCGCGCCTGTACGACGCCGCCGAGCGACAGGACGGCAATGTCGGTGGTGCCACCGCCGATGTCGACGACCATGGAACCCTTGGGCTCGTCCACGGGAAGCCCCGCGCCGAGCGCCGCAGCGACGGGCTCCTCAATCAGGAACACCTTGCGCGCGCCCGCCGATAACGCCGTCTCGTAGACCGCGCGCCGCTCAACCGGGGTCGCACCCGCGGGCACGCAGATCAGAATGCGCGGACGCACGAACTCCAGCATGCTCTTGGTGCGCTTGATGAACTGGCGCAGCATCTCTTCGGTGGCGACAAAGTCGGCGATGACGCCATCGCGCATCGGGCGGATCGTCTCGATGCTCTCGGGCGTCCGCCCCACCATCATTTTGGCTTTGTGACCGACGGCCAGGACGTCGCGCACGCCGCCGCGCGAGCGAATGGCGACGACGGAGGGTTCGTCGATAATGACGCCACGCCCAGCCACATGCACCAGCGTGTTGGCTGTTCCCAGATCAATGGCAATGTCCTCCGACAGCACGCTGCCGACACCAAAACGCAACATATTGCTCGACCGGGGCCCCTCGACACTCACGCTACGCGGTTAGACTTGCCTGACCGGCTCACTCCCCCTCGCGACTGCGATGCTCTTTTCGAGAGCAACACTGTCGAAAGCAAGGCGCATGCCTCCATTCCGTCATCAGCCCGTTTTGCCGCCGCGACGGAAGGGCCTTTCCTCCCGTGCGCCCGGATCATACCGCTAAGTCCATGACACGCAAATTGATACGCGCCAAACGGAAGGAGAGCCGTCCGGCGCGTTCTATTGATGTTTCCCAACACGGCGCACTTGGTTGTAAATGCGCTTCCCGAACGGGCCGATGCTAAACAGCTTGCTGCGCCTGGGCGAGCTTCTGGCGCTTGACCATCAGCTTGCTCAGTGCGGCCACGTAAGCGCGCGCCGAGGCGACCAGCGTATCGGGGTCAGCCGAGCGGCCGGTTACCATGCGGCCACCCTCTTCCAGGCGCACAGAAACCTCAGCCTGGGCGTCTGTGCCCTCGGTTACGGCGTGCACCTGGTAGAGATCGAGGCGCGCCTCGTGGGGCACGAGCTGCTTGATGGCATTGAAGGTCGCGTCAACCGGGCCGTTGCCCGTAGACTGCACGGTCTTGGCCTGTCCGGAGATATTGAGCGTGAGCGTCGCCGTCTGTGGCCCCATGGTGCCCGCGATGACGGTGAGCGCCTCAAGCTTGAACTCGTCGTTGCGATGCGCGACGCCTTCATCGACCAGGGCTTCGATGTCCTCGTCGTAGACGTGTTTCTTGCGGTCGGCCAGTGCCTTGAAGCTATTGAAGGCGTCCTCGAAAGCGTTCTCGCCCAGATCATAGCCCAGCTCCTTCAACTTGGAGCGGAAGGCTGCCCGGCCGGAGTGCTTGCCCATGACGAGCGAGGACTTGCCGACGCCGACGCTCTCCGGAGTCATGATCTCGTAGGTGGACGTATTCTTGAGAACGCCGTCCTGATGGATGCCGCTCTCGTGCGCGAACGCGTTGCGCCCAACGATAGCCTTGTTGTACTGCACGGGGAAATTGGTCACCGCGGAGACCAGCTTGGAGGCGCGCGCCAGCATTTCGGTCTTGATGCCGGTGCGATAGGGCAGCAGATCGTGGCGCGTGCGGATGGCCATCACGACCTCTTCCAGCGCCGCATTGCCTGCCCGCTCGCCAAGTCCGTTGATGGTGCACTCGATCTGACGCGCGCCCGCACGCAGGCCCGCCAGCGAGTTGGCGACGGCGAGCCCCAGATCGTCATGGCAATGGGTGGAGATGATCACCTTGTCCATGCCCGGCACGCGCGTCTTCAGCATCAGGATAAGGTCGTAATACTCCTCTGGCGTCGCATAGCCCACCGTGTCTGGAATGTTGATGGTCGTGGCGCCTGCCCTGATAGCGGCTTCAACGACACGGCACAGATAATCGTGCTCCGTACGGGTCGCGTCCATCGCGCTCCACTCGACGTCATCGGTAAAGCCGCGCGCGCGCGTCACCGATGCGATGACGCGTTCATGCACCTGATCCTGATTGAGCCCGAGCTGGAACTGGCGATGCAAGGGCGAAGTGCCGATGAAGGTGTGAATGCGGCCGCGCTTGGCGGCCTTGATCGCCTCGCCTGCCCTATCGATGTCGGCCGGATTGGCGCGCGCAAGACCGCAGATCACCGAATTCTTCGCGAGCTTGGCGATCTCGGCCACGGACTCAAAATCGCCATCGGAGGCGATGGGAAATCCCGCCTCGATGACGTCGACGCCCATGTCGTCGAGGATCTCCGCGACTTGGAGCTTTTCCTCAAACGTCATGGTCGCGCCGGGACACTGCTCGCCATCGCGCAGCGTTGTATCGAAAATTACGACGTGATCTTGCTGATTTGCGTTCGCTGTCGTCATTGCGTTTATCTCGTCCTTACCGGGCCTGCCGCGCCGATCCGCGCAAACGGCCTCCTGCCATCTTTGCCACTTGATCCTTCGCACCTTCCCCTGAGCGCCGGCCGGACAATTGTCCGGTGCCAATGGCTCAGGGGCCCGTAAGGCTTGTAAGCAATTGCGTAAGAAGGCCGGTCTGCAGCGGCATGCGCCCATGAAGGAGGACTGGGCACATGGCAAAAGCATCGCCCTGCGCGGCGCACACCCCGGCCGCGCCACCCGTAGGGCGGCCATCGCGGCGCTCAAAGGACGTTAAACGGCGCATATGGTCTTGCTGCCTGATTGAAAGTGCTAAACGACAGATTCCCATGCACCAATGTGCCAGGAACCCTAGTGTTCCAATAAGCCCAAGATGGCCTTAAATTGCAAGTGGCGAGTTGTTGCAGTGCAAGCAACCGGCCGCGCTTTATCTGAAAAGCGCGGCCACTCTGCCGCACAATCAAGGCACCTTTAACCGACGGACGCGTGCCCTGTCGGCCGTTTGCCTCATCACGAGGGGGGTGGAGCCCACTGGCTGGCCCCTGCCGTGCCAACCCATAACTGACTTGGTGTGCACGCCCACGTCGCGGGCTCGCACCGGATCGGCAAGGATGAAGGACATAGAGCGATGACCGTTGCCGCTATCGATGAGCCCCGGACATACTCGCGCGCCATGATCTGGCTTCATTGGGGCATTGCGCTGCTGATCGCGGCCGCTCTCGCAACAATCGAGTTTCGCGAGTTCTACGAGAAGGGCACCCCGATCCGCGAAGGCCTCAAGACCGTGCACTTCATGATCGGCATCAGCGTGCTGGCGCTCGTCATCGTGCGAATTGCCGTGCGCGCCACCCAGACGGTACCGGCCATCACGCCTCCACCGCCCGCTTGGCAAACCGGCTTGGCTCACCTGATGCATACCGCGCTCTATGGCTTCATGCTGGCGCTGCCGATCCTGGGATGGCTGACCTTGAGCGCGGGCGGCAAGCCCATTCCCTTCGGACTGCCCGCGCTCGTTCTCGAGAACAAAGACGCGGCCGGGTGGTACAAGGACATCCATCACCAACTGGGCGAGATCCTGTACTACGTGATCGGGCTGCACGCCGCAGCGGCGCTATTCCACCACTATATGGCGAAGGACGATACGCTGAAACGCATGATCCCATCAGCGAGCCGCTCATCGCGCTGACACGAGAAACGCGCCGCCTGCCGGGATGGCAATATCAACTTGTCATCCCGGGCAAGCGAGCACGGATGAGGTCCGGGCGAGCGCCGACCCGGGACCTAGCGCATCAGCGCGAAGCGCAAATCATCTCATGGCAACCCCCCAAGCCCTCTGGGTCCCGGCTCTCGCTACCGCTCGGCCGGGATGATAAAGAAAGGTCATCGCTAGGCCGGATTGACACCATCACCTTGTCATCCCGGGCAAGCGAGCACGGATGAAGTCCGGGCGAGCGCCGACCCGGGACCTAGCGCATCAGTGCGAAGCGCAAATCATCTCATGGCAACACCCCCCAAGCCCTCTGGGTCCCGGCGCGAGCTACCGCTCGGCCGGGATGACAAGTGAACGAAAATGCTCGGCCGGATGACGGTCTTTTGAGTAGCAGGCGGCACAGCGCGCTCGGACGTCGAGGCTCAGACGTTGAGCTTGCCTTGCGCCACGCGCACGACGTGCCCCCCGATGCGCACGCCGGTCAGATTGCCCCTGTCCACCGTGATGGCCAGTGAGATGCAGCTGGGACGACCCATCTCGATACCCTGCTCGATCTGAAGCTTGTGCGTGCCGTCCGTCAGATCATCGAAATGGTGGATCACGCGCGCCAGCCCGATGGAGGCCGAACCCGTCGCGGGATCTTCCGGAACGCCGGCGTCCGGTGCGAACAGCCGGGCGTGAAAGGCCGAATGCGCGCGCACGCACTGGCGGGTGTACACATAGACGCCCAGGACTCCCTTGTCGGAGAAGGCTCTCGCCCAATGGCTGGCGGCCACGCGCACCTTGGCCATGGCTTCCAAGTTGGCCGCCGGGACATACGCGAACACATTGGTATCGCGCACCAGCGTCGGCTTGTGGTTTTCAAAGCCGACTTCGCTGGCGATCAGCCCCAGCGCGGCCGCCAACTCGTCGCGCTGTTTCATGACTTCGGCCTGATCGGGCAGCCGGGGCGCATCGAACTCGCCGAAAGCCGCCGCCCCCGCGCGCAACCGGACCCCGACGCGTACGCTGCCGATCTCTTCTTCCAGCGCGATGATTGCATCGCGCTCACCGTTCACCACGGGCATCCTCAGCTCGGCAAGCAGCGCCGCCGTACCGAGCGTGGGATGGCCCGCGAACGGCACTTCGCGCGTGGGGGTGAAGATACGCACTTTGGCGGTATGTCCGGGAGCGGTGGGCTTGCGCACGAATACAGTTTCGGAAAGATTGAACTCGCGCGCGATCGCCTGCATTTCGGCGACCGTCAGGCGGTCGGCATCCTGCACCACCGCCAGCGGATTACCGCCGAACGCACGCTCGGTGAATACGTCGAGAATGTAGTAATCGAGCCCCATGCACCGCTCCTGAAAGCCCGCCCCGTGGCGAAGCGGCGGCACCATGAGGCAAAGGGTTCTGCACGCCAAGCGCTTTTTTGAACGGGCTTGCCCCGGCATCCTTTCCCACGGGCCCGCATCCCTCTTTCGGAGCCCTCCTAGGGACCTCATCCCTCCTTAGGACAGCCATCCTTCCTTAGGATAGCGTCCATGCCAGCGGGGAGGAGAGCATCACGCGGGCATAGTGCGCCATGGCAAGGCCTTCCATGTCCGCCGGGCTCGTCAGGACAACCACGTCCTCCAGCTCTGGATTGCTGTCTGCTGCAATATGCGCACGGATCCGCGCCGCCAGATCATCCGCACCAAGGTGCGACGTGTAGGGCACGGCGAAGGAGACATGCGCGGCGACCTGCGCGACAAGAAAGCCCTCCCCCGCCACGAGGGTGTCCGCACCCAGCCCCGTCTCCTCGGCAAGCTCGCGCGCGACGCTCGAGGCGATATCGATGCTCTGGTCGTGAGCCACGTCACGCGGATCGATGAAGCCGCCCGGCAAGTAGGCTAGTCCCTCGTTGATGTTGCCAGGTCTTTGACGGCCCAGGATGACGTAGCCTTCGCGCGAGCGGATCAGCGCCGAGCCGAAGCCGTCACGCATGCCCCCCTCCTGCGGATAGCCCTCGTCGCGCCAGTAGAGATAGTTCTTGAATTCGGTTGCAATGAAGTCGGCGCGCGCATGCCCCTCGTCAATCTGCAACGTATCGAGTACGTGCACGATGCCGTTAAAGAAGTTGGGATTGGCGGCACAGGCCATGCGCCAGTGGTCGGCAATCACCTCACGGTGATTGTTGGCGTACCGCCAGGTTCCCGCAACAAGGCGCGCCTGCAGCGTCGCGATGCGCGCCACGCTCTCATGGGCCGGAGCCGTCCGTTTCATGTTCCGTTACGCCCCATGCGCCCAAGGCATCTGCCGCAGATCATCCCTACCAACCATATTCCGCCGTCAAACCGCCAGATTGCCCCTGAGGCCGATCCGCTTGCCTGCGGCTCACCATCAAATGCTCAAGGCCTTTATATACTGAAGGATTTCAAGCTGCCCGGCGGGGGAAAAAATTACGAGCCCAGAAGTTTGCGTAGTTTGGCCATCGTCAGGTCAGAATCCAACCGTCTATTTCCATCAACGACGCGTCGCGCGGGGGTGACAGTCAATGACTGAAGACGATGGAAAGCGGCGCTTGCTGTCTCTTTAACAAATAATGTTGCGTCCACGTCCGTTCGCCAAACTGGCTGACGGGGCGCAACGGCGAAGGGGGGCGTTGGGGGTTCGGGTACCACCAAACCAGCACGCATTCCCATTCGGTTCGGCATCCGGCGGACGCGCTTCAAGCAACGCCGCCGGTGACGGGCAGCGGAGGTCCCCGCTCCTCCGCTGCCCGTGTTGGCTTATCGCGCTTTCCCGAGCCTCGGGATTATGCGGCAAGCCAGCAAAGTCCGCTCGCGCTGCTCAAGCCACAACCCTCCCCAAGGATGGCAGCGCGAGCGCCTTTCATTTCAGTGCTTTCACGCGCGCCTTTTGACGTGCACGCCGGGTCCGTGACGCCCTCTTACAAACAACCCGTAATGGTCGATCCGCACTTCACATAGTGGTTGAGGGCTTCCCATTCGCAGCAGGGTTCCTCCTGGCGGCAGATCCACACCGTCCGTTCTCCATCGCCGAACTTCATCTTGCAGAGTTTCTCGCCCGGACGCACCGATCGGGTGGGCTTGGGCCAGCCCTGCATGGAACGCGCCTCGCCTTCCGCGGCCATCACCGGACCGGACGCGGCAAAGACGCTCGACAAGGTTGCGGCGATCAAAATGCGTTTCAACATGAATGGCTCCCTTATGCAGTCCCTGGTCATTTGAGAACGCCGGCGGCATGCGCCCTTGGCCGGTTTCTCACCCTCACACGGCGGATATCGCCACAAGCCTTGCCCGCGCGCTAGAGCGCACGCGCCGCAGCAATGCAAAAACTTTCGTCTGCCTCGATGACATTTATTGAATGAGCACCCATCCCGCGATCAGCGCGGCTGCAATGGCGTAGATCACGAGCAGCACCATCCCCCACCGGTGGTCCCCATGCGAAACGGCGGTATCCTCCGCCGTGCTTGCCTCGCGCCCCTGCCAGGAGGTGATCACGACCCTGAGCAGCGCGGCGATAATAAACGCGTAGGAGAGCATATAGATCTTGTCGAGCATGGTGAAATAGTCGGCGTCAGGCAGCGAGGCTGCCGCGGTGAACTGGATGGCGACCAGCGTCAGCAACGCGGTGATGGCTAGTCCGATGCGCCCCTCCACAAAGTGCGGATTGACGAAAAAGACCAGTGTCGCACACAGCACGATGAGCAGGATCGGCACGAATGTCTTGATGGCCAGCGTGAACACGGGCCGCGTAATCGGCACCGAGAGGGTCACCCTTGAATAGCTTTCCGCGTTGGGCATCGACAGGTCGCCGAAATCGGTCGGGTACGTATAGGACTCGATTGCCATCGCGGGTCTGCCGATGCGGAACCCCGGAAGCGTAAGCTTCGGATTGATGGTCAGAGCGCGGCTGTCTGCGACGAACCGTTGCGCGGCCTCGCCCGACACCGAGTCCTCGATGACAAAATCAAGCAACTGGCGGTCGAAAGGATATTTTTCGAAGCGGAATTTCTTGGCGAAGCGGCCCTGGTAGCGAATGACGTTGTAGAGTGAGCCATCGGGCATTTCTTTTGGCACATCGAAGAGCACGGTCTTCTGCTGCGACTCCGGATCGAAGATGTTCATGAACTCGACCGACTTGATGGAATCGAGATCTTTTCCGTTCCAACGCAGCCAAAGATAAAGATCGACGATGTAGCTGTTGGTCTTGAAGTCGATATCTTGAATGTCGTTGATGTACACGCCGATGGTGACGTCCGCAGGACCTGAGGGGGCACGCGGCACGGCCTGCCCGCCTGATGGCGATGCGGGCGCATCCTGGGCCAGCGCGCTGCCGGCGCCGCATGTCAGAAAAAACCAGGCCAGTACGGCAACGCACGTCGCGATGATGCCGCGGATGCGGGTCACCGAGCCGGCCACGCGCTGGTAACTGTCACTCAGATCAGACGCCATTTTCCTATTGATCCCCGTTGGTGAGGCCGGACCATAGCGTCAATCGCGTGCCCATCAAGTCCGGGCGCCCTGGAGCGCTGGATGCGGGACTGCTCTACGGGTAGGGTTTCCGATAAGTGGCCTGCAAAACAAAGAAAAAACGGCCGCCGGAGCAACCGGCGGCCGTACAATCTCGTGCGCCCAAAGGCTCAGTTGCGGCCCTTGTCGACCAATTTGTTCTTGGCGATCCACGGCATCATGGCGCGCAGCTTGGCGCCGACTTCCTCGATCTGGTGTGCGTCGTTGAGGCGGCGCGTTGCCTTGAAGTTAGGCTGGCCGGCCTTGCACTCCAGCATCCAATCGCGGGTGAAGCGGCCGGTCTGGATGTCCTCCAGCACACGCTTCATTTCGGCCTTGGTCTGCGCCGTCACGACGCGCGGGCCGGTCTTGTACTCGCCGTACTCGGCCGTGTTGGAGATCGAGTAGTTCATGTTGGCGATGCCACCCTCATAGATGAGGTCGACGATGAGCTTCACTTCGTGCAAGCACTCGAAATAGGCCATTTCGGGAGCATAGCCGGCTTCGACAAGCGTCTCGAAACCCGCGCGGATCAGCTCGACGAGGCCACCGCACAGCACGGCCTGCTCGCCGAACAGATCGGTCTCGCACTCTTCCTTGAACGTCGTCTCGATCACTCCTGAACGGCCGCCGCCGACGGCGGACGCGTAAGACAGGAACAGATCATGTGCATTGCCGCTTTTGTCCTGGTGGACAGCGATGAGGCAGGGCACGCCGCCGCCCTTCTGGTACTCGCCGCGCACCGTATGGCCGGGGCCCTTGGGCGCCACCATGCCGACGTCGAGATCTTCGCGCGGCTCGATCAGGTTGAAGTGCACGTTGAGGCCATGCGCGAACATGAGAGCCGCGCCCTTCTTCATGTTGTCGTGCAGATGCTCGCGATAGATGTCCGCCTGCAGCTCGTCCGGCGTCAGCATCATGATGACGTCGGCCCACTTGGCGGCCTCGGCAACCTCCATCACCTTGAGCTTTTCCTTCTCGGCCTTCTTGGCCGTGGCCGAGCCCTTGCGCAGGGCGATGGCGACGTCCTTGACGCCGCTGTCGCGCAGGTTGAGCGCATGGGCATGTCCCTGGCTGCCGTAGCCCACGATGGCCACCTTCTTGGACTTGATCAGGTTGATGTCGGCATCACGATCATAATAGACGCGCATGGGCGGCCTTTCGGGTTTCCCGGTCGAAAATCAATTCCGCGGGGGTGGGTTGAAGATAGAACCAGGGCAAAGCGCAGCCGCGCCGCCCCAAATGTCGCGCCGGAACCTAACCATATCGCCCGGCGCTTTCAACGCCTCCGAAGCGGCTAATTGGCACCCTTCTGGCAGGACCGCCTGACGATCAGCGTTAACCCCACTCTAACCCAAGAAGCGGCAAAATAGCCTTGAACCCGGTTTTAACGTCCCACCTCAAGGCCCTTCCGCCATGTCGCGTACGCTTTCCGTCGTCGTCCTTCTGGCTGCGTCAGTGCTGGCCGGCTGCGGAAAAAGCGGGCCGGCGCAAAATGGTGCGGGTGCGCCGCCGGCCGAGAAGGCGATCTACATGTCTGCGGCGGACTGCGCCAACGGCGGCAAGCTCAATGCCGACGTGTGCTCCGCCTTGATCGACCGAGCCGTCAAGATCCACGAGCAGACGTCTGAAAGGTTCAAGGGCTTGCGATCATGCGAAGAGGCTTCCGGCCCCGATCGTTGCGAGCGCGATATGAACGGTACCTATCGCATGCGCTTACAGGCTTTCCTGTTCGAGTTTGGCGCAGGCATGCCGCCCAACGCCACGCCGCTTTATCCCTCCATCGAGGGCAAGGTCGGTTTTCGCGATCCTAAGAAGAAGCTGGTTGCCGCGCTCGACGACAACATGATCGTCTCCCAGCAATCTCTGGAAGTCGCCTACGAGAATTCCAAGATCGGCAAGAACGCCCGCCGTTGATGCGGCGCGGGCCCGGGCTTACTGAGCCGGCTGCCCCGAGGCGTTGACCCGCCAGATCTTGTTGCCGACGTCATCGGCCACCAGCAAGCCGCCCTTGCCATCCACCGCGACGCCAACGGGCCGGCCGCGCGCCTGGCCTTGGCCGTTGAGGAATCCGCCGAGCACGACGCTCGGGAGACCGGAAGGTTTTCCATCCACGAACGGCACAAAAATCACCCGGTAGCCTGCGGGTACGCTGCGGTTCCAACTGCCATGCTGGCCGACGAAGGCCCCGGACGCATAAGACGAACCGAGCGTCTTGCCGTCGGAGAAGGTCAGCCCCAACGACGCGGTATGCGCACCAAGCGCATAATCGGGCATTTGCGCTTCCGCCACTTCGCCCTTGTCGGGAATTGGCGCACGCTCATCGAAATGAGTGGCGTAATACTTTTGCGGCCAGCCGTAGAACGCGCCCTCCCTCACATGCGTCAGATAGTCGGGCACGATGTTATCGCCCAATTCGTCGCGTTCGTTCACGACCGTCCAGAGTTCGTCGCTGCCTGGCTTGAAATCCATCCCCACCGGGTTGCGCAACCCGTTCGCGAAGATCCGCGCCTTGCCATCAGGGAGCGAAATCTCCCAGATGGCCGCCCGGCCTTCTTCTTCCGCCAGGCCGTTCTCGCCCACGTTGCTGTTCGAGCCGATCGCGGCATAAAGACGGCTGCCATCCCGCGCGGCGATGATGTTCTTCGTCCAATGGTGGTTGCGCGGGCCGCCGGGCAACGCCGCAACGCTCTCGGCTGGCGCGGTGATCTTCTCATCGCCCTCCTTGTAGGGAAAGCGCACGACCGCATCGGCATTGGCGATGTAGAGCTTGTCGCCCACGAGTGCCATGCCGAACGGCGACATCAGGTTTTCAAGCAGGATCGAGCGCTTGTCCGCCTTGCCGTCGCCGTCGGTGTCGGTGAGCAGTGTGATGCGATTGGGGCTTTGCACACCCGCACCCGCCTTGCCCATGAAGAACGACATCGCCCACGCCTTGAGGCCCCCACCTGCCTCGTTGGGCGGCCGATTGGTTTCAGCAACCAGCACGCCGCCGCGGGGAAGCACGTAAAGCCAACGTGGATGATTAAGATCAGCGGCGAATTCAACGACGTTTAAGCCCGGCGCAACGGCCGGCGCCTCGCCGTCCTTCCAGCCAACCGGCTTGGGGATTTTTACGGTCGGGACCCATGTCTGCGTGGGCTCCGCCAACTCGGGGTTCGGCCCGAACACCTCCTCCGGCCCGATTTTCAAGGGCGTCATGACGGCGGCAGCGATGCTCGCCGTGACGGCCATAATCGGCAATCCCAAAAGCATTGCTCTCATATCTGGTCTCCTTGGGGACTTATGATCGCGGCCACGGCCGGATCACGGGGACGCCCGACTTGTGTACGCGCCATTCGCCCAAAGGTTTCCAATTTCCGGGGTCCATCAGGCCGATCATAGCGTCTCGACCCTTCGAATCCGTCGCCGCACGCGGCGGGAGATGGGAAGAGCAACGGCCACTGTGTGTCCAAAACGATCCATCGCCGCAGCCGAAGACCAAGGAGGGCCGCGATGCGGGAAAGGGACGGCGCATGCCCAAGGGGGCTGCGGTGACCTTACAGTGTTGCCGCGCCGCGCCCGATGGCGGCAATGCCGGTGCGCGACACCTCTGTCATGCCGAGCTCGCGCATGATGTTGATGAAGGTCTCGATCTTGGACGCCTTGCCCGTCACCTCGAAGACAAAGTGCTCTGTGGAGGTGTCCACCACCTGGGCGCGGAAAATCTCCGCCAGGCGCAGCGCTTCAATGCGCTTCTCGCCCTTGCCCTGCACCTTGACGAGCGCCAGCTCACGCTCGAGCGACACGCCTTCCAGCGTCAGGTCGCGCACGCGATGGATCGGCACGAGCCGTTCGAGCTGATGCTTGATCTGCTCGATGACCGCGGGTGTTCCGCGCGTCACGATGGTAATGCGCGACACGTGTTTTTCATGTTCGGTCTCGGTCACCGTCAGAGAGTCGATGTTATAGCCGCGCGCGGTGAACAACCCAATCACGCGGGCCAGCACGCCAGGCTCGTTGTCGACCATGATCGACAGCGTCCGCGAGACTACCTCCTGCGACAGCAACGGGCTCGGGTAATGCGATTGCTTCAGCGGATCGGCCATGATCGTGCTCTCGTTTTCTGTGGCGTTGTCAGCAATAGGTTTCCACGGCCTCGTGGCCGGCTTCGTAGTCGGTAATGGTCCAGGGTTCGGCGAGCGCGGCACGCTTCCATGCCTGAAATGCTGGATAGGCAAGCACCGCATCCATGTAGACACGCGTGTCGGACGCCACCGGGACCTGATAGGTGTCGAAGCGCGTCACGACGGGCGCGTACATCGCGTCGGCGGCGTTAAACGCGCCAAAGAGAAAGCCCGTACCACTGGAAGGTGCGAACCGCGCGCGGGTGGTGCGCCAGATCTCCTCGATGCGTGCGATGCTCCCCCTGGCGTCCTCGCTCAGATCGGGTGTCTTGAAGCGCTTGCCGAGATTCATGGGCAGCGCCTGGCGCACCGGCATGAACCCGCCGTGCATTTCATTTGCGATGCTGCGGGCATGCGCGCGCGCCGCGACATCGGCCGGCCAGATGCCCTTGCCGGGATATTTGTCCGCAAGATATTCGATGATGGCTAGGCTTTCCCAGACGTGAATGTCGCCGTCGATCAGCACGGGAACCTTGCCCGAAGGAGACACGGTGGCGATCTTATCGTTCGTCTGCGGCGTGCGCAGCGGGATGACCACTTCATCAAATGGAATGTCGAAAGCGCGCATGACCAGCCATGGCCGCAGCGACCAGGACGAATAGAGCTTGTTGGCAATGACGAGGCGCATGACTATTTCGGTTCGCCTTCTGGCTTGGGGATGCGCACGCCCTTCCCGTCTCCGTCACCCGAACCGGGAGAGTCCATATCCGCGCCGGACCCATCCTTGCCCGCGGGGCCTTCTGCGCCTTCCTTCTTCTTGCCGGTATTGGGAAACACCAGATTGATGAAGACCGGCATGCCGTGCACATCGACAGCCTTCTTCAGGTTGTCGGCCTGTTCCTGGGTAAATTTGTATTGCTGAAAGATCGCCTGGAAGCGTCCGCGCATCGCCCGCGCGATGACCTCCGAGGACGGCGCTTTCATCTCCGCGAGCTTGTCGGCGGGCACTTTGGCGTAGATGACGGCGAGCATCTGGGAGAGCATGTAGTCCTGCGCCATGCAGCCCTCCAAACCCTCAGTGAAGTTCTCCGCCAGCATGTGCGTCTTGTAGCAGGCCTCGAGAAACTTCAGGACGGCTTCGGAGCCTTGGCGCCTCTGCATCTCTCCAAGACGCTTGGCAGCGCCCTTGACGTTCTCGACCTGGTTCCATTCAGCCTTATGGTCTTCCGCGCGCGCATGCGCGTGGGTTGCGGCGATGAGCGTCATCGCCACAATGCATCCCAGTCTGCGCGCGCACTTTGATCTCACACCAGTACCTTGCCTTCCTTGCCGATCGCTTTGTCGATCTCATCGTCCGACACGTCGTCGCCGAGCAGCATTTCGTTATGGGCCTTGCCCGACGGGATCATCGGGAAGCAGTTCGCGAGCTTGGCGACCCGGCAATCGAAGATCACGGGGCCCTTGTGATTGATCATTTCCTTGATGGCATCATCAAGGTCGACGGGGTGATCGCAGCGCATACCCTTCCAGCCGTAGGCCTCCGCCAGCTTCACGAAGTCGGGAAGGCTCTCGGTATAGCTGTGGGACAGGCGGTTGCCGTGCAGCAACTGCTGCCACTGGCGCACCATGCCCATGTACTCGTTGTTCAAGATGAACACCTTCACCGGCAGATCGAACTGCACGGCGGTCGAGCATTCCTGGATGTTCATCAGGATCGATGCGTCGCCTGCAATATCGATGACGAGGGACTTGGGATGGGCTAGCTGCGCACCGATGGCGGCGGGCAAGCCATAGCCCATGGTGCCCAGGCCCCCCGACGTCATCCAGCGGTTGGGCTCCTCGAAGTGAAAAAACTGCGCGGCCCACATCTGATGCTGGCCCACCTCGGTGGTGATGAAGGTGTCGCGGTCCTTGGTCAGCTCATAAAGACGCTGCACCGCATACTGCGGCATGATCACGTCCTTGTTCGCCTTGTAGGAGAGCGACTTTCTCGCACGCCAGCCGTCGATCTGCTTCCACCACGCCTTGTGCGCCGCCTTGTCGATGACCGGCGCCTTGGCCTTCCACACCCGCAGCATATCTTCCAGCGTGTAGGCGACATCGCCCACGATGGGCACGTCGACGCGCACGTTCTTGTTGATCGAGGATGGGTCGATATCGACGTGGATCTTCTTGGAATCGGGCGAGAATGCATCGAGCCGCCCGGTGATGCGGTCATCGAAGCGCGCCCCGATGTTGATCATGACATCGCAGTCATGCATCGCCATGTTCGCTTCATAGGTGCCGTGCATGCCGAGCATGCCGAGCCATTGCCGGTCGGATGCAGGATAAGCGCCAAGTCCCATCAGCGTGGAGGTAATCGGAAAACCCGTCAGCCGCACGAACTCGCGCAGTAGCTGGCTTGCCTTCGGCCCGGAGTTGATGACACCGCCGCCCGTATAGAAGACCGGCTTCTTGGCCGCGGCGATAAGGTCCACAGCCTCCCGCACCGCAGGCTGGTCAGGCTTGAATTTCGGCTTGTAGGTTTTGTGCTGGATGTTGGACGGGCCCACATAGTTGCCGGTCGCAAACTGCACATCCTTGGGAATATCGACGACAACGGGACCGGGACGGCCCGTCTTGGCGATATGGAAAGCCTCGTGCATCACGCGCGCCAGATCGTTGACGTTCTTCACCAGCCAGTTGTGCTTGGTGCAAGGCCGCGTGATGCCCACGGTATCGCATTCCTGGAAAGCGTCGTTGCCGATCAGGTGCGTCGGCACCTGCCCGGTAAGGCACACCACTGGAATGGAATCCATCAGCGCGTCGGTCAGCCCCGTCACCGCATTGGTGGCGCCGGGGCCGGAGGTCACGAGTACGACGCCGACCTTGCCGGTCGAGCGTGCATAGCCTTCAGCGGCATGCACCGCGCCGCCTTCCTGGCGGACGAGGACGTGACGGACCTTCTCCTGCTGGAAAAGCTCATCATAGATCGGCAGGACCGCGCCGCCAGGATATCCAAAAATGACCTCGACGCCCTGATCGGCAAGCGCCTGCAGAACGATCTCCGCGCCGGTCATTGTCCGTGCCATCACACAATTCCTCTTGATGCCGCTCGTGCGTTTTCGAATGCCTTGATGCGCAGCTTGGACAGGCGTCCGGCAATCCGGTTTCCAGTCTGGCTGATATGAGCCTGGCGCATTTGGAATGGGCTTTATGCGCCATGACACCAAGCCCGTCACCTGCGTCAAAGCTCGCGAACCTTAGGCACGCCAAGATGTCCGGTCAATGCTAAGGATCAATAAATGCCAACAATGCGTCGTTGTTACTTTCCATTTGTTGCGTAGATATTGGTTTCCACGAAATCATATTTTTACGGAACCAGGTATCCTGACGCTTGACGTATTGCCGCGTCTCAGCCTTTGCCTGCGTCATGGCCTCCGCCAGCTCCATTTGGCCGCGGACTGCTGCCAGCAGGGGCGCAACCCCGAGCGCGCGCATGACGGACGATACCGGATCGAGTTGCAGTGCCGCCAGGGCGCTTACCTCCTCCAGTGCGCCCTTGGCCATCATGTCATCGAAGCGGCGGCCGGCGCGCAAATGCAGGTCCTCCCGGTCACGGCGGACAAGCAGCCTCACCGCATTCGCCTCGGCAACCACGGGCGTTCCCGGCTGCGCCTGCCAGTAGCTGAGCGACTTGCCTGAGCTGTCCAGCACCTCCAGCGCGCGCACGATGCGCTGCGGATCGGCGGGGTTCAGTTTCTCCGCCATCACGGGATCGCGCACCAGGAGGAGTTCATGCAGCCTTTGCGCGCCCAAAGCCTCAGCTTGTTTGCGCCAATGCGCGCGCACGTCCAGGGCCACCTCCGGAATCGGCGAGAGGCCTTCGGTCAGCCCTTTGAAATAAAGCCCCGTGCCACCGGTAATGATCGGGCGCAATCCTTGAACCCGCGCGGACGCGATGGCCTTGGCCGCCTCGGTCACATAGCGGCCCACGGAGTAAGCCTCATGCGCGCCAACGTGGCCATAAAGCGCATGAGGACAGACCGCCTCGTCGGCGGGTGATGGCCGCGCGGTCAGAATGTTGAGCTCGCGATAGACCTGCATGCTATCGGCGTTGATGACGACACCGCCCAGCTCGCGCGCGAGCCTCATGGCGAGCGCAGATTTGCCGCTCGCGGTCGCGCCGGCGATCAGAATGGGGGCAAACCTGGAACTGGCTGGAGGCGGCACGCTCATGCGTAGGCTCCTACAGCGAATGGCCCGCCCTGGCCAGAGCGTGCCGCCGAGCCCCTTATCGCCGGTGCAACAGCCCGACGTGCGGGCGCACGCGAGCCGCAGAAGAGCAGAATATAAAAAAGGCGGGCCTTGGGGGACCCGCCTTGCATTCATTGATCCACCTGCTACGCGCAGGCGCGCTTCTCAATAGCTGATCTTCGTGCGAACACCGATGACAGCCGCGTTTTCGACGACCTCACCCGGCTCGTCGGGGTTCTCGACCCGGCCGCCAGGATTCCAGATGTACTGGAAGTCCGGAAATGCCGGGGCAGATCTCCGCCGTATAGTTGATCTCCAAGACGGATTCATAGTTGCTCGTAA
This sequence comes from Hyphomicrobium sp., assembly GCA_016793445.1. Taxonomy (GTDB): domain Bacteria; phylum Pseudomonadota; class Alphaproteobacteria; order Rhizobiales; family Hyphomicrobiaceae; genus Hyphomicrobium_B. The sequence goes on along the minus strand of JAEUME010000018.1, from coordinate 335,570 downwards.
TCGTCTGCCCAGCTGCGATCTCGGCTGCCACCAGGCGACTCGAGATGTCGCCATAGCCGAACGCAGCGCCGAACGCGTCTTTGGACCGGCCGGGAACGAAGCCCGTGAAAACGATGCCTGTGTCGAAGTAGAAATCCATCGGATTCTGGCGATCGGGGCTACCCGAAATGCGGCCGAAGATGTTGACACCTTTGTCTTCGCCGCCCTTCCAGATCTGCTGATCGACGATGGCATACACGCCGTTGCTTCCATCCACGGGCTCACCCGTGAGGAAATCGGTGTAGACATCGTCGTTGAACTGACGCCAGCCGCCGACCTTGACGGTACCGGGCAAGCCCACGTCGTAGCGGAACTGCCCTTCCACGATCAGAAGAGCCGAATCCCCGAAGCGGAAATCCGTGCCGTGTTTGTTGTCTTCCTGCGGATCATCCGCAAAGGGATTGGCAGGGCTGCCGTTGAACAGCGCAGCTAACACAGTCACGTTCTCGGTCGGGTCGAATTGAACCCGGGCGCCCATGGACGTCAGCGGATAGGCCGGTCCGCCCTGGACCATGTTTGAAGCGACGATGCCCGCCCAGCCGAACGTACCATTGAGGAAGGTGCCGGCGGTATCGCTGACGAAGAATTCCGTGTCCGCAGCAAGCGCGCCAAGCTTGATCTTGACCTTATCGTCAAAGAGAGCCTGCTCGAACCAAAGCTCGTCGAGGCGGAACGTCTCGAGGCCTTCAATGTTCGAGACCGCGAAGATATTGCCGATGCGCTTGGTCGTCGCGCCCTCACCGTGAATATAATAGACGTTGGCGTGCAGCGTTGCGCCCTTCCAGCCGACCATCTTTTCCAGATCGACGTCGGCATAGGCCTCCACCAGGCCATTGTAGGTTACCCCGTTCGACAGGCCACCCGACACCACGTCATAGACTTCGCCCGTGTAATTCAGCCCGTACGTCAGGCCGCGAGCGGCCAATGATGCACGCGCGGCATCATAGGGAAGGTTGGCCGCGATTGAACTCTCGGGCAACCCCGTTTCAGGCTCCCCATCCCCTGCAAACGCCGACGTCACACCCGCGGATAAGAGCACCGCGACAGCGGGCAGCACCCGCATTCCGGCAATGAATGGCATCGAACGCCCCCTGAAATCTCATCGAACGAAACCGCGCCCCTCGCGATTCGCCTCTTTCGGAGCTACCGTCCGATACCGTACCTTCGCTGTCAACAATCCAAGCTGAAGCACACCGCTACGAAGTCAGCCGATGGGAGACCCCGTCCGCGATAATGATTGAGGAAACATCGATAGAATCGCCCCTTGTTACAGCCGTGGCCCCTTTGCAACGCCTTCCTCGGAAACAAAAAACACCCCGTTGTTATCCGATGGAGCCTCCCCAAATCCGTGTCCGGATTCGCTGCCAAACCTCATGGCGGCGAGCGGCCAAGGCACGCCATCGCGCCACCACCAGAGGCCGCCAGCGCATCCATGCTTGTTTCACCTCCAGGCGCACCCGTGTCTTGATCATGCGGCCGTAGCGCCAGATCCAAGAGGCCCGAATCTGAGCAAACAGCGCATCCTTCCATGGCACGAACCAATCGTAGGCCCTCGCAAACCAGCCGATCCGCATGAGCGCGGGCTTGGTCAGAATGAAAATGCGGGCGATGATGGCCGTAGAGGCGACCTTGGCGCCTGCAAACAACGCGGTCGCCGTCCACCACTTGCCGCTGGCGAGCAGCCACATGGCAATGAATTTCAAAGGCAGCAGAAACGTCGTCGGCAGCGCAAACACCATCAACGCTCCGTAGGGTGGCAGGCCCGCGATCCAGCGCTCCAGGGCGGCGATGGGCGCAAAACGCGCCAGCCACGCCAGCAGTTGAGAAAGCGGCTTCCAGCCCCATTCCTCGAACAGGACGATGAGGGCCGCGAGGATCTGCAGGGCGTGCATCACGGGGACACGCGCGATCGACCACGCGGTTCGCGCGATCTCACGCGCCGACCACAGCGCGATGACCAGCGCCCGCCACAGCATATCCGGCCAGCTCTTGCCTTTTTCGTCCAAGCCTACTGCACCTTCATCCGCAATCGTGCCCAGCCATTGGGTCCCACATCCATGCTCAAGATCGAGTAATGCTGGCCAAGACTAGCAGACCAAAAGGAGGCGAGGATAACTGCCGCCAGGCTCACGGTGGCGCCCGGCGCAGGGATATGGTTACGAGGCGTGCGGTGTCTATTCGCCCGCCGGCTCCAGCCGCGCCTCCGCCGGACGCAGGGCGCCTTCCCGTTGGGCCTCCTCCAGGACGTGTGCCAACTCCTCGCGCGCCTTCTCCGCTTGACGTTGGCGCGCCCACAATGAGGCGTAAAGCCCATCGCGCGCGATCAGTTGGGCATGTGTCCCCTGCTCCACCAGGCGGCCCTTTTCGAGCACGAGGATCTGGTCGGCCTGCACGATGGTCGATAGGCGATGGGCGATCACAAGAGTGGTGCGATCCTTGGAGACCCGGTCGAGCGCATCCTGGATCTCTTTCTCGGTGTGACTGTCGAGCGCGCTCGTCGCTTCATCGAGTATGAGGATCGGCGGGCTCTTCAGAATCGTACGGGCAATCGCAACGCGCTGCTTTTCGCCACCCGACAGCTTCAAGCCCCGTTCGCCCACCATCGTATCATACCCTTCAGGCAGCGCACGGATGAAAGGATCGATCTGGGCGAGGCTTGCCGCGCGCTGCACATCTTGCGCCGTCGCATCCGGCCTGCCGTACCTGATGTTGTAGAGGATCGTGTCGTTGAACAGCACGGTATCCTGCGGAACGACGCCGGTGGCGGCGCGCAGCGAGGCTTGCGTGACGTCGCGCAGATCCTGTCCGTCGATCGTCACGCGCCCGCCTGTCACGTCGTAGAACCGCAACAGGATCCGGCTGATGGTCGATTTACCCGCACCCGAAGGGCCGACGATGGCAAACAGCTTGCCCGCAGGAACCTCGAAAGACAGATCGTGCAGGATCTCACGCTCAGGCTCGTAGGCAAAGCACACGTTCTCAAAACGGATGGTGCCGCCCGTCACCTTCAAATCGCGCGCTCCGGGCCGGTCGGCGACCTCCGGGCTCCTTTCGAGAACGTCCATCATATTCTCGATGTCGGTGAGCCCCTGCTTGATCTCGCGGTAGACCATCCCCATGAAGTTGAGCGGAATGAAGAGTTGCAGCATCAGCATGTTGACCATCGCAAAATGGCCGACTGTGTGATTGCCCGCAATCACATCGCGGGCGGCCATGACGAGACAGATCGTGAGCGCGATGGTGAAGATCACCGCTTGGCCGGAGTTGAGAATGGCAAGCGACGTATAGGTCTTGACCGACGCCTTCTCATACAGCTCCATGGATTTGTCGTAACGTGCCGCCTCGCGGCCTTCGGCGCCGAAGTATTTGACAGTCTCGTAGTTGAGCAGACTGTCAATCGCCTTGGTGTTGGCTTCCGTGTCGCTCTCGTTCATGGTGCGCCGGATGGCAACGCGCCAGTTGGTGGCCTTGATCGTGAACCACAGGTAGAATGCGATCATCACCACGACGGTCACGATGTAGCGCCAGTCGAATTCGATGGCGCACACGACGAGGATCAGCAGGAATTCCACGATCGTCGGCAGGAGCGTCATCAGCCCCATGCGTGTGATGTTCTCGATGCCGGCGCGCCCCCGCTCCAGCACGCGCGTCAACCCGCCGGTCTTGCGCTCCAGATGAAAGCGCAGCGACAAGCGGTGCATGTGCTCGAATGTATTGAGCGCCAGCTTGCGGACCGCGTGCATGGCGACCTTGGCGAACATGCCTTCGCGGGTCTGCATCAGCAGCGCCATAATGATACGTGACAGGCCATAGAGGATGGCCGCAAGCACCGGCGCCCCAATGAGCCAGGACACGTCCTCGCCGGCCACGACCTTACCGCCGCTCGCCGCGACGAGCGCGTCGGTTGCCCACTTGAGCGTGAACGGCACCATGACCGTCACGAGCTTGGCCGCCACCATCAAGACCAGCGACCATACCACCGTGCGTTTCAGATCCGGCCGGTCGTGCGGCCACATGTAGGGCAGCAGTCCGCGCAAAACCTTCTTCTGATCCTCAGAAAGCGAAAAGCGCTCCAGAAACGGAGCGCGCGCGGTCATGGCGTCGAAGCGGGAGGAGCCTATGTGCATGGCGGTTATGTAGGGCTGCGCGGTCTGAAAGTCCATCGAGGCCCAAGGCCCGAAGGATGGCGCTCCATCGCAAAAGGCAACATCATCCAGGCCGAGCGTTCCTCACACTTTGTCATCCCGGGCAAGCGAGCCCGGATGCAATCGGGGCAGAGCGCTGACCCGGGACCGAGCGCATCGGTGCGAAGCGCAAAATTTCACGCCGCAGCATTACGCCAAGCCTTACCCTGGGTCCCGACGCGAGCTACCACGCTCGGCCAGGATGACACGGAGAGAAAAAAGCGCGGCCGGGACCACAACATCTTGTCATCCCGGGCAAGCGAGCCCGGATGCAATCCGGGCAGAGCGCTGACCCGGGACCCAGCGCATCCGTGCGAAGCGCGAAACATCTCGCCGCAACATCACGCCAAGCCCTCCTCCTGGGTCCCGGCTCTCGCTGCCCTCGGCCGGGATGACAATGAGAGAAGAATGCTTGGCCGGGTCTTTGAAAGGCCGGCCGCCGCGCACAAGCATCCGCGAGCACGTTGAATAACGGAATTCCGTGACCTCACCGCAATCGTCATCCCCGCGTCAGGCGGGGATCTGCCCAAGTCATGATTGAGGACAAATGTTGAAGCCTGGATGGATCCCGGCCTTTCGCCGGGATGACGTTCTTATGAAGCTCTTTTGAGTGGCCATCCTGAGGGCTATCAAAAAAATCCCGCAACTGACTTGATGACAATGAGAGAAAACCATCGCGACTTGGCCGAAGCTGCGCTGACTACGACAGCACGAGCGCGCCGTATCCGCGGTTCTACCTGCGCGGCACCCAGAACTTCTGGCAGGGATAGATGAGATCAGGATCCGCGATCTTGCGGCGGTTGGCGCGATAGATGCGCGTGTAGAGCCGCCCCTTGTAATAGTGCTTCTGCGATATCCGCCACAGGCTGTCGCCCTTTGCCACGGTATATCGGCCCGGCAGGCGTTGGACGCGGCGGCCTGCAAAACGGCACCGGCCTGGATGCCACGACCAGCCCCTAACGCGTGTACCCCGCAGTGACCCGGCGCCCACGCCCATACGTGGCGCCAACCGCTGGTTGGCGATCAGCACACCGGCCGCTGGCTCCGCGTACGACTGCCCGAGCGGCTCCGCGGTAATGACGACAGCCCAGCGGCGATGCCTCGATGCCGGGCCGCTGCCGTCCGCCTCGGTCTGATCACCGGTCTGATTGGGTGCAACGGCGCGCGCTGCGCTCTGCTCGGCTTCAGCGGCTGCGCGGCGCTCTTGGTCAGCAAGGCGCGCCGCCTTCGCGGCCTCGGCCTTGCGGGCCTCTTCCTCCGCAAGCTGCTTGCGGCGTTCCTCGGCCATACGTGCGGCTTCACGCAGCTTGCTCGCTTCCGCTTCCTCGCGCGCCTTGCGATCCTCCTCGTCCTTGCGAGCTTGCTCGGCGTGGCGAGCGGCTTCAGCTTGACGTTGCTCCTCGGCTTGGCGCGCTCGAGCGGCCGCCTGATCGGCACTTTCCTCGGCCGGCTTTTGCGCTTTGGACTGAGCGGCCTGTTGCGCTCTTCTGGCAGCCTCCGCCTCGGCGGCGGCACGGGCGGCTTGGGCTTGAGCGGCCGCCTTCGCCTTAGCCTCTGCCTCCGCCCTGGCAGCGGCTTGCGCCTTGGCCGCGGCTTCACGCTCGCGCGCAGCCTGCGCCTGGCTTGCCTCTTTGGCTGCCTGTGCATCCTTTGCTTCTTTGGCAGCCTGATCGGATTGCTCTTGGGCGGCGCCATCGGAAGGCCGCGACAGCTCCTTCACGACCGTATTTTGATAGTCGCGGTTGGCGCTCGCCAGCCAATCGGTGATAGGGGCGAAGATGCCTCCCATCTCGGGAAAGATCGGGCTGGAGCGGTCCGGATCGTGCGGCGTCTGCGCCGATTCCTTTTCGGCTGCTGCGGGCGGCGCGGCAGGCTTCACGTCTTCGGCGTTTTGCTTGGTGGGCTCGGCCGGCGACGGTTCTGGCTGTTCATGAGCCGTCCCCGCCGCAGGAGTTGCCTCCTGTGGCGGAGCCGGCGGGGGCGACGCTTGCGGCGCAGCTGGCATGGCAGAAGGTGTATCGGGTGGCGTGACGGGGCGCTGGCGCTTGACCGGAGGGACGACCGCATCGCCGTGGTCCGCCTGGGCAACCTCGTCCGGTTGTACCTCCTCATTGGCGAATACCGAGATCGGAATTCTTGGCGACTGCGCGATAGCTTGCCTGGTCAGAAAAGCATCGGTGGGCTCACGCGAGGCTTGCGCCAATCCCGCGCCCAGGCAGACGATCGAGAGGCACATTGCGGCACTCGCGGCCGCCGATCCGCTGCGCGCCAGCCGCGCAATCCGGGACGGAATGAGGCGAGCAGACAACGTGCCGGACGGCGAAGCGACAGATGACAACAGCCTGCCGGAACCGATGGCTCTGATAGCGGTCCTGACACCCCCGACACCCCGCGCGCCTCGGCCCCCCACGCTTACCATCTCAACTGCCTCGCACTCGAACGCCGTCAGCGGGCCACAACCGCCCGTCACAAAAAAACTCGCGCCGCGCCGTACGGACCCAGCCCGTTCACGCGGCGTTGGTGTGATTGCCTTAGTCTAACGCTATATGTCCATCCCGAGCGAGTGCCGGGAGGCCACAAGTCCTTCAAACCCGTGGCCAAGCCTCAAACCTCGGACAACTTGAAACAACAGCTAAGAAATGACGACTGGAACAGACGTGAACAAAACTATAACTCCTTCAAACAACAACCTTATCTCGGCCGTTTGCGTATATTGCGGTTCAGGCAAGGGTCTTAATCCGGCCTACACCATTGGCGCGCGCAAGCTCGGAAAGGCGCTCGCCGACAACGGAATTCGCCTGGTTTACGGCGGCGGCAGTCTTGGCCTGATGGGCGAGGTCGCCAAGGCCGCGCTTGGCGCAGGCGGAAAGGTAACGGGCATCATTCCGACCTTCCTGGGCGCCAGGGAACAGATGCTGCGTGATGTCGATGAACTCATCGTGGTCGACGATATGCACTCGCGCAAGAAACTGATGTTTGAACGCTCCGACGCTTTCGTCGCGCTACCGGGCGGCATCGGCACGCTGGAAGAACTTGTCGAGCAGCTCACCTGGTCGCAACTGGGACAGCACACTAAACCGATCGTCGTTGCCGACTTGAAAGGCTTCTGGTCGCCATTTCTGGAACTGCTCGCGCACATGAAGCGCGAGACCTTCATCCGTCCAGGTCTTGATGTGCATTTCGCAGTTGTAGATAGAGCGGAAAAAATCCTGCCCACGATATTTGCCGCCGCGGAATCAGGCGCCGCGAGTAAGGATCAGGCAGTCGTTGCCAGGTTTTGATGTGGTGGATGGGACACGCGCCGATCCGCCGCCTTTTCGCCGTCTTATTTGTTGGGTTGTTCTCCGCCAGGGACGAGCGCCGCATTGCAGCATGAGGGCTGCTGCGCACGCTTTGGCGGAGGGTCTGGCATGGTCCGGTTGAGCGCACGTGCGCTGGTTGCTGCAATTCCATTATTGGCCGCGCCGGCGGCCGTTCTGCCCGCACATAACGCGGCATGGGCACAGCAGACCGACGCGTCGAAGACCGCGCCAACCGAGGGAGGAACCACGTCTACGGAGAAGAAGGTCTCCAAGAAGTCCAAGCCCGCTCCGAAATACGAAGAGTATTACGAGATGGTTCCGGCCGACGACGATGATCCGTCCGGCACCGCGCCTGTCCAGGGCTCGGGACTGGATCCGGAGGCAGATACTTCGCCGCCTCCGGCAAATACCCGAACGCTCGGAACCCACAAGGGCACGACGCCCGCCCAGGCTGCTCCGCAACCCGTTCAGGGCAAGGCATCGGCTCCCGATGACACGGCCAAGGACAACAACGCCGCTGTCCAATCCGCAACACCCAATGAGAGTGAAAAGCGGACCGAGAGCGGTGCCGGCCACAAACCGCCCACGGCCACTGCCACAGCTGCCGCGCCGCTCCCCGGGACCGAGGGCGGTCTTGGCGAGGACGTTACGGATCTCGCCTACTTCCGCCACGTGGTGGACAACGGCGGCGAATGGCAGACGCATGCGCGCTACGGCGATGTCTTCGTGCCGAAAGTGCCCGCCGACTGGCGGCCCTACACGGTGGGCCACTGGGTCTACTCTGACGCCTACGGCTGGACATGGATCTCTGATGAACCCTTCGGCTGGGCGACATATCACTACGGCCGCTGGACGCGCGACGACTCGCAAGGCTGGATGTGGATCCCCGACGGGGATTGGGGACCGTCCTGGGTCGTGTGGCGGCAAACGGATGACGCCATAGGCTGGGCTGCACTGCCCCCCAGCGCGAAGTTCACCGGCGGGCGTCTTTCGCTCGATGCGAACGCCATCGACAATGCCAGCTTCGAACAGAGCTGGGTGTTCATTCGCCCGCGTTACTTTGCGCGAGCACAAATGAGCCGCTATCTGCGTCCTGCCCACTGGAACAAGGACCTGGTTGATCGTTCGCAGGCGCGCCTGGGTTATGGGCGCGATGCGCAAACGGGTCAGATTCTCAATCGCGGCATTCCGCCGGAGGAGGTTGAGAAACTTGCCGGCGAGCCGGTTGCCCGGACGACTGTCAGCACTGTCGATGATCCCCGCGTTATTGCATCCAAAGGCCTTGCAGGCCGCAAAGGCGAGGTGACGATTTTCCGGCCCACGCCCAAACGGGTCGAGCAGGCCCTGAAGGCCAACCCAACACGCTCCAAGCGCACCGGCGGTGACAGCTCCACAAGCTCTCGCGCACGCGCCGGGCAAGCCGGCGCATCCAACGCGCCGAAATCCTTCGCCGCGCCCCCGCCAACCCGCGCCGAACAGGCCGGCACTCAACAAACGGAACAGACGGCCGAGCCAAAAGCACGCGGCACACAAGAGGGTCCCAAGACCGAGGCCGCAACACAGCAGAACGCCGGTGCCACCGCTGCGACTGGCGCCAACGCTGCCACGACAAGCGCGACCGGATCGGTATCTGCCCCGGCCGGAAAGCGCAGCTGGGACTCTTCCGGCCCCTCCGGCGCGCCCAATCCGCCTGCGGCCAGCGCATCAGGCGGCCAATAATCCCTCTCCAATGATCCTTCTCATCAAGAGATGGCGAGGCCGTCAGCGCGAAGAGCGTTGCGCCGGGCCGCGCTTGCCCTTATCAGCCCTATGCCATGAGCACGCATAATACGACGCCACCCAACGCGGCACCCAGATCCCGCCTGGCACCTGGCGACATCGGTCCGCTGGTTGAGCGCCTGCGCAAGGGCGAGCGGCGGGCGATTGCGCAAGTCATCACCGAGCTCGAGCGCCTCTCATCGGCAGCGCCCGATCTGCTCAAGGCGCTTCAGCCTCACCTCGGCCATGCGCTCGTTGCAGGCTTCACCGGTCCGCCCGGCGCGGGCAAGTCGACGCTCGTCAACGCCGTCATCGATCACCTGCGCAGACAAGGCCGCACGGTCGGTGTGATTGCGGTGGATCCCTCAAGCCCCATCTCGGGCGGCGCGATTCTGGGCGACCGGATCCGCATGACCGCGGCTCTCGACGATGATGGCGTGTTCGTGCGTTCGCTCGCCTCGCGCGGTTATCTGGGTGGGTTGTCCCCCGCCGCCGTGCGCATCATCGACGCTATGGACGGTGCGGGCTTCGACATCATTTTGCTCGAGACGGTCGGCACGGGCCAGAATGAGATCGACGTGGCGGAGGTCGCCGACATCCGCATCGTCATATCGGCGCCGGGCTTGGGCGATGACATCCAGGCCATGAAGTCCGGCTTGCTGGAAATCGCCGACATCATGGTCGTCAACAAGGGCGACCGGCCAGGCGCGGAGCAAACCATGCAGCAGTTGCTGGGTGCTCTGTCGATCCGCGCCACCATGTCCGGCAAGGTGCCGGTGTTGAAGACGTCCGCCATCTCAGGCGAAGGCGTACCCAAGCTCGTGGACACCATCGACGCCATCGGCAAAACGGTTGGGGCGAGAGGAGCGATGGACCGCCGCCGCCGGCGCGCGCGCTATCTCATCGCGCGCGCCGCGGCCGATCTCGTCGCCGCGCGCATCAAGGCTGGGGGTGCAGGTGGTCTCGAGCCGCTGGCAGATGCCGTGCTCTCAGGTACCATGTCGCCCGATGAAGCGGCGCGCAGCGTGCTGCGGGACGCGGATTAACCTCGCGCGAGGACCCTGTCCGGGCTGCAAACGATTGCCGCAGCCTTGATGACGGGCACTTGCCGCCTCGCGTCAAACCCGCTACCGCTTGAATTGCAGGGCCGTTACCGGCGCGCCCTGAAGTAAACGAGCCGGGAGGAAAGACGAATGTCCGACGAAGCCGTTTGCGTGCAAAAAAGCCCCTATCAGGTCGAACTGCAAGAGGGAAAGAATTACTGGTATTGCCGCTGCGGACGTTCCAAGGCGCAACCCTTCTGCGATGGTTCCCACAAGGGCACGTCCTTTGTGCCGATGAAGTTCACCGCCGACCGCACCGGCACCTTCAATCTTTGCGGCTGCAAATCCACCGACGATGAGCCTTTCTGCGACGGCACGCATAACTTGCTGTAACCGAAAGAAGCGCGGCGTCTGCCTCGCTCTTCTTGCTCAGGCCGGCTGCTGGGCAAGTTTGCTGTGACGCTTGGAATAGCCGAAGTAGATCAGAGCGCCGACGAGCAGCCACAGCACGAAGCGAACATGCGTCTCCCACGGCAGGAAGGCGATCAGCGCCGAACACGACAGAGCGCCGATTACTGCGGACAATTCACCAAACGGCATCTTGAAGGGGCGGTGGACTTCCGGATGCGTGCGGCGCAGGATGATGACGCCGCCGCACACCAGCACGAAGGCCGCCAGCGTGCCGATGTTGACCAGCTCTGCGAGCACGCCGAGCGGAAGAAAGCCCGCCATGATCGCCATGACGACGCCCGTCAACACGGTGGTGCGGACGGGCGTGTGGGTGCGCGGGTTGATGGCGGCGAAGTAGCTCGGAATGAGCCCGTCGCGCGAAATGGCGGCGACGATGCGCGTGAGAGCGTAGTAAAGCACGAGCATCACTGTCGTCAGACCAAAGATGACACCGCTCGCAACCAGCCCCGCAGCCGTACTGTGGCCGATCTGAAGCAAGGCTTCCGAGGCCGGTGATGAGACGTTCAACGTCGGGTAGGGAACGATGCCGGTCATCAGCGCCGACACGATCACGTAGATGGCGGTGCAGAATGCCAGCGCGGCAATGATCCCCAGCGGCACGTCGCGTTGCGGATTGCGCGCCTCCTCGACCGCGGTTGAGACGGCGTCGAAGCCGACATAGGCGAAGAACACGATCGAGGCGCCGGCCAGAATGCCGACCGGCCGGCCGTCGACATGACCGAACCATCCGTGCGGCATGAAGGGCGACCAGTTCGCAGGATCGACGTTGAAGGCCGCGACTCCAACGAAAATCGCCACCGCGAGGAGCTTGATCACAACAGCGGCTGCATTAATGCGCGCGGTCTCCTTCACGCCAATGATCAGCAACACCATGAGGATCATGATGATGATCACGGCTGGAAGATTGACATATCCGCCGCCGCCGTCGGCAAACGGTCCCTTGGTGAGGGCGTCCGGCAGGCCGATCCCCATCGCGGTCAAAGCGTTGTTTAAGTATCCCGACCAGCCATTGGCGACGGCAGCGACAGACACCCCGTATTCGAGAATGAGATCCCAGCCGATGATCCAGGCGATCAGCTCTCCGAACGCGGCATATGAATAGCCATAGGCACTCCCGCATCCTCCGACCATGGCTGCGAGTTCGGCGTAAGCAAGCGCCGCGAAGGTGCAGGCAAAACCTGCCACGAGATAGGAAATGACCACGGCCGGACCCGACTGCACGGCCGCTGCGTGTCCGGTCAGCACGAAAATGCCCGTTCCGATGATCGCGCCGATTCCGAGCAACGTGAGATCCAAAGCCGAAAGCACTCTTTTCAAGCCATGGACGCTTTCGTGAGGATTGCCCTCCCCATTTCCAGCCAGAGGTTTACGGCGAAAAAGACCGTTCATTCCTGATCTCCAGTTCCTGCCGGGCGGCCGCGGCATGGCCCATGAAACATGGCCCGGAAATCGGTGCCGGGCTCATACATAATTGCCTACTAGGCCTGCTGCGTGCGTCCCCTCATGATTGACGGCAAGGCGTACTCGCAGTACGCGCAACAGCACCCGTGCCGGCTTGAGCGGTCGCGACGCGTCAATTTCTATGTCCCCGTTCCCCGCCCCGCGATAAAAGGCGGGTCATGATCCTGCACCCTAGCGTGCTTTTCGGAAAAGTGGGAACCGGTTTTCCGATGAGAAGCACAACAAAACAAGAACCCAGAGACGTTCTGCGAGGGAAGGAGACCCGGAACCGCTCTGAGGCGGTCCAACTCCCCGACGCACCTGTGCCGACCCTTCGGAGGGACCGGAATCATTGGTGGGCCGTCCTTTGCTCTGCGGCCGTCACGATCTGCACTCTGCCCGCTGCACAGGCCAGCGAGGCCATAAGGATTGCGATCGCCGGCCCGGTCACGGGCCCGCAGCGCTTTGCTACCCGGTCCATCGAGGCGGGCGTACGCCAGGCGATCGGGGAGCTGTCAGCACAAAGCGCTGAGCAGTTTGCCCTCAGCACCGCCGACGACAACTGCGATCCCGAAATCGCCCAAGCCAAAGCGCGCGAGATCGTGGCCGCCGGCACTGATCTCGTACTCGGCCATCCCTGCGCCAAGGCGGCCGTCGCGGCAGCCTCCATCTACGCTCAAGCGGGAGTCGTATTCATAGCGACCCATACGCGCCATCCAGCACTGACTGCCAAAGGGCGCGGCTCCTCCATTTTCAGGCTGTGCGGCCGTGACGACTCGCAAGGCGCCGACGCGGCGCGAATTCTTAGCCTGCGCGCGGCGGGAAAGCCGGTCGCACTTGTCCATGACCGTACACTCTACGCAAAGATGATCGCCGAGCAGGCTGAGCGCGGCTTGCATGCGGCCAAGCTTCAAATCATCTCCGCGACGATCATTGCTGGCCACAAGGAATACACGCGCCTCACCGAGAAGATCAAAGACGCGGGTGCAGTGCTGTTTGTAGGATTTCCGATGGAAGCCGGTTTCATTGCTTCAGAGTTGGACAAGGCCGGCTCATCCGTCCGGCTGATCGCCAGCGATGCCGTCGCGTCCGCCGAACTCGCCGCGTCGTTCCCCGGCATCGTCGATAAGATCGACGTCCTGATGCCCGCCGGGGATAACGGCGAGGCTTTTGCCCGTGCTGCGGTTGAGATCTTCACGCACGCACTTTCGCGCGGGTTTGGGCCGTTCCAGGAGCACTGGTTGTCCGACACGGCAACCCGGCGCGCGCTTGCTGCTGCGATTTTGGCGAAGGCCGGTCCGCATGCGAGCTCGCTCGGCCCGGTTTCATTTAATTCTGCTGGCGACGCGGCCGGGGTATCCTACCGGCTCATGCGATGGAATGGAAAAAAATGGGTGCCGGCCCGGGTTTCCCCATGACGCGACACCAGATGCTTGTCCGGCCTTGGCCAATTCAAGATCAGCTCATGGGATCTGCCCAAGGCACTCCAGCCAAATCACCCGTCCGGTGCCGGCTAAATCCTATATCTGCGTATCCACCAATTCATATTGGCGCAATCGGCAGATTAAATGCAGTGTGCTCGCTGTTTAGCGACCCTGCGATTCGGCGAGGCACTCTACCATGAGGGTGCGCTCGAGACGCTTGAGATCTTCAGGAACTTTGGCGCCGGCCTGGCGGCACGCGCGGATCTGTTGCTGAACGAGTGCGTAGCAGCGGCGCGGATCATCTTCCGATTGCTCCATCTGCTGTACGAGATCGGCCATCTCCACATGACCCATTTGTTGCGACATGACTTTACAGGTCTCCCCGCATGAATTTTAGTAATTTGAAGTGCTGCGACATCCTCGATGTATAATCGCTACCTGGTTATTCAACCGATAAGCCATCATACCTCAAAAGTCCCTCAAGGGCAGCCGCACTCCCGCTGCAAGATTCACGTGGCGGTTAACAATGTGACTTTCTTTCCTCATTGCAACCGCACTTGTTCAAGCCGCGCTCAATCTTCGAGTGCGGCGACGCGGTCATTCATCACGCTACTGTGGCTACTTCCGGGCTTTGTGATTAACGGAAGATGACTAGCCATCAACTCTTGTTGCGAAGCGGCAAAAATGTATCACGGGCGAATTGGACAGCCGTGCATTGCTGCGGACTGTCGCGTCTGCTACGCAATGCCGCGACGCATCAAAGAACCGGAATTGAACCCGATGATCCCTCGCTATTCGCGCCCCGAAATGACCCGCATTTGGGACCCTGCCACGCGCTTTCGAATCTGGTTCGAAATTGAGGCTCATGCGGCAGCGGCCATGGCCGAAATCGGAATGATTCCGAGAGAGGCCGCTGTCACAATCTGGGACAAGGGGTCGCAGGCTCAATTTTCTGTGGAGAGAATCGACGAAATCGAGTCGGTCACCAAGCATGACGTGATCGCCTTCCTGACGCATCTGGCAGAGCACGTCGGCCCGGAGGCGCGATTCGTCCATCAAGGCATGACGTCTTCCGACGTGCTCGATACCTGCTTCAATGTGCAACTCGTACGGGCGGCCGATCTGCTGATTGCGGACATCGACCGCGTCCTCGCCGCCTTGAAGACGCGGGCGTTCGAGTACAAAGACACCATCACCATCGGCCGCAGCCACGGCATTCACGCGGAACCCACGACATTCGGCATCAAGCTCGCATTCGCCTACGCCGAGTTCGCCCGGTGCCGCGAGCGCATGATCGCCGCCCGCAAGGAGGTCGCGACCTGCGCCATCTCCGGCGCGGTCGGCACGTTCGCCAACATCGACCCGCGCGTCGAAACCTACGTGGCGGCCAAGCTTGGCCTCGTGCCCGAACCCGTTTCCACCCAGGTCATCCCGCGCGACCGGCACGCCATGTATTTCGCGACGCTTGGCGTCTTGGCGTCTTGCATGGAGCGCCTCGCCATCGAGATCCGTCATCTCCAGCGCACCGAGGTGCTGGAGGCGGAGGAATATTTCTCACCCGGTCAGAAGGGGTCATCCGCAATGCCCCACAAGCGCAATCCGGTGTTGACGGAGAACCTGACGGGTCTTGCGCGCATGGTGCGCGCCTACGCGCTGCCCGCCATGGAAAACGTGGCGCTCTGGCACGAGCGCGATATTTCCCACTCCTCGGTTGAGCGCATGATCGGGCCGGACGCCACGGTGACGCTCGACTTTGCCTTGAACCGCCTCGCCGGCGTCATCGAAAAGCTGGTGATCTACCCTGCCAACATGAAGAGGAACCTCGACAAGCTCGGCGGGCTGCACAATTCGCAGCGTGTGCTGCTGGCCTTGACGCAGGCGGGCGCCTCTCGCGAGGAGGCCTATGCGATGGTCCAGCGCAATGCCATGAAGACGTGGGAGCACGGCGCGGATTTCCTCACCGAACTCAAGGCGGACAAGGACGTCATTGCCAAGGTGCCAGCCGCCGAACTCGAAAAGATGTTCGACCTGAACTATCACACCAAGCACGTCGACACGATTTTCAAGCGCGTGTTCGGGTAGGCTTCAGCAGCTTCAGTGACTCGCGGAAACAGCTTGCGGCGATGGGCGTGCCCATGACTTTCGCATGGGGCGCACCTATCTTGTAAAATGAGATGTACTCATTTTCCGCCGGAGCGCCACCATGACTGATGAAACCTCCGCGACCTGCCGCGTGATCCGCGCTGACAGCACCTATGACGGCAAGCAGGGACTGACCTACTTCAACGGCATCGCCGCCGAAACCGTCGGGTCCAAGGCCATCTGCATGCATCTGCTGACCGTGCCGCCCGGCGGACGCGCCAAGGCGCATCTGCACGAGAACCATGAGACGGCGATCTTCGTCCTCGATGGCGAGGCCGTGACGCTATACGGCGATCGGCTCGAGCACCATTTCGTTACCCGGGCCGGAGACCTCGTCTATATCCCGGCCGGCGTGCCGCATCTGCCGGTCAACATCAGCGACAAGCCCACCTCCGCCGTGATCGCGCGGACCGACCCCAACGAGCAGGAAAGCGTTGTCCTTCGGCCGGACCTCGAAACCATCGCTGAAAAGCGCATTGCCGAGCTGAGGATGGCGCGCTGAGCTACATGTCGCCCGCGCGCCATAGCACCCACAGACCGCAGTCGTCAGTCTTGTACGTCGAGAAGTTCGACGTCGAAGATCAGCGTCGCGTTCGGTGGAATGACGCCGCCAGCGCCGCGTGCGCCATAGCCGAGCTGAGGCGGAATAATCAGTGTGCGCTTTCCGCCGACCTTCATGCTGGCAACGCCCTCGTCCCACCCCTTGATGACCTGCCCCACCCCGATGGTGAAGCCGAACGGCTCGCCGCGATCTAAGGAGGAATCGAATTTGGCGCCCTTGGCGCCGTCCTTATGCAGCCAGCCGGTGTAGTGCATGAGGCATGTCTGACCGGTTTTGGGTGAGGTGCCCGTGCCCTCTTGCGTGTCGATGATCTGGAGGCCGGAGGCCGTGGTCTGAGCGTTGGACATATCTATTCCTGTTGCTTGAGATGAGCCCGTATCCGCCGCTGATGACGACTGGGCATCGGATTGAGGCTGCTGGCTTGGCGCGTCGCACGCGACAACCGCAATTGCTGCGGCGAGCGCGGCAAGCCATCGAATGCTGTCTCGCGTGAGCATGCGCAGATCCGTCGCTTCCTTTTCGTTTTGCGCCCGCCAAAGGATCTCAACGAGCAGGCGTCGCAGACCCGCACGGCGCGGGTTGCGCGGCAGTCTTAGCCTGCCGCCGGCATCAAGGAAAGCTGCGGGCGCGTTCTAAGATCCTCCAGTCCCCGATGCGTCAGGCGCCGAGCAGCAACGGGGCCGAGTGGCGCCGGGAGCGACCCTCAAAAAAGCACCCGTCCTCCAAAGCCAGCTGCTTGTGGAAGATGTCGCCGACGACGCAGCTCGCCGCCTTCAGGGTGAGCGTATTCGCGTAGATCTCGCCGTTGACCTCGCCCAGCACCATGACCGTCTCGGCTCTGACACTGCCGTTGACGATCCCGCGCTCGGTGATGACGAGCGCCGCACACGACACATCGCCCTCTATCGTGCCGCCGACAGTCAGGGAGCCCGGATACGAGATCACCCCTTCGATGGACAAGCCGCGCGGAAAGGTCAGCGGCGGATGATGCGTATTGTGCTGGTCATGCGGATCATGTGTGCGGTCTTGCCTCGACATTCTGCCCCCTCGCCCTCAAGCGCCCGCACGCTTCCAAGCCACAGTCGGAAGCGATGATGGCAACAATCGGACTGAGCCGCCCGCGCCTTCAGATGCCGCATCCGCTCCTTGGGATTTCGCATTGACACAGCCTCGTTTCCTCCTACAACGCGGCTTGAAGAATATAATGAAGAGGTTACGCCGATGCCGACGATGTCAAACCTTCGCCGCCGCAAGATTCAGGCCCGCCAGCGCAAGGTCGAGAACGAGAAAAAGCGCTTGGCCAAGGCCGCCAAGAAGGAACACAACGCTAAGAAAGCCGGCTGATTCTCTTTACGGCTCTCCTCAAAGAGACACGCTTAGAAGCCGAACCTTCGCCCTTGCGCGCAATATATGACGGAGTTCGGACGCTTGTCGTCGAGACGGATCTTTCAAACCCCGTCATCCCGGCGAAATGCCGGGACCCGTCCAAGTTTCGACAGTGGCACCCAATCACCGCTGGGGCAGATCCCCGACTGACGCGGGATGACGCCAGGGTGGAGCTGGAATTTCACCACCTTGTCATCCCGGCCGAGCGGTAGCGAGCGCCGGGACCCAGAGGGCGTGGGCGGCTATTGCTGCGGGATGATTTGCGCTTCGCACGGATGCGCTGGGTCCCGGGGTCAGCGCTGCGCCCGGACTTCATCCGTGCTCGCTTGCCCGGGATGACAAGCTGATGGTGTCATCCCGGCGCAACGTTTTATCTCTTTGTCATCCCGGCTGAGCGCAGCGCGCGCCTCGCTCTGTTTACTGAGCCCGTCTTCACGCCCTTGCCGCGATGGCCAAGTTTGAGTAGGCTTTTCCAGCTGCACTTCTCCTACGTCGCGCCGTAACGCGCGCTAAAATTGCGTACAATTGCCTGCACCTGAGCGGCCACGCCGAAACCCGGTTTACTTCGGCTGACGCGCGCTCGTTTGAGCTTTTGAGCAACTCGCATACTCCGCAAGGATTGATCAGCAAGGAGACGGATCATGGCCACCAACAGCTACCCTCCCGGTACCGTTTTGATGCGTCCCACGCTCGATGCGCTCGCACGCAACTGGTGGCTCATCCTGCTGCGCGGGATCATGGCCATCATCTTTGGCGTGCTGACGTTCGTCTGGCCGGGCCTGACCCTCTTCACGCTCGTCATCTTCTACGGCGCATTTGCGCTGCTCGACGGGATCTTCGCACTCGTCGCCGCCGTTACGAAGGGTGCCCCTGCACCCCGCTGGTGGCTCGCAATCGTCGGCATTCTCGGCATCGGCGCCGGCGTTGTCACGTTGCTGTGGCCGGGTATCACGGGGCTGGTTCTGCTGTACTTCATTGCCGGCTGGGCCATCGCATCGGGCGTGTTCGAGATCATCGGCGCGTTCCGGCTGAGAAAAGAGATCGAGGACGAGTGGCTGCTGATCGCCATCGGCGTTTTGTCGATTCTGTTCGGCGTGGTCGTCCTTGCCAACCCTGGCGCGGGCGCGCTCGGCTTGGCCTTTGCCATAGGTGGCTTCGCGATCGCCTACGGCCTCATCCTGATCGCATTCTCGCTGCGGCTGAAGAAGCATGCGGCGGTGAAGATCTAGCGGTCGGACCGCCGCTTCTGCCGGAAAGATGAAAGCCGCCGGTTGTATCCGGCGGCTTTCAAGTCTGTGGGATCGACGTTTCAAGTCTGCGCTCAGCAGGTTCCCTCGCGCATGCAACGGCGCATCTTGTCCCGCATGGCTTGCTTCCAGCTCTTGCCATCGCTGTAGCCGTCTTCATCGCCGTCGCGCTGACCCGACTTCCAGCCGAGCTTGTATCCGACCTTGTAGCCGCGCTTGAAACCGATGGCGTAATCCTGCGACGCCGTTGACCGGGAGCGTGCGAAGCCGCTTATCAGAGCATCGTTGTAGGAGGCTTCGTAGGCATCCTTGTAGGCATCCTGATAGCCATCCTTCTGCCCCTTCACCTTGCCGGCCGCAAAGCCACTTTCATAGGCTGCGGATTTCGCGAACGATCCTGTGCTCGTCGCAACGTTTCCGGCGATAAACGCCAGCGCCGCAAGAACCGGCAAGAAAATCTGCATGAGTAGTCTGCGCGCGCTGAGATCTGTCATCGACAATGCGTTGGTTGAGGTCATTGGTGCTTCTCCTAGGGTCACAACCGCCTTGAATGAGGCGACCATGATCGAGGAGGCCTGAATTGCGTCTGACCACCGTGTTCAGATGACGTTCATCGAGCAAGGAACTCGCTGGGGCCGGGTACCCGGCAACCGCTTATGCGACAGTGCCGCGGCCTGGACGGATCCCGGCCTTTCACCGGGGTGACGGTATTTGAAAAGGTCTGCAATCAACGACAGGCTCGCCCGCATTCTCGATCGTTGAAGACCCAAGTCCGCGACCTCACCCGCATCGTCATCCTCGCGTGAGGCGGGGATCCGGCCAACGCGGGCCTTTGCCGTGAATGCCCAAGATTGCCAATATGGCACCTATTCCTCAGCTACGGCGCGGTGAGCACCGCCTCGCTGGAACGAGCGAACAGCTCTTTCGTCAATGGATCGCTCTCTTCTTGCGCGGCGTGATCCAGGACATACGCGATCTCAGTCCGATAAAGCCACGCCTTCAAGATCGTCGCATCGGCTGAACGGTAGTCCCACCAAGCCGAAGGTAGTGATCCCCGCATGATCCCGAGGTTCTGCCCACGTTCGCAATCATCAATCAGAGCTGCCACATGCTGCAGCCCCGTCCCGATCAAGTTCTGGCTCCATTCGGCAATAAGTCGTTTTGTATCGCCTCCTGCAATCGCCATCGTACACATCAATTCGTCAACATCGGTATACGGTATCGGACTGCCGTCCTTTCGGGTACTCCAGCCGATAGGCCGGAGCAGCATTTGTTGCAAGAGGGCGTCAAAAAATTCATCGATAACCTCGACCTCGTTGCTCGGCCAATTTTCGCGATGACTGAAAGAGCCAAGCGCTCTCAATGTCGGGGGCCAATCACCGCTGAAGTTTGGCCAAAGTCCATGGGAGATGAATTGGAAGTATCGCGGACGGAAGTGGCGGATTTCATCCGCGTTGAGCTTCTTGCAGTCTGATCCCGTCAAAGCCCACGTGTACTCACAAAGGAGCCGGAATGGAATTTGTCGGAGAGGTGTCGAGAGTAGTGCAGACTCAACCCCGGGCTCGAGGCACAAATCACCGTGGCAGACGGAAAGCTCGCGGGCCGGCTTATAGGAAGCAAATGTGCTGTAGGCAGCTTTGACGGACGATCGCAATCTCCGAGTCGGCCGCTGAACGATCATGACGGAGTCCTGATCTACACGCCCAACTCGCTCTTCATCAGCTGAGGCAGCCAGCCTTCATGCGCATCGCGTAGCTCTTTGAGCGTGAGCGCGGTTTCGCCCTTCAGCGAGATCGCGCCGGCGCCTGCCGCATCCGCGCCGGTCGTGCGGCCGACGATGCGGGCGGGAAGTTCCAGCAGGCGCGCCCGCTCCAAAACTTCTTCCGCCTTCGCAGGCGCGACCTCCACGACGTAGCGGCCCTGGTCCTCGCCAAACCAGATGGCGTGCGGGGGCAGCTTGCCCTCGTAGGGGAACAGCTCCACGCCCACGCCCTTGGCTTCGCGTGAGAGGCCATGCGCGCCGCCCGCAAGCGCCATCTCGGCGATAGCGACGATGAGACCGCCATCCGCACAGTCGTGCACGGCCAGCACGCGCCCCTCGCGGATCAGCGTGCGCACAAGCCGTCCCGCCTTGATCTCGTCTTCCAGATCTACCGCAGGAGGCGCGCCTTCGAACTTGCCCGTGGCGTGGTGCTGATACAGCGACTGTCCGAGATGACCTTCCTCACGGCCGATGACGATAAGCATGCTGCCTTCGCCCTTCAGCCGAAGGTCAGCGATTTTTCCCGTATCTGGAACGAGCCCGACGCCGCCGATGGCAGGCGTGGGCGGAATGCCGACGCCGTTGGTCTCGTTGTAGAGCGACACGTTACCCGACACGACGGGATAGTTGAGCGCCTTGCAGGCCTCCGCCATGCCGCGCACAGAGGCGACGAACTGGCCCATGATCTCGGGGCGCTCAGGATTTGCGAAATTCATGTTGTCGGTGATGGCGAGCGGATCGGCCCCCACGCACGTCAAGTTGCGCCACGTCTCAACGACTGCCTGCTTGGTCCCCATCTCGGGATCGGCGGCGACGTAGCGGGGCGTTACATCGCACGTCACCGCGATACCCTTCTTGGTGTCGTGAACGCGCACGACGCCCGCATCGCCTCCGGGTCGGCCCACCGTGTCGCCCATGACCATGTGGTCGTACTGCTCCCAGATCCAGCGGCGCGAGGCGAGCGCGTGGCCGCCCATCATGTCGCGCAAGGTGCCGAGGATGGAATTGGGAGCAGGAACCCACTCGGGCAGGATCTTAGCGGGCTTCTCAGGTTCCACCCAGGGACGCTCGTAGATGGGCGCGGAGTTCGCGAGCACCGGCACCGGAAGATCGGCTTCCACGTTCCCCTTGTGCATGATGATCATGCGGCCCGTGTCGGTCGTCGTACCGATGACGGCGAAGTCGAGACCCCATTTTGAGATGATGGCCTCCGCCTCGCCTTCGCGGCCAGGCTTTAGCATCATGAGCATGCGCTCCTGACTTTCCGAGAGCATCATCTCGTAAGCCGTCATGCCCTCCTCGCGCTGCGGCACGAGATCGAGGTTGAGTTCGATGCCGACGCCGCCCTTGTCCGCCATCTCGGAGGTGGAGGATGTGAGACCTGCCGCGCCCATGTCCTGGATCGCGATGATGCAGTCGGTCGCCATAAGCTCAAGACAGGCCTCGATCAGCAGCTTCTCGGTGAAGGGATCCCCGACCTGCACCGTGGGGCGCTTTTCCTCCGACTTGTCGTCGAACTCGGCCGACGCCATGGTCGCGCCGTGGATGCCGTCACGGCCCGTTTTGGAGCCGACATAGACGACCGGCAGACCGACACCCTTGGCGGCGGAATAGAAGATCTTGTCCTGGCGTGCGAGGCCCACGCACATCGCATTGACCAGGATGTTGTTGTTGTAGCCTGCATCGAAGTTCGTCTCGCCGCCGACGGTGGGAACGCCTGTGCAGTTGCCGTAATGCGCGATGCCGGCCACGACGCCGCCAACGAGGTGGCGCGTCTTGGGATGGTCGGGTGCGCCAAAGCGCAACGCGTTGAGGTTCGCCACGGGGCGCGCGCCCATGGTGAAGACGTCGCGCATGATGCCGCCCACGCCCGTCGCCGCACCCTGAAAGGGTTCAATGTAGGAGGGGTGATTGTGGCTCTCCATCTTGAACACCACAGCATCGCCATCACCCAGATCAACGACGCCCGCGTTCTCGCCCGGACCCTGGATCACCTGCGGACCGGAAGTCGGCAAGGTCTTCAGCCAAATGCGGCTCGACTTGTAGGAACAGTGTTCCGACCACATCACCGAGAAGATGCCGAGCTCGCAGATGCGCGGCTCGCGCCCGAGAATCTCCAGCAGGCGGGCATATTCGTCGGGTTTCAACCCATGCTCGGCGACGATTTCAGGGGTGATCTTCGTGGTGGTGGATTGGGCGGCTGACATCAGGTCTCACGGGGTTATTCAAAGCCACAACGGATCCTGTCGCGTTACTGCGTATGTGTCAGGAATCCTGTCATTTGCGAACCCGCTTATAGCCATGACGGGCCCCCTTGTCGCGGCCCGCGCCCCTTTGTCCCAAGATGCGATTGCCCGGCTGATCCGCGACCACGCCCGCAAGCGCGCGAGTCCCAGGAAACGGCTCGCCGCAAGCCCGAACTGGGCCTGGGACTGTTCAGAGACTGCAATGCGTCAGATCAAGGCGCCCACGCGGCATGGCCGCGCTGCAACGTCGCCTTTGCTGCTATGCAGCATTATCTATTTATAAAACCGAGTCATGGGCTTACGGTTTTCAGCATAATGGTCGGTAGGGTCACGTGACCATGGACCTGCCGAGGTTGGACCGGGAGACTATGCCATGAAATGGATGACACGGATTGCGATCGCAGCACTCATCGGCGCGGGCTTGTCCTCTGCCGCCGCCTGGGCGGAGATGCCGGGCGCAGCTGGCGGTGAAACCCAGATCGTCATGAACCCGGATAAGGGCCTTCCGCTGAACGTCGGCGGAAAGAAGCTTGTCGGCTACTATCAGCAGCATGATCACGTCTGCGGGCTAACGATCGTCCTGTCCGAATCCGAAGCTGGCGGCATGGCGTCCGGCGGCAGCGAAGGACCGCACGGCACCCGCATCACCGCGAATGTCACTCCAGGCCAAAGCCTTCGCGTCGACGGCGACCAGAACCGCGCGGCCGAATTCCTGTGCGGTCCCGACGGCCGCAAGATGAATGCGCGCATCTACACGCGTGAGGCCTACCCCGGCCATGCCGCCGGGAAATCATGATAAGGGGGAGAACCGGTCATGAAGACGATGCAAAAGATACTGATGATCCTGGCTTCGTTGGGTTGTGCGGCTTCCGCCTACGCAGCTTGGCCTGTGCCATCGGTAGTTGCCCATGGCGCGACCCAGATCACCCAAGGCAAAGGCGCCGTCATATATGTCGGCACCAAGAAGGCTGTGGCGACGTATCTGAACGAAGCGGGTGCGTGCAAGGTGAGCGTGCTGATGTCGGAGACCTATCCCGATCAGATCCCCTATCATCTCGCCAGCGTACGCTTTGGCGCCAGCGTGGCGGGCGGATCTGCGGCTAATGTCGAAACGTCGGACGGCGCGGCGATGACCCTTGCATGCGGACCGCAAGCCGAGTCTCTGACGATCGAGACCCGTGATGTGATCGCCTATCCCAGAACGGCCGGTCCGGCTACGAACTGACATTCCATTGGTGAGACATGCTTAAGGCCGCTGCGCATCTTCAGATGCGGCGGCCTTGTGCGTTGTTTCGCGTCGCGCATCGTGCCTTCGCCGAAGTTCGCATTTTTGGTGCACTGCACCACCGGCCCTGACAATAGGCAAGGCTCGGATCCGCATGACGCAATTGTGGCGGAAGGGACCCTTTCCTACCCACTTGGGCTGTGACCGTTGCGCGCTGCAGCAGATGCATTCCGGAAATGCATAGCTAGGTATTTCCGTTTGTGTCTCATGGGTTTATCTAACCCCCAGAACGTAGCCGTCACGCCCGAACACTTATGCGAGAGCTTGAACGCTGCGAAAATGGACTGGAGGCCCTTTCCATGAAGACGATGACAAAATCCCTGATCCTTGCCGCTCTGGCCGCCCTCGCTGCAGGCTCGGCCACGCTCAGTGGCCGCGCCAGTGAAGAGCCGTCCGGCGTGAAAATCCTGGGCGAGAACAAGGGCGCGTCGTTCAACGTCGGCACCAAAAAGGCCGTAGCCTTCTACGTCAAGCAACCGGGTGCTTGCAGCGTCACCGTGATGGTGTCCGAAACATACAGTGAGCAGTTGCCGTACCATCTCGCGACCGTTCGATTCTCAAGCAACGTCGCGGCTGGAACGACCGCGCAACTCGATACCTCAGACGGCGCGGCGCTGGCGCTGAGCTGTGCTCAGAATGCCTCGAATCTGGTCGTCGAGAGCATTGACCGCGTCGCCTATGTGCCGGCTCGCGAAACGAACTAAGGCGCGCCAACCGCCAGTGAAGACGAAGGGGAGGGCTGAGGCCCTCCCCTTTCTCATACGCCCGCGCTGATGGGCCGGGGCTCGCCGCAAACTCCCTTGGAGCGAAAGGCGGTTTGGCTTTCGTCTCCAACTCGAACGACGATAATTTCTTATTTGGCGTGCCTTTAGCGGAGATCGATCTCGACTTCCGAACGCACCGCTAATGCTTCTTCTGCGACATTATTCATCATGCGCAGCATATCGCGTCGCATATGTTGCATCTGCGAGGTCCAGTATAATTTTATTCAAGTCGCAACGCTTCCAAGACCACGCTTGCAGGCTGTTCTGACCCAGGGGAGGACTTCGGTTCTCCCCTTCTCTTTTTGAAACATTTCGCAATTTCAATGTATTACCGCGTAGCGGCGCGATCTTGTCGAGATGTATGCGTAAAACGCATGGCTATTTTGCAACTGCACACCTTCTCTTAACCGGCTATCTCCTATATCTACAGTGTAGAAGTTGAGTTCGAGGGGCATCGCGGCCCCCTCGCCCGGCAGTTCCTAAGGGAGCTGCGCCTGGGCCAACAACCTGCGAAACGAGAAATGACAAACTAAGGTGACGTATCATGAAAGCGATCGTGTTCGCTCTGCTCCAGACGCTGGCGCCTCAGGCCCAGGCTCGTCAGGACCAGGGGCGGCGCGGCAGCGCCCGCTAATTTAAGCGCGCGCCACTGCAATCGAAAAAAGGAGCCGGATCTCGGCTCCTTTTTTATTGGTGCATTATCGCAATGCGGCGACCCGGACTATGCCATCGAAACGGTTATAAAAAGTTCCAATTTCAATTGATTTCCGGTGCCTCTGCCCGTCGCAGCGCGGGAACGAACATGCGTTGACTTCTCCCGTTTCGCTGCCGCACTTTCCTTTCGTCTCAGGAGCTTTTCCAAAAATAATGAGGAAATTTACCTGGGCTTTGGGAGGAAATTCATGGCACAAACCTATAGAAAACAACAATTAAGCCTTCTCCTGGCGTCGTGTACCGGCGCATTCCTGTCCACTGCCGCATTTGCCGGACAGGAAATTCAGCAAGGTGCCGCAACCCAGGGAACAGCGGCCCCCACCCCCGCCGTCTCTCAGGACATGTTGAGCGGAGCCGATGGCGACTCCAACAACTTCCTGCACACAAATGGCAACTACGCGCAGACCCGATTCTACCCCGCCAAGCAGATCAACACGGACAACGTTTCGAAGATGCACGTGGCCTGGATTTTCCAGACCGACGTGAAGGAATCGTTGGAAACGACGCCCATCGTCGTCGATGGCGTCATGTACGTGACGACGTCGTTCAGCCACGTCTATGCGCTGAATGCCAAGACCGGCGAGATGTACTGGCATTACAAGCACAAGATGGGCCCAATCACGACGTTCTGCTGCGGCCCCAACAATCGAGGCGTCGCGATCGCCGATGACAAGGTGTTCCTCGCCACGCTTGATGCCAAGCTCGTCGCGCTCGACGCCAAGACCGGCAGCCTGCTTTGGGAAGCTCAGGTCGGCGACCCCGAGCTTGGCTATTCGGAAACGATGGCGCCCACCGTGGTCAACGGCAAGGTTCTCATCGGCACCAACGGCGGGGAATATGGCATCCGCGGCTTCGTGAAAGCCTTTGATGCCAAGACCGGCAAGTTGGCTTGGCAGTTCGACACGATCCCAGAAAATTCCGTCGGCGTATGGGCGACGCATGATGCGACCGGCCGCGACATGCTACGCGACATCAAGGCGGAAAAAGCCGCCCTTGCCAAGCTTGGCGATCCCTACAAAACTCTTGGTGGCGGCGTATGGCAGAACCCTGCTGTGGACCTCAAATCGAACCGCATCTTCTTCGTTGTCGGCAATCCCTCCCCGGACCTCGACGGCTCGATCCGCCCCGGCGATAACCTGTACACAGACAGCCTGGTTTCGCTCGATCTGGACAGCGGTAAATACGCCTGCCACTTCCAGTACATCGCCCACGACGTCTGGGACCTCGACGCGGTCAGCCCGCCGATTCTCGTCGACGTCAAGGACAAGGACGGCAAGGTCGTGCCCGGTGTGATCCATGGCGGCAAAACCGGCCACATCTACGTTCACAACCGCAATGATTGCAGCCTCATCCGCTTCTCGGACGCGATGGTGCCGCAGGAGAACATGTGGGTTCTGCCGACCAAGGAAGGCGCACGCATGCTTCCGGGCGCCAACGGTGGCGTGGAGTGGTCCCCGATGACGGTCAATCCGGATCTTGGGTTTGCCTATGCCATCAACCTGCACCAGCCCATGACCTACCATGTGGAGTCGACACCGTATCCGGGCGGCAAGCTCTGGCTCGGCGGCGCCTTCAAGGTCATTCCCAGTGAAAAGCAGGCCGGAAACGTGACGGCCGTCGACTACAATACCGGCAAGATCGCCTGGCAGGTTGATACGCCGCAACCCATGATCGGCGGCATCATGGCGACGGCAGGTGGACTGGTCTTCACGGGTGAGGGCAATGGCTGGTTCCGCGCCTACAACGCCAAGGACGGCAAGGTGCTCTGGAGCTTCCAGGCCGGCGCTGGCGTCAATGCGCCACCCGCCTCTTACTCCATTGACGGCAAGCAGTATGTCGTAGTGGCCGCAGGCGGCAACGTTCAGCTCGATTATAAACGAGGCAACAACATCATCGCCTTCACCACCGATTGATGCTGAGCCAGCGCTGACGTCAAACATGCACAAGAGGATGGGATCACGAGGAAGGGTCCCATCCTTTCATTATCTCCGGCACCCAATCCAAAAGGTCCCAATGCCCCCGCTCAACATTCCGCGCCTTTCCATCATGCTCATGACCTTGGTTGCTGCATTCGTTCAAGCCAGCGCTGCGCAGGCCGAGGCCATCGAGGAAAAGGCCGCGATCTGCAGTACATGTCATGGCGAAAAGGGTGTGCCGATCGACAAGGTCACGCCGATCATCTGGGGCCAGATGGAAGGCTACATCTATCTTCAGCTTCGCGACTTCAAGAGCGGCGCACGGGCGAATGACCTGATGCAGGCCGTCGTCGCAGATTTGACAAAGGACGATCTCAAAGCCCTGGCCGCCTATTTCGCTGCCAAGCCGTGGCCGGACCTGCAGCAGCCATCCGCGTCAAAGGACGTTGCGGCTGCGGCTCTTGCACTTAACACCTCCGTTGGCTGTACGGGCTGTCATCTGGGGGATTATCAAGGCGACAGCACGGTGCCACGCCTTGCCGGCCAGCAGCACGAATACATGGATAAGACGATCAACGAATTCCGCGACCGCACGCGCGCCAACAATCCCGGCATGTCGGATTTGATGATCGCCTCTCCGCCCGATGGCCTGAAGGCCATGTCAGCGTATCTCGCCGGCCTGCAAATCCTGGGCAGCACCGGTCACGGGTCTCGCTGAGCGCGTGTTCGTCGCGCGGCTACCGATTCACATGACTGGCGAGCGCGGTCTTGATCGCCTGGTCTGTGGCAAGGTCGGCGGCGGTTTTGCCCGTCTTGTCCTTCAGCGACACGTCGGCACGAGCCTTGAGCAAGGCCTCGAGAGCGGTCGTGTGCCCCAGCTCGGCGGCGGTCATCAGCGCCGTGCGGCCTCTATCGTCGACGTCATCGAGGTGCGCGCCGCGCGCTACGAGGAGCTCTATGGTCTCCTTGACGTCGGCCGCGCCCGCCTCGTCCGTATGTCCGGCCGCCCACATCAAGGCTGTGAGATCATTCCCGTAGCGCTGATTGACATCGACACCGTGATCCAGCAGCAGCCGCACGACCGGGCTGAAGGCGCGCCCCGCCGCATAAACAAGAGCCGCCTTGCCCGTCGCATCGATAGCGCGCGGGTTCGCCCCCTTGGCAAGCAGCAACGCCACGAGATCAACGTTGCCGGTATATGCGGCAGCCGATATTGGCGTGATGCCGCTGCGGCCTGGAATGTTGGGATCAGCGCCTGCGTCGAGCAACACGGCCGCCACCTCGCGGCGTTCCTCCTCGGCGGCGATGTAGAGTGCCGTCGACGCTTCCAGGTTACGCGCGTTGATGGGGGCTTTGTGCTCAAGGAAAAGCTTGACGATAGGCACGCTGCCGCGCTTGGCGGCTTGCGCCAGCGGCATGTTGCCGAGTCGATCGCGCGCCTCTAGCGATGCCCCCTCCGTCAACAACACGCCACATAGCGCCTCGCATTGCTGAGCTGCCGCCGACATCAGAAGCGAGTTGCGCTCCACAGAGGTCGCCTGGGCCTTTATCTGTGCGTAACGCTGCTCCAGCGCTTGGCACTCGCGCCGGTTGCCGGCGCCGGCAGAGACCGGCATGACCGTCAGGATCGTGGCTGCAAGAACGACATGGATCGATGATGAGGGGCGCACCTTCATGCGCAAAGTATAGCCGCAGAACGCCTGGGGATGGAAGCGCAGGCTGCGTCGCCGCGCACGCGGGTTCGCTGTCCCTTCATCAAGTCAGATCAGGCGGCCTCCAGCACCGACAGAAGGGCGCTTTCGAAAATGCGCCGTCCATCCGTACCGCCCAGCGCGCTTTCGTAAAGCCGCTCGGGATGGGGCATCATGCCGAGAACCCGCCCCGTGTCGTTCGTGATGCCCGCAATGTTGCGTTGGGCGCCATTGGGGCAGGTCTCGGGTGAGACGTCCCCATGTTCATTGCAGTAGCGAAACGCCACGCGGCCGTCACCCTCAAGCCTGTCGAGCGTCGCTTCGTCGGCGAAGAAGTTGCCTTCACCATGCGCGATCGGCACCTTGATGACCTCGCCCTTACGATAGCACTTGGTGAAAAAGGACTGGTCGTCCTCCACCTTCAGGAAGACGTCGCGGCAGATGAAATGCAGCGAAGCGTTGCGCATCAAGGCGCCCGGCAGCAGGCCCGACTCGCACAGAACCTGGAAGCCATTGCAGATGCCGATGACGGGCGTTCCAGCCTTCGCCCTGGCGACCACGTCCTTCATGATGGGCGAATGCGCGGCCATGGCCCCACAGCGCAGATAGTCGCCATAGGAAAATCCACCCGGCAGCACGATCATGTCGGAGACCGGCACGGCGGCATCACCGTGCCACACCATCTTGGGCGCGAACCCCGTGATGCGCTCGATTGCGGTTTTGACGTCGCGGTCGCAGTTGGAGCCGGGAAAGACGATGACGGATGCGCGCAGCATTTAGATCCTCTTCTCCCTCTCCTTCGTGGGGGGGCGGGGTGGGTGGAATTCATGTTTCCAAACACTTGAGCAGGACTTAACCCCGCCTCACTCCGGGAACAAGGGGGCCAATAATTCCAGCTGCGGACAGCCTCATATGGGCAAGGGGGCCAGCCTGATCCCAGAGATAGCCCACGCGCTGAAACAAGCGCGGCCATAGAGCCAAGACACACGCCCCCGCATGAGGCTCACTTCGGCATCAAGAACGCCACCGCCAATCCGGCAGCGATCAGCGGCACCAGAATGAAAGTAGCAGCCTTGATGGCGAGAAAGCGGACGGCCTGAGCGCTGTCGCTGCGTAAGGATCCAGGATCGTGCGCGGAGGGCTCGCTCATGCGTGTTTTTCCCTTGAAGTTGGCCGGATCCGGGACCGCCCCTCTCAACCGATTTCGTAGGCGTAGTTTTCGATGACCGTGTTGGCGAGCAGATCCTTGCACATCTGTTCGACGATGGCCTTGGCCTTAGCGGGGTCTGTCTCCTTCAGATCGACCTCGATGTACTTGCCTTGACGCACGTCACCGACCCCTGAAATGCCAAGGCCCTTCACCGCGCCTTCTATTGCCTTGCCCTGGGGATCCAGGACGCCGTTCTTCAACGTGATTTTGATACGGGCTTTCATGACGTCCTCGGCAATGGGCAAGCGTTAACGGCAACAAAAACGGAAATTGGGCTGACGTACAGCCCAATTTCCAAAATTCCCTGCTGGCTCACCTCAGTTCGGCTTGCCGTTGACGGTCGGCGGGTTTGAGGCGACGAGCACGGGCCCGGCGCCCTTAGGAGGGCGGTGCTCGGTCAACACGCCCAAACGCTTGGCGACCTCCTGATAGGCTTCGAGCATACCGCCCAGGTCGCGGCGGAAACGATCCTTGTCGAGCTTGTCGCCCGTCTGGATGTCCCACAGCCGGCAGCAATCGGGGCTGATCTCGTCGGCCAGCACGATGCGAACCTGCTCGTTGTCATAAAGGCGGCCGAACTCAACCTTGAAGTCCACGAGACGGATGCCGATGCCCAGGAACAGCCCGACAAGGAAATCATTGATGCGCAGCGCGAGCTGCATGATCTCGTCGATCTCCTGGGGTGTCGCCCAACCGAACGCGGTGATGTGCTCTTCACACACCATCGGATCGTTGAGCGCATCATTCTTGTAATAGAATTCAATGATGGACCGAGGCAGCGTGGTGCCCTCCTCCAACCCGAGACGGGTCGAGAGCGAGCCGGCGGCCACATTGCGCACCACGACTTCGAGCGGCACGATCTCCACTTCGCGGATCAACTGCTCGCGCATGTTGAGGCGCTTGATGAAGTGAGTGGGTACGCCGATCTCATTCAACTTCTGGAAGATGAATTCGCTGATGCGATTGTTGAGTACGCCCTTGCCTTCGATCAACGCGTGCTTCTTCGCGTTGAACGCAGTGGCGTCATCTTTGAAATGTTGAATGAGCGTTCCAGGCTCAGGGCCCTCGTAAAGCACCTTGGCCTTGCCCTCGTAAATGCGACGACGCTTGTTCATTCCTGGTCCTCTGAGGATCAACGCTCACTCTCACTCATAACTGTGTCTGACCCGCGCGGTGTGCGGCACTGACCCTTTGAATCTCCAACGTCTTTCTTTGACACTTGGAGACATAGCCCGGCGTCGCTGGATGGCGGAAACTTGACACTGAGACTAGCGGAACGCCCCTTCAGAAACAATGTAGACCATGAGCCGCAGCCCCCTTCTGGTGAACCGTTTCGCCAAGCCGTTGATTTGCCTCGAAGGCCGGGTTATCGCTGCAGTTAACAATTCCCGGGGGGCGGCCTAGCCAAGGACCGACACACCCTCTGGTTGCAGACTCATCTGGGAGGTTCAGGAACCATGACCACGTTCGACAATCGCGAGAAGGGTTTTGAGCAGAAATTCGCGCACGATGCAGATCTGAAATTCAAAGCCGAAGCGCGCCGCAACAGGGCGCTTGCCGAGTGGGCTGGCGCCAAGATGGGTTTGTCGGGAGCGGCGCTTGAAGATTACATCAAAGCCGTTCGCAAGGCCGACCTCGCCGAGAAGGGCGACGATGACGTTTTCCGCAAGGTAAAGGCCGATCTCGTCGAGAAGGGCATCGCTGTGACCGACACCGAGATCCGCGGGTTCATGTCCGAGGCGCTCGCCAAGGCCGTCGGCGAGATCGAAGGCAAGAAATGAGCGCAAGCCCGCTCTCAAGCGGGCGCTGAGAACGAGACAGAAGGCCTCCGCTTCCTGGTAACGTACTTGCTGCGGCGGCTTTCGTCATTTGCGCTGCCTGCGTCGGTGATGCCGTTCACGCAGCGGACCGGGCCTGCAAACGTTCCATCTTGCCGATCAGGCCGGCGAGTGACTGACGGTTGCCGGCGAGAATGGGCGCGAAGTCCGCGCCGGCAACCTCAAGCGCCGCGTCATAGCCGGAGAGGTTGCGCTTCTCCGCGCTGATGAGCGCTGGCAGGATGGCATCGCCAAGACCCACGAAGAGCGCGCGAAAGTCCATCATCGTGCGGTTCAATGTCGACATGAACGAGCCGGACGCGTCGGGCGTCTCGCCAAGAGCGGCAAGACGCTGCTCGATCTCGACGGTCGCCGTCTCATGTGCAGCCGCCAACTCCTGGAACAGGATGATGTGATCGCCGCCCTCCGCCTGTCTGAGCGCTTCGTCATAGCCGTTACGGCTGTCGATCAGGCTGGTGTGCAGGGGCTTGAGCACATCGATTTCAGACGCCGGGTGTGACATGGCCGCTTTCATCCTTCAGCATATCAAGACCGGTAACGCGTTTGGCTAGAACCGGTTCCTGTACCGGTGCGCACGGAACTCGCCAGCGGAAAGATGGTTGATAGTTCAGTCCAACTTGGGAGTGAACGCCATGCCACGCGGCGGCAAATCCAAATATACCAGCAAGCAGGAGCGCAAGGCCGACCATATCGCTGAGGGTTACGAGAAAATGGGTATTTCCGAAAAAGAAGCCGAGCGGCGAGCCTGGGCCACCGTCAACAAGCAGGACGGCGGCGGCAAGAATCCCGGCGGTTCCGGCCGCAAAGGGGCCTGATCTCTAACCCAGGCTTTTGAGGAATTGTCCGAACTGCAGCAGGCCGTCGGGCCACGGGCCATGGCCCGATGCAATGTTGATGTGGCCCGCCTCGCCCGCGTCCGTCAGCTTCGCGCCCCACGCTTTAGCCAGCATCTCCGCGCGGGAGAAGGCGCAATACAGGTCGTTGTTGGCGACGATGAGTTGTGCGGGAAAAGGGAGCTTATTGCCCGGCATGCGTTGAAAACCGCCATGCCCCCTTTGCGGCGGCCAGCGCTCTCCGCCCGTATCGGGCCAGAAGCGGGAAAACTCGACATCCGCCGGCGCGACCAGAAATGCGCCGATGACGCCTTTGGTCTTCAGCTTGTCGGCGGCAAAGACGACGGCGGGTACGCCGAGCGAGTGCGCGACAACCACGACGGGCTGCGTCGCGCCACCGGCAAACTTCGCAATTCGGTCGCCCCAGGCCTCGACCTCGGGATTGTTCCAGTCGTCCTGGATGACCCGGCGCGCGGTCTTGAGGTTGCGCTCCCAGCGGGATTGCCAGTGGTCCGCGCCGCTATCCTGCCAGCCCGGAACGATGAGGATATCGACTTGAGAGGTTTTCATCCTCGCTCAGATAGCCGAGCGGGGTCGTTTAGTGAAGACCGCAGCTATTTCGACAAGGAGCGGAAGAAACTGGTGAGGGCATATCCGCCATAGCCGGTGACAGCGGCGATCGCGAGGATGAGCAGCGGCGTAGGCACTGTGCGCCAATCGTGAAATTTCCCGGTTGCCTGCGCCCAGAGCACGAAGGCGGTGGCAGCCAGATAGAGAACGAAAGCATTGATCGTTTGCCTGCGACCAGCGGCGTCCGGCGGATCAGATGGGTCGAGATAGCGGGGCGCGACCACCGACAGATAGAGCCCTTGCAGCAAAGCCGACAGAACGAAGAGCCATGCGGCCAGTTCGATGCGCAGCATGAGCGCCACACCGCCGGCAAGAATGATGATGCCGGCGGACACCATCCAAAACGCGCGCACTGTTTCGGCGGCGTTGGGCTTGTCACCGCCGATGGCGGCAATGGCTTTATCGAGCAGGCGGGACATCAGTCCGCCTCGCGTGGCGACGACGCCGGCAAAGGTATAGAACGCGCCGATGAGACGCAGCGCCACGTCCGTGAAATCGAGCCCCGTCACGTCTGCCCTTTCATGCTGCGCTCAGCGAGCGTCCTTGATTCAAGACACGGCGGCAGCATGTCCGTGAAAACCTTTCAAACCGGTGCGAAGAGCCGCTTGCGCCCGGCCACGCAAGCCTACACCAGCCGGCTTTGCTCGACGGCGGCCGCGATGAAGCTTGCAAACAGCGGATGCGGATCGAACGGGCGCGATTTCAATTCCGGATGGTACTGCACGCCGATGAACCAGGGATGGTTGGGGTATTCAACCGTCTCGGGCAACAGACCGTCAGGCGACAGGCCGGCAAAGCGCAGGCCGCAATTTTCGAGCCGCTCGCGGTAGCGCGTGTTGACCTCATAGCGGTGGCGGTGGCGCTCGGAAATCTGCGTGCTTGCGTAGATCTGGGCTATGCGGCTGCCCTCGGCCAGTGTGGCCGCAAAAGCGCCAAGGCGCATGGTGCCACCCAGATCGCCGCCCTTGCGCCGCTGCTCCAGCTCGTTGCCGCGCATCCACTCCGTCATCATGCCGACGACAGGCTCACCGGTGTCTCCAAACTCGGTGGAGTTTGCCTCCTTGATGCCAGCAAGATTGCGCGCCGCCTCCAGGCACGCCATCTGCATGCCAAAGCAGATTCCGAAATAGGGCACACCACGTTCGCGGGCGAACCGTGCGGCAGCAATCTTGCCTTCCGCGCCGCGTTCGCCAAAACCGCCCGGCACGAGGATCCCATCGACGCCTTCCAGATAGGGAGCCGCGTCCTCGCGTTCGAAAACCTCTGCCTCGATCCAATCGAGCTTGACCTTGACGCGGTTGGCGATGCCGCCATGAACCAGCGCCTCGATCAAGGACTTATAGGCGTCCTTCAGGCCCGTGTACTTGCCTACGATGGCGATCGTCACCTCGCCTTCCGGCACGGCGATATTGTGGGAAATGTTCTCCCAGCGCGTGAGATCGGGCTTGGGCGCGCCGGTGATGCCGAAGGCCTCAAGCACCTGTGCGTCGAGCCCCTGCGCGTGATAGGCCAAAGGCACATCGTAGATTGAAGCCACGTCGAGGGCCTGGATCACGGCCTCGGAGCGCACGTTGCAGAACAGCGCAATCTTCTTGCGCTCGCCCGCCGGGATCTCGCGGTCGGCACGGCACAGCAGAATATCGGGCTGGATGCCGATCGAGCGCAGTTCCTTGACGGAATGCTGCGTCGGCTTTGTCTTGAGTTCACCCGCCGAAGGGATGTAGGGCATCAACGTCAAGTGGATGTAGACGGAGGAGCCGCGTGGCAACTCGTTGCCGAGCTGGCGGATCGCCTCGAAGAAAGGCAGGCCCTCGATATCGCCAACCGTGCCGCCGATCTCGACAAGGACGAAGTCGACGTCCTCATTGCCCGTCAGTACGAATTGCTTGATCGCGTCGGTGACATGCGGAATCACTTGGACGGTGCCGCCCAGATAATCGCCGCGCCGCTCCTTGGCGAGAATGTCCTGATAAATGCGTCCGGTGGTGATGTTGTCCGACTTCTTGGCCGGCACGCCGGTGAAGCGCTCATAGTGACCCAGATCGAGGTCGGTCTCCGCGCCGTCGTCGGTGACGAAGACCTCGCCGTGCTGATACGGACTCATCGTGCCCGGATCAACGTTGAGATAGGGGTCGAGCTTTTTCAAGCGGACGGAGTACCCGCGCGCCTGCAGAAGCGCGCCAAGAGCGGCCGATGCGAGACCTTTGCCAAGGGACGAGACCACGCCGCCGGTGATGAAGATATAGCGTTGCATGGGATTTTGGTCTCGCACGGGAGTCGGGGGTTCTCCAAGCGGCAATATCGCCACATCCACAGAGCGCCAGAACGGGAGCACCAGAAGGTTTCCGGTGATGCCGAACCGGTCCGATCGGATGTGACCGGCGGCGCGGCCATCCGTCATTGAAAACCGCCCAAACGCAACCGCGGCGCGGGAGCACCCCACGCCGCGCGCTATTCAAAGGCGAAGTCCATATGCCCTGCTATGGGGCCCGTGCCTGCGCCGCCTGCGCGCGCCCTATCACTGGCCGCCAGGCACCTGACCAGGAGCTGGCGCGGACTGTACAGGAGGTTGCAGCTTATCAAGGATGCCACCACCACCCGGAGCCGCCGGAGCCTCGCCACCGGCTGCGGGAGCGCCTGTCGCTGCTGGCGTTTCGAAAGCCGACCCCTGGCGGAGTTGATGGCGCGCCATCAGCGAAAGGGAAATGCTGGTGACAAAAAAGGCCGCAGCGAGCATCGCCGTGGTGCGCGTCAGCAGATTGGCCGTGCCGCGTCCGGTCAGGAAACCGCCGCCGCCGCCACCGCCGATGCCCAGCGCGCCGCCTTCGGACTTCTGCAGCAACACGACGCCGACGAGCGCCGCGGCAACCATGAGGTGAATGACGAGCAAAACGGTAGCCATGACCGTGCGTTATCCTTGTACCAATTCAACCAGAATGGGATTTGGGCGTCCTCATACACGGTTGCAACGGCGATGGCTAGTGCGAGAGGAGCGCTCTCATGACAGCTTCCTGAGCGCCCATGGCCTGGAAAATGCCTGGAAAATCATAACGCCGCCTGTTCATTCGACGAACGCCGGTGCACTGAATTCATTCGAATGGCTGCGCGGCGGCTTGTAGGCATCGGATGGTCCGGAAGATTGTCCGGACCTGGCGGCGGCTGGCACAGAAGCGGGGGCTACCGCCGGCGCGGGGTCAGGCGTCATAAGGATGGGCGGAGCCGTCTTGGCGGACCCAGGCTCGCTCGCTTTAGCAGCCTTCTTGTTCTTAGTCTCGGGTGCCTTGCCTTCGCGCCCAGCGGAGGCGGCTGGCGGCTTCGTGGTCTTCTTCGCTGGAGCAGCAGGCTTGGCCTCGCCTGCTGCCTTCAGATCGGGTTTCGGAGCGAGCTTGGGGGCGGCGGCGGGCTTCGCGACAGGCTTGGCAGGCGGCTCGGGCGGGGCGGTCGGATCTTCATTGGGATCGAGTTCCAGACGCCGTGCGGCTTCCTTGGCGTTCTTGGCATCCTCGGTCAGGGTCACGACCCGGCATCCAAACTTCAACTGCTCGTCCAGCATGATGAAATGCTCGACTTCGCGAAGACGCTCCGCGGACAAGTTTGCCTTACCCCATTCAGCACCTTTCTGGATGTCGGCCATGATGCCCGTCTGGACGAACTTTGCCTGCTCGGCCTTGAGTTGCTCGCAGGTGTCCTTGTCGATCTTGGCAGATGACGCAGCGATAGCCTGTGCCTGCGCAAAGACAACAATGCAGACTGCGAATGGAAATATCGGCTTTGCAAACATGACTATCCTTCGTAGGCCCGTACTATAGCGATAAAATCACTCGCCTTAAGGCTTGCGCCTCCGATCAACGCACCGTTGACGTGGGGAACGGACATGAGCGCCTTGGCATTGTCGGGCTTTACGGAGCCGCCGTAAAGGATGCGCATCCTGGCGCCCTCCCCGCCAAAGCGCGCTTCGAGATCACGGCGGATGAGATCGTGGACTTCAGCCACATCGTCCAGCGTCGGGGTCAACCCCGTGCCGATGGCCCACACGGGCTCGTAGGCGATGACGGTATTGGCGGCCGTGGCGCCTGGCGGCAGGGAGCCTGCAAGCTGGCGTGCGACGATGGCAAGCGTCTGGCCCGATTCACGCTCGTTTCGCGTTTCGCCGATGCAGACGATCGCGCATAGACCCGCGCGATGCGCCGCCAGCGCCTTGGCAAGCACGTCGGCGTCGCGCTCGCCGTGGTCCGTGCGGCGTTCCGAATGGCCGACGATAACCGCGCTCGCGCCAGCGTCCTTGAGCATTTCGGCCGAAATGTCGCCCGTATGTGCGCCCGATGCCTTCGCATGACAGTCCTGGCCGGCAAACTGCAGCAGTTCGGCTCCGCTGGCGTGAGCCATGGCCATGAGGAGAGTGGCAGGCGGTGCGATCATGACATCGGCAGCGATCGCTCCCTGCAGGCCCGCGAGGGCCTCTTGGACTGCCGCAGCCTCCCCCAAGGCCGCCTTGAGGCCGTTCATCTTCCAGTTGCCCGCCACCAGCGGCCGAACCCCCTCTGTCCCCTTACCCATGCAGCCAAAGGCCTCCTTCATTTGACCTGAAACCCGAAAACACGGCCTTCACCCCCTAGCGGTTGCGGCCTTGCCCTTGCATTCGCACACCGGCTGCGCTTCATATCACCCTGGCTCGTCCCGTCACGCACGGGATGTTACACAGATTGATCACATGGCGCACCCGTTCAGCCCCTTCGCGCGGCAACGACGGCGTTGTGCCCAAGAACCATGGGAACCACTCCTCCATGCTAGAGGCAATGCGCCGCGGCGCCCAGACCTTGGTCGCCAAGCTGCTGTTCGCAATTCTGGTGTTTTCGTTTGCCATCTGGGGCGTCGCGGACGTGTTCACAGGCTGGGGACGCGGTTCCATCGCCAGCGTGGGGCACACGCCGATCACGGCGGAAGAGTTCAATCGCAGCTTCCAAAGCGAGCTTGACCAGTTCTCCCGCCAGGCCAACCGGCGGTTGACGCCTGACGAGGGGCGGGCCCTCGGGCTCGACCGGCGCGTGCTCAACCAGCTCGTCGGCGGCGCCGCCATCGAGCAGCACGCCCACAACCTGGGTCTATCGCTTTCCGACCAGAGCATCGTCGACATGGTCATGAACGATCCTGACTTCAAAGGCGCGGACGGCCATTTCTCGCGTCAGGGGTTCGAGGCTTTCTTGCGTCAGGTCGGCTTGAGCGAAAAAGGTTTCATCGAGCTGCGCAAACGCGACGAGCTTCGCACCGGCATGATCGGCAGTTTCGTCATCTCGCAGACGGTGCCAAAACCGATGCTCGAGACGATCTTTGCCTACAACAATGAGAAACGCACCATCGAGTACATCGACATCAATCCTGAAAAGGCGGTGAGCGTGCCCGAGCCCGACGAGGCCAAGCTGAAAGAGCGTTACGAGGCGGGCAAATCGTCGTTCATGACGCCCGAGTACCGCAAGTTCGAGGTTCTGTTCCTGTCTGCCGACGACCTCAAGAAGACGATGGAAATTCCCGACAGCGACGTCGCGGCCGAGTACGAGAAGACAAAGGATAGCTACAACATTCCCGAGAAGCGCCGCATCCAGCAGATCGCGTTCAAAGACAGAGCGGCAGCTGAAGAGGCCAGGAAGGCTCTTGCCGACGGAACCAAGTCGTTCGGTGACGTCGCCAAGGATGCTGGCGCCAAAGATACCGACGTGGATCTCGGTCTGGTCACCAAGGCGCAACTTATCGACAAGAAGATCGCAGAGGCCGCCTTCGCGCTGGAGAGGGACAAGATCTCCGATGTCATCGAAGGCACATTCGCCACCGTGATCGTGCGCGTCACGCAGATTGAGCCCGGTGTGATCAGGACGCTTGCGGACGTGAAGGATGAAGTGAAGGACAAGCTTGCGTCCGATAAGGCCCGGTTCATGGTGCAGGACGTGCACGACCATGTCGAAGATGCGCGCAACGCCGGCAAGACCCTCAAGGAAATTGCCGAGACGATGAAGCTCACCCACAAAGAGGTAGAGGCGGCCGACAGCCGGGGGTTGAAGCCGGACGGGCAGGCCGCGCTTTCCGACATCGACTCGCGCAAGATCATGGAAACAGTGTTCTCGCCCGATACGGGTCTGGATCAGCAGGCTGTGGAACTGCCCGACAACGCCTATGCATGGGTCAACACACTCGCCACCGAGCCGCCCAAGCAGAAAACCTTCGAAGAGGTCAAGGACGAGGTGAAATCCCAGTACATGACCTCCGAGCGCAACCGGCTGATCAGCGAGCTTGCAGCCAAGCTCGTCGAACGCGTCAACGGCGGTGAGTCCATGAGCGCCATCGAGGCGGCCGCCGGCGGCACGCTGCAGAAGACCGAGCCCATCACGCGCACGACGCTCCCCCAGGGGCTGTCGCAATCGGCCGTAGCGCAGGCATTCGCCTTGCAGAAAGGGAGGGCGGGATCGGCGGAAACCGCAGACCGCCAATCTCGCGTCGTCCTGCGCGTTGCCGACGTCATTCCCGCTTCGACGCCCAGCAAGGAAGACCTCGACAAGCTCGCCAAGGAGACCGCGCCCGAGTTGTCCAATCAGGTTCTGACCGAATACACCGAAGCCTTGAAACGACAGCTTGGCGCAACCGTCAATGAGACTGAGCTCAAGCGCGTACTGGGCACGAGCGAGGAATAGCCAAGGAGGCCCACGGGCAAGCCGTGGCAACGCCGATGTCGAAGATCCACTCCGCGGGCGAGACGTCCGCGGCCGGAACCTCAAGCGGATACGAACAAGCTGGCCAAAGCGCGGCAAGCCCGACGCTGGAAGCCTTCGCGCGCGCCTACGACAGCGGCAACCCGCAGGTCGTTTTCACGCGCCTCGTCGCCGATCTCGAAACACCGGTCTCCGCTTACCTCAAGCTGGCAGACCGCCGTCCGATGAGCTTCCTTCTGGAGTCGGTCGAAGGCGGCGCGACCCGCGGACGCTATTCGGTCATCGGACTTGCCCCTGACGTGATCTGGCGGGCGCGCGGCGCCAATGCCGAAATCAATCGCAACGCAGAGCGGGACGCGCAAGCCTTCACGCCGGAGAGCGCTCCCACGCTCGCCTCGCTGCGCGCGCTGCTGGCGGAAAGCGCCGTGGCACTGCCCGAAGGACTTCCGCCCATGGCCGCCGGCGTCTTCGGCTACATGGGCTATGACACCGTGCGCCAGATCGAGCGCTTGCCCGAGATGACCCCTGATGCGCTTGGCGTCCCCGATGCGATCATGATCCGCCCGACGCTGATGGCGATTTTTGACAGCGTGAAGGACGAGATGACCATCGCGACACCCGTGCGCCCTGCGCCAGGTGTTGGCGCTCGCGAGGCTTATGACGCCGCGTTGAAGCGATTGCATACCCTCGTCGCGCGGCTCGACGAGCCTCTCCCCCACGCCCCCGCAGCGCGGCTCGATACGCTCGCCCTGCCCGAACCCGCATCCAACACCAGCGAGGCCGAGTACCTCGCCATGGTGGGCAAGGCGAAGGAGTACATCAAGGCCGGGGACATCTTCCAGGTGGTGCTGTCTCAGCGCTTTTCCGCGCCCTTCAGCCTGCCCTCCTTTGCACTCTACCGTGCCCTGCGCCGTCTCAATCCCTCGCCGTTTCTATTCCACCTCGATTTCGAGGGTTTCTCGCTTGTGGGGTCCTCGCCGGAAATCCTCGTTCGCGTGCGTGATGGCGAAGTGACCATCCGGCCCATCGCGGGCACGACGCGGCGCGGCGCCAACGAGGCTGAAGACCGCGCATTGGGCGAGGCTCTGCTCGCCGATCCCAAGGAGCGTTCGGAGCATCTGATGCTGCTCGATCTGGGACGTAACGATGTGGGCCGCGTGGCACAGGTCGGAAGCGTGAGCGTCACCGATCAGTTCGTCATCGAGCGCTACAGCCATGTGATGCATATCGTGTCGAACGTCGTCGGCCAGCTCGATGAAAAAAACCACGATGCCATCGACGCACTGATGGCGGGTTTCCCTGCGGGCACCGTTTCGGGCGCCCCCAAGGTGCGTGCCATGGAGATCATCGCCGAGCTTGAGAAGGCAAAGCGCGGACCCTATGCGGGATGCGTGGGTTACTTCTCTGCCGGCGGCGAGATGGACACCTGCATCGTGCTGCGCACCGCCGTGGTCAAGGATGGCGTGCTGCATGTCCAGGCCGGCGCGGGGGTGGTGCATGACAGCATTCCCGCCAACGAGCAGCAGGAGTGCATCAACAAAGCCAAGGCCATCGTGCGCGCGGCCGAGGAAGCCGTGCGCTTTGCCGCAAAGGCAACAATGGGCTCCGGCAACGGCGGATTGTTCGGCTAGTAGGTTTGTCTGTGCCTGCGCAGACTCCGTTAAAAGACTAGCGCATTTTCCGATTCATACAGAACCACTCTTTCCTCCCGGGACGGGAGAGGATGTCGCGAAGCGACAGGTGAGGGACTTCAACACGCGCCGCTGATTGCGCCAGCCCCCTCATCCGCCCCTTCGGGGCACCTTCTCCCCGCGGGAGAAGGAAGTGAGTCCATGATATCGCAACCGGCTACAACATCCTCACTTCCCAGCACCCTTGGCGACAGGCCGGCGCGGATCGGCTGCTTTCTTCCACCTCTTGCCCCACGCGCGTTGCCAGGGTGTCCAGCGCGGCGACCAGAAGACGCTCACCAGGGCATGCCAGACGGCGTACATGATGAACCAGACAAGCACGCGGAACGGCGCCGCCCCAAGCGCAAACAGCCAAGGCCGTACCCGCTCCCATGTGCCCGCGCCAAAGCGCATGGTGCGCGCCTTGACCCAAGCGCGCACCGCCTCGCGCCCGAAGGCCTTCTCAGCCACGCGCACCGCAACAAAAGCTGCCACCACGAGCGGCAGGAACAGCCAGAGCATGCCCCACAAGAGGTAGGACACGATCCACCACAGGCCTGCGAGCACGATGCTCAGCACTGACCATACTGCGCCGGCGATGGTGACGACGATCTCCATGGCTCTCTTGCGTGCGGCCTTGCGCAATGCGCCCGATAACGGTTGGCGGCTTGAAACCCTTTGTCTATGGTGCTCGCGAACAATCAGCCAAAAGCGGCTCTTCTATGCTCACGCTTGCGATCCTTCGCCATGCCAAATCGGAGTGGGACGCTCCGGCGGACGACGATTTCGACCGGCCTCTCAACCCTCGCGGGCTGATGGCCGCGCCACTCGCAGGCGAGATGATCGCTGCGCTTGGCCTGAAGCCGAGCTTGATCTTGTGCTCCTCCGCGAAGCGCACCCGCGAGACGCTGGACGTGGCGATGCCTGAGATGAAGCTTCCCTCGCATACCGAGATCGTCACCGACGACAAGTTGTATCTAGCAAGCTTTATGACACTGATTGAAGTTCTGCGGGAAACACGCGACGTCCACAAATGCGTTTTGATCATCGGCCACAACCCCGGGCTCCACGAATTCGCCGTAGCACTGGCTGGCTCG
This sequence comes from Hyphomicrobium sp., assembly GCA_016793445.1. GTDB lineage: Bacteria > Pseudomonadota > Alphaproteobacteria > Rhizobiales > Hyphomicrobiaceae > Hyphomicrobium_B. The sequence goes on along the minus strand of JAEUME010000018.1, from coordinate 292,218 downwards.
GGCGACACCGGCCCGCTGACGGCCATGCAGGACCGCTTCCCCACCGCCGCTCTGGCTGTTTTGGAGTTCAAGCGCTCCCACTGGCGGGATGTCCGCAGCGGAGAGGGCCGGCTCACCGCCTTCTGGACGCCGAAAAAAGGCTTGGAAACCGGCCCGCGGCGATAGCCCATTGACGCTTTCCGGCCCGCCCCCTACACCCTTGGCCCATGCTGCTGCTCATCGATAACTACGACAGCTTCACCTACAATCTCGTCCATTACCTGGGCGAGCTTGGCGCGGAAAGCGTGGTCGTTCGCAACGACAAAATTACGGTCGACGAGGTCATGGCCAACAAGCCAAAGGCCATCGTTCTTTCGCCGGGCCCCTGCACGCCGAACGAGGCGGGCGTCTGCCTTGATCTCATCAAGGCCGCCGGACCCACCATCCCGCTTCTCGGGGTGTGCCTGGGACACCAGGCGATCGGCCAGACCTACGGCGGCAAGGTGATCCGCGCGCCCCAACCGATGCACGGCAAGCTCTCGACAATCACCAATACGGGCGAGGGTATCTTTAAGGGACTCCCCAAATCTTTTGAAATCACGCGCTACCATTCACTCATCGTGGAACGCGCGACGCTGCCCGACTGCCTCAAGGTCACTGCCGAGACCGACGATGGCCTCATCATGGGGCTGCAGCATAGGACACACCCCGTGCACGGGGTGCAATTCCATCCCGAGAGCATCGCCTCTCAGCAGGGCCACGCCCTTCTCGCCAACTTTCTTGACCTCGCCGGTTTCCAGCCCAAGAAGCGCGCCGCCTGAGTAGAATCAATGCCAGCCAACCAACTCAAGCGCCTGCTGAACAGGATCGCAGACGGCGAGACCCTCACCGCCTCAGAGATGGAAGAGGCTCTCGATCTGCTCATGTCGGGCGTCGCAACGCCTGTCCAGCTCGGCGGATTTCTCATGGCCTTGCGCGTGCGCGGGGAGACGGTTCCCGAGATCACCGGCTCGGCGCGCCTGCTGCGCTCGCGCATGACGCCGGTGGAAGCGCCACCCGACGCAATCGACATCGTGGGAACCGGAGGCGACAGCCACGGCACCTATAACGTCTCGACCGCGGCGGCGATCGTTGCTGCTGGCGCAGGTGTACCGGTGGCCAAGCATGGCAATCGCTCGGTCTCCTCGCTAGCGGGCGCATCCGACGTGCTCCAGGCGCTCGGCGTCAAGATCGACGTCGATCCGGTGACGGTGACGCGCGCCATTCATACCGCTGGCGTCGGTTTCCTGTGGGCGCCAATGCATCATCCGGCGATGAAGCTGTGGGCGCCCATCCGCGCCGATCTCGGCATTCGCTCGCTGTTCAATCTGCTGGGGCCATTGTGCAATCCCGCCGGCGTCAAGCGGCAGGTGCTCGGCGTCTATCACCGCAAGTGGCTGGAGCCGATGGCGGAGGCTTTGAAGAACCTCGGCTCGGTACACGCCTGGGTCGTGCATGGCGCGGACGGCATGGATGAGCTGACGACGACGGGGCCCTCGACGGTTGCCGAACTCGTCGATGGCAACATTCACATCTTCGAGGTCACTCCTGACGACGCGGGCCTGCCGCGCGCCCCCCTCGCCGAACTCAAAGGCGGAGATGCGACCGTCAACGCCGCCAAGATGCGCGCGCTGCTCCTGGGTGAGACCGGCCCCTATCGCGACATCGTACTGTTCAACACGGCAGCCGCCTTGATCGTGGCGGGCAAAGCGGCCAGCCTGGAAGACGGTGTACGCCGCGCCGCCTCCGCGATCGACAGTGGCGCCGCCGCCCAAGCGCTGGACAAGCTCGTCGCCGTCACCAACGACGGTTAGAGCGCTCAATCCATTCAAGCCGTGTCTGGCGCGCCGTTCGCCTTGGCCGAAACCGTCATCAGGGTCACGGACTCGATCATCATCGAGCGCTTGACCGGCTTCACCCCGTGCGGATCGTCTTGACGTCCGTGAAGTGGATGCCGGGGTTCTTGTCGGCTGCCCAGCGCAGCGAGAAGGCGCTGTCGGCGAGGTACACCTTGTCGCCATCCTGATCGTCGGCGATCTTCGCCTTGTTCTTGTCGATGAAGGCCTGCAGCACCTTGGGGTCGTCTGCCGACATCCAGCGCGCCACCTCGCAAGGGGCCGATTCGAACGCGATCGGTAGGCCATACTCGTTCTTCAAACGCTCGGCCAGCACGTCGAGCTGCAACGCGCCGATGACGCCCACGATGGGCTGGGTGCCATCGAGCGGCGCGAAGATCTGAACGACGCCCTCTTCCGCCATCTCGACCAGCGCCTCGCGCAGCTTGCGGGCGCGGATGGCATCTTCCAGACGCACGCGGCGCAGGATTTCGGGTGCAAAATTCGGAATGCCGAGGAACGCAACCTTCTCGCCCTCCGTCAGCGCATCGCCGATGCGCAGCAGGCCCCGGTTGGGAATGCCCACGATATCGCCCGCGTAGGCCTCCTCCGCGATGGAGCGGTCTTGCGCAAAGAAGAACTGCGGCGCCTGCAGCGCCATCACCTTGCCGGTGCGTGACACCGTCGCCTTCATGCCTCGCGTCAGCTTGCCGGAGGTGACACGCATGAACGCAATGCGGTCGCGGTGATTGGGGTCCATGTTCGCCTGGATCTTGAACACGATGCCGGTCATTGCCGGCTCGTTGGCATCGATGGTGCGCTGTGCTGCCTTCTGCGCACGCGGGGGCGGGGCAAAGTTCACAAACGCATCGAGGATCTGGCGGACGCCGAAATTCTTCAACGCCGAGCCGAAATAGACCGGCGTCAGCGTTCCATGGCGGAAGGCTTCCAGATCGAACCGGCCGCACGCGCCTTGCACCAGATCGACCTCCTCGCGCCAGCGTGCCGCCGCCTCCTCGCCCATCAGGCCGGTGATGGCGGGATCATCAGGACCCGACAGGTCGCCCAGATCCTCGGCATCCGTATCCATCTGGTTCACGCGCGGCGTGGTGAGGTCATACGTGCCCTTGAAGTCGCGGCCCGAGCCCATCGGCCACACCATCGGCGCGGTATCGAGCGCCAGCACGTTGGAAATCTCATCCAGCAGTTCGAGCGGCTCACGCGCCTCGCGATCCATCTTGTTGATGAAGGTGACGATCGGGATATCGCGCATACGGCAGATTTCGAACAGCTTCCTGGTGCGCGCCTCGATGCCCTTGGCCGCGTCGATGACCATGATGGCGCTGTCAACGGCGGTGAGCGTGCGATAGGTCTGATCGGAAAAGTCTTCGTGGCCCGGCGTGTCGAGCAGGTTCATCACCGCGCCACCGTATTCAAACGTCATCACCGAGGTGACGACCGAGATGCCGCGCGCCCGCTCGATCGCCATCCAGTCGGAGCGTGTGTTCTTCTTGTCGCCCTTGGCCTTCACCTGCCCGGCAAGCTGGATCGCGCCGCCGAACAACAGCAGCTTTTCGGTGAGTGTCGTCTTGCCGGCGTCGGGATGCGAAATGATCGCGAACGTGCGCCGGCGCGCGATCTCTCGCTCCATGATGGATTGCGGCGCGCCCCCCTTGAGGGCAGCTGCGGCGGAAACAGCAGACTCGGCGGCCGCCGGGCTTGCGACGGTCTCGGAATTGTCGGTCAAGGCGTCGAATCTCTAAGTTGTATCAGGTGTTGGCCGCCCTATAGCACTGCCAGTATTCAGCGGCCACCTGTATGTCCCCCAGCTAGTTCCAGCCAGCAGGGGCGCGCCACGTCGAACCATCCCGACCTTATTGCAGCGCAGCGCAAAAATTCAACGACTCCAAGACCTTCGGGGAATTTGTCTGCAACCCCAGCGCGCCTAGTGTCCAACATAGCAGACAACGCGGCACAAAAGCCGGACATCGTGGGGAGCGATCGCATGAGCACGCCGGAAGTGATGTGGCCCAAGAAGACTCGCGAATACCAGAGCCACCATTTCGACTCGACGATCTGGAACGACTTCAACTTCCGCGACGACGACATCGTGATCAGTACGTACGCCAAGTCGGGCACGACCTGGATGCAGCAGATCGTCAGCCAGATCCTGTTCGATGGACAGGAGGGCTTGCCGACCGCCGACATGTCGCCTTGGCTCGACATGCGGGTGCCGCCTAAGGAAATGAAGCTTCAGGACGTCGAAAAGCAGACGCACCGCCGCTTCTTCAAGACCCATTTGCCTGTCGATGCGATCGTTTTCTCGCCCAAGGCGAAGTATCTCTACATCGGCCGCGATGGCCGCGATGTGGCTTGGAGTTTCTACAATCACCACACCAACGCCAGCGAGCTCTACTATCAGGCCGTCAACGACACGCCGGGCCGGGTTGGCCCGCCCTTCGAGCGGCCCAAGGGTGACGTGGTGGAATATTTCCGCACATGGCTGGAAAAGAACGGCCACCCTTATTGGCCGTTCTGGGAGAACGTGAAAACGTGGTGGGAGATCAGAACCTTGCCGAACGTTCTATTCGTCCACTACACCAATCTGAAAAACGACATGCCCGGCGAGATGCGCAAGATCGCAGCGTTCTTGGATGTGCCGATTAACGAAGACAAATGGCCGGCCATCGTCGAGCACTGCACGTTCGACTACATGAAGAAAAACGCCACCGCAACGGTGCCGCTCAACGGCGCGTTGTGGGTCGGCGGCGCGGAGACCTTCATCCATAAAGGGACCAACGGACGCTGGACAAACATGCTGTCTGAGGAGGACTGCCGGCGCTACGAACAAAGAGCAGTCGAGGAACTGGGCGAAGACTGCGCCCGGTGGCTGGCGACCGGTCAGTACGAGGCAAGCTGAACGGGATTTTCATTCAGGCTCGAGCGCCCTGCGCTATATCCCAATCGTGATCTTCATGGTCATCGACGCGGCCAAGGCTATCGAGGCGCGCACCAGGACGTTGTTCGAAATCTGCCGGAGGTCTCGGACTCAGATCACACCTTTTTATACGGCGCGGATGAAAGGGCTACTCGCGGCAGCTTAATTCGACTAAACAAACCCGCATGGATGTACGGGATCCTTGACATGACCAATTCCTCCGACGCCTTCAGCCCCTACTACAAGCGTGACTTCATTCAGAGTGCCGTGGATCGCGGCACTCATCGTGCCATTGTCGGCGGCATGTGGGAGGAGGTCGGTCAGCTTCAGTTCGACTTTCTCGTCGAAAACGGCCTTAAGCCCTCGCACCGGCTGCTCGATATCGGCTGCGGCTGCCTGCGCGGTGGGGTGCATTTCGTGCGTTATCTCAACCCTGGGAATTACTACGGGATCGACATCAACCGGTCGCTACTCGATGCGGTATACGATATTGAATTGGCGCAGGCGGGCTTGCAGGAGCGCATGCCACGCGACAACCTTAAGTGTGGAACCGATTTCGATTTCTCCGTGTTCGCACCTGTTTTCGATCGCGCGCTAGCCGTATCGGTGTTCACCCACTTGCCGCTCAACACGATCCGCGTGTGTCTGGAGCGTCTTGCGCCCAAGATGACAACGGGCGGCGTCTTTTATGCGACGTTCTTCGAGTTACCGGACGGGATCGACACGTGGCGGACCTACTCGCACGAGCCCGGAGGTATCGTCACGCAGGGCAACGCCGATCGCTACCACTACCGGCGCCGCGATATGTATTACGTCGCGGAAGATCTGCCGTTCAAGGCCGCCTACATCGGCTCCTTCAAGCATCCGCGGGCCCAGCACATGATGGCCTATCACAGGCTGTGATGCGCATCATCTACTGAGGGCGTGGTTCGCCCGCGGCAACCTTTCGTCTAAACCGCACTGCCGAACTTGGCGCGCCTTCTGGGATATGCGCTTTCCAGGAGGCGGCGGGGCACCTCGCATACCTTGACCGGCCCCACCGCGAGCGCTACCACCCCACCCAGGCGCTCCATTCGCGGCGGATCACATGGCCGACATTCTCGAGAAAATCACCGCCTACAAACGCGAGGAAGTGGCGCGCGCCAAGCTGCTGAAGCCGCTGCGCGTCATCGCGGAATATGCCCGCTCGGCCCCGCACGTGCGATCCTTCGCGGGCGCCATCGAAGCCAAGCTGAAAGCGAAGCAACCCGCGCTCATCGCCGAGATCAAGAAGGCCTCGCCCTCGAAGGGGCTCATCCGCGCCGACTTCGATCCGCCGGCCCTGGCGCGCGCCTATGAGGCGGGCGGGGCCGCGTGCCTGTCGATCCTCACCGATACGCCCTCGTTCCAGGGCGCGCCCGACTATCTCGTTGCCGCGCGCGCCGCCACCAGGCTGCCCGTGCTGCGCAAGGACTTCATGATCGACACCTATCAGGTCGCCGAAGCGCGTGCCTGGGGCGCGGACTGCATTCTCATCATCCTGGCGGAAGTCGACGATGCGCTGGCCGCCGATCTTGCGGCCGCCGCCAGGGACTGGGGCATGGACGCCATTGCCGAGGTTCACGACGCGACGGAAATGGAGCGCGCGTTGAAGCTCGACTGCCGCCTCATCGGCATCAACAATCGCAACCTGAAAACGTTCGACGTGACTTTGGAGACGACAGAGAAGCTCGCTCCCAAGGTGCCGAAGGACCGCATCGCCGTCGGCGAAAGCGGCATTTTCACGCCTGCCGATCTGGCGCGTTTGTCGAAGGCGGGCGTCAACACCTTTCTCGTCGGCGAAAGCCTGATGCGCCAGGACGACGTTACGGCTGCAACGAAAGCCCTGCTCGCCTAGGAGAGCGCCGGTGAAAAAACTGTCTCACCTCGATGAAAAAGGCGCCGCCCGCATGGTCGACGTGTCGGGCAAGGACGTGACGGAGCGCATCGCGCGCGCACAAGGTTTCATCGCCATGAAGGCCACGACGCTTGCGCTCGTCGAGACGGGGGAGGCCAAGAAAGGCGACGTACTTGCGGCCGCGCGCATTGCCGGCATCATGGCGGCGAAGAAGACCTCCAGCCTCATCCCGCTGTGCCACCCGCTCGCCATCACCAGGGCGAGCGTGGACTTCACGCTGTCGCATGACCCGTGCGGAATTCATGTTGCCGCGGAAGTGAAAGTTTCAGGCCAGACCGGCGTCGAGATGGAAGCGTTGACCGCCGTCTGCGTGGCCTGCCTCACCCTCTACGACATGCTGAAGGCCGCCGACAAAGGCATGGTGATCCGCGAGATCACCCTCATCGAGAAGACGGGCGGAAAAAGCGGACACTGGAAGGCGTCTGGCGCGCGTTAACCCCAAGAGCCGGCGCGTGCCGGCGCGTGTTCGCGCCTCTGGTGCTGCGTGGCGTGTTCGAGGTAGATTGCATCCAACGCATCCAAGAGAGGAGCCGGCGGAGAATGGCCGACGAAGCAGACCTGATCGAACTGGACCGGCGCATCGCCACGGTGCGCGACAACATCCGCATCCTCGTGGAGCAGGCGACCGCCTACTCGGGCGCGGCCGACGAGGCGCGGACCGCCGACCGCATCTCCGATCAGGAAAGCCTGCTTGCCGAACTCGTCAAACAGCGCGACGCCCTGGCGAAGGGCTGAGCGGAGGGAATTGTATCGTCGAGCACTTCCGATGCACACGCATGCAATCCGTCATTGGCAACCCTCCTTGATCATTCTTTCTTCGGTTATCGTCTTGCCAGACGCAGTACATTGAATGTCTCTGTGAGTGAGCAAGAATTCAAAATCGGAAACGTTGATGTCACCCAGATCGTGAAACCTACTATTATCCAACAAAAGGCGGTACCCGCATGGAACTCCTTTTGCATTGCTGCCAAATGATTTTACGCCTTTCAAATAGGCAATATTGATGTATCGCTGTTGCCTGTCGATGCTGGCCAAGACCCATTCGGCCCTGACTTCACTCGATCGCCCCAGGCGGTATTGACCGAAAACGCGCGAAAGCGTTCGAATTACAGGATAGTCGGGCGGAAAAAGGCAGACCAAGGGGGCGGAGGCAATTTTATTTAAGTCAATCGCTGACCCGACAGGTACGGTGATCACAGCTGTAGCCCTGTCTTCCTCCAGTTGTTGCTGGAGTGTCCAGTTGTCCCGAAACCACAAAATAATCACGATTCCGATAATAACTGCGATTGCCAACGCAGCCGCTTTAATCAAGTATGTTGCCGCAATAAGAATAGTCTGAACGAATCTCTCTTTCATTCGGCACCGTTTGTTCGGCGACCCTGAGAAAGGTGTTCCTCCGTAGCTCGGCTCGCTTTGGCCGGGAAGTGATGGTCCAACGCGCTGCATTTCTCCAAGAAATAATCAGCAGGAGAGATGTATCCATTCAACAACAGTGAACCAACAGCCTCATAGTCATTAAAAACCGCATCTGCGCCGAAATAATTTCCGGTAACGGCACGAGAATCTGGACTGTCCGACACTACGAATATTATATCCGCAAGCACCGTCCCAGCCGTACCATCGAGGATTCCCATCCCTCTTATCGCGCCGACAATTGAAGCTATAGATTTCTCACCTGCATCCGTCGCGCTGCCCCAAATAGCCGCTCGTTCATCTCGTGTGAGATAGGTGTCAGAAATCTCGTAATGCGCCGTATCGGACTTGTTCAATTCGAGCCACGCGTATGCCGCACCCGCTCCTTGGTTTCCGATTCCATCACGGAGCTCTGAATAAACTTCTTTCGATATTACCACTATTCCCGGCAAGGCGTCGAGAATCCACAGCTGCCCCGCGCGGCCAAGTTTGGCAAGATCGGTCGTGTCGAAAAACCAAACTTTGTTATTGGCCATGAGTTCCCCACCATCATTAGGCGAAATCAGATTTCGAATTTTTTGCCGCTACTGTAGACCATATCTTCGTCGTGCAGCATGTTCCGCTTCCCGTACATCAAATTCCAGATCACGATCGCTATGATTCCAGCAGAATTGATGAAATTGGAGTATCTCATTCGAAGACCAGTCCGACCGATAACGACCCGCGACCCGGCGTACGATTTGCCGATCGGCTTCCAGAATTTCTGCGATAGCGGAACCGGGATCTAAGGCGGATTCTTCGCCGCATGCGAAGGCCAAATCGCGGACGTCCAGGATTCTTCTCTCGAAATTCGGATCATCTTTCGTGATCTCGTCAAGTAGGTCGGCATATTTATCAACCTCTTCTTGTGTCCAAATATATAAGCCACGCTTCATATCAATTTGCATGGATGCTTACCTCTATACCCACTCAAAGAGACCTGCGATCAAAGTGGAACAATAGCAACGTATATCGGCTGAATTGCCACATCACATCACCCTCACCTGCTTGCCGTCCTTGGTGACAGCGAGAAAACTCACCGGCCGCGACGGGAACACCTTGTCCTTGAGATCCTTCACCATCTCTTCCGCGCCACCGAACGGCGCGATGACTTCGACGACGGGCGATGTGTGCGCGTTGATAATCCTTATACGTTCTAATACGTATGCCGCAAGGCGCCCCTGCGTTACAGCTATCCGACGACGATTTGTTTTTCGAGCTCAAGCCCGCCCAGGAGATTGCGCTCCTGAAGCCGGTCATGCAGCTCACCCGACATGCAGTACATCATGCACGGCCGGTTGCGCCAAAGGTGCTTGCCTTTAATGGAGGCCAATGGCAGCGCCATGGCCCCTCTCTTCCTCCAGACTTTGTTCGGACTGTATTTGTTAACCTTCCACTGAACGTCCGATTTTTCGACCACGACCTCATCCGCGCGGATGACATGCGTTGCGCCGCCAGATCTGTAAAAATCATCACAAACTCCTCACGTCGCATTTGCCGTTCCGGTATTTGCGAACCTCGCCGCCGTCGAACTTCAGAGATACATTAACGATCAGGCCGTCTTTAGTCGGTATGCGAGGCTTGTAAAATTCGGGAAGAGCCTGAGCGATGATCTCTCCCAGTTCATACAAATCATCATCCGACATCGTTCTTTTGATCTGATCGAGATATTTGTCTTGCGTCATGCTTCGCTTGAGTTCAGCCATGTCGATCGTGACATCTACCGTTCGCGGGCCGCTGCCATAGGACAGGACCTTGTCAGCAAGGACCACTGCGAACAGTCTAGGCTCTAGCTCCCAAGCAAATTCGTAAAAGACTTTGCCTTGACCGGCGTCCCGCGACTCAGAACGCATTTTGAAACGGCCATCCTCTGAAATCAGTGAATACCGCGTTTCACTGTCTTCACGAAATTTCATACGACATCCTCCGTCGGCGTTTAGTGCCTCTGTCGATGGGGTCATCACCGTCACAACACCCTCACCTGCTTGCCATCCTTGGTGACAGCGAGAAAACTCAGCTGCCGCGACGGAAACACCTTGTCCTTGAGGTCCTTCACCATCTATTCCGCACCACCAAACGGCGCGATGACTTCGACGATCCAGAGCTTGTCGCCTGATTTCCAATCCTGCGTCTTTTTGCGACTTCGGCCACTTTCATGCACGCCCCGCGAGCGACCCAGGATTCCAACCTCCACCCCTGATGCACCCTTCATGGGGCACTCGGCAACGGCGGGAAAGTCGGGTATCCTGATCCCGCCATGACAGCCCCGACAGTGACCGCCCCGCCCGCCGCCAAATCCGCCCTCCTGCCCGTTGACGACGCGCTTGCGCGCGTGCTCGATGGCGTGCGCCCGCTCGGCCCCGAACACGTTCCGTTGACGGAGGCTGCGGGCCGCACGCTGGCGCACGATCTGGCGGCGGCACTGACCAATCCTCCTTTCGACGTCTCCTCCATGGACGGCTACGCGGTGCGCGCGGCTGATCTTAAGGCCGCGCCCGTCACGTTGAAGCTTGCCGGTGAAAGCGCGGCCGGCTGGCCGTACGCGGGCAGCGTGCGCCCCGGCGAGGCGGTCCGCATCTTCACGGGCGCGGCTTTGCCCGACGGCGCCGATACCATCGTCATCCAGGAGAATACGTCCGCGAGCGCCGATGCGGTTCGCATTCTGGAACTGGCCCACAAGGGCGCCAACGTGCGCTGGCGCGGCGGCGACTTCCATGAAGGCGATAGCGTGCTCACCGCCGGCACGCGGCTCACCGCGCGCCACATTCTGCTGGCGGCTTCGGCCGGACACGCCATGCTGGCCACCGTCCGCAAGCCCGTGGTCGCCATCCTCTCCACGGGCGATGAACTCATCGAGCCCTCGGACCGGCCCATGGCGGGTCAGATCGTGGCGTCCAACTCCTACGGTCTTGCCGCCCTGATCGCGGCGGCCGGGGGTGAAGCGCGCCTTATCGGAATCGCGCGCGATACTCCGGAAGATCTGGCGCAGAAATTCGAGGAGGCGAGGGGCGCGGACATTCTTGTCACAACGGGCGGCGCGTCCGTCGGCGATCACGACCTCGTTCGTCCCGCGCTCGAAGCCTGGGGCGCCAAACTCGACTTCTACAAAATCGCGATGCGGCCGGGAAAGCCGCTCTTCTTCGGCCGGAACGGCGCCATGAAGGTGCTGGGCCTGCCGGGCAATCCCCTGGCGTCGATCATCGGGGGGCGCATTTTCCTGGTCCCGCTCATCAGCCGCCTGCTGGGGCGAACGGACACCATCACGCCGATCTCGGCAACGCTCACCGTGCCCATCGAAGCCAATGGCCCGCGCACCCACTACATGCGTGCGCTGCTGGACACATCCAGCGCACGGGCGCGCGTGACCCCGTTTGGCGGCCAGGACAGCTCCTTCGTGCGCGCGCTCGCGCAAGCCAACTGCCTCGCGGTGATCCCCGCCGATGCACCTGCCCTGCCCGAGGGAAGCCTTATCAGCGTGCTTCCTCTTGATTTCTGACGTGCTTTTCCGGGGAAGGCGATTCCGCTATAGAGGGGCCCTTGCGACAGGGACCCATTAGGCATGAAGCTCTCGCCTGCACGCTACATCTCGATCCTCGGTACCGAGGTTCACGCGGCGGTGACGACGGCAGCAGAGGGCAAAACGGCTCTCAAAGAGATTCGCCAGAAAAAGAATGAGTTCGGTCTGAAGCGCCGCGCGCTCGTCTATCAGCAGAAGACGGCCAAGGAGGCGGCCGAACGCGCGCAAGGGACGCGCACGGACCGCAGGAAGACAGGACTGGTTGCCTCCCTGCGCCGTCTGTTCGGCATGATTCAGGCCCGTGCTCCCAAGCGATCGGTCGCAGAATTGGAAAGCCAAATCCACGACATCGACGAGATCCTGTTCAACCTGGAGTCCTGCAAGGTGCAAATCGAGGGCAAACTGCTCAGCCTGAGCTAAAGGGGTTCACCGAGAGCGGGCTCTGACGGCCCCTTACCCGCAATCTCTCGGCACTAGCGACATTTTTGATACGCTCGCCGGCCTGTCTCTCGCCGCTCTCCGGAAGGCTATTTGAGGCCGGCGGCGTTGACGTTAGAACCCTTTGAAACATCTTTTTGGCGCCATGGCATATCGAGTCCTAGGATTGATCGTGGCAGCGGGCATGCTGCTGCTTTCGGGATGCGCACCGCGCCCACCCGACCGCGTGCTGTGGCCAGCAGAACGCACGCCGTCCTACACGGCAAAAGCCGACATTCTGGTCGCGACGACCCGTGAGCGCGGCCGGCCTGAGGATCCCACGGCCATGACCGCTGGCCGCGCCGACGCGCTCAACTTTGAAGCTCTCGAGATTTCGATCCCACGGGAGCATCAGGTCGGCAGCGTCGAGTGGCCCGATACCGGTCCCGCCGATCCTGCCCTGAACTTCATGACGACGGCCCGCGATCCACTCGACGAAGAGCAGTTCATCGCCCAGATCCGGCGGCGGGCGCGCAGCGGGGAGCGCGATGCAGGAGCCGTGCTCGTCTTCGTGCACGGCTACAACAACCTCTATCAGGAAAGCGTCTACCGCTTCGCCCAGATCCTGCACGACGGCGGGGTGCAAGAAACCGGTGTGCTGTTTGCCTGGCCATCGCGCGGCAAGGCGCAGCTCTATCTTGCCGACCGCGAGTCGAGCACCTTCTCCCGCGACCATCTGGAACACACGCTACAGAAGATCGCGGCGATCCCCGAGGTACACGAGATCAACATTCTGGCCCATTCCATGGGCAATTGGCTTGCCGTCGAGACGCTGCGCCAGGCCGCGATGAAGGGCCATGGCCATTTTAACGGAAAGCTCAACCATGTGGTGCTCGCCTCACCCGATATCGACATCAACGTCTTCCGCACCCAGCTCGACGTCATCGGGCCTTTGCGCCAGCCGATCACGGTAATGGTTTCGGGGGATGACAAGGCCTTGAACCTGTCCTCATTCCTCGCAGGCAACGTCACGCGCGTCGGCAACGTCTCGGCCACCGACCCACGCGTTATTGCGGGTGCCCTGCGCTACAATGTGCGCGTCATCGACCTGAGCAATATCCAGGCTGGCGGCTCGCTCAATCACGACAAGTTCGCCGAGTCGGGACCGGTGATCGCCGCCATCGGCCGGGGCCTGCGGTCGGAAGAGGTGAGCAAGGCCGGCGTCATCGACGCCGCGAATGCCCTTGGCAAATCGATCCTGTCGATTCCGGCCGGAGTCGTCGGAGAGCCGGTCGAGTAGCGCTGCGCGCGCCCTCTGGTAGTGTCTTGAGACACTACCCCGCGTCTCCAATCCCTTGCGGAACGATTTAGGAACGTGTAGGGTACATTTACGATTTGTACCCGCAGGCGTTCCGTGACTCAACCGGTGAACGTTTCCGGTGTGCCACGATCGCCCCCTCAACCAGGAAAGCCCGATGCTGACTGAAAAACAAAAAGAGCTGCTTTTGTTCATTCACGAACGCATGCAGGAGCGCGGCGTGCCGCCCTCCTTCGATGAGATGAAAGATGCGCTCGATCTCAAGTCGAAGTCGGGCATACACCGCCTCATCACGGCGCTGGTCGAACGCGGGTTCATCCGCCGCCTGCCACACCGGGCCCGCGCCATCGAGGTGATCAAACTGCCGGAGAACGAGACGGTGGCCGCGCAAAAGCGAGGCTTCCAGCCGAGCGTCATCGAAGGCTCCGCGCCGCCAAGGTCCAACATCGCGCCGCCCCCGCCCTCCCACGTCATCGATTCCCGCACGGTCTCCGTGCCCGTCATGGGCCGCATCGCCGCCGGCACGCCGATCTCGGCGATCCAGAACCATACCCACGACATCGCCGTACCGCCCGACCTGCTCACCAACGGCGAGCACTTCGCGCTGGAGGTAAAAGGCGATTCCATGATCGAGGCCGGCATTCATGACGGCGATACGGTCATCATCCGCCGCTGCGATAGCGCCGAGAACGGCGACATCGTCGTAGCCCTGGTGGAAAAGGAAGAAGCAACGCTGAAGCGGTTGCGCAAGAAAGGCTCCACAATCGCGCTGGAAGCGGCGAACCCGGAATTCAAGACGCGCATTTTCGGGCCCGATCAGGTCGACATCCAGGGACGCCTCGTCGGCCTGCTGCGCCGTTATTGATCGGCGGGCGCAGTCTCCCTTGTTTCAGCGCGCAAGGTTCCTGGGTTCAGCGCGGTGTGCCCGGTTGGTCTGCGCCCGTATCCTCCACGCTATCGGCCTCCGATACAGGATCACCCGCCGCGGCGTCTGCATCCTGGCTCCCGTCGTCGTCCTCGATCTCCGGACGCGGCGGCAAGGGCGCGAGCCATTCCGGCTTCTGGGTATAGTGCGGCAGGCGGCGCAGACCCACATCACGGGACGGCACCGCCTTCCCTTTTGAAACTTCGGCGTCGGGCCCACCGGTCTCTTCCAACTTGAGACGCGGCATCGGCGGTTTCGGGGGGCGCATCTGCGACCAGGGCCGGTCTCCGCGATGGCGCGCGACAGTATCAATGCGCAAGACAGGATGAGCGGAGCGGGACTCAAACTTTGCGGGAGATGCAGCGTCGCCGCCACCTTCCCGCTCCAGATAAAGCGCGTGCGTACCATTCCGCCAGACATCGAAGAAGTCGATGACCGTGCCGCGCGCGACGCATCCGCGCTTAGGCCGCGGCACATTCAGCACAACGATGTCGGCGTGCGCGCAATCCTCTCCGATCGCCGCCGGATGACGGGCCACCGCCAGACGCGCACCCTTCAGCCGGGCCACGCAGCCAATGCTGTCGCACGTGAAGCCCTGGGCATTGGCCGCGTCGCGTGGCGAGCGGCCGTCGCCGTCGTGCTCCAGCCAGCGCCCAAGCTCGAATTTCGACTGGCGGGCCGGCAACGCCGACAACCTTCCGTCAGCGCCGCGCACGGCAACCAGGTCTCCGCCACGCGCAATCAGGACATCGGGCCGAGGCATGACCGGGGCCGCCAACAACCCGGCAATGGCGAGAGCTGCGCCCAGCGCGCGCACCCGGCCGCGCCACAAAATGACCCATAGGCCGCCTGCCACAATGAGCACGAACGCGGGCGTCGGAATGGCGGGGATATGCGCCACCGAACCGGGGAGCTTGGCAACAAGCCCGGCGCACCACGTCATGGCGTCGATACCGGCCCCCATGGGAATGAGCGCGATGGCCTCCAGCCCCAGCGGCATCAGGATCAGCGCAGCGAGGGCCGCGGGCATTACGGCGAAGTTGCAGATCGGGATGGCCAGCAGATTGGCGAGCACCGCGTATTGCTGACTCTGATGGAAGTGGTAGGCGGCAAACGGCGCGACAGCAAAGCTCGCCACGAGCGTCGAGAGCACGATGCCGCCAAAGAACATCACGACGCGCAAGACGGGGTGGGGCTCGGAAAGATTTGCGAAACGGCTGCGCACGCCTTCATAGGCGCCGACCAGTCCGGTCACGGCGGCAAAGGACATCTGAAAGCCTGGATCGAACAGACTTTCGGGAAACAGCAGCAGGATGATGAAGGCGGCGAGCGCGACGTTGCGCAGCGCAAGCGCGGGGCGATCGAGCAGGATCGCCAGAAACATAATGATGATCTGCACGGCGCTGCGCACTGTCGCGAAGGCGCCCCCTGAGATCGCCAGATAGGCAAGCGCGCCGATGATGCCTGCAAGGGCCGCCCACTTCTTGATGGAAAAGCGCAGCGCAATGCCGGGCAGCGCGGCAAGCAGGAGACGCACGCAGAAAAACACCGCGCCCGCCATGATCACCATGTGCAGTCCTGAGATCGACAGGATGTGAAAGAGCCCCGCGTTGCGATAGGCGTTATTCGTTGCCTCCGAGATGCCGCCGCGCTCGCCGGTGATCAATGCGGCCGCGATCGCACCCGTCTCTCCCGGCAGCACCGCCTTGATGCGCGCGTTAAGCCCGGCGCGAATATCCTCCACGATCTCATTGTAGCGCGCTGACCAGCCGGGCGCGGGTGAACGGAGAAGGATTTCGACCGGCGCGTAGGTGTAGCCCACCCCGCCGAGACGCTCGAACCATGCCGCGCGCGCGAAGTCGAAGCCACCGGGAATGGCGGGGCTCGCGGGCGGAGAGAGTGTCGCTTTGAGGCGAACGCGCATGCCCGGCTTCACGCCAGCGCTATCGGGTGCGTTGTGCGTTTTCAACGTGCGCACCCTGACGCGCACCGGCCGCTCCTCTTCGGCAAGGCCAGCCAGATCCTCAACCCAAAGCGTGATGCGTTCGCCGCGTGGCATCTTGGGCTCCACGCGTTCCACGCGGCCGGTCAGATCCGCGTTGTTGATCTGCTTTTGCAGCACGGGCGCGCGCACGGCCTCCACGCGCAGCTTGGCGGACAGAAAGCCCACACCCGACAACAGCAGGCCGATGGCGAGCGAAGCGGAAAGCGTGCCGCGCGACAAGGCCATCAGCAGGCAGATAAACAGCGCTGCCGGGGCCAGGGCGGTTATAAGTTGTGGCTCCAAGGGCAACGCGAAATAGGCCGCGATCCCCACGCCCAGCCAGACCGGCGCCCAGAGGAAAAAGCGCGGCCGCTCGGCATCGAGGGACGCGCGGATGGCTGCCAATGCCGCAGTTTGCGGCATGGTCGCGCGCGCGCCATCCATCTCCCCCGGCAAACTCATCGCAATACGCCCACACCGCCCCTTTGCGCGATCCCTTCAAGACATGCTACACGGGTTCCCGACATCCCGCATCGCCAACCGATCGCAAAGGTCCTTATGTCCGAGGCCTCAAAAAAAGCCGCGCCAACGGTGCGTTTCGCCCCTTCCCCCACCGGTTATCTTCATATCGGCGGTGCGCGCACCGCGCTGTTCAACTGGCTCTATGCCAAGGGACGCGGCGGCACGTTTCTGCTGCGCATCGAGGACACCGACAGGGAGCGCAACAATGCCGCCGCCGTCGACGCCATCCTCGATGGGCTGAGGTGGCTCGGCCTTGACTGGGAAGGGGAAGCCGTCTCGCAATTCGCCCGCGCGGACCGTCACCGCGAAGTAGCGCATGAACTGCTGAAGCGCGGCGCTGCGTACCATTGCTATGCCTCGCCCGAGGAGATCAATGCGGCGCGTGAGGCTGCTAAAGCCGAGGGGCGCCCGCAAATCTTCCTGTCGCCGTGGCGCGATCGCGATCCGAAGGATGCACCCAAGGACGTGAAACCGGCGATCCGCCTCAAGGCACCGCGCGACGGCGAGACGATCGTTGAAGATCATGTCCAAGGCCGCGTAACCTTCCCGAACAAGGATCTCGATGATCTCATCATCCTACGCTCCGACGGCAACCCGACCTATAACCTCGCTGTCGTCGTCGACGACCACGACATGGGCATCACGCACGTGATCCGCGGCGTCGATCATCTGACCAACACCGCGCGCCAGACCCAGATCTATAACGGCATGGGTTGGAGCGTACCCGACTTCGCCCATGTGCCGCTCATTCACGGCGCGGATGGCGCCAAGTTGTCGAAGCGGCACGGTGCGCAGGGCGTGGAGGAATACCGCTCGATGGGCTACCTGCCGGTCGCACTGCGCAACTACCTCGTGCGGCTGGGCTGGAGCCACGGCGACGATGAGATCATGTCAACCGATCAGCTCCTCGCGTGGTTCGACATAGACGGCATCAACAAGAGCGCGGCGCGCTTCGATTTCAAGAAGCTCGACGACCTGAACGGCCATTACATCCGCCAGTCGGAGGATGCCGAGTTGCTCGCACGCATAAAGGATATGCTGCCTCATCTCGACTTTGCCGCGCTGCGCGCTCTCGAGATCGACCCCAAGGCGCCGGCGCGCGCCGACATCGCGTTGGCGGGCGAGGTCGCAGCGCAGGTTCCGGGTGTCGACACCGGTACGGATCTGGCCGCGCTGTTTGATGCGGCGGGATGGGACAAGCTCGCCGCAGCCCTCCCTTCGCTCAAGGAACGCGCCAAGACGCTCGCAGAACTCATTCAGGGTGCGCTCTATCTCGTGGCTGCCCGCCCGCTTCAATTGGATGCCAAAGCCGCCAAGCTGATCGACACGGACGCCAAGGCCACGCTCTTAGCCCTGCTTTCGCGCTTCCAAGCGGCTCCGTCCTGGACCGCGTCCGAGTTGGAGGCCATCGTAAGGGCATATGCCGAGGAGACCGGCGCCAAGCTCGGCAAGGTCGCCCAGCCCTTGCGGGCAGCCCTCACCGGGCGCAGCGTTTCCCCGCCTGTGTTCGACGTGATGGCTGTTCTGGGCCGCGCGGAATCTGCGGCACGCATAGCAGATTGTACGAATTAACAAACAAGGCTGGGATCGGATGACCGGGTCATGTCGTTTCCCCTGCTAAGGACGATATTGCCGCACTGCAAAATGTGGAATAAACGTCTGTAACCTCGTGCAGGGATTTGGCTGCACGAACTCAGGCCATTGGCGGTCGGCGAACCCGCCGTTGCGGCGCAATACGCGCGCCCTACGCCTTACTCGGGATGATCGCCGCCGCACGCGGCCAGTTCGGGAGAACACGCATGGACGCACACAACGGCAAACCTGCAACTGAGCCGCCTCCAGCGCGACTCACGGTCGACGGCAAGCACGTCGAACTTGAAGTGCGCAGTGGCAGCATCGGACCCAACGTGATCGACGTCGGCCAGCTCTACAAGGACACCGGTTGTTTCACCTATGACCCGGGCTTCACGTCGACCGCCAACTGCGCGAGCAAAATTACATTTATCGACGGCGACAAGGGCGAACTGCTCTATCGCGGATATCCCATCGAGCAGCTCGCGGAAAACACGAGCTTCCTGGCCGTTTGTTATCTGCTGCTCTACGGGGAGCTGCCGACGAACGCGGAGTTCATAAATTTCCGCCGCACCATCACCAACCATACGATGGTGCACGAACAGATGACGCGCTTTCTCACCGGCTACCGCCGCGACGCACACCCGATGGCCGTCATGGTCGGCACGGTGGGCGCGCTCTCGGCTTTCTATCACGACTCAACCGACATCAACGATACGCGTCAGCGCGAGATCGCCTCGCATCGCATGATCGCGAAGATGCCGACGATCGCGGCCATGGCCTACAAATACTCGGTGGGTCATCCTTTCATCTATCCGCGCAACGATCTCGACTACACGTCGAACTTCATGCAGATGTGCTTTGCGGTGCCCTGCGAACCCTACATCGTGAATCCGGTGCTCTCTCGCGCCCTCGATCGAATCTTCATTCTGCACGCCGACCACGAGCAGAACGCCTCGACATCGACGGTGCGCCTTGCGGGCTCCTCGGGCGCCAACCCGTTCGCGTGCGTCGCGGCCGGCATCGCTTGCCTATGGGGACCGGCGCACGGTGGCGCCAACGAAGCTGCGCTTAACATGCTGCAGGAGATCGGCACCGTCGATCGCATTCCCGAATACATCGCAAAGGCGAAGGACAAGTCCTCCGGCTTCCGCCTGATGGGCTTCGGCCATCGCGTCTACAAGAACTACGATCCGCGTGCGAAGGTCATGCAGAAGACCTGCCATGAGGTTTTGGACGCCGTCGGCTCCAAGCACGATCCGCTGCTGAAGGTCGCCCTGGAACTGGAGCGCATCGCGCTGCAGGACGACTACTTTATCGACAAGAAGCTCTATCCCAATATCGACTTCTATTCGGGCATCACGCTACGCGCGATGGGTTTCCCCGTGTCGATGTTCACCGCGCTCTTCGCCGTCGCCCGTACCGTCGGCTGGATCGCGCAGTGGAAGGAGATGATCGAGGATCCCGAGCAGCGCATCGGCCGTCCGCGCCAGCTCTACATCGGCCACCCGCGCCGCGATTTCCCGGCCGAATGACACGAGGACCGGCATCAGCTGCTTCAAAAGGCCCGGTGACCACCGGGCTTTTCCTTTTCAGCGCGGTCGCTTTCGCGTATCGACGACGGCGAGCACAGCGCGTGCTGCGGCTTGGCTCGGGGTCCCCGACGCAAGCAAGAGCTTGCCGGGTACGCGGGCCAGAGCTTCCAATTGCGCGCGCCGCGCGGGCGTATCCGACATCAGCCCGGCCACTGCCGGCGCCAGCTTTTCCGCCCTGCAATCGTTCTGCATGAACTGTGGGAAGGGACGCTCCGAACCCAACACGAGATTGGCGAGAATGGCGGTGTCGGTCGTGATGAGGCGGCGCACGATAACCGCCGTCACGCCGTCGAGCTTGTAGGCAACGACCATCGGCAAACCCGCAAGCGCCAGTTCCAGCGTCACCGTGCCGGATGCCGCAAGCGCGGCGGTCCCAAGACGCATGGCGGCATATTTGTCTGCGGCTCCCATGACCAGATGCACGTTGCCTGGCCATGACGCGCTGGCCTGCGCGACCTTATCCTTGAGATGGGCCACGACGGGCACGATACAGTCGAAGTCAATCCCCGACTGCTTGAGCCGCGCGATGGTCTCACCGAACACGCCAAGGAGCCGCTCCACTTCGGAGCGCCGGCTGCCGGGAAGGACCGTGAGCACCTTGCGGCCTGCCGCGATGCCAAGGCGCTGCGCCAATGCTTGCGCATCGGCCCCCTGAATCTCATCAAGGCGCTCGATCAACGGATGACCGACATACGTACAATGCGGCCCGCCAAGGCGTTCGTGCGCTGCAGGTTCGAACGGCAGCAGACCCAGGATTTCATCGACATAGGCACGCATCTTTTTGGCCCGGCCAGAGCGCCACGCCCACACACTGGGCGATACGTAGTCGATAATCGGAATATGCGGCGCCCTCTTACGGATGCGCTTGGCGATTGCGTGGGTGAATTCGGGACTGTCGATGATGACGACGGCGTCCGGTTTGAAGGTGAGTGCCGCTGAGACCGTCTGATAAACCCGCCGCACGATGCGCGGCAGCGCGGGGATGATATGCGCCGGCCCCATCACGGCGACATCCTCGATGGGAAAGAGCGGCGCCAGCCCCTCATGCGCCATGTCCTCGCCGCCCACGCCGGCAAATACGACATCTTCCGCGCCGAGGGCTTGCTTCAGCGCCACCATGAGCTTGGCGCCGAGCGCGTCACCGGAATGCTCGCCGGCGACAAGAAACAACCGCAGCGCCGCTGGTTCGCCCGCACCCATCAGAACGCCGCGGCCTTGGGATCAGCCGCCGCGCCTGCGATGAACAGGCGGAAGCGATCGGCGACGTCGAGGACGGGCCCCTTGTGGGCCGCGCCGTCTCCGGGGCCAAACATGACGACGATGCCCTGGATGCCGCACGCGGCGGCTTGACGGATCAGTGGCTCATCGAGCGCCTCGTTGGGCCCGATGAACAGTACACCATTGCTCTTCTTTCGCTTGAGGAAGAGGCGTGCGCGCTCCAGCACCTGGGCGCTCGGCTCGCGCGCGCCGATGGAAAGCACGCGGCCGGAGGCGATGACGAGCGCGGTTCCGGTGCCGAACTCTTCAAGCGTGCTCATGATCCGCACGCCCATCTCTATATCGCGCGCGCACTCGGGAGGAATGGAATAGCCGCCGAACACGATGGGCTCGATGGCAACGACATCGGGTGGCGCCGGTGGCGCTGGTGGCGCCGGCACACCGGCAATAAAGATCTGCGCGCGGTCGGCGCGCTCCAGTATTTCAAAGCGGCTGGCGGCCAGAACTTCACCACTGGCGCCTGCGATGCCCGCAAGCCCTGCCGCGATAGCGCCTTGCGCCGTGTCGGGACCAATGGCTGGCAGATCGAGCCGCTTATCCTGCCCCGGCTTGGCGCGCTTCATGAGCACGCCATAACGCATACGGGCTGGATCCGCGCCTTGCGCGATGCGCAAATCCCGGACACGCGCCAGCATCTTGTCGGTGCCTTCGGCGGCCTCGATGGCCTCTACTCGGTCGCCGGCCACGACGACGGCCTGCCCTATGTCGAAGTGTCCGAGCGCCGCTATGAGTTCGAAACCGCGCGCAATATCCGCCTGATGCACGGCCTCGGGATGGTGAAAGCCGATGGCGCCGTCAGACAAAAGCAGCTCCGGCGCAACGTCATGCACGCCCAGCACACGCAGCTTGCGCGATTCAAAAAGTCCCACCACCCCGCGCAACACCGCGTCGTCTCCGCCGGAGCGCAGCGCCTTGAGAATGCGAGGCAGAGAAAACAGAAAGCCGAAGTCGGGCTTGGCGGTGAGAAACGAGGGGCGGCTCATGCGCCCGAGCATCACCATATCGCGCATTCCGGCACGCTTGATGGCGCGCACGGCATGGCCAAGCTCGGCCCAGTTCAGAATTGTATGAGGGAAGTTGCGCAAGGCGTCGTCGGCCTCGCCTTCGATCATCACGACGTGGACAGTTCCCCCGCGCGCCGTCACGGATCGCGCAACTTCCACAGGCAGCACGCCACCACCCGCGATCATGCCAAGGTGCATCACGGCGCCAGGACCAGGGCCAGAAGCAATCATGACGCGGCCTCAGGCGTCAGCGCCGTTCTTGGGCGTGCATAGCGAGCGCTTGCCGCCCTGGCGGATGAAGGCGACGATCTCTTGCACGATCGGATGCGTCGAGAATTCTTGTGCCACATCATCAAGGCGCTCCATCAAGGTGCCTTCGGCAGCAAACAAAAGCCGGTAGGCGCGGCGCAGATCGTGGATGTCGGTGCGAGAGAAGCCCCGTCTCTGCAGGCCCACGATATTGAGACCGGACAGATAAGCGCGGTTGCCAAGCGCCATACCATAAGGGATCAGGTCGTTTTCCAGGCCAGACATGCCACCGACAAAGGCGTGTGGGCCCACGCGCGCAAACTGAATGACGGCTGCCCCTCCGCCGATGATCGCAAAATCGCCGACGTGGCAATGGCCGGCCAGCATGACGTTGTTAGAGAAGACGACATTGTTGCCGACGTGGCAGTCGTGGCCTACGTGGCTGTTGGCGAGGAAGGCGCACCTGTCGCCGACGACGGTCTGCGAGCCCCCGCCTTCAGTACCCGGGTTCATCGTGACGCCTTCACGGATGATGCAGTCGGCGCCCACGCTCAGAGTGCACGGCTCGCCGTGAAATTTGAGATCCTGGGGCTGGTGCCCGATGGAGGCAAACGGAAATATCCGCGTACGCGGACCGATTGCCGTCGTGCCCGCCACGACCACGTGGCTAACGAGTTCCACACCCTCGCCCAGAGCAACCTCCGGCCCCACGACGCAAAAGGGCCCGATCTTGACGCCTGCGCCAAGCTTGGCGCCCTGCTCGATAATTGCGGTGGGGTGAATTCCTGGCTCAGCCATGCTTGCTCGCGAATGCGCGCGCGTCCGCCGTATCGGCAAGCATCGCGCTGATCTCAGCCTCGGCCACGACCTGTCCGTTCACTTTGGCTTCCCCTCTGAAGCGCCAGACGCGGCCCCGGTTGCGGATCTTGGAGACATGATAATGAAGCTGATCGCCCGGCACCACCGGCTTGCGGAATTTAGCATTGTCTATGCCCATGAAGTAGACGAGCTCCGCGTGATAGTCCTCGCCGACGGAGGAGACGCACAGCGCGCCGGCCGTCTGTGCAAGTCCTTCGATGATGAGCACGCCCGGCATCACCGGATACTGCGGAAAGTGACCCTGGAAGAATGGCTCATTGATGGTGACGTTCTTGACGCCAACACAGCTCTCGTCACCCTTCATGTCGTACATCCGATCCACCAGCAGGAAGGGATAACGGTGCGGCAACAGCTTCATCACGCGATTGATGTCAGCCGTCCCAAGAGCCGTCTCGGTGGTCTTGTGGTCCATGGTCTCCAACACTCCCGCGGCTCCAGGGCCGGTATCAAAGATGCGGCCCCTCAGAGCCCGCAAACGAAAAACCAATAGTCTCAAGTTTCCTCGGAGGGACCTTCCGGGTACGCATTCCTATCACGCTCGACAAGACGCTTCAGCAGCGCGAGTTCCCGCGCCCACATCCTTAGCGGCTTCGCCGGCGTTCCGGCCATACGTGCCCCGGGAGGAACATCGTCCTTGGCGTGAGCGGCTCCCGCGATGTGGGCCCCGGCACCAATCTTGATGTGCCCAACCGAACCCGACTGGCCGCCCATGACAACGAAATCACCAAGCTCCGTGGAGCCTGAAATTCCCGTTTGGGCAACGATCACGCAGTGCCGGCCAATGATGACGTTGTGCCCGATCTGGACCAGATTATCAATTTTTGTGCCCTCGCCGATGATCGTATCCTTAAGAGCGCCCCGGTCGATCGTCGTATTGGCGCCAATTTCGACGTCATCCTGGATGATCACCCGGCCGATCTGCGGCACTTTCAGGTGTCCGGCCCGGCCCAAGGCGAAGCCGAAGCCGTCTTGGCCAATGCGTACGCCCGAATGAATCGTGACCCGATCGCCCACAATCGCGTGGGACACGGTTGCCAGCGCGCCGACGTAACTGTCCCGGCCGATCGTCACCCGTGCGCCGATCACCGCACCGGCCGCAATCCGCGTTCCGCGTCCGATCTGCACATCCCTCCCGATGACGGCACCGGGTTCGATCGCGACGCCCTCCTCCAGCCACGCCGTGGGATCAATAGCCTGCTGGCCGGGCACCGCGATCAGTGGGCACCGGGCAGCGGGATAGAACAAGGCAAGCGCCTTGGCGAAGCCGTGATAGGGCTGCTTGGTGAGAAGCGCGGCCGTCCCCTGGGGTAAGCGATCCTTCAACTCAGGATGGATGAGACAGGCGCACGACCGTGTCGTTTGAAGTTGCGGCAGGTATTTGCGGTTGTCGAGGAAGCTCATCTCGTCCGGCCCCGCTTCCGACAGCGGCCGCACATCGTAAACCAACGTTTCAGGATCCGTATGGGGCGCAAGCTCAGCACCGCAGGCTCTGGCCACCTCCACGAGCTTGAAGGGGCCGGCACGCTCAAAAAAACCGGGATGATCCATTGTTCTCGTTGTCTCCGGCTGCGTCCAGGAGCCGTTCCGTTTTCCGTGGAATCGCTAAAATGGCTCCAGGTCCTGTTTTCCCATGCATCTTATCGGAAAATTTGGTTCCACCTTTCCGCTGAGCACTCTAGGGCTCCGGCTTAACCGGCGGGACCTTTGAACACAAACGGCGCGTTGGCAAGGCCGCCAGCGCGCCGTGTTCGATTTTCCACTTGGCAAACGGCGCAGTCATGCGCCGCCGCCGGATTGCGTCAGAACTTGGTCGAAGCGCCGAAGCGGAACATCTGCTCTTCGTCGTAGGCCTGCTTGGTGAGAACCTTGGCGAAGTCCATGCGCAGCGGACCGACCGGAGAGTTCCACATCAAGCTCGCACCAACGGACGAACGGATCGTGGAGTCGTCGGCCAGACAGATGTTCTTGAACGAGCCGTTGGTGAACTGCGAGTTGTCAGCGCAGTTATTGCTCGCCGCAGCGAAATCACCCGAACCCCACAGCGAACCGGCATCTGCGAACACGGCGCCCGACAATCCGATATCTTCCGGAATGAACGGCAGCGGGAAGCGCACTTCGGCGGTCGCGGCCCAATAGGTCTGGCCGCCCAGTGCATCCCCCGTGAACAAGTCACGCGGACCGTAACCGGCGCGATCGAAGCCGCGGATGGTCTCGCCACCCTTGAAGTACATATCGAGCAAGCGGACGTCGTCGCCGCCCCAGCCCTCAATGTGACCGCCGATGACACGCCCGATCAGCGTGATCTTTTCGGTCAGCGGATAGTAGGCGCGGCCTTCAGCATTCACACGCCAGTACTGCGTATCGCCTCCAAGGCCAGCAAACTCGTCATCGAGCTGCAGGTAGATGCCGCGGGTCGGGTTGCGCGGATGATTGCGACCGTCATAAGTGATCGAAGTACCCACCAGCGACGTCCAGTACGCATCCTCGGTACATTGGCCTGCGCCCGTTACGTTGTCGGTCACCACAAATCCGCAGCCGTTCTTGATGGCACGTGAGGCAAAATCCTCAACGTCAAAGATCTGGTCGCGCGACAGCCCGTAAGACGTCTGCATCCACAGATTTTCCGCTAGCGGGAAGCCCAGCCGGAGCTGACCGCCGGACTTGCGCTGGCGGAAACCAGCCTGATCGCGCATGTCGATCTCTTTGTGATAGAGGTCAAAACCGGCCGACAGATTGCGATCGAGGAAGCGCGGCTCGGTAAAGGACAAATCGACCTGCATGCGCTCGATAGAGCCCGCCAAGCGAAGGCGCACAAACTGGCCGTTGCCGAACAGGTTGCGTTCCGTGATCGATACGTCGCCGATAACGCCTTCGGACGTCGAGTAACCGGCGCCGAACGAAAGCTCACCTGTTGACTGCTCGGTGATCATGACGTCCAGGACAACTCGGTCCTGCGCAGAACCGGGGCTGCGCTTCACATCGACAGCCTTGAACAGACCAAGGGCCTCAAGACGCTTCTTGGCGCGATCAACCATCAGCGGGTTGTAGGCATCACCTTCCGCGAGACGGAACTCGCGGCGGATCACGAAGTCCTTGGTGCGTTCATTGCCGATGATGTTGATGCGCTCGATGTAGATGCGCGGACCTTCATCGACCTGATAGGTGATGGCAATCGTGTGGCTCGCCGGATCGGGAATGGCGCGCGGGCGCACGCGAGCGAAGGCATAACCCTGCTCGGCAATCGCCAGCGTGAGCTTCTCCGTCGTCTTGTCGATCAGCGACGCGTTATAGGTGTCGCCCGCAAGCGTCAGCAGATCACCTTGGAAAGCCTCAGGCTGAACTTCAGGCAGGCTGCTTTCGATGTTCACGGCGCCGAAGTTGTAGGATTCACCTTCTTCGATCGCGAACGTGATGATGAAGCCCGAACCGTCCGGATCCAGTTCTGCGCTGCCCGCAGTCACGGTCGCATCGGCAAAACCGTTCTTGAGATAGTACTGGCGCAGCAGTTCGCGGTCGAGAGACATGCGATCAGGATCGTAGATC
Source organism: Hyphomicrobium sp. (assembly GCA_016793445.1). Classification (GTDB taxonomy): domain Bacteria; phylum Pseudomonadota; class Alphaproteobacteria; order Rhizobiales; family Hyphomicrobiaceae; genus Hyphomicrobium_B. The sequence goes on along the minus strand of JAEUME010000018.1, from coordinate 265,236 downwards.
GAGGTGCCCTTCAGGAAGTCGAACCAGCCCGTTTGCGTCGTAGAGACGATATCGCGCAACTGGCTGTCGGAAAATGCGTGGTTGCCAACGAAGTTGATGCCCTTGACCTTCGTGGCGCCACCTTCGTTGATCTCGAAAACGAGGTTCACGCGGTCTTGCTCAAGCTCGATGATTTGCGGCTCGACGGTCGCGGCAAAACGGCCTTGGCGGCGATAGACATCGAGAATGCGCTGCACGTCGGCTTGCACCCGGGCCTTGGTGAAGACGGAGCGCGCCTTGAGCTGGACTTCGCCGGCAAGCGTAGCGGTGTCGATCTCGCTGTTGCCCTCGAAAGCAACCTGGTTGATCACCGGGTTCTCGACGACATGCACGACCAGCGTGGAACCTTGCGGCTCGACTGAGACGTCAGCAAAAAGGCCCGTCGCAAACAAGGCCTTGATAGCCTGATCGCCCTTGGCGGCGGTGTAGGTATCTCCGGGTGAAATCTGCAGATAAGACCGGACGGTTTCAGGTTCGACGCGGCGATTGCCAGTGACCTGGATATCCCGGATGACGCCCTGAGCCTGTGCCGTGCTCGACCAGACAGTCACGCCCCCCAGCGCAACCATCGGCCCGGCGAGTGCGGCAATCAATAAAAGCCGCAGCACACCTGCCACGATCAACTGAACAATTCGCATCCGCGGTCTTGCCCTCGTCTGCCGCCGACCCCCATGCAATGCACCCCGTCGGCGTCGGCGGCACATCGTATCTGCTTGTCGCGGAACACAAAATTATCGGTGTCCCGTCATTTTTATGACCCGCGCTTTTAAAAGGCCCCCGGCTCCAACTTCCCGAATCGGAGCATGACCAACGCACGCCAACATATGGTCTTTTAACGATTCATCAACCAGCCGGGAAGTGGCAAGAATACGTCACCGGATACCTTTCTAGCTTGCCCCCAGCATGCGCCGCAAAAAGATGGTCAAGTCATTGAAATTCACGAAAATCATCAATGCGATGATAAACGCCAAGCCGATCTGAAATCCGACCTGCTGGAAGCGGTCGCTCAACGGCTTTCGCCGAACGGCCTCGAGGCCGTAGAACATCAAATGCCCCCCATCCAGAACCGGGATCGGCAGCAGGTTCAGAAAGCCGATGTTGGCGGAAATCAGAGCAATCCAGCGCAAAAGTGGTTCGATACCCAATCCCGCAACCTTAGCGGTAACCTCCGCCATCAGGATCGGCCCCCCCATCTGCTCGGACGACTGGCGTCCGGAAATCATATCGCCGAGACCCGCCACGGTCTGGGTGATGTTGGACCACGTCTCCTGAACGCCGCGCGCGACCGCATCGATAGGCCCGACCGAGTAGGTCTGCCACTTGTCGGGCGCGTTGGAACGCTGGATGCCGATGAGGCCTCGCTTGAAGTTGCGGCCAAACGGATCGCGCTGCTCGTCCATGGCTGGCGTAACCTTGAGATCAATCGTGTCCCCGTTGCGCTCGACCTTGAATGTCAGCTCTCGTCCCGCGTTAGGGGCCACGATCCGCTGGAGGTCATCGAAACTTTCAACCGGGTCGGCATCGATCGCCACGATCTTGTCCCCTGGCTCGAAGCCGGCTTTGGCCGCGGGGCTATCGGGCACCACTTTCTCAACGTAGGCGGGCATGACGCGAATCCCGACGGCCATGTTGAGGCCGGCGTAAATCGCGATGGCCAAAAGGAAATTGGCGATCGGTCCGGCCGCGACGACGGCCGCGCGCTGCCAGACGGGTTTGGTATGGAACGAACTTCGGCGCTCCTCGGGCGTCATCCGCTCCAGCGCCTCGGGCGAGGGCATCGAGGCGGCGTTATCGTCGTCCATGAACTTGACGTAGCCGCCGAGCGGAATCCACGCAAAGCGCCAGCGCGTGCCGTGCCTGTCGTAAAAGCCGAAGATTTCCGGGCCAAAGCCGATGGAGAAGGCCTTCACGACAACGCCGCACCAGCGGGCAACCAAGAAGTGGCCCAGCTCGTGGATGAACACCACAAGGGTAAGGACGAGCAGAAAAATGATCACGTTGGACCATATGCCGCCCGCCAGGTTGGTCAAAAACTCCATACGTCCTCTTTCCAGGAATAGAGCCGCCGGGCACGAAGCCATCAAATAAGGCGGCAAAGCCGAATCTATTGATAGCCTTTGATGTGGGCTTGTGCCAGCCGTCTTGCCAGAGCGTCGGCGGCCAGGACATCCTCCAAACAGGCCGGCGTGCGCAGTGCGCCCTCTTTTCCGGCCCCCTCCAGCGTCCGCTCGACCGTGCGCGCGATGTCGCAGAATCCAATCCGGCGGCCCAGATACGCCGCCACGGCCGCCTCGTTGGCTCCGTTAAGCACGGCGGGCGCCGTACCGCCGCAGCGAAGCGCCTCGCGCGCCAGTCGCAAGGCAGGAAAGCGGGCTTCATCTGGCGCTTCGAACGTGAGGGTGCCCAGACGCACCAGATCGAGCCGTTCGGTCGGGGCCGCCATGCGGGCCGGCCAGGCAAGCGCAACAGCGATGGGCGTGCGCATATCGGGCGGCGCCATCTGCGCCAGCACCGAGCCGTCCTTGTACATGACGAGGCAATGCACGATCGACTGAGGATGCACCACGATGTCGATCTGCTCGGCTGAGACGGGGAACAGATGAAACGCCTCGATCAGCTCCAGGCCTTTGTTCATCAAGGTCGCCGAGTCGATCGTGATCTTGTCGCCCATCGACCAATTGGGATGCTTCAGCGCCTGTTCGGGCTTGGCTGCTTCCAACGCCGCCTGATCCCAGAGGCGGAACGGCCCCCCCGAGGCGGTAAGCACGATCTTCTCGATCGAACCGGGCTCTGCGCCGGCGAGAAGCTGGAACGCGGCGGAGTGTTCGCTGTCGACGGGCACCAGTTCAGCCCCCTGGCGCGCGATCTCGGCGGTGAAGACGTCTCCGGCCGAGACAAGGCACTCCTTGTTGGCAAGCGCGATACGCCGCCCCTGCGCAATCGCAGCAAACGTCGGTCTGAGCCCCGCCGCGCCAACGATGGCCGCCATCACGCAATCGGTATCCTCGCGGGCCACATCGCATAATGCTTGCGCACCGGCTGCGGCCTCAACGCCAGTGCCCGACAGCGCGGCTTTCAAGGCCTCGAAGTGGGCTTCATCGCCGATGACGGCGACACGGGCGCGGTGTTTGATGGCGAGGCGGGCGAGTTCCTCTGGGCGCGACTGCGCGGTCAGCGCGACGACCTCGAAGCCTTCCGCGTCGCGGCCGATGAGGTCGAGCGTACTGGTGCCGATGGAGCCCGTTGCCCCGAGCACCGAGATGCGGCGCGCAGAGCCGCTCCTGCGCGGCGCCTGTGCCTCACTACCTTGCAAGCCCTGAAGCGTCATTGGCCTAGCGCCTCTCATGATCCGTGCAAAAGTGCGCGCGCTGGCGCATAGGCGTCGATCATCAGCGCAATGAGGGCGGCTGCCGTCGCCGCCGCAACGATGCCATCCATGCGATCCATGAACCCGCCGTGTCCGGGAATGAGGTCACTCGCATCCTTCAGTCCGTAAGAGCGCTTCAAAGCCGACTCGGCAAGGTCACCCGCTTGCGCGATGAACGCGAGAAGAAGGGCCAGGAACGCCATCCAGCCCGGATTGCCCCGCTGTGTCAGCAACCCCAGCAGACCACCCGCCACGGCCGCGGCGATGACACCGCCCGCAAGCCCCGACCATGTCTTGCCGGGCGATATGCTCGGCGCAAGCTTCGGTCCACCCACAGTGCGCCCGGTCGCGTAGGCCGCAATATCGGTCGCCGCCACGGCGAGCAGGATGAATACCACGGCGAGAAGCCCGAGCGAAGCATCACTGCGCAACCACACCAGCGCCACCACCGGCAGGCCGGTATAAAGCACACCGAGACTGGAGAGCTTGGCCTGGCCGCCGCCGAACAACAAGGCAGAAACCGCGATCGCGCCAATCGCGACAGCCGCAACGCCAAGCCCCGCCATGCCGAGTCCCGACAGAAGCGCTGCGGCGCCGACGCTTGCGATGTGCAAGACGCCGGGCACATCGAATCCCTCCTGGCGGACGATGCGTCCCCATTCCCAACTCATGGCCGCAGCGACAGCGAAGACCAGCACGGCAAAGGGCATGGGGCCGGCCCACACCGCCAGCAGCGCCACCGCCGCAACCGCTGCACCCGACGCGATCCGCAGCTGAAGCTCACGCGAAATGGGCGAGGCTGTCGCGGAGGGCGTTGGGGCACTTGGCGCGTCCTGATCTTCCTCGCTCATGCTTGTTTTCCGGCCCTTCACGCGGACGAGCGTTTGGTGAGACCACCGAAGCGGCGCTCGCGGCCCAAGTACTGGGCAATAGCCGCCTCAAGCGTACTCTTGTCGAAATCCGGCCAGAAGGTATCGAGAAAAACGAACTCGGTATAGGCTGTCTGCCAGAGCAGGAAGTTCGATAGCCGCATTTCGCCCGACGTGCGGATCAGCAGATCCGGATCTGGAAGCTCTCCGGTGTCAAGCGCCGCCCCAAGGGTTTCCGGAGTGATTTCGGAGGGATCCAGCAAACCCTCCGCGACCTGCTCCGCCAGCTTGCGCGCAGCCTTTGCGATTTCCGTGCGCGCGCCGTAGTTGAAGGCGATGATCAGATTGAGCTTATCATTGCCGCGCGTGATCTCGACCGCCTCGTCGATGAGCGAGAGAAGCTCCGGATCGACGAGATCGCGCTCCCCAATGATGCGAATCCGTACCCCTTCCTGATGCAACTCAGCTAGATCACGCCGGATGAATCGCTTCATCAGGCCCATGAGATCAGAAATCTCATCGGCCGGACGCGACCAGTTCTCCGACGAGAAACTGTAGATCGTCAGATACGGGATCGACAGCTCTATCGCCGCGCGCACCGTGCGGCGCACGGCCTCCACGCCCTGGCGATGGCCGACCGTGCGCGGCAGGCCGCGACTCTTGGCCCAGCGGCCGTTGCCGTCCATGATGATGGCTACGTGACGGGGACCGGTCTTGCGCCCCTCTGCTTCGCCCGGCTCGCTGTTTTTCGTCACGTTGTCAAAAACCTTCATGCCAGGATGGTTCAGGCTTGATGGCTGGCGTGCAGCGCATCGCCGGGAGCAAGCAGCTTACACCTTCTGGATTTCCGCCTCCTTGGCGGCAAGCGTCTGATCCACTTCCTTGATGATCTTGTCGGTAAGCTCCTGCACCTTGTCTGACTGGCCGCGGTGCTCGTCCTGGCTCATCTTGCCGTCCTTCTCGAGCTTCTTGAGAACTTCCATGCCCTCGCGGCGCACGTTGCGAATCGCTACCTTGGCCTGCTCGGCGTACTTGTGGGCGAGCTTGACGAGTTCCTGGCGGCGGTCGGCTGTCAGCGCAGGAATCGGCAGGCGCAGGATCTGTCCATCCGTAATCGGATTGAGGCCCAGATTGGCTTCGCGGATTCCCTTATCCACCGCCATCACGTTCGAGCGGTCCCACACCTGCACGGTGATCATGCGCGGTTCGGGGACCGAAACCGTGGCAACCTGATTGAGAGGCATGCGCGCGCCATAGACGGTAACGTGCACCGGATCGAGCAGGTTGGCGTGGGCGCGTCCCGTGCGCAAACCGATCAGTTCACGCTTGAACGCATCGATCGACGCATGCATGCGTTTGTCGATCTCCTTGAGATCAAAATTTGTCAGCGACATCGTCTCTCCTTCGTGCGCACCAGGCCTATCTGTCTACGGAGATAGCGCCCTTGGTCACGTTAGGCCCGGGCGCCCGCAGGGCTGGCCCCATGGAAAACTTTAAGAAGGCGCCCGTCCCCCCGGGGCTCAAGCCTGATCGTGAATTACGGTTGCCCGTGCTTCACCTTTCAGCGCTTTGAGCAGATTTCCAGCCTCCTTGATGGAAAACACCAATACCGGAAGATGATTGTCGCGGGCAAGGGCGATTGCCGCGCCATCCATCACTTTGAGATCCTTGGCCAAAACCTCCGAATACGTCAGGCGGTCGTATCTCTTGGCATTGGGGTCCCTCTTGGGATCGGCCGAGTAGACGCCATCTACGCTCGTCGCTTTGGCAACACAGTCGCAATTCATCTCGATGGCACGCAACGTGGCCGCCGTGTCGGTGGTGAAGAAGGGATTGCCGGTTCCCGCCGCGAAAATACAGACGTGGCCTTTATCAATGTAGCTCAGAGCCTTGGGCCTAACGTAGGATTCGCACACGGTGGGCATTGGAATGGCCGAAAGCACGCGTGCGGGCACTTTTCGCTTCTCCAGCGCATTCTGGAAGGCGAGCGCGTTCATCACAGTCGCCAGCATCCCCATGTAGTCGCCCGTCGCCCGGTCCATGCCCTTGGCAGCGCCCGTGAGGCCGCGAAAGATATTGCCGCCGCCAATAACGACGGCGATCTGGGCGCCCGCGTCCCTGGCCTCGGCCACGTCGCCCGCAAGCCGGTCACACACGCTCATATCGATGCCATAGGCGTTCTGCCCCATCAGAGCCTCGCCTGAGAGCTTCAGCAGCATGCGCTTGAATCTGAATGGTGTCGCCATGGTCACCGCGATTTGTCTTTTGCCCGATCGTCCCGGCTTTAGCGGCGGGATCGGGTGCAAGAAGGCCGGCTGGTTCTCGCCAGCCGGCCGATAGGTACCGCTTTTTGCCGATTCCGCCTAGCGTGACGGACTTGCCGATATTTGCCTTCAACCGCCTGCTAGCTTACGCACTTCGTCGGCGAAATCATCGCCGCCTTTCTCGATGCCCTCGCCCAGCGCGTAGCGCACGAAGCCCGTGAGCTTGATCGCCGCGCCAGCCTGTCCTTCAGCTTCCTTCAGGGCCTGAGCCACCGTCTTGGTGGTGTCGTGGATGTAGGCCTGTTCCAGCAGGCAATTTTCCTTGGCGTAGGCCTTCATGCCGCCCGCAATGATTTTCTCCAGCATCTCGGGCTTCTTGCCGGCGTTCTTCTCGGCAAGGATCGCCTTCTCGCGCTCCAGCGTATCCTTGGGCACGCTGTCAAGATCGAGCGCAACCGGGTTGGAAGCGGCGATGTGCATCGCGACCATGCGGCCGATTTCAAACAGCGTCGGCTTATCGCCTGCGCTCTCGAGCGCGACGAGCACGCCGATCTTGCCAAGGCCATCAGCAACGCGGTTGTGGATGTAGTCGGCAACGACGCCATCCTTCACGGTGACGCAAGCCGTGCGGCGCACGCTCATGTTCTCGCCGATGGTCGCAACCATCTCCTTCACGTGATCGCCCACCGTCTCCTTCGTACCGGGGTAGGTGGCGGCGAGCAGCTTGTCGAGATCGCCGTTGGCGGCGGGGGCCAACGACGTGATGTCACGCACCATGTCCTGGAACTGCCCGTTGCGCGCCACAAAGTCGGTCTCGGAGTTGACCTCCACGACAGCGCCAGACAGCCCCTTGGCGACGACGCCGATGAGACCGTCGGCGGCGATGCGGCCCGACTTCTTCGCAGCCTTCGACAGACCCTTCTTGCGCAGCCAATCGACAGCCGCCTCGATATCCCCGTTGGTCTCGGTCAAGGCATTCTTGCAATCCATCATGCCCGCGCCGGTCATATCGCGCAGCTTTTTGACATCTGCGGCGGTGATCGTTGTCATAGGTTCACCCATTGGATTTGAGGCGCCCCGAGAGCGGGACGCCTCGCAGTTGACGTGAAATTCATGGAGTGCTGACGACAACGGCCGTCAGACGGCAGCCGCCTCGACGAGCTTTTTGGCCTGTCCCACCCAGTCCTCGCGCGCGACCTGGCCCTTGAGCCTCAACTGGCGATCCAGAGCATTCGCATGGTCGTTGTCGAGATCGGCGAGCTGCCAGAAATGGAAGACGCCAGCGTCGTTGAGGCGCTGCTCGAGCTTCGGACTGATGCCCGTGATGCGCTTCAGATCATCGGCCTCGCCTCGGGCCGCTTCGATGCCCTTGAAGGTGACGCTCGGCAGATCTTCGGCCGGCGGCGTCTCGGAAGCACCGACATCGATGCCCGCCGAACCCTGTGAACGCTCCAGCCCGTCGAGCGCCGCGCGCGCGATCAGGTCGCAGTACAGCGTGATGGCGCGGCCGGCGTCGTCATTGCCCGGCACGGGGAAGTCGATGCCGTCGGGATCGCAGTTGGTGTCGACGATGGCGACAATCGGAATACCGAGCTTGCGGGCTTCCTGGATCGCGATCTGCTCCTTGTTGGTGTCGATCACGAACAGCAGGTCGGGCGTGCCGCCCATATCCTTGATGCCACCCAGCGACTGGTTGAGCTTGTCGCGCTCGCGCTGGATGTTGAGCACTTCCTTCTTGGTGCGGCCCTGGGGATCGGCCAGGATATCGTCCAGCTGACGCAGTCGGCGGATCGACTGCGAGACCGTCTTCCAGTTGGTCAGGGTACCGCCCAGCCAGCGGTGGTTCATGTAATACTGCGCCGAGCGCTTGGCGGCATCCGCGATGCCATCGGAAGCTTGGCGCTTGGTCGCGACGAACAGCACGCGGCCGCCGTTAGCAACCGTATCGGAGACCTTGAGCAGCGCCTGATGCAGCAGCGGCACGGTCTGCGTGAGGTCGAGAATGTGGATTTTATTGCGCGACCCATAGATGAACGGCGCCATCTTGGGGTTCCAGCGGTGAGCCTGGTGGCCGAAGTGCACGCCAGCTTCCAGAAGCTGACGCATATTGAAGGCGGGAAGCGCCATCGCGTTAATTCCTTTTCCGGTTGATCCTCCGCACCCCCGTGATGAAGAAAACCCAATCTTTTCAGATCGTTGTGTTTCCCACCGGAGCGACGCACGGGGCTTTCAATCCGCCCGCCGCGAAAAGGGTGCGTGTGTGATGGGGCGGGTTATGAGGGAAGTCGGCCCGAAACGCAAGTGGGACGGCGGCCCTGCGGCCACCTGGATCCTTGGGCGCATCTCAAAGTTGCATCCGCACCAACAACCTATAAGAGGGGGCGCGAGCGGCGCGCCAGCTCCATCGTTGTCGGCAGGTCCACCTTGCCCGAGCCCAGCACGGGAATTTGCGGCACGACCAGAATGGCCTTGGGCACCCACAGCTCTGTGAACCCCTCCGCCTTGGCCCACTCCTGGAGAACGCTCTTGTCGGCATCCGCCTTGTCGGTCACAAGCACGAGTTGCTCGCCCTTGCGGGCATCAGGCAGCGCCACGACGACGTGATTGGCCTCCGGCCACAGTTCGGCGAGCATGGTCTCGACCGCCGCCAAGGAGACCATCTCGCCGCCGATTTTGGCGAACCGCTTGGCGCGCCCCTTGATCGTAACAAGACCCTGTGCATCGATCGCGACAATATCGCCGGTATCATGCCAGCCCCACTGAGGCGGCTCGATGACACCAGGATGATCGGCCCGCATGTAACCCAGCATGACATTGGGTCCGCGCACCGCCAGCCTGCCACCCTCGCTGATGCCTGGGACGAGCTCAAGACGCGCCTCGATACCAGGCAACAGCGCGCCAACCGTTCCAGGCGTGTTGTTGTGGGGAAGATTGCAGGCAATGACGGGCGAACACTCGGTCGCGCCATAGCCCTCCAGGATCTGTGTCCGCCATCGGCTCCAGAGCGTGCGCGTCGCGTCCTTTACGCGCTCGGCCCCGCACACCACCACGCGTACGCTCGCAAGGTCGTTCTCGCCCGCGGCGCGGGCATACCCTTGAAGGAACGTATCGGTCGAAAACAGAATGCTGGCCTTGGTGGCGGCAATCAGCGCCGGCACTTGCTTGTAATGCAGGGGACTGGGGTAGAGCACGATCTTCATTCCGCAATAGAGCGGCATGAGCGCTGCCGCCGTCAGTCCGAAGGAATGAAACATGGGCAACGGGTTCATGACCACATCATCCGGGCCAAGCGCACTCTTGGCGTGGGCCGCGATCTGGAGGGCATTGGCGATCAGATTTCGGCTCGACAGCACGACGCCTTTGGGCAGTCCTTCCGTACCGGAGGTGAACAGGATGATGGCCGGATCGTCCGGGGCTTGCGCATGGCGCGCATGAACGCTCTTGGCAAACGCAGCACGCACCACGCCTTTGATCTTGTCGGCTGTCGATACCGATTTGCGCACGTCTTCCAGATAGACGACGCGCAAGGCGGTCCCGTTGGCGTCCTCATCAGCGGCAAGCTCGGCGAGAACATCGTCTAACTTTGCGGTTTCGATGAAACGGCGCGAGGTGATGAGCATCGAAATCTGCGCGGCGCGCACGGCGGCCTTGAGGCTTTTGGGTCCGGCCGTGAAATTGAGCAGCGCGGCCGTACGGCCAAACGCATTGAGGCCCATGAGCGTCACGACGAGCCCGTTGACATTCGGCAGCACTATGCCAACGGTTTCACGCCTTATGGTGACCCTGGCCAGCGCTCCCCCTATGACGAACGCACCCACGATGAGCTTGGAATAGCTGAGCGGATTGCGCTCCACGTCCTCAAGAATGGGCTTGCCGCGTCCATGGCGGCGGCTTGCGGCCAGCAGCGCGCCAAACAACGTCGTGCCCGTAGGAGCCAGATCAAACGGTGCTGGCGGAAGCATGCGAGGCGAGGCGATCATGAGCAGGCGCTGATATGGACCCGGTGCGCACCATGACAGAGCAACAGCCGCCGGGCAATCGCCAGGCTGTCTGCAACGCAGGACACTCGCCTGCACGCCGGGTGCGGTTCTGTCCTCTGGCCGCCAAGGAACAGCTGGTGCAGGTTACACTGTCAGTTCGCCTCTTTTGGATCAGATTGCAGACATATGCCGACAAATATTCCCCCGTCCGCCACCTCCGTCACAGCCCGCGCGCTGCAACTGGGCGAGCGATTGGACTTGAAGGGCCTCGACCGTACAGACGTCTTCTCGCTCACGCCGCTGGGTTTTCGGACCGCTTCGGGGGGAAGTGCCGTGTTGTTTCGCTCCGGCGCGGCCGTTTTCATCGGCCTCAATCCGGTTGAGGAGGAGGAGATCATCCGCGGGCTCGGCGCCCGAATCATCACGCCGCTGGGCGAGCGGGAGATCGAAAGCGTGGAGTTGACTTTCAAGGCGGAGGAAGATTCCGTCGCTGCCAACGGTGCGGTGTTGTTGAAGGCCGACGATCCTGCCCGGCTGCTGGTCGTCGCGGAGGTCCTGGCCGGCGCCGTCAGTCTTTCGTTGGACGAACGGCGCGTTGGCAGTGCGTTCGTTCGCGTTGCAACGGTCGCTGAAGAGCTGAAGGCGGGGCGTCTGTCGACAGGATCTCAGCGCGAAATCCTGGCAGAGATCGGAGAAGCTCTTTCGATCCAGAGCCGTTTGGCGGGACGCATCGGCCTCGACGAAAAACCAGATGTGCTGTGGGAGCATCCGGAGCTGGAGCGGCTTTGGATGAAACTTGCTGAAGAGTTCGATTTGAAGAGCCGCGCCAACGCTATTGCGCAGAAGCTTGCGGTCATTCGTGACAGCGCGGACACCTTGAGCGGACTCTTGGCGACGCGCACATCACACCGCCTCGAATGGTACATCATCGCGCTGATCGCACTCGAGATCGTGCTTGGATTGTATGACAGGTTCTGGAAATAGGATCGCGCAAACCTAACAAAGCTGCGGCGGACCAGGGTTTAGCCCTGGTGCCGCCGCGTGCAGCAGTTCGCGTGCAGCCGTCAAAGGACGGCTTATTTCTGGCACTTCTCCTCAAGCTTGGTCATCGCATTTTCGAACGCCTTGGCTTGCGGAGAATCCTCGGGCGCTTCCTGAGCACCGCTCCAGGCCGCTTCGAAATCGGCCCCGAGCGTTTTGAAGTAACCATCGATCTCGTCACCGGCCGCCTCGGCGGCCTTATCGTCGTCGCCGATCTCGTCCATCTTCGCGGCCATGGCGCAATACGCCTTGAGCTTGTTTGCGTCGTTGGAGACGTCTTCAATGGCTTTGGTGATAGCATCCGCCGTCAATTCGGCAGCATGAACGGCACAGGACGAGACAGCCACGAAGGCGCTCGCAATCAGCATGGGGAGTTTGGACACCTGGGTAGTCCTTTGGCTGTGTTTCTAATAACGGGGAGATTTGACACCTTATGAAAAAGGCGGCGCCGTGGCACCGCCTTCAAGAGTTGGGCCCTGGAGCCACAAATCTTAACGCCACCAGCAGCGCTTGTGGCCGTGGCGCCACGAGCATACCTTACGCTTGTGATGATGGTGCCAGTTCCTCCAATGGCGGTGGTGATGCTTGCGATAATGGACCTGAGTAACTTCGCCGCTTACTGCGGCGCGCGCGCCGCCAAGCCCAGCTCCGATCACGCCCGCATTGGCCGAGCCGGTAAAACCGGCTGCTAGCGCGGCGAAGGCGGCCGCGGCAATCAAGCTCTTCTTCATTTAAGTCTCCTGTTACAACGACACCGTCGGGGCGTCCGTGGGAGTAAACGGGGTGCCCGGCATTTCCCGTCGCAGCAGAACCGTTTGATCGCTCTTTCGCTTCACCCGTCTAAGCAATTCTGAATTGCTCCAAAGTCGCAGATCTGATCGACGCTTCGCACGCATGAGCTGGGTCCCGGGTCTGCGCTCTGCCGGATTGCATCCGGCACGCTTGCCCGGGATGACAAGTTGATGTTGTCATCCCGGCACAGCGCTTTTTCCTCTATGTCATCCCGGCCGAGCGATAGCGAGAGCCGGGACCCAGGAGGGTTCGGCGTGATGTTGCCGCGAAATGCTTCGCCGCGCATTTGTGACGATCTAATGTGGCCTCAGCCTGAAGCGCTGCCTCACATCTCGATGACTTCGCTCACGCCCTCGAGCACACTGATCCGGCTTAGGACCTGAGGCGAGATTTCATAGCGCCCGGGCAGGACCATTTCCACCTCCCGGCCACGATCCTCCAATGCCATGACAAGGCGGATCTCGCCGCCTCGTCCCGCCGGCTTCATGAGGCCGCGCAGGGCGGGAATGAGCTTGTTGCTACAGGCCGCCTGTGCATCCACGATAAGACGCACGTTGCGCGGCACGCCAGCAGCCGCCTTTTCCAGCGCCTCGATCGACTGGGCGCGCATCTTCAGCATCTCGCCGTCGCGCTCGGCCTCCACCGTGACAATGACCGGGGTGCCTGGCTCCAGCAGATCGCGGGATGCCGCCAGCGTGTCGGAGAATATCACCGCCTCGAACTGGCCGGTCATGTCGGAGAACATGGCGAAGGCGAACTTGTTGCCCTTCTGCGATTTGCGCTCGCGCGCCGAGACCACGATGCCCGCCAGCCGGCCCGCCGTCGCGCCGCGAGCGGTCATCGCTTCGAACTCGGTGAACTTCTTCACGCCGAGTTTGTTCAAGACCAGTTCGTAGCTGTCGAGCGGATGACCCGACAGATAGAAGCCGACCGCCTCGAATTCCGCGGCGAGTTTCTCCATCGGCGTCCACGATTGCGCGGGCTTCAGCTTCAGCGCTGCACGCGCGCCTCCAGGCGCCGATGTCATCTCGCCAAAGAAGCTCGTCTGGCCGACATCGGCATCCTGCGCCTTGGCGTTGGCTTCGGTAAGAATCGTATCGGCGTTGGCGGCAACGAGGGCACGGTTGGGCTCCAGCGCGTCGAACGCTCCTGCCTTTGCCAAGGTTTCGATGCCGCGTTTATTCATCGCCTTGGAATCGAGCCGCCCCGCAAAGTCGGCAAGCGATGTGTAGGGACCCTTGGCCTGCCGCTCCTTCACGATTGTTTCGACCGCCGACGCGCCGATGTTCTTCAAGGCAGCCAGCGAATAGCGGATGGCGCCCGCCTTCTCGCCCTCTTGGGGCGCACGCGCGCCGAAGTCCACGCCCGATTCATTCACGCATGGCGGTAGCAGCGCGATATTCGATTTGCGCGCCTCACCGGCGAACATGGCGAGCTTGTCGGTGTTGCCCATGTCGAGCGTCATGGAGGCGGCGAGGAATTCCTCGCGATAATTCGCCTTCATATAGGCCGTGTGATAGCTCACCAGCGCATACGCCGCGGCGTGGGACTTGTTGAAGCCGTAGCCTGCGAACTTATCGACCAACTCGAAGATATAGGCAGCGTCTTCCTTCTTGACGCCTTTGGACACAGCGCCTTCGACGAAGCGGGCCTGCTGTTTGGCCATCTCCACCTTGTCCTTCTTGCCCATGGCGCGGCGAAGCAAGTCGGCTTGTCCGAGCGTGTAGCCGCCCATCACCTGGGCGATTTGAATGACCTGCTCCTGATAGATGATGACGCCGTAGGTCTCCTTGAGGATCGGCTCCAGCATGGGGTGGAGATAATCGACGGGCTCCTCGCCGTGCTTGCGGTTGATGTAGGTCGGGATGTTGTCCATGGGGCCGGGACGATAGAGCGCCACCATGGCGATGATGTCTTCGAAGCGATCGGGCTTCAACCGCTTCAGACTTTCACGCATGCCCGTACTTTCAAGCTGGAACACGCCCGCCGTATCGGCCCGCGCAAGCAGCTCGTAGGATTTCTTGTCGTCGAGCGCGAGAGCGGGGAGATCGACGGTCTCTCCACGCGTCTGCTTGACGAGATCGACCGCTTTCTCGAGTACGGTAAGCGTCTTGAGGCCGAGGAAGTCGAACTTTACCAGCCCCGCCGCTTCCACCATCTTCCAGTTGAACTGCGTGATGGGGAAATGCGATTTGGGATCGCGATAGAGCGGCACCAGCTCCTCCAGCGGCCTGTCTGCGATCACCATGCCGGCTGCGTGCGTGGAGGCGTGCCGGTAGAGGCCTTCAAGCTTGTTGGCGATTTCCAGCAGCTTCGCCACGATGGGTTCCGCGTCACGTGCCTCCTGAAGCTTGGGCTCGCCCTCAATGGCGTCCTTGAGCGTGACGGGATTGGCCGGATTATTGGGCACCAGCTTGCATAGCCGGTCGACCTGTCCATACGGCATCTGCAGTACGCGGCCGACGTCACGCAGTACGGCGCGCGCCTGCAGCTTGCCATGGGTAATGATCTGCGCGACGCGATCCTCGCCGTATTTCTTCTGCACGTAGTCGATGGTGCGGTCGCGCTTCTCCTGGCAGAAGTCGATATCGAAGTCCGGCATCGAGATTCGTTCAGGATTGAGGAACCGCTCAAAGAGCAATCCGAAGCGCAACGGATCGAGATCCGTAATGGTGAGCGCATAGGCGACGAGCGAGCCCGCGCCCGAGCCGCGCCCAGGACCGACGGGAACGCCGTTGGCCTTGGACCACTTGATGAAGTCGGCAACGATGAGAAAGTAGCCGGGGAACTTCATCTGCGTGATCACGTCCACCTCGTAGGCGAGGCGCTTATTGTAATCTTCCACCGTGAAACCGGGCGCGGGGCCGTGCTTGGCAAGACGCTGCTTCAAGCCCGCAATCGCCTGGCGCTTGAGCTCGGCGGCCTCGAGGCGGAACTGCTCGATCTCCGGCACGCTGTCGTCGCTCTTGACAAAACGCGGCAGAATGGGTTTTCGCCCCTTGGGCCGGAAGGCGCAGCGGATCGCGATCTCGACCGTATTCTGAAGCGCCTCTGGCAGATCGGCAAACAGCTTCGCCATCTCCTCGGGGCTCTTGAAGTAGTGCTCGGGCGATGCGCGGCGGCGATTGTCCTCCACCACATAACGGCCATCGGCGATGCACAGCAAAGCATCGTGCGCCTCGTAATCGGAGCGGGTGGCGAAATAGCATTCATTGGTGGCGACAACAGGCAGCCCGCGCTCATAGGCGAGGCGCAACAACTGCGGCTCGACGCGCTCCTCCGAGGGCAAACCATGGCGCTGAAGTTCCACGTACAGGCGGTCGCCGAAAATCTTCTCCAAGGCGGCGAGCCGCTCGATGGCACGCTCGGTCTGTTCCTCGCGGAGCGCCTTGTCGATAGGTCCCAACGGCCCGCCCGTCAGTGCGATGAGACCGGCGGACGCCTCCTCCAGCCGTGCGATCGTGATGTGCGGCGGCTCGTCGGGCGCGGGATCGAAGAACAGCACCCGCGACAGCTTCATTAAGTTCGCATAGCCATCCGCATTCATGGCGAACAGGGCGATGCGGCCGGCGACCCCCGCGCGCGGGGTGTTTGACATGGACCGCATCAGCGGGTTGGCGGCTTCCGCCATATCGCCGAAATCTATGTCGAGGGACGTGCCGACGACGGGCTGCACACCTTCCGCCGAAAGTTTCTCGGAGAATTCAAGTGCACCAAACAGGTTATTTGTATCGGTCAGCCCCAGCGCGGGATAGCCATAGCCAGCGGCAAGTTTGGCCAGCTTGGAAATCGGCAGCGCACCTTCGAGCAGCGAGTAGGCCGAGTGAACCTTGAGATGAATGAAGGGTATCGGCACGGGGTTGTGAGTCAGCTCTGGCATACCAGCAATCTAGCACCGGCCCGCGGCGCCGGAACAGTCGCGCGGCCGCTATCGAAAAAATGGACTGGATAAACCAAGCTCAATCGGCCCAACGCGCACTTTGCAAACGAGCACTTTAGATCTGTGCGGGGAGTAACTCCACCAAGCGGCCTTCCTGCATCATCAGGACGCGATCCATGCGCCGCGCCAGATCCATATTGTGGGTGGCGATCAATGCCGCAACGCCGTGCTCGCGGATGAGCCGGATCAATTCCTGGAACACGTGCTCGCTGGTGTGCGGATCGAGATTGCCGGTCGGCTCGTCAGCCAAGAGCAGCTTGGGCGCATTGGCCAAGCCCCGGCAGATCGCCGTGCGCTGCTGCTCGCCGCCCGAAAGCTCCGCCGGCCGGTGATCGACGCGATCGGCAAGCCCCAGAGAGGACAGCAGCGCACGCGCGCGCTGCTCGGCATCGCGGCGGCGGCGGCCCAGGATCAACTGCGGAATGACGACATTCTCCAGGGCGGAGAATTCGGCCAGCAGTTGGTGAAACTGATAGATGAAGCCGATTTCGCGGCGGCGCATGCGCGTGCGCTCGGCCTCGGTCAACTGTGCGCAGTCATGCCC
This sequence comes from Hyphomicrobium sp., assembly GCA_016793445.1. Taxonomy (GTDB): domain Bacteria; phylum Pseudomonadota; class Alphaproteobacteria; order Rhizobiales; family Hyphomicrobiaceae; genus Hyphomicrobium_B. The sequence continues at coordinate 248,400 of JAEUME010000018.1, read as the reverse complement.
GTTGATGACGACGCGGCCCGAGGTCGGCGGCTCCAGCAATCCCGTGATGTGCAGCAGCGTGGACTTGCCCGCGCCGGATGGCCCCACGAGCGCAACAGCCTGCCCCGGCATCAGCTCGCAGCTTGCGCCCTGAAGAACCGCAATCTCGCGCGTACCCTGGCGGAATGACCGCGTCACCGCTTCAAGCGTCAGAACAGGCTCGCTGATCATGATGTGGACTCGTTCCTGCATGGCTATTCGTACCGCAGCGCTTCGACAGGATCGAGCTTGGAAGCCTTCCACGACGGATAGATCGTGGCGAGCACCGAAAGCGCGAACGCCATGGCGACGATACCAGCCGTTTCCCTCGGGTCGATGTCGGCCGGCAGCTTCGTCAGGTAATAGATGGAGGGATCGAAGACGGTCGTGCCCGTGACCCAGGACACGAAATCCTTGATGCCGTCGATGTTCCAGCAGAAGACCACGCCCAGGATCAGTCCCGCGATCGTGCCGACCACGCCGATGGACGCACCGGTGATGAGAAATACGCGCATGATCGCGCCTTTGGAGGCGCCCATGGTGCGCAGGATCGCGATGTCGCGGCCCTTGTCCTTAACCAGCATCATCAAACCGGAAATGATGTTGAGCGCGGCCACGAGCACGATGAGCGACAGGATGATGAACATCACGTTTCGCTCGACCTCGAGCACCGTGAAGAACGTTTCATTGCGCGTGCGCCAATCCGAAAGTCCCATCTCGGGGCCCAGCACGTTACGGATTTCCGCGCTGTATTGCGAGACACGTTCGGGATTATCGACCACGACCTCCAGCACGTCGACCTCGTTACCCTTGGAGAAATATTTCTGGGCCTCCGCGAGCGGCATGAACATGATCATGCGGTCGTACTCGGACATGCCGAGCTCGAAAATCGACGAAATGACGTAGGGCTTGGAGCGCGGCGCCGTTCCAAACGGTGTGGCGGCGCCGCGCGGCGAAACCAGCGTCACCGTATCCCCGATGGAGACGCGCAGCTGGTTGGCCAGCCGCCCGCCCATGGCGATGCCGGTCTGATTGTCGAAGCCATCGAAAGTACCGAGTTTCACGTTGTCGGCGACGAGCTTCAGGCTTTTGAGACCCTGCTCGTCGATGCCGCGCACCAGCCCGCCAAGCGCCTGGACGCTGGAGGAGACCATCACTTGCCCCTCGATGAGCGGCAGCGCCGACTTTACGCCCGGCACGCCGATCACCTTCGCGGCGGCCTCCTTATAGTCCTCAAACGGTCCATTGACGCGGGTGATAATGACGTGGCCGTTGAGGCCCATGATCTTGCTGAACAAGTCCTTGCGGAAGCCGTTCATCACCGCCATCACGATAATGAGCGTCGCGACGCCCAGCATGATGCCAAGAAACGAAAACCCCGCGATGACCGAAATAAAGCCTTCCTTGCGCCGCGCGCGCAGATAGCGTCCGGCGAGCATCCACTCGAACGGCGAAAACGGTTTGGTATCAGCAACAGCCGCTGTCATCCCCGCGAACTCCCTCTCGTTGCGGTGGCAGATCTGCTACCCGCGCAATCGGGCCAGATTGCGCCCGCGTGACGGTGAGGCTTTGGCCTAGCCTCACTCTGGCAAAATCGCCATGCCGCTCAATACGCTCGGCCGATCAACACATATTCCCGTGCCGTATCCCCCGTGAACAAGCACGCCCCAGAAATTTCCGTCTGATCGAGCGGCGCGTTGCGGATCGTAAGCTTCAGAGCCTTCAGCCGGTCGGCGATGGCTTCGAGCTTGTCGCCCTCGGGCCGCGACCACGCGACCCGCGCCCAGCCCTTGAAGGCCCCGCCTTCATCATCGTTCTCGACAGTGCCGAAATACGCGGCCAGTTCATCGAACGTCTTGATGCCGGTAAGAATGTTGCCGTCAAGACGCGCCTTGGCTTCTGCGTAGAGAGCCGCCTGAATGCCGTCGAGGAGCTGTTGGACGCCCGCGACGAAATCAGCCCGCGCCTTTGTGTGCGAGGCGACTTTGTCGCCCTCCCGCAGCTTGTCGCGCCGCATGAAGGTGACGTTGCCTGCGCTCGCATCGCGTCCGCCGATCTCAACGATGACGGGTGCGCCGCGGCGTACCCAATTCCAGCGCTTCTCGGCCGACTTGATGGGCTTGGCGTCGACAAGCACTCGGACGCCTTGCGCCTTGAGATCCTTCTCAAGGGCGGCGCAGAAATCGATCAGTTCTTTGTCCTCGGGCTTGTCGCGCAGCATCGGAACGATCACGATCTGGTGCGGCGCGATTCTGGGTGGAATCCGCAAGCCGTCGTCGTCGCCATGCGTCATGATCACGCCGCCGATCAGGCGCGTCGAGACGCCCCAGCTCGTCGTATGGCAATAGGTGAGCTGACCCTGCTCGTTCTGGAACTGGATGTTCTGCGCTTGCGCAAAGTGCGTGCCCAGGTAATGCGACGTACCGGCCTGCAGAGCCTTGCCGTCCTGCATCATGGCCTCGATCGAATACGTGTTGTCAGCGCCGGGGAAGCGCTCGTTTGCGGGCTTTTCGCCCGCTATCACCGGCATCGCAAGCACGTCTTCGGCAAACGCGCGATAGACCTCGAGCATCTTCAACGTCTCGGCCATGGCGTCGTCGCGGTCAGCGTGCGCAGTGTGCCCCTCCTGCCAGAGGAACTCGGCAGTGCGCAGAAACAGCCGCGTGCGCATCTCCCAGCGCACCACATTGGCCCATTGATTGATGAGCAGCGGCAGGTCGCGGTAGCTTTTGATCCAGCGCTGGAAGGCATCGCCGATGATCGTCTCGGACGTCGGGCGTACGATGAGCGGTTCTTCGAGCTTGGCTTGCGGATCGACCACCAGCTTGCCGCCCTCGTTCTTCAGGCGGTGATGGGTGACGACCGCCATCTCCTTGGCGAAACCCTCCACGTGCTCTGCTTCCTTGGCGATGAAGCTCATCGGAATGAACAACGGGAAGTAGCAGTTCTCGTGGCCGGTATCCTTGATGCGGGCGTCAAGCTCCGCCTGGATGCGCTCCCAGACGCCCCAGCCCCACGGCTTGATGATCATGCAGCCGCGCACCGGGCTCGTCTCGGCCATGTCGCCGTCGCGCACCGCGGCCTGATACCACTCGGGAAAACTTTGCTCGCGGCTGATGGATAAGGCGCGCTTGCTCATCGGCTTCTCCCCGGCATCGCAATGCCGGAAACCATGGGAGCCTCCTTCGGCGTGTCCCAGAGAACGGGCAGGAAAAAGCGCAGCAGGCGCATGTGGGTTTTCGACCTTATTTCATCCATCCGAGCGGGTGCCGAGCGCACCGGCCGTTTCGGCCCCAATACCGGGTTGAACGGGCCGTTGCAATGGCGGGGGGAGTTCTACAAGGGGATGAGTGCGAATGTTGCGCACCGAAGGGCTGGTAAGCCCTCATGACAAAAGCGAGACCTCTTGGGCTCTTATTTTGTTGGAGAAATAATAGTTAGTTACGTGAATATTCATTGAGAACATAATTAGATTTTGCGCGTAACAAGCTGTTTTAAAATACTTTCCGTCTTGTTGTGGTTCGCAAAATCAGCTCACTGCGCGTTCAGGTATGACACCACGGCGTAGACGCCTGAGAACACGACGGCCGCCACGATGGTGTTGACCGCGAAGACCTTCCACATGTTGATTTTGTGTGGAGCGCTTTCCGGCGTGCCAGGGACCACGCTGCCCTCCTCGTCCTGGGTACGGGCGAAGAACGGGAGCACCATGAACAGCGTGATGAACCAGACGCAGAAAAAGGTGGCGATGGCGATCGAGTTGCGCATCGCGTCCTACACCTGCTCAAGCTCGGTCAAGGTGCCCAGGAAATCCTTGGGATGCAGGAACAGCACGGGCTTGCCATGCGCGCCGATCTTGGGTTCGCCGTCGCCGAGCACGCGGGCGCCCTGCGCTTTCAACTGATCGCGGGCGGCGATGATGTCGTCCACCTCGTAGCAGACGTGATGGATCCCGCCATCGGGGTTCTTCTCAACGAACTTCGCAATCGGTGAATTTTCCCCGAGCGGCTCGAGGAATTCGATCTTGGTGTTGGGCAACTCCACGAACACGACCGTGACACCGTGCTCGGGCTGCGGGGTCGGCTCAGTCACTTTCGCGCCGAGCGCGTTGCGATAGACGGCCGTCGCCTTGGCCAGGTCCTTGACCGCGATCGCCACATGATTGAGCCGTCCGATCATCTACAATATCTCCTTGCCGCGCTGTGAAACCGTTGCTGTTCTGGCCGCCTTATAGAGGCGGTCAGCGGGGCGCGTCCACTATCGAGATCAGCACTTTGACAATGGGTTTTTTGCCCCAGGCTTCGTTAATGGCGGCGCGCACGGACCGGAACACGGCCTCGCGCACCATTTCAATGTCTGTGCGCCGCTTGGGCGGGATGGAGCGCAGAGTGCCGTCAATGGCGTCGAGGACCACGTCCGTCATGGGCTCGCCATCGGCGGCCGCCGCCGGAATGCCGTCGAGGGCAACCTGAGGCTCGCACAGAATGTCGCCGCGCCGCGACATCGTCATAGCCACCACCGCGATACCGGCGAATGACAGCTTGCGGCGCGCGCGTACCGGACCGTCCGCATCGGGTACAATGAGATGGCCGTCACGATACAGGCGGCCAACGGGCGCCTCGTCGATAAGACCCGTTGGCGCGGGCCAGATTTTCAACATCTCGCCGTCGATCAGGGTGAAGGCGTTCTTGACGCCCATGGCGCCCGCAAGCTCCGCGTGGGCTTTGAGGTGGCGCGCCTCGCCATGCATGGGCACGCACATCTGCGGCTTCAGCCACCTGTACATGTCGCGCAGTTCATCACGGCGCGGATGGCCGGTAACGTGCACGAGCGCTTCCGCATCCGTGATGATGTCAACGCCGCGCCGTGCCAGATTGTTCTGTACCCTGCCCACCAGCTTCTCGTTGCCGGGAATGGTCCGCGAAGAAAAGATCGCCATGTCACCTTTGTCGAGCACAATGTCTGGATGCTCGCCTTCGGCCACGCGCGCCATGGCTGCGCGCGGTTCACCCTGACTGCCCGTGCACAGGATGACGGCCTCGTGGGACCCCAACTCCCGGAAATGCTGCTGATCGAGGTACGAGAAGCCTTCGTGCAGATAGCCGGTGTCGATGGCGACCGAAATGACGCGGTGCAGGGCACGTCCCGCCACGACCAGCCGGCGGTCGGCCGAGTGAGCGGCATCTGCGATTGCCTTGATGCGCGCAACGTTGGAGGCGAACGTCGTGATGGCGACACGGCGCGGCGCGCTGCGGATGATGGTCGCGAGTGACTTGGCGACATCGGTCTCGGACGGAGAGCGGCCTTCCCGCAAAGCGTTCGTGCTGTCGCACACGAGCGCCAGCACGCCCTCCTCGCCCAGCGCCTTGAGCTTGGCTTCATCGGGCGGTGCGCCGACAAGCGGCGTCGTATCGAGCTTCCAATCGCCCGTGTGAAAAACGAGCCCGGCGGGCGTGCGGATGGCGAGACCGCTGGGCTCGGGGATCGAGTGGGCCAGGGTGACGAACTCCACGTCGAAGGGACCGGCGTTCACGCGCCCGCCCAGCGGCACGATTTTGATCGGCAAGGCGCCCTTGCGGCCGTATTCGGCGAGCTTGGAGCGAACCATCCCCGCGGTAAACGCGGTAGCGTAGATCGGGCAGTTAAGCTGGGGCCACAGTTCCAAGACGGCGCCGATATGGTCTTCATGCGCGTGCGTCAGAACGAGCCCGGCGAGTGATTGGCGCTCGGACGTGATGAAGCGCAGATCGGGCAGCACGACATCCGCGCCGGGCTCACCCTCGCCCGGGAATGTGATGCCGAGATCCACCATCAGCCATTGACGCGCCTCTGGCGGGCCAAAGCCGTACAGGTAGACGTTCATGCCGATCTCGCCGAGCCCGCCCAGCGCCATGAACACCAGCTCGTCGCTGCCGCTAAGTCCTGGTTGCCGCCCTGCAGCCGAACTCTTGTTCTTCTTCTTTGACGTCATCGTTCCTTCGGTCTACTTGGCATTGACCCGGCCAGGGTGACATCTCCAAAATTGAACGTTTCGAGCCTGCCTGCAACATCGGCGAGCAAGGCTCCTTCATCATTCAATCCTCGGTACACGCCCGACAGCGTTTGGGTGCCGGCGGTAATTGTAATGGATTGTCCAAGCGGCCCGGCGCGCGTCAGCCAGCTCTCCCGGATGGCAGAAAACGCACGCCCCTCATCCCACAATTGAAGCCACCTGTGACAGCTATCCGTCAGCGCCGCAAGGATCATTTCCGCATTCGCGTCCTGCATTTCAAGCGTAAGCGCCGTGACCGGACGGTCCAATGCGGGAGCACTTGCAATGTTCAGCCCAAAGCCGGCGACGACGATGAGATCGCCTGCGGGAACCAATGTACTTTCCACCAGGATTCCGCCAGCCTTGGCATCGCCGATCATGAGATCGTTCGGCCATTTCAGGCGCAGCCGCCCGCCCAAATTGGTTACCGCCGCGACTGCCTCAAAAAGCGCCACGCCTGCCACGAGCGCGATCTGTCCGGCCGAAGCCGGTGGCGCGAGGGAACGGAATGCCAGGCTCGCGTGAAGATTTCCCGCAGACGATACCCACGTGCGACCCACCCGGCCGCGCCCTTCGGTCTGCCGCTCCGCGACCACCCAAAGCGGCAACGGCTCGCCGTTCAAGGCGAGCCGCATTGCATCCTTATTGGTCGAACCCGTCTCGGACAGTCGAATGATCCTGTGCGGAACCGCCGGCGTGCGCTCCACAGGCACCTCTTTCTTCAGGGACCAGAACCAACCAGAGCGGACGCCGCAGCGGTCGCTGCGTCGAAGACCGTGCCTCCGATGAAGGGTAGCACAAACCCGACGACGAAGATCGCTGCAAGACTCATGACGAGCAGCACTTTGCCTTCTACCGGCTCAAAGGGTGCCGCGGCCTCGTCGAAGAACATGATCTTCACGATCCGCAAATAGTAGAAAGCGCCAATGACACTGGTGACGACACCGATGATGGCGAGCGGATAGAGGCCCGCCTTGATGGCCGGCAGAAAGGCGTACCACTTGGCCCAGAAGCCCGCGAGCGGGGGAATGCCCGCCAGTGAGAACATCAGGACCGCGAAGACGCTGGCCAGCCGCAAATCGGTCTTTGCAAGACCTGCCAGCTCCGAGATCTCCTCGACATTCTGAGCGTTCCGGCGCATGGCGAGCACGCAGGCGAAAGCGCCTAGCGTCATGAACACGTAGATCGCCAGATAAATCAGCACGCCCGCAGTGCCTTCCGCATTGTTGGCCGCAAGCCCGATGAGCGCGAAACCGACATGGCCGATGGACGAGTACGCAAGCAGCCTCTTGATGTTGGTCTGGCCGATTGCCGCAAACGCGCCAAGCACCATCGAGGCAATGGACAGGAAGATGATGATCTGCTGCCACTGAAGCGCGACGGACGGCAAGGCCGCTTGCGTAAAGCGGATCAGCAGCGCCATGGCGGCAACCTTTGGCGCGGCGGCGAAGAACGTCGTCACCGGCGTCGGCGCACCCTCATAGACGTCGGGCGTCCACATGTGGAAGGGCACCGCCGAGACCTTGAAGGCGAGGCCAACGAGCACGAACACGAGACCCGCGGTCAGCCCGAGGTTCTGCGCCATGCCTTCGGCCTGCGCCGCGGCGGCGATCTGCGCATACCCCGTCGAGCCTGTGATCCCGTACAGCAGCGAGGCGCCATAGAGCAGCATGCCCGAGGACAGCGCGCCGAGCACGAAATACTTGAGGCCCGCCTCGCTGGAGCGCACGTCATCACGCTTGAAGGCGGCGACGACATAGAGCGCCAGACTTTGCAACTCTAGCCCCAGATAGAGCGCAATGAGGTCGTTTGCCGACACCATCATCAGCATTCCGAGCGTGGCGATGAGCAGCAGCACCGGATATTCGAAGAACAGGATTTTGGCGCGAGCAAAGTCGTTAAACGTCAGCAGCAGCGCAAGACCCGACCCCATCAATATGAGCAACTTAAGGAACCGCGTCACACCGTCGTTGACGAACGCGCCATCGAAAAGCACTTCCCTTGCGCCCGTCTGATTAAGCACGAGCACGAAGGCGGCGGCGATCACGGCAAGCGCCAGCCATGCCACGGTGCGGCCTGCGGCCTCTCCATCGCGCATGAACGCGCCCAGCATGAGCAACGCGATGGCGCCCAGGGCGACCATCAGCTCGGGATAAACCGGGGCGAGAGAAATGAGGTCCATCGAAATCGTCCCTTATTGGCCGAGCATGGCGGCCGCCGGCTTCAGCGCGGCCTCGTAGTTGGCGACGAGGTTCTTGACGGAAGCGCCGGTCACGTCAAGCACGGGCGCCGGATAGAACCCATAGTAGATCGTGAGCAGCACGAGCGGGGCGAGAATCGCAACCTCGCGCGGCGATAGATCGAGCAGCGCCTTCAGCTTGGGCTTCTCCAGCACCCCGAAGATCACGCGGCGGTAGAGATAAAGCGCGTAAGCCGCCGACAGGATCACGCCCGTCGTCGCCAGGATCGCGACCCAGGTGTTGGCCTTGAAGGCCGCCAGCAGGGTGAGGAATTCGCCGATGAAGCCGCTGGTGCCAGGCAGGCCGACGTTGGCCATGGTGAACACCATGAACGCGACCGCATACTTCGGCATGCGCTCCACGAGCCCGCCATAGGCCGCGATCTCGCGCGTGTGCGTGCGGTCGTAGATGACGCCGACGCACAGGAACAAGGCGGCCGAGACGATGCCGTGCGACAGCATTTGGAAGATGGCGCCGTCGATGCCCTGCTGGGAGGCCGTGAAGATGCCCATCGTCACGTAGCCCATGTGGGCGACCGAGGAATAGGCGATCAACTTCTTCATGTCTTCCTGCACCAGCGCAACGAGCGAGGTGTAGACGATGGCAATGATGGACAGTGAAAAGACGAGCGGCGCGAGCTGCTCGGATGCAATGGGGAACATCGGCAAGGAGAAGCGCAAAAAGCCGTATCCGCCCATCTTCAACAAGATGCCAGCCAGGATCACCGAGCCTGCGGTCGGAGCCTCGACGTGAGCGTCCGGCAGCCACGTGTGAACGGGCCACATCGGCATCTTGACCGCGAAGGAAGCGAAGAACGCCAGCCACAGCCACCACTGCATGTCGGCCGGGAACTTGGTCGTCAGCAGCGTCGGGATGTCGGTCGTGCCCGCGTGCCAGTACATCGCCATCATGGCAAGCAGCATCAGCACCGAGCCCAGCAGCGTGTAGAGGAAGAACTTAAACGAGGCATAAACGCGCCGCTTGCCGCCCCACACGCCGATGATGAGGAACATCGGGATCAGGCCGCCCTCGAAGAACAGGTAGAAGAGCACCAGATCGAGTGCACAGAACACGCCGAGCATCAGCGTTTCGAGCACCAGGAAGGCGATCATGTATTCCTTGACGCGGTCCTGCACGCTCTCCCAGGAGGCAAGGATGCACAACGGCATGAGGAACGTCGTGAGGATCACGAACAGCATCGAGATGCCGTCGACGCCCATCTTGTATTTCAAGCCACCGATCCAGGCGTAATCTTCCACGAACTGGAAGCCCGGGTTGGTCTTGTCGAAATTGATCCAGATGAGCAGCGAGATGGCAAAGGTGAGGATCGTCGTCCACAGAGCCACCCAGCGCGCGTTCCCTTTCGCCTCGCTGTTGAGGAAGGCGATGATGATCGCGCCCGCCAAGGGCAGGAAAGTCACGATGGAAAGGATGTTGCTCATCGCACGAACCCGCCGTTGACGTAGGTGAAGTAGCTGAGCAGCAGCGCCAGCCCGATCAGCATCGCGAAGGCATAGTGGTAGACGTAGCCCGTCTGCAGCTTGACGATGCGGCTTGTCACGCGGCCGACGCTTGCGGCCGTGCCGTCGATGGCCCCGTCGATGATCGCGCCATCGCCCCCTTTCCAGAACAAACGGCCCAGGGCGAACGCCGGCTTGACGAAGATGAGGTTGTAGAGCTCATCGAAGTACCACTTGTTGAGCAGGAAGAGGTACACCGGGCGGAACGCCTTGGCCGTTGCCGCCGGGAGAGACGGTACGGCGATATAGTAGAGGTAAGCCAACGCGAAGCCCGACAGCATGGCGAGGAACGGCGCAAAGCCGACCCACGATGGGATGTCATGCATGGCGTGCAGGATGTGGTTGTGCTCACCCTTGCGGATCGCGGCGCCCCAGAACGCGCTTTCCTCGTGCCCGATGAAGTAGGACGCAAAGACCACACCCGCCAGCACCGCGCCTAGCGACAGGACCGCCAGCGGGATCAGCATCGTGTTGGGGCTCTCATGCGCATGATCATAGGTATGATGGTCGGCGCGCGTGGTGCCGTGGAACGTCATGAACATCAGCCGCCAGGAATAGAACGAAGTCATGAACGCCGCGATGACCAGCAGCCAGAAGGCATAGTTGCTGGGCGTGTGCGCCGCATAGGCGGCCTCGATGATCGCGTCCTTGGAGTGGAAGCCCGCAAAACCGAACAGGTGCGGGATGCCGACGCCCGTGAGCGCCAGCGTGCCGATCAGCATCGCGCCCCAGGTGAGCGGGATCTTGGCTTTCAGCCCCCCCATGGCGCGCATATCCTGCTCGTGGTGCATGGCGTGAATGACCGAGCCCGCACCCAAGAACAGCAACGCCTTGAAGAAAGCGTGCGTAAAGAGATGGAAGATGCCCGCGCCATACGCGCCAACGCCGCACGCCACAAACATGTAGCCAAGCTGCGAACAGGTCGAATAGGCGATAACGCGTTTGATGTCGTTTTGCACAAGGCCGACGGTTGCGGCGAAGAATGCCGTGATCGATCCGATCAGCGTCACGAACTTCAATGCCTCGGGGGCGTATTCGAAGATGGGCGACAGGCGCGCCACCATGAAGACGCCCGCGGTCACCATGGTCGCGGCGTGGATGAGCGCGGAAACAGGCGTTGGGCCCTCCATGGCGTCCGGCAGCCAGGTGTGCAGCAGAAACTGCGCCGACTTGCCCATGGCACCCATGAACAGCAACAACGCAAGCGTGGTCAGAATGTCGACCTCGTAGCCTGCAAACATGAACGTCTGGCCGGCCGTCGCCTCCGTCGCGGCGAAGATCGTGTCGAGGTTGATCGACTTGAAGACGTAAAACAGCCCGAAGATACCGAGCGCGAAGCCGAAGTCTCCCACGCGGTTCACGACAAAGGCCTTGATGGCCGCCGCATTGGCTTCGGGCTTCTTATACCAGAAGCCGATGAGCAGATAGGAGGCGAGACCCACACCCTCCCAGCCGAAGAACATCTGCAGCAGGTTGTCGGACGTTACCAGCGCGAGCATGGCGAAGGTGAACAGCGACAAATAGGCAAAGAAGCGGGGCCGCGAGTCATCCTCGTGCATGTAGCCGATGGAGTAGAGATGCACGAGCGAGGACACTGTCGTTACGACGACAAGCATCACGGCCGTCAGAGTATCCACCCGGATCGACCAGGCCGTATCGAGCTCGCCCGACGTGACCCAACGCAGCAGTTGAATCTTCTGCGTGGTGTGTGCAAAGCCGACATCCACGAACGCGATCCACGAAAGCAGCGCGGCAATGCCTAGAAAAAGCGTGGTAATAATCTCGCTCGGCCTGTCGCCTATGATACGGCCAAACAGCCCGGCGATGAGCGCGCCGGCGAGCGGCAGCAGAACGATGGCTGTGTAGATCATGGCTCGTTCCCTGGGAATTGGGAGTAGGGAGTAGGGAGTAGGATCTGTCGTGTCATCGGCGGTCCTTCTCCTGTAAGGCCCTGATCAGCGCGCGAAGCAGTCTGCCTACTCCATCGCAATTCTCGATCAAGCGTGCGGCTTCGGCTTTGTCCAAGAGGTCTACCATTTCGGCCAGTAAGACATGCGTTTCGAGTTCCTTCAAAGAGCCCTGCGCTATACGCAGGGCATTGATATACGCTCCCGTATGCTCCCGACCATTTCCTTCTGCGATATTGGCCGGTATTGAAGCCGCCGCACGCCGTATCTGCGACGTCAACCCGTACATCTCCGAGACGGGAAAAGACTTGGTTGTTTTGTAGCAGGCCGCGGCCAGCGCAATCGACTGCTGCCAGACCACCAAGTCCTGATATGACCGAACCGTTGATCCCACTCCCAATTCTCAACTCCCTATTCCCCCTGCTAGCCCCTCATCTGGTTGATGTCTTCGACCGCGATGGTGCCGCGGTTGCGGTAATAGACGACGATGATCGCGAGCCCGATAGCGGTTTCCGCCGCCGCGACCGTCAGAATGAACAGCGTGAAGATCTGCCCGACGAGATCGGCGTTGAAATGCGAGAACGCCACAAAGTTGATGTTGACGGCGAGCAGCATCAGTTCCACCGACATCAGAATGACGATGACGTTCTTCCTGTTGAGGAAGATGCCGAAGATGCCGAGCGTGAACAGGCACGCGGCAACCGTCAGGTAATGTCCAAGTCCGATTGTCATTGTGCGGCCCCGTTTACGCTCGATGTGCCAATGAGAAGCGAGGCGAAATAGCCGAGCGCCATCGCGATCACCAACCCGCCGATGACCCAGTCGCGCAGCGATGGCGCGCGTGCGCCACGTGCCGCCTGCTTTTCCTCCTTCGCCTTCGCGGCCGCGCGGCGGCGCGCCTCGTCCAGCGATGTGACGTTGTGATCGGCGTGACCGCGCCCGTTCTTGTTACTCATTCGGCCGCCTCCGGTTTGGTTGCGGGTGGGATGTCGAATCCGCCGGAAGGCACCTTCACTACTTCAACCCCTGTAGCCGGACCCCGCGCCACCTGAGCCGCCACCGACTGACGCTTGACGTTCTCGCGATGGCGCAGCGTCAGCACGATGGCGCCGATCATGGCCACCAGCAGCACCATGCCCGCACCCTGGAAGAAGTAGACGTACTTCGTGTACAGCAGCTGGCCGATGGCCTGGGTGTTGGTGACGCCCTCGGGCGTGGCGACGGCGGCCGCACGTCCCGGCGAGACCGTGATCCCATGGAACGCGACGAGCGCAACCAATTCGGCCAGAACCACGCCCCCTACCAGCAATCCCACGGGTGCATTTTTGATAAGGCCCGCTTTGAGCTCGGCAAAGTCGACGTCGAGCATCATCACGACGAAAAGGAACAGCACCGCAACCGCGCCGACGTAGACGACGACAAGCAGCATAGCGAGGAACTCCGCGCCAAGCAGCACGAACAGTCCCGCCGCGTTGAAGAACGTGAGAATGAGAAACAGAACGGCGTGCACCGGGTTCTTGGCGAACACGACCATCGCGCCCGAGGCGACCGCAAGGATTGCAAACAGATAAAAGAAGAAAGCTGTGGTCATGTTGTCGGCCGCCTCACCGGTACTTCGCGTCAAGCGCGATGTTCTTGGCGATCTCGCGTTCCCAGCGATCGCCGTTATCCAGCAGCCGCTGCTTGTCGTAGAACAGTTCCTCTCGCGTCTCGGTGGCGAACTCGAAATTCGGCCCCTCCACGATGGCGTCCACCGGGCAGGCCTCCTGGCACAGCCCGCAATAGATGCACTTCGTCATGTCGATGTCGTAGCGGGTGGTGCGCCGCGTGCCATCGTTGCGCCGGGGGCCGGCCTCGATGGTGATCGCCTGCGCCGGGCAGATCGCCTCGCACAGCTTGCAGGCGATGCAGCGCTCTTCGCCGTTCGGGTAACGGCGCAACGCATGCTCGCCACGAAACCGCGGGGAGAGCGGTCCCTTTTCATAAGGATAATTCAGCGTCTTCTTGGGCGCGAAGAAGTAGCGCATCGTCAAAAAGAACGCCGAGACGAACTCGAATAAAAACAGCGATTTGACGCCCTGGGCGATATTCATGAGCTTTCAGCCTCTATCCGAAGACGTAAGAGCCGATCAGGAGCCCCACCAGGGGAAACAGCACCAGATCCATCACGCCTACGATCTTCAGTACCTTTTTCGTCTCGTCCTTATCGACCCGCTCGGCCAGTTTTGCGAGCATCATGTAACTCGACACGCCAGCGATGAGCCCGATGGCCAGACCGATGGCGGCGGGCGTCATGGTGCGCCCCCCGTGAAATGCAGCCAGCTCGCCGTCGCCACGACCGCAAGCAGCGACAGCGGAAGGAAGACTTTCCAGCCGAGTCGCATCAACTGGTCGTAGCGGTAGCGCGGCACCATGGCCTTCGCCATCGCAAACAGGAAGAACACGAACACGACCTTGAACAAGAACCAGATGATGCCGGGCACCCAATTGAGCCACCACACGTCGAGCGGCGGCAACCAGCCCCCTAAGAAGAAAATGGTGGTCATGGCGCACATGGTGGTGATCGCGACGTACTCGCCCAGCATGTAGAGCAGGTACGGTGTCGAGCCATACTCCACCATGAACCCGGCAACGAGTTCGGATTCCGCCTCCACCAGATCGAAGGGCGGGCGGTTCGTCTCGGCCAGCGCGGAAACGAAGAAGATCACGAACATCGGGAACAGCGCCAGCCAATACCAGTCGAGCAGCGAGTTGGGCAGGCCCAAGGACGTGCCAACACCCGTCTTCTGCGCATTGACGATGTCGGTGAGGTTGAGCGAGCCGACCAGCAGCAGCACGCAGATGATCACGAAGCCGATGGAGACCTCATAGCTCACCATCTGCGCCGCCGAGCGCAGCGCGCCCATGAAGGGATACTTCGAGTTCGACGCCCAGCCCCCCATGATGATGCCGTAGACACCGAGCGAGGAGATCGCCAGCAGATAGAGCACGCCGACGTTCATGTCGGAGATCACCCACCTGCCTTCTGCCAGACCGAAGAAGCTGCCTTCGTTGACCGGAATGACCGCCCACGATGCGAGTGCGAAGACGGAGGTGGCAAGGGGCGCCAGCAGGAAGACCGTCTTGTCCGCGCCTGCGGGAATGACCGGCTCCTTGAAGACGAACTTCAAAAGGTCGGCGAAGGATTGGAATAGTCCGAACGGGCCGACGACATTGGGGCCGCGGCGCATCTGTACGGCGGCCCATACCTTGCGGTCCATCAGCAGCAAATAGGCGATGATGAGCAGCAGGCCGACCAGCATCAGCAGGGAAAAGAAGATCGTGGCCAGCAGGTTCCAGCCGTAGGCGTTCATGAAGGTGGTGATCGCTTCAAGCATGATCTGATCCCTACTCCGCCGCCTTCAATGCGCTTTTCTGCGCGTTTGCCTTGAGTGCGCTCATGCCTGCCATGACAACGGACGCGCGCGCGATCGGATTGGTGAGATAGAAATCCTCGATCGCTGCGGCGAAGGGTTCGGGGGAAAGCGCACCCGACAGCTTCGCAAGCATGCCTAGGCCGCTCATGGCGCGCGCCTCGACCGTATCGTGCGCTGCCAACTGCGGCGCCGTCTTGTACATGGCAGCGCGCAAGGCGGTCAGATCGTCATAGGGCAATGTCTTGCCCGCACGTGCCGACAGTGCGCGGATGATAGTCCAGTCTTCCTTGGCCTCACCGGGAGCGAATGCAGCCTTGATGGTCTGCTGTGCGCGCCCTTCGGTGTTGACGTAGGTGACGCTCTTTTCCGTATAGGCCGAGCCCGGCAGAATGACGTCGGCGCGCGCGGCTCCGTGATCGCCATGGCTGCCTTGATAGACAGTGAATGCACCACCCGACGCGCCCAGATCGCACTCATCCGCGCCCAGCAGGTAGACGACTTGCATATCTGGCCGGAGGATACCCGCAGCATCGCGGCCGCCCTCTGCCGGGACGAAGCCGAGATCGAGGCCTGCCACGCGCGCGGCCGCTGTATGCAGGACGTTAAAGCCGTTCCAGGCCGCATCCTTGCCCTCACATGCGGAAAGCGCGATCTGCGCGGCGAGCGCCAGCACGGCAAGTCCATCGACGCGGGCAAACGCACCCTGCCCCAGGATGATCATCGGCTTATCGGCCGCTCTCAAGACCTGTGCAAAAGAATGCTTGCCGCTCGCAACCTCCGCAAGCGTATCGGTGCCCGCGCCCAGATGAGTCACCGGATACGTCAGCGGCGCGTTCGCGCCGATGAGGCCAATGTGCTTCAACTGCCCCGTGCGCCAGCGCTTCCTGATGCGCGCATTCAGCACCGGGGCCTCAATGCGCGGATTCGATCCAATGATAAGGATCGCATCCGCCTCCTCGATGCCATTGATGGTGGTGTTGAAAACGTAGGAGGCGCGGCCGAGCTTGGGATCGAGCTTGTCGCCCGCCTGACGGCAATCGAAATTCTTGGACCCCAGCCGTGTGAAAAGGTCCTTGAGCGCGAACATCTCTTCAGCGCCCGCCAGATCGCCCGCAATGGCGCCGATCCTGGTGGGATCCGCGGCCTTCAGTTTCTCGCCGACGAGCGTCAGCGCCTCATCCCAGCTTGCTGGCTCCAGACGGCCGTTCTTGCGGATATAAGGCGTATCAAGACGCTGGATCTTCAAGCCGTCCGCGACGTGGCGCGTCTTGTCGGAAATCCACTCCTCGTTCACCGCATCATTGTTGCGCGGCAGGATACGCATCACCGCGCCGCCGCGGGTATCGACACGAATGGCCGAACCGACCGCATCCATCGCGTCGATGGTCTCGGTCTTGCGCATTTCCCACGGACGGGCATTGAAGGCCCAGGGGCGATGCGTAAGGGCGCCGACCGGACACAGATCGACCACGTTAGCGCTCATCTCCGAGAGGATGCCCTGCTCCAGATAGGTGGTGATCTCGGCGTCCTCGCCGCGCGAGATCAGGCCCAGCTCCTCCACGCCTGCGACTTCCGTCATGTAGCGCACGCAGCGCGTGCAATGGATGCAGCGCGTCATCATCGTCTTGATGAGCGGGCTGATATTCTTCTCTTCAACGGCGCGCTTGTTCTCGTGAAAGCGCGACCCGCCCATGCCGAACGCCATGGCTTGGTCCTGCAGGTCGCATTCGCCGCCCTGGTCGCAGATGGGGCAATCGAGCGGATGGTTGATGAGCAGGAACTCCATCACGCCTTCGCGCGCCTTCTTCACGAGCGGGCTTTTGGTGGAGATCTGCTTGGGTGAGCCGTCTCTGTTGGGTGGAAGGTCGGAGACGCCCATGGCGCACGAGGCGACCGGCTTCGGCACGCCCTGCGCCTCGACGAGGCACATGCGGCAGTTGCCGGCGATCGACAGGCGCTCGTGATAGCAAAAGCGCGGGATTTCCGCACCCGCCTGCTCGCAGGCTTGCAGCAGGGTGAGATGATCCTCAACCTCGATCTCTTGGCCGTCGATGATGAGTTTTTTGGTCATCTTCTAGAATCCCCGCCCGGGCTCAACCATAATTGGGCCATCACACCCTGCAGCATCAAAGAACGTAGTACCCACTTCCCTCCGAACGCCAATGAGCTCTGGAAAAAAGAGCCAGGCCAGCGGCCCTAGAAGGAGAACCGTCGATGCACCTGATACAACGACGCGACCGACGAAGTTCAGCCACGTCCGTGCCCGGCCTTTTACGAGGAGCCAGATCAACAACAGCACCGCTGCAACAAAGACCAGACGAAAGCTCGCTTCGGAGATCGAGGCCAACATCGCAAACAACCATTCGTAGAACACGACGCAGTTCAAGCTTGGGCCTCCATCGTACCATCATCCCCGCGAAGGCGGGGATCCGTGCAAACATCCACATCACGCATGACGCAGGCTTGCATAAATCCCCGCCGGAGTTCACCGCCGACTGCGATCCCGAGCCGGGATGGTGTCAAGGAGGCACGACTGGTGGACATTATCTCCATCACTCCGCCGCCACTTTCGAATGCTTTGCCTGATACTGGTCG
This sequence comes from Hyphomicrobium sp., assembly GCA_016793445.1. Taxonomy (GTDB): domain Bacteria; phylum Pseudomonadota; class Alphaproteobacteria; order Rhizobiales; family Hyphomicrobiaceae; genus Hyphomicrobium_B. The sequence continues at coordinate 230,673 of JAEUME010000018.1, read as the reverse complement.
ATGCGCGCCTCGATGACGGGGCGGAAGTTGTTGATGAGGCCTTGCACAGGCCACGCCGCGGCATCACCCAGCGCGCAGATGGTATGCCCTTCGATCTGCTTGGACACTTCAAACAGAAGATCTATCTCGCGTTTTGCGGCTTCGCCGCGCTCCATGCGCTCTAACACCCGCCACATCCAGCCGGTCCCTTCGCGGCAGGGCGTACACTGGCCACAGCTCTCATGCTTGTAGAAATACGAGATACGCCGGATCGCCGCGATGATGTCGGTCGACTTGTCCATGACGATCACGGCCGCGGTGCCAAGGCCCGAGCCAAGCTTGCCAAGTGCATCGAAGTCCATGGTCACGTCGCTCGCCTGCGCCGCCGTGATGCAACGCACCGACGAGCCGCCGGGGATCACCGCGAGCAGGTTGTCCCAGCCGCCGCGCACGCCGCCGCAATGTGTCTCGATGAGCTCCTTGAGCGGAATGCCCATCTCCTCCTCGACGACACACGGCTTCTCGACGTGGCCTGAAATCTGAAACAGCTTCGTGCCGGTGTTGTTGGGCAACCCCAGCGCCGCAAACCACGTCGCGCCGCGGCGCAGGATCTCGCCCGTCACCGCGATCGATTCCACGTTATTGATCGTCGTCGGCGAACCCCAAAGACCCGTATTGGCTGGAAATGGCGGCTTCAGGCGCGGCTGGCCCTTCTTGCCTTCGAGGCTTTCCAGCAGCGCGGTTTCCTCGCCGCAGATGTAGGCGCCTGCGCCGTGATGCACGTAGATGTCGAGGTCCCAGCCATGCACGTTGTTCTTGCCGATGAGCCTTGCCTCGTAGGCTTCATCGATGGCGCGCTGCAGAGCCTCGCGCTCACGGATAAACTCGCCGCGCACGTAGATATAGCAGGCATGCGCGCGCATCGCGAAAGATGCCAGCAACGCGCCCTCAACGAGCAGATGCGGATCATGCCGCAGGATCTCGCGATCCTTGCAGGAGCCGGGCTCGGACTCGTCGGCGTTGACGACGAGGTAACTGGGGCGAGGATCGGCCTTGGGCATGAACGACCATTTGAGGCCCGTGGGGAAGCCTGCGCCGCCGCGACCGCGCAGGCCGGAGGCCTTCACCTCGTTGATGATCCAGTCGTGCCCCTTGTCGATGAAGAACTTGGTGCCGTCCCACGCGCCGCGCGAGATCGCCCCTTTGAGCCCGGCGTCGTGAAAGCCATACAAGTTGCGGAAGATCCGGTCGCGATCATGCAGCATCTCAATCACCCCTTCGGCCGTTCGCCGGCGTCAGAGCCTGGACGCCAGCCGCTCGCCAGTTTCTGACACTGCTCGATCCACTTGTCGCGCGTGACGCGGCCTTTGAACGCCCCACCCATCGCCTCCTCGAACCAGGCGACATCCTCTTGGGTCCACTTGGCGATCTGGTCGAAGTGCCAGATGCCGAGCGCATTAAGCTTTTCGGCAAGCTTGTCCGCCACGCCCCAGATAAGGCCGAGATCGTCGCCTTTGCCGTCGCGCGGTTGCGACAACATCTCGGGCTTGCCGGCGGCCCCTTTGGCATCCTGGGTCACTTGCGCAGATTGCGCAGCCGTGAGGGGTGCGGCTTGCGTCGTCGTCTTGAGCCTAGCCAATTCATCAGCCGACATCGGCTTGCCCGTGCCGCGCGCGTTCAAGTCTTTCACGAGTCCCGCGTTGGCCAACGCAGTGAGCGCGGCGGGGTGAACAGCGGGATTTTTGGGGGAGGCTGAGGCAGGCGGACTCGGCGCCACTGTGGGAGCGGAGGCCGCTGCGGCAGGGGCGGGCGCGACATCGGATGTTTCATCAAATCGCTTCTTCCACGCGCCGATTGTCGAACCGTCGTAAAGCGCCGCGTCCGTCAACGTCGTCGGCCCACCTTCCGGGCAAGAGGCTGTCCGGCCGTTCTGCGGTCCCGGCACCGGCGTTTCGCCCGCCTCGAACATGTCGAGAATGGCTTCCAGGCCGGCGGGAGAGAGATCCTCGTAGGTGTCCTTCCAGATCTGGACCATCGGCGCATTGGCGCACGAACCCAGGCATTCGACTTCTTCCCAGGATGTCTTGCCGTCCGCGGAGAGATGATGCTGCTCGGGGTGAATGCGGGTCTTGCAGGTCTCGATCAGCGCGCCCGCTCCGCGCAGCATGCAGGGCGTCGTCCCGCAAACCTGAATGTGGGCGTGCGTGCCGACCGGCGAGAGCTGGAACATCGTGTAGAAAGTCGCAACCTCGAGTCCGCGGATGTGCGCCATGCCCAGCATGTCGGTGACGTAGCGAATGGCCGGTTCCGGGAGCCAGCCGCCGACCTGCTCCTGCGCGCGCCACAACAGCGGAATGATGGCCGCAGCCTGCTTGCCTTCCGGAAACTTGGCGATCTGCGCCTTGGCCCAGGCCAGATTTTCGTCATTGAAAGCGAAGTGCGGCGGCTGGTCGGGATATAGACGGCGGACGGCCATCGGCGGCTCCTCGTTGGGCCGAGTGCGAGTCGGCTGCGCGGCGATTATAACGCCTTGCAGCAAAAGAGCGGCGCGAACCTGCAATCGGCCTATTTACTGTACCGATGCACTACGAGGATCGGGCAGATTCCGCAAGCCGTTGCGGGTAGGACAAAAGCAGCGCGACCCCGGAAAGATCACCTTGCGGGGTGCGACTAAAAGCTTTGCGATTCAGGCTACTTGATCGAGATCAAGGCTGCGAAGTTGCGCCCGACTCCGCCGCAGGCGCCTCCGGAGTCGTTCCGGCTTTTTCGTTCAGGAGGCCTTTGCGCCTCAGCGTCTCGGCGGGCTGTTCGTTGGCCCACTTGCGTTCCGAGTAGCCCAGAGGCACCGACAACCAGCCCAGCAGCAGCATGAAGGTGACGACCGGCACGATAAACAGGCCGATCTGCGAGCCGACCCGCACGAAGCCGGTCCAGATAAGGGCGAGCAGAAGGCCAAAACCGATGATGAACCAGCCGCCATCATCGACGCCACGGGCTGTCGCAAAGGCCAAACCGGCCAACAGGCCGGTCAGGCCAATCAACACCGGAATGAAGGGCAGGTCCGCTTGCAGCGCGCCCAAGGGCCAACCATTCGACTTTGCAAACAAGCGATAGGTGGCGAGGCTCAGTCCAAATCCGAAGGAGGCCACGGCAAGGAGAAATAGATTGTCCATCATGAGTGAAACGGCTCCTGGTCACGCATGCCGGAAACGTGCAGCCGGCCTCCTGCCGCAACATCTTCCGTACAAAGGCTGCTTATCAATGCTTTATGGCAGAGGCTAGCCCGTCACGGCGGAGAGGTTAAGGTGATCCTTCGCCGGACCGGACCGCCGCGACTGCAGGCCCGAACCGCTGAACGCTGGCCAGCCCGCAAAGCTTTCTAAATCCTGTCAGTTTCAGACGTTCCCGCCACCGCGCCTCGCGGCCCTCAGGGCAATGGCCGCAAGCACCGCGCACACGATCCCGCTAGCCAGATGGAAAGCGATATAGGGCCAGCGCGCGCCCTCTCCTGCCACAATCAGCGCGTCGCCCAGGCAGACGGCAGCGCCAAACGTGAACCACAACGCCAGCGCCTGCCAGTTCTTGAGCCAGGCGAACGCGATGAGGAGGAGCCCGAGCCACACATCGCGCAAGCCCACGGCTGAATGGAGCGCTACGCCGGCCTCGCCCTTGCCAAGTCCAAAGGTGCGCTGCGCCTGGAGAGGATCGACCAGGAACCGCACCCCAATAACAGCCAGCAGCAAGCCAGCCAGGATGGCGATGGTTCGGGCAGCTTTGGTGACAGGAGACACGGGCCTTTCACTCGGAACGTGTACCGATGGCGCAATTGCAGGTGTTCGTCTTGGTTGCCGGCCTCGAAATCACCGGTCGATCTCACCGAACACGATGTCGAGCGAGCCGATGATAGCGGAGACGTCGGCCAGCATATGGCCGCGGTTCAAGAAGTCCATGGCCGCCAGGTGAGAGAACCCCGGCGCGCGGATCTTGCAGCGGTAGGGCTTGTTGGAGCCATCGGCCACCAGATAAACGCCAAATTCTCCCTTGGGCGCTTCGACGGCCGCATACACGTCGCCAGCCGGCACGTGGAAGCCTTCGGTATAAAGCTTGAAGTGATGGATGAGCGCCTCCATGGAGCGCTTCATCTCTCCGCGCTTGGGTGGCACGACCTTCTTGTTGCCGGACGAGACCGGCCCGCGCCCCTCCGGACTTTTAAGCTTTTCGCACGCCTGCTTCATGATCTTCACGCTCTCGCGCATCTCGGCCATGCGCACAAGATAGCGGTCGTAGCAGTCGCCGTTCTTGCCGATCGGGATGTCGAAATCCATTTCGGCATAGCATTCATATGGCTGTGCCTTGCGCAGATCCCACACCGCGCCCGAGCCTCTCACCATCACCCCCGAGAAGCCATAGCGGAAAGCGTCATCGAGCGACACGACGCCGATATCGACGTTACGCTGCTTGAAGATGCGGTTCTCCGTCAGCAGCCCCTCAATGTCGTCGCAGACCTTGAGGAAGGGGTCGCACCAGGTGTAGATGTCATCGACGAGTTGCTCAGGCAAATCCTGGTGCACGCCGCCGATGCGGAAGTATTTCGCATGCATCCGCGAGCCTGACGCGCGCTCGTAGAACACCATGAGCTTCTCGCGCTCTTCAAAGCCCCACAGCGGCGGCGTCAGCGCGCCAACGTCCATGGCCTGCGTCGTGACGTTGAGCAGATGCGACAGCAGGCGGCCGATCTCGGAATAAAGCACGCGGATGAGCTGTCCGCGTCGCGGCACCTCCAACCCGAGAAGACGCTCGGCAGCCAGGCAGAACGCGTGTTCCTGGTTCATGGGCGCAACGTAGTCGAGACGGTCGAAGTAGCCGATCGCTTGCAGATAGGTCTTGTGTTCGATCAGCTTCTCGGTGCCGCGATGAAGCAATCCCACATGCGGATCGACGCGCTCCACAACCTCCCCGTCAAGCTCCAGAACGAGGCGCAACACGCCGTGTGCCGCAGGATGCTGCGGCCCGAAGTTGATGTTGAAGTTCCTGATCTCTGCTTCGGCCATGTCGCTCAATCTTTCCAAACTTCTCCTTTAGGAGAGAAGAATTACCCGTCTCAAAGTCCCGCCACGCGGGCGCGCTTCGCCTTGTCGTTGACGCGCGAAATGAACTTGTCCCACGTGACGATCACGCGCTCATGCTCGCCTTCGCCGATCACGTCGAACTCATCGCGCGCCTTGACGTGAAAGGCGACGCGCCGGCCGTCGACCTTGGTCACCTCGGCCTCCACCGTCACCACCTGATGGGGCACCGTCGCCGCCAGATGCGAAATATTGATGTGAACGCCAAGTGACCCTTCCCCCTCATCGAGGTGGCTTTCCAAAACCTTGAGGCACGTCCATTCCATCAAACCGACCATGAATCCTGTCGCGAAGACCTTGGGCATCTGCTGGAATTCATGTGCTTCAGGATAAAGGTTGGGCACGGTTTTGCTCGCGGGCACGCGAAAGGAGAATTCAGTCTTGGCGCCCGTCAGGAGCGTCGGTTTCATCGCCCTAAGCCCCGCTCGCTTTCTCGTCACCCGGCAGGATGTGGTTCGGCCCCTCCCAAGGGCTTTCAAAGTCGAAGCTGCGGAAATCCTGTGTCAGCTTCACGGGCTCGTAGACGACGCGCTTTTGTTCGTCGTCGTAGCGCACCTCGACGTAGCCGGTCAGGGGGAAGTCTTTGCGCAGCGGATAACCCTGGAATCCGTAATCCGTGAGCAGCCGGCGCAAATCGGGGTGGCCGGAAAAGCGGATGCCGTACATATCGAAGGCTTCGCGCTCGTACCAGTTGGCCGCGGGAAAAATATCGTTCACGGACGGCACCGGCGTCACATCATCGGCCTGCACCTTGACGCGGATGCGCTGATTGAGACGCGGGGATAGCAGGTGGTAGACCACGTCGAAGCGCTTGGTGCGCTCGGGATAGTCGACGCCACAGATGTCGATCAACACCTCGAACTGGCACTTGCCGTCGTCGCGCAACAGCGTCAGCAGCGCAACAATGTCGCTTGCGGCGCATGTCAGCGTCAACTCACCGAATGCGAGGGTTGCCCCGACGATTTTGTCGGGCATGCCGGCCTGGATGTGAATGCCGAGGTCGGTGAGGTCTGTCATCTCTTGCCATCCCGGCCTGAGTGCAGCGTTGAGCCGGGACCCAGGCCTTAAACTCTTTTTCTCAGTCGCAAAGGTCCCGGGGTTCGCAAGAATGCTCGCCCGGAATGACAGCCCGGCTACCGCTCGATCGTTCCCGTCCGGCGTATCTTACGCTGCAGCAGCAGCACGCCATAGAGCAGCGCTTCCGCAGTGGGCGGGCAACCGGGCACGTAGATGTCCACGGGCACGATGCGGTCGCAACCGCGCACCACGGCGTAGGAATAGTGGTAGTAACCGCCGCCATTGGCGCATGAGCCCATGGAGATCACGTAGCGCGGCTCGGGCATCTGGTCGTAAACCTTGCGCAGCGCCGGCGCCATCTTGTTGGTTAGCGTTCCGGCGACGATCATCACATCCGACTGGCGCGGCGAGGCGCGCGGCGCAAATCCGAACCGCTCGAGGTCATAACGCGGCATGGAGGCCTGCATCATCTCGACGGCACAGCAGGCGAGACCGAACGTCATCCACATCAAAGAGCCGGTGCGCGCCCAATTGATCAAATCGTCGGTCGTGGTGACAAGAAAGCCTTTGTCGGCAAGCTCGTCGTTGACGGTCGTGAAGAACGGATCGTCCGGCTTGATGACGCCCGAAGGCGCACCCCCCGCCGCACCTTCGCGCACACGGTCGAACACGCGGTCGAAAAGAACTGCGTCGTCGCGGGTCACTCCCATTCGAGTGCACCTTTCTTCCACTCGTAGATGAAGCCGATGGTCAGCACGCCCAGGAACACCATCATTGACCAGAAGCCGAAGCTGCCAATGTCCTTGAAGGCAACCGCCCAGGGAAAGAGGAACGCAACCTCCAGGTCGAAGATGATGAACAGGATCGACACCAGATAGAAGCGCACGTCGAACTTCATGCGCGCGTCGTCGAAGGCGTTGAAGCCGCACTCGTAGGCCGAGACCTTTTCAGGGTCAGGATTGCGAACGGCGACGAGGAAGGGCGCCAGCAAGAGGGCCGCGCCAATGAACAGCGCCACGCCTATGAAAATCACCAGCGGCAGATAGTGGTTGAAGAGGTCGGTCATGCGCATCTCTTTGCCGGCCAAATGGGCCTAGACACGAAATCTCCGGGCGGCTCTGCCGGTTGGGCCGCTGATCCAGATTCGCGTTAGCCATGGTGTTAGACCAGTGCGTAAGGCCGCGCAACCGGGCCGACGGTCACACTTTAGAGGTGGCAAGGCCCCGTTCAAGTCGCACTCAACGGGCCGGCCGGAAGCCGCAGCAAAATGAAGCAATGGAAGAATGGCGCGAGAGACGGGACTTGAACCCGCGGCCTCCGCCGTGACAGGGCGGCGCTCTAACCAACTGAGCTACTCCCGCAAACCAAAAAAGCGACGGGCGCCTTTCAATGAGCGCCCGCGGTCACACGTGTGGAGATACGTGAACCCAGCGGGCTCGTCAAGACGCTTGATCATGGCTGCCAAAGAGGCGGGTGTATAGCCGCACCCCGGCCCGTCCCGCCAAGCCCGCCAGGGCTCCGGCCAGAGGTTCGGCGAAGACCAGGTTGCCCACCATCAGATAAGCCGTCCGGGCCATATCGACGGCCGCCGAGAGGCCCCCGCGCACACCAAGTGCGCCATACTGCAGTCCCAGATAAACCGCCGCGCCCGCGAGCGCTGCCGCCCACCAACGGCGCGGCGCCAGCCCTCCCGCCAGTGCGGCAAGCAGGAGGCTCATTTGTGTCACTGCGTGGCGCTCTCCCCTTCGCTGCGGGAGCCGACAGGACCGAGAAAATCCATTTTGCCAATCTCAACGCCGTTATGGCGCAGGATTCCGTAAGCGGTGGCGGCGTGGAAATAGAGGTTGGGCAGGACGAACTGAAGCAGGTAGGGCTGCCCCTTCAGCTTGACCGGAGCGCCAGCGAGCTTCAGCGTGATGTCTCTCGTCTCGGAGCCGTCGATATCCGCAGGTCTGAAGGTTTCCAGAAGCGCGCGTGTCTTTGCAATGCGCGCCTTGAGATCGCCGAATGTCTTCTCGTCATCGGACCACGAGGGCACCTCGCGTCCCGCCAGCCTGCTTGGCGCACCTTTGCAGAAATCGGTCACGATCTGCACCTGCTTGGTGCAGGTGAACATATCAGAATAGAGCCGCGCGGTCAGCAGATCGGCAGGATCGATCTTTCTGGCGACCGCATGATTTTGCGCCTTGTCGAGAATTACATCGAGCTGGGTGAGCACGCGCGAAAATGCGGGCACCGAAGCCTGGTACATCGAGAGCGTCACGGCGATCTCCGAATTGTTGGCGTGTTTTCAACTCCGTCATGGGCCGCCCTGACGCGGCGGTGACGAATAGCGCGCGGCGAACGAAAAAACATGGTGGGAGGTGAGGGGATCGAACCCCCGACATTCTCGGTGTAAACGAGACGCTCTACCGCTGAGCTAACCTCCCCAAGCCGGCAGCCTGAGCAGACCCGCCTGAAACCGGTAGCGACTGCCTAATGCCGATTGGGCTGTTAGTCAAAAGCAATCACATTCCTGCGCCGCAATTGCTGCACCCGCATCGCGTGGCCGCGCACAAAAGTGAAGGGCGCGCCCGTGGCACGCCCTTCACAAGAACGTCGTACGTAATGGCGCTTAGTTGAGCGCTTCCTTCAGGCCCTTGGCAGGCGTGAACTTCGGCACCACAGCGGCTGCGATCTTGATGGTCTCGCCGGTTGCAGGGTTGCGGCCTTCGCGCGCCTTGCGCTTGGCGACCTTGAAGGTACCGAAGTCAGGAATGCGCACCTCATGACCTTCCTTCATGGTGTTGCGAATGTGCGCGAGCACAGCATCGACGACGCTACCGGCCTTCTCCTTGGTCAGCTCACACTCTTTCGCAACAGCGTCGATCAGGTCTTTTTTGCTCATGGGGTCCGTCCTATGGGAATCGGGAAAAGCGAAGATATTTGCTCAACAGAGCGCCGGGGCGCTGAGTTGCGCGGCGTAACCGGCTCGCGGACATTGGGGGAGCCATACGCCAATAGAAGCCGCTTAGAAGCGCCCAATTGGCCACCCCGTCAAGTAGGAAAGCCGCGAAAAACGCCTCAAAACCGCGTCATTTCGTGCCGTTGTCCTCACATAGACGAAAAACCCCGCGCCAGTTTGGCGCGGGGTAACACTTCGTATGCGGTAAGGTTTACGTCAGACTAAGTCAGTGCGCGGTAATGCGCGATCCGCCTTTATCTTTTTCCTGTGCTTCGAGAGCAGCTTCCGCGGCTTCATCCCAAACAATGGCTTCGGGCGTACGCACGAGCGCAACCTTCAACACTTCTTCGAGACGCGAGACGGGAACGATCTCGATCTTGGCTTTCACCTCGCTTGGGATCTCGGCGAGATCCTTGGCGTTCTCCTCGGGGATGATGACGGTCTTGATGCCGCCGCGCAGCGCGGCAAGCAACTTCTCCTTCAATCCACCGATGGGCAGCACACGGCCGCGCAACGTGATCTCGCCCGTCATGGCGACATCCTTGCGAACAGGAATGCCCGTCAGAACGGAGATGATCGCCGTCGTCATGGCGATGCCGGCCGAAGGTCCATCCTTAGGCGTCGCGCCTTCCGGCACGTGCACGTGGATGTCGCGCTTCTCGAACAGCGAGGGATGGATGCCGAACTCAGGCGAGTGCGCGCGCACGTAGGCGTTCGCGGCCTGGATCGACTCCTTCATGACGTCGCGAAGGTTGCCCGTCACGGTCATCTTACCCTTGCCCGGCATCATGACACCTTCGATCGTCAGCAACTCGCCGCCGACCTCGGTCCAAGCCAGTCCCGTGACGATGCCGACCTGATCTTCCAGCTCTGCCTCGCCGTAGCGGTACTTGGGCACGCCCAGGTACTCTTCCACGTTATTGGCCGTAACCACGATCGAGGTCTTCGAGGAGGTCAGGATCTCCTTGACCGCCTTGCGCGCGAGCTTGGCCATCTCGCGTTCCAGCGAGCGCACGCCGGCTTCCCGCGTGTAACGGCGGATAACCTGCATGATGGCATCATCCTCGACGATCCACTCGGACTGTTCCAGTCCGTGCGCCGCAAGCTGTCCCGGGATCAAGTGCCGCTTAGCAATCTCCAGTTTCTCACTTTCGGTGTAGCCCGCGAGACGGATGATCTCCATGCGGTCCATGAGGGCCGGCGGAATGTTGAGCGTGTTGGCCGTCGTCACGAACATCACGTTGGAGAGATCGTAGTCGACCTCCAGGTAATGGTCGTTGAACGTGCTGTTCTGCTCAGGATCCAGCACCTCAAGAAGCGCCGCAGCGGGATCGCCACGGAAATCCTGGCCCATCTTGTCGATCTCATCGAGCAGGAAGAGCGGATTGGTGCGCTTCGCCTTCTTCATCGACTGGATGACCTTGCCGGGCATCGAGCCGATATAGGTGCGGCGATGGCCACGGATCTCCGCCTCGTCGCGCACGCCGCCCAGCGACATGCGCACGAACTCGCGGCCCGTTGCGTTCGCGATCGATTTGCCGAGCGAGGTCTTGCCCACGCCGGGAGGTCCGACGAGGCACAGGATCGGCCCCTTCAGCTTGTTGGTACGCGCCTGGACCGCCAGGTACTCGAGGATGCGCTCCTTGACCTTCTCCAGGCCATAGTGCTCCTGATCGAGGATGGCCTGCGCCTCCACGATATCCTTCTTGACCTTGCCCTTGATCCCCCACGGGATGGACAGCAGCCAGTCGAGATAGTTGCGCACCACCGTCGCTTCAGCCGACATCGGGCTCATCTGCTTGAGCTTCTTGAGCTCAGCCAATGCCTTGTCTTTGGCTTCCTTCGACAGCTTGGTGTTTTCGATCTTCTCTTCGAACTCCGCAATGTCGTCGCGCTCGTCGGTGTCGCCAAGTTCCTTCTGAATGGCTTTCATCTGCTCGTTCAGATAGTACTCGCGCTGCGTCTTCTCCATCTGGCGCTTGACGCGCGAGCGGATCTTTTTTTCGACCTGCAGAACGGAGATCTCGCTCTCCATAAGCGTGTAGACGCGCTCCAGCCGCTCCGAAACGGTGGCCGTCTCGAGCACATCCTGCTTGTCAGAGATCTTGACCGCTAAATGCGAGGCGATGGTGTCAGCAAGCTTGGAGTAATCCTCGATCTGGCTGACGGTGCTTAGCACCTCGGGCGAAACCTTCTTGTTGAGCTTTACGTAGCTTTCGAACTGCGAAACGACGGAGCGCGCCAGCGCTTCCAGTTCGTCCTTCGCGCCCGGCTGCTCCGCAACCCGCTCGACTTCGGCTTCGAAATAATTTGCGTTGTCGGTATAGCGCAGGACGCGCGCGCGCGCGCTGCCTTCCACGAGCACCTTCACGGTTCCATCGGGCAGCTTCAGAAGCTGCAGGACGGAAGCGAGCGTGCCGATCTCGTAGATCGCGTCGGTCGCCGGATCGTCGTCGCCCGCGTTCTTCTGGGCGGCGAGCAGGATCTGCTTGTCGGCGCGCATGACCTCTTCGAGCGCCGCGATCGATTTCTCGCGGCCAACGAACAGAGGAACGATCATGTACGGAAAGACCACGATGTCGCGCAGCGGCAGGACCGGATACAGCTCCTTCGCCTTGTCCTTGGTCTTTTTCTCTTCGCTCATTTCACTATCCATTCTGGCCAGATGCCACGCCCCCCGGCGGGAACGGAGGCATCCATTTCACGCTTCATTCCACCTTGACACGCAAGACGGCCCCATTGTGGCTGCCGCCGCTCGCTCTCGACATAAAGCGCGGGAAAGATCCCTGGTTCCGGTTGCCCGGAGCTGGTTAATCTCCCCCGAACAAATGGGGACCGGCGCTCCAATATCAAGTGACCGCCGGCCGCGCCTTTGTTGCCCGCGTCGAGGGGCCTGTCAGATCTCTGGCGTCAGGCTGTCGAGCCTTCGGCACGTTCCGAATAGATGCGAAGCGGCCGTGCGCCGCCTTCGACAACCTCCGGACCGACGACGACCTCTTCAACGCCCTTGAGTTGCGGAAGATCGTACATCGTATCCAGCAAGATGCCTTCCAGAATGGAGCGCAAGCCGCGCGCGCCCGTCTTGCGCTCGATAGCCTTGCGCGCAATCGCCTTCAACGCGTCGAGCGTGATGGTGAGCTTGACGTCCTCCATCTCGAACAGGCGCTGATATTGCTTCACGAGCGCGTTCTTGGGCTCGGTCAGGATCTGCACGAGCGCGGTCTCGTCGAGGTCTTCCAGCGTCGCGATGACGGGCAGACGGCCGATGAACTCGGGGATGAGACCGAACTTCAGCAGATCCTCAGGCTCGACCTCGCGCAGGATGTCGCCCGTGCGGCGCTCATCGGGCCCGGTGACCTTGGCGGAGAAGCCGATGGAGGATCCCTTGCCGCGCCGGGAGATGATCTTTTCCAGGCCGGCAAAGGCGCCGCCGCAGATGAACAGAATGTTCGTCGTATCGACCTGCAGGAACTCCTGCTGGGGATGCTTGCGGCCGCCCTGAGGGGGCACGGAGGCGACCGTGCCTTCCATGATCTTCAGCAACGCCTGCTGCACGCCCTCGCCAGACACATCGCGCGTGATGGAAGGGTTGTCGGACTTGCGGCTGATCTTGTCGACTTCGTCGATGTAGACGATGCCGCGTTGCGCACGCTCGACGTTGTAATCGGCGTTCTGCAGCAGCTTGAGGATGATGTTCTCGACATCCTCGCCGACGTAGCCTGCCTCCGTGAGCGTGGTCGCGTCGGCCATCGTGAAGGGCACATCCAGAATGCGCGCCAGCGTCTGAGCCAGCAGCGTCTTGCCCGAGCCTGTCGGACCGACCAGGAGGATATTCGATTTCGCCAGTTCGACGTCGTTGTTCTTTGCGGCGTGGTTCAGCCGCTTGTAGTGATTGTGCACGGCGACCGACAGCACGCGCTTGGCGTGAGCCTGACCGATGACATAACTGTCGAGGACCGTGCAGATCTCCTGCGGGCTCGGAACGCCGTCGCGAGATTTTACAAGAGTATTCTTGTTCTCCTCGCGGATGATGTCCATGCACAACTCGACGCATTCATCGCAGATGAATACGGTTGGACCTGCAATCAATTTGCGGACTTCATGCTGGCTCTTGCCGCAGAAGGAGCAATAGAGAGTGTTCTTTTCCTGAGCCATTCCTGTTTCCTATCGGAGAACCGCCTTGGGCTTTGCGTTCTCCATTTGGCCCGCTCTTCGCGCGCGAGCGGCCCGGCCAGCCGCGTGGCACTTGAATCTCTTCTAGTCTGATCTCAGCACGCTAGTGTTCACGAGATCAAGAATGGATTAACGCCGCAGCTGGCGCCCCGGTGGGCACGCGGCGCGTTTGCCACAGTTGTTTTTGTTGTGAGCAACACGGCTTTCGGGTCCGGCAGTCATAAACTACGGCATAGTACGTAGGTCTGTGCGGGTTTTGTTCCGCCGCGGACAATGGCCCACCGGTCTGGCCTCCTTAAGAGCCCGCCAGACCGGTGCGGTGAATTAACCGGCCGTTAACGCAAGCTTCAGGAAGCCTTGCCTTCAAACAGCCCGCCATCGACCTCATCGCGGCTCTGAAGAACCTTGTCGATGAGACCGAAATCCTTGGCTTGATCGGCCGTCATGAAGTAGTCGCGGTCGAGCGTCCGTTCAATAGTCTCGTACGGCTGGCCGGTATGCTTCACGTAGGTTTCATTCAGACGGCGCTTCATCTTGATAATGTCTTCCGCATGCCGCTCGATGTCCGACGCCTGACCGGAAAACCCGCCTGAGGGCTGATGCACCATGACGCGCGCATTCGGCAATGCAAAGCGCATGTCCTTGGCGCCTGCGCACAGCAGCAGCGATCCCATGGAAGCCGCTTGCCCGATGCACAGCGTCGCAACGTCCGGCTTGATGAACTGCATGGTGTCGTAGATTGCCATGCCGCTCGTCACCACGCCGCCGGGCGAGTTGATGTACATGGAGATCTCCTTCCTGGGGTTCTCAGCCTCAAGAAACAGCAGCTGCATGCAGATCGACGCCGCCATGTGATCCTCGACAGGACCGGTGACGAAGATGATGCGCTCTTTGAGGAGGCGCGAAGGAAGATCATACCCTCGCTCGCCGCGCGTCGTCTGCTCGACAACCATCGGCCAGAACGTGTTCGTCAATGTAGCGACCGGATCGCGCATGGCTTGAGAGTCCTTGCATTTACAGTGGAGGCAACGGGTCTTTTCAATGTCCGTCCCATCACGTCAGCGACAGGACCTGGATTAGCGGGGATCACCATAACTCAATATTGGGCTGAGCAATGGCGCGACACGTTATTCGGAATCCTTCTGCGTCGCCTCCTCGACTTGCTTCAACAATTCCTCCTTGCTGACTTTCTTGTCGACCGGCTTTGCCGCATCGACAATGAAATCAATCACCTTGTCCTCGAAGATCGGTGCGCGCAGTTCCGCAAGCGCACCAGGCGTCTTCTCGTAGTACTCGTAGACTACCTTCTCCTGGCCAGGATAACGGCGGGCCTGCTCCACGAGGGCACGGCGGAGCTCGTCTTGCGAGACCGTGATCTTGTTCTTCTCGCCGATTTCGCCAACGACCAGACCGAGGCGAACGCGCCGCTCGGCGATCTTGCGGTATTCCGCCCTCGCTTCGTCCTCCGTCTTGCCTTCGTCAGGAAAGGTTTTGTTCGTTGCCTTCATGTTGCTTTCGACCTGACGCCAGATGTTGGCGAACTCATAGTCAACAAGCGACGGCGGCAGGTCGAACATATGGGCGCGATCGAGTTCATCAAGAAGCTCCCGCTTCAGCTTGACGCGGGCGGCGCCATCGAGTTCACGCTGGAGCTGGCCACGCACGATTTCTTTCATCTTATCGAGGCTTTCCGCGCCGAGCCCGGCGGCAAATGCGTCATCGATTTCGGGCTTCACGGGGCGCGACACCGTCTTCACCTTGACGTCGAATTCCGCCTCCTTGCCGGCAAGGTTCGGCATGGGATACTCCGCCGGGAACGTCGCCTTGACGGTGCGCTCATCTCCGGCCGTGGCGCCGATCAGACCTTCCTCAAAACCGGGGATGAACTGGCCCTTGCCGAGAACCAGGTTGGCGCTTTCGGCAGAACCGCCTTCGAAGGGTTCCCCTTCGATCTTGCCCGTGAAGTCGAGGGTCAGCATGTCGCCATCGGCTGCAACCCGGCCCTCTTCGGGCTCAAACGAGGTATTGCGCTCGACGATCTCGTTCAGCGCGCGCTCCATGTCCGCGTCTTCGACATCAGCTAACAGGCGCTCGAGCTTGAAGGTCGAGAAGTCCGCAATCGCGATGGCGGGAAGAACCTCGAACGACATCGAGTATGCAAGATCGGATTCGCCGTTGATGACACGCTCCACGGAACCCTTGTCGGCGTCCTCGATCTCGATCCTGGGCTGGCCGGCGGGACGCTCGTTACGCTCCTTCATGGCCTTGATCGAGGTGTCTTGGACGGCCTGCTCCAGCACTTCGGCCATCAAAGACTTACCATACACCTTTTTCAGATGCGGCACGGGCACCTTGCCCTTGCGGAAACCTTTGATCTGAACGCGATCCTTGATCTCGTCCAGGCGCCCGTTGAAGCGCTCGTCAAGCTCAGCCTTTGCGACCACGACCTTGAGCGTGCGCTTCAAGCCGTCCCGATCCGTTTCCGTAACCTGCATCGTTCTTGTTCCTAGCAACTCAAAATATTTTGACCTCGGCGCCCCGAATTTGCCGGAACGCCCCCATGAACCCTTCGGCCCATGACCTGCGGCGCTTGGTGCGGGCGGAGGGATTTGAACCCCCACGACTTGCGCCGCTGGAACCTAAATCCAGTGCGTCTACCAGTTCCGCCACGCCCGCATGTGCGGCGCCCGGCCAATCACGGCCCATGCGCGGAGCGCGGCGCCTGCGAAGGCCGACCTTTCGCGTTCCTAGCCCCGCAATGCACGTGCGACGGCTCGTCTGAAAAAGCCGGGCTTGTCGCTGGCGCATGCGGGTCGCAAGCGCCTTTCATATAGATGTGTCGCCCCGAAAAGCAACGCCAAAGAGCACGCTTCAGGCGGCCTTCAGCTCGATCCCAGCAACGCAATGCCCAGCGCCGCGACAGCGGGCAGAAGGACGGCCGCAAAGGCGTGGTCCAAATCGACGCTGAAGAAGAACATGGCCACGATAGCGAGCATCATGGCGGCGACGATCTTGAATATCATGGCTTCGGCTTGCCTGCACAACGGCCAGAGCCGCCCATCGGTCCTGGCGTGATGTGGGCGCTGCAAGCGCTCTGCCAGCACGATGCCGGACGCAAAGCGGCGTCATGCGAAGGTGAAGGCCGGATCGGGCGAGGCGCGTTTCATGAATGAATTCAGCACCGTTGCTTGTTGCTAGCGCTACAGCGGACGCATCCGCGCCGCCAAGTCCGCAGGCACCCGATCGCATCAGGCGGCACATTGGGCGTCCCGCGCACCTGACGGGCGCTGACGAGCGTCTGCGCGCGTACCAAAACGCTGCACGTCCGGCTTTGGCGTCGCGAGAACCTTAACGACCGCCGGCGGGGTGGCAGCGCCAAGTTCACCCCACGGCTCACGCCAAGGGAGTGCATCGCAGCGCAAGCCAACCGCTAAACCGCGACCACGTCATCGCTCGGAAGGTTTGGCACAAAGGTAGCGCCTTGCGGCTGGATTAACTTTTGCCTATGTGCTCAAAGTTCGCTGCCTGTCTGATCCTCATCGATGGGCTCTCATTCAAGACCGCTGATGATTTAACGGGGGATCGCTTGCCCAACGCTGCCAAGAACTGGATCGTGGAGACTGAATGGCTGGAGAGCCATCTGTCGTCGCCTGACCTCGTCATCCTGGACGGCAGCTGGCATTTGCCGACGGCCAATCGCGACCCAAAGGCCGAATACCTCTCCGAGCACATTCCCGGCGCCCTGTTCTTCGATATCGACGATCTTTCGGACGAAAAGACCAACCTTCCCCACATGTTGCCGTCGACGGTGAAGTTTGCTTCTCGCATGAAGAAGATGGGTATCGGGGACGGCGCGCGGATCGTGGTCTATGACACGAGCGGCATTTTCTCGGCTGCCCGCGTGTGGTGGACGTTCCGCGCCATGGGACATCGCGACGTCGCCGTCCTCAACGGTGGCCTGCGCAAATGGAAAGCGGAAGGGCGCCCGACGGAAGACGGCCCGCCCGCCAAACGCTCCGAGCGCCACTATACGCCGCTGCAGAATACCGAGATCATCCGTGATCTGGAGGATATGAAGGCCCTCATCAAGAAGCCCGGCGCTCAGATCGTGGACGCACGCCCCGCCGGCCGCTTTGAAGGCCGTGATGCGGAGCCGCGCGCGGGCCTGCGCAAGGGACACATTCCCGGCTCAAAGAACATTCCTTCACAAGCCTTGTTAATGCCCGATGGCACATTCAAGTCGGCAGAAGATCTGGCGGCGCTTTTCAAGGCCGCCAACATTGACGTCACACGGCCTGTTGTGACGACCTGCGGTTCTGGCGTGACAGCCTCCATGCTTGCCCTGGCGCTGGCCGTACTCGGCCAGACGAATGCGGCCGTCTACGACGGAAGCTGGGCTGAATGGGGCGGGGATACCTCATTGCCTATCGAGACCGGCCCGGCGGGCTGAAGCCCAGATATCCGATTCTACAAAGCTCCTCTTTCCTCTCCCGGAGCGGGAGAGGATGTCGCGGAGCGACAGGTGAGGGACTTCGGCATGCGCCGCTGATTGCTGGCAGCCCCCTCATCCGCCCCTTCGGGGCACCTTCTCCCCACGGGAGAAGGACGTTAGTCCATGAGATCGCAACCGGTTGTAAGCCGCTTGCTTGTTATCTCGGGCCGCAGCATTGCGCCAAGACCTCCTGGGTCCGACGCTCGCTATCGCGCCGCCGGGACGACAACGTCAATCTGTACGGCCTATGTCGCATGCGCTGCAGGGCAAAAACGTAGTAAGCATGCGTCAGCGGCGGCGCTATGGGACCGGAAGCTGGATTGGCGGGATGCAGATCGTCGTCGAAGAGATCATTCGCGCGCCACGCGCCCTTACGTTTCAGATCGCGACCGACATTCGCGCATGGCCGACGCTGGTATCGGCAATCAAGAGCACCGAACTTCTGACGCGCGAGCCTATTGGCGCGGGTGCGCGCTTTCTCGAGACGCGCATGGTCAACGGATCACTGGCCACGGGCGAGCTGTCCGTCCTGGAGTTCGAGCCGCCCTATCTCTTCGCACTCGGCGCGCAGAACCATGGCGCGCGCTACCGCATCGACCATATCTTTAATGATGATCCGCAAGGCACGCGGCTGACCTTGATGTTCATGGCCAGGCCCGTGACGATGAGCGCACGGCTTCTCTCGCCCCTCGCGCTCGTGTTCCGCGCCGGTTTGCAGCGCCAGCTTCGCGGCGACCTCGCCGACGTCAAAAAGGCCGTCGAGGATCGGGTCATGGGTCCCTCAGCCTAGAGTCGTTTTAGAATTAAAACTTAGAACTGGAACGGCTCTAGGCGAAATCATCGCCATTGCGCACAAAATCGTCTTGGCGCCGCCGGGCGCGCGCAGATGTCACGCGAGAATCCCCACATAACTGAGTTGACGGAACCATTCGTGCTGCGGTGCATAAGTCGAATCCCGTTAAACAAACGGATTACGACTGTTGGAGGGGTCCCGGCATGCAGACAGATCGTCAGATTGCGCTTTCGAAAGGCGGGTTGCCCGCTCTTTGCTTGGTAGCCTGCCTGGGCGTTGGCGCAGCCTGTGCCTCGTGCCCGGTTCGCGCTCAGCAGTACGCCCCTCCCGAGGAACCCGGCACCGCCTCTGATACGCTCCAACGCGATCCTCAAGCGGGGTACGGCGCGAACGCGGAAGAGGCGTTGGGTGCTGCCCCCGAGGCGGCCTGCACGAACGACGCAATGATCGTGATGGATGCGTCGGGGTCGATGTCACACCGCGCTACCGATGGCGGCACGCGTATGGACGTTGCCCGATCGGTGGCCCGCGAGATCATTCCGATTTCGGCCAAGATGCGCAGCCTGGGATTGCTGACATTCGGACCGGGACCTTCGGATCAGTGCTCGAACGTGTCCCTGAAAGTTCCCGTCCAGACGAACGCAGCCAGCCGTATCCTCAACGAGATCGATACCATCGCGACGGATGGCGGCACGCCGCTGTCGCTTGCGGTTGAGAAGGCCGCCGAGGCTCTCGACTATCGCCATCGCCAGGCCGTCATTGTCGTTTTGTCGGACGGCGATGAAACCTGCGGACGCGATCCCTGCGCGGCGGCCCGTGCGCTCAAGGCGGACGCGCGCGACCTCACGATCCACGTCGTGGGTTTCGATAGCGAGATGGAAGGGCGCACGACGGCATCGTGCATGGCAGGCGAGACAAACGGCCTATTTATCCCCACGCGCACGCAGAAGGAATTGGAGGATGCACTTTCGCGCACGCTTCTGTGCCCGCGCGTGACGTCGCTGATCCCTAAGGATGCGCCCGCTTCTCCAAGCCGGCACTAGGCTTTTGTTTTGTCGTGCTTCTTATCGGAAAAACCGGTTCCCACTTTTTCCGGAAGCACTCTGACGCCTTGCGAAGCGGTCTCAAGGGAAGAACTGGTAGATCCAGGTCTCCGTCAGCGCATCCCCGTTGCGCCGCAGATAGGCGCGCAAGTCCACGGGATCTGCGCCGTCCGCCTTGATGTCGAAGAACGCGCGCCAGCGTTGGTTTTGGCCGACAACTGGGTGATTGTAGACATTCGATACCTCGCCGCGCGAGGCGCCGACGACGAGTTCAACGCCGTCGTCACGGCCCAGCCCCTCGAAGCTGCCGCCCTGAAAATCGATGACGAACTTGCGGACGCCTTCCGGGCGCTTGTGCCCTGGCCTGCCCCCCATACCGGTCCATGTCCCTATTGCGCGGCCGAGCCCTGCGGGGAAAGGAATGTCGTCGAGCCAGCTCAGGCGATAGCGGTAGCGCCGTTTGTCGCCCTGCTTGAAGGGCTGCGCTGGCGCCCAGTAGGCAACAATGTTGTCGAAGGTTTCATCATCAGTCGGAATCTCGATCAGATGCACGCCGCCTTCGCCCCACTTGTCCAACGGTTCCACCCAGACGGAGGCGCGGCGCTCGTAGAAGACGCCATCATCCAGATAGTGCACGAAGTCCCGGTCGCGCTGCAGAAGGCCAAAGCCCTGAACGTCGCGATCGGCGAAGGCGCTCGTGACGACACGGGGCGGATTGACGATGGGCCGCCAGATGCGCTCGCCCGCGCCCGTGAGCACGGCCAATCCGTCGCTGTCGTGGATCTCCGGCCGCCAGTCCGCCGATTGCTTGCGGCTCGTCTCGCCGTACCAGAACATGCTTGAAAACGGCGCAACGCCGAGACGCTCGATGTCCTTGCGCGCAAACAATACCGCATCGATTTCCATGTTGATGCGATGAACCCCGCGCGCATCCGTCAAACGATCGGCGGTCATGCGGTAGGCGCCGGTGATGCTGGGGCCTTCCAGCAGCGCGTAGATGATAAGCGGCGGCTGGCCCTGCTCGCCGCCTTCAAGCCAGAATTGCGAGAAGCGGGGAAACTCCTCCGGATGTGGCATGGCCGTATCGATGGCGATCCCGCGCGCCGAGAGGCCGTACTGATCGAACGGTCCCGACGTGCGGAAGTAAGAGGCGCCCATGGCGGCGAACCAATCGGTCTTCAGATCGCTGGCCATGATGCGAAAGCCGGCAAAACCTGCTCCACTCTTGAGCTGGTGGGCCGGATGATCGGAAGGAATCTCAAACAGGCTCGTATTGTAGAGGACTTCGCGCGACGAGCCGCTTTCCACAACATGCATCCGCACGGGCTCTCTGGCGTACTTGCCCAGGTGAAACATCTGGAAGGGAAGACGGCCGTCCGGTTGCAACTGGACGCTCTTTTCAGGTCGGTAGCGAATACGCTGGTACTGGTCGTAGGTGATCTGATCGAGAATGTCGGGCGATGGAACAACAACCGGGACATACGGCAGCATGGCGCGTTCCGAAGCGATCTTCTGAAGCGCATCGAACGAGAACGGCACCGCGTCGCCAAGCTCTGCGCCCTCGATGCCGGTGACGGCAAGGGCAAGCCGCGCATCCACATTGAGGGCGGCCGCAAGGGCGGCCGCAGAAACCCCGAGCGCCCGGCGGCGTGTAATCTTCTTTTCGGTCATGGATCGATTTGTTTTCGTTGGGCCAGGCCGCAATCCGATGGAAGGTGGAAGGTCCGGCTACGGCATGGCGAGGCCCTTTGTCGAGACGGCATGTGCTATCGCAAATGCATCGTGCACGCCAGTGGACACCCAGGCTGCAAATCCCAGGCTGCCGCACGGGCCACCGTTAGACACCCCCTGCGATCTATGCAGCCCGGCCCCGGCAAGATTGAGGCTTTCGCATTAAACGCGTTTAATGCGTCAGCGAAATCTTCTCAGCCAGCGCCTGCTCGATGGCGTCGGTCAATTCCGCCGAACTCGGCGTGACCCGCGACGAGAAGGCGCGCACCATACGGCCGTCCTTGCCGATCAGGTACTTGTGAAAATTCCACGCGGGTGGACCACCCCCGGCCCCCGCCGCCCAGGCATAAAACGGATGCGCGCCGTCTCCGGTCACCACCTGTTTTTGCGTCAAGGGAAACGTCACGCCAAACGCGCCCTGGCAGAATTTCTTGATTTCCCCTTCGTCCTTGGGCTCCTGGCCGCCGAAATCGTTTGAAGGCACCCCCAGCACGATAAGACCCTTGTCTTCGTATTTGCTCCACAGCTCCTGAAGCCCGGCATATTGTTTGGTAAAGCCGCAGAAGGATGCCGTGTTGACGACGAGCAAGACCTTGCCGCGCCAATCGGACAGGTTCATCGGCGTGCCATCAATGCTTTGAAACGAGAAGTCGTAAGCCGAACCGGCTGTGCCTTCGGCCGAAGCACGGCTCGACGGCGCAAACAGCATCGCAGCAACCGCAATCGCGCTCGAAACAGTTTTCTTCATCAGCAAGCATCCTCTTGATCGGGATGCCACCCTACCACAGACCGTTCCGCGCTGCGCATCATCGATCGCTGGTCTCCAAACTGCCCGGCGGAGCGGCATGCACGCCCGCGCCAAGGCCCTTACTTCAATTCAAGATGGCCGTCAGTTGCCCGAAACCGTGATCTCGATGGGGCCTTTGGTGGCGTCGACCATCAGGCCGGCGTTGGCAGCACCTGCGAAAGCAGTGGCAGAAAGCAGCGTCGCGAGGATGAAGGTCTTCATGGTGTTCTCCTGTCTTTGGTTTGTGTCTCTGGTTGCATTGCCTGGATCGTTGCGATCCATGCCCCGAGTTACGCCGCCGCCCGCGTAGTGTTTCAGGCCTCGCGTTTTCGTGTTCGCGGCGCACAATGCCGTGACACGGGCCGGAGTGCTGTAACGAACTTGCCGGTTCCAACGTGCAGCTTGTGACTTTCCGCGATGGGACATCAGGACTAATCTGGGTCCCGCCTCCTGGGACGGCGCATGGGCCGGGCATCTTTGCCTCAAAGCCCGCAGCCGCCGCCAAGCCGCCAGCACTGTCACCTATGGAACAGCCCCGGCGGCAGATGAACCCTACAGTCCTCTCATCAGACACAGACATCACGCACGCACAGGGCGAGACAGCCCAAACCCCAATCTAAGGAGGATCCAGACATGAAGACCATCGCCCAGACGCTCGCCGTTGCCGCCGCCATCGCCACAGTAGCTGGCTTGTCTCTCGCCCCCACCGCCGCACAGGCGGGTCGCGGCAAGCAGCTCTATCTTGAGACCTATCAGTTCAAGAAACCCATGCACGGCTACTCAGGCCATTCGGGCAACTACTACTGCGATTACCAGCGCCTCCCGAACCGCCGCTGTGATGCGAGCGGCCAGAACTGCAAGATCGTGAGCTGGACGCTTCAGCAGATCTGCCAGTAGCTGAGAAAGACGCCTCCCCCCTCTTGAACCTCTCCGCCCTTGACGGCGACAGATCAGGGCCCCGGATCAAAAACCGGGGCCCTGATGCGTTTTCACGAAGCCCCCGGAGGTGAGCGTCAGCCAAGCCCGGCCGGTGCGCCGGCGGAAGTTTTGAAAGAGGCATCGGGTGTTCCGCACGAAACAGCGTCCGCCGCAGGACGCGCCTAGGTTCACCCCATCACGCCGGGCGAGGCCGCCAGGCACCGACTCGAGAAGCCGCAAACTTTGACAGTTACAACCTAAGGAGGACACTGAAATGACCACCTCGTCGAACCAGCCCCGTCGCAGCAAGGGGCGTCTGCTCGGCACCGCGCTCGTGCTGACGCTGACAGCCGGCGCTGGCGCTTTTGGCGCCGCCTCAAGTCTGTCGTTATTCACCTACGCGAAAGCCGAGCCTGCCAAGGCCGCCGCTGCCGAATTGCCCTGGGTCGCCGCGGCGCCGGGCCGTATTGAGCCAAAATCGGGTCAGGTGCGCGTCGCTGCAGGCCTGTTGGGCCGGATCGCCGAAGTTACGGTCAGCGTCAACGACGAAGTCGAGGATGGCGAGCTTCTGATCCGCCTCGATGACGAAGAGGCGCGTGCCCGCCTGCAGGCTGCCGAAACGGAAGCGGCCTCACGCAAGCGCGAGCGCGACGCCCAGTCTCTCGACAAGGCGCGTGAGGATCTTCGCAAGGCCGAAGATGCCGTGTTCTCCGCGGAGCGCCAGGTTACCAACGCCCAGTTCGAGCTTGAATATGAATTGCAGGCCAAGCGCACCGGTTCTGGCACGCAGGCGCGCGTCTCGGACGCACGCGCTCATCTCAAGAGCGCGCGCGCCAAACTCCAGAAGGAGCGCACGAGCTACGCCGTCGCTCAGGCCAAGCCTGATGTTCCCGCACCCAGCCGTCTTGAAAGCGCCCTTCAGGCGGCCCGCTCGGACGTGGCGGTTGCCGAGGCGCTGCTGGAGAAGACCCGCATCCGCGCTCCAGTGTCGGGCACCATCCTGCAACTGCCCGCCAAGGCCGGTGAGATGGTTGCGCCGTCGCCCGATCAGGTTCTGGCCATTGTCGGTGACATGTCGGTCGTACGCGTCAAGGCTGAACTCGACGAATACGACGTGTCCAAAGTGAAGGTCGGCTCCAAGGTCATCGTGAAAAGCAATGCCTATCCTGGTCAGGAGTTCAACGGCACGGTTGCCGAGATGGCACCCACGCTCGCCACGCCAAAGGTCTCGCTGCGCGGCGCGCGCCGCCCGACTGACGTGGAGGTTCGCGATGTCACCATCGATCTGGAAGGCGATGTGCCCCTAATCCCCGGAATGCGCGCTGACGCCTTTTTCAAGAAGGCTGAGTAACGCGCAAGCCTGCCGCTCCCCGGCCCACCCCCTCACCCCCTCGGGGAGCGGCAGGCACAAGTAGCACCACGACGAATTGTCCTTTCAGTTGTTGAACGATCACTTTTTGAACTGTGATTTTCCGAAATTCGAAGCTGGAACGGGTGGCTCCTCCTTAGCGCCCGCAGGCTTCGAAGTCTGGGCGGAGCGAACGGAGAGCAAGGCGGGATGCGGCCCCGCCTCTCCGGAGCGCTCCGCCCTATTTGTTTTTGGAACCCGGGATCATGCGGCCATCGGTGGTTCGCAGGATTGGGTCGGGGAACGCTTTGTCCCTACCGGCGTTTCCCGTGTCAGGAGGACAGAGATATGACGACGAGAGCCTATATCGCGTTTACATTGGTGTTGATGGTGAATGCTGTCATGTTCGGCGCCGGCGCAATCACGGTCCTATCCGTCCCGGCTCTAAGCGACAACGCGGTCTATTTGCTTCCCGCCGTGATCGCGATCAGCATGATTGTATCTCCGCTCATTGCTTGGGCAATGGCGCCGACTCTGCGCGCCCGCTGGAACCGCGATCGCTCACGTGATCCGGCATTGGCTCGCCTGCGGGCTTGATGGTTCGCTTGCGGCCATCGTCGGCCACGACGCGCGTTTCTAGCGCGAGAGATTGCGGAATTGGTCGGGGCGACATGATTCGAACACGCGACCCTCTGCTCCCAAAGCAGATGCTCTACCAGGCTGAGCTACGCCCCGACTTAAATCCATTCTTCCAATGGGAAGGCGCTTCTAGCACCAGAACGCCTATTTTCAAACGCCAAAATTTCCCAGGGCCGTGCCGCTTCTGAGCCTTCACACGCTCCGCGCTGGCATCACCGAAAGTTGTGAACTTGGCCCTCTCCTGAGCCGCTCAGCCGCTTCCCCTGCACATTGTTTTTGAGTGCCCCGTCGCGTTAGAGTATCGGCAGTGCTTTGTCCGTGATCTGCCCTTAAGCGAGGAGGATTGACCCATGACGTCCACCAATTCGGCGGAGACTTCCCAAACACCCTTGACCCGGCGTCAGGTGCTATCCTCGGGCGCCGCCTCGGGATTTGTGCTGGCCGCGGCCGCAGCAGCCGCAGATCCGGCGTCCGGACAGGAAGAGCATAAACATCACGACATGGAGCATATGGACCATGCCGCGGGTGGCCAAGAGCAGAACGCGCACGACCACAACGCACCGGCCAAGCACAAGGCGTTGATCGATTCTGCCTTCGCGTGCCTCAACCACGGCGAGATCTGCATCAACCATTGCCTGACGACGCTCTCGACCGGCGACACCTCGCTCAAGGATTGCATGCGCTCGGTCTCGGTCATGATGCCGATGTGCGCGGCCCTCGCCCGTGCCGGCGCACTCGAAGCGTCGCGATTGAAGGATATCGCCAAGGTGTGCATCGATATCTGCGCGGACTGCGAGACCGAGTGCAAGAAGCACGCGGAGCACCACGCTGCGTGCAAGGCCTGCGGGCAAAGCTGCGCCGATTGCATCGCCGAATGCAAGAAGGTGATCTGAACGCGCAAGCCGCGGCCGCTCGAGCGCAAGGCGTGCCGCGGCGTGCTCTTCTTTGCTTTCCGGAGATTCCCGATGTCCAAGCGGACTTCGCTGAGCCCCACATCACTCAAACGGAAATCGCTTGGACTGTTGCTACCCGTCTTGGCTGTGATTGCCGGGCCTGGACTGGCGCTCGCACATTCCCATTTGAAGGCGTCGGACCCGGACAAGAATGCCACTCTCACGGCTGCACCCGCACACGTGACGTTGACGTTTTCCGAACCCGTTGAACTGAACTTCAGCGCGATTACGCTCATCGCGCCCGATAAGAGCAGGATCACCACAGGCCAAATCTCCCATGGCAAGGATGGCGACGCACGTGTTCTTGAGGCACCTCTCACCATGGCGGCCGCAACCGGCACCTATATCGTGGAGTGGCGCGTCCTCTCGGCCGACGGTCATAAGATGAAGGGAAGCTTCGAGTTTTCCATCCGGCCGTGATAGAGCCAGAAACAGTCATCATCTGTCTTCGCGCCGCGATGCTGGGCGCGGGGGCTGTATGCTTTGGAGCCGGGAGCGCTGCGCTTTTGCTCGCGCCGCCCCAAGTTGCGAGCGTGCTCCGTGCATACCTGCAACCTGTGCTGCGTGGCGCGGCTGGCGTGCTCGCAGTCGCGGCGCTTGTCTCACTGGCTGTTCAAACCGCCGATGCCAGCGAGGATTGGTCGCAAGCCATTTCGCCGTCTGCGCTCTTCATGTTCGCAACCACGACGCACGCCGGGCGCACGAGTTCGGCGCGCGCTCTGCTCGCCGTCGTGAGCGCCCTCTGCATCCTGTTGGCGCGAGGAAACCGCATCGCGCTGCTGCGGTTGGGAAGCCTCACCGCAGGGCTCTTCCTCGCCAGCTTTGCGTTCTCCGGCCACGCTGCCATGCACGATGAGCCCACGCGCACCCTGCAAGAAGCCAATCACATCGCGCATGTGCTGAGCGGGACCTTCTGGACAGGGGCTCTTGTTGCGCTGTTTTGCGCCGCGATCATTCTCCTGCGCCGCCCTTCCGGCGATCAGGTAGAAGGCGCAGAGCTGATGCTGCGCCGCTTCTCCCCCGCTGGCGTCACAGCCGTTGTTATCGTCGGCCTGACGGGCGCGCTCAATACGTGGCTGATCCTGGGACGCGCACCTCTCGATCGGGGGTCAATCTATCAGCTTCTGCTTGCGGCCAAGATTGCCGCCGTGGCCGTCATGCTGGGCTTGGCGCTTGCCAACAGGTTCTACTTTTTGCCCCGCGCGACCCGTCCGGCCGCGCTGGTAGCGAGCATCGCTATTGAATGCGCGCTCGGCGCGCTCGTCATTGCACTGGTGGCAGTATTCGGAACGCTGGAGCCTGTCTGAATGCCCGTGCGTGCGCTACCCGCTCACTTAGCGGTGCCAAATATCGGATGGCGAACCTTGTCGCCGGGCTTGATGCCATGCCGCTCCGCCATGCCGCCCGCAATTTCGAGCACCGCCGACACTTGGCCTTGAGATGCGATGACATCTTCCGACAACGGCTCGGTTCGCGCCGCGATGCGATGGATGGTTCCGTCCGATTTGATGAACACCATGTCGAGCGGAATGTAGGTGTTGCGCATCCACATGGTGATTTCCATCGACCGGCCGTAAGGGAACAACATCCCCTCGCCATCGCCAAGCTTCGTGCGGAACATCAGGCCCTTGGCCTTCTCCTGCTCGCTGCGCGCAACCTCCACGGCGAAGGCGACCGTGCCGCCTGACGCCTTTTCGATGTCCAGATGCTCGGTCTTTCCGCGGGCGAGCGCGCCCGGCGTCGTCCAGAAAATGGATGCCATGACGGCCCCTAGGACAACAAAGAGGGCCGCGAGATGTGCGGCCCTCTTCGATGAAATTTGTGACACGATACGTCTGCCTTTCACGACAGCACAATCGCGCTTCTAGTTGCGCGACGGCAATCCGACCGGAACGCCATCGGGACGCAGCTCGGCGGCCATGCAGCCCTTCGAACCGTAGCCCCAGCGCACCTGAACGATCTGCCCCGGACGCAACTCGGTGAAGCCGAAGCGGCGCAGGGTCTCCATGTGACAGAAGATATCCGGCGTTCCCTCGCCGCGAGTCAAGAAGCCAAATCCGCGGACGCGGTTGAACCACTTGACGTAAACCCGTTCCCAGTCACTCTCGGGCGTCACCACCACATGGGTGCGCTGCGGAAGCTGGGAGGGATGAATTGCCGTGCTTTCGTCCATGCTGAGAATGCGAAAAGCCTGCATTCCCTTGGGACGCTTCAGTACTTCGCACACCACGCGAGCGCCTTCGTAGGCGGTCTGAAAACCGCCGGCCCTGAGGCACGTGACGTGAAGAAGTATGTCGGGCAGTCCGTTATCGGCAACGATGAATCCATACCCCTTGGAAGCATCGAACCACTTGATCATTCCAGCAACCTCGAAAACCTCGAGGCCAGCTTCATCCAATCGCTCCGATCCACCAACCAACGGTTGATCGAAACCCGGAATATCCGGGCGCTTGGAGTCCCCCATCATTTACACCCCGCTACTGGGTCTTGAACCTCAAACAATCACTCGCACGTGCGCCACGTCCCTTTACGCCAATCTGGAAGAGCCCTCTTCAGACGACGCTCGCGAACGCGACATGTGCGAAGCAAACGCAGAATACCATTCGTTAAGGTGTAAGGAAGTCAGATTTTGGCAACGCCTCGCAACAGCGTGCGCGCAAGGCTGATGATCCACATCCACGCCAGCGCTTAAGTCTATGAAAAAGACTATCAAACAACGCCAATCACGAAGTCTGAGCATAACCTTTCGAGATGGCGCGCTGAAAGCAAGTAATTCACAGCCTAGCCCCTAAAATTGCGCGCGAATCATCGGGTGGCGTGATTCGTTTTGATGCGGAATTTCGGGCGTAATTTTCTCATGTCCCGCTCGCGGGGTTTCAGCTTGTCCACGCCGCCAGCTACACTATCCACAGACTGGCTTTCGCCATGGCGGACGATAGCGCGCAGCAGAAGCTCTGGCTTACTCTTGACTGTGGTACATCCGCCGCGCGGCAAGGCAGAAGGGCAGCGTCCGCCGATGGTGCATAGCGCAACCCGGACCTTGCGAGCCCATTGATCGCGGCATCTTGCTTGGGGCCCTGCGGCGAGGTTAGCTCCTGCTGACACCCTTTCGCCCCCCATGACCCTTAGGCGGGGGCGCCTTGATGGAGATGTTTGGCGATGCGTTATCTGCACACCATGGTCCGCGTGCGCGATCTGGACCAAAGTCTCGACTTCTACTGCAATAAGCTCGGCCTCAAGGAGGTTCGCCGCATGGAGAACCCTGGCGGACGCTTCACGCTTGTGTTCCTTGCCGCGCCCGAGGACGAGGGGCGCGCCCTGTCGGAGAAAGCGCCCCTGCTGGAACTCACATATAATTGGGATCCGGAGGATTATGGATCGGCGCGCAACTTCGGCCATCTCGCCTTCGTCGTCGATGATATCTATGCCACCTGCGCCAGGCTTCAGGCGGCCGGGGTCACAATCAACCGCCCCCCGCGCGATGGCTACATGGCCTTCGTGCGCTCACCCGATCTGATCTCGATCGAACTGCTGCAGAAGGGCGCAGCCCTGCCGCCTCAGGAGCCTTGGGCATCCATGGCTAATACCGGCTCGTGGTGACTGGGACTGCGCCTCGGACGGGCGCGCACATGGCGGAGCGCACGGGACGTTCAAACCGCGTCGCGATTGTCGGCGCAGGGCCAGCGGGGCTGTTCGCCGCCGAGCACCTTGCGAGCCTTGGACACTCGGTCACCGTCTACGAGCGCATGCCCTCGCCGGCACGTAAATTTCTCATGGCCGGTCGCGGCGGGCTGAACCTGACGCACAGCGAGAACTTAGAAACCTTTCTCAGTCGCTATCACGATCCTGAAGGTGTGATCGGCTGCGCGGTGCGAGCGTTCCCGCCCTCCGCACTGATCGCGTGGGCCAACGGATTGGGCGCGGAAACGTTTGCCGGCTCAAGCGGCCGTGTGTTTCCCAAGGCCATGAAAGCTTCTCCGTTGCTGCGTGCATGGTTGCGGCGGCTGGACGGATTGGGCGTCGTCCTCAAGACGGGCTGGACGTGGCACGGCTTTGGCAAATGTCCCACGCATCTGCTGTTCGACACACCGCAAGGCGCACAAACCGTGACGGCGGGCGCCGTGTTGCTGGCCCTGGGCGGCGCAAGCTGGCCGCGGCTTGGGTCTGATGGCGCGTGGGTTGCAATCCTGAAACAGGCCGGCGTCGCAATCGCACCGCTCAGCCCATCCAATTGCGGGATCAGCGCCCCATGGTCCCCGCACATGGCCAAGCACGCCGGATCGCCCCTGAAGCGTATCGCCGTCACATGCGGCCAGCACACGCGGAAGGGAGAGGCCGTCATCACCAGGGCCGGGCTTGAAGGTGGCGCCGTCTATGCCCTGTCGGGTGCCATACGCGCGGCACTCGAGGGTGGCCCCGCTCTGATCCACCTCGACCTGCGCCCCGATCTTAGTCTTGAAGACCTGACTCGCCGTATTGCCGCTGCTCCCTCCAAATCGACATGGATCAACCTGCTGCGCAAGGCGGCAGGCCTATCGCCGGGTGCTGCCGCCATCGTTCGCGAGGCAGGCGCCATTCCCCGGGCAGCGCCTGAACTTGCCGCACGGATCAAGAACGCCCAGGTTAGGGTCTCAGGCCTCGCCGGCTTGGAGCGGGCCATTTCAACGGCAGGCGGCATCAAGGCCGAAAGCGTGGACAATCGGCTGATGCTGAAGACGCTTCCCGGCGTCTTCGTTGCCGGCGAGATGCTTGATTTCGATGCCCCGACGGGCGGGTATCTCCTCCAGGCGGCGTTTGCATCCGGCCGCACGGCGGCCGAGGGCATCGGCATTTGGCTCGAAGCCGGAAAAGCAGCACCCGGCCTGCCTGGATGACGCAGGCCGCCAGCACGCCCATTTCACCATAGCGAAAATTGAGAAAAAATTCCCCATATAGCGCTTGATGGAAATAAACTTCCTTTCTTATTTGTCATTGCCCCTTTTCTATGGAATGGTTTCCCACTACGTTCCGTCCCGACCGGAGGCGAACATGACCCTGATTGATCCCCCCGCGGCGGCTGACGCGCGCGCGGAGATACCCATTGGCGGGAACCTTGACGAAGCGGATGCCATCACGCTGGCCAAACAGCTTGATTCCCGGCTGCGCGATCTGCCGACGCTCGACGAGCGTATCGCGGTTATTGCGGAATTCATCCCCGGGCGCATCGCATTCTCCTCCAGCCTCGGCATCGAGGATCAGGCCATCACGCATGCCATCGCCACGCAGGAAGCGCGCATCGACGTCTTCACGCTGGACACGGGGCGCCACTTCCCGGAAACGCTGGAAACACTGTTTGAAACAGAAGGGCGTTACGGCATCAAGATTCGCGTCGTCTTCCCGGATGCAACCGAGGTCGAGAACCTCGTTGCAGAAGACGGAATCATGGGTTTTCGCTATTCGGTCGAGGCGCGCAAAGCCTGCTGCGAAGTCCGCAAGGTGCGCCCGCTGAACCGTGCGCTCGCGGGTGCCTCCGCCTGGATCACGGGTCTGCGGCGCGAGCAATCCCAGGGCCGCGCGGAGGTTCCTTTTGCCAGCTATGACGCCAGCCAGAAGCTTATCAAGCTCAATCCCATCGCCGACTGGTCCTTGAGGACACTGGAAGACTATGTGTCGGCCAACAAGGTGCCCGTGAACCCGCTGCACGCGAAGGGCTTTCCCTCTATCGGCTGCCAGCCCTGCACGCGCGCCATCCGGCCCGGCGAGGACATTCGCGCCGGCCGCTGGTGGTGGGAGAACGAGAACGCCAAAGAGTGCGGACTGCACGCCCGCAACGACAAAGGATCGCGCGCATGACCGCCTCGCCCTCCCATCTCGACCTGCTCGAAGCCGAAAGCATTCATATCTTCCGCGAGGCCGCTGCCCAGTTCCGCAAGCCCGTGCTGATGTATTCCATCGGCAAAGACTCCACCGTGTTGCTGCATCTGGCGCGCAAGGCCTTCTGGCCGCAGAAGCCGCCCTTCCCGCTGCTGCACGTGGACACGACTTGGAAGTTCCGCGACATGATCGCATTCCGCGACAAGACGGCGGCCGACTTCGGTCTGGACCTCATCGTTCACGTCAACGAGGACGGCATCAAGCGCGGCATCAATCCGATCGATCATGCCCCCTCGATCCACACCGACGTGCTGAAGACGCAAGCGCTGAAGCAGGCGCTCGACAAGTACGGCTTCGATGCAGCCTTCGGGGGGGCGCGCCGGGACGAGGAAGCGAGCCGCGCCAAGGAGCGCGTGTTCTCCTTCCGCGCCTCCGGCCACCGCTGGGACCCGCGCAAGCAGCGCCCCGAGATGTGGCGGCTGCTGAATGGCCGTTTGGGTACCGGGGAAACGGTACGCGTTTTCCCGATGTCGAACTGGACGGAAAAGGACGTCTGGCGCTACATCCTGCGCGAAAAGCTCGATGTCGTGCCGCTCTATCTTGCGAAGGAACGTCCCACCATCGAACGCAACGGCCAACTGCTGATGCAGGATGACGAGCGCCTTCAGCCCAAGGAGGGCGAGAAGGTCGTCATGCGCAAGATCCGCTTCCGCACGCTCGGCTGCTATCCGCTCACCGCTGCCATCGAGAGCGACGCCGATACGATTGAAAGCGTTGTCGCCGAAACCATCAACGCGCAAACCTCCGAACGCGTCGGCCGCCTGATCGACCACGACCAGGCCGGCGCCATGGAGAGAAAGAAACAGGAAGGCTATTTCTGATATGTCGGCCCTCGCGCTCGTACCAAAACCCGAAGCTCAGCCCGAGCCCACGCACGCCTTCCATCGCGACCTCAACGGCATCGTCCATCTTCTCACTTGCGGCTCGGTCGATGACGGCAAGTCGACGCTCATCGGGCGTTTGCTGTGGGATGCCTCCGACCTTTATGAGGACCAGCGCGAGAACGTGCGCCGCTCGGGCCGCAAGGCCGCGGGCACCGATCTTCCGGATTTCTCCATGCTGCTCGACGGCCTTGTGGCAGAGCGCGAGCAAGGCATTACCATCGACATCGCGTGGAAATATTTCGATACCGAGACGCGCCGCTTCGTCATTATCGACAGCCCAGGCCACGAGCAATACACCCGCAACATGGCCTCCGGCGCATCGCACGCAGACGTCGCCATTCTTCTGGTTGATGCCCGCGCGGGTGTGAAGAAGCAGACGCGGCGCCACGCGGCTATTCTCGATCTTGTTGGGGTGAAGCGCGTCGTGCTTGCCGTCAACAAGATGGATCTGGTCAACTACGCAGAAGACGTCTTCAAGAGAATCGAAGCCGATTTCCGCATGCTGTGCTGGAAGTTCGGCTTCTGGGAAGCCGTCGCCATCCCGATGTCGGCCGTGTTCGGCGATAATGTTTCCGCGCGTACCTCGGCCATGCCTTGGTATAAGGGCGAAACGCTGCTGGAGCATCTGGAGAAGGTGCCGAGCCACGGCACCGCCTTTGATGGCGAATTCCGCTTTCCCGTGCAGACCGTGCTGCGCGATGGCTGCGACTTCCGCGGCCTCGCCGGTACCGTGTCGTCCGGCCAAGTGAAGGTTGGCGACGAGCTGACGGACGTCTTGTCGGGCGAAACAGCCAAAGTCGTCCGCATCGCCACCATGGACGGCGATCTGCCGAGTGCACAGGCCGGACAGGCGGTGGCGCTGCAGCTCGATCACGACATTGACGTGTCGCGCGGCGCGGTGATGGCGCGCTCTGATGCCAAGCCGGTTGCAGCCAATACCATCGAGGGCCGCTTCGTTTGGCTCTCCGAATCGCCGTTTGATCCACGCGCAGGCTATCTGCTGCGCACCGTGACGGACCTCATTCCCATCTCGAATATCGAGATCAAGGCACTGCTCGATCTGGAGACCATGTCGTCTCATCCGGCTTCGGGGTGCGCTGTCAACGACATTGCGATCGCCAAGATCTCGCTGGGCCGGGCGGGGGCGATCGACGTCTTCACTGATACGCCCGAGACGGGTACGTTGATGATCGTCGATGCGGTCACAGGCGCCTCGATTGCGGGCGGCATCGCCTCGAGCGTCACGGCCAAGAGCGAAACACCTGTCGATGGACATTTCATTCTCACGCGTGAGATGCTGGCCAACGGTCTGTGCCGCGATTTGTCGTTGAACTCGGTCGACCGCGAGGAATTCACCCGCCGCGCCAACGAAGCCGCGATCCTGCTGCGCGCAGCCGGCGTTGCGGTTGCCATCGAGCCTCCACCCCCCGTCGATGACGGCATGGACCCGGGTATCTGACGCTAGTACCGAAACTCAGCAGACAAATGGATATCGGGCGTGTGGGAAGATTTCCTACTCTATGTCACCGTGGGGCTCGTCGCGCAGATGGTCGATGGCGCCGTCGGCATGGCGTATGGCGTCACGTCAAGCTCCGTGCTTTTGTCGTTTGGCATGCATCCGGCGACGGTGAGCGCATGCGTGCATGCTTCCGAAACCTTCACGACAGCCGCATCGGGTGCCGCGCACTGGAAACTCGGCAATGTGGACAAGAAGCTCATCGCGCGCCTGGCCGTGCCCGGCATGATCGGTGGCGCGCTTGGTGCTTACGTGCTGTCCAACATCAGCGGCGATACGATCAAACCCTTCATGGCGATCTACCTTTTGTTGATGGGCGTCTACATCGTGTGGAAGGCGTTGCAGCCCACGCCGGTTACGCACGAGCCGCCGCGCCATGTCGCACCGCTGGGCTTTATCGGCGGCTTCGTCGACTCGGTTGGCGGCGGCGGCTGGGGACCCATCGTGACAAGCACGCTCATCGGACAGGGCACCGTGCCGCGTTACGCGATCGGCACGGTCAATCTGGCGGAATTCTTCGTCACCTTGACGGTGACGCTGACGTTTCTTTTCACCATCGGCCTGGAAATGTGGCCCATCATTACGGGCCTCGTTATGGGCGGCATCCTTGCGGCTCCATTCGCCGCCCTCGTCACCAAGCACTTACCCGACAAACCGCTGATGATCATCGTCGGTTGCGTCATCGTTTTGCTCAGCCTCCGGACGCTTCTGGTTGCATTGCATTGAGCAAAGCGATTGCGCCCGCGGAAAAAGTCCCCTAACCAGTTGCCGATTGAAAGAGCCGCCCGAGCCACATGCTAGACACCTCGCTTCTCCAGCTTTGGCCTGTCGTGGTAGCGGGCGGGTTTTGTGTCGGCTTCCTGGTCGGCATGACGGGCGTCGGCGCCGGCTCCCTGATGACGCCATTCCTCATCTCCCAGGTCGGTCTTGCGCCGCCCCTCGCCGTCGGTACGGATCTGCTTTTTGCCGGGCTTACGAAGGCCTCGGCGGCCGCGCGGCACCACTCCTTTGGCAACGTCAACTGGCCCATCGTACGCTGGCTCGCACTTGGCAGCGTTCCCGGCGCGATCGGGATGCTACTCGTGCTGGGTTACCTCAAGCCCGACATTGATGCCGTCTCGCGCGTCATCAAGGCAAGTCTTGCCGTTACGCTCGTCATCAGCTCCCTCGCCATCCTGCTCTATCCGGCTGTCGCGCGCGGACGATTGCAGATGATGTCGGAGACGGCGGAATCGCCGGCGCGCCCACTTCCAACTTTCCTTCTCGGGTTGACGATCGGGTCCATCGTGACACTCACCTCGGTGGGGGCCGGCGCAATCGGCGTCGTGGTGCTGTCAGCGCTTTATCCCCACCTCATCACCCGCCGGCTTGTCGGAACCGATATCGTGCACGCCATTCCCCTGACGCTGATTTCAGGTGCGGGGCACGCGGGCATGGGGAACGTCAACCTTCTGTTGCTCGCCATGCTCCTGGCGGGCTCGATCCCCGGCATCGCGCTTGGTGCGCGGCTGACGGGCAAGCTGCCCGACTGGATACTGCGGATTGCGCTGGCCGCAGTGCTGATGTTTGCTGCCTATCAACTCTACCAGAAGATTTGACGGCCAACGCGGCTGTGGCCCTAGGGACCCACGTCAGTTCCAAAGCCGTGCCGCCACCTATCGAGAAAGCTCAATTCGCGACAAACTGCCCGGGATGGGTCGCTTTAGCGCCCTAAGCATGCCGCTGCGCGCACCAACATGAATAATAAATGAATGGCGGCTTCAGGCTTCGTTCAATGCCTTGGAGGTAATGTACCTCCAGTTTGGATGCTTTTGGGTCCCCTTAGGGTGGCCCACATCGACCTTCAGGAGTGGGTCATGCCGGAATTTGTGAGAAGCGGCGTTATCATGCTGATGGGCATAACCGTCATCGCCGCCGGTATCGTCGTCGCCTTCGTCGCCTGACGGCTGGGTTCGGATTGAACACTCAGCGCGCCCAGTGGAGAAGCGTGCGCCTGACCAACGAAGAGGCCCGCGGCCTTGCTCTCGATCAGTACATACGCCACTTAAGGGGGACTAGTCCGGTTCCCCTTTTTGATTTCTGGCGCTGAACCTTGAGCACTCCCGTCTCCACCTCCTCCCAACTCCCCGATCTGTTGCAGGACGCCCGATCGTTTATTTCGGATTATCTGACGCCCTCGGTGCGCCTTGGCGTCACCGGCTTGTCGCGCTCGGGCAAGACCGTGTTCATCACCGCGCTGGTGCGCAACCTGACAAGCGGCGGTCGGCTACCATTCTTCGTCCCGGATGCCGAAGGGCGCATCGTGCGTGCCTATCTCGAGCCTCAGCCTGACGATGCGGTGCCCCGCTTCGACTACGAAGCCCATATGGCCCATCTGGAGGCCACGCCGCCGCGCTGGCCGGAAAGCACGCGGCGGGTGTCGGAATTGCGCGTCACCATCGAGTACCAATCGGGCTCGACGCTGAAGCGTCTGTTCGGGTTGTCCAAGTTGCATCTCGATATCGTCGATTATCCCGGTGAGTGGCTCATCGACTTGCCGCTGCTCGCTCAGAGTTATGCGGAGTTCTCGCGCGAAGCCCTCGCTCTTGCGCGTGATCCGCGCCGGGCCGAGCGCGCCAAGCCGCTGCTCGATTTTCTGGCCGGAACCGATCCCGCAGGCGCGGCCGACGAAACCATTGCGCTGAACGGCGCGCAGCTCTTCACCACCTATCTGCGGGCGTGCCGTGACAGCGAGTCCCAATCGACGCTCGCGCCAGGCCGCTTTCTGATGCCGGGCGATCTCGACGGCTCGCCGCTGCTCACGTTCTTTCCCATGCCGCTCACGGTGCAGTCGTCTCCCCCGCGAGGTTCGCTCGCGGCCATGATGATGCGGCGCTACGAGAGCTACAAGGCGCAGGTCGTGCGCCCCTTCTTCAAGGATCACTTCTCGCGCATCGACCGCCAGATCGTATTGGTCGACGTGCTTGGCGCGCTTGGGCACGGCGCGGATGCCGTGCGCGATCTCGATCGTGCCATGGAGGGCGTGTTGAAGGCCTTCCGGCCGGGAGTGAACAGCTGGCTGTCGATGATCATGGGGCGGCGTATCGAGAAGGTGCTGTTTGCCGCGACCAAGGCCGACCATCTGCCGGCGTCCAGCCACGACCGCCTGGCGGCCATTCTGGCTCTTATCGTCGAACAAGCCGCCAAACGCGCGGATACGGAAGGCGCTGGCACGGCGGCGCTGGCGCTCTCCGCGCTGCGCGCTACGCGGGAGACCATGGTGAAAACTGGCGCCGAAACCCTGCCGTGCCTCAAAGGCATCCCGCTGGCGGGTGAGCGCATCGGCGATCACGTCTACGATGGCACTGAAGAAGCCGCCATCTTCCCCGGCGACCTGCCCGCCGACCCGCGCGCCGCGCTCGACGCAGCACGCATTGCCAAGACTGCCTCCTTCCAACTCGTCCGTTTCGAGCCGCCGCGCCTGAGGGCCAAGAGCAACGACGTGGCGACGCCGGCGCTCCCGCACATCCGCCTTGACCGCGCGCTCGACTTTCTCCTTGCCGAGGACCTCGCATGACGAACGCCGGCGGCCCTTACGAAGACAAGCCGCGCGCCCCGCGCAGCTTCCGCATGGATGATCCCGCTGTCGCGCACGCGCGCGAACTGGAATTGCCTGCCGACGCGCTCCCCCCATCGCAACGCGCATCGCCTTCTGCCGAAGCCCTGCCACGCGGGATCACGCGTACCGATCTTGCACGTGGTATCCGCTGGGGCAGTCTCATGCTGTCGGCGATGGCGGCGCTTGCCTCGCTCGCCGCAGGCCTTTGGTTCACGCGCTTCGTCACCGTCGCGCTGGAGCGGCAGGACTGGATCGGCTGGGTTGCATTCGCCTTGATGAGCCTGATCGCGCTGTCGGCAGTGATCATCGTGGTGAAGGAGTTGTGGGGCCTGCGCCGGCTGGCGCGGCTGGCCAGGCTGCGAAAATCAATCCGCGACGTGCAAGCTTCCGCTGACATGACGCGGGAGCGCGAGGTTGTCCAAGAGCTTGCCCATCATTACGCCGGGCGCAGCGATCTCAAATGGGGATTGGCGCGCCTCAAGGAGCACGCGGGTGACGTTTTGGCGCCGGGCGATCTGTTGCGCCTCGCCGACCGCGAGCTGCTGGGACCCATTGATGAGGAAGCGCGCCGCGTCGTGCTGCGATCGTCAAAACGTGTTGCAACCGTCACCGCGCTCTCCCCCATGCCCTGGATCGCCATGGCCTACGTGATGGTGGAGAACGTGCGCATGTTTCGCGCACTGGCGGGGCTTTATGGCGGCAGGCCCGGCGTCATGGGTGCGCTGCGGCTTGGGCGTCTCGTCATCA
Source organism: Hyphomicrobium sp. (assembly GCA_016793445.1). Lineage (GTDB taxonomy): Bacteria > Pseudomonadota > Alphaproteobacteria > Rhizobiales > Hyphomicrobiaceae > Hyphomicrobium_B. Next base: position 192,072 of record JAEUME010000018.1, on the reverse strand, counting down.
CCCACATCATCGCGACCGGCGGACTTGCAATGACGGACGATCTTCTGGGGCAGTTCCTGGGCCAGGATGCGCTGCGGCGGCTTTCGCGACGGCTCGGCGAAGGCGCGTTCAACGGCGCGCTGACGGCACGGCTTGGCGTGGCGGCCATCGAGGTGACGCGGCCCGCACCTTTCCTCGACACCGAGCCTGTGCGCGTGCGCGAAATCTTCTCCGAGCTGATGCGCTCGCTGCGCTCCGGCCGCGGTGCAAGTGCGCCCTCCGAGGACGGCACACCGTTGCGTTAAAGGGAAGTCCTCACGCCGCTGCCTGCAAACCGGCGTTGTCATTGTTCGCGGGCGATAGACGGCTGCGCCAAGCGTCGGCCGCCCGTTCCCCTTCCACGATGATCTCAGGCGGCGCCATCTCCTCGCGCGTGGCCAAGGCCCAACGCGAGAACGCACCGGCTGGACGCGCCGTCAGCCAGCTCACGGGTCCGGCAAGCAGCAAACCGGCAACCACAGGCGCCATCCACACCAGCAGACCCGGCGATACCTTCCAGGCAATCACGGCAACCAGCGCGCCAATCAGCGTGTGAAGGCGCGCGAAGTCCATCGCCTCATAAAAGCTCAAAGCGCCATCATCGCGCTTCTGCGCTTTCCAGCCGGAGTCGAGGCCAGCGAAAATCTGGATTGCGCCCACCGTCTGGGTGATCATCAGGATCGGCGCAATCAGCATGGAAAAGATGGTTTCATAGACGACGCCTACGGTGCTGCGAACGGCGTGGAGCGGGCTGCGCACGATCCGCGCGCGCTTCAGCTCGAGCACCCAACCCAGCAGCTTGGGCAGGAACACGACGCCGAGGGTCGCCATGAACAGCCTGAGGGCCGCACCCGGATCGATGATCGGCCAGATCGGGAACAGCGTCTTGGAGTCCTCGAAATAGCTCGGGATGAACTGGCCGCCCTGCAGGGCGAGCACGATGCCGACCGCCAGCGACAGCGCCCAGACGCCCGAGATGAGATAGGAGGCCGCGCCCATGCCCAGATGCACGCGGCCCATGGCCGTCAGTCCTGCTTGGCCGACGATGGCCAGATGCTGGAGGTTGCCTTGCGCCCACCGCCGGTCGCGCACCACGACGTCGACGATGTTGGGTGGCTGGCCCTCGTAGGAGCCTTCGATGGTCGGCATCATGTGCACGCCCCATCCGGCGCGCTGCAGCAGCACGGCCTCGACGAAGTCATGAGACAGGATGTGGCCCCCGAAGGGTTTGCGGCCCGACAGCTCCGGCAAGCCGGCTGAGGACGCGAAGGCGGCGGTGCGGATGATGGCGTTATGACCCCAATAGTTGCCCTGGTCGCGATGCCAGAACGCGATACCGGAGGCAACCGAGGGGCCGTAGACCGATGACGCGAACTGCGTGAGATGCTGGAGCAGCGTGCGTCCGCCGACAAGGCGCGGCACGGTCTGAATGAGGCCGGCCTTCTGCTCGTCCTCCATGGCTCCCGCAAGAGCGATCAGCGTTTCCGCCGACATGACACTGTCGGCGTCGAGAATGACGAAATGATCGTAGGCCGCGCCGAACCGCTCTATCCAGTCGGCGATATTGCCCGCCTTGCGATGCGTGTTGTCGCGCCGCCGCCGATAGTAGAGGGCAACGGTGCCGGAGAGCTCCTTCTGGAGCGCTCTGTAGGCGACATCCTCGTGCGCGCCGTCTTGCGCTCCACGTGTATCCGACAACACGAAGATATCGAATGCGGCCGGCGGCGCGAGCCGGTTGAGCGCGCGCGCCATGGCTTCGATGGTGCCGGCGATGCGCGAAGGATCTTCATGATAGACGGGAAACAGCAACGCGGTGCGCGTGACAAGCGGACGCGACGTCTTGCGCGGACCGATCGTCGAGGCATCTTCCCCGGCAAACAGCGGCAGAAAACCCAAGGCGGCGCTGAGAGAACCTAGTGCGATCCAGCCGAAAGCAATTGTCGAGAGCACCAGAAACACGAACTGAAGCGGCGTCATCTGGCCGAAGGCCAAAATAGAAAAGAGCTCGGACGCGAACGCGGCGGTAAGAACGCCTGCACCGGCAAACACCGCCGCACGCGGGACCCAGTAAACCCGCCTGCGTGGTTCAGCAGCCTGCGCAAGGACTTGCGAGAAGTCCTGCTCCGGCATCATCAGGGGCGCAGGCTCAGGCAAATGCGCAAAGCCCACGTCGTGAGCCTCACGGACCGGAAGCGAACCTTTGAAGTTTTCGTTTACGGCTTGGTCCATCGGTACATCCAGCTTTCAGAAATCCACTGATCCCCCGCCTTCAATGCGCACCTCAACTCAACGAGTTCGGCCCCGTCCGGGTTCAATTCAAAACTCACCCGGATGCCCGAAATTTCCGGGTTTCTCTGCACAACGATATTCGACGTTTGACCGGCATTCTGGGTCAGATCGCAGACCGGCATGTCGCGCAGATCTTTCACCGCCGGCCCGGCAAAATCTATGACAAACAATGTACTACCTGCCGTCTTGGCCTGGCCCACGCGGGTAGCCGCCACCCAGGCGCCGCTCCAGGCGGCCGGCACTGCTTCGCCCCAGTTGAGGCGATAGGAAAAATCGTACTGCGCACCTGCTTCGAGTGCCTTCGCGGGCTTCCAGAAGACGACGATGTTGTCGTGGATCTCCACATCAACAGGAATTTCTATCAGCTCGATGACACCCTCGCCCCACGCGCCCTTGGGCTCGACCCAAACCGTCGGGCGGCGCTCATAATGCGCCTCCAGGTCCTCGTAGGCATGAAAGTCCCGCTGGCGCTGCGCCAATCCGAACCCCTTGGGATCCTTGTCGACGAAGGCGCTGATCTGAAGCGTCTTGTGATTGATGAGCGGACGCCACAGCCTCTCGCCGCTGCCGTTGAACACCGCAAGCCCGTCGCTGTCATGAACGGAGGGGCGGAAATCGTTGAGCCGGCGCAGGTTGGCCGGGCTCGTCAAGTACATGCTCGTCAAAGGCGCATACCCGATGTGCGGGATGTTCTTACGCGTGAAAAGCGTTACGTCGACATCCATCAGCGTCGTTTCGCCCGGCTCAATGAGGAACCGGAAGGCACCCGCAAGCGAGGAACTGTCGAGCAGCGCGTGCACGATGATCCCGGCCTGCCCCGCGGTTGGCTTCTCGATCCAGAACCCGCGGAAATACGGAAACTCCTCGCCGCCCGCGCGCGCCGTATTGATAGCCAGACCGCGCGCGGAGGCGCCGTAGTTCTCACCGCGTCCAACGGCGCGCAGATAGCTCGCGCCCTGAAACACGACGTACTCGTCAAGATAGTCGGCGCGATTGATGGGGCCATGGATTCGGAAGCCCGAAAAGCCGAACGGTGCATTGTCGGGCCCGTTGCCAACGAGCGGCCCGAGCGTGAACAGCTTGCTGTCCGCCGTGAGCTTGCGCGCCTGTCCGTTTTCCACCAGCCAGATCTCGACCGGCATGTCGTAGAGCCAGCCAAGCGGAAAAAGCTGAATCTCCAGATCGAGCTTTTCGCCCCGCCAGATCGCCTGTTCGGGTTTGAAACGGATATCGCGATACTGATCGTAAGAGAGTTTGTTGAACGGCGCCGGCAGCTCGATCGTGGGCTGGCTGAAGTCCGTGGCTGCCAGACGGTGCGCCATCTCTTTTATCGCATCGGAGGAAAACGGCTTGGAGGCAGCAGGCGGCTCGGTCCCGCCGCCGGAGGGTGCGGCCTCGTCCGCCGCCCATGCCTCACTCGACAGGCCAAAGCGCGCCACATCGCGCACTGCTGCCATCAGCGCCGCCCAGGTGAGCGCCGACTCCAGGACCGCACGGCGGTCCATCCCCTGATCATGCATGCCGTTTGCTGCCACCTTCACCGACATCGGCGGTTGCCGGAAACCCGAATTGTTTGGTGCAGACCAACCAATACATCACCCCGCAGGAAGTGCGCGTAACAATCGAATGTGGCGTTTTTTCTCATGGCCCCAAGGGAGTTGGCTCCAATGTGGCTGGCTCCGGGATGGTTAAGCTCTGGGTGCTTTAGGTGTTGCATCGGCGCCCTTGGCAGGCTTGCTCTGGCAAAAGGCCGCGGAGGAGTGATGGCACTGCCGACAGGGTGGGCTAAGGTGGCCGCGAGGGTGGAATAACCGTAGGAGTGTCCCGTGGCTGGTCCATCGGAAGAGGCGCTCATCCAGGCGATCATGGATGTGCGTAGCCAGATCGATTTTCTTTGGCAGTTCTTCGTGTCCGTTCACATCGCGATCTTTGCGTTGCTGCTCCTGTATGATCACGCAGTGGAAACCCTCAGCGTCGTCGCCAAGACACTGACCGTTGCCGGTATCGCCGCGTTCGAATGGATTAACGGCAACGCGCTCGTGACAGCCTACACCCTGGTCGACTCCATGCATGAGCAGTACCGCCTAACGTATGGGCAGGCTAACCGGTTCCATTATACTTTTTACGAGCACTTCGTTCTAGCGACGTTCCAATCGCGACCTTCGGTTGTGTTGATGACGCACTCAACCGCCCTGGTGATTGTCCTCCTTGCCTTTGCCTCGCGGCGCTTTATCCAGAACCATCCGGCCAAGCAACAACGGCCGTGACGGGCAACATCATCCTTGAAAAGCGGCGGGCAAAAGGGTGTCTGTGGATAACGCCCTGGCGGCAGGGCCGATATTTCGCGTAACCAACTGAAATTATTACGTGAAGTTATCAACACTCGAACGTAGTTTTTGTGTCACTAAGCGGTTGTAAAGCGGGGGAGAACTGCCCTGTAGCTGTTCCGCCTCCCAATCAATTTGATTAAGCTATTGCCACGCTGGGTGATTCGGGGACTGCCCGGGCATTCGCGATTTAGCCGGGAGATCGCCATTCCCCAGCTGGCGGGCTGGGCAAGAAGCAAGGAACGCGAGAGGGCACTACCAGACCGGACCAGGCGGCGCGTAGATAGCCGCCCCCCCCCCGCGAAGGCGTCAGTCGTAGTAGGCGGAGTTTGGAGTACATGAGGAAGTTGCATTTGAGTGCGCTGGCAGTCGCGGGGCTGTTGGCGGGAAGCCTGACTTCAAACGCCCAAGCTGCCGACTTCGGCGGAGACTGCTGCGCTGACCTTGAAGAGCGCGTCGCCGAGCTTGAAGCCACCACGGCCCGCAAGGGCAACCGGAAGGTCTCCCTTACAATCTCCGGCTGGGTGAACCAGCAGGTCACCTGGTGGGATGACGGCGGTGAGCAGAACGTCTACGTCCACGACATCGGGAACACGCTGGGCAGCCACGTCCGGTTCTCGGGTCAAGCCAACATCACCCCGGGCTGGTCGGCTGGCTACGTCCTTCAACTCGAGGCCTTGAGCGCGGACGGCCTCACGCTCGATCAGTTCAACAATAATGGCAGCAACCCCGGCTCCGTCAGCGCACTCCAGTCCTATTGGTTCATCAAGAGCGAGACGCTTGGCAAGCTGTCGGTCGGCAAGCTCTCCCAAGCCTCCGATAATGCCGCCATGCTGGTCGACGGCTCGGGCTCGCTCGTGTCGGCCAACTGGGTTGCATTCGACGCAAACGGCTTCTTCGTGCGCAACGCCGCAACCGGCCTGCTCACCAACGTCACCTGGGGTCAAGCCGGCGGCTGCACCTGGGGCGACTGCAACGGCGTGCCCCTCAACGCCGTGCGTTACGATACGCCATCCTTTGGCGGTTTCTCGGCGTCCGCATCCTGGGGCGAGGATGACTTCTGGGATGTCGCAGCGCGCTACGCAGGTGAGTTCGCCGGCTTTCGCATCGCGGCCGCCGGCGCCTATTCTGAGAGCGACGATTTCGACGTCCAGGGCTCCAATGGCATCGATACGACGAAATACATCCAGGCCGGCTTGTACATTCAGCACATCGGCACCGGCCTCTTCGGCTTGGCCAACTGGGGGAGCTTTGACTCCGATGAAGTGGCCTTCGATGACTCCACGACCTGGTATTTCAAGGGCGGTCTGCGCCAGCGCTTCTCCTCGCTTGGCCACACCGTGTTCTACGGCGAATACCTGATGAATAACGACGGCGCCAATACAGGCTCGGACCTCAGCGTGTGGGGTCTGGGTGCAGTCCAAGAGATCGACGCGGCCGCCATGTCGGTGTGGGTCAAGTACCGCCACGCCAGCGTGGACAATCTCATCGACGGCGGCGCTCCGATTGCTGCCGAAGACTTCCAGTGGGTCGGCATCGGCGCCCTCATCAATTTTTAAAGCAAGCCATTTTCACCACCCGTCCCTTAAGGCCGCCTCTCCCCCGAGGCGGCCTATTTTCTTTGTGGTGAGCGATGGTCAAAAATCTGGAGCCTCAAACGGGAGAACCACGTTTTCCGGGACATTCGTTGGGTTGAGCGCTACATGCGGCAAGCCGTAGCCTATCGCCACCCTTCCCCCTGCCCGTGCGACGCCCTAATCTGCCATCCCATGTTTGCAACCTTCTTTCATGAGCTCAAGGCCGCCAAGCTCCCTGTGACGCTCAAGGAGTATCTCACGCTGCTTGAGGCCGTCGAAGCCGGCGTCGCGGGACAGCGTGTGGAGGATTTTTATTATCTCGCCCGCGCCGCGCTCGTGAAAGATGAGCGCAATCTCGACCGTTTCGATCAGGTATTCGGGCACGTCTTCAAGGGCCTCGACCTGATGGCGGACGCCGGTACCGCCGAGATCCCGGAAGACTGGCTACGCCTCGTCTCCGCGCTTCATCTGTCCGAAGAGGACAAGAAGAAGATCGAAGAGCTGGGCGGGTGGGACAAGATCATGCAAGAGCTGCAGAAGCGGCTCGCCGAGCAGAAAGAACGCCACTCGGGCGGCAACAAATGGATCGGCACGGGCGGCACCTCGCCCTTCGGCGCCTATGGCTACAATCCTGCGGGCGTGCGCATCGGGCAGAAGGAAAGCCGGCACCGGCGCGCCATCAAGGTCTGGGACAAACGCGAGTTCAAGGATCTGGCGGGTACCGCCGAAATCGGGACGCGCAACATCAAGGTCGCGCTGCGGCGCTTGCGCCAGTTCGCGCGCACCGGTGCACCAAGCGAACTCGATCTCCATTCCACCATCCGTGGGACCGCCGAGAAAGGCTACCTCGATCTTCACTTGCGCCCCGAGCGGCACAATGCGGTGAAGCTGCTGATGTTCTTCGACGTGGGCGGCTCGATGGACGATCACATCAGGGACGTCGAGGAACTGTTTTCGGCGGCGCGCACCGAGTTCAAGCACCTGGAATACTACTACTTCCACAACTGCCTGTATGAAGGTGTCTGGAAGGACAACGCGCGCCGCTGGACCGACAAGACACCAACATGGCAGGTGCTCAACACCTACCCGGCTGACTACAAGGTGATTTTCGTCGGCGATGCCTCCATGAGCCCGTACGAGATCACGGTACCGGGCGGCTCGGTCGAGCATATGAACGAGGAACCCGGCGCGCTTTGGCTGCGCCGTGTCACCGACATCTACAAGCACGCTGTCTGGCTCAACCCGGTTCCTGAGACGTATTGGGACTGGACCCCGTCCATCGGACTCATACGCACATTATTCTCCGGTCGTATGTATCCGCTGACCCTGGAAGGGCTGGACGCCGCAACACGTGATCTGATGCGCTGATTCGTGCCCCTGAAATCGGCGCATGACGTGGAAATAGGCGCAAAAAACGTTGACCGCACCGCGCGCGCGGGTCAAATCTCCCAACCCATGGGCCCGTGAGTGCGGCCGTGCAGGGTGAGGCACGGGGCGGTGCAAGGGCCCGGGGGACAAAAGACCATGATGAAGACCATTCTCGCAGCCGCAGGGTTCGCAGTTGCACTCGCCGCGCTTGGCGGATGCGGCGCAAGTCTGCCGGGTATGTCGACAAGCGCCCTTTCACCCGCGCCAGCGCCAGCGCAGTCCGATCCCACCGGCCGCGCTCTCCAGGTGGGGAGCACGTCCGCGCGCGCGCTCAAGTGCGGCTATAATTTCGATCCCGTGAAACTGCGCACCCAGTTCCTCGCGGCCGAAGGCGCGGCCAACCCGGCGGGAGTCGATCAGCTCGGCAAGATCTACGACACCGCCTTCAACGGAGTCACCAAGGCCGTTGCCGGCCAGGGTGAGGGCTACTGCAGCGAGGAAAAGGTCGCGCAGATCAAGGCGGCCCTGACCCGCCATCTGGCCGGCGACTATACCCCTCCGCCCCAGGCCCCCGCACAGGATCAGGGCATTTTCGGATCGCTGGGCTCGACCAATAGCGGCGACAGCGAGTATGCTAAGAAGATGCAGGCCAATCCCACGCTGGAGCACTAGGACCGGCGATGGAGCAGTTGATCTGGTTTGAAGTTGCGTTCAAGGGCGCGGCCGGATTGGCATTGATTGTCCTCCCGAACACCACTCTGCGCATCCTCGGTCTGCACCGCGATGCGCAGCGCTTCTGGCCCCGCATCGCCGGCTGCCTGCTTGCGGGAATAGCCTTGGGAGCGCTCGCGACGCTTTTGACACCGCAAGCGCGGGGCGGCATAGGCCCCGCCGGGCTCATTGCCGTCAACCTGTCACTTGCTGCTGGACTTTTGTCACCTTTGGTCTGGGGCACGGCTGCCCCGTTCCGCCGAGGCCGCTTCGCCGTGCTCGTGCTGGGTCTTGCAAGTCTTGCACTCGCGTTTCTGGAAATCGCCCACATTTGAAGCGCGCGGTTGCATCTTGCTAACCAGACGTGCGTGCGCCCCGCTGGAAGTAAGCTCTCGCTAGGATGGCCGCCCTAATGTTGCGTTGTCCGCAACAATCGGCTTTGCGCTGCATCCCATGTCTCTTGCCACAGTCCCGGCCAGCATCGCGCCGGCGCCCGCAGCTTCGATGACCTTGGACGTTGTACCCGCGCCCGCTCAGCTGATTGCGGCCCGCGCCTGTACGCTTCCGGTCTCGTTTGAGCTCATCACAACACGCGCGGCATTCGATGCCCTGGAAGGCGCGTGGACCGGACTGTTCGCGCGCGCGGGCACCTCCGCCCAGGTCTTTCAGACTTTCAACTGGAATTGGCACTGGGCCAATCATTATCTCGGCAGCTCACCCGGCGGCATCCCTGGTTTGAAACTCTGCACGCTGACAGGCTGGCGCGACGGCAAGCTCGTGATGGTCTGGCCGCTGGTCAGCGAACGCGTGCGCGGCATCACGCAGATCTTCTGGATGGGCGAGCCCGTCAGCCAGTATGGCGATGTGCTCATCGACGACACGCCGGACGCCATGGACATCATGCGCGCAGGCTGGGCTTATCTGCGCGCCCATGCCAACGCCGACATCATGCGCCTGCGCCGCGTGCGCGAGGATGCGCGGGTTGCGCCTTTGATGCTTGAAATCGGTGCGCGAGGATCAAATCCGCAGATCGCGCCTTGCCTCGATCTTGCCTCCGCGAAGACGTTTGAGGCCTGTGAACAGCGCTTCACCACAAAGTCCCGCCGCAACCGCCGCCGCTACATGCGCCGCTTGGAAGACCAAGGCGAGGTTCGCTTCGAACGGCTATACGGCGGCTCAATGGCGCGTGCGGGTGCGCAGACCGCGATCGAACTCAAAAGCGCGTGGCTTGCCAGCCGCGGTTTTGTCTCGCACGCGCTTTCCGATGCGCGTATGCGCCGCTTCTTCGCCGACGCGGCGGAGGCTGCCTCCCATCCTGCGGGCTGTATCGTCTCCCGTTTGCTGTCGAATGGTGAGACCGCTGCTCTCGATGTTTCTTTCGCCTGCAAAGGCCGTCTCGCGGTCCACGTCATCGTGTTCGATCTGGCGTTTGAGAAGGCCGGCGTCGGCGCGCTTTTGATGGAACGCTGCATCCGCGACGCCTTCGATGAGGATATTGCCGTCTACGACCTCATGGCGCCAGGCGACGACTATAAGCGCGACTGGACCGACGGCTCGGCCGGCGTGAACGATTGGACGCTCCCCTTCTCGCTGAAGGGCCGGGCTTACGCGCGGATCTATCTCGATACGCTGCGCGGCCGGCTCAAGCACGCCATGGCCGCCATTCCCAAGCCACTTCGCCAGAGGTTGGCGAGCATTCTGCGCGCCAAAGGCTGAAAGACCATCTCATCGCAACATCGCGTCAAGCCTTCTGGGTCCCGGCGCTCGCTAACGCTCGGCCGGGATGACAAAGAGGGAAGAAACGCGCGGCCGGGATAACAAGGAGAGAAAAATGCTGGGGCGGAATGACACCATCATCTTGTCATCCCGGGCAAGCGAAGCCGGATGCAATCCGGCGGAGCGCCGACCCGGGACCCAGCGCATCAGTGCGCAGCGCTAACCTGAAACTCAGCACCTGTCGGAAGCACAGATGCACCTGTCGCGCCGCCGGGATCGCTCAGGACTCAGGCCGCGGCGCGCGCCGGCTCGGCAAGGCTTGCCGCTTCGACCCAACGGCCGACGCGCTCGATGTCAGGCGGCGCACCTGAACGCAGAACGCTTTGCCCATCGCGCGTGCCCGCAAACTGCAGAATCGCCGCGCACACGGCAGCCTTGTCCGCTGCGGCGATCTTTTCGATGGTGTCGAAACCCGCACCAGCCAGAAGCTGGGCATGCGTGCCGCGCAGCCACGGCACGGTACACACCAGCCGCGCCTGCGCCTGCCAGAGCGAAAGACGTTGCGGGGTGATGTAGCGCACGCCGATTTGCACGGCCGCCTGCTCGACGTTGCACGTCAAGAGATCGCGCACCGTGTGGATGCCTGCACGCGACAGATAGGCTGCGGTGCGCGAGCCGATCGACGGCGCTCGTTCGATGTCGTCATCGAGTGCCAGATAGAAGCGCTTTTCCCGCTCGCCCGAAGTTGGCACATCGGCCTCCTCGGTGTCGAACTCGGGCTCGGCTTCATTCTCGATGTCAAACCCCCGACGCGGTTCACGCTCAAACATGGCCTGCGCTCGCTGGTCAACATACGGGAGCGACGTCGTTGCCGCGCGCTCTCCACTGTCTGTAGTGTGTGTGTCTGGGTTTGCAGGTGCCACCTCGCGGAGACGCCGGTCATCGCGCCCTTTGTCCCGGCCCTCGTCATCGCGCGCGTTGACGGACCTGGAGGTCCCCCAACCCCGCATCCATTCGCTTCCCCCCTCCCGGTTCCTCTTGCGCCAGGAGCGAAGACTGCGCCAGGACCGGCGCCGCCGCCAGCGGGCGTGCGCTCTGGCACGGCGGCTCTGGCGCGCCCGTTCGGTGTCATCGTGTGCCTCGCGCGCCGCGTCTTGCGACGCAGCCGCCGCATCGCGCTCCCCGGCGCGCCGGCGTTCATCGCTGCTGCGCCTATAACTGCTGAACGCCTGCACAAGCTGCTCCAGCAAGCGTTCCTGCTTTTCAAGCCGCGCCGTGAGCGTGCGCATTACTTCTTTGTCGCGCGCGCTGCGCTCTTGCTCGGCCCTCTCGCGCCCGGCTCTCTCACGCGTGGCTCTGTTGCGTTCATCCCTGTCGCCCGCGCCGCTGTCGTACGTGTCCCGGGTTGTCGCGTACCGGATACGCTCCCGCTCGCGGTCGCTCTCGGAAACATTGCCATAATGGGAGCCGTTGCCATCGACGGCGCCAAGGGAACGGACCCTCTCAGCGTCATGGTCATTGCGTCCTGCACGAGAAAAAATGGCTGAAGTATCGCGATCACGTTGCGCCTCGCTACCCGTGCGCGACCAACGTGCTGCCGGGCGCACGAACGCGTCGCTGGCTCCTTGAGCCAACGGACTCACGCCTAAGTCACGTCCACCCAAATCGCGGGCCTCGTCGCGCGTGTGCGGGCCTTGGGTAATGCGCCCCGGCCACGCCTGCTCGAGCGATCTCGCCAGATCCGCCACCGTGAACGTCGGCGCGAACTCGTGGCTGGAGGATTTGGGCATGGCGGCTTCATCACCAAATTGCCTCTCGCCGTCAGCCCCGCCCGCCAGCCCGCTTGCCATCGCGCGGCGCATAAAGGCAGCAGAGGTAAGGTCCTCCGCTTCATGGACGAGCACGGCCGCCGCGTCGTGAGAACCGGCATAGGTCCGACCGTCGCGGCCCGCGTGCGCTTCCGCCCGGCCCAAGAGGATCTTCATCTGTGCGGACGTGCGCGGCGCTCCAGCCCCGGAGCCGCTGGCCGCACCAAGTTCGCCTTCCAAGGCTTCGCTCAAAGCCCAGACCGGACAACCGAAGGCTTCGAAGATTTCGTGCAGTTCGCGCGTCTGCACCATCGCCCACGCCAGATGCAGGATCTCGACCTGCAGCGCCGAGCGCAGGCGTGCTTCCTCGTGCGCGCGATTGCACAGCGCGAGCAACGCTTCGTCGACCCGGATGACGGTGTTGGCGGCGGACGCGATCTCCTGCCCGCAGCAGCGGCACGTGCTCATGAGCGCTAACCTTTGCAAGCTGATTGGCGGCAGCGCGCCGCGAAGCACGCACCGCCCGCACGTTACAAGAGGTTGCAGGAACACAAAAATCCGCGCGCGCCCCATCCACAGGAAAGAACCGCACGCGCATGCGTCTCCCAGGCGGTCGGACTACTTCACACCCAGCTTTTTCTGCAGGCTGGAAGACGATGTGGTGTATTGGAACAGCACCTTCTTCCCCGGATAGACAATGCGCTGTGCCGCCTGGGCCATCAGCGCCGCTTCGTGGAAGCCCGACAGGATGAGCTTCAGCTTGCCCGGATACCAGTTGATGTCGCCAATCGCGAAGATGCCGGGCGCGCTGGTCTCGAACTTTTCCGTGTCCACGGGAATAAGGTTTTCATGCAGGTTGAGGCCCCATTCCGCGACAGGCCCGAGCTTCATGGTCAAACCGAAGAAGGGCAGCATGGCGGTGCAGGGAACCGTCTCCTCGCCGGCCGCCGTCTTCACCGCGATGCTTTGCAGGTTGGCGCCGTCACCGTTGATCTTCGTCACTTGACCGATCATCAAACGCACTTTGCCCTCCGCCACCAGCGCGCGCATCTTCTCAACCGAATGCGGTGCAGCGCGGAAGTCGTCGCGGCGATGAATCAGCGTCAGACTGTTGGCGATGGGCTGAAGGTTCAGCGTCCAGTCGAGCGCACTATCGCCGCCGCCAACGATGACGACATCGTGCCCGCGCATGACCTCCATCTTGCGCACGGCGTAGAACACGCTCGTGCCTTCGTAGTTCTCAATGCCATCGAGAGGGGGACGCTTGGGCATGAAGGACCCGCCGCCTGCGGCGATGACGACTACCTTCGTGATGAACTCCGTGCCTGCATCGGTGAGAAGGCGGAAGCGGCCGTCTTCCAGGCGGCTCAGCCCATCGACTCGCTCGGAATAGTGAAACTGTGGTCCGAACGGCTTGATCTGCTCCATGAGCCGGTCGGTAAGTTCCTGACCGGTGACGATGGGCAGAGCCGGCACATCGTAGATCGGCTTCTCAGGATAGAGTTCCGCACACTGGCCGCCGGGGCGGTCGAGAATGTCCACGACATGCGCCTTGATGTCGAGCAGACCCAACTCGAAAACGGCAAACAACCCGCACGGCCCCGCGCCGATGACGACACAATCCGTCTCGATTGTTTCAAGGGCCGCAGGTGCGGCTTGATCTTGCGGGCTCATCGCCTCTCGTCTCCGTCAATTGGCGCTAAAGCTGGGCGCGCTCAGAACTGCTTGGCAGGCACACGCACGACCAAGCCGTCGATATCTGCGGTAACTCGGATCTGGCAGCTCAAGCGGCTCTCGTCGCGCACGTCGAAGGCGAAGTCGAGCATGTCCTCTTCCATCTCGGATGGCTTACCGGTTTGCTCGCGCCAGAGCTCATCGACGTAGACATGGCAGGTCGCGCAGGCGCACGCACCGCCGCACTCGGCCTCGATGCCGGGGACGTTGTTCAACTTGGCGGCTTCCATCACGGTAAGCCCCGCCTCGGCTTCGACAGTTTGCGCCTGCCCGTCGGGTTGAATGAATGTGATCTTGGCCATGAGGCGCTCGCCGCTCCGCAATTTCAGTTCAGTCAGGACCAAACACGCGCCGGTGCCGAGGTCCATAGTGTCGCAGGATGTCGCACGGGCCGCGCCCCGCAGGCTGGCAAAGCCAGGGCGGCAACGGGTGCGCGGGCAGGATTAGTCTTCGGGGACAGCGATTTCAAGCCACGCTTTCGCCATGCGAGCGATCCGCCGCATGGGCGGTTAACTGACAGACCAGCGGGTAACCAAGCCGGTGGAAGCGTCAGCCATAGGCTGCGGCGATGAAGTCTTTCGCTTCCTTGGCCGCAGCCTCCAGAAGACCGAGGGTCTCCTTGACGTGCGCCGGATTGGCAATCCCCTGGGAATACTCCGCCTGCTCGGCAATGCGGGCAATGCGCCAGGCGCCCACAGCGCGCCCGGACCCTTTCAGGGTGTGAGCGGCGACCTTCCAGTCCTTATCGGTGCGGGCGGCACTAAGCGCGGCGATGGTGGCGGGCAGTTGCGCAAGGAACAAGTCCAGCACTTCGCGCTCAAGGCTCGAATCACCCAGCGTGTACCGCCGCAGGTGCTTCAAATCGACGGGGTCAAGTTGCAGCGCGTCACCAGCGCCGGAGGAAGGCCTGCGCACTTCGCTCAACACCGCCGCGTGATCCATGGGAACAACCTCCTGCCGGCGCGGTCCGGCCATCCAATTAGGACTGTGGTCCGGCGCGCATGGCAAGGATCGTCTCATGCCGCAACTAAATGGCAGTAAAACCAAGAAGTTGGATTGTCTCGTTTGCCGCAACTCTTTGGTAACGTCCGAGCACTTGCGCGCACCCGCGCGTCAGCCCTTCTTTTTGCCTGAATGCCAAGCGACATGAGCAGCACGCTGCCCATATGAGATTCTGGTTGCATAACCTAGCTTTATGGGCCGTCTCCAGCGCCCGAACGTTCAGGGGACACGCGGCTGATTCTGCTTGGTGCAGGGAGGAAAAGTAGCCTAATCTTTGGCTCGGGAACGGGACAAGGTGAGACTACCTCGAGGTCAAATGGGGGGCCCGGGGACGTGAATGCGTTTCGGGGGACGTGCGCAATGGCATTGCCGCAAGATCAGATGACCAAGCTCATGGCCTTGACCGGCCGGAGCGAGGACAGCGCGTCCGAGGAGCCCAACGACAGCTCGGCAGACGAGACAACCACGACGGGCCCTACCACGCCGCCGCCGCTTTCAGGCAAAGCCGCCGCCGCAAACTCCGAGACCAGCGCCGAACCGCCAGCCCGGCGCGTTGCCCGCCGCAGGCCTGCAGGCCCCGTCCGCAGTAAGATTGCCGCCAACGATGATGTGCCCAGCATCGGCGGGCTAATTTATGCGCTCGAACAGAAGCCGTCGACCAAGGTGTTCCGCACCGCCGCCATCGCCAGCGCGCTGTGGGCGTTGGCCGGGTGCGTCTTCGGCCTCTACACCATCGCCCCGATGTGGATGGACGGCGCGAGCCTGACCTCCATCCTCCTCAACCCGACGACCTTCACCATTGCGGCGGCCATTCTCGTGCCCATCGCCATCGTGTGGTTGCTGGCGCTGCTCAACTGGCACGTGGCCTCGCTCGCGCTGCGCTCCTCGACCATGACCGAGGTGGCCATCCGTCTTGCCGAGCCCGACCGCAATGCCGAGCAGTCGATTGCAAGCCTCGGCCAGGCGGTCCGCCGGCAGGTGTCGTTCATGAACGATGCGGTGAGCCGCGCGCTCGGCCGCGCAGGCGAACTCGAAGCGCTCGTCCATAACCAGGTTGCCGATCTGGAACGCTCCTACGAGCAGAACGAGCGCCGCATCCGCGGACTTATCCAGGAGTTGACGGGCGAACGCCATGCCCTGCTCAACACCTCCACCAGCGTGACCGACACGCTGCGCACGCTCGGCACCGAAATCCCCACGCTCATCGAGAAGCTGTCCACCCAGCAGGTCACGCTGGCAGGCATCATCAAGGGCGCGGGCGAGAACCTGTCGGCCCTCGAGACCTCGCTTGCCTCCTCCACGGGCCGCTTCGAGAATGTTTTGGGCACCCGCACCCAACAACTTCAGACGGTGCTCGAAGACTACACGACGGCGTTCTCCACGGCGCTCGGCAACCGCACCGAACAGATGCGTGTCGCCTTTGACAGCTACATGCAGACGCTCGACACGACGCTCGGCAACCGCACCGAAAACCTGCAGACCGTGTTCGAGGAGTACGCCAAGGCCCTCGATACCACCTTGTCGAACCGCGCCCAGGCGCTCGACATTCAACTCGTGGAGCGCACCAAGTCGCTCGACGACGCCTTCCAGAAACGTCTGGAATTGTTCGACTCGCAGATCCTCAGATCGACCAGCGCCATCGATCAGGCGGTGAACGAGAAGGCCGCGCTGCTCACCAGCGCGCTCGAAAGCCACGCATCCTCCTTCCGGGATACGATTACGCGGCAGGCGATGGACCTCGACGAGTCGGTGATGAACGGCATCAACTCCGTGCGCCGCACCAGTGAGAGCATCACGCGTCAATCGCTCAAGGCCATCGAAGGTCTTGCCAGCCAGTCGGAGATGCTGAAGTCGGTCTCGGAAAATCTGCTCGACCAGATCCATGGTGTGACGAACCGGTTCGAAAACCAGGGCCAATCGATCCTGAAGGCGGCCAACGCGCTGGAAGCCGCCAACTTCAAGATCGACTCGACGCTGCAGACGCGTCACAAGGAAATTTCGCGCACACTCGACCGGTTCTCCGGCAAGGCAGACGAGATCGGGAAGGTCTTCAACGACTACTCCGACACGCTCGAAGGCTCGCTCGAAACCATCGAGAGCCGCGCCCGCGCCATCTCTCAGGAATTGAAGCAGGACACCGAGAGCCGGTCCCGCGAGCTGTTGGCCGAGTTGGAGCGCGTGCGCACCATTACCAGCACCGAAAGCGACCGCACCCTGAGCGACCTCAAGAACCGCTTCAGCGACGCGTCCGGCGAGATGACCCGCGAGTTCGCCAGCCTGTCCACGCGCCTGGCCTCCGCCTCCGAAGAAGCCCGCGCCAAGGCAGCCGAGGCGGCCTCACAACTGGCTGCCGAGCAGGTGCGCATCCGCGAGGAGGCCGCGCGACTGCCCACAGCTACGCGCGAGACGGCAGAAGCCATGCGGCGCGCGCTGCAGGATCAGCTCAAGGCCCTCGACCAGCTCAACCAGCTCTCGGCCCGGACCACCGGCTTGCGCGATGTGATGCCGCCGCAGCCGGCGCCGGTCCAGGCTCAGATGACCGCGCCGCCCTCGCCACCCTTGCCTGCGAGCCGCCAGCTTTCAAGCCCCGCGTCCAGCACTCCTCCTCCCACGCCACCAGCGCCCTCGGTGGAGACCTCGCGCGGGCGCGCTGCCCCCTCGTCGCGAACCGATCGCGAAGGCTGGTCTCTCGGCGACCTGCTCGCGCGCGCGTCCCACGATGACGACACGCATGCCGCCAGCGCCCAACCCTTCCAGCTTGACGTCGGCCTTATCTCTCGCGCCATTGATGCGGCCACGGCATCCGCCATCTGGAACCGCTTCCGCGCCGGACAACGCAACATCATGGTGCGCTCGATCTATACGCCTGAGACGCGCATCGTCTTCGATGAGGTCTCGCGCCGCATCAAGGCGGACGCGGCGCTGGCGCAGACCGTGCAGCGGTATCTTTCCGACTTCGAGCGCATCATCAAGGAAGCCGACGCGCGGGATGCCTCCGGCCGTCTGACGCACACGCACCTGGTTTCCGATACGGGGCGCGTCTATCTTTTCCTGGCACACGCGGCAGGCCGCGCCATCTGAAGAGCGCAACGCACGACGCGCCGCGCGTGGTCAACAACGCCCGCCGATATGGATCGCGCCCCTATGCGCAACCCCGCGACCACGCCAACGATCACCGCAACGCATGAGAGCTGGCCGCTGAAGGAGGCCTTCACGATCTCGCGCGGGGCAAAGACGGCCGCAGACGTCGTTTGTGTTAGCGTCACCGACGGCACGTATACCGGACGCGGCGAGGCGGTACCCTATGCGCGCTATGGCGAGAGCATTGCCGGCACCCTTGCCGAACTGCCCAGGCTGACAGACTTTTCCACGCGTGAAGAGCTGCTGAAACGCATGCCCGCCGGCGCGGCGCGCAACGCGCTCGACTGCGCGATGTGGGATCTCGAGGCCAAACAGCAGCACACCAGCGTTGCCGCGCTCGCCGGTTTTGGCGCGCTCCGTCCGGTTCTGACCGCCTTCACACTGAGCCTGGATACCCCCGTGACCATGGCCGCCAAGGCGGCGCAGGTCCGCGATCTCCCGTTGCTAAAGCTGAAACTCGGCGGTGCGGGAGACGCGGACCGCATGCTGGCGGTGCGCGCCGCGCGCCCTGATGCACGCCTCATAGCCGATGCCAACGAAGCCTGGCCCCATGATCTGGCCGAGGCGCTGTTTGCCGCAGCCGCGCAAGCCGCCGTGGAACTCGTAGAGCAACCTTTCCCGGCGGATTGCGACGACGTGCTCCGCACCATCAGCCGTCACGTTCCGGTGTGCGCCGACGAGAGCCTGCACACACGCGCCGACCTTTCGCGCCTTAAGGGCCTCTACGACGCGATCAACATCAAACTCGACAAGGCTGGTGGACTGACGGAGGCCCTCGCCTTGAAACGCGAAGCTGAAGCGGCCGGTTTCAGCATCATGATCGGATCGATGGTGGCGACATCGCTTGCCGTCGCCCCGGCGATGCTGCTCGCGCAAGACGCGCAGTGGGTCGATCTCGACGGCCCATTGCTGCTTGCACGTGACCGCGCGCCTGCCATCCGCATTGAAGGTGGCGTCATGTCTCCACCCGAGCCCGCATTGTGGGGCTGAACAGCGCACATCCGGCAACCCGCGCTCAAGGCGCAGCGCGTGCTGCACAATCCGCGCAAAGCTGCACGCCGTGCGCATCGCGCGGCGCCGTCTCATCCTTCAAGGTAGGACCACCGCACGCCGGGCACATCACGTGGTTGCCAAGCGTAATGCCATGACCGAGCGCGACGCGCTCGTCAAACACGAAGCACTCGCCATGCCACAGGCTTTCGGGCTGCGGCACGCTCTCCAGGTACTTCAGGATACCGCCTTCCAGGTGATAGACCTGCTCGAAGCCCTGCGCGAGCATGTACGCTGAGGCCTTTTCGCAGCGAATGCCTCCGGTGCAGAACATGGCGACTCGCTTGTGGCGCGCGGGGTCGAGGTTTGCTTTCACGTAGCCGGGGAATTGGCGAAACGTGCGTGTGCCGGGATCACGCGCTCCGGCGAAGGTGCCTATCCTCACCTCGTAGGCATTGCGCGTATCAATGACGACAACGTCCTCCTGGCTGATCAGCGCATTCCAATCCTGCGGCTTGACGTAGGTGCCGACGCAGCGGCTCGGATTGGCTTCAGGACGGCCCAACGTCACGATCTCGCGCTTCAGCCGCACCTTGAGACGGCCGAAGGGCTGCTTGTGTGCGTAGGACTCTTTGCTCACAAGATCACCAAAGCGAACATCCGCGCGCAACCATGCAAGGAACGCGGCGATGCCGTCTGCCGGGCCGGCCACAGTGGCGTTGATGCCTTCATGCGCAAGCAACACCGTGCCGACAATGCCGTTGGCGCGGCAGGCGTCGAGGACCTCAGGCCGGAAAGCCACGGGCTCGTCGATCGTGACGAATTTATAGAACGCGGTGACGGTGAAGCTCATGATGCGCCGATCATTCGGACGGCTGCGGCGCACGGTCAAGCAGGCGGACGCGGCTGCGGCGTTGCATCGCCCCCGCAGGACAGAGCATCCGCCCCGCTGAGGATGAGGTCGCCCTGCCAATTGCGCTTGAGAAACCATGCGGCCGCCAGGGCGATCATCGCGATTCCCGCCATGGCTGCGTAGGCGAGGCCGCTTCCAAAGTCCGTCAGCAGCCCACCAGAGGCAAGCGTGGCAAGCCCCATGGCGACACCCGAGGCGACCGTCGCGTAAAGCGCCTGGGCGCTGCCCTGCATAGACGGCGGCACCGCCCCGGCAATGAAGTAGATCGCGCCGATGTGCGTTCCGGCATACGTCAGCGCATGGAGGACCTGCAAGGGCAGGAGAAGGCCGAGCGGCGGATCGAAGGCCATCACCAGCCAGCGAACAACCGAGACTGCGGCGCCCGCGATCAGAAAATTCGCCGCGCCATAACGTGCAAGCAGCGGTGCCGAGACGGCAAACAGCGCAACCTCTGCCAAAACCGCGACGGCCCACAGCGCTCCCCCGACCCCAGCCGACAGACCCTGCCCCTGCCAGATGAGGGTGCCGTAGGTCAGCATCGTCGCGTGCGCAGCCTGCGCTCCTCCAGCAGCGATGAGAAACGCTACGAAAACCTTGGAGGTCAGAAGCAGGCGCGGTTCGCGCACATGCCACAGCGGCGCCCGCATCGGATCACCGGCCTGCACATGCTCTTGTGCTGGCAAGCGCGGCAGAAGATGCGCGGCCATCACGGTCAACACACACCCGAAGGCCACCAGCCAAACACCCTGCCCTGCTCCCAAACGGTCTAGGAGCAAGCCGCCCAAGAAGCTTGCGGCGATAAAGGTCAGAGAACCCCACAGCCTGATGCGTCCATAATCGAGACCCGCTTCCCGGACGCCGCGCACGGCGACGGTCTCCGCCAGCGGCATCATGCTCGAATTGGCGATGACCAACGGCGCAATGAGCATCAGTACGGGCCAGAACCCGCCAGCTTGCGACAGCGCCAGGACGCTCAAGAGCGCGATCCAGGCCAACGCGATCATGTACAGACGATGGCTGTCTCTTCGGTCCGCCGACAACGCCAGGGCCGGCGTTATCAGAACGCGGAGGAAAAATGGCACCGCGAGAACGGCCGAAATCTCTCCCGTGCCCAGGCCACGCGCGGCGAGCCACACCGGCATGAAAGGCACATACGTGCCCAGGGTGACGAACAGCGCGCCATAGAACACCGCAATGCGCACCGAGAGTGCACGGGCATGGGCGCGCCGGTTGTCGTCCTGTCTCATGGCGTGCCCGGGTTTCGCGCCGCGCTCGACCACGGCGGCAGCTTGGTTTGAGATGTTGCGGAATGGTGCTTGGAAGACTCAGTTACAGGATCCGTGGCGCATTTGAGCCAGAACACATGGCCGTCCGGTTCGCGAATCACGTATGGGTTTTGAAATCTGTGGATAAAATTAGTCCTGATGACTCAACCTTCACCCGTCCATACTCACGATACCGACGAAGAGTATCGCGCCATCGAGGCCGCGCTGCTGGAAAGTGCGCGCGGGCGGTGGTTTTTGGCAGAGCATGGACGCCGGGCGCGGCGGCTCGACAGCGCGCTCCTTGAGGACGCCATCGGCCGCCTGCAGACGTCCCTGCGCCAACCGCCTGCTCTGCTCGACCAATTGCAGAGCGAATTGCAGGAACTCAAGTCCCAGATCACCGCATTGCGCAGCGAGTTGACGGCGCGACCGCGCGGACCGCTTGCCTCTGCCGCAGCCGAAGATGGTTCGGCGCCGCATCACATTCTCAAGACCGCCGAGGAGTTGCACGAGATTGCCTGGTCACTGCAGGCCAATCCCTTCGACCCCCAGGGATGTGAGCAGATCGCACGCAACGCGGCGCATCTTTATACGTTGAGCCAGCATCAGGCGGCACATTCCGGGCGAACCCTTGCCATCGCCCAAGCCCTGGAAGCGGCCATGGCGCGCGTCGATGCCGTGCTTGAGACGGTGCAATACGAGCGCAAGATCGACAGCGCAAGATTGCCGGCCTGACGTTTCATCTCTCCAAGAAATCGCTGTCGTACCCGTTTCCGCAAGGTGCCGGTGTGGGCATAGCGCCGCTGGCCTCACCTTCGCGGCTTGGGTGTTGGCGGTCTCGATGCAATTGCACAAACGCAAAGAAGCCAGACACGCGGGCCTGGCTTCCTGACTTTCAAGATCGATTGAGGGCGGGCTACTGGACGCCAAGCAGCCAGTCGAGTTTCGAGCGCACACCAACCGAGACGATATCGACGCTCGTTTCTACATCGCCAACCAAGAGCGGCACGCCGCCAGGGCCTGTACCTTGTATGGTGGTTGCGTCCTCGCCCCAAAGGTGGGCATAGGCGAAATCGAACGTAGTCCACTGGCTGTATTGATAGGATGCGCCCGCCGACAGCCAGAAGCGATCAGAATCCGGTACGCGCAAGGTTCGCCCCTCTGCAGTCTGGATAGGTGACTTCTCCCAGGCAAGGCCGCCGCGCAGCGTCACCTGCTCATTGTATTTGTGCTCGAGGCCCGCTGAGAATAGCCAGCCGTCCTCCCAGTTGAGCGGCAGCGTCTCCAACGGCACGCCGGCGCCCGGACACGCTGGAGGACCTGCGTTCTCGCAGAAGACCTGAAGCTGGGGTAGGCGGCTCCAGTTGGTCCACTCGACCGAACCGAGCAGCGTCCAGTCCGGTGCGAGATCCTGGCGCAAGCTCAGCGTCGCGATTTCAGGCAGATCGACGTTTGCCGATATATCGTTGGTGACGGGCACGCCATTGATATGGAACGTCCCCTCAAGATCATGCTCGACCTTGGAGCGGAACCCCAAGCCGATCGTCGTGCCGGCTGCCGGGTTGAACAGGATACCGGCGGTGAAGCCGACAGCAACGTCATCACCCTTGATGGCGCCCGTCGGCCCGAACGGCGAACCGATGGCCGAACGCAGCTGCGCGTCCATGTATTCGATCTGAAGACCGGCGCCGATCGTCACGCCAGGCGTTATGCGATAGGCCACGGTTGGCGTGAAGTTGTAGGTAATGATCCGCGATTCGCGGGCAAGCTGGGCGCCATCCCAATCGAATTTGCCATCCGTCACCAGGCCGAAGGGTGCGTTGACGCCAAGCCCGAGCACAAACTGGTCGTTGATCTGATAGCTGTAATAGCTGGACAACAGGACTGCTGTGTCGCCGATGTTGCCGCTGGAACGGCTCGATCCCGTCCCGTACAGCGCGCCCCCGGTGGCGGTGATCTCGCTGTCGGGCAGGATGAGCGAGTAGCTGGAATCGCTGTTGATGCCATCGAATTGCCCCACGGCAGCGGGGTTCCAGAACATTGAACTCAATACCCCGCCGGCTGCGGTACCGGCGAACGACGTGCCAAGGAAATAGGTTGACTGCTCATGCGGCGCGAAGCTTCCGGCGTGGGCGGCGCAGACGCCGCCGCCGAATGCGAGCACCGCGGCCGTGCTGCCGAGTGCTGCACGCTTAATCGTTCCCATCCCCATCGAGTGCTCCCCCTGCCGTGCGGCCCCGCCTGCCAAGCGTTCCTGTCGCGACAAATCTTCCAGGCCGAGATCATACCTGTCATGCGGTATGTCCCTCAACGTTCGTCGTGCGTCCGCACCCAGGCATCGTGCAGAAAGGTGGCGTCTGTGCCTTACTGGCAACGCATCCTGGGATCGACGCTCGCCTCAAAAACAAAAAACCGGTCCGCCATGTGACGGACCGGTTTTTGCCAAGCTCAGCTCCAGAGTCTCCCCTCGAAACGAGCTTAGCACTCCCGCCGGAGTTCGGCGCGATCACGAGATCGCTTCGGGCGGAACAATTGCCCATCAGCTCCTGGCTTGCAAGCGGACATGGCCCTAAAACCAGCGATCTGACGCATTCGATGCAGCATCGCAACACTGGGTTGCATTTGGATAATGGAATCAGCGCGCTTCGCACTTATTCCTCGTGCGATGCGAGAGGATGCAAATGATCCACAGGTCCGCGGCCGCGGCCATACCGCATTCCGGCGCCCGAAACGAGCGCGTTCCACAGATAGGTCTTGGCTTGTAGCGCCGCCTCCACGAGCGGCGCACCTGCCGCTAGATGGGCTGTCAACGCCGCGGCCAGCGTGCATCCTGTGCCGTGCGTGTTTTGCGTCGCGATGCGGGGCCGTGCGAGCGTGGTGATCCCGTTCGCTGTTGCGAGATAGTCGATGGCCTCCGCACCGCGTCCGTGACCACCCTTCAGCAGCACCGCTCCGCACCCCAGATCGAGCAGCGCCTTTGCCTGACGTTGCGCCTCGGCCTCGGATTGGGCGACAGGACTATCGAGCAGCCGTGCTGCTTCGTGCAGATTCGGCGTAATGACCGCAGCAAGCGGGATGAGGGCTTTGCGTACGGCCGCGATAGCGCCCGGCTCGAGCAACACGTCGCCACTGGTCGCCACCATCACGGGATCGACGACGAGCGGACGCAGGCCTGAACTGCCTACGAGATCGGCGACGGTCAGAACGGTCTCCTCGTCGCCCAGCATTCCGGTCTTGGCGGCGCCGATCGCCAGATCGCTCACGACGGCGGCATATTGCGCGCGGATGAAATCGGCAGGAATTTTCAGGACGCCAGTGACGCCCAGGGTGTTCTGAGCCGTGAGCGCGGTTATTACGCTCGCGCCGTAGACCCCGAGCGCCGAGAAAGTCTTCAAATCCGCCTGAATTCCCGCCCCGCCCGATGGGTCGGAGCCCGCAATGGTCATGGCTATGGGACGGGTCGCGGTCATAGTCTCGCTCACTGACCGCCTTGTCCGCGGCGCAGGATGTCTCCCGCCAGGCTCTCGGGCGTTGCCCAGCGCTCGATGCTGGCAAGCCCGGGGAACGTATCGAGCATCCATTGGCCGAGCCAGTTCTGGCCACCCAGCAGGAACAGAAGGCCCGTGGCGATCAAAAGCACTCCCATCACCTTCTCCAGCGTGCCGAAGTGTTTCTTGAAACGCTTCATGAAGCCAAGGAATGGTCCGATGGCGACGGCGGCCAGAATGAAGGGGATGCCAAGCCCCAGCGAATAGACAAAGAGAAGGCGCACGCCCTCGCTCATGCTGCCTTCATTGGCGGCCAGCGCAAGCACGGTGGCCAGGATCGGCCCGATGCACGGCGTCCAGCCGAACGCAAATGCAAGGCCCATGACATAGGCGCCAACCAAGGATGCGCCATCGCTGTGAGCCTCGATACGCGCCTCCCTGTAGAGCAGCGGAATGCGCAATACTCCAAGGAAGTGCAGGCCGAAAAGGATGATGACGCCGCCCGCGACCATGCTCAACGGCCCGCGGTAGGACTGGATCACCTGACCGACAACGGATGCGCCCGCGCCCAGAGCAACAAAGACGGTGGTGAAACCCGCGACGAAGAAAATCGCCGCCAGCACGACCTTGCGCCAGACCTTGCCGTCGACATCATCACCGCCCGCCAGCTCATCGAAGGTCGTGCCACCAATGTAGCTGAGATAAGGCGGAACGAGCGGTAGCACGCACGGCGACAGGAAGCTCACCAGCCCCGCCACGGCCACGCCGAGGTAGATATGTGCGTCGGCAAACATGAGCGCTCCTGATCTCGCCCGGTGCTAGCGCGTCAACGCGGCGATGCCGGGAAGTTCGCGACCCTCCAGCCACTCTAGAAAGGCGCCGCCCGCCGTCGACACGTAGGTGAAATCCTGGGTGACGCCTGCTGCGTTCAAAGCGGCCACCGTATCGCCTCCGCCGGCCACCGAGACCATCTTTCCGGCCTTGGTCAATTCGGCAACCTTCTTGGCAACCTCGAAGGTGCCGGTGGCGAACTTGCGGATCTCGAAGGCACCCATCGGGCCGTTCCACAGCACCGTCTGGCAACCCTCCAGCACCTTGTTGACGTGCGCGATGCTCTTGGGGCCCACGTCAAGGATCATCTTGTCGAACGGGACCTTCTCGATCGCCACGATCTGCGTATCCACATCCTCCGCGAAAGCATCCGCCACCAGCGCATCGACCGGCAGGATCAGCTCACAGTTCTTCTGCTTGGCCTGGGCCATGATTTCGCGCGCGGTGGCATGATAGTCCGGCTCGGTGATCGATTGACCGGTCATGCGTCCGAGCGACTGAAGGAATGTATTCGCCATACCGCCGCCGATAACGAGCTTGTCAACCTTGGCGACGAGGTTCGTCAGGACTTCGATCTTGGTCGAAACCTTCATGCCGCCGACGATAGCCGCAACGGGACGTCGCGGCTTCTCGAGCGCGGTGCGCAGGGCGTTGATCTCCTCCATCAGAAGAGGGCCGGCATAGGACGGCAGGTGATGGGTCAGACCTTCGGTCGAGGCATGTGCGCGATGGGCACAGGAGAAAGCGTCGCCAACGAAAATGTCGCCAAGCTTTGCGAGCTCGGCGGCAAACGCACCATCGTTCTTTTCTTCGCCTTTGTGAAAGCGCAGGTTCTCAAGCACGGCAATGCCGCCGTCCGTCACCTGAGCGATCGCGCCGGAAGCGGCCTCGCCCACGCAATCGTCGACGAAGGTGACGGGGCCACCCAGGAGCCCTGAGAGGGCATCCGCCACCGGCTTTAACGAGAACTGCGCCTCAGGCCCGTTCTTGGGACGGCCGAAGTGCGAAATGATGATGACCCTGGCGCCGCGTCCGCTCAGATCCTTCAGGCCTGGGATCAGGCGTTCCAGACGCGTCGCATCCGTCACCTTGGCATCCTTGACGGGCACGTTGAGGTCGGCGCGGACCAGAACGCGCTTGCCCTTCACGTCGACCCCGTCCGTCGTCTTGAGCTTGTCCAGATTCATCGCGATGGCTTCTTTCGATTATGACCGTTGATCCTTGGCCAACCGGAGCTTGCTGCGTCGCTGAACTTATGCCTTGGCCGTTGCGATGACCTTGCGTGCGGCCGCCGCCACGTTGTCTGCCGTCAATCCGAAATGCGCAAACAGCTTGCCGGCAGGTGCCGACGCGCCGAAACCGGACAGTCCGACGAACGCATCTTTCTTTCGCAGCCACTGATGCCAGCACTGAGACACGCCTGCCTCGACGGCGACGCGTGGCGCGTCTCCCAGCACCGCCATCTCATAAGCTTCGCCTTGCGCGGCGAACAGCTCAAACGATGGCATCGAGACGACGGCCGCATCGATTCCTTCGGCGGCGAGCTTGTCGGCGGCCTCGACGGCAAGCCCTACCTCCGAGCCGGTGGCCATCAGCGTGACGTCGCGCTTACCCGCAGCCTCACGCAACACGTACGCGCCTTTGGCCGAGCGGCTTTCGGCATCCACCTGCGTGCGCAGGTTCGGCACTGCCTGGCGCGAGAGTGCGAGAACCGATGGACGATCGGTGGAAGCCAGCGCCAGCTCCCAGCATTCGGCTGTTTCCTGCGCATCGGCGGGACGGAATACGTTGAGGTTCGGCATGGCGCGCAAGGATGCCAGATGCTCGATTGGCTGATGTGTGGGGCCATCTTCGCCCAAGCCGATCGAGTCATGCGTCATGACGTAGATGACCCGTTGCTTCATGAGTGCGGCGAGGCGGATCGACGGACGGCAGTAGTCCGTGAAGACAAGGAACGTCGCGCCGTAGGGAATGAACGAGCCGGAAAGTGCGATGCCGTTCATGGCTGCCGCCATGCCGTGCTCGCGCACGCCATAGTGCATGTAGTTGCCTGCAAAGCTACCCGGCGCAATCGACGTGTGGCTTTTCGTGCGCGTGCCGTTCGACGGCGTGAGGTCAGCCGAGCCCCCGAGCAGTTCGGGCAGCGCGGGCACCAGCTTTTCCAGTGTCATCTGCGACCACACGCGGGTCGCGCGCTTGGCGGTATCTGCGGCGAAGGCGGCCTTCGCCTCGCTGATCGCACTTTGAGCAGCCTTGGCCGCGTCGCGGCCCGTGATGAGGGTCTTGGAGGCGGCTTGCGCCTTGCCGAAGCGTGATTTCCAGTCCGCGTTTGGACCGGCACCCCTCGCGCCCGCCGCGCGCCACGCACCCAGGATATCGGCTGGAATCTCGAACGGCGGATAGGGCCATCCGAGCTTCTCACGGGCGCCTTTGATTTCTTCCACGCCCAGCGGCTCTCCATGCGTGGACGATTTGCCGGCCTTTGTCGGCGCGCCATAGCCGATGATCGTCTTGCAGGCGATGAGCCAAGGCTTGGAAGGGTCCTTCTTCGCCTTCTCGATCGCTGCGGCGATTGCTGCCGTGTCGTGGCCATCCACGCGCACGGTATTCCACCCCGAGGCCGCAAAGCGCGCGAGCTGGTTGTCGGATTCCGACAAAGCGGTCGCACCGTCAATCGTAATGGAATTGTCGTCCCAGAACACGATGAGCTTGCCGAGCTTCAAATGCCCCGCAAGCGAGATCGCTTCCTGGCTGATGCCTTCCATCAGGCAGCCGTCGCCGGCAATCACGTATGTATGATAGTCAATCAGATCATCGCCGCAGCGCGCGGCAAGCAGGCGCTCCGACAACGCCATGCCGACCGCGTTGGCGATCCCCTGACCCAACGGACCTGTGGTGGTCTCGATGCCGGGCGCATGGCCATACTCTGGATGTCCGGCCGTCTTGGAACCGAGCTGACGGAAGTTCTTCAACTCCTCGATCGTCATACCCGGATAGCCGGTGAGATAGAGCAGTGAATAAAGCAGCATCGAGCCGTGACCGGCCGACAGCACGAAACGATCCCGGTTTGGCCAAGTGGGATCGGCGGCATCAAACTTGAGGAACTGCCTAAACAGCACCGCCGCCACGTCCGCCATGCCGAGCGGCATCCCCGGATGTCCCGAATTGGCCTGCTGCACGCCATCCATTGAAAGGGCCCGGATGGCGTTGGCCATGTTCTTCAGGCTGACCTGCGCCGCAGGCTCGCTCGTGCCGTATTTGCTCATAAGACCCCAAAAGTAGCCGATGCCTGGCGTATCCTGCGCGCCAAAGCGCCTAAAAAGTCGAGGGACATTTACCGGGCCTGAAGGAGCGCGTCTATGGGCCCGCAGGCGATAGCAACAGATTGGCGCACCTTGGAGCAGGCACACGCTTGTCGCAAAATGGCTTTTCACGATATCCCGCGGTCGCGAAGCAACCGCGAACGCAATTCAGGGCGCGAGGGTACGCTTGGTTTTGACCTCCGTCTCGGCCTTAGCCAGTTTTGCCTCTTCTTCAGAGTCCTCTCGCATCAGCTGCTCCAGGGTGGCCGCGTCGCTGCGGGCCTTCTGCTGCAGCTTCTCGATGTCGGAGGCGAGTTCGTAGTCGTCGAACAGCCGCCGCTCGTCGTGCGTGCGGAAGGTCTTCACGGTGCGCTCGGCCACCCGGTCGGAGTAACCTAGCCCTTTGAGTAACTGATGGGTGATGTCGAGCGCCGACAGGAACGTTTCGCGGCGCAGGTTCTTGATGCCAAGATCAAGGAAGCGATGCGCGTGAGCGCGGTCTCGCGCGCGGGCATAGATCGGTACATGCGGATAATTGCGCTGCACGAACTCCGCGATCCGCAAGGAGGCTTCGACATCGTCGATGGCGAGCACGAAGGCGCGGGCCTTTCCGATCTGGGCAGCCGCCAGAATTTCGGGCCGGCTCGCGTCGCCATAGAAGGCCTGCGATCCAAACCGGCGCACCAGTTCGACTTGTTCGAGAGACTTCTCGAGCGCCGTGAATGCAATACCCTTGGCGCGCAGGATACGCGCGACGATCTGCCCGAAACGCCCAAAACCAGCAATGACGACGTGCGCATCCTGCTCGGGCAGGGTGTCGTAGGCGCGTGCCGGCGACGTCACCGCTTTGCCGAAAACGAGCCTTTCAGCCAAGAGCAGTAGCGGCGTCAACGCCATGGAAAGCGTAATGGTCACGACGAGAAGCTCGGCCGCGCCGGCACGCAGCACACCACTGGCCTGGCCCGCCGCCAGCAGCACGAAAGCGAATTCGCCGCCCTGCGCCAGCGCCAGGGCAAGACGTCTTGCGGGTCCAGCCTCAAGGCCCTGCCAGCGTCCAAGACCGAATAGAATGGCCGCCTTCACCGCCATCAGCAGCAAGGTGAGCGCGACAATGGTCATCGGCTGCGACAGCAGAAGCCCCAAATTGAGAGACATGCCGACGGCGGTGAAGAACATCCCCAACAGCAGCCCCTCGAACGGCGCGATGTCGGCTTCCAATTGATGCCGGTAAACGCTTTCGGCGAGCAGCGCGCCCGCAAGAAACGATCCCAAGGACGCCGACAGCCCCGCCTGCTGCATGACGAGGGCAACGCCGACGACGACAAGCAAAGCCGCGGCCGTCATCGCTTCGGGCACTTTCGAAAGCGCTACGACCCGGAGCAGTGCGTTGATGACGTAGCGGCCGACGACGACAACGAGAACAATGGTGGCCAGTGCCTTGCCGAAAGCCACGAGGTTGATCTGCGCCTCGCCGGCGCCGCCTGCCACCGCGGTAACGGCAAAGAACGGGGCAAAAGCAATGAGCGGAATGGCGGCAAGGTCCTGGAACAGCAGCACGGCGAAACCCAGCCGCCCATGGCGGGTGGCGAGTTCGCCGTTCTCTTCCATTATCTGAAGCGCAAACGCGGTGGAGGACAGAGCCAGCGCGGAACCCGCAAAGAGCGCAGGCTTCCAGCCAGCGCCCAGCGCCACGCCGATCCCCGCAAGGGCAAACGCCGTCAGAATGACCTGTGCCGCACCAAGTCCGAAGATCGCCTGGCGCATGGACCACAGACGCTTGGGCCGAAGCTCCAGGCCAATCAGAAACAGAAGAAGAACGACACCGAAATCCGCGACCTCGCGGAGCTCCTTGGCGTCGTGGGCGTTGAACACCTGTCCCAATCCGAAGGGACCAAGCAAGATCCCAGCAGCCAGATAGCCAAGCACCGCCGCCATACCCAGCGCGCGTGCCAGGGTTGCTGCCACTACAAGTGCCGCCAGCATGATCGCAATCTGTGTCAATTCCATCCTTGTCCCATCAGCGGTCCATGGCGGATAGAGATACCCGCACTCGACGACAATCCAAAGCCCCTCAAGGCGCGTAGCAATGGCGCGGCTTGAAGGGTTCGGCTATGAATGCCACTCATGCTCGTACATGGCTTGGCGATGTCCGGGCACATCACTCGGACTGCATATTGATGGCTGAATTTCTAAACCGGATCGCGACCAAGGGCGACGCGGCGGCATTTCGGGATTTGTTCGAAATTTATGCGCCGCGCGTCAAGGCCTACATGATGCGTCAAGGCGCCGATCCGGCCACCGCCGAGGAGCTGGCACAGGAAACGCTCCTCACGGTCTGGCGCAAGGCGAACCTGTACTCCGGCGACCGGGGCAACGCGACCACCTGGATTTTCACGATCGCGCGCAATCTGCGCATCGACAAGCTCCGTAAGGAAACGACGTGGGTCGAGTTGCCGGAAGGGCGCGATGAGGAAGCAAGCGATGATCCCCTTCCCGACGAGCGGGCCGAGGTCAAGGAGCGCCAAAAACGCGTCCAGGCTGCCCTGGCTCAATTACCCGCCGACCAGCACGAGGTAGTGGTCTTGTCCTATATCGAGGGACTGACGCACAGCCAGATCGCTGAGCGCCTGAGGCTCCCGCTTGGGACAGTGAAATCGCGCATGCGCCTTGCCTATCTCAAAATCCGTGAGGCCGTCGAGGATCTGAAATAGATGACGATCGCGCATCATCCAGGCCTGGAAAATCTCATGAGCTGCTCGGCTGGAAGCATGCCGGAGGCGTTCGCCGCCGTCATGGCGTCGCACATTGGGATGTGTCCGGTCTGCCGCATGGAACTCGTGCTGATGCATGATATCGGCGTGGAACTTTTCAGCTCCCTTGCGCCAAGTCCTCTTGCTGGCAAAATCCCCATTATGGCCATGCACCGCGCGGAAGCCGAGACCGGCGGCAATGCAGCACCGGGCCGCAGTCCGGATGGTCTTACGGCAGGCGGCATGCCTGTCATTCTTGTGCAATACGCGGGCGACGAGCTCGACAAGGTAGCCTGGCGGCGGCTTGCGCCCGGCGTGCAGCATTTCCCGATTGCGCTTTCTGCTGGCGCCAAGGGAAACCTGCGTCTTCTCAAAATTGCTGCGGGCAGGGCCATTCCCGCGCACGGCCATCGCGGCTCTGAATTGACGCTGGTGCTTCGCGGCTCCTTCCGCGACGAGACCGGACTCTACGGCGTGGGCGATGTCGCCGACCACTTCGATGAAACCGAGCACCAGCCGGTAGCCGACCCTGAGGGGGGATGCGTTTGTCTCGTTGCCTCAGAAAAGAAATTCCGCTTCAAGTCAGTGGTGGCGAAGCTCTTTCAGCCCTTCACCGGACTTTAGGATTGGTCGATGGACGCGGCGCGTCCCTGGAAGACAGCATGGATCACGGGCGCAAGTTCCGGCATTGGCCGCGAACTGGCGTTGCGTCTTGCGGAGCGCGGCGTGCGCGTTGCGGCAACCGCGCGCTCTGCCGGCAACCTCAATGCGCTTGCCGCATCAAACCCCCTGATCAGCCCCTATCCCGGGGACGTCACGGATGCGGTCGCGATGAAGGATATATTCACCGCCATCGAACGTGACCTGGGGCCTGTCGACCTTGCGATCTTCAGTGCCGGCGTCTGGCAAGGGATGCTCGTTTCCGACTTCTCTGCCCAGCGCGGCAAGGACACGATGGCGGTCAACTATTTCGGCGTTCTCAACGCCTTGGAGCCTGCGATGGCCGCGTTTGCCTCCCGCGGCCGCGGGCATATCGCATTCGTCTCTTCCGTCGCCGGCTTCAGAGGTCTGATGAAGGGCGCGGCGTACGCGCCGACCAAGGCCGCGCTCATCTCTTTGAGCGAGGCCCTCTATCCACATCTCGCCCGCAAAGGCGTCAAACTCACGATCATCAATCCCGGCTATATCGTCACGCCGATGACCCAAAGGGAGACGTTTCCCATGCCGTTCATCATTCCGGTGGAACAGGCGGCCGAAACGATCATCTCCGGTCTTTCGCGCGGCAAGTATGAGATCGTATTTCCCTGGCGCATCGCGCTTCTGATGAAGACGCTGCGCGTTCTTCCAAACTGGGCGTTCTTTCGCCTCGTCAACATGGGCATCAATCGCAGGGGCACCGGCGAGCCGCCTTCCGCGCCGAACGCTTGAGCGTCTTTCGCGCGCCATTCGCGCCGCGCAAGATTTCAGAAATATTCCTTCACGCTCCGCTAACCTTAATGCGTTCTTAACCAAGGTTGCGGCATTCTCAATTCATGCCGGGACCCTGAAGGGACTGAAAGCCCACTCTCTCCCACCCTTTCGCGGCCCCGTGGAATGCAAGAGCGAAGTATCGTCACCCATTTAAGTTCAAGCGTATCGAGGTGGTCCGATGACTTACGAAGCACTCTCCCGTGCACTTGCCTACGCCTCCTGCCTCACCAGCATGACCCTGTTTGCCACGTCGATGGCCATTGCGGCCGTCAATGTGGGAAGTCTCAGTCCGCCTGGGGCCTGCGGTCCGACAGCCTGCACAACCTTGGCCGTGCAGGCCGACAGCCTCAGTCCCGGCTTAAAGAGCGGGGTCCACGTCCAAGCCGTCGCAACATCACTCTGGCAGAGGAAGATCTGATCGGTCCTTGCGCGGATTTCGAAGCGATGTGCGCACGTCACTTCGAAAAACCGCTCACTGAAAGCGCTTTTCATGTTTCGCGGAGAGCATTCCGGCCGCACTCACCGGATGTACGAACCAGGAAACAGGAAAAAGCATCTGGCAAGGAGCGCGGGGACAGCCACCCTGCGCTCTTTCCATTTTACCGATCGCTGCTCTTGACGACGCGGTCACTGCTCTTGACGACGCGGTCGATGGCCTGGAGTTCGCGCACGAGCGCGGCGAAATCCTTCAGCGCCACCATGTTGGGGCCATCGGAGGGCGCGTGATCGGGATCCTGATGAGTTTCGATGAAGAGCCCCGCAACCCCGACGGCGACCGCGGCGCGAGCAAGCACCGGCACGAACCGGCGGTCGCCGCCCGATGACGTGCCCTGTCCCCCCGGCTGCTGCACTGCGTGCGTCGCATCGAAGATGACCGGCGCGCCGGTCTCTGCCATCTGCGGCAGGCCGCGCATATCGACAACAAGCGTATTGTAGCCGAAGCTCGATCCGCGCTCCGTGATGAGCACATTGGGATTGCCGCTGCCGGTGACCTTGGCAACGGCATTCTTCATGTCCCAAGGCGCAAGAAACTGCCCCTTTTTGATTTTGACCACGCGGCCGGTTTGCGCGGCGGCGATGAGTAGATCGGTCTGGCGGCACAGGAACGCAGGAATTTGCAGAATATCGGCCACTTCGGCCACGGGCGCGCACTGCGCCACCTCGTGCACGTCGGTAACGACCGGAAGGCCTAGGCTTTCGCCGATCTCAGCGAACACGGGAAGCGCCGCTTTCAAGCCTATGCCGCGCGTGCCCGAGAGCGAGGTCCGATTGGCTTTGTCAAAAGAAGCCTTGAAGACGAGACCGCAACCAAGAGCGGTGGCGATCTCCTTCAGGGCGCTCGCCATTTCCAGGGCATGCGCCCGGCTCTCCATCTGACAAGGACCTGCCAGCAGCGCGATGGGAAGATCGTTGCCAAAGACGACGTCGCGGGCGTGCACGTGCGCATTTGGAGCGAGCGCGGCGGCCTTTGCCACGGAGGAGTAAGGTTTGTTCATGGCGGTCTTATAGACCGCCGGGACGCCTGAAGCGAGGCCGGCACGGCCTCGGTCAACAGACTTGCGCCGCACCGGGCAAAATAAAAACGGCGGCTTCTGAGCCGCCGTTTTTAGAACCTATCGGTTCGAAATCGTTAGATAACGTCGATCTCGGCCGGGAGGTAGCTCGTGACCTCAAGACCAACTTCCTGCTCGCGAACTTCCGGCTTCATCCAGGTCTTCATGGTGTATCTCCTCCAAGAAATCTCTTTCACAGGGCACCCCTGTTACAAACAGATGTAGCGGCGCCTGCTGAAAATGGCCAATCGCTTTTCGATCGCGTGGGACAAACTTTTTGTGATCGCTTCGCGGCTTTGTTATACCATTACAACAATGACTTACGACTTTCGGACAAGCGCCTGATGTAGCGCGATGCCAAGACACGAACGGACGCATGAAACGGTGATCCGCGCTCTGACATTGTCGTAGAACTCCGCTGAATTTGCTGGACCAGCCCATCGCTCGTGGTAGGGGTCGTTCATGGCGCCGTGCGTGCTATAGTTCGTTCGTTGAAATAAGGGGTGGCACGTCCCGTTACGCCATAACAACAACTGAGGGGAAGCACATGCTTGAACAATTCGCTTGGCTACAGCCTGTCCTGATCGCGGCCGCGGTCGTGTTCGTTCTCGACCTCATCGGGAACATGCTTTCGTTCTCGAGCCGGTTCATGAACGCGCTCGTCACCGCGCTGGTTTTCGCCGTCCTGTTTGGCGGCCTGATCCACCTCGGCGTCGTGCAGCTCGACGTCAAGACCGTTCCAATGCCGGCCACGACGGAAGCGCCGGCTCCCGCGCCCGCTCAATAAGTCGATTGGACAAATGGGGGAGATCCGTCCGGTCCGCAGGATTGGGCGGATCCATTCTTCGCCGCGCGTCTCAGGCGATGACATTATCGCGGCGCGACCCGATGCGGCGGTTTTCCGACAGGACGGAGCGTATCTCAAACATCTCGGTCGGGGTGATGCGAACTCGGCGCTTGCGCCAGAACTGCCAGCGCGGCGTCAACTCAATCCAGTGCCCGCCGTAGTAGTCGCAGAATATGCGGATACGGTCGCCAGCCACGATCCGGCGCCAAACCCAGTCCACCTGCCCGGCGTGATCCAGCTGTGGCGACACGGTTCTTCCACCCACGTTCTCAAAAAGCGTCAGACGTCGACTTCCATGAATTTGGAACTAGTGCTTTTGCGTTAAGAATGGGTAACGCAAAGCCCGCAAATCGCACACTCAGCCGTCACTCCGGCCCGCCGTCGCGTCCGCGCGACCGGCGTACTCATTGAACCGCTCTCCTCTGCCGCGCGACTAAGACCCCGCATGTTCCAGCCGGAACAGCGCGTGCGTCCGCCGCCATGTGAGGCTGGCACGATCGGCATTTAGACCCACGAAAGGATTTCCCAAATGGCCTTCCTTCGCACCGCTGGCCTTGGCGCGTTCGCCGCTGCATCGGCAATCTTCGCTATCCTTCCCGATATCGCCCGTGCCGGCGACGCCTCTCCCTTGGGCGTATGGATCGACAACACCGGACGCGGCGCCGTCGAAATCAAACCATGCGCGGGTAATACCCTTTGC
Organism: Hyphomicrobium sp.; assembly: GCA_016793445.1. Lineage (GTDB taxonomy): Bacteria > Pseudomonadota > Alphaproteobacteria > Rhizobiales > Hyphomicrobiaceae > Hyphomicrobium_B. Next base: position 156,272 of record JAEUME010000018.1, on the reverse strand, counting down.
GGCCACGTCGTTTGGGTTCGCAACAGCAAGGACATCAAGGGTTGCGGACGCCAGATCATTGGCGCGGCGCGCCCCATAGGCAGCAAAGGCATGCACCAGGGCTGGATCTACTCGCCCGAGAAAAAGCAGCGTTACGACGTTGAATTTGTCCCATCGGGTGCGGACAAGCTGCGCGTCACCGGCTATGCGGGCATCAAATTGTTCTCGCGCACCATGTATTGGACGCGCGCGGGCGGTGATCTTGTGCGTTGTGACAGCACACAAACGGCCAACGCCGCGCCGAAACCCTCCGAAGAGGTGGGCGCCCCAACCGCTGCTCCTCAAAGCGCCGCGTCCCCAAAGGAATCCGACAAACCCGCGCAAGCCGCACCCTCTGGCGCGCCGAAGAAAACCGTCACGCAGACCGAGACCGCGGCTCCTGCAAGCACACCCGCAAAGGAGAAGGCAGAGAAGGATGCTACAAGCCAGCAGGACGCCGCGTCCGTGAAAAGCGAAGACGCCGTTGCGGACGCTACCGCCGGCGACGAGCAGGCCGCCGAGAACGACGCTGAAGCAGCTGGTGAAGAGACTTCAGGTTCGGGATTGTCCAAGCTGAACCTTGGCGGCATGGAGCTCGGCAAGGTTATTTCGCGCAAGGGCGGCACCTGCAAACTTGATCTTCCCTGGGTCAAAGTCCGCTTCGATTGTAAGGATTTGTGATACGGGCGGCGTGCTTGTCGAAGCGCTTCGCGACATACTCTCTCGTCCCAGGAGACGAAAAAAGCGGCTCAGCAGGATCGCAAAGCGCTTAGAACGGCAGGAAGACCGAAGATTCGATGTGACGTCCTGGCGTGCGGTGCTTTTTGCGCTTGGCTTCTTTCCGTTTGCGAGCACGTGTCTCAGGCGCAGCGCTGGCGGCGTCATCGGTCACGCCGGTGGTGCTCCTGGGCGGACTCTCGCTCTCTACTTGCGGAGTAGGATCGATGCTGACCGTCTTTGCGGGAGTTTGCACGGGCGCGGCTGTCACGGCGGCGGGTGCAACGGGAACCTCCGTCACGCCCAGTGATCCGGTTCCGGCTTGCGTTGCGGGAGCAGCGCCCCCCGCTGCCTGCGCATCCTTGACATCGCGCGAGGCGTGGTTTGCTTCGGCCAGAGTCTTGTTTGCCGCCTCCAACGCGCCGGAAAGCCGCAGCACCTCCGCGCGCGCGATCTCGAGTTCATCGGAGAGCTTCTGCACGTCGGCCCGCGCGGCGTCGCGTTCGCGCGCATGCTGCGCGGATTCGGTACGTGCCGCGTCCCGTTCGTTGCGTGCGGAGGTGGTTTGGAGGATCGATCTGCGAGCCTCTTCAAGCTCGTTGGAGAGCTTGTTGATCTGCTCGCGGGCCGCTTCTGCGTCCTGGCCTGCGCCCGACCGTTCGCCCGCGCTACGCATAGCGGCAAGTTCTCCGGCCAGCTCATGAGCCTCGGTTCTGGCAGCGTCCCGCTCGCGCTGCGTGTCAGCCAGATCTCTTCGCAGCGTCTCGACCTCGGCGCTGTCTGCGGCGGCGGCGCCAGGCTGTCCGCTGGCTCCATCGCCGGCCGCGGCTGTCCCTGCGCGGGTCAGCTTATCCTCTGCAACAAGCGCCCGGCGCTGCGCCATTTCAGCCTCAAGGCGCGCCGCGTCGAGATCTCGCTGCGTTCGGGCCGTGCGTTCGCTGAACGTCACCGCGCCATCCTTCAGGCTGGCGAGTTGTAGCCCCTGCCAAGCCGCCAGTGCCCCCAAAAGCAGGCTGGCGACGCCCAAGATGTAAAGCAACCCAGCGCGTAACAGCATACCCCCGCCGATCTGCTGAAAACCACCTAAGAAATCAATGATGTGGATTAGCTGCGTTGACGATGGCCTGCAAGCGGCGGCGCACACTTGGCCACTTTAGATGGGGACAACCAAGATCGGGTCACAGGTAGAGACCCGAAGCGCGAGCCCACAATCAAGGAGGTCAAAATACGACGGCAGGACGCAGCCTCACGCCGCACCCCGCCGAATTTTAGGCGATACTAAAAACGACGTTAGATCACGTCGATCTCAGCCGGGAGATAGGACGTCACTTCAAGGCCGACTTCCTGCTCGCGAACTTCCGGCTTCATCCAGGTCTTCATAATAGTTTCCTCCATCAAAACATTAAGGACTCACGTCCTCGAATTTCAACGTAGTCCACGGTGACGATAACCGCAAATCGCATTCGCGTGATGTTTTAATCAATTTGACTTATGGATAAAAGTTGTATTCCTGATGACGCTTCCTACTTCCAGGCAACTCTATCGCTGGGTTGCCTGGAGGTTTAGATTCCACTCCTGCTTGTGCCCTTAATATCCCGGAGAATGACGACGATGCCTATGCCCGCGTCCGAAATCGAGCGCATGATCAAAGCTGTGCTTCCCGACGCAACGGTGGAGATCAAAGACCTGGCCGGGGACGGCGACCATTACGCCGCGCACGTTGTTTCCTCGGCCTTCAAGGGCAAGAGCCGCGTACAGCAACATCAGCTGGTCTATAGCGCGCTCGGCGGGCGCATGGGCGATGTGCTGCACGCATTGCAGCTTACTACCGCAGCGCCAGGCGATTGACTTTAGCATGCGTTTTCCCACATCTGGAGCAACGCAAAATGAGGCGCGCCAGCCCATACCCAAGGAGCCCCCGATGTCCCAGGACGCCACCGCCACCATTGCCAAGACCATCGCCGACAATGACGTCGTGCTGTTCATGAAGGGCACAAAGCAGTTCCCCCAATGCGGGTTCTCCGCCACGGCCGCCAAGATCCTTGAGCTTCTTGGCGTGCCCTATAAGGACGTGAATGTGCTGGAAGATCAGAACGTGCGCGATGGCATCAAGGCCTTCTCCAACTGGCCGACAATCCCGCAGCTTTATATCAAGGGCGAGTTCGTCGGCGGCTGCGATATCATGCGCGAGATGTATCAGGCGGGTGAACTGCACGATCTCATCTGCCAGAAGGGCATCCCGCATCAGCACCATCACCACGGCTGACGGGCGCATCGGAAAATCTCGAACACAGCGAATGCGGATGCCTTTGCGTCCGCATTTTTTGTTGCCCTCGCCCTGATTTCGCCGCGGCGGCCTTGTTGAGCTTAAGGGGGATTGCGCAGTCTCCCTTGCGCAGTCTTCCAGCGCAAACGAGCGTTCGGGTTCGCGGGACAACACCTTTATGTTTCAGAGCGGCCGGCGGTTCCTTCTCAGCCTCACGATCCTCACCGCGAGCGTGTGTCTCGCGCTCGGCATCTTCCTGCCCATCATCAAGCTGACGAAGTTTGGAATCTGGACCACGCAGCATTCGCTGATTTCGACCGTCAACGTGCTCATCAACGAGGGCCAGAGGTTTCTCGGCATCGTGGTGCTGGTCTTCTCGATCGTCCTGCCGGTCACCAAGCTGCTCTACCTGCTGTTGGTCTCAACACTGCCGCCCGCTGAGATCGCCCGCCAAAGCCGCAGACTGCGTGCGCTGGAATGGCTCGGCCGATGGTCCATGCATGACGTTCTGGTTCTGGCACTCACGATCTTCTTCATCAAGAGCCAGGGCGTTTACGACGCCACGAGCCTCAACGGCGTCTACTTCTTCACGGCCGCGGTCGTGCTGATGATCCTGGCCTATGCCTGGATTCGCACCGACGGCCTCGATCGCGCAGCCGCCGAGGGTGCCGCGCCGCCGGCACCCCAACCCGACGTCGCCGCCGCAAGATCGCCGCACTGGCGCAATTTCACGCTGAGCTTTCTTATCATCCTGGCGACGGTGTTCTTCGCACTCGGCATCATCATGCCGACGATCCGCTTCACGACCGTCTACGTGTGGACCAACGAACACTCGATCCTGACCATCATGTACGCGCTGTTTGAGACACAGGAGTATTTTCTGTGCGCCGTGCTGTTCGCGGTCTCGATCTTCTTTCCATTCATGAAACTATTCTACCTGCTGACGCTGCTCACCTCGCATGACATCGAGCCCGAATTCCGCAGGAAGTCGATTGCAACCATGGAGTGGTTGGGCCGCTATTCGATGACGGACGTCATGGTGCTTGCGCTGATGATCTTCTATGTGAACTCATCGGGCTACACGGAAGCCCGCGTGCTTCCGGGGGTCTACTTCTTCGCAGCGAGCGCCCTGATGACAATGCTGGCCTACGGCTGGGCCAATGCGACGCCGACACCGAAGCACCGCAAGACCGCCATGCCAACCAGATCCAGGCCCGTAGCCCCGGCGGTTTCCCTGGCCACGTCTCGCGGGCGTCGCGTCTCGGCCGGACGCGGCTAGAGTGCTTTGCGGAAAAGTGGGAACCGGTTTTCTGATATGAAGCACGACAAAACAAAAGCCTAGAGTCGGTTCGATCTCATGAACTCATTTCCTTCTCCCGTCGGGAGAAGGTGCCCCGAAGGGGCGGATGAGGGGAGCGCAATGCCGAAGTCCCTCACCTGTCGCTGCGCGACATCCTCTCCCGGGACCCGGGAGAGGAAAATAGTGGCTCTGCATGGTCGCAGAGCCACTCGGAACATCGCGGCGCACGCGCAACCCCGCAAAACAGAAAAGGCCGCCCCGCGGGCGGCCTTTTCGAAACTGCACGTTGAAGATGCGGTCGCCCGCTCAGCGCGAATAGAATTCGACCACGAGGTTTGGTTCCATGGTGACCGGATACGGCACGTCGGACAGTGTGGGAACACGCACGAGCTTTGCCGTCATCTTGTTGTGGTCGGCATCGACATAGTCGGGCACATCGCGCTCACCACTCTTGATCGCCTCAAGCACCAGCGCCAGCTGACGCGCCTTCTCGCGAACCTCGACCACATCGCCGATGCGGACGCGATAGGACGGAATAGTCACGCGCTGGCCGTTGACCGTGACATGGCCGTGGCTGACGAACTGGCGTGCAGCAAAGACCGTCGGCACGAACTTGGCGCGGTAGACGAGCGCGTCGAGACGGCGCTCAAGCAGGCCGATGATGTGCTCGGAGGTCGAACCCTTGGCGCGCGAAGCCTCGTCATAGATCTTGCGGAACTGACGCTCGGAGATCGAGGCGTAGTAGCCCTTCAACTTCTGTTTGGCCTTGAGCTGCTGGCCGAAGTCCGACAGCTTGCCGGCGCGGCGTTCGCCGTGCTGGCCGGGACGGCTCTCCCGGCGATTGAGCGGGCTCTTGGGACGGCCCCAGATGTTCTCACCCAGGCGGCGATCGATCTTATGTTTGGCGCGGACGCGCTTGGTCATGGTCTAGCACTCCATTTAAAGTTGCATCGCCCGGCAGAGCGCAGGACGACAGGCTGGAGCGCCCCCTCCTCTGTCCTGGACGTGCCATCATCTGGCAGCCAGACCGACAGGCCGAGGACCTTGGGACACGGCAAGATGGCCTGTGCCTTACTTCCTCGCCACGGGTGCGCAAAAGCAATGCGGGCCGAAAAGACGGCCCGCGAAGCTGAGGTCTGATACCGGGGTCCGGACGCCGCGTCAACCTCCTGACACGGCTCTGAAGCGGTTAATTCTTGGGCGCAGGGGTAGCCGGAGCCGCTGAAGCGGTTGGCCGCTTGGCGGTCGAACCCGTCGTAGTGCCAGTATCGGCGCCCGCAGCCTTCTGCGCTGGCGGGGGGCCGGACTGCACATAGGCCATGATCAGCTCTTTGACCTTCTTGCGCTGCTCATCCGAGCAGGTCTGCGCCGGACCCTTCTTTTCTTCCTCGACAACGACTTCCTTGTCGCCTTGCTTTTCGACCAGTTTGATCTTTCCGGTCAGCAGCATAACCGTGGTGAGGTGAAGCTGGCTGATGTAAACCATCTGCTGGGGCGTCCATTTGCCCCTGGCTTCCTCGCGCCGCATCATTGAACGATGATTGGCGATCTGCTCATCACCAAGATCGCAGACCTGGGCATGCGCAGACAGCCGGCCCACCTTGATGACGTCGCGAGCGATATCGATCGGGATCATCACCTCGTCACGCTTCTTCTTGTCGATCTGGATTACGGTGCCATCGGGCTTGGAAAACTGTTGTGGCGTCAATGACCAAGCAAAATCCATGAACGACTTGACGGCCATCTCGCTCAATTCCTGCGCCGTGGCAGCCGCCACCGGCATCAGAAAAGAGAGCGACAGTGCTCCCGCCAAAACTCTCCCCGCCCTCGTTTTCATCACTCTCTCCAAAAGTGCCTCTTAACTTGCTTATACGCCCTAAAAGGCGAAATAGGCCGCGGCGTGCGTTGATGCCCGCCGATCAGGCTCAGTGTTGCCGTTTCAATTGGCATCGCTCAGCCCAAAACTTGTCGAGATCAAGGCGTCTCGCCAGGGGGTTTTTTGGCCCGTCCTTTGCCCTGTGCGAGAGTGGCAACAATACCACGAAGGGTTCTGACCTCCTGATCGGTGGCATTAGCACGCAGAAAAAAGGTCCGCAGATTTTGCACCACCGTGGGGCGCTTGTGGCGGGGATTGAAGAAACCCAGACGGTCGAGTTCGCCCTCCAAGTGCTCGAAAAGTCCTGTCAATTCAGCCTTCGTCGCTGGTCTGTCGGCCCCCATATAAAGCCCCTCGGCGAGCGGCTTTTCATAAGTTGTCACCCGGCCGAGGCTGGCCTGAGGTGAGCCGCGCATCCATTCGTAGCCCGTCAGCAACACGGCTTGGGCGAGGTTCAAGGATGCGAAGCGCGAATTAACCGGAATCATAATCAGAGCGTCGGCATTTGCGACCTCGCCCGTTTCGAGGCCGTTGCGCTCGCGGCCGAACAGTATGCCGCATCGTTCTCCACGGGCAATTCTGGTCCGCATCTCGGCGATCGCCTGCTCGGGGCTCAGGACGGGCTTTCTGAGATCGCGTTGGCGCGCGGTCGTGGCAGCCACCCAATTGAGATCGGCCAGACTTTCTTCCAGCGTCCCGTACGCCTTGGCGTCGTCGATGATGTAGTTGGCGCCGGACGCCGCGATGCGCGCCTTCTCGTTGGGCCAGCCATCACGCGGGTTGACAAGACGCAGGTCGTCCAGGCCGAAATTGGCGCACGCGCGGGCGACCATGCCGATGTTGTCGGCAAGCTGCGGCTCCATGAGAATAACGGACGGCGTCTCGCCCTCGCCCGCAACCGGCTCTCCCTGAATGTGCATGCGCCGCAAGCCGTGACGCAGTTTGCGGATCACGCGGCGCGCCCAGAACCAATAATTTTCGCCGGACCATTGGCGCGTGAGGCTTTCCAGACAGGGCGTTGTGACGGTCTCGATGCCTTCGCCCTTAAGCCGCACGCGGCCATCGCCGACGATGATCTCCTTCTTGGACAGAATGAATTGGTCGAGCGTCTCCAGGCCCAGCATCTCGGTGCGCCGCTTGCAGCCTGGGCAGGAGACTTTGTCGGCGGCGCAACGGACTTCAGCGCAATATTGGAGCACCGGCTCCAGATTGTCGCGGGTCAGGCCAGGGATGGCCAGTTGCGCCAAGCCCTGGTCGATGGTCGCGACGTGACAGGCGTGCACGATGGCACCAATAGGGATGCCCATCACGCGAGGTTCGTGCTCTTCAAGGGTAATCTGCATGCGTTTTTTCTTCCCAGCCCGCAGGCTCACGGCCCCGGCTTTCGGGCTATAGCCAATTGCACCCGCCAGCGCCAACAAACGCGGCCAAAGCGGCTTCGCTCGCCGTATGGCGGCACTTTCGCCCTTGGCCGGGACACTTTCGCCCTTGGTCGGGACTTGGCGGCGCCCGAGACGGCAATTATGGTGCGGCGCATCATTCACGCCAACGGCCCACAGCCCCAGAATAAAGGCCTGCCAGACATGAAAAAGATCAAGGTGACCGGAACCGTCGTCGAGCTCGACGGCGATGAGATGACGCGCATCATCTGGCAACTCATCAAAGACAAGCTAATCCACCCCTATCTCGATGTGAACCTGGACTACTACGATCTCGGCATCGAGATGCGTGACAAGACCAACGATCAAATCACCGTCGATGCGGCCAACGCCATCAAGAAGCATGGCGTCGGCGTCAAGTGCGCCACCATCACGCCCGACGAAGCGCGCGTCAAAGAGTTCGGTCTCAAGGAGATGTGGAAGAGCCCCAACGGCACGATCCGCAACATTCTGGGCGGCGTGATCTTCCGTGAACCCATCATCGCCAGGAATGTGCCGCGCCTGGTGCCCGGCTGGACGCAGCCCATCATCGTCGGCCGTCATGCCTTCGGCGACCAGTACCGCGCGACCGATTTCAAGTTCCCCGGCAAGGGCAAGCTTACCATCAAGTTCGTCGGCGAGGATGGCCAGACGATCGAGAAAGAGGTGTTCAATGCGCCCGGCGCAGGCGTCGCCATGGCGATGTACAATCTGGATGACTCCATCCGCGAGTTCGCGCGCGCCTCGCTCAACTACGGCTTGAACCGCAATTACCCCGTCTACCTCTCCACCAAGAATACGATCCTCAAGTCCTACGACGGCCGCTTCAAAGATATCTTCCAGGAGATCTACGACGCCGAATTCAAGACCGAGTTCGAAAAGCGCAAGCTCACCTATGAGCACCGGCTCATCGACGACATGGTGGCCTCGGCGCTGAAATGGTCGGGTGGCTACGTTTGGGCTTGCAAGAACTACGATGGCGACGTGCAGTCCGATACGGTGGCGCAAGGCTTCGGCTCGCTTGGCCTCATGACGAGCGTGCTCATGACCCCCGACGGCGAGACCGTGGAAGCCGAAGCCGCCCATGGCACGGTCACGCGCCACTACCGCGAGCATCAAAAAGGCAAGGAAACGTCCACCAACGCCATCGCCTCGATCTTCGCCTGGACGCGCGGCCTTGCCCATCGCGCCAAGCTCGACGACAACGCGGCGCTCGCCAAGTTTGCAGCCACGCTGGAGAAGGTGTGCGTGGATACTGTGGAATCGGGTTTCATGACCAAGGACCTTGCCCTCCTCGTCGGGCCCGATCAGAAGTGGCTTTCGACCACCGGCTTCCTCGACAAGGTCGATGAGAACCTGAAGAAGGCAATGGCGGCGGCCTGATACATCCCAACGACCCTGCTGCTGCCTATGGTCCGTTCGTCATGAACACCACGGCGAGATCCAGCAGGCGATCGAGGACTTCCGCTTGGGCAAGTTGGGCGCGCTTGCAAGGTGACGCGCCCCGTGCGGGATGAAGACGAACGCAAAAGAACAAAGGGCCCGGCATGCCGGGCCCTTTGATATTTGAGAGCGGCTAGCGCGCTTGCTATTTGCCGTCTGACTTGATCCTGGAATCGACCTCTGCCTGCATGCGCGCAGTCATCACGTTGAAGTCGTTCTTGAGTTTGTTGCAACTCTCCGCCTCGCCGTCACACACCACGTCCATCTTGATGGTGACCTGCTCGCCGTCCTTGACCACGCGGCGGCACACGGCCGCTGGATGCGCGGGCTGCCCCTCCACCGTAAAGGTGTACATCAAGGTCGGGGCCTTTTCGTTGTCGCTATAAGCGACGAACTGCCCGCTCTTGTAGACTTGCTTGAGATTGGCAGAGGCGGAATAGCGCGCGATCAGGTCTTTCGCCGGTGCCGTGGCATCCCCGCAAAAGCCCTGCGCTGCATCCTTGGTCGGCCCTGCGGCCGGCGGCGGTGTCGGCGCTGGCGCAACAAGGTTTTCCTCCGCGCTCGCCGGCGACATTGCGACAAGCGCGAAGAGCGCGGCAGCGAAGACTTGGGCAGCGCAAGGCAGGCGAGCAACCGTCATGTTCTGGCAAACCCTCTACGACAAATAGCGACTGGGGGCTTCTATAGCCGCTTCTTTCAAGAAGGAAGCCTGAAATATTCGAAAGGTTGAGGACCGGCGCTGAACCGGCTGTGCGAGCCTGCAAAATCCCAGCGCAGACTAACCCGCAAGCCTTGCTTCGATGGCCTTGAGCGCATCTGACGCCTTCGCCCCATCGGGGCCGCCGGCCTGCGCCATGTCGGGCCGGCCGCCGCCGCCTTTGCCGCCGAGCGCTTCCGAGCCCACTTTGACGAGATCGACCGCGCTCCAAGATTTCGTGAGGTCTTCGGTGACACCGACGGCCAGGCCCGCCTTGCCGTCCTCCGTCACGCCGACGACGGCGACAACGCCCGAGCCGATCTGCTTCTTGCCCTCGTCAATGAGGCCGCGAAGATCTTTCGGGTTGAGGCCTTGCACGGAGCGGGCAAGAAACTTCACCGCGCCGATGGTCTTGACCGCGTCAGCCGCGGCCTCGCCGTTCACGCCGCCTGCTCCCGCTCCGCCGCCAAGGGCGATCTGCCGCTTGGCATCGGAGAGCTGGCGCTCCAGCACCTTTTTTTCTTCCATCAGAGCGCGCACGCGTTCGACAACATCCTCCGGCCTTGTCCGCAACACACCGGCTGCCTCGCGCACGCGCGCATCCTGCTCGGCCAGATAGGCACGCGCACCCTCCGCGGTGAGCGCCTCGATACGGCGAACGCCCGCCGCCGAAGCTCCCTCTGCCACGACCTTGATGATGCCGATGTCTCCCGTGCGCTTGACGTGCGTGCCGCCGCACAACTCCACCGACCACGCCTTGTTGGCCCCGGGCCGCACGGGCCCCATGGACACGACGCGAACCTCCTCACCGTATTTCTCGCCAAACAGCGCCATGGCGCCTGACGCGCGCGCATCCTCCAGCGCCATCAACCGCGTCTCGACCGGTGTGTTTTCCAGCAGCACGGCATTCGCTATGTCCTCGACCTCTTTGACCTCGTCGACGCTCATCGGTTTGGTGTGCGAGAAGTCGAAGCGAAGCCGTTCGGGCGAGACGAGCGATCCCTTCTGAGCGACGTGCGTTCCCAGCACCTGACGCAATGCCTCGTGCAGAAGGTGGGTTGCGGAGTGATTGGCCCGCACGCGGTCACGGCGCGCCGTGTCGACGGAAAGATGCACGTGCTCGCCGACGCGCAGCGTGCCGCTTTCGACCCTGCCGAAGTGGACAAACAAATCGCCCAGTCTCTTCTGGGTGTCGTCAACCGCGAAGGCGGCGCCCGGGGCGCCCTTCTTGCCTTCGAACGTGATGCGGCCGGTATCGCCCACCTGGCCACCGGATTCGCCATAGAACGGCGTCTGGTTGAGCACCACGGCACAAACCTCGCCCGCCTTCGCGCTGGTGACTTCCTTGCCGTCCTTGACGATGGCGAGAACCTGGCCTTCCGCCGCCGTGGTCTCGTAGCCCAGGAACTCGGTCGCGCCCGTGCGCTCCTTGATTTCGAACCACACCGTTTCGGTCGCAGCTTCGCCCGAGCCCTTCCAGGCGGCCTTGGCAGCGTCTTTCTGCTTCTTCATGGCGGCGTCGAACGCGCCGGTATCAACCGTTATGCCGCGCGGCTTCAGCGCGTCTTCCGTCAGATCGAGCGGGAAGCCGTAGGTGTCATAGAGCTTGAAGGCGACATCGCCGGAAAACACGGCGCCCTTGTTGAGACCGGCGGACTCATCGCCCAGCAGCTTCAGGCCATTCTCCAGCGTCTTCTTGAAGCGCGTCTCCTCCGATTTCAGCGTCTCGGTGATAAGCGCCTGACCGCGCCCCAGCTCAGGGAACGCCTCGCCCATCTCCTTGACGAGCGTGGGCACGAGCCGGTGCATCAACGGCTCCTTGCAGCCCAATTGATGGGCATAGCGCATCGCGCGCCGCATGATGCGGCGGAGCACATAGCCGCGTCCCTCGTTGGACGGCAGAACGCCATCGGCGATGAGGAAGCTCGTGGCGCGTAAATGGTCCGCGATGACGCGGCGCGCGGCCGTCACATCGACGTTCCCGCTCGCATCCGTTGCGCCGGCCTTCTTGCCCTCCTCGCGTATGGAAGCAATGAGATTCTCGAACAGATCGATCTCGTAATTGTTGTACTTGCCCTGAAGCACCGCGGCGATGCGCTCAAGGCCCATGCCGGTGTCGATGGAGGGCTTGGGCAGCGCCACGCGGTCGCCGGGCCCGCGCTGCTCGTATTGCATGAACACGAGATTCCAGATCTCGATGAAGCGATCGCCATCCGCATCGGGAGACCCGGGAGGGCCCCCGGGGATCTTGTCGCCGTGATCAAAAAAGATCTCCGAGCAGGGCCCGCATGGTCCGGTGTCGCCCATGGCCCAGAAGTTGTCCGAGGTGGCGATGCGGATGATCTTACTTTCGGGCAGGCCTGCAATTTTCTTCCAGAAGCCAAAAGCCTCCTCGTCGTCGTGATAGACGGTGACGAGAAGGCGCTTCTTGTCGAGACCGAATTCCTTGGTGATGAGGTTCCAGGCCAGCTCGATCGCGCGGTCCTTGAAGTAGTCGCCGAAAGAGAAATTGCCGAGCATCTCGAAGAAGGTGTGGTGGCGCGCGGTGTAGCCGACGTTGTCGAGGTCATTATGCTTGCCGCCCGCGCGCACGCATTTCTGTGAGGTCGTGGCGCGCGGAATGGCGCGCGTCTCCTGTCCGGTGAACACGTTCTTGAACTGCACCATGCCCGCGTTCGTGAACATCAACGTTGGATCGTTACGCGGCACGAGCGGCGAGGAGGCCACGACCTCGTGATCGTTGGCCTTGAAGAAGTCCAGGAAAGACGACCTGATTTCGCTGACGCTCGCCATATGTAGCTGTTCTCGTTTTCTTTGCCGATGAGTGTGGAATCTGATGGTGCGCCGTTGTAGCGGCGCCTTATTTCCCTGTCCAGAAAGGCCCTTGCCGCACGGCCTCCAGAGTGCTCCGGGCTCCAGAAGTGGCCCCCGAGGCCCGCCCCGGTCACCCCCTCGGGCACGTCCGTCTGATACCCTCGTAAAAAGCCGTAAGGGGGCAATCCCCGCCGGACCACCCCCCTGCCTTCTTATACTGCCTTATACTGCGTTTTGGCCGGACCGGCGCACCAAGCGCCCTTATGGCTCTAGCGCTTGGCTTTGCGCTTGGGCGCATCCTCATCGTCCGGAAGCACGCCGTCCGCATCCGGCTCCTCGCCGTCATCCTCGCCTTCTCCCGGCTGGGCCAGCATCTTATCGACGATGAGACCGGCATTCTGGCGGATGGCATTTTCCAGAGCATCCGCGATCTTGGGATTGGCCTTGAGAAACGCCTTGGTGTTCTCGCGGCCCTGGCCGATGCGCTCCCCGTCGTAGGAGAACCAAGCGCCCGACTTTTCCACGATGCCGGCCTTCACGCCCAGATCGACCAGTTCGCCGACCTTGGAGATCCCTTCGCCATACATGATGTCGAACTCGACCTGTTTGAAGGGCGGCGCAACCTTGTTCTTGACGACCTTGACACGCGTCTGGCTGCCGACGACCTCGTCGCGCTCCTTGATCTGGCCGATGCGGCGGATGTCAAGGCGGACGGAGGCATAAAACTTCAGCGCGTTGCCGCCCGTCGTCGTCTCGGGATTGCCGAACATGATGCCGATCTTCATGCGGATCTGGTTGATGAAGATGACCATGCACTTCGATTTCGAGATCGAGCCCGTGAGCTTGCGCAACGCCTGGCTCATAAGCCGCGCCTGCATGCCGGGCAGGCTGTCGCCCATCTCGCCTTCGAGCTCAGCCTTGGGCGTCAGTGCCGCAACGCTGTCCACGACGAGCACGTCGATGGCGCCCGAACGCACCAGCGTGTCGGCAATCTCGAGCGCCTGTTCGCCGGTGTCGGGCTGAGAGATCAAAAGCTCCTCGACCTTGACACCAAGCTTCTTGGCGTAGCCCGGATCGAGTGCATGCTCGGCATCGACGAAAGCACAGGTACCGCCCTTCTTTTGGGCTTCGGCGACGACTTGCAGCGCCAGCGTCGTCTTGCCCGAGGACTCCGGTCCATAGATTTCGATGATGCGGCCCTTGGGCAGACCGCCGATGCCCAGCGCAATGTCGAGGCCGAGCGATCCGGTCGCGATCGCTTCGATATCGACCTTATCATTGGCGCCAAGCCGCATGATCGACCCTTTGCCAAAGGCCTTGTCGATCTGCGCGAGAGCCTGCTCAAGCGCCTGTTTCTTGTCCATTCTGCCCCCTTCAAACACAACCAGATCGTTCCGGTCCATGGTTTTCACCCAATCCCTAGGCCAAGCGCCTCGTTTCAGCAATTTGCCAAAGATGTACCTTGTTTGTTCTCCTTACACAAGCCCTGTTTGTTCTTTTTTTGAACTCTAATGTTCTCATCTTTTGCTTCAGAGCAGTGGATATGTCTGCCGACCGGCTGCGTCTTTTGGACGGCACGAACATTCGCGCTGATCCGAGAATCGATACGCCGCAGGAGCGCAGACCAGACGCAACAGCGCTCCATGGCGCCCGCGTCTGCCGCCGGTCGATGTTTGAGATGGATTGAGCGCGGCCGGCCTACTTCGTCAGCTCTTCCTTCACCTTCAACGCCAACTGCGGCAGTGAGAAGGGTTTGGGCAGGAATGCGAAGTCATCAGAACCCAATTGCTCGCGGAAGGCCTCGTTGGGATAGCCCGACACGAAGATCACTTTCATGGAAGGATTGTCCTTGCGCAGTTCCTTGAAGAGTGTGGGACCATCCATTTCCGGCATCACGACGTCGGAGACGACAATATCGACCTTGCCTTCGTTCGCCTTCATCACATCAAGCGCTTCCAGGCCATCGGATGCTTCAAGAACCTTGTAGCCTTGCAGGCGCAGCGCCCGCACCGCGAACTGGCGAACGTCGACTTCATCTTCAACCAGCAGGACGCAGCCTGTGCCCGTGAGATCCGTCGCCTTGCCGTCGAGCCGCGACGGCTGCTTGGCGGGCGCGGCCGCCTCGATCTCGTTGTCGCCGGGTTCATAGCGCGGCAGATAGATGCGGAACGTCGTGCCCTTGCCGATTTCGCTTTCGGGAAGGATGAAACCGCCCGACTGCTTGACGATGCCATAGACGGAGGCCAATCCCAGCCCCGTGCCCTTGCCCACGCCCTTGGTGGTGAAGAAGGGCTCGAAGATCTTGGCCATCACGTCCGGGCTCATGCCGGTGCCTGAGTCCTCGACCTCGATCAGCACATACTCGCCGGGCGTGAAGCCGGCGTGCTCCAACTTCTGGGCTTCCCGCTCGGAGACGTTGCGCGTGCGGATCGCCAGCTTGCCGCCGCCCGGCATCGCATCGCGCGCGTTGACGCACAGATTGATGATGACGTTGTCGATCTGCGTCTTATCGGCTTTGACGTACCATAGGTCACGCTCGGAGCGCAGCTTGAGATCGATCTTCTCGCCAACCGAGGTCTTCAGGATGGGCGTCAGGTCGGTCATGACCTCGCCGAGGTTCAGCAGGCTCACCTGCTGGGTCTGCTTGCGTGAAAAGCCCAGGAGGTTGGCGACGAGACTGGCGGCGCGCAGCGCGGCCGAGCGGATATTCACCAAGTCCTTGTAGGCCGGATCACCCGCCTTATTGCGTTTCAATAAGAGCTCGGCATTGCCAATGATGGCGGTGAGCACGTTGTTGAAGTCGTGCGCAATACCGCCAGCCAGTTTGCCGACCGCCTCCATTTTTTGCGCCTGCACCACGCGCTGTTCGAGGGCTTTCTGCTCGGTGGTGTCGATGAGGTAAAGGGCGGCCGCCTCCTCGCCGTTTCCGGTCGCGAGCGGGCTCATATAGGCGCGGCGATGCATCATCTCCTTGATGACGACGCCGGCCTGCCCCGGCTTCTCGCCGCCCTTGAAATCGATCGGCGCAACGTTGCCGCGGCCAGACAGAACGGCGGCGAGACCTTCCACGATGCTGGCACGCTCGTCCTGGTCGGCGTTGAGTCCAAGCACATCGGCAGCAAGCGCGCCGTTAGCGCGCCGCCCTTCCGGCAGCATCCGCAGGAAGGCAGTATTGGCAGAGGCAATCCGCCCGGCGCAATCGAGCGTGGCGATGCCGAACGGCGCCGACTGGAAGAAATGCGAGAAGCGGATCTCGGATGAGCCTGTGCGCTCGCCCAGGCCGCTCAGCGCGCGATTCAACGCGGTGAGCGTGAAGCCGGCGCCCGCGGGCTCCGCATAAAGGGTGAGCGGAACGATGCGGCCGTCCTCGCGCGCCAGATCGAGGTCAATGGCGCGCCGGCCCGCTTCCGTTTCGCGCGCCAGCTCATTGAGCAGCCGCGCGCCGTCCTCTCCGGCAAGATCCGCCAACGTCGCGCAGCGCGCACGAACTTCCCCGCGCGTGAAGCCGAGCCAGCCCTCGAACGTCGCGTTGACGTGGGTGACCGTGCCGTCGCTGGCCACGGACAAAAATCCCATGGGCATACTGTCGAAGCCGGCAAGCGCCGCTTCGAGCGCGCCGATCTTCTGGGATTCGCGCGTGCGCTCATCCGTTATGTCGGCGACCTGCCACAGCACGAGGGCGCCGCGCTTTGAGCCATCGATGGCGTCACGCTCGGGAGAGGGGAAGGGACGCACCGACAGGCGCAGCCACGTGGGGCGGCGCGGAGCAAGCGGCGTCGCCTTCAGCCGGATTTCCTCGCGACGCACCTCGCCCCGCTCGGCCGCACGGTTCAGCCGGAAGAAGGCCTGGGAGGATTCGGGGTCTCCGCTGAAGGCAGCTTCGAGGGCCGCTAGCGCGCCGCTTTCCGATTGACCGAACATCGCCTCGTGGGCGGGGTTCCAATAGAACACGTTGCCGGAAGGGTTTGCGACGAGCGCGGGCTCATCACTGGCGTCAAGCGCCGCTTTGAGGACGTCGCCAGCCGGAAGACGCGCGCCGATGCGGATGTGGCCTGCGGCCAGCGCAAACAACATGAACAGGCCGAGCATGGCCAGCACAGCGAGAATGGTAAGAAGGAGCGGTTCGCCTGAGCCGGAGGCAAACAGGCCGAACACCACGGCTGCCGCCGCGGCGCACACAAAGATCGTGGAGAGATAGCCGCCAAATCCGTCCGCTACGGTCAGCGGATCTAAGGCTGCCGCCTCCGTTTTCAGCGCCTCGCCGTTGCCCATGGCAGGGGAGGCTAGCTGATTCTCGATGCTCACGGCTTCGGCTGCAGATGGCATTTTTGAGTTACTCGTACGCAACATACGGGGCTGTTCCGCTTCGGAGCGGTGATTGTCATGCCTGCAACACTTCAATCATTAGAGTTAAAATGCCATGAACTTGACGCTATAGAAGATACAGCTTTGGCGCCCTTCGCGCCGCGTCGCGTCCCCAAGCGTTCTTTTGTTTTAACAGGTGTTATCCGCGTGTTAGCGCGGCTACAGGTGCATAGGATCGGGCGCGAGGGAATCAGACGCTGCGCCAAATCAGCCAAGCGGCGCAAAGTTTTGCCGCGACCCATAAAATAATCCACGAACCGCAGCCTGGCGGACGCGGCGAAGTCGAGGCAAAGGGGGTAACCGGATGGCCGAGTTGATCTACTGGATCGTCGTCATGAGCGTTGTCGCGGCGGTCGGATTGGCCGCCGTGATCGGATTGAGGGCCTATCTCAACGGGACGACACCGGGTGAACTGCTTTTCAAGCCCCGGGTCGAGCGTCGGCTAGGGGTCATCGAGCATGCCAATGTCGATGGCCGCCGTCGCCTTTTCTTGATCAAGCGTGACGACGTGGAGCACCTGATCCTGACGGGGGGCCCGGTCGACGTCGTCATCGAAACCGGCATTGGCGAGAAACGGACCAAGGTGGCCTCCGAGCCCGCACAGGCGGCCACCGTTTTCACCCGCCAGCCGCGCGGCTTAGGCCAGGCCGGCTCAAGTGAAGGTTGACTTGCTAACCAAGGTGCGCCGGTTGAGCGGATTCCCGTTGCCGATGGAGGCTTTTGGCCGGTAGTTTCCCAACCAGGCCAAGCTAAGGCAAAGCACGGGGATATGAAAAAGACCTCTCAAAGTTCCGCCGGCCCGCTGTCAGGGCGGGAGGATGCACTCGAGAGCATCAAGACCGCCATGGTCGAGAAGAAGCTCACCCAGGCCGAGCTTGCCGATGCCGCCGACTGTCACGAAAAGACCATCCAGAACCTGCTTGGCGGACGCTCCGTGCGCGACCAGACGCTGTTTGACGTGTGCATGGTGCTGGGGCTTGATTATCCCCGCTTGCGCGACGCCTGGCACGGAGACGATGGCAGCGGCTCGGGCAACCCGCACGCTGCAAAGGAATTGAGCGGCAACGGCGGAGTCGTCGCCCCGACATATATGGGCGCTTATACCCGTGCCGCCGTCGATCATTACATCGGCAGTTACCTGACGCTGCGGCGCGCCTTCTCCACGCCCGACACGATCGTCGCCTACCGCACCGACATCACCTGGGACGCAGAATGGCCAAGTCTGTTGTTTGAGGAGCGCGACCGGCCCGATGCCCCCTACTCGCATCGTGGCCGGCTCTATATTCCGGCGTCCTCGATGTTCATCCATCTCGTCTCGCTGACCAAGGGCGCAATGCGCATGGTCATGGTCTCGCAACTGGACCGGGCCGGCGAGATGCGCGGCTTGATCACGACATTGAACAAGCAAGGTGCCATGTTCGTCCCTGTGGCGACACCCATCGTTTACGCGCGCCGAGAGGTCTTTTCTGGCGATTGCCTTGGCGAGGTAACGCCCGGCAAAGCCATGTATGAACCCTATCAGAAGCTCTTGAGAGAGAGCGTAACCCAAGGCTATGCGCGCCTGGTTGCGCCTTGATCGCCTGTCACGCGACTGCTTGCCTGATACAATAATGGCCGCGGGCGCGCATGCGCCGGGTCTGTTTGTTCGTGGTTAGCTCGTGCGCTTGGCCGGAATCTTCGTGCGGCCCTCGTACTCCGCAATGCGGCGGCTTGGAACGGGAACCGGCGGCGCGCTCGCAGAGGTGCGCCCGAAAAAGTGGCGCGCGAGATCGACGCTCTCGAATTTGCCGATGGCCGTGCGATTTGCGGCGAGCCACGCATCGGCGGCCGAGCGCCCGGCGCCGTGGAGATAGGTGATTGTGCTCCACTCCGGCTTCATCGTCGTCTCCGGGCTCAAGTTCGCGGTGACCGGGCTTGCATCGATGAGATGGAAACGGTGGCGCGCGATGGGCGCAAGGCGCCCCTTGGGCAGGATCGCGCCCGCCGTTTCGCGCACGGCATTGATGATCTCGACTTCACGCAATAGCGGGGCATTGAACGTAAGCCGCGTGGCGTGGTTGGAAATGTCGCGCACGCTCATGGGATGTTCGTCGATGACGAGCGCAGAGAGCGTGACGAGCAACGTGTCAGCGACAGGGCTTTCGACCGCAACCGTCACGAGATCGGGGTTGGCGGAGAATCCGCCATCCCAATAGGCTGCTCCGTCGATCTCGACGGCGTGGTGCACCGTTGGCAAACAGGCCGATGCCAGCACCGCCTCGATGGTGAGTTCGGCGCGCCGGAACAGACGCGCCCGGCCCGTGGGCACATGCGTTGCCGCAATCAAAAGCTCGCTGCCGGGCTTCGCGCGCAAGGCCTCGAAGTCGACATGATCGGCCAGGATACGCCGCAGCGGATCAAAGCCCAGAGGGTTGAACTCATAGGGCGACCACAACGTCGCGACCTGAGCCAGCGAGTTGGACCGCGAAAGGCCGTAGAGAAACGGGTTGATGCGCGTCAGATCGGGCACGCCCGACTTGTGAACAGCCTGCCAGACTTTGAAAAGATTTTCGCGTGCGGTTTGGCGCGAGCCGGTTGCAAGACCGCTCGCCATCGCAACCGCATTGACTGCGCCCGCGCTCGTGGCGCTGATCCAGCCAAAATCGAGACGCTCATCCTCGAGCAATCGATCCAGCACGCCCCATGTGAAAGCGCCATGAGCCCCTCCACCCTGCAGGGCGAGATTAAGTTCTATTCTTTTGCGCAAGAGGCCCCGCTGCGTTATCCGCACGCATGATCCGCAAACATGACAGGTTTGCCATACCTGCCATTATGCATAGCGCGTCAGGCCTCCTTATGTCAGTTTCCGCAGCGCCGCGCGCGGCAAAAAGACCGGGAAACCTTCAACTTGCGACACAATTGCATCGATGCCGAAGGCGTCTGCAAGGTGCTCGCTGCTCAACACTTCGGTTGGCTGCCCATCGGCAATGCAGCGTCCGTCCTTGAACAAGGCAACGCGCGTGGCGTAACGCGCGGCGAGCGACAGATCATGCAAAGCTGTCACGACGGCTTTGCCTTCCCGTGAAAGCCGTTGCAGTTCCTCAAAAAGGATCAGGGCGTGCGCCGGGTCAAGCCCGGCCGTCGGCTCGTCAGCGATGAGGTACGTCGCTTCTTGTGCCAGCGCGCGCGCAAAGAGCACGCGGGCGCGTTCACCGCCCGACAGGCGGGCCACCGAGCGCTGCGCAAGATGGGCAACATCCATGCGTGCCATGGCGTCCGCCACCGCACGCTTGCCCGCTTCGCCGATCCCGCTGGCGATGCTCTTGTGCGGCAGCCGGCCCAGCGCCACGACACGCTCCACGGCGAGGCCCCAATGGACCGTGCGGTCCTGAGGAAGGTAGGCAAGCTTCTGTCCCAGCGCCTGGCGGCTGTAGCCGCTCAATGCTTGTCCATCGAGCAAGACCCGTCCGCTCTGCGGCGTGAGCAGCCCGGCCATCAGTCTCAGCGCCGTCGACTTGCCGGCCCCGTTCGCGCCGACGACGGCAACCAGTTCCCCCGGCTTGATGGAAAAATCAAGATCGGTGAGGACGCTGCGCTCGCCGAGCCGGACGTCGGCATGTTCGCAGACAAGGCTCATGGCGCCATCTCCGAACGCTTCTGGAGAACGAGCCACAGAAAGAACGGTGCGCCTATCAACGCCGTCAGTACACCGAGCCGCAGATCGCCGTAGGGCGCAAACAGGCGCAGGGCGACATCGGCAAGGAGCACGAGCGCCGCGCCGCCAAACAGGCTCGGCCACAGTAGACCGCCCGGACTTTCGCCCACCAGCGGGCGCAGCAGATGCGGCACAACGAGGCCAACGAACCCGATGGAGCCCGCCACCGCCGTTGCCGCGCCAACGGCAAGGGCCGCGCCTGCAATGATCTTGAAGCGCAGGACTTGTGGATCAACGCCAAGATTCTGCGCCGCCTCTTCGCCCAGACTGAGCGCCTCCAGATCGCGCCCCGTCGTCAGCAGCATCGCAAGGCCCACCAGAATGAGGGGTGCCGCAAGCCACACATGCACCAGCGAGCGGTCGGTCAACGAGCCCATCAACCAGACCATGATCTCAACGGAGGCAAAGGGATTTGGCGAGAGATTGAGCGCGAGCGTCGTCAGCGCCGCCGTGATGGCGGAGACTGCAACGCCAGCGAGAATGAGCGACGTCGTAGACCCGCTCATGCCGGCGAGAGCGACAATGGCGATGGCTGCAACCGAGGCGCCCACAAGCCCGCCAAGCGGCAACGCCAGGGCGAAGGCGCCAGCCAGTCCGGAATGAATCGCAGTGACGGCACCCAACGCGGCGCCGCCCGAGATGCCAAGCAATCCTGGCTCGGCGAGAGGATTGCGCAGATAGCCTTGCAGCGCCGCGCCCGCAAGGCCAAGCGCCGCCCCCACCAGCGCGCCGAGGATGGCGCGCGGCAGACGGATCTCGATCAGGACCATGCGGGCGGCATCCGCCGCACCGGGTAGCCCGGCCCCTTCCGGGCCAATCGCGAGCGAGGCGGCAAATCCGAGAACGGCGAGCGCGAGGGCGAGCAGACTTGCGCGTGACGTCATGGCGTGGTCCGCGGCGCAGGCACCACCGTGCCGTGCGTCATCGCAACTCCAGTACGCTTCATGGATGCAAGAAGCGCCACCGCATCCGCGATGCGTGGCGTGGCGCACATCCACAACGGCATTGGCAGGTGCACGTGGGGACGCTTCTCGAGAAGCCGGGAAAACGCAGGATGACGCAGGTTGTCCGCCAGCACAGTCTTGAAATCGTCAGGTGCGTTGGCGAGCACGATGAGATCGGGAGGCGCGGCGACAAGCTCTTCCAGCGGCAGGCGGCCTGCGGGTCCCAACTTTATATCGCGGGCGATATTGTGAAATCCCGCCGCCTCCAAAACCGCATCGAGAAGCGTGCCCGAGCCGGATGCGAGCGAGTTGACCTGGTAGGCAATAGCACTAGGCCGCGCGGCCACTACGGAGCGCGCCTCCGACAGCCGCTCGTCGAATTCCGCGATGAGCTCTTCCGCGCGCTCCGGCACGCCCGCCGCTCTTGCGATGGTCCGCAAAGTGTCCTTCATGCCTTCAAAGTCGGACGCAAGCGGCACGACGAGCACGTTGACGCCAAGGCGTTTCAATAGATCGACGGTCGGCCCGGTCGTGAATTCGCCCGCAATGACGAGATCTGGCTTGAGGGCCAGCACTTCCTCCGCCGTTCCCCGCACCCGCTTCAAACCCTGGAGCTTCGCGGCGTTCGCCGACAGCGTGCGATCGGTTGCAAGGAAACTCACGGCTGCGATGCGCTCGCGATCGACGAGATCGACCAGAAGCTGATCGGTGCACATGTTCAGCGAGACGATGCGCTGCGGAACCTCGGCCACGGCTTGCCCCCTGGCGGCGACAAACGCCGCCAGGGTTGCAAACGCCAATAATGCCATGCCACCGCGCAACGCGTTCTCCCGGCTACCTGTACTGGGCCCATTCCAGCGTGGAGGGATCCTCGAGCTTGAAACGCATACCTGCGTAAGCCGCAAGGCCCGCAGTGTTGAAGCCGAAGACCTCCTCATAGTCCTGATCGAGCAGATTCTCGACGCGGCCGAAGAGTTCCACGCCGGGGGTTAGCTCATAGGATGCAGCGGCAGTCACAAGCCAATAGCTATCAAGCGTAACGCGTTCGGATGAGAATGTAATGGCGCTGAAGCCGAGATCCTGCATCTGTCCATTATAGACGGCGGCAAGATTGAAATTACCCTTACCGCCATCGAACACATAGTTGAGATCGGCGCGGCCGGAATGCGGAGGCCGCCTGACCTCCTCCTGCCCATCGCTCTCGCGCGCATTGAGATAAGTGTAGGCCGCGCCCACCGTCAATCCGTCGATGACGATGAGACGGGCGGCGACTTCCACCCCGTCACGCTTGCTCTCGCCCGTCCTGTTGAACGGGATGAAGCAGAACGGTGTGCTGCCGCACGCACCCACAGGCGGCACGAAATCGAAGTCGATCTCGTCTTCCAGGTTGGCGTTGAAGTACGTGACGTCAATAATGCCCTTGCCGCCTAGAAAGGTGGTCTCCAGACCGACATCCCAGCCCAGGCTGCGCTCGGGCTTCAGGTTGGGATTTGCGACGAAGCCGGAAAACACGCCGAACTGCTCGGAAAAACTAGGGTACTTGATGCCGGTGCCTACACTGGAATGCAAACGGAACGGTGTCGCGATCCTGAGGGAGCCGGCCACGCGCCAGGTGGTGGCATCTTCAAAGCCCTCATTGTTGTCGTGGCGAACATTGCCCGTCAACGTCAGGGTATCGAAATATTCGCCGCGAATTTCGCCCGCCACGCTGTCGCGATCGCGCTCGAAGGCCCCGGGCGCAACGAGCGGCTGCTCGAATGCTTCGCGCGTATGCTCGTAAAGTCCGGTGACGTAGTGCTGCACGGGGCTGCCGGCGCCAAGGCGGTAGGTCGACAAATAGCCGTACTTGCTGGTCGTCGAAATATTGCGCGATGGCATGCCTTCGGGCGGCGAGAAGATCCCCAGATCGAGATCGCTGTTATCGGTCTCGGTGCCGCTGAGATAGACGTTGTGCGTCCACGTACGATCGAACGTGTCGAGCGTGGCTTCCACGCGTCCCAGCCAAAGATCGGATGCGAACGTGGAGCGTTCCTCGGAAGCCACGAAGAGGCCATCGCGAATGTCGTTGGTGCCATCGCGGTCGCCGTCGCGGTGTGAGACGCGCAGGGTGCCGTCGATCTTCAAGTTAGGCAGAACGAGCACGCCGCCCCTGAAACTCAAGGTGCGCAACTCGCCGCCGTCATCCTCGGTCCCGGCGTCGGAAATATCAAAGCCATTGGTCTTGAGACCCGAGACGGTAAGACTGGCGTGCGCCTGGTCGGTGCCGCCCGATACTCCCACCGTGGCATCGCGCGTGCCAAACGAGCCGCCCTCCGCCCTGGCGCGCAACGTCAGCGGTCCTTTGCCGGATCGCGTGATGATGTTGATGACGCCACCCAGGGCTCCGGAACTGTAGAGCCCGCTCTGGGGGCCCCGCAATACCTCGATTTGGGCGATGTCATCGACCGTGAGGTTTGCGAAATCGAAGAAGCCATCGGTTCCCGAATTGACCTCCACGCCATCGATCAGCACGAGAGTCTGATTGCTTTCCGCACCGCGGATGCGCACCACGGTGAGGTTCAGCGCGCCGCCCTGCTGGCTGACGGAGACACCCGGAAGGCTGCGCAGGGCTTCCGCAGCGGTGCGCACCTGACGCGCCTTCAGATCCGCAGCCGTGACGACCGAGACCGCGCTGCCAAGCTGTTGGGCGGGAACGCCCGAAACATCTGCATTGGCCGTGGCCGTATCGCTCGCGCTACCACCAGCCTGGAGATCGAGCCCCATATCCGTACCCGCCTCACCCATCGAATCAGGTGGCGGCGCCGAATAGGACTCGACTGGCGCCTTCTTGGCAGCCTGCTTTTTGGCGGGCTTGGGTGGCGGCGCGTCCGCCGCTGATGACTTTTGCGGATTTGGCTTTGTCTTGGGCTTGGCCTTGACCACGGGCGCGGCTTCCAACGTCGCGCCCTCAACGATCACGGGCGGCAGCTCCGCTTCAGCCACCTGTGCATCCTGCGCGCGTGCGCCCGCCGTGGCGGAAAGATGCGCCAGCACTCCTCCTGCGATTGCCAGCGCCAACGTCTTTTTTCTCGTCATGGTGTGTTCCCCGTCGTTATGGCGACCGGTGGAATGGGCTTCACACGTTAGGGAACTTGCTCGCTCTGCTTCGAAACCGACATCGGCACCGCCACCCCTGAGGGTCCTTGCCGATGATGTATCGTTTCGAATTATGCAACCTGCCCCCGCTTCGTCTGATGCGTCTTCCAACTGGTCATGCATCAGTCGCCACTACGGGTGTCCGCTCTTCCGCGCGCCCCGCACGGACGATGGGCGACGTGTGACGGCAGGTCTCCTGGCTCGCGGCTCGGACGCTTTCAACCCGCCTTCCCGAACTGGGCCATACGTGGCCCTGTCAGTGGCAAATGTGGCTGAGAGCTTGCCGCTTACAGTTGCGGGGGCAGCCTCGGATTTGAACCCTTGCGGGTCCGCACCGTGTTCCCATTTTCACCGGCCGGACGTGACTTTCCGGACGGAACCGTTACAGCAGCATAAGAAACAGATCGGAATGAACGCGTCAAGCGCGGCAAACCGCTGACTGTTGCACTCTTGCACATCCTGAAAACGGTGCGTCGCGTAGCGCTAGAAGCACCAGACCGCATCCGAGAGGGCGGCAAGATCAAGCAAGATGGCTTTGCCGCGCCAAGCCATTCCCGCAACCGCCAGAGCGACGAACAGCACCGTTGCCGCCATCACCCATGGGCGGACGGACGAGGGAAATATGAATCGGCCATGTCGCTCCATGCATCCAGCCTTTGAAACGGCGCGATCTCACTCTGCGGGTTGCGGAACGGGCCGCACGACACCTTCCTCACGGATCGGCAGGTGGACGGCCGCCGCGAAAAGGGCAAGCGCCACCGACGCCCACCACATGACATCATAAGACTTGGTGGCGTCGAACACGAGCCCCGCAGACCACGCGCCGAGAAACGAGCCGATCTGATGGGAGAAAAAAACGATGCCATACAGCATCGTCATCCATTGCGCGCCGAAGAACGTTCCCACCAGTCCGCTGGTCAGTGGAATTGTCGAAAGCCACAGCAGCCCCAGAATGAAACTTAACGCGACAACGCTCTGCGAGTTGATCGGCAGAAACAAGAAACCGAGAAACACGAACGCGCGGTCAAAATAGATGATGCTCAGCCCCAAGCGCTTCGGGATGAAGCGGGCTGATTGTCCGGCCGCCCAGGTCCCCGCGAGATTGCCAAGCCCGACCGCCGTCAGCGCGATCACCGCCACGCCTGGCGCCAGCCCCTGATCGGCGACGTAGGCCGGCAAATGCGTGCTGAAGAACGCAACATGGAACCCGCATACGAAGAAGCCTGCGTTGAGCAGCCAATAGCTCGGCAAACTGAAGGCTTCCTTCAGCGCATCGCTAAGCGATTGCGGCGGTGTTCCGGCGGCATGCTTCTCAGGCCGTCCTGAGATCAGATACGCCAGCGGAAGAATGGCCAGCGCGGTGACGAGCAAGACGAGCAGGCTCGATTTCCAGCCGAGACCTTCGATCAAAAAATGCGCAAAGGGCAGCGCAAGCAGAATGCCTATGCCGCTGCCCATCCCGAGCGTCGCGATGGCCTGAGTCCGCAATTCGACGGGAGCGGCCCGCGCCGCCGCACCGACCATGGCGTTGACGCCCGCGCCCGCAACACCCAGTCCAAGGAAGATGCCGGCCACAAGCAGCATGGATTCGCTTTGGGCCGCATAGGTGATGTAAAGCCCGATCGCCGTCGTCACGCCGCCCATGACCGCCACGCGCCCGGCGCCATAGCGGTCTGAAATGGCGCCGACGAAGGGTGCGGCGGCGCCCCAGACGAGATTGGCAATGGCTATGGCAAGCGAGAAGACCTGACGCCCCAGCCCCAGATCCATGGAGATCGGCTTCATGTAGAGGCCCATGACCTGGCGCAATCCCATGGCGATGGCGGCGATCGAGGCTGCGGCAAGAACCACGAGCCACCATTTGCCAGAGGATGCCTCGGGTTTAACGGCGCTCATGGCGGCATCTCCAAAACACTCTCCGACAATTTGACGATATCCCCACCCGGCGCCGCCAGCCCGCGCACAGTATAGCGAATGCGCCGTCTCCCTTCGCCTTCGAAGAACGTGAAGATGTTGTAGCGGCCCAAAGGCTCATCCTTGTGTGTCCGCGAGGCTGACGCAGACGGTACGCCGATGACCGGGATCGGCTGCGCGCCTTCGGCGCCTTCGGCTTGCACGTGCCAGTTGAGACGCTCGCGGTGGTTATGGCCGTAGAGCACGAGTTCCGCGCCGGCGCGCTCCAGCACACGGGCGAATTGCGCGGCGTCGGCCAGAGCGCGTCGCGCGCTCGCGAGTCCCGGCAACGGCGGATGATGGATCAGAACGACGCGGATGACGTCCTCGTCCGCGAGCCGCTCCAGCATCTCGCCCGCCACCTCAATCTGATGTGCGCCAAGCCGCCCTGCCGCGACGAACGGCGGCGTCTCGATGGCCGAGTTCAAACCGATGAGCGCCAAGGGGCCAACGCGGCGCACGAACGGAAAGGCGAGCGACTGCTCCTCCGAGCCCATGTAGGCCGCCCACCGCGCAATACCGGGGTGTCCGGCAAGGCGCGTGTAAACGTCATGGTTTCCCGGTACGACAGTGACAGTGTCGGGCGATCCCAGAGCTTCGAGCCAGGCAAGGGCGGCCTCGTACTCGAACGGCAGCCCCAGGTTAATGAAATCGCCCGTGATCGCGATGTGGTCGGTGCGCAACGCGATGGCATCGGCCATCAACCGGTCGGCGACGCT
The DNA here is from genome assembly GCA_016793445.1 of Hyphomicrobium sp. Taxonomy (GTDB): domain Bacteria; phylum Pseudomonadota; class Alphaproteobacteria; order Rhizobiales; family Hyphomicrobiaceae; genus Hyphomicrobium_B. Next base: position 128,913 of record JAEUME010000018.1, on the reverse strand, counting down.
GCGTTCATGCACATGCTTGCGCCCGCGCTGCCAGTTGAGAAACCCGAGTGTGCGCTTGGCATTCCAATACCGCGGCCCGAACCCGGTAATGGGCGACAAGTGGACATCGGAGAAGTGCGCGAGCGTGAATGGTGTCTTCATGCGGGATGCGGCCGGGGTGCGGACGGATGGACAAGGGCTACGCTAGAGCGCGTCTTGGAAAAAGTGTCAAACCGGTTTTCCAATGCGGCCGAAACTTGGGCGGATCCGGCCTTCGCCAGGATGACGTTCTTTGAGCGGCAGGCGTCATCCGGACAACGTCATTCGAGACCGAGGCAACGAGGCATATGCGCGAAGCGCTCGACGGAATGACAAACAAGATTTTGTCATCCCGGGCAAGCGCGCCCGGATGCAATCCGGGCACAGCGCCGACCCGGGACCCAGTGCATCAGTGCCAAGCGAAAAATACGTTTCCGCCACCCTCCTGGGTCCCGGCTCTCGCTGCGCTCGGCCGGGATGACAAAGAGAGAAAAATACTCGTGCGGAACGACGTTCTTTGAGCGGCACGCGTCATCCAGAGGGACTGCAAAAAATCCCTCAACTGAGTTGAGGACAGGGGGAGAAAAAGTGCTCAACCAGAATAACAACTGCGGCCCGCACGGCCCGCTTGCCAAGCCCGGGCGAAACGGACCACAAGGACTGATCCATGGTGTGCCCCGAACGCGAGGGACGGCTTGGAGCTGAGGGAGGAACCGATTGCCGCACAAGAGACTGCTGAGGAAAATGTTCCAGAGCTACTGGCGGCTGTCGCGCAGCCTCAGCCTTGATGTGCGCGCCTGCGTGCGCGATGCGCAAGGAAGGGTTGCACTCGTGCGCTTGTCCGATAGTGCCATGTGGCAGTTTCCCGGTGGGATCGTGGAACAGGGGGAGACGGCAGCCGGGGCACTCTCACGACTGCTCTTTCAAGACGCCGGCCTTGAGGGGGCTGGCGATGCGACGCTTTTTGCCGTCTACGCAGGGACCGAAGCCGCGCGGTTTGACCAGAGAGCGCTGTTCCTCGTGCCGTCCTGGCGGCGTCTGGATGCTGGAATGGTGAACGCGCCAGCCGACATTGCATTTTTCGAGGCGGGCCGATTGCCGCATGATACCGATCCAGCCGTGCCAGTGCGGCTTGCAGAAATCTCCCGGGCTCGTGCTTTGAGCGAGGTGTGGTAGAAGCGGCGGACCAGCGCGTCTCATCCGCTCCAACGTTTACCTTCTTTGCCGCCGGCCCACGGATCAGAAATAACAAGCATGCTGCAGCAAATTGCTTCCACGCGTCTCGTGCGGCCGGGCGACCTCGGCGCCATCTCGGCGCTTCATGCGCGCGTTTTCGGACCAGGGCGATATGCCCGCTCTGCCTATCGTGTTCGTGAAGGTAAGGCGGGAACGCGTTCGCGGTTCTGCCGTCTGGCCGAGATGGGCGACCGGGTGATCGCGGCCTTGCGGTTGACCGAGGTGACCATCGGCGGCACGCAGGGGGCGGTGCTGCTCGGGCCCATTGCGGTTGATCCGCAATTCGCCGGCCAGGGCTATGGCCGGCGCCTCGTCGCCGAAGCGCTGGAGGATATGAAGGCCAACGGTGTCCGGCTCGTCGTCCTCGTAGGCGATGAACTCTATTATGGCCGCTTTGGCTTCAGGCCCGTCAAGCCGGGACAAATCCTGCTGCCGGGTCCGGTCGATCCCGCGCGCGTTCTTGCCGTCGAATTGCAGGATGGCGCCCTTGCCTGCTATCGCGGCATCATCTCCGCATGCCCCGGCCAAAAGACAGGAGACGGTTGACCGCTCATCGATTCCTCTGCGCCGGGGTCAGCCCAGAAACGGGTCCTTCATGAGTATCGTATCGTCGCGCTCTGGACTGGTGGAAAGCAGCGTCACCGGGCACTCGATCAGCTCTTCCACGCGGCGTACGTACTTCACGGCCTGGGCAGGCAGATCGGCCCAGCTACGCGCGCCTTGGGTGGATTGCGACCAGCCTTCGAACTCTTCCCAGATGGGCTCGAGTCGCTGCTGAGCGTTGAAACCTGCGGGCAGGCGGCTCAAGCGCTCGCCGTCAAGCTTGTAGCCGACACAGATGCGGATCGTCTCGAAGCCGTCGAGCACATCGAGCTTGGTGAGCGCGATGCCGTCGATGCCCGAGACCTTGGCCACCTGGCGCACCAGCACGGCATCAAACCAGCCGCAACGGCGCTTGCGGCCCGTTACGGTTCCGAACTCATGCCCCCTCTGGCCGATCTTCTCACCAATCTCGTCATCAAGTTCGGTGGGGAAAGGACCCGAACCGACGCGTGTGGTGTAGGCCTTGGCGATGCCGAGCACGTAGCCCAACGCGCGCGGGCCCACGCCCGATCCGGCCGCGGCCTGCGCCGCCACCGTGTTGGAGGAGGTCACGAAGGGATAGGTGCCGTGGTCGATGTCGAGTAGCGCGCCCTGCGCGCCTTCGAACAGGATGCGTTTTCCCTGGCGGTGAACCTCATCGAGCAGTTCCCAGGTCACATCCATGTAGGGAAGGATCTTGGGCGCGATCTCGGTGAGCCCGGCCATTAGTGTGGCCTGCACGATCTCTGGCTGGCCCAGGCCGCGGCGCAACGCGTTGTGATGAACCAGGATGCGCTCGACTTTGGGCGCAAGCGTATCGAGGTCGCGCAGATCCTGGACGCGGATCGCGCGCCGGCCGACTTTGTCCTCGTATGCGGGGCCTATGCCTCGGCCCGTCGTGCCGATCTTGCCGGCGCCCGCCGCATCCTCGCGGATCTGATCAAGCTCGCGATGAAGTGGCAGGATCAGGGTGGCGTTCTCCGCCAGCCGCAGGTTGTCGCGCGTGATGGCAACGCCCTGTCCGCGCAGTTTCTCTATCTCGGAAACGAGGGCCCACGGATCGACGACGACACCGTTGCCGATCACCGCAAGCTTGCCTGGACGCACTACGCCTGACGGCAGCAGGGAGAGTTTGTAGACGTTTTCGCCGATGACGAGCGTGTGGCCCGCGTTGTGACCGCCCTGGAAGCGCACAACGACGTCGGCGCGTTCGGAGAGCCAGTCGACGATCTTACCCTTGCCTTCATCACCCCACTGGGCGCCGACGACCACGACATTGGCCATGCTCAATCCTTGTTGCGTTCAGGCACGCTTGACGCGCGCCAGGCCCCGGCACTCGGCCGGCGCCCGTTCTTTAGAGTGCTTCCGGAAAGTGGGAAACGGTTTTCCGATACTTGGCGATTTCATCAAACCGGAACGGCTCTCGCGTTCAGCCCATCGGCGCCCGGCAGGCCAGGCGCCCGAATTCAATTGGCCCGGTTATATCGAACTCCGCCGGGCGGCAAGCCCAAAGCAGGCCATTCCGCCAGGGCGAAGCCCAGTGCGCTGCTTTGACGCCTGAAGATCGACATTTTTTGCAACAACCGCCTAAGGCCCGGCTCGCAGCCTCTACCACTGGGCGCACACCCCACTATTGCCCGTAAACGATGCCCTTCGCGGCCGGCCATGCGATCCTATAGCCGTACTCGAACACCTTCTCTTCGTCCGGTTCAAATTTCGCTTCAAACGACATCAGCCCGCGCTTGTCGTCGAGGTTGGTTTTGGTGGGCTGGCTCTTGCCTGTGTAATCGACCTTGATGTCCTGGTTGAGCGCAACAGGGACCTGATCGATCATCTCAAGCTGGATGGGGCGTTCGTGCATGTTCTTGATGGTAACACGGTAGTTGCGCACGTCGGTGCGCGAGGATGTGATGAGGCCCGTCTCGCCGCGCCGTTCCTCAACCACGGCGTGGCGCACCTTTATCTGATCGTCGATACCAAAGCCCAAATCGTGGCTCTCGCCCGGACTGAGCAAGGGGATCGAACCTGTACCTACAAACGTGCCGTCGCGGAACAGATAGACCTGGCCGGGGAGCAGCGGCGTGCCCTTGGCGAAGGACAGGCGCGCATAGACATAAGCCTTGGGATCTGCCTTTGGCACCGTGCGGGCGAAGAGCTGCGGCTCGGCCGTTTCAGTCGTCAAAACCACGCGTTTGGCCTCGCCCGTTCCCGCAATCGTCACGCGGCCAGAAACTGCGAACGTTGCCTCGAACGGTGCAACCGTGATTTCGGCGTGCTGCTCTTCAATAGGCTCGGTCTGGGGAGCTGGCGCAGCCGCCACGATCTCGGCCGGCATTTCCATGGCCATGCCATCTGCCTCGCTTCTGTCGCGCGCCATCGCCCGCTTCGCTTTTGCGACCGGAACGGGACCGGGCTCAGGCTCGAAATCGACTGTCTGCGTCTGCAGTTGAGGAGCCGACGCGCCACCCGATGGGCGCGCGGTCGACAGTTCGATCTGCACATCCGGCCAATCCTCGCCGGACCGCTGCGAGATTGATGCGCGGCGTACCAACTCAAGTGTCGCTGGCGCCGTCTTGGATCCGGTATTGAGCCGGGCATCATAAAGCGGTGCCCAGGATGCGCTTTCGATCTGATAGCGCACGATGAGATCTGCCTCCAACGGCGAGGCCGCCTCGACGTGAACCTTGACTTCCGTCTGCTCGGTCTTGGCAGGCGCCAGAAGCGAAAGCTTCTTTTCAAGATCCTCGATCTGACGCTCGAGCGCGCGCACCTTCCCTTGAGCCTCTATCAAAGCGCGCGAGGCCTCGCTCGACCCTTGCGCGATGAGCGAAAGAATGCGCTGCCAGTCCTCGCCCAGCCCGCCCGAGGTGGCCGGTGCGGGGCGGGTAGGTAACTGCGCGAGATTTGCAATCAGCGTCCTTTGCGTCTCTGCGGCACTGATTTGCGCGTCGGCTGCGGCCTTCTGATCGCGCAAGGCTTCGATCTGATCCTCAAGGGACTTGCGTTCCTGGCCGGAAGCCTGCGCGTCTTGACGGGTCAAATAGGTGCGGCGCGTATCCACGGAGGCAATGTCGAGCTTGCCGGTCGCGTTGCCTTCCACGCGGATGGAGCCCGGGATCGCAGATGCCGGAACATCGACGATCGTGATGGTATGATCGCCCTTGTCGAGCTTGACCTTGGCCAGCCGCATGACCTGCGCACCAGACAGGAAAACCGTCACGGTATCGACCTTGGAGGTCACCGAGATATCGGCAGCATTGGCCGTTCCCGAGCAGGCCGCAAGCAGGAGGAGAGTGGCAAATTTTTGCATAAGGGATGTCATCCGAACACGCAGTTACGCGAAATGAAGGTTGCCTGTTTATGAGACTGCTTGCCCCGCGGAAAGCTTGGGCAGTATGGCCCGGCTGGGGGACGGAAAAAAGCAATTTGCGGGTCCGATGCTCCCGTTAACCAAGGCGTGCCGATTTCACACGTACTCCCGGGCCTTGATCTCGCGATGAGCCCAGTCCAGCCAGCCTGTGAGGCACTCCAAGTCCGCCGCCTCGATCGTTGCACCGGTCCAGATCCGCAAGCCGTGGGGCACGCCGCGATATGCCACGATATCGAAGGCCGCTTCCTCCGCTTCGAGCAGAGCGCCCAGCTCGGCAATGAACCGGCCGCACGCGTCTTCCCCGTGAGCGACGATGTCAGGATCGCTGAACTTGAGGCAGACCGATGTATTGGAGCGCGTCAGTGGATCCTGCGCCAGCGGCGCCAACCACGCCGTTGACGCCGCCCAGTTATAGATCACGGCGGCATTGCGGTCGGCGCGCGCGATCAGCGCGTCAAGACCGCCCAGCCCTTCCGCCCACGTGAGCGCATCGGCATAGTCCTCCAGGCACAGCATGGAGGGCGTGTTGATGGTGACGCCGTCAAACAGATCGCGCAGGATCTTGCCCTTCTCCTTAAGCCGCATGGTCTTTGGAATGGGCCAGGGCGGCTCGTAGCTTTCCAGCCGCGCGAAGGCACGCGGCGACATGATCAGCATGCCATGCGCAGCCTCCCCGCCAAGAACCTTTTGCCAGGAATAGGTGAGCACGTCGATCTTGGAGAAATCGATGCGCTGCGCAAAAATAGCGGAAGTCGCGTCGCACAAGGTCAGGCCCTCGCGCGTGTCGCTGATCCAGGAGGCATCCTTCAGGCACACGCCCGTGGTCGTGCCGTTCCAGGTGAAAATGGTATCACGCACCGGGTCCGCCTGGGACATGTCGGGAAGCTGCCCCCAGCCGGCATCGAACACACGCAGATCGCCGAGCTTCAAAATGTCGAGTGCATCCTTGAGCCAGACGCGTCCGAAAACTTCCCACGCGAACACGTCGGTGCCGCGCGCACCCAGTAGATTCCACATCGCCATCTCGAAGGCGCCCGTGTCTGACGCAGGCACGATGGCCGCCTGATAGCCTTCGGGCAGCTGCAGAATGTCGCGCGTGCGGGCAATCGCATCGGCAAGCCGCGCCTTGCCTTCGCGCGAACGGTGCGAACGCCCCGTCAACGCACCCGACAAAGCCGCAGGCGTCCATCCCGGCCGCTTCGAGCAAGGGCCCGATGAAAAGCGCGGGTTGACGGGTTTAATCGAAGGCTTGGCAATGCGGGTCATGGCTTCCTTGAAACTAGGACTATTCGAGCTATACGCGATAGCCGATTGACCGCCGGGGTCTAGGACGCCACCTCAGGCGCGTCAAGATCAACGCAAAATGGTCAGGGGCGAACCTTGCGGCCCGCCCCTGACCTTGCCCTTCCGATCGAACCGTTCGCGCGTCAATTGATGTTGAAGCGCAGCCCGGTGCGGAATTGATGCTGAGTGGTATCGGAGTAGCTGACCGTGCTGGTGCCCGAGAAGGTCTCGGTGCTCAAAGAGATGCCCTGCGACTCCCACAAGAACTGGTAACTGTTGTCCCAGATGATGTCCGGCGTGATCTCATACGACAGACCGGCCATGGCCGCGAGCGCCAGATCGAAACGATCGACCTCGACCGTGCCGCTTCGCTCCCAATGAGACGGCTGGGGCTGATCCACCACTGAACCAGGATCGTCGGCGACAAGGTGGTGGCATGGCGACGAAGTGACGACCGGATCTTCCCCCGTGTCCGTCGTGCTCGCGCAATCGGCCTCTTCCCTCCAGTTGCGCTTCATCGCCCGCCATGTCACGCCGATGCCCGCGCCCACGAACGGACGAATGCGCGTACCAGTGGGGATGTCATAGTACATGTTGTACATTGCCGTGGTGCGGCCAACCTTGATGCTGTCGTGGCGCGTCACAACATAATTTTGGATGTACTGTCCTTCACCCGACAAACTTTCGGTATAGGTGACTGGGTCGGAGCCTGCGACCTTGAAATCATCGTAGAAGTCGAAAGCAAATTCGGCGCGGATGTTCGGCGTCAGATAGGTGCCCGCGCTGATGCCGCCGAACAGCGTCTTGTTCAGGTTCTCGCGAATGGGCATCGCGCTGCCGATGTTCTCGACGGTGGAATCGTCCACCAGCACACCGCCAGCCACCACGCCGATATACCACTCCGTCTCGCTCACGGGGATCGGAGCGGGTGCAGGAACCGGAACGCCACCGGCGCCGCCGTAGTCCTTGATCCCGCCGCTATACCAGTCGGCCGCCGTTGCAGGCAGGGCGGTGCCAATCAGCGCCAGCCCGGCTGCCAAGCCCATCGTCAAGCGCGCTTTGCGAACAGTCATCTTCGTACAATCCCTTGTCTTAGGCTCGGAAGCGATTGAGACGCTTCTCGACGCTCCCCATGCTCAACTTCGCAACAAGCGGCAGGCCGGGCCTTCCTGAACGACGCTCCCCAGAACGCCCGATACAAGGGCGCGCTACGCGTACAGGAACAAAAGAGGGATCGAACGCGAAAGGCTTTCAGGACACCGCGTCCCTTGCGCCCCTGGTGCCGGCAGGCGGACTGGCTTTTTCCCTTTCCGCGGCTGCCGTCTTCTTGTCTCACTGGAGGCGGATCGCTCCGCCCCCCAAACCGTTGGTGCAGGCTTCAGCGGAAATCGTAGCGAAGGCCGAAGCGGAATTCGTGGGCATTGAGATTGTCAAAACCAACCTCCAGTTCATTGCCGTTGGTCTGCACGGCGTTGGCAACTGCAACGTCTCCCAAGTGCAGGAAGCGATAGCCGAGATCCAGGTAGAGGCCGCGGCCGCTGTCGACCATCACGGGGCCGTCTTTGATGCCGCCGGCGTAGACTGGTTCGCCGCCGCGCAACTTCACCGAAATGCCAGCCATCCCGGCCACGGCGAAATTGGTGGTGCTGGAGCCGTCGTACACCCCGTCTCCGAAGTTGACACCGCAGGCAACAACGCAGCCGAGCGTGCCGCCACCCGTCTCCAGATGCGCAAAGCCTAGGCCCGCGCCGATGTAAGGCACGAAACGGCCGCCGCGATTGAAATCGTAATAGAGGTTGGCGAGGCCAACGACGCCATCGACGTCCGTGGTGGAACCGACAAGGCAGCAGGTTGCGTCCGCCGAGCCGGAGACATCGGTCGAGGTGCGATACTCAAGCGTCAGGTCGCCGCGAAAGCCGCTGCCGAAGTACATGCCGACGCCGCCACCGACACTCCATCCATCATCGATGTCGCTTGTGCCGCCAGAGAACGTCGTGGGCGGATTGACAAGACCCTGATCGACAATAGACACATCGCCGATGTCGTAGAAGGCCCACGCGCCGTCCACCCGGAAGTAGATCGACGGGCTCGGCGCGGCCATCATCATCCCGGCTGCCTCATCCTTCATGCCGCCGCCGTAGAGGTCGGCTGCGGTCGCTGTAAGGCTGCTGCCCAAGAGAACGGCTGCGCTCAAGCAAATTGTGCGCGTGAGAGCCATGCAGAAACTTCCTTTCGATAGTCACACCAAGCAAATCAACACGCCCGGCGGGAGCGTTGATACGCATCATCAGCGTCGACTATCGCGGAGAATCTTTAAGGTAGGTTTAATCGGCGTCCCGATTTGCGGCACGCCTGAGCGTTCCTTCGTTAAGCAGGCGTTAACGCGAAAGAAACGCGCGGGTGCAGCACATCAATCGCGCTTGCACCGCTCACGCGGCCGCGGCAGAGCGCACCGCATCGACGATATCGCCGACGACGCTTGATACCATGCGCTCATCATCGCCTTCGGCCATTACGCGGATGACCGGCTCGGTGCCCGAGGGACGGATAACGAGGCGGCCATGATCGCCAAGCTTGACCTTGGCGCTCTCGATCGCCTTCACGACGCGGCTGTCCTCCAGCGGCTTGCCATTGGCATACCGCACATTCATGAGAACCTGCGGCAAGGGATCGAAGCGGTGGCAGACCTGGGAGACGGGCTTGCCCGTTGAGACGACGCACGCCAGCACCTGCAGCGCGGAAACCAAGCCGTCGCCCGTCGTGGTGAAATCCGACAGCACAATATGACCCGACTGCTCGCCACCGACGTTGAAACCGTGCTTACGCATATGCTCGGTGACATAGCGGTCTCCGACCGGCGTGCGCGCCAAGGACAATCCCTGCCCCTTGAGATAGCGCTCCAGGCCGAGGTTGCTCATCACGGTGGCGACGATGCCGCCCGCAGCGAGCTTGCCCCTGCGGTGCCAGCTCTCCGCGATGACGGCCATGATCTGGTCGCCATCGACCATCTGGCCCTTCTCATTGACGATGACGACACGATCGGCGTCGCCGTCCAGTGCGATCCCGATATCGGCACGCACTTCCTTGACCTTCGAGATCAAAGCCTCTGGCGAGGTCGAGCCGCACTTCAAGTTGATATTGAGGCCGTTGGGCTCCACGCCGATCTTGATGACTTCCGCACCCAGTTCCCAAAGTGCTTCGGGCGCAACCTTGTAGGCCGCGCCGTTGGCGCAGTCGATGACGATGCGCAGACCGTCGAGACGCAGGTTCTTGGGCAGCGTGCGCTTGGCGAACTCGATATAGCGTTCCTGTGCGCTTTCAACGCGCGTCGCGCGCCCGATACGCTCAGCGGGCGCCAGAAGGGATTTCGCGTCGCCGTCGATCAGATCTTCAATGTGGCGCTCCATTTCGTCCGACAGCTTGTAGCCATCGGGATCAAACAGCTTGATGCCATTGTCGTGGGATGGGTTGTGGGAGGCCGACAGCATGACTCCAAGGTCAGCACGCAGCGAGCGCGTCAGCATTGCGACGGCAGGCGTCGGCATCGGGCCGAGCAGGAAGACATCCATACCCACCGCGGTGAAGCCTGACATGAGGGCGGCTTCCAGCATGTAGCCGGACAGGCGCGTATCCTTGCCGATCACCACGCGGTGGCGGTGCGTGCCCGACTGAAACACCTTGCCGGCCGCCATGCCGACCTTAAGCGCCACCTCCGAGGTCATCGGATGGGAGTTTGCGAGCCCACGGATCCCGTCGGTCCCAAAATAGCGGCGTGACATGCGTCCCTCTTCAGTTTTCAGTGGCTTTCGGTAGCTTGACCCGTCCGCCCGTGCGTACCTTGCGCCAAATGAAGCGCTAAGACCCGGCCCGGACCAAGCGGTTCAATAGCGGACATCGTCAATAGGGGCCGGAGCGCCACACATTAAGACAACTTGCCTGACATTACCTCTCGGACATTGAGGTTAGGCAAATTTCGCACCACTTTCACACTGCAGTTGCATCCGCACATCAATCGTCGGGCAAAGCCGGCTTTTGGCGTGGCGTGGGGTCACGGAATCGGCCCATAGGTCGCCTAACAGAGCGGCCCGGGGGGCATTTTCGCTCAATTCACGTGTGCCGCGTTCGTGTGGCGTTCCTATGAGGGGGTATAGGTTCTGATGGCAGTTTTTCTTGCAGTGGCTAATCGCAAGGGTGGCGTGGGCAAGTCGACCATCGCGGTTATGCTGGCTCATGCGCTGAGCGTCTACGGGGGCAAGCGCGTGCTGGTGCTCGACCTCGATTCCCAGTGCAATGCGTCTCTCATCCTGATGGGCGGCCAGGGTTGGAACGAGGCCCGCAAGGCGGGCAAGACCATCTCCGACTATTTCTATGATCTGTTCGACGGCATTCCCGCCAACGCGCGTGACTATGTGGCCCGCAACGTAGGCGACGTGACTGCGGGCAACGGCAAACCCGCGCCCATCGCGCTCGTGCCCGGCTCGCTGCTGTTGGAGGATATCCAGGGCGAGTTGTATCTGAAGCAGGCTAGCCAGAGCCACATTCCGGACGTGGTCGCCAATCGCGTGCGCGGCCGCATCGAGCTGCTCATCCGGCGCTTCGAAGGCGACTTCGATGTGGTCATTCTCGACTGTCCCCCGGGCCTGTCCTTTGCAGCGCTGGCCGCGCTCAAGACGGCGGACAAAGTGATCGTGCCGTTCCGCCCCGATTACGTGTCGCAGCTCGCCGTTGACCGTATCGCGCTCCTCATCGAGGACAAGCGCACCATCGACGATTTAGCGGAGATCCCGATCGAGGACCGGCGCTACACATGCCTTGCCAATTACGTGCGCGACGACAACAAGCACTATATGCTGATTGAAGAAATCAGCCTCGTGCATCCGCTGATGGAAACGTTCCTGCCCCAGCGCGAGGGAATCGCCAACGCGTTTGACTTCATCAACGAGCGCCGGTCCATCGAGACCAAATATTCAGACGCCATCGGCGATGTGAAGGAACTGCACATCGAAACGGAAAAGCTGCTGGAGGAGATCGTCAAATCAGCGCAGAAAGATAAGGTCGCTGCGCATTAGAATTGGCTGTCACGGCAGTTCCTGGGACTTGGCGTTTTCAACGTGTCGTGCTGTGTTTGGGTTCGGCGGTTTCTTGAACGGACATTCGAGCGATGAGCAAAGGCGTTCAGCTGTGGCCGGGCGATCGGATGCGGGCGTTCTACCGCCGGCACATCGCTGCCGAGACATCCCTTGATGCCCAAACCGTCGAGCGGCTGGCGGAGGCCCTGACCAAGGCGACCAACCGGATGCTGGTTTGGGAGATGCCGGCAACGCCCGCCTGCGAGGCCCAAACGGCTTCTGCGAACGTGAAGCCCGTGAAAGCCGAGGCAGGCAAGGCTGCCAAATCCAAGCCCGCCGTGCCGGCCAAGGACGCGAAAGCGGCGGATGCAAGGGACTCCCAAGGCTCTGCCAAACCAGAGACGTCTTTCGATCCCTACGCCTTCTCCGCCATGGTCATCCTCGCCAAACAGGGACGCGAGGGACTGGCAAGGCGCCTCGCGGAGATCAAGAGCGTCGATCACCTGAAGAAGCTCGCTGATGCCCAGCACCTCGGTTTCGACCGCTCGCTGACCAAGATCGACGACATTCGCAAAGCCCTGCTGGCCGCCGCAGAGCAGCGCCTCGCCGACCGCCGGGCCGCCGCGAGCTGACCGCGGCCCGCGAAGGAGGCCCGCACGTGCCCGACAAGCCCAGCCTCGACTTCTACTACGAGTTTGCCTCGACGTATTCGTACCTCACCGCGATGCGCATCGACGGCCTTGCCGGGCAAGCGGGCGTCGCCGTTGCCTGGCGGCCATTTCTGTTGGGGCCGATCTTTGCGGCTCAAGGCTGGACGACGTCGCCCTTCAATCTCTACCCGGCCAAAGGCCGCTATATGGTGCGCGACATCGAACGCATCGCAAAAGCGCGCGGGCGCACGTTTGTCATGCCTGCGGTTTTTCCGGCCAACGGATTGGCCGCCGCACGCATCGCGCTGTCGGGCGAGGCGGCCGGCTGGACGAACGATTTCTCGCGCCGTGTCTACGAAGCCCAGTTCGAACATGCCGCCGACATTTCCAATGTCGACGTTCTGGCCTCTCTTCTCAAAGGCATGAATCTCGATCCCGTCACCGTGCTCGCGCAAGCCAACGCACCCGAGACCAAGGACCGCCTGCGCGCTCAATCGGCGCGCGCCGCCGAGCTCGGGGTGTTCGGTGCGCCCTCGTTCATCACGCCTGATGGCGAGCTGTTCTGGGGCGACGACAGGCTGGAACACGCCTTGGCCTGGACGCTGGGCCACAAGCCCGACTGAAGCCTCCAGATCTCCACGAGAAACGTCATGCCGGCATTGCCACATCGTCATCCCTACAACCGCCGAGATGGCGGTCTTAGAGGTTCAACGACTTATTCAGTTCTGAGCGCGCTGCCGAAGCACTCATTCCTTTTGCCGCCCGCGTGTCTTAACATTCACGTCGCGTGCCGCACCGGCTGGAATGAGCGTCGCGCCCATGAGGAATGAGGACACATATGTTTCCTGTCGGCGACGATGACACCGCGATCCGTTCGACGTCCTATGTCACCTACACGTTGGTCGTGATCAACGTGCTCGTATTCCTGCTGGAGCTGTCGCGGGGCGACACCTTCATACGGGAATGGGCGTTTGTTCCGGCGCGCTTCACGCAGCACCCCGCCGGCGACGCGGTCACTGTGCTCAGCGCCATGTTCATGCACGGCGGCTGGATGCACCTGTTCGGCAACATGCTTTATCTTTGGATCTTCGGAAACAACGTGGAGGACCGCTTCGGCCCGATGCGCTTCCTCGCCTTCTATCTGACCTGCGGATTGGCGGCGACGTTCGCGCAATACTACTTCGTCCCCCATTCCAACGTCCCGAACGTTGGCGCGTCCGGTGCCATTGCCGGCGTGCTCGGCGCCTATCTCGTGCTGTTCCCGCGCGCCCGGGTGAACGTGGCCATCGGATATAGCGTCGTGCCGATGCCCGCGCTCGTCGTCCTGGGATTCTGGATCGTGTTACAGCTTTTCAGCGGCGTCGGCTCGGTTGCGGCAACCGACGAGACCATGCGGGACGCTGGCGGGATCGCCTACATGGCGCATATAGGCGGCTTCCTCGCGGGCATCGTGCTGGCGCTGGTCATGCGTGGCAGCGGACGGACAGGGCGGATCTCCTAACCTGCGCCGTCGCGGGCAGCCGGGCCCGCTCCCTTCAAGAGCGAACCCGGCCTGGAGCACTGTCTAACTCTCCTTTTGTTGCTTGTTGCGCGCCATACAACAGGCATGCCCTATGGCCGCGACGTGACGGTGATCAGTGCCACAGCACCCGCCAAGAACGTTGACCTGCGGCATGCGGACGAGCAGCGCTGCATATTGTGCGGCCAGTTCTTCCGGGTTGCCCGCATCCAGCTCGGTCGCCTCATTGAGCTCCGCATGGCTGCGCCGTGACGCATTCGCGCGCACGCCCCGAATGCGTTGCTCCCAGGCGGCTCCGGTGAACACGCTCCCGAAGTGATCGGGATGTGCGCAATTGATCATGTAGTAGGCCGCACCTCCGCCTGTCGCGGCATCGGTTTCCTCGATGGCGTCCTCCAGACTCTGGCCCGATGGCAAGCTTCCGTCGGTTTCAAGCGTGAACGATATGATGCTCGCAACCCCTGCCTGTACTGAGGCGCGCACGACGCCGATGGCTTCGGCGGCGTAGGAGAGCGTCAAGGCCGATACCATGTCGACTCCGGCCGTCGCGAAGGTTTCGATTTGAGGGCGGTGATAAGCTTCAGCCTCATCTGCACTCATCATCTCGCCCGGGACATAGCCATCGCCGCGCGGTCCAATGTTTCCGCTGATGACAATCGGGCTCACTCTCGCGGCATAGAGGGTGCGAAGCTCCTTCATCATTGCGACCGCGCCGGCGTTGACAGCCGCAAGCTCTTCCGGCGTCAGCCCGAGCTTTGCGCCCCAGTCGGCATTCGCGCGCCATGTGGGCGTATCAAGGACGAATCCGGCGCGGGCATCCTGCGCCAGCTGCAAGTGGCGTTCGTAATAGCCGCGCACCCATTTGCGGCCATCCTCGCTGTTCAAAAGCGTGAACGACGCGAAATGCGGTAGCTCCATCCCCTCATGGAAGACGAGCGTTGTTTCCATCCCGCTGTCGGTCAAGAACATTCCGCCCGCAAGCTGCGGCAACTGCACGTGTCTGGTCATGAAAATATCTCCGAACGTTTGGTTTAACGACCGGGACGGCTTAGCTGCTCGTGGCGCGCGGGGGCTGTTTCAAATGAAACTGCGCGACCTAAGATCCTCCGCCGGCCAAACCGGCTTCCGTTCCGGCGATGCTGGCGCGCCAGACCTCCACCGCCTGCCTGGTCTCGGCCACGTCGTGGACACGCAGGATCTGTACGCCTTGCGCCACGCCGCACAGGGCAGCCGCAATCGAGCCCGGCATGCGGTCCCTTGCATGGGGGACGTCACACAATTGCCCGATCATTTTCTTGCGCGATGCGCCGAGTAATACGGGCACGCCCAGTCCGTGATAGAGCGAAAGCTTCTGCATGACGGCGACGTTGTGGTGCAGATGCTTGCCAAACCCGATGCCGGGATCCACGACGATTTTGTCTTTCGCGATTCCGGCTCTTACGCACTCGGCAATACGGCGCTCGAGATAATCGAACACGTCGAGCACGACGTCGTCATACTGCGGATTGTCGTTCATGGTCTTGGGATCGCCCTGCGCATGCATCAGCATAACCGGCAGTCCACTCGCCACGGCAACATCCAGCGCCTTGGGGTCGTGTGTCAAGGCGGAGACGTCATTGAGGATGTCCGCGCCCGCGGCCGTTGCCTGACGCATCACTTCTGCCTTGCGCGTATCGACGGAGATCACGGCCTTTGTTTTCGCGCGCAAGGCTTCGATGACGGGAATAACGCGGGCGAGTTCCTCCTTCAACGCCACCGTATCCGAGCCTGGGCGCGTACTCTCTCCGCCGATGTCGAGAATGTCGGCACCCTCTTCCAGCAACCTCAGCCCGTGCGCAACAGCAGCCTTCGTGCTGGCGTGTTGCCCGCCGTCTGAAAAGCTGTCGGGCGTGACGTTGAGGATGCCCATGATGTGGGGCCGCCCCAGGGAGAGGCCAGCAATCGGCGCACGAGGCGCCTCGATCGCCTCGAACGTGGCCCACATCTGCTCGCCGTCGAAGGGCGGATGATGCCAGTCCTGGGCATCGAAGCCTGCGACCAGCCGGCATCGTCCCTCACCCTTTTCCGCGCGATCTATCAGCTCGACGTGCGTGAAGCCGATATCGTCGCGCCCGCACAGGCGGTATGGCGCCGCGCCGTTGGGATCGAGGCGGTTGCGCTGCGTGGCCAGCGAAATGACGGGACGCAGATAGAAGCGGCGTGTCACGGAGAAGTCCCTTCGCTCATGAAAACGGCCCCGGATCGCTTGACCCGGGGCCGGCAGTGTTTCCGCTTTGCACGGCGCAATCAAGCGCCGCGACGCATCAGCTCTGCGGTTGAGGCTCCATGCCGCCGGAGGGCTCGCCGCGCGGACGCGCCGGACGGCCTGCTGTGGGAACCGCCGAACCGGTCATGCCGCGTGTGCTGTCGTCGTCGTTGCGGCGGACGACCTTCTCACCGCGCATGAGGGCGGCGCATTCCTCGCCCGTGATCGTCTCGTACTCCATCAGCGCTTGCGCCATGGCTTCGAGCTCGCCCTTGTGCTTGGTCAGCACGTCCCAGGCCTTGGCTTCGCCGGCCGTGACGATGCGGCGGACTTCCTCGTCGATGAGGTTGGCCGTCTCCTCGCTCATGTTCTGGCGCTGCGTGATAGAATGTCCGAGAAAGACCTCCTGCTGGTTTTCGCTGTACAGCAGCGGACCGAGTTTGTCGGACATGCCCCACTCGGTCACCATGCGCTTGGCGATATTCGTTGCCTGGCTGATGTCGCTTGAAGCACCCGTGTTCAAGTGCTCGCGACCGTAGATGATCTGCTCGGCAACGCGTCCGCCGAAAGCCATGGAAATCTTGGCCTCGCACCACTGCTTGGAGTAGCTGAGCTTGTCGCGCTCCGGCAGGCTCATGGTGACACCCAGCGCGCGGCCGCGCGGGATGATCGTGACCTTGTGCAGCGGATCGTTGCCTTCGACCATCATGTTGACGATGGCGTGGCCCGCCTCGTGATAGGCCGTGGCGAGCTTTTCTTCCTCTGTCATGGCCATGGTCTTGCGCTCGGCGCCCATCATGACCTTGTCTTTGCTGTCTTCGAACTCGGCCTGGGTGACGAGACGCTTGTTGCGCCGCGCCGCCAGCAACGCCGCCTCGTTGACGAGATTAGCAAGATCTGCGCCTGAAAAACCGGGCGTGCCGCGCGCGATCACCTTGGGATCGACGTCGGGCGCGAGCGGCACCTTCTTCATGTGCACGCGCAGGATCTTCTCGCGCCCCGCAACATCCGGATTCGGCACCACGATCTGGCGATCGAAGCGTCCCGGACGCAGCAGCGCGGGATCAAGCACGTCGGGACGGTTTGTCGCCGCGATGATGATGATGCCCTCGTTGGCTTCGAATCCATCCATCTCGACCAGCAACTGGTTGAGCGTCTGCTCGCGCTCGTCGTTACCGCCGCCAAGGCCCGCGCCGCGGTGGCGGCCCACGGCGTCGATTTCGTCGATGAAGATGATGCAGGGCGCATTCTTCTTGGCCTGCTCGAACATGTCACGCACACGCGACGCGCCGACGCCGACAAACATTTCGACGAAGTCGGAACCCGAGATGGTGAAGAAGGGCACGTTGGCCTCGCCCGCAACCGCGCGCGCGATCAGCGTCTTGCCCGTCCCCGGAGGGCCGACCAGCAGTGCGCCGCGCGGGATGCGCCCACCCAGCCGCTGAAACTTCTGAGGATCGCGCAGGAACTCCACGATCTCCTCGAGATCGGCCTTGGCCTCGTCCACGCCCGCGACGTCCTCGAACGTCACGCGGCCCTGGCGCTCGGTGAGCAACTTCGCCCGGCTCTTGCCAAAACCCATCGCCCGGCCCGAGCCCGACTGCATCTGGCGCATGAAAAATACCCATACGCCGATCAGCAGCAGCATGGGGAACCAGGACAACAGGATGCCAGTCAGCGATTGCATCTCGTCTTCGGCCGGTTGGGCGCGGAACGTCACGCCCTTGTCGCGCAGTTTGCCAACCAGAGTGGAATCCTCAGGCGCATAGGTCCGGAATGTCGCGCCTTTCGGTCCCGCCTCCCGGAACTTGCCGGTGATGCGATTGCCTTGCAGCACCACCTCGGATACCGAATTTTTGTCGATGGCCTCGAGGAACTCAGAATAGGCAATCTCGTCGTTCCGGCGAGCCTGGGTCGTATTCGAGACCAGATTCCACAACGCTAAGACCAGCACGAGCATCGCAGCCCAAATAGCAAGTCTTTGATAATTCTGATTCATTTGAGTTCCCAAACAGGCCGGCAGTCAAACTAGCACATGCCGGCGGCCATAAGACCCGCAATCGTCCGGTTAACATAGGGATCCCCCATCAATCGCACAAGCAAAGCTCATCGCAAGGCCCGCGACACGAATTCGGGAAGCCCGGTAAACGGACAACGGCTGAGACAAGCTCCGGACGTCTGCTCACAAAGGAGCCGGTGGGAAGTTTGACGCCCATACACTGACATATCGCTAACCCTGATCTGTGACGCTCGATTATTGGCCAAAGAGGGGGCGCGCCTCCATGCCGTGCGCCGCTAACCCCGCTGCGAGATCCGATTGCATATAAACCTTGAGCGTGGGGACAGACAGCAGTCGATCCCCGGCCCAGAATGCCGGTAGTGCGGCGACTGCGGCCGCCGGCAGCGGCCGGCGCGGATCGAGCAACGGGGCGACCGTTTCCTGGCGCGCCGCCTCGCCCAGAGCGCACACGTGCACGCCAACGCCCCCTGGTGCTGACCTGACGCGGAAACGCCGATCCCACACTTCCCAGACGCCAGGCTGGCGAAGGACAAGGGGGGCGGCCGCAATACGCCCAGGCTCGCGCCAGATCTTCAAGTCACCGGGCGTTGCCGAGACGATGGCGCCGCCGAGCGTGGAGGTCGTGCGTTTGTCTGCCGCTAGCCGAGCGGTCAAGTCCTCGACTTCGGCGAGTTGAGGCGGCAAGCTCGCGCCGCCAAACCGGCCGATGAGCTGAGCCAGCACGCGGGCCCGCAGGGCCTCTGGCCCCTCATCGAACGCCGCTCTCGAAAGGCTGGCGAAGATCTCATCGTTGAAGGACAGCGCCAGCGTCTCCATGAACCGCGCGAGCGCGTAGTCCACCGCCTCGCGCGCCGCCCGCAGCCGGCGCGCACTGGTGGCGATCGCGCCAGCGCTGATGCCCTCGTCGGCAAGACGCGTGAGGGCCACGCGCACGGCAGGTCGCTCGTAATCCAAACACGTGTTACTGGGATCTTCCGCCCACGTTTGTCCTCGCGCTTCGAGCGTGGCGATGAGGCGCGCTTTGGGCACGCACAGCAACGGGCGCAGCAACGCCACGGCGCTGCCCTCGCGCAAGGGTGTGCGGGGCGCCATGGCGCTCAGGCCATCGATGCCCGAACCGCGCTTCAGACGCATGAGGAAGGTCTCGGCTTGATCGTCTTGCGTATGTGCCGTTACGAGGCAGACGCTTGAGGTGCCAAGCTTGGCGGCTTCACCTTCAAGCAGTTCGTATCGGGCCGCGCGGGCCGCCGCCGGCAGTCCGCGCGCGGGCTTTTCGCCCTCCCACCGCACGATGCGGCATGGAAACTCAAGCCGCGTAGCCCATTGCGCGACGAAGCTGGCCTCGCTGGCAGACTCGCGCCGCAAGCCATGATCGACCGTGGCGACGAGGATCCAGCGCGTTGGCTTTGGATGCCGCCCATTCCACTCCGCCACGAGATGCATCAGCGCCATGCTGTCGGGACCGCCCGACACGGCAAGAACGATCCCGTCGAAAGCTGCAAGCGGAGCAAGAAGCTTGTCGGCCTCGTGCTCGGTAATCACTGGGGCCCTATCACCCACGTCTCATGCTCCAGTCCGCACTCCACTCCAGCGCGAAGCGCCGGAGCTCAACGTGCGGATCATACTCACTGGCAGCCAACCCGCTGACGCTCGGCCTGCGCGCGCGCCTTGACGCTCTGCGGCGCGTCCGGAAATTTGGAATTGAGCTCCGCGTAGGACGCACAAGCTGCATCCTTCTGTCCGAGCCGGTCGAGCGACATGGCAAGCTTCAGCAGGCTATCGGGCGCCTTCGCGCCCTTGGCGTAGGTTTGATATCCTTTCAGGAACGCACCCGCCGCTGACTTGTATTGACCGCGTACAAAGAAGGACTCGCCGAGCCAATATTGTGCATTGCCTGCGAGCGAGTCGCTGGGGAACTTCTTCAGGAAGTCATCGAAGGCAGCTTCCGCCGCGCCGTAATCGCGCTGCAAGAGGTAACCGTAGGCCGTCTCATAAAGCTGGCGGGGATCGCCGCTCTCACCTGGGGCCGGGATTGCTGCCGTCTGAACGCCTGCGGGTGAAGAGGCAGCGCCCGCGGGCGGCGGGGCCTCATAAGTGTTGTCGCCTGTGATGACCGGCGGACCGCTGGCGTTGCTTCCCTCGATCAAGCCGCCGATGGCATCGTCTTGAACTGCCGTCGTGCCGAAGGATGAAGGCGATGGCGCCGCCGGGGAAACCGACTCACCTCTGCGGGGTGAGCCGCCCATGCTGCGGACCTGATCCGACAACGCTTGGACCTGATTGGTCAGCGAGCGCACCTGGTTCTCGAGCGCCTCAACGCGAATGGGATCGGCACCGCCGCCTGAGCCACCTGCGCTTCCCGCCGATGCAGCCGCGGGATTGCGCGCCATGCTTTGAAGCGTTCCGACGAGGACCTGCATGTCGACGAGCTGTTCTTCAAGGCTATCCACGCGCGCCTTGAGCCCCGCATCGCCGGTTTGTGCCGCAGCCTTGGGTTTCGCAGGCTTGGCATCCTGCGCCAGTGCAAGCCCGCCGCACACCAAAGGCAACGCCAGCATACCCAATGCAAG
Organism: Hyphomicrobium sp.; assembly: GCA_016793445.1. Classification (GTDB taxonomy): domain Bacteria; phylum Pseudomonadota; class Alphaproteobacteria; order Rhizobiales; family Hyphomicrobiaceae; genus Hyphomicrobium_B. The sequence continues at coordinate 108,350 of JAEUME010000018.1, read as the reverse complement.
ACGGCCCATGCCGTGAAACCTGAATGCACGGATCGTGATGCTCGTCATCGTCCCCAGTCCCTGTGTTCTGTGAGTTCCGTGCCTTTTGCGAAACCCCTCGGCAAGTCTTGCCGTCCGTTGTACCGGCTCACGCCCGCCCGCTCAATGCTTCGCGCTCAACAATGCCACGTTTTCGCATCCTATTCCGTCAGTTGCCCATTCCAGACCTGATTGCGCCAATGCCCTAAAATCAGCGTGGAAAAGGGCGCGCGGGCGCGCTGGCAGGCAGTTCTATGGCCATAGCCCCAGCCGGCGGCTCGGTCAGTTGCGAGGTTCCCATGCCCGCATAGCTGATGAGCGATTCCGCGTGTCGATTCTGCGCTTGGCACAGTGCGTTCGCACATGTGGCGACCGGATCGGTGTTACCGCGCGCCTCGACACGAATACGCGCAGCTGGAACGCCGTCCTCTATCAGCTTCGCTTCGACGGCGCGGGCGCGTGCAAGCGACAAATCCGCATCGTCCTTGCCGCTGCCGCCGTCGGCAGCGCGGCCGATGACGGTCACCTGCAGGCTGGGCATCTTCTTGAGCCATCGCGCCTGTGATTCGACAATGGCGCGCGCACGCCCGCCGAGAACGGCGCTGTTTTGCGCGAAGAAGACACGGTCGCCCACATCGATCAGGAAGCGACTGCGTGTGCGGCGCAGCTGCTCCGCGCTGACGATCAATCCGCCTTGGGCACGCGGTCCGCGTTTTCCCGTGGCGATGTCCAAGCCCGCATCCGGCCCGTTGTTGTTGGCACGCACAGTATCAGCGCGCGCAGGTTCGCGCGGCTCGTTGTCATCCCTTGGATCGCCGGCAGCGGTGCCATTGCTGGTGGCGCCCTCGTCATCGAGGCTCGTCAGGGCCTCCGACGCTGCGGCGGCTTGAGTCGACCGCGGATAGGATGACAGAATCGTTTCGAAGATCTTGCGGGCGAGGTCCGTGCGGCCGGCATCGAGCGCGTCAAATCCATCAGAGAGAAGATCGGCTGGCCCGGCCGCTGGTTTCGCAGGATCGGCTCGCGCAACGGAAATGGACTGTCCAGCGGCACAAGCCAGCCAAACAGCAAGTGCGACCATTCCGAACTTTGAACGACCTGTGATCATGACACCAAAACCGGACAACCCGCTTTGCCCGCTGGTGAACTTGTCATCCCTCATTAGGGCTAAACTAAGCCAATTATTGGCCTCTACTGTCCAATTCCTGGCGTTGTTGCGGTAAGGTTTACGCGCGACCCGCAAGCCCCGCACCCAACCTCACGCCAAGCCCTCCTAGGCTCCGGTGCGCGCTGCGCCCAGCCGAATGACCAGGCGAGAAAAACGCTCGGCCGGAAAGACAAGAAAGGACCCGCAACGGCGCTAGCGCTGGCTGATCTGGCCGCCCGAGTTCAGCACCGTCTGAGCACGCCGATTCTGCGACCAGCAGGAGATATCGTTACACACCGCAACCGGGCGTTCCTTGCCGTAGGAGATCGTGCGAATCCGCTGTCCGTTGACGCCGTTCTGCGAGAGGAAGTTGCGCACCGCAGTGGCGCGCTTGGCGCCAAGCGCGATGTTATATTCGCGCGTGCCACGCTCGTCGGCGTGGCCTTCGATCGTAATCGTGTACTGAGGGTATTGCTGGAGCCACTGCGCCTGCCGGGTGAGCGTCTGAGTAGCTTCCGGCGTCAGATCCACGCTGTCGGTCGAGAAGTACACGATGTCGCCGACATTCTGGGTGAAATCGCGCTGCGAGCCGGGGGTCGCAGAACCGTACTTGCCGGCGCCATTCAAGGCAGCTTCCGGCGAATTTTCCTTGTTCGCGCAAGCCGCCGCTGACAGCGCCAGCGCAGAAATCACTGCCAAACGCAGCGCGGCCAACAGATTCCGTCGGACTGACATCCTGATCCCTCTCGCTCCATTGGGCCGGAGGTCTTTCCTCTGCAACGGCCTGGGCAACCTTTTGTCGTGAAGAGATTTAATGTGAGCTTCCGCCAAAAATGTGGCCGTACCAACGGCCTGCATCGGGTAGCGAAAGGCTCGGTTCGCCAGGGCAATCTAGCTTCAATCAACCCAATTTTGCCATCTCGGCGGCGCGCTCATCCCCTGCCAATTCGCCCCAGATAGCCTGCCCGCCGGGAACTGCGCTCTGCATGCAACGCTCCTGACACGAGACCCTGTGGAAGCGGGGTTATTCATGCCCTCACCCACCCGAGACAAAAAACCGAAACCGGTACCAAAAAACGAAATCAAGACTGAGTTGAAAGCGGATCTCTCCACCAACAACTCAGCCTTGAAAAGGTCGTTAGCTAACGTCCCTTGACGTGAACCGCTTAGCGAGCGATCTCGGTCTTCGCAACGTCAGCGCCGAGCTTCATCGGAACGTGCTCGACTTCACGACGGCAAGCGCCGAGAGCAACGGCCGCAACGAGCGTAGCGATAAGGATAGCGCCCTTCATGTCTTAATCTCCTTGATTAGTGTCCCAGACTTCTGCCTCAGTTAGCGCGCAACATGCCCGGCTGCCGGGACGTCAGCGCCGCAAGAACGATCAGCCCCTTCTACACCATGCATGGTCATGTCTCCTGATACGTGTCCGGCAGAAGCCGTAAGATTTGGGTACCTGGGGGGAGCCTTCCAATCAAGAACAGACGGGCCTTCCAGCAAGTTTTCCAACCCAACAGGTGCGAAAATGCCACTCAGTTTAGGCGCCCGCCACAGGTCTGAAGGGGGTAGAGGACCAAGGCGTTAACATACTGTTAAAATTATAGAAAAATCGGGCTCCGATTGCTTCGCACAACCGGAGCCTGGACCATGAGGCATCATTGGCTCGTTAGTTCACCAAAGGGGACCATGCCGGGTCGGAAGCGAATGCGGGAGTTGGAACCTGGCGTTCATTATACCCGGTGATATCCACCGAATGGATTCGCGGTCCTCCGCTCGCTCCCTGTGATTCCCTAAAGAACATCAAAACCCGGCCATTGGGAGCCCAGGTGGGGCCCTCGTTGTGGTAGCCCTCGGTCAGGATTCGCTCGCCCGTCCCGTCGGGGCGCATCACGCCGATCAGGAACCTTCCCGACAGTTGCTTGGTAAATGCGATGTAGTCACCCCGGGGCGACCAGACAGGGGTCGAATAGCGCCCGCCATCGGCGCCCGAGATGCGGCGCACGCCCGAGCCGTCCGAATTCATGACGTAGAGTTCCTGGGATCCCTCCCGATCGCTTTCAAAAACGATCTGGCGGCCGTCGGGTGAATAGCAGGGCCCGGTATCGATGGCCCCCGTCTGCGGCGTCAGCCGGCGTGACTGGCGCGAGCGCAGGTCCATCTCGAAGATGCTGCTCGACCCGTCAGGGGCGCCCAGGCTCATGATGACGCGCTGCCCATCGGGCGAAAAGCGCGGCGCGAAGGTCATGTTGGGGAAGTCGCCAACCAGCTCCCGCTGGCCGGTCTCCAGGTTCATGATGAACACGCGCGGCTGATCGCGCATGTAGGACATGTAGGTGATTTCCTGGTTCGTAGGCGAGAATCGCGGGGTAAGCACCAGCTCCTGCCCCTGGCTCAGCAGCCGCACGTTGGCTCCGTCCTGGTCCATGATGGCAAGCCGCTTGATGCGCTTGTCCTTGGGGCCGGTCTCATCGATGTAGACGATGCGCGTATCGAAGTAGCCCTTCTCGCCTGTCAGGCGCTGGTAGACCTGATCGGCAATGAGATGGCCGATGCGGCGCCAGTTCTGCGCCGTCGTTGAAAAGCGCTGGCCTGCGAGCTGCCGGCCGGAGGCCACATCCCAGAGGCGAAATTCAGCACCGACTTTGCCGTCGCCTGTCTTGACCGTGCGCCCGACGACGAGCGCATCAGCCTGGATGGAGCGCCAATCGGGAAAGCGCGGCGCCGCGTTGACGTCACGCACCTGCTCCAGAAACGAGGCGCGGTCGAGCGGCTGAAAGAGACCGGAGCGCTCCAAGTCGGCCTGGACCACGTTGGCAACGTCATTGGCCAGCTGAGGGTCGTCGCCGAGGAACACCGGAATCGCAATCGGAATCGGTGCGATCGTGCCCTGGGTCTGCGTGCCCTGCAGCTGCGCATTGGCTGGGATGGCGCCAAGCCACGTCGCAAGGAGAGCAAGGCAAGCCAAACCGCAAGCGCCAAGGGGTCTCTTCTTCGTATTTGACATCAGGGGGATCTCGCTGGTCCTTCGGGGGGCTCTGGCTGTAGGGCTCGGAGCATCTGTGGCTATTTCAGTCTGCCTATCTGAACCGCTTTCGCCAGAGAATGAAGCAAGTGTTGGGCGCAATCACAACATTTGCCGGGGATCGAACACCCAAATGATGTCCTTCCAGGCGTCATACTTTTCCGGCGGCAGCAAATAGGGCTGGCAGGCCTTGACCGCGCGCAGCGCCGTCTCGGCCGCCACCTGCCCTGTGACGTCGGAGGGCGCAGATTGCACGGAAGGGTCGCCATCCAGCATGCCGTCCGGCCGCAGCCGCCAACGCAACTCCACCACGGGAATCTCGGTTCCTCCCCCGCCACCGGGCAGCCGCCAGCACTCCGCAAGTCGCGCCTTGATCATGCCCTTGAGCAGATCCACCTCGCGCGCAGAAAGAACGGTATCAGTGCCTGTGGCCGTCCCGGCCTCCTTGCCTATTGCGGTTGCAGTCTTGCTCGTGCCAGCGGCCTGCTGGCCTTTCTTTGTCGGATCCTTGTCGACAAGCGCCTTGTGCGCGTCATCGGGCGCCTGGTCGAGCAGGTTGGCGATTTTGTTGGGATCAAACTTTTTCTTGGCCTCCTCGGCCTTCTTCTTGGCTTCGGCAAGCTTCTTCTTTTTTAGCTCTTCAGCCTTTTTCTTCTTAGCCTCTTCGGCTTTCTTCTTCGCCTCTTCCTCGGCTTTTTTCTTGGCCTCCTCCTCGGCCTTCTTCTTGGCCTCTGCTTCGGCCTTCAGGCGATCTTCCTCAAGCTTCTGTTCGAGAAGCTTCTGCTCATCCGGCGTCGGGCCAGGAGCAGGCTCGGGAGGAGGAGGCGGCTCCTCGATCTTCTGAGCGATGGGATCGGGCTCGGCTGGCTTTGGTGGCTCGGGCGGGGTCGGCTCCTCGGCCTTGGCGACCTCCTCGGCGGGCGGCGGCGGCGGAGGTGGTGCATTATCAGGCTTCTTGGTGTCGTTCTTGGACTCGTCGGGCGTGGGCTCTTCTTTTGCTTTGGTCTCGAGCTGCTTGGCGTCCTCGCTGCCCTGCTTCAGGCGCAGAAACTCGCTCGGCGTGATGACTTCGGCGGAAATGGCGGGCGTATCTTCGGCTGGAAGCTCAGACACCGAGCGCATGGAAAGGTACGCCCAGCCGATAAGCGCGGCGTGACACAACAGCGATATGACGAGCCCGAATGGCACGTCCCTCAGCCTCCCTTTTCTTCGTCCGTGACGAAGGAGAGTTTGTTGAAGCCTCCCGCCTTGATGCGCCCCATGACGCGCATGACGACTCCATACGCCACGCCCCTGTCGCCGCGAATGTAGATCGGCTCATCGTATCCATTCTTGGCGATGGCCTTGAGCTTCTCAGCGACCTGGTCCAGCTCCACGGGCGTCTCTCCGATGAACACTTCGCCGCCCGATTTGACCGTAACCGCAAGCGGCTCTTGCTTGGGTGCGGGGATCTGCTGGCCTTTGGCTTCGGGAAGATCGACAGGAATGCCAACCTGCAGAAGCGGCGCTGCTACCATGAAGATGATCAGCAGCACGAGCATCACGTCGACCATCGGCGTCACGTTGATCTCGGCCATCGGCATATGACGGCCGCGCCGTCGCCGTCCACGTCCGCCCGTGGCCGCCTGTGTCTTGACGCTCGCACCCATTAGCCCCGTCCTCTCATTGACGCCTGCTTTCGAGTGCTTTGCGGAAAAAACGCGAACCGGTTTTTCCGATCAGAAGCACGACACCATAAAGACCTAGAGCCGTTTTCGCGGATCTCCACGAAAAGCGAACGGCTTTAGTTGCGCACGTCGATCTGACGCGAGACTATTGCAGCGAACTCATCGGCAAACGCATAGAGCCGCTGCGAGATCGCCGCGGAGTCCGCTGAGAACTTGTTGTAGAAAATAACTGCCGGAATGGCTGCAACGAGGCCGAGCGCCGTCGCAAACAACGCTTCAGCGATACCCGGCGCAACGACCGCGAGATTCGTGTTCTTGGAAACCGCAATCGACTGAAACGACGTCATGATGCCCCAAACGGTTCCAAACAGGCCGACGAAGGGCGCTGTCGATCCTACCGTTGCAAGGAACAGCAATCGCCGGTCGAGCCGCTCCATCTCCCGGCTGATGGTCACGTCCATCACCTTTTCGACGCGCAACTGAATACCGCCCAGCGCGCGGATGTTGCCCTCGACAGACCGCTTCCACTCGCGCATGGCCGCAACGAACAATGCAGCCATCGTGATGGTGCGGCCGCGTGCCAGTCCGGCGTAAAGCTCATCGAGCGACTGGCCCGACCAGAATAGAGATTCGAACTTGTCACTTTCAACGCGGGCGCGCCGGAATGCGAAGAGTTTCTCGAAAATGATGGCCCATGACCACACCGACGAGAGCAGAAGCCCGATCATCACGATCTTCACGACGAGGTGGGCTTGAAGGAAAAGCTCGAAAAATGAAAACCCGCCTGCGCTCACAGGAGCGATGGCGCCTTGGGCAACGTCAGCGGGGTTCATTCATGCCAACCTTCTATCGTCTGTATGGACCATGAAACTGCCTTGAGCGTTTCGCCCAAGACCGCAAATCGAACGACCGCGTACGGCGCGCGCCAGGCACGCCGTACGCGGCTGCTAGAAATCACACGAACGCGGCAGAGCAATGGTGCCCTCGAGCCGCCGGCCAGAGCGGCGATCGATGAGGATGGGCGGCTAACGTGCGCCTGCCCAACACAAACCTAACGTGCGCCCCGCCGCGCATCGAGCCGTTGTTGCCGTGCAATATGACGAAACAAGGGCTTTGAGACAGCTGCGGAAGCGACACCAGCAGGAGCTTTTCCACCGGTTTATGAACGCTAAGGGTATGCTCTGGTGTCCAGATCAGCGGATATGTGGAAGACAGTAGGAAGCCAATAGTGACGGCAGGCTACGAGTAATCTCTATCATTGTGCGCCGCCGTTAAATTTTTTGCATCTGCTCAATCTTTAGTATGTCACGCAAATATAATTCACTATTGAGGTGTTTTTTACGAAAAACACCGTCTTGACATTTCGCGTCGATACGTCGCACACTTTCCCCGCAAACAACAAAATTGCCTTTGAGGCAAGTCTAGCACCGATAAAAACGGTGTTTCTGTTTAGGGGAGAAAAGTCGATGTCCAAGTCAAGCGACCCTCGGGTCGATCGCATGTATGCCGGCGACCGGGGAGCAGCAATCCTCGCGCTCGGTACACTCTGGGCTACATATTTGTTTGTTTTTTGGGAACTTCTGCCACTCGTCGGTGACTCTACCGTTCTCTACGTCCTGGCCGCGGGCGCCGGGCTCGTGCTCCTTTTCAATACTGCCTCCATCGTGGCCATGCTCGCCCACTACAGCGAGGACCGGAGCCACATCTACGGGCTCGACCTGCACTACCTCGATGAAATGAAGAAGAGCCGGGGCTGAGGGAGGCATCAATGGCAAAAGAAGGTCGATACGAACCCCCGAAGCAATCCGCTTTCGGGCAGATTTTCGATTCCCTCTTTCTTCTCGTACTTGTCAGTTTGAGCCTGTTCGTGCCGCTTTGGCTAGGCTTGGCAGGCGGCGGCAAGACAGAGCTCACGTTTCCCGAAAAGACGTGGCAGGGCATGGGGCAGAATGACGTCACGGCAGCAGCCTTCGAGAAGCTCGGGTTCACCCCCGAGACGGCGCACGGCATCATCGCATCGCGTTTCGACTACTCCTTCGATCCGTTGACCGCGATTATCACCGCGCTCGTCATCACTGCCTACTTCATTTTCGTCTTCCGCTTCTCCGACAAAGAGTATCGCGACGTCATTCGCGAACGCTTTGGCGACAAGTGAGGGTGCTCCCATGCCAAATTTTGCTGAAATGAATGGGTTCCAGTATCTGGAACTCGCAGCCTGGATCATCTCTGCGTTGTTCGGGCTTTGGATGCTTGTCGACATGATCCGCACCAACGCGGCTTATTCGGAAGACGTGCTGCTGTCCTCGCGCGAAGGCGAGATCGAGGACGAACTCATCGTTGATCCGGCGCATAGGGGCTGAGCATGACACAAGCACAAGCAACCGCCTCTCATGGCGAAAAAGTTTCGCTGCTGCGCGTTCTCGGCCCCGGTCACGTCTGGGCTCTGGGCGTCGGCATCGTGCTCGTCGGCGAATACATGGGTTGGAACTTCGCCGTCGGCAAGGGCGGCGCTGTTGCCGCACTGATCGCCTGCTGGTTTGCAGGCCTCCTCTATACCTGCGTGGCCATGATCGACTCGGAAGTGACCTCTACGGTTGCAGCCGCAGGCGGCCAGTATGCGCAGGCAAAGCATATCGTCGGCCCGCTCCTGGCCTTCAACGTCGGCCTCTTCCTCGTCATGGCCTACACCATGCTGGAGGCGGCCAACGCCATCACGCTGGGCTACCTGGTGCAGGCAGTCGGGGGCATGGCGGGATTTGAAGGAGGACACGACAAGCCGTTTATCGTGCTTACCATCATGTTCCTCGCATGGCTCAACTACCGCGGCGTCTATGCGACGTTGACCTTCAACCTCGTCATCACCGCGATCGCATTCATTGCCATCCTCGTGTTGTTCATGGCAGTGACGGCCGCAAAGGTCGTGCCGTTGAACCATGCTGGCCTGATCCATGGCGAGACACTGCCGTACGGGTGGATGGGCGTGCTTGCGGCCATGCACTTCGGCCTGTGGTACTACCTTGGCATCGAAGGCACAACGCAAGCCGCCGAAGAAGTGCGCTCGCCCGCGCGCGCACTGCCGCTTGGCACGATGACCGGCATCATCACGCTGCTGATCGCAGCAACCATGACCTGGTACATCTGCGTAGGCCTGATGCCCTGGGAATATCTCGGCCAAGCCACGACGCCGCTGTTTGATGCCGCCCGGTTGACCTCTTCCGTGCCGCTCATGGTCCTGCTGTTTATCGGCACCATGTTCGCGACGCTGGCGTCCGCCAACGGCTGCATCAACGACGCCTCGCGCGCCTGGTTCTCCATGGGCCGCGACCACTACCTGCCGGAATGGTTCGGCGCTGTGCATCCAAAGTACCGCACGCCGTTCCGCTCGATCATCTTCCTCGTCCCCGTCGCGTTGATGTTCGCACTTGGCGCGCCGCTCGATCAGGTGATCACGTTCTCGATCCTGTCGGGTCTGCTGGAATACACGGTCATGTCCTTCAACATGATCATGTTCCGCAACAAGTGGCCCCTCGACACGATCAAACGCGGCTACGTGCATCCCATGCATCCGTTACCCGCGATCGTGCTGCTCGTACTGTGCGGCGTCACCTACTTCGCGGTATTCCTGGGTTACGGCACGCAGCTGATGGCCATGATGGTCTTCTACATCGTTGCATCGGCTTGGTTCCACTTCCACCGCTATCAGTTCGTCCGCCGCGGGGCGCAGTTCACCATGAACTGGCCGCGTCCACGGGGGTACTGAGGCCTTGACTATGCTGGTGCGCGGCGCATCCTTGGCAACAGGGGTGCGCCGCGCACCTTTGCATTATGGCGTTTGATTTCGAGGCTTGGTTTGGCTGTCACGATCATCTATGCCGCTGGCGCTGCGGGAGTGACCGCACTCGCCCTGCTTGCGCGTCACGAGCGACTGCTCGTAAAGACGCGCCGGCAGATTATTCTCGAACCAGTGCGCACGCTCTTCCATGAGGCGCAGTTCAGCAGCGACGGCGCGGGCTTTCCCCGTATCGATGGCCTGTACGGCGGACGGCATCTCAAGCTTGAAGTCATTCCCGACACGATGACGGTCAAACGCCTGCCGCAGCTTTGGCTGTCGGTGACGGCACTGAAGCCTACCAACGTCGGCAACGCCGGATTTGCGGTATTGATCAGGCCCTCAGGGAACGATTACTACTCGCTCACGCAGCATATGACAGTCCAGTTGGATCCTCCGCGCGAGTTTCCCTGGGAATGTCTGGTGCACGGGCAGAGCGAGGCCTCGCGCACCACGCTTCAAGCGATCAAGACGGTAGCCGGCGCCGTCCTCGCCGATACCAAGGTGAAGGAAATCGCCGTCACCCAGCGCGGCATCCGGATCGTCTACCAGCTCGCGGAGGGCAAGCGCGGGCAGCATCTCATATTGCGCCAGACCGATTTCGAAGGCGCGGCGCTCGAGCCTCAGCTGCTGGCCCATCTGGCCAGAGAGCTCGATGCGCTCGCAGCCGTCCTCGGCATCGACCTTATGGAGAAGAATTCATGACGCAAGACGCCGCCAAGACGGCCAAGAAGCCTCTCGATCCCTATCTGGTCCTTGCGCTCGCCGTCCTGCTGCCTGGCATGGGTCATGTCGCCGTCGGCCAGCCCCAGCGGGGCTTTGGTTTTGCGTTCTTCACACTGCTGCTTGCGTTGATGAGCTACGTCCTCACGCCGCCCGACCGGTCTTTCATCGGGCGCGCGGCGATGGGACTGTTCGTGTGGGCTTTGTCCATACCGGATGCCTATCGCACTGCGCGCACCCGCTACGAAATCTGGAAGCGCGACCATCCTCAAGGTTAGAGCACTTTTCTCCAACCGGAAGACAGTTCTCCGCGGGCCTCAACGCGAAGCGGAACCGCGATGAGCCTCGAACGCCGTTCGCACGCGCTCGCTGAGGCGCAGCGGTTTGCCCGACTTCGAGATGAGCACGAGCGTCACCTCAGCCTCGAAGATGCGCTTGCCGTCACGCACGATCGTCTGAAGGAGCGTGATGCTGGCCCCGCCGATCTCCTCCACCCGCGTTTCCACCACGAGAAAGTCGTCCATAAGCCCTGGACGAAAGAAATCCATGCTCATGCGGCGAACGACGAAGATCGCGGGCTCCGCGCCCGGGCCGCCGTCGAACAAGTAGCGGGCCTGCGCCCCTAGAAGCCGCAGGAAGTCGGTACGCCCGCGCTCGCAAAACCGCACGTAGCTCGCGTGATAGACGATGCCTCCGGCATCCGTATCCTCGAAATAGACGCGCACCGGCAGCACGTGGTGCTGCCCGGTTTCATCGGCCACGAGCCGGCCTGCGATGTCCGGCCAATTTTCCGCGTTCATATTATCCCGCTCAGACTGAAGCACTCATGCCGAGTTCCACGACGACGATCTCGGGCGGCACATTGAAGCGGACAGGCATGATTGCACACCCCAATCCACCCGAAACAATCATGTGTCGGCCATTCTCAATGATATGGCCGTAGGCATAGCGATTTCCAAACCGCGATGGAACGATCGGCGAGTAGCCCAATAGCCGCACCTGCCCGCCATGTGTGTGACCGGCAATAGTCAGGGATACTCGATCCGGAACACGGGGAAAAACGTCGGGCTCGTGCGCAAGCAGCAGGACGGGAGAACGATCGGTTACTCGCGCGAGAGTCCCTGCAAGGTCATCGACACCCCTCATCGCCTCACGGCCATACTTCTTGCCCGGGAGCAGCGCCAGTTGATCACCAAGTCCGGCAATCCAAAACCCTCCGCCCGTTGTCTCAAGGCGGGCCGCTTGGTTTTCATAAACTCTAATATTATTGGCCTCCAGTGCGCTGCGGCTGAAGACCGGTCCATGACCATTGCGTTGCGCCGTCTTGTCCTCCCACCAGTCGTGATTACCCAGGACAGCATGGACGCCCAAAGGCGCTACGAGCTTGCCCAGAGCCCGCGACCAATCCTGTGAATGCACCCAATCCGTGACCCATCGATGACCGGCGCAGTAGTCGCCAGCTAACAGTATAATGTCTGGCTGCAGCGCATTCGTCTGCCGTGCAATGTTCTCGATACGCTGCTCGCTCATCCACGGCTGACAGGCGTGGATATCCGCCAGAACCGCAATTTTGAGCGTGAGATGTGGAGGCCATCCGGGCGGCGTCACGGCGTAGCGCGTCACGCGCGTGCGCATAGGCTCGATGCCGAAAGCATAACCCGCCAGCCCAACACCTGCCGCAACGGCCGCTGCGCCGCCCTTAAGAACAGCCCGCCGAGTTATCATGTGAGACCGTGCGAGCCGAGTTCCACGACGACGATCTCGGGCGGGGAACCAAAGCGCACGGGCAGACCCGAGCAGCCGATGCCGCCCGACACCACCAGGTGACGCCCTTCCTCCACAATATGCCCGTAGACATAGCGGTCCTTGAACTTCGAGGGAACGATGGGAGCATAGCCCAATAGCCGCACCTGCCCGCCATGGGTATGGCCCGACAGCGTAACGGCGACTCGCTTTGGCACTTGCGGAAAGATGTCGGGCTCATGCGCCATGAGGATGACGGGCGCATCATCGGTCACTTGCGCGAGGGTGGCTGGAAGATCGTCCACGCCGCGATAATCGACCTTGCCCCGGCGGACAAAGTCGGCATAGCGCTCGGGCTTGGGCCAGAAGGCCCATTGATCGCCAAGTCCTGCGAACCAGAACGGCCGGCCGTCCTTCGCCAGCCGCACGGCCTTGTTTTCATAGACCGGGATGCCCACCTCTTGGAGCGCAAGCCCCGCGCGAACCGGTCCTCGTTCGAGAACCTGGGTCTGAGGATCCTCCCACCAATCGTGATTTCCCAGAACCGCATGCACGCCGAGCGGCGCGGTGAGACCTGCAAGCGCACGCGCCCACTTCTCGTGAGGCACCGGCTTGCCTAATTTTCCAAGCCGGTGGCCCACGACAAAGTCGCCCAGCAACAAGACGGCATCGGCTTGAAGCGCATTGGTTTGCGCGACCAGCCGCTCAATGCGGCCGACGCTGACCCAAGGATCGATAGCGTGAATGTCGGCGATGATCGCGATGCGCAAGCTCAGATCCGCCGGCCATTGTTCCGGTGTGATCGCGTAGGACGTCACGTTGGTACGAAAGGGTTCCGCCAGCGCATACCCGCCGGACGCACTGCTGGCAAAGCCTAACGTGGCGAGTGCCTTGAGTGCTTGACGGCGCGTGAGCATTCCCGAAGTCCCGTCTGTCCATGACACGATTGCAGGCGTTGATGCGTCTTCGGCGAGACCTGCGCTAGCGCCTTTTTCCGCCTTCTTCCGCCTCATCGCCCTCATCGAAGATCGGCAACTGGGGCGCGGCGGTGCGCGCAGGGCCCGAAAGACCCAAATGGCGGTAAGCCTTCAAGGTCAGCACACGCCCGCGCGGCGTACGGCCAATGAACCCCTGCTGGAGGAGGTAAGGCTCTACGATTTCTTCCAGAGCATCGCGCGGCTCGGACAACGCGGCGGCCAGGGTTTCGATGCCGACCGGACCGCCATCGTAGTTGTGCGCGATGCAGCCGAGATAGCGATGGTCCAACGAGTCCAGGCCCTCGTTATCGACTTCGAGAAGGCGCAAGGCGCGATCGGCAACGGCGGCGTTGATGACGGCCGCACCTTCCACGGCGGCAAAGTCGCGAACCCGGCGCAGCAGGCGGCCTGCGATGCGCGGCGTGCCGCGTGCGCGCCTGGCCACTTCGCGCGCCCCATCCGATGCCATCGGAGCGCCCAGGACGCGCGCGCCGCGCGCCACGACAAGCTCGAGCTCGTCGATGGTGTAGAAGTTGAGCCGGACGGGAATGCCGAAACGATCACGCAGAGGATTGGTGAGCAATCCGGCACGCGTCGTCGCGCCGACAAGCGTGAATTTCGGCAAGTCGATGCGCACCGAACGCGCCGCTGGCCCTTCGCCGATCATCAGATCGAGCTGGAAGTCCTCCATGGCGGGGTAGAGAATTTCCTCTACCGCTGGATTGAGCCGGTGGATCTCATCGATGAAGAGGACGTCGCGCTCCTCCAGATTGGTCAGCAGCGCGGCAAGATCACCCGCCTTAGAAATCACCGGACCAGAGGTTGCGCGGAACCCTACGCCCAGTTCCTTGGCCATGATCTGGGCGAGGGTCGTCTTGCCCAGGCCCGGAGGACCGGCAAACAGCACATGATCGAGCGCGTCACCTCGCCCCTTCGCGGCCTGAATGAAGACATTGAGGTTGGCGCGCGCCTGCTCCTGCCCGATGAACTCGGCGAGCGACTGAGGGCGGATCGTCGCCTCGAAGGCGTCCGTTTCGCGCTTTACCGAACTGATGAGGCGGTCGGTCATGGTTTGTTCGTGGCGGTGTTCGCCGCCGCCGTCAAGCAGACACGTCGCACTATCCCAATCCAGGCACACAAAATGCGCCGTCACGGGCCAGCCCTTATGGCGAGGCTGGTTATTTCCGCACGGGAGAACCGGTCTTTTCAGCCGGAGGCGCAGCCTCGCGCATGGCTTTCGCGAGCGGCTTGGGCGCGGCCGTGAACTTAACGCCAAGCTCCTTGGCGCCGCGGCGGACGATCTTGCACTGATACATGACACGGTCCATCCGCACGACCAAGCTGATGCGGTCGTCCATACTCACGCCCGATGAGAACGGGTTATCCCATCCCTCGCGCAGTTCGAGCCGCGCACCGGTCGCCGACATGTCGCGGATGAGGCAGGGAAAGGAACCCGGGCCATCCTCGAGATAGACAATTGCAGGCGTCATGCCGGACCGGCGCGGCGCAAAGCGCTTCTCGCTCGCCTTGCTCTCGAGCGCGTCGGAAGCAGCCGCGCTCCGTTTTGATAAAATCCGGTCGATCGAACGCATCTTCTTATCCCGCTGAATGTCCGCAGCTAACCCGGAATCAACGCATGAAGCGGTTAATGGCGGCTTAACGCGCAGGTCGCGTCAAGCACTTGGCCGCTGGCCGGCACGCTGACCTGTGATGATGGGAAGCAAGGGCGGAGCACTGAATTTGAGCGCAACCTGTGCCGCACCCGTCCGCACGATCACACAATGATATCGGACTTTCTCCACCCGCTCGAAGAGACTTGCCCGCGTATTGGGGCCACACGGGCAGCTGGCAGCACTCTGCCAGCCCGGGGACAGCTGGACCTTGGCGCCCGTCGTCGAGATATCGACAATGAAGCAGGACAACGGCCCGGCGGCACCCTCGATCTCCAACAGCGCCGGCAGACGGCGCGGGCGGCGCGGCGCAAATCGCTGCTCCTGCGTCGCATTTTTCTCGCGGCGGTCGGCCATTCCTGATCTCATCCCCGATTAGGTTCGTGGACGGATGATACGATCAAATCGTTTCATCATCCCTACCCGGTGATGAACGCTACTCAACGCCCGCGCCTGATGTCCTGGACCGCCTGCTCGAGAGCCTGAAGAAACGCGGAGCGGTTTGCCTTGCTGAAAGACGCGTTGTAGCTTCCACCCTCACCGGTTTCACGCAAATGCTGCGAGAGCTCTCGCATGGCGAGCGCCATGCCGATCGAGGCTTCTGTGAAAGGCTTGCCGGTGTTGCCTATGGCCCGTGCCCCCGCCTTCAGCGCCCGGGAGGCAAGCAGAATATCTTGCGTAACGACGATGTCACCCTTAACGGCACGCTGTGCAATCCAATCGTCGGCTGCATCGGGGCCGTCGGGTACGAGGACGCGCTCCACCTTTTCGCCGTCGGGCAGACGCATCCAAGCATTCGAGACATAGATCACGGACAGGCCGTGACGCATGGCGACCCTGGCCGCTTCCTCTTTCACCGGGCAAGCGTCGGCATCGACGAAAATGCGCGTCATGGTGCGATCCTGGCTCACGCATGCCCCGCAGCGATTGCGCACAAGATGTCCGCCAGCGCATCCGGCGCGGTGATGTGCGGATTATGGCTCGCGTCCATCTCGAAATAGCGCCAGCGGCTATCGGCTTTGGCCGCGCGCGCGAAGGGGCCGAACATATCGCCAGGCCCGATGCGCGTGCAGTAGATGAAGCTGCGCGGCAGTGCCGTCTCGGCGCGCGTCAGAGCCAGCGGCTGTGTCATAGTCTTGAGCGGCTGGGGATGACGGCGGGGCATGATCCACTCCAGGTCGGCAGCGGACGTATCGGGCGGCAAGGGATTGGGAGGCACGCGCCACCCGTCGCCCTCGGTCCGCGCGCCCTCCACCCAGCGTTCCCGCGACTCCGGTGTCGCAAGATCGAGCATCGTATCGCCCGCCTTGGGCGCGAAGGCATCAAGATAGACGACGTGAGACAAGCGTTCCGGCATGCGGTCGGCAACTCCCGTGGCGACGAAGCCGCCATAGCTGTGACCGACAAGAATGACGTCGTGGAGATCCTCATGAAAGAGCACGGCGCAGATGTCTTCGATGTGATGTTCCAGATCGATCTGCGCGTGCGCCAGATGCCATCGCTCGCCGAGCCCCGTGTGCGTCGGCGTGAAGAGATCATGTCCGGCTGCGCGCAGCAACGGATGCATCCGCTTCCACACAAAGCCCGCCGACCAGGCGCCATGCGCGACGACGAATGCCGCCATTTCATTCCTCCAGGAAACACGCAAGCACCCCTCGGCTTGCCTTAGGTAGGTGACGCAAAACTTCGACGCCGCGAACTCCGGCGCCTAGCGCGCCAAGGCTTTCAGGCCGCGCTTGATGAGCGCCGCCGTGTCGGCTGCATCACCCAATTCGCCCATGGCTGTGGCGACGGCGGCAGAGGCTTGCTGCGGGTTGTATCCAAGATTGGTGAGGGCCGAGATCGCCTCAGCCGCGTGCCCATGCAGCGCGGCCTGCGGCTGTGCAGCGCTGCCAGACGCCGCAGGGACGTTGAGACCGGCAACCGACAGTGCGGGCGCCTTATCCTTCAACTCCGCGACGATCCGCTGGGCAAGTTTTTTGCCGACCCCCGGCGCCTCCTCGACAGCGGCCCAATTGCCCAGCGCAATGGCGTTGGCAAGGTCCTGGGGGCTCATGATACCGAGCAGGCTGAGCGCGACCTTCGCGCCCACGCCCTGAATGGTCTGCAACGTGCGAAACCAGTTGCGCTCCAACTCACTCTGAAACCCGAAGAGGCGTATGGCATCCTCGCGCACGTGGGTATCAATGGTGAGGGAAACCTCCTCGCCCGCCTTCAGATTGCGCAAGGCGCGCGCGGACGCCTGGACCTCATAGCCGACACCGCCCACGTCGATGATGAGAAAGCTTTCACCTATGGTGTCCACCTTGCCGCGCAGCTTGCCAATCATGTGCGCGCTTCCTTCATCAGGCGAAGGGCGGCCGCCTGCGGCGTGAAGCGATGGTTGGCATGACAGATGGCGATCGCGAGCGCATCCGCCTCGTCTGCGCTGTCAAACTTCGCTTTCGGCAGCAGGAAGCCGATCATGGCCTGGATCTGCTGCTTTTGAGCATGCCCGGCGCCGACAACCGTCTTCTTGATCTGGTTGGGCGTGTATTCGGCGACCTGCAGACCGCGCATGGCGGGGGCAAGCAACGCGGCGCCGCGGGCCTGCCCGAGCTTCAACGTGGAGCGTGGATTCTCGTTGACGAACGTTTCCTCCACCGCCGCCTCGCGCGGAGAGAAGCTTGCGATAATGCCGTTGATGCCTTCAAACAGCGCGCGCAGGCGGTAGGCAAGATCGTCACCCGAAGGCGAGGTGATCACGCCGGAGGCCACGTAGCTCAAGCGCACCCCGTCACTGTCGAGAATGCCCCAGCCGGTGCGGCGAAGCCCGGGATCGAGGCCGAGAATGCGAATCGCTGATGTTTTCATGCCCTCTGATAGCACGGGCAGCGTTCAACCGCGCGGGCGCCTGCTCCACATCCGGCCCCAAAAAAGAGGAACCCGGACCGCCACCCGAAGCGCGAACTGCGGGCAACGATCCGGGGCCTGCCTTGCGGGACGGCAGACTTAGTCAGACGTGGCCGGCGTCGTACGATAACGGTGGTACTCGAAGGCCTTCGCCAAATGATCAGGCTCGGGCATGGGGTCCTCCACGATGGAGGCCTTGAAATTCTGCGGCCGTGAGGCGCTCAATTGCGCATCGACGAACTCGGCCCAATAGATGCGCCTTAGCGTTCGTGTGTAGGCCTCGAACATCGGGGACCCATGACTGCCCATGCCTTGCTCCTAATCTTTCAGAAGTTGGACGGGCCACCCGCAACGGCGCCGCAATGGTGAAGTCATCATAAATTATGAATGGAATTTAACCGCCAATTGTCACCAAGACGTTGACGGACGTCGCGCAATTTTAGCGACTTAAAGAAAAATTCACCATTAGTTCGTGTACGCACGTTAACCCCCGTTAACGGCGATGACGATGTTGGTAAGGATGCAGGGCCGCTGAAGGCCAAGACGGGACGCGCCCGGTGTGCGAACGCGTGTGGCGGTTGCCGCGATTTTCGCGAAAGCAGAAAAGAAATGCGCTCTAAGCGGCCGTGAGCTTCTTCATCACGTCCTCGGACACCTCGAAGTTGGCAAAGACGTTCTGCACGTCGTCGTCGTCCTCGAGCGCCGTGATCATCTTGAGGATCTTCTGCGCGTTGTCCTCATCGACCGGCGTCGTCAGGCCCGGCTTCCAGACCGCCTTGACGCTCACCGCCTCCCCGAGAGCCTTTTCAAGAACTGCCGCGACAGTGCCGAGGCTGTCGAACGAACAGGTAATGAGGTGGCCGCCGGCATCAGAGACGGCATCGTCCGCGCCGGCCTCGATGGCCGCTTCCAGAATGGCATCGGGCGAACCCGCGTCCGGTTTGTAGGTAATCTCGCCGACATGATTGAACATGTGGCTGACCGAGCCTGTCGAGCCCAGGTTGCCGTCGTGCTTGGTGAAGACCGAGCGCACCGCACCGCCGGTGCGGTTGCGGTTGTCGGTCAGAGCCTCCACGATAACCGCTACACCGCCGGGCGCGTAACCCTCGTAGCGCACTTCGTCGTAGTTCTCGGTGTCGCCGCCGGCCGCCTTCTTGATGGCGCGCTCAATGTTGTCTTTCGGCATGTTTTCCGCGCGCGCTTCCTGAATGGCAAGGCGCAGGCGCGGGTTCATGGACGGGTCGGGACTGCCGAGCTTGGCCGCAACGGTGATCTCGCGGGAGAGCTTGGCGAACATCTTGGAACGCGCGGCATCGGCGCGTCCCTTCTTGTGCATGATGTTCTTGAATGCTGAATGGCCGGCCATGGCTGCGCCCTGAAGTTCGTTGCGGTGGTGCTTGATCGGCCCCGTGTTTGGCGTAACCTCCGGGGGCTGGTCAAGCCCGTCGGCCGACCTGATGCGCCCCGTGGCCGGAAAATGCGCGCCCCAATGCCTATTGCAGAAAGTCGAGCGGATTGACGGGCTTGCCGTCGCGCAGCACCTCAAAGTGCAGTTGGGGTGCTGACGTTTTGCCCGTCGCGCCGATCTTGCCGATCTGGCGGCCGCCGGTGATGCACTCGCCCGCACTGACGGAGATCGCGCTCAAATGCCCGTATCCCGTCTCGACGCCCGAGCCATGGGCGATGCGGACGTAAAGGCCAAGATCGCCTTTCTTGCCGGCCTCGGCCACCTTGCCGCTGCGCGCCGCATAAACCTGCTCGCCCTCGGGGCCTTCGAGATCGACGCCGCCATGGAACCTTTTCGACTTGGACATCTCGTCATACTGATCGCCGAACTCCTTGATGACGCTTCCGGCCGCCGGCCGGGAAAACACCAGAGCCTCTTGCGCGGAAACCGCCATCTGACAGTCCGCGGCAAAGATGTTGGACGGCAGCGCCATCGCAAGACCCGCCAGCAGCACCGCTTTTGCACAATCAGCTCGCATCGCACTCGCCCTACCAGAAGTCGGGTTCGACAGGATCAAGATGAGGCCCGCGCCGGAAGGGAGCAACGCGCCGCGCAAGCCCCGTGGCATCATCGATATCGATGGCAAGACCGCATAGGGTGGCCTCGCCCATGGCCGGTTCGTAACGGGTGCGGGGAATTTTCGTCAGGAACCGGCTCAATGGTTCCTCCGCATCCATGCCCAACACTGAGTTGTAGTCCCCACACATTCCAGCGTCCGACATGAAGGCGGTGCCATTGGGCAGAATGCGGTGATCCGACGTCGGCGTGTGGGTATGGGTCCCGATAACGCCCGTTACCCGGCCATCTACGAAGTAGCCGAACGATTGCTTCTCGCTCGTCGCCTCGGCGTGGAAATCGACGATGATGACATCGGCCCCCTGCTTGAGCTTGCAGGCCGTGATCTCGTTATCGACGGCGCGGAAGGGACAATCGAGTTCGGTCATGTAGACGCGACCCATCGCGTTGATGACGAGGACGTCCGAGCCATTCCTGGCTTTGAGCATCACCGCGCCGCGTCCCGGCGTGCCTTTTGGGAAATTGAGCGGACGAATGAGGCGGTCATGGCGCTCGATGAAGACGAGCGTATCCTTCTGGTCGAAAGCGTGATTACCCAGCGTGACGCAGTCGGCCCCAGCGTCGATCAGATCGTTCAGGATGGACTCGGTGATGCCGAACCCGCCGGCCGCATTCTCGCCGTTGATAATGACGAAGTCGAGATTGTAGTGCTCCCTGATCCCTGGCAGGGCTTCCAAAATTGCGTTGCGTCCGGTACGGCCGACGATATCACCGAGAAAAAGCAGTCGCATTCAGTTCCCGCGCGCGCCACGTCCCGGCTGGAGAGAGGCTCGTTCTTGTTTCAATTTTTATTGCAGCAGATGGGGCCAGATGGCGTAAGCACCCAGTCCAGGCGCTGGTCATAACTCTCATGGGGAACCGCGTCGACCTCTAGTTCGTCATAGGCGATCCCGACGGCGGTCACCGGCTTTCGCGCCTTGAGCCCGGCGAGCGTGCGGTCGTAAAAGCCGCCGCCGTAGCCGAGCCGCCAGCCGTTGCGGTCGAACGCCAGAAGCGGCACAAGCAGCACGTCGGGTATTAGCTCCTCTTTGTCGGCCCGCGGTTCGCGGATGCCCCACTGCACACTCGCCATCTCATCGCCCGGCGTCCACGACCGCATGCGAAGGGGCCTGCCGCGTCCCTCCATGACGGGGAGCGCCAGCTTGAAGCCCTCCCGGTGCAGCCAGTCGAGAAGGGCCGTCGGATCGATCTCGTCCCGGATTGCCGCGAAGCCGGAAACCGTGATGCCCGGGCGGACCCCCAGAAAGTCGAGCCCATGGGCGGCGAGCTTGCGGCCGGCCACGGCCCCGTGCGTCTCGAAAGCAGCCTTGCGCGCCGTGAGCGCCCGGGTGCGCAGCTCTGCCTTCTCATCGCGCATCGCGCCTGCCGTCTTTCTTGCGAAATCAAGTGCCGCGGTGGCCGTCGGGATCATGATCCCGCGTGGTCCCTACGAGCGTAGGTGGGCACCATATGTCCGGAGCCACGGCTCCGGCCAGGGACAGCGCCCGTGCGGATCTTATAGGCCCCCGGGTCATTTGCCCCTGACGAGCCCCGCAGCCTTTCCGATGTAGGCTAAGATCCCCCGAAAATCCAGGGGCGCCGAAAGAGCCAAGCCTGGCATCACACCATAAATGTGCGTCCTCAGCCCCAGCGCTGCCAAGCCCAGCGCCCCGTGACCACCACGGCCGCGATCCACACGAGGACGATGGCCACAGCCGCCCCACGAGAGGGCGCCAGCCGCGTGTCGGGAGGAATTTTGGCCCTGTGTTCCGCAAGAACGTCGGACGGAATCATGCGCCGGATCGCCCACAGAGCAATGGGCAGCAGAATAAGCTCATCGAGAAATCCAAGAACGGGAATAAAATCCGGGATCAGATCGATAGGACTGACGGCATACGCAACAACAGCAACACCCAATGCGCGGGCGGCAAACGGCGTGCGCGGATCGGTGAGCGCGGACGCCAGCACCGCAATCTCTGATTTCAGCGATTTGGCAAACGCGCGCAGTTTCTCGATCATGAACGCTCAACTTTGGCCGCCACCGGGAAAGAAGCATGAGCGACGATAAATGAACACCACCGGCACATTCCCCATCGATGCCGATCAAACGCCCGATTTGCGGCCCAAATCGCTCGCGCTACCGGTTCGCGACTCTTCGATCGTCTGAGACAGTGACTTGAGCTTGCCGGTCTGCTCCTCGAGCAGTTCGTCGATGTCGGCACGGGCTTCAAATAGTTCATCCGTCACCATGAGCGCAGCCATCAGCACCAAGCGCTCATCACCCACCGGCCCGTGCTCGCGGATCAGCACGTCGAGCTTCTCCTTGAGATAGCCCGCAATCTGGGCGAGGCGTTCCGCATCTGCTTCGGCGCATTCGAAGCGGTAGGTGCGCTTGTTGAACGAGATGGCAACCTGGGCCACAAGCTCTCCGGCCCCGTTTCGACCGGGCCGCTCCCCGAGGATGTCGGACATCGTCTAATCGGACAGGTTATGAAGCGAATCGATAGCCCAATCAATGCGATTGATGATTTCGGCGTGCTTTTGCTCAAGCTCCAAGATGCGCGATCTTGCTGCCGCAAGCTCCAAATGCAGGCGCGCATTCTCGGCAGCAAGCTGCGTGTCGGACGATTTGGCAGCCGGCTTTGCTCCCTCGCCACGCTTCGATTTTGCTGTGTTGCGTTCGGCCATTGCTCGTTTTGCCCCAACCCGGCGCGCCGCGGGCTGGCTCGCGATTCGCACCCAAAGGACCTGCACGTTACGTGGCATCGCCAAAGCGCGTCAACCAATCAAAAACATAATATTTCGACGGAATTATCAGCGGCCTTGACCTTGTTGCCTGCATGCCGCGATTGACGCATTGACAGCCGTCAGCGCGCACCAGTTAATGCGCGCGCTGGCATAAGTCACATCACATTCTGAACGCTGGCTCTCGACGCGCCGGCTGTGTGCGCCTTGCGATCACGGCGCCTGACGTTCAATCTCACAGGAGGATAAGAAAATGGCGGTGAAAGTCGCGATCAACGGGTTTGGCCGTATCGGCCGCAACGTGCTGCGCGCGATTGTTGAAAGCGGCCGCAAGGATATCAAGGTCGTCGCCATCAACGACCTGGGGCCTGTTGAGACGAATGCACATTTGTTGCGTTATGACAGCGTGCACGGACGTTTCCCCGCCAAGGTCACGATTTCGGGTGACACGATCGACGTCGGCACAGGGCCCATCAAAGTCACCGCAGCCAAGAACCCTGCTGATCTGCCCCACAAGGATCTGGGGGTGGACATCGCTCTGGAGTGCACGGGTATCTTCACCTCCAAGGACAAGGCTGCCGCGCATCTCGCAGCGGGCGCCAAGCGCGTTCTTGTCTCCGCACCTGCCGATGGCGCCGACCTCACGGTCGTCTACGGTGTGAACCACGATAAGCTCACCAAGAACCACATCGTCGTTTCGAACGCCTCGTGCACCACGAACTGTCTCGCCCCGGTCGCCAAGGTGCTCAACGACACCGTCGGCATCGAGAAGGGCATGATGACGACGATCCACTCCTACACGGGCGACCAGCCGACGCTCGACACAATGCACAAGGATCTCTACCGCGGCCGTGCGGCCGCCCTTTCCATGATCCCGACGTCTACGGGCGCGGCCAAGGCCGTAGGCCTCGTGTTGCCCGACCTCAACGGAAAGCTCGACGGCTTCGCCATGCGCGTGCCCACGCCGAACGTCTCGGTGGTGGACCTGAAATTCATCGCCAAGCGCGCGACGAGCAAGGACGAGATCAACGCAGCCATCAAGGCGGCGGCCGAAGGCCCGCTGAAAGGCATCCTGGGCTACACCAATGACAAGAACGTTTCGATCGACTTCAATCACGACCCGCTGTCGTCGATCTTCCACATGGACCAAACCAAGGTGATGGACGGCACGCTCTGCTCGATCCTGTCGTGGTACGATAACGAATGGGGCTTCTCCAACCGTATGGGCGATACGGCTGTAGCCATGGCGAAGCTTATCTGATCGCAGATCGTTAAGCCTGGGTCATCACGGCCTGCGCTGCAGACGCTTGAAATTGAACCGCGTGGGGCATGCGCGCCCCGCGCGGTTTTCAACATCCGCGTTTTTCACGATACCAATCTGGGGGCGCGCGTTTGCCCTTGATAAATCGGCATCTTTTCTAAATCCATCGGTGCAGCGCGCGCGTTTGCCGCAAGGACTATCCCCTCCCAGCGCAGCCCCCGCCGCGATGCGGCCTTGGCAGGCCCAACGCATCCGCGCTAATGCCTTGCGGCCGAATGAGAGAACCAACTGGATCAGGGAGCCGACATGTCTGAACGCCTTGAAGATATCGCGCGCGCAATGGTTGCGCCCGGCAAAGGGATTCTCGCCGCGGACGAAAGCTCAGGCACCATCAAGAAGCGCTTTGATAAAATCAACCTGACGTCGACGGAAGATGCCCGCCGCGACTACCGCGAGATGCTCTTTCGCTCGACCGACGCCATGAAGAACTATGTCTCCGGCGTCATCCTGTACGACGAGACGATCCGCCAGAAGGCCAAGGACGGCACGCCGCTCGTCGAAGTCATGAAGGCGGCAGGCTCCATCCCCGGCATCAAGGTCGATACCGGCGCAAAGCCGCTGGCAGGCCCCACCTCCAAGATCGAGACCGTTACGGAAGGCCTCGACGGCCTGCGCGAACGCCTTGCGGACTATTACAAGCTCGGCGCCCGCTTTGCGAAGTGGCGCGCGGTCATCACCATCGCGGACGGGTGCCCGACCTGGAATTGCGTGAAGGCCAATGCCCACGCCCTTGCCCGCTACGCGGCGCTGTGCCAGGAGGCCGGGATCGTACCCATCGTTGAGCCGGAAGTGCTGATGGACGGCGAGCATTCCCGTCACGACATCGATGAGTGTGCCCGCGTGACGGAGTGGACGCTGCGCGCGGTCTTCCGGGAACTCTACGACGCCCGCGTCAATCTCGAAGGTATGGTCCTGAAACCGAACATGGTCATCGCCGGGCAGAAATGCGCCAAGCAGGCCTCTGCCCAAGAGGTCGCCGAACGCACCATCAAGGTTCTCAAGGCGACCGTGCCCTCCAGCGTTCCCGGTATCGCGTTTCTCTCAGGTGGTCAGTCGGACGAGGCGGCAACAGAGCACCTGTCCCTGATGAACGCGGTTGGCAATTTGCCTTGGGCGCTGACGTTCTCGTATGGACGCGCCCTGCAGGCCGCCGCGCTTCAAGCCTGGGGCGGCAAGCCCGAGAACGTGGCCGCCGGCCAGCGCGCCTTCACGCACCGCGCCAAGATGAACTCAATGGCTGCGCTCGGCAAATGGAGCGCCAAGCTGGAGAAGGCGGCGTAGAAGGAAATATAAGAAAGGCGGGCTTGAGGGCCCGCCTTTTTTGTATGTGAACGATGACCCTCAAACGTCAGTTCGAAACCAACCCTGAGAGCGCGTTCATCATCAGGTCGTTGGTCGTCCTGGTGCTGCGCGCCGTCTTCTCCTTTGACTTCTTGGCCGCCTTTTTGGACGTGGGCGCGGATGCAGGCGTGTAGGGCTCGGTGCTGCCGGTTGCGACGTCGTTATCCTCCTCGAGAGCCGCCACCGTATCGGCACCGTTGGCGGCCGGAGCGCGATAGCGCACCGAGCGGCCAGCCAACGCGGAAAGGAGACGGCCATCGTTGCCGTAGACGTCGGCGTACGTCTTGAGCTTGCCCTGGTCATCAACGCGCGCCGTAAAGTAGGTGATATAAACCGGCACAGGCCGTTCAAGCGTCACCTCGCCGCCCGAGTTGAACAGGGCGCGAACCTTGCCCTTATCCCAGCCCCGGTCTGCTTCGAGCAAAACCTCGGCCAACCGCTCGGGGTTTTGCACGCGGATACAGCCGTGGCTCAGCGCGCGGAAGGATTGCGCGAACAACCCCTTCTGCGTCGTGTCGTGCATATAAACGTCGTGCCGGTTGGGGAAGCGGAACTTCACATCGCCGAGCGGATTCTCCCCGCCGGCTGGCTGCGTGAAGGAGAAGCGGCGGATATCGACGTTATTCCAGTCGATGCTGTTGGCATCCACAGGCCGTCCGTTGAGCGTGGGTTTCAGACCGTAGGCCTGCAGCACCCGCGCGCCGCCGCTCGAGCCGCCGCCGAACAACTGATCAAAGAAACCTCCACCTCCCGACGCTCTTCTGAGACGCGGCAGAAGTTCCTTCATTTTGATGCCATCCGGCACACCCCATGACGGGCGGAATATGACGTAGAGCATCGAGGAGGTGAGCATCGGTGTCGGCCACGTTGTCTGACCCACGATGATGCGTTCCTCGAACACCCTCT
This sequence comes from Hyphomicrobium sp., assembly GCA_016793445.1. Classification (GTDB taxonomy): domain Bacteria; phylum Pseudomonadota; class Alphaproteobacteria; order Rhizobiales; family Hyphomicrobiaceae; genus Hyphomicrobium_B. The sequence continues at coordinate 82,289 of JAEUME010000018.1, read as the reverse complement.
CCTCGCCCTTGTAGACGCGGCCCACATACTCGGGAATGTTGTTGACGACATAGATGTCGCCGAGGTTTTCAGGCAGCCAGCGCCAACGCTCCATGTTTGCCAGAATACGATCAAGCGCGCCCTTGCTGTCGCGCTCCTTGGGCTTTCCTTCGGCATTCAAGGCGGCGCGCGTGGCCGGATTGAGATAGCCGTTGGCTTTGATGCCCTTCTCCTGCTGAAAGGCTTTCACGGCCTCGACCATCACGGCGTCATAGAGGTTTGCGCCGTCTTCGCTTTGAGCAGGCACTTTCAGACGCTTGCGCAGCAGCGCGATGTCGTCGTGCTCCTCGCCGGGTTTGACGGTGCCCTTGCGTGGCAGTTCCACCTTGAGCGCTTCATCGACAGGCTCTTCGTCCTGAGGTCCACGCGCCTTCAGCATGGCTTGGCGCAACTTCTCGAATTGGGGATGCTTGGGGTTGAGGCCCGTCAGATAGCTGCCTGGCGTGGCGCTGGCGGAGATCTCAGCCATCACGCTGGCAGGCTCCTTCACTGGCGGAGCCATATCCCAGATGCTGCTGACGGCGGCGGGATTGACGCGGCCGCCGCGCGCGTGGCGGGCATATTTCAGCACAGCAAGCGACAGCTTTGCTTCAGCCGCACCCTGCTCGGCGCTGGCCGCCGATGATGCCAGGTCCGGCAGATCGAAGGCGCTGGCGTCAAGTCCCCAATCCTCGGCCTTGCGGATTTCAGCGATGACGTCGCGCGCCTGCGGTGAGAACGCGCCATCCTTGATCCAGAGGGGTGCGGGACGGCCCGTGTAGAATGCGGTAAGGGCTGCGACATCATCCTTGTTGGCGCCGGCGATGAAGGTCTTATCGGCGAACTTTTCAAGCGCCGTCGCGACAACGGGATTAACCGCTGGAACGGCAGCGGCGGTAGTCGGCGTGCCCGCTGCTGGTGTCTCCACCGATGCGGCGGGCTTTGCGGCATCGGGCGCCGCGGGGCTTGCAGGCTGCGCGGTGGCGGCATCCTTCGCCGGCACGCTCGCAGGTGCGGTTGCCGCGTCTTTTGAGGCGTCCGGCTTTGATGCGTCCGGCTTGGCAGCGTCTGCCGCCGTATTCTGTTTAGCGGCTTCGGGCTTTACCGTTTCGGGCTGGACGGCGGTCGCGCTCTCCGGCTTTGCGGGCTCGGACTTTGCGGTCTCAGGCTGCCCCGTTCCGGTCGGAACACCAGCCTCCGAAGGCCTTGCCTGTGGTATCGGTTGCGCGGCTGCGGACGGACTGGAAGCGGGAGCATTCGCCGCGGGCGCGACAGCTTCGGCAGCAGGTTTTTCCCCGGCCTCTGGCGTTGAAGGCGAAGCAGCGGGCGTTGCGCTAGGCGTCCCTTTGGCCGTCTCTGGGACCGCTCCTTGGGTCGTGCTTGCCGCTCCTTCGGATGGCGCGGGGTCGGCAAATACCGGCGTCCCCGTTAGCGCGGCGGCGGTCAAAAGACCCGCCATCCAGGTTGCGCGTTTCACCGCCCTCGTACCCATATCCGGTCGCTCCAAAAATCTCTGCTGAATTGGCGGGCTGGAAAACGCTTCTGCCCCCTCCCAGCCATAGCGGCTCAGCAAGATGGCATATTCTAGCCCGTTCCCCGATAATTCCACCAACATGGATGCATCGCCCGCCCGGGTAAACCGCAGGCAGACGTTTATAGGCTCGAAATGAGTTTGGTGTGGCGCGGAGGACTCGGCACATCTACTTAGACACCGGCAAATAGCGACCGATCGCCCCCATACCCTGGGCAAACCTCTGGAAGGCGGTCCGGTTCTTTTTTCCGCCTCATTCAGCCGCAATAGGCGGCTGCCATGTCCACCGGGAGATTATCTTGGCCGCGTCAGAGCTTTACCTCATCTTTGAGATTTCGGGCTCCGACCTGGGGGCCCATACCGCGCGCCTCAGCGCGGCGGCATCAGCCGCGCCCATCGCCAGCGTCCTCCTGCGGCCCGTTTCGGGCGACACCCTTGATGCACGCATTTTGAAACCCCTGGTTGAAGCGGTTCAAGCCAAGGGGATTGCCGCACTGGTGGCTGACGACGCGGACCTTGCCCGCATTGTGCGCGTCGATGGACTTCACCTCTCCTGGAACAAAGATCAGCCGGGCCGCATGGCCGCGGCGCGCGAAGTTCTGGGCGGACGTTTCATGCTGGGGGCCGACGCCGGCCGTTCGCGCGATGACGCCATGACATTGGGCGAAATGGGCGCCGACTACATCGCTTTCGGCATCCCACCCCACGTGGAAGACCGCGACACCGCCTTTGCACGCCAGTGCGATCTGATCGCGTGGTGGGCGGAGATCTTCGAGCCGCCATGTGTCGCGCTCGATGTGCCCGATACGCACGCCGCCCGCGCTTTGGCGCAGGCCAATGCCGATTTCGTCGCCGTGACGGTTGGCTCCGGCACGACGCCGGACGAGGCGGCCGCCTTTGTGAAAAGCTTCTCGGTCGCCATCGGGGACGCTAAAATCCCGGCATGAGACGAAACCCCGCCATACCTTCGATCTGCGCTCTTGCAGCTTTTTTCGGTTGCTTGAGCCTGCATGGCGCGCACGCGGAAACGAGTTCGTGGTCGCAAAGGATAGAGACCCCGGATGATCCCAAAGTGGCTCCTGGCAAGAAGCCTGCGGCACCTGCCACGAAGCCGGCCGGGCAGAAACCTGCCCCTTTAGGAAAAAAACCTGCGGGCAGCACGCCGTCCAAGATCGTGCCGAGCACGGTTCCGGCAACCGGTGAGGATGCTGCCTACCTCGCCTTCGATCAGGGCCAGTACCTCACGGCCTTGAAACTCGCCCAGGAAGCGGCGAGCCGTGGAGATGCCACGGCCAACACGCTGATTGGCCGCATCTACGAGGAAGGCCTTGGGGTTCCGCAAAACTCCAAAACGGCCGCCAACTGGTACGCGCGCGCCGCCGAGATGGGCGATGTTCCGGCGACCTTCGAACTCGCGTTGCTGCTCGCGCAAGGCAAGGGCGTGGAGAAGAACCGTGAAGCCGCCGCCAAGCTGTTCGAAAAAGCCGCGCTCACCGGCCATGCGCTTGCCAATTACAATCTGGGTTTGCTGTTCTTGAAGGGCGACGGAAAGCCCGAAAATCCCTACCGCGCACTCGATCACATCCGCTTTGCCGCCGAAAAAGGCGTCGCACAGGCACAGTATGATCTTTCCGCCATGTACCAGAAGGGCGAAGGCACCCAGCCAAACGCCCTTGAGGCGGCAAACTGGCTGTCCCGCGCGGCCGCCCAAGGCCTCGATGTGGCGCAGTACGATTATGCCGTTCTGCTGCTCAAGGGTTTCGGACTGACGCGCGATGAGCCCAAAGCCATCGGCTATCTCAAGGCCGCCGCCGAAAAAGGCCTCCCGGGTGCGCAAAACCGCCTTGCCTGGGTCAATCTGGAAGGCGTGGCTAGCGACAAGAACCCGGTCGAAGCCGCCAAGTGGCGCTATATCGCGAAACGCAACGGCTTTGAGGACGACAGGCTCGATGAAGAGATCGCAAAGCTCTCCAAGACGGACCTGGCGAAAGCCCAGACGGCTGCATCCGAGTGGTCCGACCGCATCCAGGTTCAGCCGGTCGAATAGCTCACGGCTGCACGCGATTTGAGTGCGTCCGCAACAGTGGGGAGATCAGAAGGATCGCACGCGCGGCTCAGCCGCTGACCAGCGGCTGAAGCAGTTTGATCAATGTGCTGTTGGCTGCCATCACGTCGCCCGTCTCCAGCATCTTGTCGGCGCCGCTGAGATCGCTGACGAAGCCGCCAGCCTCCCGCACGATGACAATCCCGGCTGCCATATCCCAGGGCTTGAGGTTGCGCTCCCAATAGGCATCAAACCGCCCGGCCGCCGTGAAGGCGAGGTCGAGAGCGGCCGAGCCCGTGCGGCGTATGCCTGCAACCTCCTTCATCACGGTGTCCATCTCTTTCAAGAATCTCGGATGCCCCGGACGGCCGCGGTGAGGAATACCCGTCGAGACGAGCGTGTCGGCAAGTGTCTTGCGCGCTGCGACGCGCAGGCGGCGGTCGTTCAGGTACGCGCCCTTGCCCTTCTCCGCGGTGTAAAGCTCGTCGCTCGCAGGATTGTAGATCACGCCGGCCACAAGCTGGCCTTCGCGTTCCAGACCGATGGAGATGGCAAACAGGGGCAGTGAGTGAAGGAAGTTCGTCGTGCCGTCGAGCGGATCGACCAGCCAGCGGTGCGTGGCGTCCGCGCCTTCGACGAGACCGCGCTCCTCCATCAGAAAGCCATAGCCGGGACGCGCTTTCGACAACTCCTTGAAAATGATGTCTTCCGCCTTGTGGTCAGCGGAGGAAACGAAATTCGCCGGACCTTTGACGGAGACTTGAAGTTGCTCCACCTCACCGAAGTCCCGGGCGAGGCTACGGCCTGCCTTGCGCGCGGCAGTAATCATGACGTTGAGAAGCGGCGAGACGTTGGCCATGGGGTTTTCTGCTGATTTCCAAAGAGCATGGGGGACCGTGAGAGGCAGAAGCCCGCGACGGTGACCGGCGACGTTAGGCCCGGAAACGGTGGGCCCGGAAACGGAAGGAATGTGCCGGACAGTGGCGTGGTGACTAGCCGCTTCACATCTCCAGCGCAAGGCCGGGATTGGCCGCCATGGCGACGACGGGGATTATGGCCCATTGTCGCGCGAAAGAGCCGTCGCGGCATCGTGCGGGCGCGGGCCGGTCCGCGGATCGCGCCAGACGTGACACCAGGGCCACATTTTGTGTGTTGCTTCGGCATGATCTTGCCGGTTTTCGCTGGCATGGCGTTCGGGTAATGTGGCGATCGGGTAATCTGAGGCTCGCGGGGGCGAGGGAGCGACACCGGGGAGAGACGAGGCATATGGCCAGAAAAGCCAAGGGGGACGCAGCACTTGCGCCCGTATCCCGCCGGTTGACGCCGCCCGGCGTTTTTCTGTTGCGCATGACGATCTTCCTCACGCTCATAGGGTTCCTCGCAGCCATTCTGTTCGAGCAGCTGAAAAAGTCCTGGATGACGAACCCAGGACTGAACGGCCTTATCATCGGCGTGCTGGCCTTCGGCATCCTGTTCGCCTTCCGCCAGGTCATCCGCCTTTATCCTGAGATCCGCTGGGTCAACGCCTTCCGCATTGCGGATCCGGGGCTGCTCAACCCGCACAAGCCCGTGCTGCTGGCCCCCATGGCGACGATGCTGCGCGACCGCACGGGCGCGCTCTCCTTGTCGCCGGCCGCCATGCGCGCATTCATGGACTCCATCAGTTCGCGCCTCGATGAAGCGCGCGACACCGGCCGCTATCTTGTCGGCCTGCTCGTGTTCCTAGGCCTGCTCGGCACCTTCTGGGGCCTGCTCGACACCATCCAATCGGTTGGCCGGGCGATCGACACGCTCGACACCAAGGCCACCGACAACGTGCAGATGTTCGGTGATCTGAAAGCGGGGCTCGCCGCGCCGCTGAGAGGCATGGGTACCGCATTCTCCGCCTCGCTGCTGGGCCTTTCGGGATCGCTGATCCTGGGTTTTCTGGAATTGCAGGCGAGCCACGCGCACAATCGCTTTTATAACGAGCTTGAGGAATGGCTCTCCGGCATCACCGAGCTTAATCCGTCGGCGGGCGTTACCGGCTCCACGTCGTCTGAATTCGTCAACCGCCAGCTCCTGAGTGCCGTTGTCGACATGCAGCGCGCGCTGGAGGAATTCACCGGCCGGCTTTCCGAGCAGCCGATTGCTCCCCCCAGCGTGCTCACGTCTTCCGGCACCCCGCCGGCCGACGAGGTGCGCGATCTCGCCCGCGGCGTCAATCAGCTCGTAAGTCAGATGCGCGCCGAGCAGAAAGTTGTCCGCGAATGGGTGGACGAGCAGGCGGCCCAACAGACCGAAGTGGCTTCCATGCTGAAAAACCTCGCGGAAAACATGAAGCGCGGAGGCTGATGCGAGATGGCGCGTGGCCGCAGTCGCAGAGGTGGCGAGTATGCCGAGTTCTGGCCGGCTTACGTCGACGTGCTGTCGACGCTGCTGCTCGTCGTCACCCTGCTGATGTCGCTGTTCATGATTGCGCAGTATTTCGCGGCCGAAGAAGCCATCGGCAAGGACACCGCGCTCAAGCGCCTGACACGCCAGATCACGGAGCTCACCAGCCTTCTCAACCTCGAGAAAGGCAAATCCAAGAGTTCGGAGGATGAGCTTGCGTCCCTGCAAGCCACCCTGTCCGCGCTGCGTGAGGAAAACACCAAGCTGGCCGGAACCGGCCTTGGCGCCGACGAGCGTGCCAAGGAGGCCGAGGGGCGCGCCTCCACGCTATCGGCGGACCTCGAAGCGCAGAAGAACGTTTCGAGTGAGGCGCTGGCCAAGGTCGATCTGCTCAACCAGCAGCTGCTCGCCTTGCGCCAGCAGATTGCGGCGCTCAACCAGGCGCTCGAGGCATCCGAAAAAAAGGGCGTGGAAAGCGACAAGACCATCAAGGACCTGGGCCAGCGGCTCAATGCGGCGCTTGCCCGCCAGGTGCAGGAGCTGCAGCGCTATCGCTCGGACTTCTTCGGCCGATTGCGCGATCTGTTGAAGGACCGCAAGGATATCCGCGTCGTCGGCGACCGCTTTGTATTTGAAAGTGAGGTTCTGTTTCCCTCCGGCTCGGCCACCCTGACGCCGGAAGGGCTGACCGCCATGGACCAGCTTGCCGCCGCTATCAAGGAGCTGGAGCGGCAGATCCCCAGCGAGCTGGACTGGACACTGCAGGTCAACGGGCACACCGATGCGCGCCCGATTGCAAGCGCGCAGTTCCCCTCCAACTGGGAATTGTCTACGGCGCGCGCCGCATCGGTTGTGAAGTACCTCATTTCACGCGGCATTGCGCCCGACAGACTGGTCGCCGCCGGCTTTGCCGAGTTCCAGCCCATCGAAACGGGCAGCTCCGAAGAGGCCTTGCAGCGCAACCGCCGCATCGAGTTGAAGCTCACGAACCGCTGACCTCAGGCGACAGGACCACTCGGGATCGCCTGCCTTAATCGTCGTCGCCGTCGCGCGAAGCGCGGCGCCGGACGGGCGGTGCCGCCTCGTCGATCTCGCGCAATTGACTGCGCGCAGGATCGGCGGCGGCGATCTTCACGGCAGGTACGCCCGACAGCGCCTGGATCACGCGGCGGTCATGCCCGTACATGTCGTCATACTTGACGATCGTGCGATCATCGCCGGGCACCATGGTGAAATAGACGGTATGCACCGGGAAAGGACGATCGAGTTTGATCTTGTTGTTGGGCGTCTTGCTGTTGGCGAGCAGCTTTTCGACGGTTTCCTTGTCCCAGCCCTTGTCGCGCGCCAGCAACATCACGGCCAGGCGCTCAGGATCGCGCACGCGCACGCACCCATGGCTGTAAAGCCGCCAGGACGACTTGAACAGCGCCCGGTTGTTGGTGTCGTGCATGTAGACGTGGTGTTTGTTGGGGAACAGGAACTTCACGCGCCCAAGCGGATTGCTGCTGCCTGAGCGCTGATAGATGCCGATATCGCGGATGTCGACCTTATTCCATTTGAAGCGTGTCGGGCGCAGCTCCTTGCCTGAAAGGCCCAGGATGCGCATGTTGCGCCGCTTCAGCACGTCATAGTCGCCGGCCTGCAGCTTGGGCAAAAGATCGTTGACCTTGATCGACGGCGGCACGCCCCATTCGGGCTGAAAGACGATCTGGCTCATGCGCTCGGAGAAGACCGGCGTCTGCGTATCAGGCTGACCGATGATGATGCGCTCCTGATGGATGACCTCCCCTTGCTCGACAATCCGGGTCTCCATTTCGGGAAGGTTGTTCCAGATATGAAAGGCGCCCAGATCGCGAGGCAGCCAGCGCCAGCGCTCCATGTTGGCGAGCAGGCGCTGGAGATCCTCCTTCTTGGGCGGAGGAGGCGGACGGTTGAGCACGGCGCGGGCCTTGTCGTCGATACGCCCCCAGCGCGCACGCACCTTGCGTTCGCTCAGGTAGTCGTGGAGGGCATCGGCGAGCTTCTCGTCAAACTTGGATTGAAAGCCATCCTCGGCCGGAACCTGGAGCTTGTGGCGAACAACGAGCACGTCGGGGTGCCACGTGCCGAGCTTGATGGATGGCCCCATAGCCAGAATGCCGGCGGGATCGGGTTGCTTGGGATGCTGGATTTCCTCGCGCATGGCGACATAGGCTTCGCGCAGAAGCTCAAACTCCGGATAGGGCGGATGCATGGCACGCAGGGCAGCGGCACCGTCGGCGTTGGAAATGATGCCGATCATCACGGCGGTGGCGTAGACCGGATCCTCGGTGCGATCCAACCACAAGCTCAATGACGAAGGATCGATACGCCCACCCCGCGCATGAAAGGCGTACTTCACCGTGGCACGCGAAAGCCCAAGTTCAGCGCTCGCCAACTCTTCCACGGGCGCATTGGCAGGGAGCTGAGGAATCTCGAAGGCCGCAGGATCAAGACCCCAATCGGCGGCATTGGCCATCTCGGCGATTGCCGCTTTTGCGCGTCCATTCCAGCCTTTCGAGGTGACCCAAACCGGCGCGCCCTCGCGCGAGCCGTAGAACGAACGCAACTGCGCGAGCCACGCAGCATCCCGCTCATCCGCCCCCCCTTTTGTCCGCTGTATCTGAGTATCCAAAGCAGCCGCGAAACGGGATCTGAAATCCGGGCCGGGATCTGCAGGTTCCGCCTTTAGCACCACCTGCGCGCTGTCGCCCTCGCTTCCGGCTTCGTCCGCGCGAACAGGCGCCATCGACATCACGAGAAGTGCGAGACCAGCGAAGGCCCGGAAGAGAACGCGACACATGAAAACGAGAGCCCCTTGCTTGGATGCTCCACTATTGCATCAGATGCCGGGTTATGCACGCAGGGTTTCGCAACGATCTCGTGACATGGTTGAATTGGTCCGTGGGCACGCGTATATTTCTCCGTACACGGAACCTTTTTAAAATCTCCGATCAACGTTAATGCCTATGGTGCACCCGGTGATCCGCGATGCCCTGCCTATTCGGCAGCCTCGCGGCCGAACTGCAATTGCGCCAGGCGAGCATAGGTGCCGCCCTTGCGCAGGAGTTCGGCGTGCGTGCCGGTTTCAGCTATTCGGCCGCCTTCGAGCACAATGATCCGGTCCGCCTTCTGCACCGTGGCGAGGCGGTGGGCGATGACGAGCGTGGTTCGATCCTTCATCACGCCTTCCAGAGCACGCTGCACGGCACCTTCACTTTCGGCATCGAGTGCGCTCGTTGCCTCATCAAGCAGAAGGATCGGCGCGTTGCGCAGGATGGCGCGCGCAATGGCGATGCGCTGGCGCTGGCCGCCCGACAGCGTGATGCCGCGCTCGCCGAGCTGCGTATCATAGCCCTCGGGCAACGCACGGATGAAGGCGTCGGCCTGAGCGGCTTCGGCCGCGCGGCGTACTTCGCTCAAGGTTGCAGATGGCGTACCGTAGCGGATGTTTTCCGCCACCGTGTCGGCGAACAAAGCCACATCCTGCGGCACGACGGCGATGCGGGCGCGCACCTTCACCAGATCCGCCTTCGAGACATCGACGCCATCAACCAGCACCTTTCCCGAAACTGGATCGTAGAAGCGCAAGATCAAATTGAAGAGTGTCGTCTTGCCGGCGCCCGAAGGGCCGACCACCGCGATCGTCTCACCGCGCGCGACTTTCAGGCTGATGCCGTGAAGGGCCGACACGCCTGGCCTGCCGGGATAGTGGAAACTCACATTATCGAAGGCCACGGTACCCAACGCAGGCTCAGGCAGAGGAACCGGATTTTCAGGCGAACGAATGGTGGGTTTTTCCGACAAGATCTCTGCAATGCGGTCCGCTGCACCGGCAGCCTGGCTTATCTCGCCCCAGACTTCGGAAAGCTCCGCCAGTGCGCCAGCCGCAAACAACGCATAAAGGACGAACTGTCCAAGCCTGCCGCCTGTCATATCGCCGGCGATCACCGAGGATGCGCCATACCAGAGCACGCCGGTAACGCTCGCAACCGTGAGAAAGATGGCAATCGCCGTCAACAGGGCGCGCGCGACGTGGCGCTGGCCGGCATCCTTGAAGGACTGCTCCACTGCGCGCGCATAGCGTCCCGACACCTGCGCTTCGTTGGAGAAAGACTGCATGGTCCGGTGCGCAGCAAGATTTTCAGACGCGTAGGCCGATGCGTGGGCAAGGCTGTCCTGCGCCTGGCGGGAGAGGTTGCGCACCATCCGGCCAAAGCCAACCAGCGGCAGCACGATCAACGGGATCGCGATCAACACCATTCCAGAAAGCTTGGGGCTGGTGACGAACATCATGATGAGAGCGCCGATCAGCATGATGGCGTTGCGTGCGAACTGGGATAACGCGGTGCCCGCCGCGGCCTTCATCTGCGTGGTATCGGCGGTCAGCCGGCTCATCATCTCGCCGGAGTGGTTCTTGTCGAAATAGGCAGGTCCAAGGGTGGCCAGATGTGCGAAAGTTTTGGTGCGCAAGTCGGCAACGACACGCTCGCCGAGCCAGTTCACACAGTAGAACCGCGATGCCGATGCAAGCGCCAGCACGGCGCCGATGCCAATGAGCGTCAGGAAGTAGTTATTGATCAGCCCGCCGTCATGCCCGCCAAAGCCGTGGTCAATGACGCGGCGGACAGCCAACGGTACCGCGAGCATGGCGGCCGCCGCAACGATAAGCGCGATCACCGCGCCCGCCAGCATCCCCTTGTGGGCCATCAAAATCGGCTTGAGTTGCAGCAGCGGCCGCAGGGATTGACGGGACGCAGGCGTGCCTTCAGCTTGCGGGTTGTCGTCCGCGCCGCGGCGCCGGCTTCGTCTAGACATAGCTTATCAAAACCTTTTCAATGCCTTGCACCGCCCCTGGACGAGGGCAGCTTGCCTTCATGGCAAAAGCACGGCCAAGCGATGACGCGAACATGCCCGACCGGACGGCTCGTCTCAAGGGACAATGGGACGCTGGGCGTAATCAATGTATTGGCGCGCCGCGCCACGCCGCACTTGTACCCGGGCCGCTTTGGAGCTATGGAAGCGCCAGAAAAATTCGCGACAAGTGGAGACGCGCCGGCCGGGCCGCATATCGGGCAGCCCAGCGGAGAAGCGCTCTATTTCCGCTAACCTTTAGTGAGCGCCATGAAGAAAGATGCAGATCTCCATCCCGACTACCATCAGATCAAGGTGGTAATGACCAATGGCACCGAGTTCGTGACCTACTCGACCTATGGCAAGGAGGGCGACACGCTCACCCTCGATATCGATCCTACAACGCACCCGGCCTGGACGGGCGGCGACACGAAACTCATGGACCGCGGTGGCCGCCTGTCGCGCTTCAAGAAGAAGTTCGAAGGTATGGGGTTCTGACGTTCACGCGGTTTTGAACCTGCGAAATGTTCACGAGACGCCCGGATAACGCGCCGGGCGTTTTTCTTTTGGCCGTGCTGATCGTGAGATCTGGCCCGGACAAAAATAAATCAGGGCCCGGCGCTGTCGCCGGACCCTGTTGAAGACTTGCGATTGAGCGCGACGCGCGCCTTACTCAACCCAACTTGCTTTGAAAGGCGCGTTCCAGAAGATTCATCTGCGCTGCGACCGGATTTGCCGGACGCTCCACCAGAACGTCGGGATCACGCGCGGTGCTCATGGCGCGATCGAGCTGCACGATCCGGTCGTGCAAGCTGAAGCTTTCCTCGATCAGACCGCGAAGGCCTTCGGGAAGGTCGCCAAAACCTTTTACGTGAGCCGGCCGGCCAAAGGCCTGCAGTTTGACACGGCGGCGCTTCTTGGCAGCCTCTTCTTCGGTGATTTCGCCCTCCTTCAAGGAGCGGCGGATCAAAAGCCATGAGGCGAGATCGAGCAGGCGCGTCGTCAGACGCATGCTCTCGGTTGCATAAAGCACGCTGACCGCGCCCGCGAGGCGTTTAGCCTCTGCACGGCCGGGGCCATCGAGATACGCAGCCGTTCGCTCAACGAGCGCCATGCCTTCTCGGAAAATATGATCGAACTGTCCGGAGGACTGAAACCTGTCGCCGAACGACACGGTTGTAGAACTGCCCGAAAGGGCGCCATCGACGCGAGAACTGTTGTTCATGACCCTGTACGACACAAACGCTAACCCACTACAAACCAACTATACGATTTCACACTAATGCACCATAGTTAACAACATGGCCCATTTCGGGGCACTCGTCGCGACCCTGTGGACAACTTCAGTCCTTGCGCTCCGGCTTGCAAAATCAGCGCCGCTCGAAAGATCTTCAATCGGAAAAAAAAGAGCCGCCTGGAAAGGCGGCTCGAAAGTCGACAGGGAGGCGTCAAACCTCACGGCGGGGGCGCCGCGAGGCCGATCCAGATGGCTGGATACACATGATAATGATTGAGTAGGGTTAAGTGGCCGTTAAGCGCGCGTCGCAATACAGAACACGTCCAAATGCCGCGAGCGCGCCTCCGCACTTTGTTAGCAACCGGTGTGAGCGAACTCACAACGCAACGCGCCGTTCACCGTTTCGGCGCGATGTTCCGTTCATAAATTTTCAAGACTTGAATAGAGCCGAAGCTGCGGCTTCGTGTGCCTTCTTCTTTGCCAGTTCCGCCGACACGCGCTCGATCTCCTGGTGAAGCGCAACGATGCGAGCTTCAAGTTCCCCAACCGACAATGTGGTAAGCGGCTCGCCCAGGTGAACCTTCGGCGCCGGACGTGCTTCATCCCAATCCATGATGCCTGATCCCCTGTGACCACCAGCGCGCGCGTCCCGAGCCTCTCATTTCGCGCACGGCACACGCCAATGCTTGTGCCTTTCGGCCCTGTGATGCATGTGTCGAGCTGGACTTTAGAGGATAAAAGCAACGATGACGACCCTTGCAGACACGATGACGGCAATTGCGATCGACGGCAAAGGAGAACCGGATGTGTTGAAGCCGGTGAGCCTGCCGCTGCCACGACCCGGTCAGGGACAGGTCTTGATCAAGGTTGCGGCCGCCGGCGTCAACCGGCCCGACGTCCTGCAACGCAAGGGGCTTTACCCCGCACCCAGAGGTCATAGCGAGCTGCCTGGCCTGGAGGCTGCCGGAACGGTGGTTGCGCTTGGGTCCGGCACGGCGGGGCTGCAAATCGGCGATACGGTCATGGCGCTGCTCAACGGCGGCGGTTATGCGCAGTACGCCAACGCAGAGGAAGCATGCTGCATTCGTGTCCCGGACGGCATGCCTCTCACCGAAGCTGCCGCAATGCCGGAAACCTTCTTCACAGTCTGGCACAACGTCTTCCAGCGTGGTGGCTTGAAAGCGGGCGAAAGCTTCCTCGTGCATGGCGGCACGAGCGGCATCGGTGTCACTGCCATCCAGCTCGCGAAAGCCTTCGGCGCGAAGGTGTACGCGACGGCCGGCTCGCAAGAGAAGTGCGCCGCGGCCCGTGCGCTCGGCGCCGATCACGCCATCGACTACAAGACGCAGGACTTCGCGGAGGTCATCAAAGCCGAAACGCAAGGCCGCGGTGTCGATGTCATTCTCGACATGGTCGGAGGCGATTACATCGAGAAGAATATCCGCTCGCTCGCCGATGATGGGCGGCTCGTCAACATCGCCTACCAGAAAGGTTCGACGGCCACGATCGACTTCATGCGCGTGATGTTGAAGCGCCTTACGATCACGGGCTCGACGCTGCGCATCCGGAGCACCGCGGTGAAGGGGGCAATCGCCCGTGACATCGAGGAAAAGGTTCTGCCGCTCGTCGTATCGGGACAGATCAAGATCCCCATCGACAGCACGTTCGCGCTGCGGGATGCCGGGCGGGCACACGCGCGCATGGAGGAAGGCGCCCACATCGGAAAGATCGTGCTGACGGTCGCTTGATCTTTTCTTAAAGAACCGATCAAACGCGCCCTCTTAAAACTCGCGTGCTACCAGATCAGCGCGCGCCGGGATGACAGCTCCAACTTGTCATCACCTTGTCATCCCGGGCAAGCGAGCCAGATGCAATCCGGCGAGCGCCGGCCCGGGACCCAGCGCATCTGTGCGAAGCGCAATACATCTCATCGCAAGACCACACCAAACCCTCCTAGGTCCCGGGGCGCGCTGCGCTTGGCCGGGATGACACGGAGAGAAAAAACGCGCGGCCGGGACCACAACATCTTGTCATCCCGGGCAAGCGAAGCCGGATGCAATCCGGCAGAGCGCCGACCCGGGGCCCAGCGCATAAGTGCGAAGCGCAAAGCATCTCACCGCAATATCACGCCAAGCCTCCTGGGTCCCGGCTCTCGCTGCGCTCGGCCGGGATGACAAGGAGAGGCGCGCTCGGCCGGAACGCTACCAAACGAGCGCGCGCATCACAGCGATGGGACGTTTGACGGGGCTGGCAAACAACCGCTCTGCCGCTTGGATAAGCGTCTCGTCGTGCTCCATGTTCACCTTGCTCGCCACGTACACCGCATCAATGCCGGCAGCGATAGCACCGGCGATGTCGGTCTTGACCCCATCGCCTATGGCCAGCACCTTCTCCGCATCGAGCGGGCCGCCACATACCTCACTAGCGATGCGCATCGCGGCATCGTAGATGGGCTTGTGCGGCTTGCCCGCATAGAGGACCTTGCCGCCGATCTCCTGGTAAGCCTGCGCAAGAGCACCCGCGCAATAGATGATGCGCCCGCCGCGCTCCACTTTGATATCGGGATTGACGCAAATCATCTCCAGCCCGCACGCATGGCACGCCGCAAGACAGTCGCGATAGTCGTCCGGCGTTTCGACCTCGTCGTCGAACAAGCCCGTGCACACAACGGCACGCGCCTCGCCGGGATCGCCCAGCGTCACGTTAAGCCCGCGATAAACCGGCAGATCTCTCTCGGGTCCCAGATGAAAAACGGTATCACCGTCATGGGCGGCAATCAGCGCGCGCGAAACGTCCCCAGACGTCAGGATCGCGTCGTAGGCGTCGCGCGGCACTCCGACCGCGTCAAGCTGAAGAGCCACGCCTTCGCGCGGGCGCGGTGAATTCGAGACGAGGACGACGCGGCCGCCTTGCGCCCGAAACGTCTGGCAGGCATCAACCGCGCCCATGTACGGGCGCACGCCGTTATGCAAGACGCCCCATATGTCCACAAACCAGACGGCATATGTTTTGGGGAGCTGGGCGATGGACTTGATTTCTAGAACGGCAGACATGGCGATCCTGGCGCGGCGCGGACGGGGATGATGAGGTTAGATGGCGCGCGCGAGCCGCGAGCGCGGCGTGGGAACACACGACCAATGGGTTTGATACCATGGCGCTCCCTACAGGAGCTTAAAATTCGCCAGCTAAAACAACGACGTGTCGGCCTCTGATTGCACACTGTGTAGCAGGTTTGTGGGCAGCATCAAAGGCCCCAAATTCAGAGAGACCAAAGCCTCAGTGCGAATGCGTATAGCATTACTACGGCGCCGCCCACGCCTGTGATTAACGTGAGCGGAAAAACAACAATCCAGACGGCGACCGCGATCTTCGACGGTAAATCTGCGCCTTATCGAATTCTGAGGTCTTTGCAATCAGGGCCTGCAACGGCGTTGTAGCGGCGTCCTCGCCAACTTCATCATACCACGTATCTGCCAGTGAAGCAGCGCGGCCTTGAAGACTTCAAACCCTACGAACAACAGCACTGATATGCCAAGCAGCAACGCCGACCAGAACTTCAACGTCGGTGCGATTTCGCCTCCTACGAGACTCCAGAGCCCGAAGAAGGCCGCGTATCCGCCAAGCGTCACGACATTGAGGTATGCCGTAGCCTTGTCATAGGTTGCGGTCAGCAGATCGGAGTAAAGTGAAACGAGCTGCGCGTGCTGCCCTTTCCGGGCGCTCTCCGCAAGGGCCTTCGCTAGTTCATTCATGCGGCGGCTCCAATTCGTGGCGCGGCGCGTGTGACCCTTTACCGATGAAAGCCACTATCGCCTGCAAACGAGTATGATGAAATGATTCTGCACAACATCGCATACGCCGCGCGCCCGGGCGTCAAGGTGCTTGCGCAGGCGGTGGAGATGGTGGCGAAGGATATGGTGCGGGTGCTTCAAGGGTCCGCTTGACATGCAGCGTGTCCGCATCACAACGGCCTTTTCGCTCTGGTACTTTGAAGCCGGGTTTTCGAAGGTGCTGAGGGTCCCCCGAGAATGCATTTAAACTACAAGCTGGAAAGCAAGCACTATGACGACTTCTGCATAGCCCGTTCACGGGAGCTTCTTCATGTCAACGGACGGCAGGGGCAAAGAATTTGGGGACTCGTTGTAGGTTCGATTATTGCCGCCCTCGGCATCGCAGCTTGGCGCATCACTGGAAGCGAGATTGCATACTTGGCCTTTTTTACGGGAGCTTGGACGTTCTGGCTGATAAATAAAATCACAGATACGGTCCTGGCCCGGCGAGCCGTAACACGGATATTTCGAGAGGATGGCTTGGTGTTAGGTAACCGCTCATTGTCGGTCGATGACGGCGGTGTCCATGTTGCGAGCGATCTTCTCAAAGAAGAAGTCAGTTGGAAGTTGATCCGCTCAGTTTCACTACAGCGTCTTGTACTGGTACTTTGGACCGACCCGGCGGCGGGGATCATTATTGCCCGTTCGGCATTCACTAATGCCAAGCAGGAGCAGGAATTCATTTCGTTGGTTCAATCCAAGATTGGCTGATGCTTCAAAAAAATGAAACGGAGCGCGGCATGGTTTTGCTGTGTGGCAGCGAAGCTCGGTGACGAGGGGTATTGTTGTGAAGACGCAGCTATGGAAGTCCGCACAGGCGTCTGACGAAAGAATTTCGCCATGAAACATAAATGGTACGCGCCTGACGACGCCAGCCCGCAATACCCGTGCCCTTGCTGTGATTATGTGACACTGCCAGAGCGCGGTAGCTTCCTGATTTGCCCAATCTGCTTTTGGGAGGATGACGGCCAAGACATTCAGCAACTCGATTTGAAGTCGGCACCAAATAACGGGCTCACATTGCGACAAGCCCGAATGAATTTTAGCGAGTTTGGCGCTTGCGATCTTCGCGCGAAGTCGCATGTCATTCCCGAAATTGAACGAGGGCGATACGCGCGGCGGGTGCGCGAGGGGTTTTGAAAAAACCTGCGAAGCGGTGGCGTAATGATGTGGCACAGGTGGTATTTATACGTATACGGATTAATATGTATATTTGCCGGTGTTGTGGCGCGTCTGAAGCGGCTTGATGACTTCCTGCTTACCGAAGGACGCGCGGATGTCCTAAGGCACGCGTTTGCGGACCTCCCATGCGAGGTGTCTTTGGCGCAATCCGGGGAGCTTTGTAGACATCTCATCCATACCCCGTATGTATCAGGTCGGGTGTATCAGATGCCTCAAGAGGCCTTTGTTTTTGCGGAATTAATCGAAAGTTAAGGAGTGCCAATGGGTTTGATACCATGGCGCTCCCTACGGGAGTCGAACCCGTCTTTTCAGATTGAAAATCTGACGTCCTAACCGATAGACGAAGGGAGCGCACCGCCCGCAGCCTTGCACGGGGAGCGTTCCCTATAGGCAGCTTTGGGCAGGCTGGCAAGCGGGGCCTCTTTTTGCGCCCTGCGACAGGGTGAACCCCTCTGCAAATGCATGGAGTTAAACGCACATCCGCGGGTCGGCGGCATCGTCGATGGCGAGTTCGATCCGCGAGCGTCCTCCCCATGTGTCGCGCCGCAAGTGGCCCGCAACATGCAGCGGGAGACCGCCCGCATTCATGAGCAGATCTCCCAGCGGCTGGCCCGCGGCGCGGAACGCGATCGCCTCGAGCCGCGCGCCGTCCTGAGCCTCGAGCATCAGCCGGACGTGCGCCTCCCCGACGATCTTGGCGAACTTCACGCGATGGGCGGGAAATGCAAAGCGCGGCTGGGGATTTCCCTGGCCGAAGGGGCCTGCGCGCTCGACAAGCGTCAGCAGATCATCTGTTGCACCGGATGCCAGAAGCGCCGCATCGACCTCGAGCGACGCCAACAGGCGCGCCTGGCTCGTTGCCTGGGCCAGCGCCTTGGCGAGATAGTTTTCCAGCGCTGCGAAGTTGGAGCGCGTGACGGTGAGGCCTGCAGCCATGGCATGGCCACCGCCCTTGACCAACAACCCTTCGGCCGCCGCGGCGCGCACGGCGGCGCCAAGATCGACGCCCGGAACGGAGCGTAACGAGCCGGTCCCTTCGCCCTCGGCGCCATCGGCTGCCTTCTCCCACGCAATTACGCACGAGGGACGGCGAAATCGTTCCGTCAACCGGCTCGCCACGAGTCCGACGATGCCCTTATGGAACACATCCGAGCCCACGATCACGATCGGACGCTGGGCGTCATCCATCACCTGGGCTTCGCCGAGACCGATCGCTTCTTCGAGCATGGCGGTCTCGATGTCCTTGCGCTCCTTGTTGAGCCGGTCGAGCAATTGCGCGATGCGCTGCGCCTCGATCTCGTCGGACGTTGTGAGAAGTTTCGCCCCAAGTCCTGCATCGCCGATGCGCCCGCCAGCGTTGATCCGCGGTCCCAGGATAAAACCCAAATGATAAGGCGTCGGCGCCTGGGTCAGCGCGGCGGCATCCGCAAGCGCGCGCAAGCCTGCGTTCTCGCGCTGATGCATCACCGCAAGCCCCTTTTTCACGTAGGCGCGGTTGAGACCCGTAAGCGGCACGACGTCGGCGACGGTCGCCAAGGCAACGAGATCCAGCATCCCGAGAAGATCGGGTGCTGGCTTGCCATCGTAGAAATTGCGCGCACGCAGCGTTCGCGTGACCGCAACAAGCACCAGGAACACCACGCCGGCGGCGCACAAGTGCCCCTGGCCCGAAACATCGTCCTGACGGTTTGGATTGACGAGCGCATAAACGTCCGGAAGCCGCTCATCGGCTTGATGATGGTCGATGACGACAACATCCGTTTGAAGAGTTTTGGCGACCGCAAAAGGTGCGAAGCTTGTCGTGCCGCAGTCGACGGTCACGATCAGCCCCGCGCCTTCCTTGATGAGCTGCTCGATAGCTGCCGCGTTCGGGCCATAGCCTTCGAATATGCGATCGGGAATATAGATGCGCGATTTCGTGCCATGGTGGGCCAGAAAACGGGCAAGCAGCGCGCTCGAGCACGCGCCGTCAACATCGTAATCGCCGAAGATTGCAACGGGTGTGCCGGCCTGGATGGCATCCGCAAGGCGCATGGCGGCTCTGTCCATATCGCGCAATGCGCTCGGATCCGGCATCAGGGCCTTGATCGTTGGATCCAAGAACAATTCCGCATCTTCCAGCGAAGATCCGCGCGCCGCAAGAACCCGGCCCATCAATTCCGGCAGACCAAAGCGCTGCGAAATCGCAACGGCAGATGGGCGGGCGTCGTCGCTGAGCCGCTCGCGCCAAACCAGCCCCTTGGCGGATTTTGCGACCCCCAGAAACGGCGCCGGCCCGGGTGGCGCAAGCGTCTGCAAAGGCTTTCGAAGCGCTGTCATGGCGGTCCTCCCCCCAAACACCTAGGACGATTCGCTACAGCGCTGCCCGGTGGCTCCCCTCCTGCCCACAACCAGGTTTCGTGATATGAACCGACAGCTTGATTTTAGTATGACTTTTCAACACCGTTGATTTTGAGGCACGAGCGTTTTGATTGCAGACGACGAGGGCGTGTTTGAAGCCCTGGCGACCGCCATTGCTTTGGAAGATATCGAATCGGCCCTGTTTTATTTTGATCCGGAAGCGACGTTCGTCGTCTTCACACCGGCAGAGCTCGTGTTCGACGGCCACGATGGCATACGCCAGCGGCTCCAGAAACTGATGGGAGATTTTGACGTCACGCGTTTTGCCTTGCGCACCATCCTGCCGTGCGATGAGGGACTGCGCACGCAAATCGACTATGCGTTCCGCCATCGCGAAAGCGGCGAGACCATCGATGGCGTGATGCGCGTCATCGCATCCTTCCGCGATGGAAAGATCATCCGCTGGTGCGAATATCAGGATGCCGAGCGTGTCGAGGCCTTCATGCGTCTCGTCGCACGCTATAAGAAGTGATGCGAAATTCGCAATCCGTGTGCGCCACCCTGGCACCCTCCCCGCGCTGCCCTATATACAAACTCAGGACTGCGCGCGGCGCGGACCTAAGGAAAATCCATACTCGGGAGGAACGCGTGCCAACCCGCCGGAATTTCATGCAACAATCCGCTGCCGCCGCTTTCGTTGCGTCTGTGTACGCACATCCGACCGCGGCCAGCGCCGCGGCCGGCATGTCCGCATCCGCCGCAACCGGAATGACTTTGCGGGAAATTCCCTCCACGGGTGAGAAGATCCCCGTCATCGGCATGGGCACTTCGGGCAGCTTCGAGGTGGACGACGGTTCGCCCGAGTATGATGCCTTGCGCGACGTTCTCCGCCGCTTCTTTGCTGGCGGCGGGAGCGTAATCGACACGGCACCAACGTACGGCGTGGCGGAGGATCGGCTGGGCGCGCTCCTTGCTGAACTGAACCTTCGGCCCAAGGCATGGATCGCGACCAAGCTGTCGGGCGTGCGCGGCCGCGAGGCCGGCTTGGCGCAATTCAACGCCTCGCTCGCGCGCCTCAAGACGGACCGCGTGGAGCTGTTGCAGGTTCACAATCTCGGCGATCTCGACACGCAGCTTGCACTGATCCGTGACCTGAAGGCGCAAGGCAAGACGCGCTATACGGGTGTAACGCACTATCTGGAATCGTCCCACGATACGCTCGCTAACGTCATTGCAAAAGAGAAGCCCGACTTCCTGCAGATCAACTATTCGGTCGTCTCACGCGGAGCCGAAAACCGGCTGCTGCCGCTCGCCAAGGATCTCGGCATTGCCGTGCTGATCAATCGCGCCTTTGAAGATGGCAAGCTCTTCGCGCGCGTGAAAGACAAGCCGCTGCCCGCGTGGGCCGGTGAGGCCGGCATCACGTCCTGGGCGCAGGCGTTCCTGCGCTTTGCGCTCTCCAATCCGGCCGTCACTGCGGTCATACCGGCGACCGGAAAGCCGGACCGGCAGAGCGACAACCTGCGCGCGGGCTCGGGCGTATCACTCACCGACAAGCAGCGCGCCGCGCTCATCGAAGCGATCGGCTAAGGCAGGACAGATGGCTTCGCATGAGCACCGCGCGCTCAGCGCTCGTCTTGCAGCATGTTTCGACATCAGGAGTGCGGAGATCCCGGCCGTCCTGGCGGGTGCCGCCATGTTCTTCTTCCTTTTCACGGGCTATTTCATGCTGCGGCCTGTGCGCGAAACCATGGGCATCGCAGGCGGCATCGACAAGCTGCAGTGGCTGTTCACCGCGACGTTCATTGCAACACTGGTTGCATTGCCACTTTTCGGCTGGCTTGCCTCGCGCGCGCGGCGGCGGCGCATTCTGCCCTGGACTTACGGCTTTTTCGTTCTGAACCTTGCGGCGTTTGCGGCGAGCTTCCTGAGCAATCCTGACGATGTCTGGGTCGCACGCGCATTCTATGTCTGGCTATCGGTTTTCAATCTGCTCGCCATCTCGCTCGCCTGGAGCGTCCTGGCCGACCTGCTCCCGGTCTCGCAGGGCAAGCGGCTGTTTGCGACCATCGCAGCAGGCGCAAGCCTGGGTGGCCTGACGGGACCGATCCTCGGCACGCTGCTGGTCGCGCCGCTCGGGCACGCCGGTCTCATGGCGGTAAGTGCGCTTCTGCTGGGCTGCAGCGCGCTGTGCGCTCAGATGCTGCAGCGCTGGCGGGATCGCAATCCTCTGCCTGTCCACGCACTTAACGCGCGCGAAATGCCGCTGGGTGGAAATGCCTTTGCTGGTGCAACAGAAGTCCTGTCCTCGCGCTACCTGCTGCTCATCTGCGCATTCGTCGTTTTGCTCGCCATTGTGAGCACGTTTCTTTATTTCGAGCAGGCGCGCCTGGTGGCTCAGACCTTTCCAGACCGCACCCGCCAGACGCAGGTGTTCGGGATGATCGACACTGCCGTGCAGACGGCGACAATTCTCATCCAGCTTTTTCTCACCGGACGAATTGCCAAGTCGCGCGGCGTCGGCGTGCTGCTCTCGGCGGTGCCGCTCGCCATGGCGGCGGGGTTCCTGTGGCTTGCCTTCTCGCCGGTGTTCGGCGTACTTGCCGCGGTGATGATCACGCGGCGCGTCGGCGAGTATGCGATGGTGCGTCCCGCGCGCGAAATGCTCTACACGGTTGTGTCACCGCAGGAGAAATATAAGGCCAAGAACTTCATCGACACCGTCGTCTATCGCGGCGGGGATGCTGTCGGCGGCTGGATAAAGACCGGACTCGACATGCTGGCGGGCCACGCCACCGCCGCCATGCTGATCGGAGCCCTCGTGGCTCTGCTGTGGGCGGGGGTGGGCGCGGCCCTTGGACGGATGCAGCGTGAAAGAGAAGGCGGGTTTTGAAAGACCTGGCGCCGGTGTGAAGGACAGCTTGGAAGCAGAGTTGCACCGCTATACCTTGAACCTGCTGAGGCTTTCGGCGGCTGCAGCGCTGGCGGCTGTGGCCATCTATCTGGGCGGGATTGTCTTCAAGGGCGATGCAAGCGCCTTCGATGCCGCGCTGATGCGCACGTTCCGCACCCCAAGCGATCTGATGGCCATAGGGGGCCCACGATTTGAACGCTTCATGCGCGACGTGACGGCGTTGGGCAGCTTCGGCGTGGCGGCCATGCTCGTCGGCGCCGTTAGCGGCTATCTGACCATGTCGGGACGCTGGATCTGCGCTCGCGCGCTTCTGGCGATCCCTGTTGGCGGATGGCTGCTCAGCAACGCGATCAAGGTTGCCGTCGCACGCCCCCGGCCCGGCGTTGTCCCCATGCTCGACACCGTCTCGGATGCGAGCATGCCATCCGGCCATACGATGATGGCCACGGTCTTGTATTTCACGCTTGCCGGTCTCATCGCCATGCGTACGGGCAATGCCCGTGTGCGCCGCTTCGCCTTCATATGCGCGCTCGTCTTGACGATCGCTGTCGGTCTGAGCCGCGTCTATCTGGGCGTACACTGGCCCACAGACGTGCTCGCCGCGGTCGTGCTCGGCGCAGCCTGGACTGCGGCCGGGCTGCGCCTGCTGACGAAATGATGGAACGAACGAGCGGCGGGTCCGCCGGAACCTGCGCGCCTTAACCGATGAAACGCGAACCGATGTTGCGGAAGTTGGTCTTGATGCGGCGGACCGTGCCCGTCTTGGAGCGCATCACGACCGTCTCGGTCTCGGCGAAATCGCCACGAAAGCGCACGCCGTCGAGCAGCGAGCCATCCGTCACGCCCGTCGCGGAGAAGACCACATCGGCCGAGGCCATGTCCTCCAGCTTGAACTTGCGGTTGATGTCCGTGATGCCCATCTTGGCCGCGCGCACGCGCTCCTCGTCCTTGAGCGGCATCAGTCGTCCCTGGATCTGGCCACCGATGCAGCGCAGGGCGGCGGCGGCAAGCACGCCTTCGGGCGCGCCGCCCGAGCCCATGTAGATGTCAATGCCCGTTTCGGCCGGATCGGTCGTCCAGATCACGCCGGCGATGTCGCCATCCGGGATGAGTTGCACCGCAGCGCCCGTTTCGCGGACGGCTTTGATAAGCTCGGCGTGACGGGGACGGTCGAGAATGCACGCTGTGATCTCGTGGATCGGCACGCCCTTGGCCTTGGCGAGCGCGTTGAGATTATCGGCGGGCGTCGCATCGAGATCGACGATCGCATCGGGATATCCTGGACCGACGGCAATCTTGTTCATGTACATGTCGGGCGCATGCAGCAGACCGCCGCGCTCGGAGATGGCAAGCACGGCGAGCGCGTTGGGCATCGCTTTGGCGCAAATCGTCGTGCCTTCGAGCGGATCGACGGCGATATCGACATCGGGACCCTCGCCCGTGCCGACCTTCTCACCGATGAAAAGCATCGGTGCTTCGTCCATCTCGCCTTCCCCGATGACGACGGTGCCGTTGATGGAGACGCGGCCCAGCTCCCGGCGCATGGCGTCGACAGCCGCCTTGTCGGCCGCCTTCTCATTGCCCCGCCCGCGCAGGCGTGCCGCCGCAATGGCAGCCGCTTCCGTCACGCGCGCGACCTCGAGCACCAGAACGCGCTCGAGCCCGGCACCGTTGCCCACCTGTTCCTTGCACATGTCGCTCAATCCCTCGCATCTTGTGCTGTGGCAAAGCCGGGCGTCCACGCGCGCCCGTCCGTACCCGATTGATTCCCAACTCTGTCGACAGGGGCCTTAGCTCAGCCAAGCCGGTATGGACAAGTGCCACGGATCAATCTGACCGGGCATTCCGGCGGAAAGCTTAAAGCTCCTCGATCCGTATCAACTGCGGCCTCTGCGTAACCTTGCCGTCCGCAACGATGGTTTCCAAAGCCTTGCGCATCGCCTCCTCGGTCGTCTCATGGGTGATGATGATGACCGAGACGGGAGCCTTGGAGGCAGGCGCGGGGGTGGCGCCCGGAACATGCGGGGCCAGCGGGCGATGCTGAACGATGCTCTCCAGCGAAATGCCGCGGTCGCCCATGCGGGTCGCGATCGCCGCCATCATCCCGGGCTTATCCTCAAGCGACAGGCGCACGTAATAGGAGCCGTAGTGCGCGTCGAGCGGCGCGGCGTCGTGCGTGCGCAGTTCGCTCGTCGGCAGGACGAAGGGTGGCAGGGTCGTGCCGCGCGCGATATCGAGGATGTCGCTTGCAACCGCAGAGGCCGTTGCCCGCCCGCCCGCGCCCGCGCCCACCAGCAGGATGGTGCCGGAGAAATCGGCGTCGATTGCCACAGCGTTGGTGACGCCGGACACTTCCGCGATGGCGGAGTCCTTGTAGACGAGGCACGGCGATACGCGCGCCAGGATGCCCTTTTCAGTCTGTACGGCAACACCCAGCAGCTTGATGCGATAGCCCAGGCTGTCGGCGGCCTCGATGTCCTCCGCCGTGATGGTCTCTATGCCTTCGACGTGAATCTCATCGAGAGCGACGCGGGTCGAGAAAGCGAGGCTCGTCAGCAACGCGAGCTTGTGGGCCGTATCGAAGCCGCCAATGTCAAAAGTCGGATCGGCCTCCGCGTAGCCCTTGGCCTGCGCTTCCTTCAGCACGTCTGCGAACTGGAGTTTCTCCGACTGCATCTTGGTCAGGATGTAATTGCAGGTGCCGTTGAGAATTCCATAGACGCGAGTCACCTCGTTGGCGCCCAGCGCCTCGCGCAACGTCTTGATGATGGGAATGCCGCCGGCCACGGCGGCTTCGAAATTGAGCGAGACGCCAGCCTTTTCGGCGCGCCGCGCCAAGTCGACACCGTGCTTGGCCAGCAGCGCCTTGTTGGCGGTGACAACGTGCTTGCCCGCATCCAGCGCAGCCTCGACACAGGCCTTCGCGATGCCGCTATCCCCGCCGATCAATTCGACGAACACGGAATTGGACGGGTCTTTCGCCAGAGCGATCGCGTCAGAAAACCACTTCGCCTTCTCGGCAACTGGCCCCTTCTGCTCGGCCTGCGATTTGGCGGCAACGCCTGTGACCTCTATGGGACGCCCCGCGATATCGCCGAGCCAACCGCCGTGCGTCGCGAGCAATTCGAGGAGTCCACCGCCGACGGTTCCGAGGCCGGCGATGCCGATTTTGAGAGCTTCTTTCATGGAATTGCGACTACCGGCTGGCCCTTTCAGGGAGGGAAACGACGTTGTCCTTTCCGTCCGCGTACTCTGTGAGGAATTTCTTGATGGAGCGGGCGGCCTGCCGGATACGGTGCTCGTTCTCCACCAGCGCCACGCGAATAAAGCCTTCCCCGTATTCGCCAAAGCCCACGCCGGGCGAAACCGCGACATCGGCCCTTTCGATCAGCAGCTTGGCGAACCCGACCGAGCCCAGATGCCGGAAAGCTTCCGGCACCGGCGCCCAGGCGAACATAGTCGCGGGCGGCGGCGGAATAGGAAGGCCCGCGCGGCCGAAGCTCTCCACCAGCACGTCGCGGCGGTGATGATACATGGCGCGGATCTCATCCACACAGTCCTGCGGACCGTTGAGCGCGGCCGCGGCGGCCACCTGCACGGGCGTGAAGGCGCCATAGTCGAGATACGACTTCACCCGACCGAGCGCCGCGATCAGCCGTTCGTTGCCAACGGCAAAGCCGATGCGCCAGCCGGGCATGTTGTAGGTCTTCGACAGCGAGGTGAACTCGACCGCAATATCCTTGGCACCGGGCACCTGCAGGATGGAGGGCGGCGGGTTCCCGTCGTAGTAAAGCTCCGCATACGCGACGTCCGATAGCACGAAGATGCCGAGCTTCTTGGCCAGCGCGACAACGTCCTTGTAGAAATCGAGATCCGCCACCATCGCGGTGGGGTTGGAAGGAAACGACACGACCACGGCGAGCGGTTTGGGAATCGAGTGCTGCACGGCATGTTCGATGGCGCGCAGAAAATCCGGCCCGTTGCTCGCCGGCAGATGCCGGATCGAGGCGCCCGCGATGATGAAGCCAAACGTATGGATCGGATACGTCGGGTTGGGCACCAGCACGACATCACCGGGCGCGGTGATCGCCTGTGCCATGTTGGCGAAGCCCTCCTTGGACCCCATGGTCGCCACGACCTCGGTGTCTGGATCGAGCTTCACGCCAAAGCGGCGGCCATAATAGGCAGCCTGCGCACGGCGCAGACCGGGAATGCCTTTTGAGGCGGAGTAACGATGCGTCCGCGGCTTGTTAACCGTCTCGATCAGCTTGTCGACGATGTGCTGCGGGGTGGGCATGTCCGGGTTGCCCATGCCAAGATCGATGATATCGGCGCCGCGCGCGCGGGCATCCGCCTTCAGCCGGTTGACCTCGGCAAACACATAAGGCGGCAGTCTCTTGATCCGATGGAAATCTTCGCTCAAAGCCCGGTTCTCTCGCACCGCAACCGGTGCGCCTTCAAAAGCACCTCGCAAACGGACCCGACTTCGGTTTGCGAACCGGCGCGCCGCGTCCTGTGGGTCAGTTCTTTACGCCCGCACCGGCTGTCGCGTCCAGGGGGCAGGCCCTGCGTTTCCAGCGCTCAATCGCGTGTCTGTGCGACTTTGTGCAGTGCGTCATCGTGAGCCAGGGCGGCACGGCTGAATATGGGGCAGATCCGCCAGCCTGCTTAAAACGAAGCCGCGCCGTTATCTTTAGCTTCAAACGCTTCGGTTTGGCCTTGATTGCCTTGCGGCGCAACGGCACTGTAACAGATCCAGTCTATGTTTCAGCCGACGCCGCGTGCACCGGTGCGGCCAAAGACAAAAAACACCTTCGAGGACGCGTCAGCCGATGCAGCAGGAAAACCCCGACGCCCTGAAAGGCTTCTCCAACTACCTCATTCCCAACCCTGAGGAGTTCGCCACCAATTTGCTCAAGGCCTATGAGGTCGGCAGCCAGGCGATGATGCGTCTGACCGAGCGGCCGGACGCCACGAGCGGCCCGTACTCGCCTGCCAGCGAACTGTCGGCCGCCACGCAGACGATCGGCGAGCTGGTGCGCGTGTGGTTATCCGAACCGGCACGCCTTGCGGAAGCGCAAGGGGAGTTTTTCCGGTTGTTCGGCGAATTGTGGAACAACGTCGTCCAGCGCATGCTCGGCTTCAACGTCCCGCCGTTGATTGAACCGGCACCGGGCGACAATCGCTTCAAGGACCCCGAGTGGACGGCAAACCCGTTTTTCGATTTCTGTAAACAGGCCTATCTGCTCGCCTGCAAATGGGCGGAGGATCGTCTTGCCCAGACGCAAGGACTGAGCGCGCGCGACCGCCATCGCGCCGAGTTCTATCTTCGCCAGCTCACAAGCGCGTACGCGCCCTCCAACTTCCTTGCCACCAACCCGGAGGTGCTGCGCGAGACGTTCCGGTCGAATGCGGCCAATCTCGTGGAAGGCGCCAAGCTGCTTGCGCGCGACATGGACCGCTCCACCGACCTCATGCGCATCAGCCAGACCGACACGTCGGCTTTCGAGCTTGGCAAGAATCTGGCGACGACCCCCGGCAAGATCGTATTCCAGAACCGGCTGTTGCAGCTCATCCAGTACACGCCCACCACCAAGCAAGTGCGCGAACGCCCCTTGCTCATGGTCCCGCCCTGGATCAACAAGTTCTATATTCTCGATCTCACGGCACAAAAGAGCTTCATCAAGTACGTGGTGGACCAGGGCTTCACCGTGTTCGTCGTCTCGTGGGTCAATCCCGGCGAGGATCTCGCCGATGCGACGTTCGAGGACTACATGCTCGAAGGCATCCTGTCGGCGACACTGGCGGCCAGCCAGGAAACCAAGCAGGAGAAGATCAACGTCTTGGGCTACTGTGTGGGCGGCACGGCGCTTTCCACGACGCTCGCCTATCTCGCCAAGCGGGGCGAAGAGCCCTTCGAAAGCGCCACGCTCCTCACCACCCAGGTGGACTTCTCGCTCGCCGGCGATCTGCTTTTATTCACCGATGACAATCAGCTCGCGTCCCTTGACGAGCTGATGACCCAACGCGGCTTCCTCGACGGCTCACGCATGGCGAACGTCTTCAACATGATGCGCCCGCGCGATCTGATCTGGCCCTACATCGTCAACAACTACATGCTGGGCAAGAAGCCGTTCCCGTTCGACCTGCTCTACTGGAACCAGGATTCCACGCGCATGGCGGCGGCCAATCACAAGTTCTATCTGCGCGAGTTCTATAACGAGAACCGGCTGGCTCGGGGCGATATGACGATCGCGGGCACGAAGCTCGATCTGGGAGCCATCAAGCTTCCGGTCCTGGAGGTCGCAACGCGCGAGGACCACATCGCACCGGCGGCCTCGGTCTATCGCGGCTCCAAGATGTTCGGCGGCCCCGTCGAGTTCGTTCTGGCCGGCTCTGGCCACATTGCCGGCGTCGTCAACCCACCCGACAAGGTCAAGTATCAGTACTGGACCGACGGGTACGAAGAGGCGACGGAACTGGCCGACTGGATCAAGAGCGCCAAGGAGCATCCGGGCTCATGGTGGCCGTATTGGATCAAGTGGCTCAACACGCGCTCGGGCGGTAAAATTCCAGCGCGCGAGCCTGGCGCCACCTTAGGCGTGATCGAGGATGCTCCCGGGTCTTACGTAAAGGCGCGTTAGTCCTTCGGCGCGCGGTACCACCTCGGCCGAGCGCCGGGGTGCAGTGGGCTTCTGGAAAACCGGTTCCCACGTTCCGGAAGCACTCCAGGAGCGGCGCGCCGGGATTTCGCTGAAATGCTATTGGCTGCGGGCGGGTTGGCGGGTCACTTCTTCTCGCAGGCCAGCTTGTCGGGTTTGACGATCTGCACGAGGCTGATCTCGCCATCCTCCTTGACGTATTCCACCTTGCCGGTGACGGAAAACGTCGCGCCCTCGACACAGGTCGCGTCAGGCGCATCGAGCTCGATGAGATGGATCCTGCAAGGGTCCGACTTGGCCACCCAATAGTCAGGAGCTTCGAACAGGCGGTTCAATCCGATCGTCCCCGTGACCGTTGCCGGCCCCTCGGGGCAGAACGTCCTGCTGTCGGCGGCGTTGGCGCCGCTTGCCGCAGCCAAACCGAGCAAAGCCGCGAGAAGAATATCGCGCATGTCTTATATCTCCCTGGGGATCGTCGTTTTTGTTGCTCATACGTCTTTTTGTGAGCGCGTGCTGGCCTACCTGCAAAAAAGGCAAATAACAGCACCCGTCAGGGTGCTTCGTGATCCTGGAACGATTGCGAGAACGGCTCTAAACCACCGCGAACTCGCCCTCGTAATCTGCCGGCCACAAGACCGTGTAATCCTCACTGTCGCGTTGCCTGTAGGCGACCGCCATCGCCTCCAGATCTTCCGATGCCGCGGCTTCCACAAGAGGCTCGATGCGTTCCCACACCTTGCCCGGGTTCTTGGTCTCGATCATCACGTAGATCGAGCCGTCGCCCTCTTCATGGCCGTCGACCTCCGCAAGTGTCGAGGCACCCAAGGCCTCGATGAGCTGATCCTCCAGGGCGACGACCTTTTCGAGCGTCTCCTCGTCATCACCCTGAAATTGGAGAACGAGCTGATACTTCATTGCCGTGACGTTCCTCTTTGCCGTTTCGTTCAGAGCGCATCCAGCGCCTGGGCCAGATCCGCGATGATGTCTGCCTCATCCTCAAGGCCGACCGACAGGCGCACCACATCGGGGCCCGCACCGGCGGCTATGCGCTGCTCATCGGTCAACTGGCGGTGGGTCGTGGAGGCGGGATGGATGACGAGGCTGCGTGTATCGCCGATGTTGGCAAGCAGCGAGAACAGCTTGAGGGAAGAGGCGAGCTTCACGCCAGCTTCGTAGCCGCCCTTGAGGCCAAACGTGAAAACCGCGCCCGCGCCCTTGGGGCAGATCTTTTTATGGCGCTCGTAGCTGGCATCCCCCGGCAGGCCGGCATAATTCACCCAGGCGACCTTGGGATGATCCTGGAGGTAGCGCGCAACCGCAAGCGCATTGTCGGAGTGGCGCTGCATGCGCAAGGGAAGCGTTTCAGCGCCAGTCAGCAGCAAGAACGCGTTGATGGGCGAGATCGCAGGGCCGATATCGCGCAGCCCCATGACGCGCGCGGCAATCGCGAAGGCCATATTGCCAAAGACTTCGCCAAGCACCATGCCGCTATACGATGCATTGGGCTCCACGAGCGTTCGGTAGCGATGCTTGCTCTTCATCCAATCGAAGGTTCCGCAATCCACCAGCGCTCCGCCCATGGAATTGCCATGTCCACCGATGAACTTGGTGAGGCTGTGGACAACGATATCAGCGCCGAAGTCCTTCGGACGGCACAGGTAGGGCGAGGCCAGGGTATTGTCGACGATAAGCGGCACGCCCGCCTTTTTCGCCACCGCTGAAATAGCCTCGATGTCGACCACCACGCCGCCCGGGTTCGCAATGCTTTCCACGAAAATTGCCCGCGTCCTGGGCGTGATGGCGCGCTCGAAAGTCGAAGGATCGAGCGAGTTCGCCCATACGACGCGCCAGTCGAACTTCTTGAAGGAATGATTGAACTGGTTGATCGAGCCGCCATAGAGCTGGCTTCCCGCAATGAACTCGTCCCCGGGTTCGAGAAGCGTGTGGAAGATCAGGAACTGAGCGGAGTGGCCCGAGGCAACGGCCAGCGCCGCAGTGCCGCCTTCGAGCGCCGCGATGCGACCCTCAAGAACAGCCTGAGTCGGATTGGTGATCCGCGTATAGATATTGCCGAACGCCTGCAGCCCAAAAAGCTGGGCGGCGTGGTCGGTATCCTGAAACACGAATGACGTCGTCTGATAGATGGGTGTCGCCCGCGCGCCGGTCACCGGGTCGGGCGCGGCGCCTGCATGGATAGCGAGTGTCGCGAATTTGAGGTCTGACGTCTCGGACATTGCATCGTCCCCTTCACTTGGCGGATCAGACCGCCAAGGAGGGCACGAAGCCCGGTACTGTCAACCGGGGCCAGACAATTTTGCGCGAATCAGATCTTGGCCATTTGGCCAGCGATGCCGCAGCGCCATTTCTTGATCTGCCAATTGGGGTGCTCGCCGATCCACTTGGCCATTTCCATCTGGCCATTCATCATGCACTGCTGTGGCGTAACACTGGCCCCTTGGGACATGGTGCCTTCGGAAATGCCGGGGCTTTCGAAGTTCAGGTAGACGTCCTTGCACTGGGACGGCTGATCTATCAGGCAAACCGCGACCACAAGTTCAATCATAGGACACCCCCAGGTGTTGAGAGGCGAGCCGCTCGCTTGAGCGGCCCAACTTTCCCTGAGCGTGTCCCCGGTCTGCTTGTTTTGACGGTCTACTATTGCTCGCAAGTTACGAAGATCAGATTAACTGCACAAGAACTTGGCGGCCACAGTGACTGCCCACTTATCATTCATGCGCATTTGTCACAGCGTGTGTTGCTCAATGGTGGCGTCGCCCGACCCCCTTCAAAGCAATGAAGCGAGCAAGAATCCGCCATAAAGTTGCACCTACTTGCAAATGGCAACCCGGGATGACCAACAGCGCGGCGGTCGCGACACACCCTGCTCTCAATTCGCGCTTCTAACGGAGATCGTGCTTGTAAGGACGACAATTTCGGGTCCAATCCGTCTCCGGGCTGTCAGCGGCAATTGCAGCTTCACCGGGAATAAGAGGGCACATGGCTTCGTCTCCGAGTTCGGCGACCGATAATCATCATTCGACTCCACATCTGACGATCGGCTGGCTTGCAAAGCGTTCCGCGCTTTGGCTGTTCATAATGGCGGTCGGCATCGGCGCAGCCTGTTGCCTTTATGCCTACGCGGACGAGTCCGGTCGTGGGCCTGAGACCCACATCACGGCCTCGAAAAGCTGACCGGGAACCGCGCCTCGACCTATTCGAAAATGACCGCGCGCGCAGGTGAGGCAAATCCTCGGTAAACCGCTGGTGGCGCCATGCGATGCTCAAAAAGGAGCGCGTGGCCGGCACCCTCTGTTGGCCAAGATTGGTTTTCACCTCCCGCGAACCGCTCTAGACTTCTCCCGTCGCTGCGTTTGCAGCGGCACTGCATGGAGAACCGTCATGGACATGGTCTGGGCTCTGGTCTTGCTCGTGCTTGTTGGAGCGCTGGTGTACGGCGCATATGCGCTCGGCCGCGCCTCTGCATTCGCCGAAATGCGCCGCGGCGGCATGTCCGGCAGCGACGTTGCTCAAACCCCCGAACAGGCGCCCGTTCCTTCGCCCCGCGCAAACCTGCCGCGCACCGCTGCCGCTCCTCCCGTGATTGTCGAAGATGATGGATCCTCTGCAGGACAAACAGCGCCGCGCCGCAGCGCGCCACCTCCGGCCGCAGCGGCTGGTCCTTCCGCCAGCGGGGGCCAATCGGCGTCCACACCGCGCCGGACCACAGCGCCTCCGCCGGCCGCCGCCGCATGGTCGACACCAAAGTCCGGCTCCGACAAGAAGGGCTCCTAGCTCTACGCCAAAGCGCGTCGCGCAGCTGCACGGATCGACGGGTTGTTTCCGATGAAGGTGGGATAGTTGAGGCGCGCCAGCGTCCGGTCTGCCACGATCCGTGGCGATGAAGGCGGCCAGGAGTATCCTGCGCCGTCGTAGAGCACCGGCACGTCACCGTGAACGGCCCGGCTCTTGAACCACATCGATGGCGCGTGCGCACGACGCGCAGGCAAAAACCGCCAGCCCAAACACAAGCAACCACGTTAGGCTCGCCCGGATGTTTTCTGCCTTGCTCACAGGTCTTTCAACTCGTCACGAAAGGCGCTCTTCGGCAGGCGCAGAGGTTGCCTGCAAAACTGTGGCGCAAGGATTTCAGGCATTTCCTATGCCTTAGCGCGCCGGCATAGTGAAATTCATTCACAGGTTAGCTCTAACGTTCGAAAGGCCGGACTGCCAGACCGGCCGATGAGCGCGGGAGAGCATCTTGATTACCGCTTGGCGCTCCCCTTATCATGCACGAGGGCGGCTTTTGGACTTGCCAGAGCGCACCCAGGCGCGTGCCGCCCGAAAGGCGGCCGGGCGAGCAGCCGGCACGGGACAGATAGCGGATGACGGAACAACAGAAAAAGTTTCCTGAATTCTACGTCACCGCCCCACAGCCCTGCCCCTACCTTCCCGGAAGGCTGGAGCGAAAGCTCTTCACCCATCTGACGCACGATAAGCCGCCTGAGTTGATCGACCGGCTTCTCACCACCGGCTTCCGGCGGAGCCAGAACATCGCCTATGTGCCCTACTGCGAGGGGTGCCAGGCGTGCGTCTCAGTGCGCGTTCTGGTTGACGAGTTCGAGCCCAACCGGACCATGCGGCGCATCAGCTTTAAAAATCGCCGGCTGATGGCGCGCCGCATCGCGCCGCAACCCACCTCCGAGCAGTACCGGCTGTTTCGCACCTATATCGATGCCCGCCACAACGACGGCGGCATGGCGGACATGAGCGTGCTCGACTACCG
Source organism: Hyphomicrobium sp. (assembly GCA_016793445.1). Lineage (GTDB taxonomy): Bacteria > Pseudomonadota > Alphaproteobacteria > Rhizobiales > Hyphomicrobiaceae > Hyphomicrobium_B. Next base: position 48,503 of record JAEUME010000018.1, on the reverse strand, counting down.
GATGATGGTGGAAGACAGCGTCATCAATACCTTCCTTACCGAATACCGGGAGAAGCCCGACGGCGCGGACGACCTCGACATCGAGAAGTGGCCCCTCAAGGCGGCCGCACTTTGCGACAGGCTGTCCGACGGCATCTCGATGGTCTACAGCTATTACGATCCCACCGATCCTTCCCTCAGTCTCGGCACCTACATGATCCTCGAGCACGCCGCCTTCACGCGGCGGCTAGGGTTGCCCTATCTCTATCTGGGCTACTGGATCGAAGGCTCCGACAAGATGGGCTACAAGTCACGCTTCGTGCCCCAAGAACGCCTCGGCCCCGAGCAATGGGAGCGCGTCGACGAGGCGGAGTGAAGGCTGCAAGGCTTCTCGCAAGCGACTATTCTTGCGATCGCGCAGCGCTCGGCTTCACCCCGCCCTTGAGCCTCAATGGTCGTGCTCGCTTGCCTTGGGAAGAATCTTCAAAAGCGGTGCAGGCCATTTGAGGTGGAGTTGGTGCTCGGGCGGAGCGGTTTCGCTCCACGTCATCTGGCCCTTCTCGCAGTCCTGCGTAACGGTGAATGCGAGGGTCTGATTTGGCTTTAGCTCTTCAGCAATGAAGGCGTTGACGATGAACTCGTCATAGAAATCATCGGGTAGAGAGCCGCCGGTCCAGACCACCGACTTGACACCCTCGGTCAGGGTTGTGCCGTGATAGAATTTGTAACCCTGCGCGTAGCCGCCTTTGGTCGTGGTGATTTGCCAGCCGGGCTTCGGCATCGGCTTTACCGCGATGACACCCTCGGGAAAATCAATGCGGACTTTCACGGTCGGCGATCCTTCACAGCCGTGCGTGACCTTGAAGACTGCCTTGTAGGGCTGTCCAACCGGCGTCTGGCGCTGTTCAAGAACGACGTGGGCGTCGGCGGCTCCAGCCAAGAGAGCGAACATTAAGAAAGAGGCGATGTGGGATAGCGGTTTCATGTTCTGAAGCCTCAATGTTGATCGTGGTGATCGTGTGCGGGAGGTGCGCCGCTTTCGACGGAAACCGATCCCTCGAAGAGCGAGAATTTCTTGACGACGTCTGCCGGCAACCCAGCCTCCATGCCGGCAAGCGTGATCTCGAGTACCGCTGCCGTCTCTTGCGGCACGCCTGCCGCAACGAGCCCCCGTGCCGTTCGGATGCCGTCGCCGCTGCACAAGACCACGTGCCAGGCATCACCTTGTTTCTTGAGCAGCGCACGGCCTCCGCGCTCGCCGGCAATCCACCCTGCAACGGCAAAGCCGCCCGATACGGCGACCGGACGCACATCGACGGGATTGTCAGGGCGCTCCCATGTCGCCTTGATCACATGGGCAATGGCATGAGCGTCCTCATCTTCGCCAGCCCAAGCGGACGCGCAATAGAGGGCGCCGCAAAGCGCCATCCAAACGAGAACAGCAAATCCAGACAGCGCGAAAGGCAATCGTCTGCAGCCACGATCGTTCATGTCACCACCTCATCTGCACGCCGCCGTACACCGCGCGACCCGTACCCGGCTCGAACAGAGCCGTTTTGTCCGGGTCTGCGACGTTCGTGATGCCCGTTGAGGCGATGTAGTGTTCGTCGGAAAGATTCCGGCCTTCGATATAGGCCGACCACGTCTCGCCTTCGTCGTATCCGAGCTTCAAACCCCAGATCGCATAAGCCTGCGTGGCAAGCGTGTTGGCGCTATCCACGAAGTAGGCCTCGGGCACCCATTCCACGTTCGGCCCGAAGTAGACGCCGCTTGGATGCTTATAAAGCAGCTCGCCCCTCAAGAAGTGACGCGGTGCGCCCGGAATATCATTGTTGTCGTAGAGCGGATCGTTGTCGAAGTAGAAGTCGTTGTAAGTGTAGGCGGCATTGAGCCAGAGCTCGTCAGGTCTTCCTGTCCTCTCCAAGATTCCCTTGATGAGGGCGGCGCCGACACCTGCCTCTATGCCCTGGTGCACCGTCTTGTCGGCATTGGCCACGACGCAGAAGTCGGCAACCGGAAACGGCGCCACGCACATCAGTTCGTCGTCGATGTTTGCCCGGTAGAACGCGAGTTCCCAGCTGTAATCCGCGCTCCGCCCGCGCGCGCCGATCTCGTACGTCGTGGCGCGCTGCGCCTTGGCGTCGAACGCATTGCTGCCGATTTGCCTGTTCTCGCCGAAGGACGGTATCTCTGCGCTGCGCGAAATATTGGCGAACAGTTGCGCGCTCGTCGTCAACTCATAAAGCAGACCGATTTTCGGGTTCCACAGATCAAAGCTGTTGGACCCGCTCGTGGTGCCCAGATAGGCGGTGCTTTCACGCTCGGCGTGAAGAAATTGCGTGCCGGCCACGACGGCGAGCTGCGATGTCAGATAGAACGAGTTTTCCGCATAGAGGGAGACGTTTTTAGACTCATCCAGCGAGTGCACGAATAACGGTCCCTTGGCCGCGCCTGGGCCAATGCCGTATTGCCTGGTGTCGACTTCGCCATTGTGCAGGTTTACACCGGCGATAAGTCTGTTTCTATGGCCGGCGATATTGCCTTCATCATAAAGGCGGGCAAAGCCGCCGTAATCGTCGTACTCGTAGTCAAGCCACAGGAAGATGGGATGCATCAGGTGGCGGTCAACATAAAATGCGCCCAGTTCTATCGTGGTGCCCGGGCCGACGCGAACCATCGTCTTGTTGGCAAGACGCAGGGTATCGATGTTGCGCTGCCAGTCATTGACGACGTTGATTGCAGCCGCCTTTCTCGGCGAATTCAACGCGGAGTCCCTCGTCACAGACCCGGGGATGCGTTGATCGACCGAGTTGGCATTGACGTAGAAGCGCGTCTCCACGTTTTCGCTCAAGCGATAGCCGAGGTTGGCCGAGCCGCGAACACTTTCACCATCGCTGTGCTCGCGGAACCCGTCCTGCTCCAGCCAGGTGCCCGCAATGAAATAGTCGGCCGCGCCATAGACGCCGCCGGAGCTTGCCGAAAGCTTGTGAAACCCGAAGCTGCCGATGTCCACGCGAGCGCTGAATTTGTCGGTGTCATATCCCGTCGGCATGACGAAGTTGATCGCGCCGCCCAGAGAGTTGGTGCCAAACCGAAGTGCGTTGGCGCCCTTGAAGACCTCCACATAGCGAAAGACGCTCGGATCGATCTCCTGGAAGTCGCCGAAGCCATCGGCCGTGTTGATCGGGATGCCGTCCATATAGAGCTGAATACCGCGCAAGTGGAAGTTGCGGGACAGCCCTGATCCGCGGATGGAAAGGCGCGAGTCTTCACCCCATTTGGGTTGCACAATGACACCGGGAACGAAATCGAGAACATCCTTGATCGTGCGCGCAGGCGTCGAGCGCGCAAATTCATCGTCCGCAACGATATCGACGGCTCCAGGCGTGCGATCGATTTCTGCTCTCGCCTCAGCGATCGTGGGGACGGTAAGGCTGCCAGCGCGCTGCGCGGGTGTACCAGAGACGGCCGCTGGTGCCGTTGCCGCAACCGGCGCGGCTGGATTGCCTGGATCCTCGGCCGTACTCGCTTCTTGGGGTGTGCTGGTTGCAGGTTTGGCGGAAGCCGTCTTCTTGTTCCGCTTTACACGCGGGGGCGCTTCCGGCTCGCCGGCGGTCTCTTTCTTGGCTTTCACTTGCGGTGCAGGTTGCGTCTGCTGTTTCTCTTCCTGAATGACTGTGACGTCGGGCAGTTCCGTCTCAGCGACGGCTTCTTGTGCCGAAGCAGGTGAAAATTGCGTGATAATGGCTGCGGATAGCGCGCTCACAGCAAGCGCGGCCAGCGCCGCACAGCGCCGTATGTCTTTGGACATGTCGGACAAACTCCAAAATAGCCGGAATTGCGGAGGCTGACCGGCAGCCCACCGCGCGAATGAAGACTATTCAGGAGTAGGAAGGTGGACCGCGGGAGCCCAGGATCGGCCCTGCGCGCACGGGAGGCAACGTGACGGCCAGAGGCGCCAAAAGTGGTGCGTCAGCCGCAAGGACCGGCTCGAACGTCACGATATCAAGTTGAGGCAGATTCAGCGCCGCCAGACCCGTGAAAGCGCAGGGTTGATCGTTGTGATTTGTGCCGGGCGCCGCTGGATGGGTCGTGCCTTGCGAGTCGACTTCGAGCGTCTTGCTGCCCGAAGCCGTACAGATGACAACCTTGAACGTGCCTTGCGATAGCGCGCGGAAATCCGGCATAAAGCCCAAGGGTACAAGTGCACGAAGAACAAATGACAGTAGAAGCAGGCGTATCACCCACTCCCCACCCCATCTGTCTTTGATGCCGCCCCTGAGGAGGCTCATTTTCTGCCCGCGCTTCAGCGTTAATGCGGCAACGGATAACGCACCTTCCACCGCATTTGCAAAAGGTCACAGGAAGCTAAGAGCATTGCGGATTGGCTATGTGTCAGCTTTGCAACAAATGGGAAGCCTAGTTTCCCATCCATTTTGCACCCGGCAAAGCAACGCTACTTCGCCAGCTCCGTTTCGATCTTGTTGAACATGTAGCCCCACTTGGCGGTCTGGGTTGTAACCAAAGCCGTCATGCGCGCGCGCAACTCCAGCATCAGCGCGCAATCCGGCTTCTTGGCGCTCGCGCCCTCTTGCCCCATGCTCGCAATGGCATCCAGCAGCTCTTGCGTCTGCTGCTCGAACACGGCGATCTTGTCGTCGCGCACGAAGGGCGCGGCCTCGCGCATGAATTGATCATGGCTCCAGCCGCGCTTTTCCTTCAGCAGGCGCAGCTTCTCCTGGAACGCAGGCCTGTTTTTGGCGTTGAGATCGCGCAGTGTGCTCGCCGCTTCCTCTACGACGGCCTCGAAATCGGCCTTACCGCATGGCGTTTCCTGTTCGCTGGCGGGCCGCGCCTCCTGCGGCTTGCCTTGGGCTCCTTGTTGCGGCCATGCTTCCTGAGAGCACGCGAGGGCCAAGAGCGGGGCCGCGCACAACGCCATGCGCCGCACACCCCCTCGTCTCAGCCATCCCCGCCTGTCGTCCTCTCTCCCCATGGGGCTAGTCGTACCGTGGCGGCGCCGTCACCGGCAAGCGCCCTAAAAGCCCTGCCCCCTTCTAAAGTCCGCTCACGCGCCCGTTCGCGTGCACCGCCGTAACACATGCGCCACGCGCACAACCTGCCGGCGCGGGGCACAAGTATCTAGAATGCCGAGCCGAACTTGTTGGAGCGCGGGAACCCTTTGGGCGCCATGCGGCCAGCCTGCGCACGCTCCCCGACCCATTCCTTCAGTTCGCTCCACGACAAGGAGAACTCCCGCCCCGCACTGTCGAGCCACGTCAAGCCGTCGGATTTCTTGAAGCAGCGCACATCGGACAATGCGCCGTCCTTGAAGCGCTGCAGGATCACGCCCTTGCCGCGCGACATCTCGTTCACCTCGTCGAGCTTGAAGACGAGCATCTTGCGGTTCTCGCCAATGGTCGCGACGTGATCGCCCTCGACCGGCACGCAGACCGCCGCCTCTTCCGGCTCGGACACGTTAAGGATCTGCTTGCCCTTGCGCGTGGACGCGACGACCTCCTCCTCCGGCACAATGAAGCCATAGCCCCCAGAGGAGGCAACCAGCAGCTTGCGCGCAGGATCGTGCGCGAAGATCTCCACGAAGTCGTGATTTTCTTCCATATCGACCATCAACCGCACCGGCTCGCCGTGACCACGCCCGCCCGGAAGCTGGCTCGCCTCCAGCGTGAAGAAGCGGCCGTTGGTTGCAAACAGAATGAGCTTGTCGGTGGTGTAGGCCTGCAGCGCGGTTTTCAACGCGTCGCCCTGCTTGAAATCGATCTTGGCCAGATCATCCTGATGGCCCTTCAGCGCGCGGATCCAACCCTTCTCCGACAGGATGACCGTGATCGGCTCCTTTTCGGCCAGCGCGGCATCGAGATCGACCTCGAAGTCGGGCGCATCGGCAAACGTGGTTCGCCGCCGACCCAGCACGGTTTTCTTGGAGTAGCGCTCGCGCGTCTGCTTGATTTCGTCCGAGACGCGCTCCCATTGCAGCTCGTCCGACTTCAACAGCTGCTTGATCTCGCGCCGCTCCTTGGAAAGCTTGTCATGCTCGGCCTTGATCTCGATCTCTTCGAGCTTCGACAACGATCGCAAGCGCAGGTTCAGGATCGCATCGGCCTGAACGTCCGACAGCTTGAACTTCGCCATCAACCTAGCCTTCGGATCGTCCTCGTGGCGGACGATCCGGATGACCTCGTCGATGTTGAGGTAGGCGATCAGGTAGCCGTCGAGCACTTCCAGACGATGCTCGATCTTCTTCAGGCGGTGCTGGGAGCGGCGCACCAGAACCTCGATGCGATGCTCCAGCCATTGCGAGAGCACCTCGCGCAGCGACAGCACGTTCGGGATCTGTCCGCCCGACAGCACGTTCATATTGAGGCCGAAGCGGACTTCCAGCTCTGTTGAGCGGAACATGCTCTCCATCAGCAGCACGGGATCGACCGTGCGGCTCTTGGGCTCCAGGATAAGCCGGACTTCCTCCGCGCTTTCATCGCGCACGTCGCCAAGAAGCGGCAGCTTTTTTTCGGTGATCAGTTCGGCGATCTTCTCGATCAGTTTGGCCTTCTGAACCTGATAGGGAATCTCGGTGATAACGATCTGGTAGCCACCGCGGCCGGTGTCCTCCTTCGACCACTTGGCACGCAGGCGGAAGCCGCCGCGGCCGGTCTTGTAGGCCTCCAGAATGGCTTCGCGCGGCTCCACGATCACGCCGCCGGTCGGAAAGTCCGGGCCCGGGATCATCTCGACGAGCTTTTCGATCGTGGCGTTGGGGTGCTTGATGAGATGCAGCAGGCCCGCGCACAGCTCATCCACGTTGTGCGGCGGAATGTTGGTGGCCATGCCGACCGCGATCCCGGCCGAGCCGTTGGCGAGCAGGTTCGGAAAGGCCGCAGGCAGGACGACGGGCTCCTGCACGCGTCCGTCGTAGTTCGGCCGGAAGTCAACCGTGTCCTCGTCGATGCCTTCCAGGATGTCGGCGGCAACGTCCGTCATGCGCGCTTCGGTGTAGCGCTCGGCGGCCGGGTTATCGCCGTCGATGTTGCCGAAGTTGCCCTGGCCATCGACCAGCGGATAGCGCACGGCAAAATCCTGCGCGAGACGGGCGAGCGCGTCGTAGATCGCCTGGTTGCCGTGGGGATGGAAATCGCCCATCACCTCGCCCACGATCTTGGCACACTTCAGGTAGCTGCCGGTGGGATCGAGCCGCAATTCGCGCATGGCGTACAGGATGCGCCGGTGCACCGGTTTCAGCCCGTCGCGCACATCGGGCAGCGCGCGGTGCATGATGGTGGACAGGGCGTAAGCCAGATAGCGCTCTTCAAGCGCGGTCTTCAGCTCGATGCCTTCGATGGGGCCGGGGCCCGGCAGAATCGGTTTTTCGCTCATGGGAGCGCGTTTACCTTGCGCGCGCGCCCTGCTCAAGTTCCGCCTTGCCGCTCCCACACGAACTTTGAGCCCCTGCGGGGCCCGGGAGGGCGCTCCAGCGCTCCGCGTGGCCGATCCGCCACGTCCGGACCGGCAAACAAGCAAATAATGAGCTAACCGCGGCCGAGCCGTTCGGCCAGCCGCAGGCGAACCTCGGGCATGGCTTCTCCGCGCTGCGAGAGCACGCGCGTGTCGAGGAAGTAGCCCGTCAACGCCAAGCCGTCACGGATGTCATCGTTGCGCGCATGCGCGCCGCTGGAGCGCGCCAGGAATTGCGGAAGCGCGAGCAGCTTGTCCTTATAAGGCTCCCCCGCCGAAGCGGACACCGCGCGCCCGGATTTGGGCGAAACATAAGTCAGCTGATCGTTACCGCCTGTCGCGGCGCATTGGGTCAGGTCGAGGCCAAAGCCCAATTCCTCAAGAAGCGCCAGCTCCCATCGCACATACAGCGCCGGCCACACCGTGGCGTCGTCGAGAAATCCCAGGACGAACAGCGTCACTTCGTAAAGTGAAGGATGGGGATCACGCTCGGGAAGCAGGCGCGTCAGCGATGCCATGCTCGATAATCCGGCAAGCGCCAGAGGGTGCTCCATTGCATCGGCCGCGAAGGAGCGTGACAGCTCCAAGGACACGTGGCCGAGCTGATCGGCAAGGCGCGCCTTCCATGTGGCGTGGACCTGATTGCCCGTCTGCAGCACGGGCCGCAGCCTGCGCGATCGCCCTCCATGCACGAGCCCGAGATGGCGTCCGTGCCGGCGCGTGAACAACTCCGCCACCGCCGCCGTCTCACCATGAGGTCGCACAGAAAGTACGATTGCTTCGTCCGTCCATTGCATAGGTTGCGATGTACACCGGATTCGATGGCCGAGGCGATACCGCCGCGCCGTCTTGGCACATAAAGCTTAGAGCGACTGCCCTTTACGATCCTCGCCAGCGGGCTGCCGCTTCGGGTTCTGCTCGATGATGCACGGCTGTCCGAACGCGACGCAGGCGAACTGGCCCTGCTCCTTGAAGCATTTCAAGGTCTTTTGCGCGGCCAACCGCCAGGAGGTGAAGCCGTCGCCGAGCGTGGTCGCCTTGGCGCGCCACTGCGCGAGCGCCTGCGTCTTGGCCTCGCGTTCGCTCTGCGCGCGAACGATCTCGCTGGAGACCGGCGCATAGCACATGCGCACCGCGGCGTGCGCCGTCCCCGGCAACCCAATCGCGGCCAGCGCGAGGCTCAGCATACCAAAGCAGAAAATGGCCAGCTTCGCGCGCATGAAGACACCGGCTACTTGCTCTTGGGAAAATCAAGTCCCATCTCACGATAGCGCTCGGGGTCGCTGCCCCAGTTCTCGCGTACTTTCACGAAAAGGAACAGATGCACGGGGGCCTCGACGATCTCGCTCATCTCCTTACGGGATTCCATGGAGATCTTTTTCACCGTCGCGCCGCCCTTGCCGAGCACGATACTGCGCTGACTCTCGCGCTCGACATAGATGGTCTGCTCGATGCGGATCGCGCCGTCCTTGAGCTGCTTCCAGCTGTCGGTCTCCACGGTGATGGCATAAGGCAGCTCGTCGTGAAGCCAATGGTAAATGCGTTCGCGCGTGATCTCAGCGGCGAGCATGCGCAGCGGCAGGTCCGTGACATCGTCTTCCGAATAATGCCAAGGCCCCTCCGGCACGATGCGCGCGAGATAGCGGCGCAAATCATCGACACCGCGACCGTCGAGCGCGGAAATCATGAACACCTTGTCGAAGTCGGCATGCTTGGTGAGTTCGGCCGTCAACGCCAGCAGCCGCGCCTTGTCCTCGACGCGGTCCACCTTGTTCAGCACCGCGATCTTCAAGATGCGCTGGTCCTTGATGCGCGACAGGATATTGAGCGTGTCGTCGTCGAGCCCTTTGGCGGCATCGATGACGAGCAACACCGCGTCCGAGTCGCCCGCCCGCTGCCAGGCGGCGTCGACCATGGCGCGATCGAGCGTACGTTTGGGCTGGAAGATACCGGGCGTATCCGTCAGCACGAGCTGGCTTGCTCCCTCCATGACGATGCCGCGCACCGGCACGCGCGTCGTCTGCACCTTGTGCGAAACGATCGACACCTTGGTTCCGACCAGCGCGTTGACCAGAGTGGACTTGCCGGCGTTGGGGCTGCCCAGAATGGCGATGAAGCCGCAGCGCGGCGTTTGGCTGGCGGGTTCAGACATCGGCGTGCTTGCCCGGTACGCCTTCGCGCTTGAGGAGCGCGCGTGCTGCGGCCTGTTCGGCGATGCGCTTTGAGGCACCTTCGCCGCGCGCAGGCGCCTTGCCCGCTATCAAGACTTCGGCGGTGAAATGAGGCGCGTGATCGGGCCCCTGGCGCGCCACAACGGTATATTTCGGCAACGCGAACCCCTGCCCTTGTGCCCACTCCTGTAATAGGGATTTGGCATCCACTGTCACTTCGGGGACGTTATCGGACTGCTCCTGCCACAGCCTGTGCACCACCGCGCGCGCCTTGTCGAACCCCGCATCGAGAAAGACCGCACCGAGCACGGCCTCGACGGCATCCGCCAAAATGGTTGCCTTTTCCCGCCCGCCGCTATCGGCCTCGCTTTCCGACAAAATGAGATGCTGCCCCAGATCGATGCTGCGGGCAACGCGAGCGCAGGCTTCCCCGCGCACAAGGCGGTTATAGCGCCGGGCAAGCTCGCCCTCGGTGGCCTCCGGATGTTGCGCGCTCAAAACCTCCGCGATCGCCAAGCCCAGCACGCGGTCACCAACAAATTCCAGCCGTTCGTTATCGCCGCGGTCCGCCTTGCCACCCCGCACACTGGCATGCGTGAGCGCCCGCTCGATGAGACTGCTATCCTTGAAGCGGTGCCCGAGCTTCTTTTCCAGATCCTTGAACTTGCGCGGACGCAGCATGGCGCGGATCGACACCTCTAGCGCACGAGCTTGAAGAACCGGTTCCAGCGAATGTCAAACGGCCACCGCCACGGCGCATACCACCGGAACGCGTCAGGCTCATCGACCTTGGCGGAGAAGAAGATGATCTCGGCGCGGCCAATGAAATTCTCAAACGGCACATAGCCAACGCCACCCGGGCTCATGTCGCGGCTATCGGAGGAGTTGTCGCGATTGTCGCCCATCATGAAGTAGTGGCCTTCGGGAACCTCATAGACGTTCGTGTTGTCAAAGACGCCGTCGCGCTCGAAATCCAGAACATGGTAGGTCACGCCGTTTGGCAGCGTTTCTTCGTAGACGTCGGCGCTGACCATGGAAAAGCGCGAGCTTTCACGGCTGCGCACGGTGTCGACTTTCTTCTTAGGCACCGCAGTGCCGTTGATGTAGAGCATGCCGTCCTTCATCTGGATCTTGTCGCCCGGAAGGCCGATGACGCGCTTGATGTAGTCGGTCTCGTTGTCGGCAGGCTTGCGAAACACCGCCACGTCGCCACGCTTGGGCTCGGCAGAGAAAATGCGCCCCTCCGGAATGAGATCGGGAAGGATGCGGAACGTCGAGCACGCGCCGGTGAAGGGAATGCAAACCGTCGCCGTGCGCGGGAAAGAATATTTCGAATAGCCGTAGGAGAGCTTCGAGACGAACAAATAGTCGCCGATCAACAGGGTGTTCTTCATCGACCCGGAGGGAATATTGAAGGGCTGATAAAGGAAGACCCGCACGAACATCGCAATCGCCAGCGCCTCCGCGATGATGATCGCGGTCTCCAGCCAGCTTGAACGTTCAGATCTTGCCACGACGCTCATCCCATGCTCCCAAAGAACGCCTGAAACGGCGCGAGCCGGGGCGTGGTTTTGACCCGCCCGCTATAGCGAGTTTGACCGAACCGTGCAATCTGAACGACCGTTTCTCACGCATGCTCTAGCAAAATCAGTGCATTCGTATTGCTGGTTGAGAGGCTTGGTCTCTCCCGCCGCACCTTGGCCTGAGCCGCCTCAAAGCGCGGACTCCTTATCGGGCAAGGCGGACACGATCACGACCGCTTCGGCAATAGGGTATTCATCGGTCAGCGTCACATCGATGCGTGCGCTGTAGCCCGGTGGAATGAGGCTTTCGAGGCGCTTGGCTGCACCCCTGGCAAGCGCGAGGGTCGGCCGGCCCGACGGCGAATTCACAATACCGATATCCTTCATGTGCACGCCGGAGCGAAAACCTGTGCCTAACGCCTTGGACAATGCTTCCTTGGCGGCGAACCGCTTGGCCAACGTGCGCGCGGGATGCGCCCGCCCATACGCCTTGCGCCGCTCCTCGTCGGTGAACACCTTGTCCAGGAACCGCTCACCGAACCGTTCGAGCATCTTTTCGATGCGGCGGATGTCGCAGACGTCGTTGCCGATGCCGATGATCATGCCGCACCACCTGCGCTGGCCATGACTACTGCCGGATGCTGACGAGCTTCATCCATCAGGGCGCGCATGCGGCGCACGGCGGCAGGCAGACCGCCGAAGATCGCCTCGCCGATGATGAAATGGCCGATGTTGAGTTCCACGATCTCAGGAAGCCGGGCAATCGGCTGCACGGTGTTGTAGGTCAGGCCATGGCCGGCATGCACTTCCAGGCCGGCGGCGTGAGCGGCCCGTGCCCCCGCAGCGTGCCGGGCAAGCTCGCCGGCAAGCCCTGCTGCATCATTGTCGAGCGCCATGTGGCAGTAGCGCCCGGTATGCAACTCCACGATGTCGGCGCCAACCGCCGCGCTCGCTTCGATGGCCTGAAGATCTGGCTCTATGAACAACGACACGCGAATACCCGCACCTTTGAGCTTCGCGACGAACGGCTTCAGCGTTTCCCGCTGGCCCACGACATCAAGCCCGCCTTCCGTCGTGCGCTCTTCGCGCCGCTCGGGAACCAGACAGCAGGCGTTGGGCACATGCCGCAAGGCGATGGCGAGCATCTCGGCCGTTGCAGCCATTTCCAGGTTCAGCGGACGCGTCAGCTCGTTTTTGAGCCGCGTAATGTCTTCGTCCGAGATATGGCGGCGATCTTCACGCAGATGAGCCGTAATGCCATCGGCGCCGCCGTCGATGGCAAGGTGAGCCGCCCGCAGCGGATCGGGATGACGCCCGCCCCGCGCGTTTCGCAAGGTGGCGACATGGTCAATGTTCACGCCGAGGCGCAGGGGGGAAATTACAGGACGCGAACGCATGCTTTCAGGCTCTCAGATTCTAACGTCCCCAGGGCGATGCTAAACCGAAAACCGATCAAGTTCCCTCATCCCCTACTGTGTCTACGATCCTTGCCTCGCGTTACCTGCTGGCGTCCTGGCCATGAATTACCGTCGGGACGCGGGTGCGATAGGTGACGTCTGGCTAAAGAGCAAGCAGGCATTACACACCGAGCACGAACTGCCGGCGGTTCTGAAATTGCCTTACGGCCCTGCGGGTAGGATAGTAGCTGAGCGCGGCGGCGAGCAAGCCGACAAGCAGGCTCCCCATCACCATGGGCAGGACATGCGGCCGAAGCGTCGTTGCAGCGGCGTCGAGCGCAACCGGATTAGGATCTGCTGCTGCGGCTGCAAGCACGGCGGCGCTGTGACTCACGTGCTCGGCCGAGACCGCCGGGTCAAGGCCCAAGATCCACGCGCCCGTCAGGTATGAGGCAGCCCAGATGGCTGGCCAGCTCAACGGATTTCCTGCGAACGTGCCGAGCACGGCGGCTGGAATATTGACGCGCAGGACAAAAGCAAGCGCGACCGCGAGCAAAATCTGCAACCCCAGAAACGGTGTGAAGGCAGCAAAAACGCCAGCCGCACAGCCCAGCGCAATCTCGTGCGGCGTCGCATGCAGCCGCATCAAGCGCCGCCACGTATAGGCAAGCCTCCGTCGCAAAAGCGCAACGCGCGGTCTTGTCACCGGCCAGGCAGGCGGCGATGCGTGTTTGGCCATATCTGGTCGGTCGTCGTGCAAGTGAGCAATTTCCTTGCGGCACACGAAGCCGGCCGCAGCCGCCACGCGCACCCTTCCCCCTTCGTACTATAGCTTATTCAAACAGCCGTTCCACCTTGGAAACGATCGGTTTGGCGCGTAATCCGGCAATGATTCTATTGAGGTGAACAAGGTCAAAGACCTCGATCAGAATGCTCAATTCAGTGAAATCAGCCGCCTTCCGCACCATCTTAAGATTCTCAATATTACCTCCCGTCGTGCCGATCACTGCGGCAATTTCCGCCAGCGACCCAGGAGCGTTAACGGCCGTCACCGACAAATGGGCGGGAAAGCGCTCCGGACGCGCGGGGTCCACATCCCACGTCACGTCGATCCAACCCTCGTGCTCGAATTCCTTAAGGCGCGGGGAATGGATCTGGAAAATCCGGATGCCCACGCCCGGGCTCAGCACACCGACGATGCGATCGCCAGGAACAGCACCGCCCGGCTCGAACTGCACGGGGACATTCTCGCTGCCGCCCGCCGAGAGAACTCTCATGGCGTCGTGTTCTCCCGCCCGGAACTTGAGGCTCATGACCTTATCGATGTTGAACCAGCCGTCCTCCCCCTTGGCGCGGCCGAATTTGCGCGTTGGCTTGTAGCTCTCCTCGCCATTTCCCATGGCCGGAATGAGATGCTTCAGGGCCTCATCCAACGCGCCCTCGTTGCGTCCCGCCGCGGCCAGAGCATCATCGAGTGTCTTGGCGTTGAGCTTGGGCAGGACCGCTTTCAACTTGTCGTCCGAGTAGGTCAGTTTGGCGTTCGCCATCGCGGCGACCAGCAGTTGGCGCCCGAGCGCGACATAGCGTTTGCGCTGCGCCTCGCGCGCGGCGCGCCGGATAGCGGCGCGGGCACGCCCGGTCACGGCGAACGCCTCCCATTGGGCAGGGCGCACATGGGTCTTGGACGTTTCGATCACGACCTCGTCGCCGTTGCGTAGGCGCGTGTCGATCGGCACATGGCGGCCGTTGATGAACGCGGCGACGGCCTCGTTGCCGATATCGGTATGCACGGCGTACGCGAAATCGAGCGGCGTCGCTCCGCGCGGCAGCGCGATCAGGCGGCCCTTAGGCGTGAAGCAGAACACCTGGTCGTGGAACAATTCGAGCTTCGTGTGCTCCAGAAACTCCTCCGGGTTGTCCGCCTGAAGTACCGTTTTGATCATGGCGCGCAGATGGCCGTATGGCCCGTAGTCGTCAACGGGAACGGTTCCGTCCTGGCCGTTTGCGCGCTTGCTGCCCGCGGCCGTCCGGACCGCCTCTTTGTAGAGAGCGTGCGCGGCAATGCCGAGCTCGGCCACGCGGTGCATCTCACGGGTGCGGATCTGCAGCTCGACGCGCTGATGGCTGGGACCGTAAACCGTTGTGTGGATCGATTGATAGTTGTTGCGCTTGGGCGCGGAGATATAGTCCTTGAAGCGGCCCGGCACAGTGCTCCAGGTCGTGTGCACGATGCCAAGAGCCCGGTAGCAATCGTCGATCGACTCGACGATCACGCGAAACGCGAAAATGTCCGACAGCTGCTCCAGGCTGATCTGCTTGTGCTCCATCTTGCTCCAGATGGAGTAGGGTTTCTTCTCCCGGCCCGCCGTTTCGGCCTTGATCCCCGCGTCGGCGAACTTGCGGGCGAGGGCTTGGCGAATCTCCTCCACCAAACCCTTGTTGCGCGCGCGCAAGTCGTCGAGCTTCTCCCTCACCGCCTCATAAGCATCCGGGTGCAGCCAACGGAAGGCGTGATCCTCCAGTTCCTCGCGCAGCGTCTGCATGCCCATGAGGCCGGCGAGCGGCGCATAGATGTCGAGTGTCTCCTCGGAATTGCGCTGGCGGCTTTCGGGCTTCATGTGCTCCAGCGTGCGCATGTTGTGAAGCCGGTCCGCAAGCTTGACCAGCAGCACGCGGATGTCGCTGGAAATGGCGATCAGGAGTTTGCGGAAGTTCTCCGCCTGCTCGGCTTTCTTTGAGACGAGATCGAGCCGCTTGATCTTGGTGAGGCCGTCCACGAGCCCGCCGATCTCGGGCCCGAACATCTGGTCGATTTCGGCGCGCGTTGCGTCCGTATCCTCGATCACGTCGTGCAGCAGCGCGGTCGCGACGGTTGCGTCGTCGAGTTTCAGCTCGGTCAGGATAGCGGCAACTTCGAGGGGGTGAGAGAAATACGGCGCGCCAGAAGCCCGCTTCTGGTTACCGTGGGCCTTCATGGCATAGACATAGGCGCGGTTGAGCAGCGCTTCATCCGCCTTGGGATCATATTTGAGAACTCGCTCGACGAGTTCGTATTGCCGCATCATTGCCGGCCGCTCTCCTTGGAAGCGGACCTAGAGCCTAACCGATTGCCCGGCATAAACGAAAGGGCGCGGAAGTCGCGCCCTTTCGATAATTCTCTCACGACCGCGCTCGTCCGTTTTACCGGCCGCGATCGCGGGGATCGCGGTCACGTTCGCGCGGGCCGCTGCCCGAGCCGATGTTGGCCGACGGCTCCAATGGCGTCATACTTTCCAGGCCGCGCAGCAGCTGCTCTTCGGTCATCACGTCGACCTGGGTGTCGCTCGAGGTGTCGTCACGGCCCAGCATCGGTCCGCGCCTCTCGGCAGGCAGCAGGGGTGCGGCCACCGCTTCGGGCTCATCGACCTCGGTGTTCTTCTGGATCGAGTTGATGAGGCCTTCCTTCATGTCGTCGGGCGAAATGGTGCGCTCGGCGATCTCGCGGAGCGCGATGACCGGGTTCTTGTCATCGTCCGGCTGGATTGTGATGGAGCTGCCGTTGGCAATGGATCGGGCGCGATGGGCGGCCAGGAGAACGAGTTCGAAACGGTTGGGAATCTTGTCGACGCAATCTTCGACGGTGACGCGTGCCATGGCGTGTCATCCTTGCTGTTGAAGGGGTCTTGCCGTTGAGGGTGATGTGCGCCGGAAGCCGGCCCCTATCCACCCGACTTTCTGACGCAAAAAAGCGCCGACATGCGATCTTTCGACCGCGCGGCGTTAAACTCCAGATCTTGTCAGGCGATCTTATCGCACGCGAGAGGTGCTTTGGCAAGGACCGGCATGATGCTTCAAAAATGCGGGTTATGCTGACTAAGTCCTTGAACTGGTGGCAATTTGCCAATTTTATCAGAAATTTATGTCGCTTGACACAATTCTGTTATGTCGCTGGAGGGGTTCTCTCGGTATATCTTGAGACGCATAAATAGTTCTGACGGATTTTGACTCTCGTGCCGCCGGCCGGGTGAGGGAGCCTGTCAAAGTCAGGGACCGCATTGGGGCTGGTCCTTTTCAAACGCGCCACCTGACCATAGGTATGGTTCATGCACTTCTATAGCTCCGAGCGCATCGCGCTCTTTATTGACGGCGCCAATCTTTACGCGACGGCGAAATCCCTCGGTTTCGATATCGACTACAAGCGCCTTCTCGCTTTCTTTCGCAGCAAAGGCCAACTCGTGCGCGCGCTGTATTACACAGCGCTTGCCGAGGAGCAGGAGTATTCATCGATCCGTCCCTTGATCGACTGGCTCGACTATAATGGTTTCACTATGGTCACCAAGCCGACCAAGGAATTCACCGACAGCACCGGCCGCCGTAAGGTCAAGGGCAACATGGACATCGAACTGGCGGTGGATGCCATGCGCTTGTCCGATGCTCTCGATCACATCGTTCTGTTCTCCGGAGATGGCGATTTTCGTTCGCTCGTCAGCGCGCTTCAGCAGAAGGGCAAACGCGTTTCCATCGTTTCCACGCTGCAGACCCAACCTCCCATGGTCGCCGACGAATTACGCCGCCAAGCCGACCAGTTCATCGATCTTGCGGATCTTGAGACGCAGATCTGCCGTGATCCGGGCGGCCGTCCCCAGCGCGACATGCGCACCCCTCCGCCGCGAGGCAACCATGGGATGCGCGAGAGTTTCCACGATGACGACCTCTCCGAAGAGGTCTGATTTCACTGCCCACTCCCCCCGTGGGACTGACGTCGCGGTCCGAAAGGATCGCGGCGTTGTTTTATTGGTGACAAGCTTGCGTGCCCGCGCCTGTCACGTCGTCTTTGTGCGGGAGCGTCCTGTGGGGTAGACACATGCCGTGCTGCATCCATCGCAACCGCTGCATTCGACATCTGTCTCGACAATGAACCGCACGCCCGAACGCCGCTCAGCCGCTGATCCCACCCGCCTGTCAGTGCAGGGCGCACCAGCGGAAGCGCCCGCTGAATGTCCGTTGTGCCCGCGCTTGGTTGCCTATCGGGCGGCAAACGCCAAAGCCGAACCATCATGGTTCAATGGCGCGGTGCCGTCCTTTGGCGACCAGAATGCGCGACTGCTCGTCGTCGGGCTTGCACCGGGGCGATCAGGCGCGAACCGCACAGGACGCCCCTTCACCGGCGACTACGCCGGCGAGTTGCTCTATCAAACGCTGTTGGAGTTTGGCTTTGCGCAAGGCATTTACAAAGCAGACCCCCACGACGGCCTGGAATTACGCGACGCCATGATCACCAACGCGGTGCGCTGCGCCCCGCCGGAAAACAAGCCGACGCCAGCCGAAATTGCAACGTGCCGTGCGTACTTCTCCGCACGGCTCTCCGCTCTGCCGCGCCTCACCGTGCTGCTGGCTTTGGGGCGCATCGCCCACGACCAGACGCTTGCCGCCTTGGGCTTGAGAAAGGCGCACTACCCCTTCGCTCACGGCGCGCGCCATCCCCTTGAGGGCGGGCGCGCGCTCTACGACAGCTTCCATTGCTCGCGTTACAACACCAACACCGGGCGCCTGACCGCGGATATGTTCCGGTCAGTTTTTGCCGCGATCCGGCGTGAGATCGACGCGGCCAAGAGCTAGACGGGTTTCTGCTGGGGTCCCGGGCCGGCGCTGCAGCCGGATTCATCCGGTCTCGCTTGCCTGGGATGACAAGATTGGCGTGCGCGGGCCTGGAATAACAGTACCCACAACGACGGCCTGCTTAGCCCGACAGTTCCGCCAGCAACGCCGCGGCGTGCGTGCCGGGTGGATGCACGGGGTAGATGCAGCGGTAGATCACGCCATCGCGCACCACCAGCGTCAGGCGCTTCAGATACGTCGCGCCCCCGGTTTCAAAACGCGGCAGTTCGAGCGCATCGGCGAACGCCAGGTGCTCGTCGCTCAACAACAGATAGGGCAGCCCTGTACGCATGGCGAAGGCGCGTTGCGCCACACTCGTCTGCGCACTTACCCCGAAGATCTCGTAACCGCGCACCTGGAAGGCCGCGTAGCAATCGCGAAAACCTTCCGCTTCCGGCGTCGAGCCGTGGGCTCCCGGGATTTCATCCCAAGAGGGCGGATTTGGTTCGCCCGGTGTCCCGGTGAAGGGATAGACAAAGATGATCGCACGTTCCTGATAGCGCGCGAGATTGACAGGCGCACCGCGCGTCGCAACAAGCGCCACATCAGGAAGCCGCGTGCCGGGAATGATGTGCCTTGCCGCGCCATCGTCCTGAGGTACAGGCGACTTGGTCACTTTGGATTCTGTCTTAGCCACGCGAGAACCTCGATGACATTCTATCATCCTCCGGCACGGGGAGTGCCGACCAGTTGACCACATGCAGGTTTGGCTCGGATGCCGCCATCAGCCCTTCTCTCGCATTAACCGCGCCCTCTGGCGATCCCAGTCTCGCTTGGCGGCATCTTCGCGCTTGTCGTGCAGCTTCTTGCCTTCGGCCAAGCCGATCTTGAGCTTGGCGATACCCTTGGCGTTGAAATAAAGCTCCAGAGGCACCAGCGTCATGCCTTTGCGCTCGATGGCGAGCTTCATCTTCTTGAGCTCGCCTGCATGCAGCAAGAGTTTGCGTTTGCGCCGGGGCTCATGCTGGAACAGTGCAGCGCCCTTGTATTCGGCGATGTACGCGTTGATGAGCCACAGCCCGCCGTCCTCGAAGGAGGCGTAACTCTCGGTGATGTTCGACTGTCCCACGCGCAGAGACTTCACCTCCGAACCCAGCAGCGCGACGCCCGCCTCCCAGCTATCGGTGATGAAGTATTCGTGGCGCGCCTTGCGGTTTTCGGCAACGAGCGTCGATCCGTCGTCTCTTTTGGAGGCCATTTAGGTGTTGTTGCTCCAGAACTCCGGCCGTCGTGTTCCGCCACAGACGGACTGACGGTTATTCGGCCGCCTTTGCCTCGACAAGGCCGAGATCCTTCAAGACTGTGTCGATCGCCTTCTTGCTCTGCTCCGACAGCGGCACCATGGGAAGCCGCATCTCCGCCGTGCACAAGCCGAGCCTGGAAACGGCATACTTTGCAGGAGCCGGGTTGGTTTCACAGAACATGATCTCAAACAAGGGCATCAGCCGGTCCTGCATCGCAAGACCTGTCTTGAAATCGCCCTTGAGCAGCGCGCTCTGCATTTGCGAGACAAGCCGCGGGGCAACGTTGGAGGCAACCGAGATCACGCCGCGGCCGCCGTGCGCCATGAAGCCAAGCGCGGTCCCATCCTCGCCCGAGAGCTGGCAGAACTTCTCCCCGCACGCTGCACGTTGCTGGGAGGGCCGCGCGAGATTGGCGGTCGCGTCCTTCACGCCTGCCACGTTCTTCAACTCCTTCGCGCAGCGCGCCATGGTGCCGACCGACATGTCGACCACGGACCGGCCGGGGATGTTGTAGATGTAGATTGGGATGTTGATCGCGTCGTTGATGGCCTTGAAGTGCTGAAACAGCCCTTCCTGGTTCGGCTTATTGTAATACGGCGTGACGATGAGCACCGCGTCGGCACCGATCTTTTCGGCATATTGCGACAGCTCAATGGCCTCGTCCGTCGAGTTCGATCCGGTCCCCGCCATGACGGGCACCCGCTTCCTGGCGGTCTCGACACAGATCTCGATGACCCGCTTGTGCTCGTCGTAATCGAGCGTCGGGCTCTCGCCCGTCGTGCCGACGGGAACCAGTCCGTGGATACCCTCCGCAATTTGCCAATCGACAATTCGGGCAAATGCGGCTTCATCGAGTGCGCCGTTTCTGAAAGGCGTGATGAGCGCCGTGAGGGATCCTTGAAACATGGTCGAACCTTGCGTGTTTCGCGCGGGCATGCCGGCGGTGTATCAGTCTTCCCGGATTGCGCATTTGACCGCCGTGGTGAAGCGTGGCCTGCGGGCCATGGTCTTGCCGCAGGTGGCTTGTAACCAAATCGTCCAAAGCGCTTGCGCCAGCCCGCTGCACGCCGCTTAATGGTGCTTAAGAGGTGCAGGATGGACCGGAGAATTCGACGCGACATTAGGCGCTACGCTTGCGCGCTGCAAGCTGGCCCATGCCGCAGGCCTAACGCACCCGCGCAGAGCGCTGTCTGGCCCTTTCGGCCACAAAATAATGTTGTGCATAGGATAGCCTGGAGCTTTGCCGGAGGGCTTCTCCTCATGGCCACTCTGGCGGCACATCCTGGCTTTGCCGCAAGCGCCGGGCAAGCGGTGGCTGCGGTTACGCCGGCAGCCAGGGAAATTCCTGCCCCCGTAAGGCTCAAAGAGGAAGCCGCACACATTGCCGCACTCGATGCAGCATTGGCCCCGGTGCGCGCCTACACGCCCTCGGTCGAGGACGCCACCCGAATCAAGGAAGCGGTGTCCGCCGTCGCCAAGGCCAACATGGTCCGCTTCATCGAGCTCAAGGCCGAGATCACTGATCCGGTCGCTTTGAAGCTGCTCGACTGGGTTCGCCTGCGCTACGGCTACGGAGAGCCCGCCGAATATCGCGCATTCCTCAAAGCCAATCCGCTGTGGCCCGAACGCAGCCTGCTGACCCAGCGCATGGAGGAGCAGCTCTTCACCCAAGGCGGCAGCGCGGCCTCCATTAAGCAGTTTTTCAAGGATGCAGAACCGGAAACCGGACTTGGGCTTGCCGCGCTTGCGTCGGCTTACCTTGCGGAAGCAAACAAGGATGAAGCCCGCAAACTCGCCGCGAAGGCGTGGCGCGCGTACTCGATTCCTTCGACGCTCGAAACAGGTTTTCTCCAGCGGTTTTCAGACCTGCTGACGCAGAAAGATCACAAGTGGCGCTTCGACTGGCTGACAACCGACGATGTCCGTTGGGCGGACAATCGCCAGGATCGCGCCGCGTTCGCAAAGCGCGTCATTCCGTTGTTAAGCGAGCCAGAACGCGCAAAGGCGATCGCGCGACTTGCCGTGTTCAACAAAGCGGCCAACGCCAAGACCCTCATGGCCGCGCTACCGGCTGACCCCGATGACACGGGGCTTGCCTACCATCGCGCGCAGCTGCTGCGCAAAGCCGGGAAGACCGAGGAAGCCGCCAAGATCATCATGCGGTTCGAGCCCGACCCTGAGAAGATTCCCCAGATCGACGAATGGTGGGCCGAACGCCGCCAGCTCGCCTACAACGCGCTAAAGGACAACAAATATCAGCTTGCCTACCAACTTGCGAAGGATGCCGGCCCCTTGAGCGTCAACCCGCTCAAAGAACAGACCTTCATGGCCGGCTGGATCGCATTTCGTTATCTGAACAAACCAGAGCTGGCCGTCAGGCACTTTGAAGCTATGGCCAAGGCTGCCGATGGTCCGCTGAGCCGGGCCAAGGCCGCGTATTGGCTTGGCCGCGTTGCCGAGGCCCGCAAGGACACCGCGGGCGCACGCGCCTATTACCAGGCCGCCGCCAAGGAAATCGATACTTTCCATGGTCTATTGGCCATGAAGAAACTCGATCCCGGCCGCACACGCATCGACATCACGCCCCCTAAGCAGCCGACCACTGAGCAGATCGCGCGCTTCAATAATCTCGATGCGGTCAAGGCCGTTGTTCTTGCGCGCAAGGCCGGGCTGTCGCGCAACTACACGCGCGGTTTTCTCACCTCCTTGCGGATCGGCCTGCCCACGGAAGAGGAAGCCGGCATGATCGCGCATCTGGCGGAGGCGATCGGGGACACGCAGATGTCCCTGCGCATCGCCAAATCGGCCATCGCGCGTGGACAGAACCTCATCACCTACGGGTATCCGGTCCACACGTTCCCCGCTTATGCGCCGCTGCGCACGCCGCCCGAATTACCGTTCCTGCTCGGCATCGCGCGCCAGGAAACCGAATTCGACACCACAACCGTATCTGGCGCGGGCGCCAAAGGCCTGCTGCAGGTCATGACCGTCACCGCCAAACACGTCTGCCGCGACTACAAGATCAAGTGTGACATTCCCCGTCTGCTGAAAGACCCCTCCTATAACGCCATGATCGCATCCGCCTATATCGGCGACCGGATGGACGAATTCGATGGCTCCTACGTGTTGGGGCTTGCAGGCTACAACGCCGGGCCCGGCCGCGCGCGCGAGTGGGTGCGCGAGTTCGGCGATCCGCGCAGTGCGGGCGTCGATCCCGTCGACTGGATCGAACGCATTCCCATCAGCGAGACGCGCGAGTATGTCACCAAGGTTCTGTCCAATATCCAGATCTATCGTGCGCGCACCGGCGAAGGCGCCAGCGCGCTGCAAATCGACAAGGATCTCAAGCGCGCGCAGGGCTCCGCCAAGGTACCCGCCAAAACCGACGAACGGGAAAACCGCGACGATGCCGGCGGCCCGCAGGGTCCAGAGGGCTGAAAGCCTTCGCACCCCAGCGCGACTTTCCGTAACGCGGTCGGGGTATCTTCGTCCCGGCGCGCTATAATGCGGCTCCAGGAACCAGACGAATCGCAACGCGAAGGATCAGCCGGACGATGAGCGACGCCCCCGTCCCCTTCAAGGACATCTACTTTACCGTGCGCGATGGCTTGCGGCTTTACGCGCGCCACTATCCCGCTGCGCGAGCCTGCAAGACACGCCCCGTATTGTGCCTCGCGGGCCTGACGCGCAACAGCCGCGACTTTCACCGCGTTGCTACCGCGCTCGCCTCCGATGCAGCCGCCCCGCGCAACGTCTATACACTCGACACACGCGGGCGCGGCCTCTCCGAGCACGACCGCGACTGGAAGAACTACACCGTTCCCAACGAGATGCAGGATGTGCTCGACTTCATGATGATGATGGAGCTGACGGATTGCGGCATCATCGGGACGTCGCGTGGCGGACTGATCACCATGGTGATGGCGGCAGCCCAGCCGGCCCGCATCGGCGCCGCTGTTTTGAACGACATCGGTCCCGTGATCGAGACGCAAGGCCTGATGCGCATCGCAGGCTATGTGGGACGCACGCCGCTGCCCAAATCCTGGAGCGATGCGGCGCGCATCGTGCGCGATGTCGTCACGCGCGATTTCCCGAACTTGACGCAAGCCGACGCTGAAACCTTCGCCCGTCAACTCTTCAACGAGAAGAACGGACGGCCCGTGGCAGGCTACGACGCCAAGATCGCCAAGGGCTTTTCCATGCTGGATGGCCCGATGCCGCAACTGTGGCCGCAGTTCGCCGCGCTCAAGAACGCGCCTGTTCTCGTCCTGCGCGGCTCAAACTCCGATCTGCTGTCGCAGGCCACGGTTGATGAAATGACACGGCGTCTCCCCGACTGCACGTCACACACGGTGCCCAACGAGGGTCACGCGCCTTTGCTGTGGGATACGCCCACCATTGCCGCGATTACTGCCTTCTTCGCCAGAACCGACGCCGCACGCCACGCCCGTACCCCTGCCGCAGCCTGAGAAGGTTGCGGACTGGTGTGAGGCTGCGCGCTCAGCTCTTGCTGGTCTCCACATCGCCCTTGTCGACCCGGCGCGAGAACTCCGTATGTCCGCCGCTCGCCAGAATGCGCGCCTGCTCGACCCAGTTCTCCCGCTCGATGCGGCCTTTGAAATCGAGTTGCTCGCTGATACGCTCGATGTCGGCGGCGGTCCAGTTTGCGATCTGCTCGTAGGACGCGACGCCCAGCGCGTTGAGGCGTTTCTCGATCAATACGCCAATGCCGCGAATGCGCTTCAGGTCATCGAACTCTTCCGGCGCGCGATCGCTTAACAAGGCGTCCGACCGCACCGAACGCAAGCCATCGTATGTACCCTTCTCATCGTGCTCCTTGCCTTCCAGGCCCTTGGCCTCCTTTTCCTTGAGGGCATCGGCGAGGCGCGCGGGGCGCAAGATGTTGGGGTCCACCTTGGAGAGCGGTGAGATCGGCTCGATCGGTCGCATGCCGCGCGTGACACTGGCAGACGCCGCCGCCATGGCTGCGGCCGCAGCAGCCGCCATTTCGGCAACAGAACGCTGCCCGGCAGGCGCACCTGCCGCTGGCGCTTCGGTCGCCGTCTGCGAGGCCGGTTGTGAGGGTGAAGCCGCTTGTGAAGGTGCGGGCGCGGAGGGCGGTGCCGATGCGACCGGTGCGGGCGACGGCGCGCGTGGCGGCTCTGCCGGCCTTGGCGGCTCGGCAGGTTTTTGTGCCACCGGCGGTGCATCTGGCGCTTGCGGTGGAGCGACGCTCGCCGCCTCGATTGGATCGGGCTTGCTCGTCAAAGTCGCGGCTGCAGCTGCCGCAGCAGCCGCCGCAGCACTCAGGCCACCCGCCGGGGGAGGCGATGAGGATGCAGGCGATTGAGGCGTGGCGGTCGCGCTTGGCTGTTGTGAGGATGGCGCGGGGGACACGGGCGTATTTTCGACCGATACGGCAGCGACAGGTGGGGATGATTTGCTACGGGCCTGCTGCTGCAAGAGCGCGGCGCGGTTGCGCGAGTAGTACGTCTCCCCGCCCTTGGCGAGAATTTGCGCCTGCTCGATCCACTGTTCGCGTTCGATGCGTCCGCCAATTCCCAAGTCCTTGCCGACGCGTTCGGCATCGGCCGGCGTCCAGCGCGCCATGTCCTCGAACGTCTTGATGCCGAGCCCATGCAGACGCTGGGTCAGCGCTTCGTCGATCGCGCGAATGCGCAGGAAATCGTCACCACCCGTGACCGCAGGCGTGGGAGCTGGCGCAGGCGCAGGCGGATTTGCCGGTGAGGGTGGCACTGTCGCGGCCGCCGATGTGGCGGCAGGGGGCGGCGTCTTTGCGGACCCCACAGCCGGTACGCTGGACTGAGGTACGCTGGACTGAGGTGCGCTTGACGGCGTCACTGGAGGTGCGCCTTGGGCCCGCTCGGCAGGCTTGGGGGTATCCGCGGGCGGGCCCGCGGGCGCCGGAGCCGGCTTCAAGGCATCGACCGCAGCCTTGGCCGCCGCGACGGCCGCAGCCGCAGCCGAGGCCGTTGCCGATGCGGCTGCACCGATAATCGTCGCAGCCGGAGCAGGAGGCGGAGACGGCTGACTCTTGGCCACGACCGGTGTGGACGTCTGCACGGGCGCTGGCGCTGGCGCGGCAACGGGCGATGGAGCGCGAACGGGTGCCGGCGCTGACGCCGGTGCCGGAGTTGGTGCTGGCGTCGCCGCTGGTGGTGGAGCAGGCACGGGCTTGGACGCAGACGGTGCTGGGGTTGGCGCAGGTTTGGATGCTGATGGTGCGGGAGTTGGCGCAGGCTTGGGCGGCGCCTTATCCGCGCCCGGACCGCGCGCGGTCACCGGCTTCAACACCTGCGGCCGTATTTCCACGATCATCTTGCGCGGCGTCGTGTCAGGAAGAACGGCGTTTTCAAGTGTGCGCTCGAAGCGCGCCGGGTCCAGCATCGCAGGAGCCGGGCGCGGTTCGGGGCGGGGAAGAATGTCGATCTTCGGCTGCACAAGCTCGTAGTCGCGCGACTTGAATTTCGGCGGCGGCGCGGGCGTGCGCGCAGGAATGGGCGCGGGCAGCGGCTGAACTTGAACCGGTACTTGAACCGGTTCAGGTGCGGCATAGGCGGCGCGCGGCGCGTTAAACGTGCGCTTGATCAGGCACGCCACGAATGCGCCGGCGAAATAGCTCGCCAGCAGAAGCAGAAAGGTCTGGAGCAGCAAATAGGTCATGAGCGGTCAACTCCACTGCCCGTGGCCATACGCACTACGCGCGTTCGAGGCCGCATCAGTGCTCCTCCTCGCGTCCGCACGAGATCCAACCTGCTGCAAGGCCCAGGACGAACGCCAGCAGGATCCACCAGATGAGCCGTAAGAACAGATAATCCATGTCGCCTATTTGCTCCTGACGGTGAACTCGATGCGCCGGTTGCGGGCGCGGCCTTCGGCGGTATTGTTGTCGGCGACCGGGTGGCTCGCGCCATAGCCAACCGCCGTGAGGCGGTTGCGGTCGACACCCGCCCGCACCAGGAAGTCAGCCACCGCTTGCGCGCGCCGGTTCGAAAGCCGCTGATTGCGCTCGTCGGTACCTTCCGAATCCGTATGCCCTTCGATCTCGATGCTGAACTTGGGGCAAGCGTTAGCGACTTCGGCCAATGCACTGAGGGTATCGGAGCTGTCTGCCGTCAAATCCGCCTTGGCGCGATCGAAGTTGATGACGCCGCCCGCCGCCGTCTGCCGCATCAGATCCTGGCAACGGTCGGCCTCCGCGATGATCTCGATTTTGCGCACCACGTCGATTTTATCGGCAGTCGTGAAGCCTGCCGGCAGTTCGTGTTGCAGAGCGACGTGCACGTCTTGCGCGAGATCCCGGCTGTCGGTAGCCCCGACCAACGAAAGCTGCGTCTTGACGAGCGAGACGCTGCCGCGCATCAGACGGGACAGTTGCTCAAGGCCGCGCACCGCGACCTTGTTCCACGGCTCCATCGGAGACGCGACCACGCGCATCTGATCCGTAATCTTTGCGTTCGGAAACAACTTCTGCGCCGCGCTCATGAGGATCGAGCGGCTGGCCTCGTCCGGGATGTCCCCCGCCAGCAGCAGCGAACCATCACGGCCATGATCGGCATGCCACGACAGATCCCTGTTAATCTGCCCCGTAAACTTGATGTCGGTGCTTGTCTGGCACGATTGCCCAGCGCCGGCCTTCACATCGGCGGGTACGCCTTGAGCTACCGCGAAGTCGTCGGTCGTACCGGACACCAGCAGCTTTCGATCGTTGAGCAGCGCGCGGCCCGCCTTGAGGCGTGGCAACGCGTTGAGCCCGGCGACGATGCATTCCTGCCAGCCTTCGGGCGCGCCCTGCATGATCTGTAGCTTGTCGGTGACGGGACGGCCCGGATAGCGTGCCTTGACGAGTTCGATCAGCGCCGCACGGGCCTGCTCATTGGGAATATAGCCGCTCACCTCCACAGCCGAACCGTCGGCCGCGATCGCCATCAGGTAGTTTCCGGGTCCTGCCGGCGCCTGCTGTTCGGGATAGCGGATCTGCTCGGTGAGCTTGAAGCTGCGCGGCACGTCCAGGCGCAGCGCCTTGCGCACGTTGCTGGCCGTTGCCGCATCCGCCGCCTCGCCCTGGAAGTTCATGTCGCGCATTTTGATGTCGGCCGTACCCGACTTGAGATTTGCAAGTTGCGCAAGCGCTGTTTCAGCCGCACGCGCCCAGCCGTCAGGCGCGCCATCGGCGATCTCCGTGCGATCGACCAGCGCCGAACGGGGGAACAAGGCCTTGGCTTGCGCGAAGAGTTGCTCGCGCAGCCGCTCGTTGGGCACATATCCGCCCATGATAAGCCGCGCGTTTGTGTTCTGCGCGCTCCACACGAACGGATTGGCGATGGGAGGCGTGATCTTTTCGGACGCAAGCTTGACGCCGTCCGGCATCTTCAGCAACGCGCCACGCACGCCTTTATAGATTGCAGGCGTGGGCGCTTCGCCCGCAATCGACATATCGAGCAACTCCATGTCGATCGTGCCGCGCTTCAACTGCGCAAGCTGCTGGAGGCCGAACGAGATGCCGTTCAGCCACGGAGCCTTCTCAGGCGCGCCGCGCGCCATCTTCATTTCGTCGACGACGTCCGCCTTTGGAAAACGAGCGCGCGCCAAGGCCAAGACCTCCCCGCGCGTTTCCTCGTTGGGCGCATAGCCTGACAGCACAACCTTGCCATCGCGCCAGGATGCCGACCACAGATAGTGGTCAATCTGCTCAAGCAGCGCGGAGCGATTGATGACCGTGCGCACGCCCCAGGTGTCACGCATGGCGCCAATGGCGCGCTCAGGTTCGCTGTCGTCGTTGGCGCGTCCCGTCAAAGCGCCATCACGTCCGGCAAAAATCGGAACCGCCCAACTCATACCCTTGCGGGCAAGCGACTCTTGCGCGCGCCGCCCCAGGTCGGCCTCGATCCCTTCATGCTCGAACTGAACGGCAAGCCAGCTCAGCAACGCAATGGGGATCAATCCCAGCAGCCAGTAGGACGGATTGCACCGCATGCGAACTGTCACTCCCAACGCGCCCTTCGCAGGTCCAGGCTCCGCAAGTCCGGACGTGCTCCCTCGGCGGACGTTCACCCCCGCTTGCCGGTGTGCTCCGCACGCCGCCAGCCTGCTCCTACCTACCGCTCATAGCCCCCATAACCGATCGCAGACAACTATAGCCAAACCCCGATGGCAACCCAAGCGGCGCCGGGTTTGCGATTGGCCCGTCCATAAGCGTGGACGATGCGAATTTTTAATGGCAAGTGTTGCCCGAAAGCGCCGCTTTAAGTGCCTTTCCTCACAGGCGAAAATGGCCCGCGGGCGCTCAGTCGCCCGGTCCGCCCGGATTAACCAAGAGATCCGTTGCGTGCGCCTGCCCGGATGTGGCGGCGCGAAACACCTCTCCGATGAGAACGAGACAAGGCCCGTTGATCCCATCGTTCTGCAACAGACCCGGCAACGTAGCGATCGTGCCGGCGATGGTGCGCGCATCCGCTCGCGTCAGGTTGAACGTTGCCACCGCCGGTGTTGCGGGCGGCATGCCGCTGGCAATCAGCTTCTGCGACAACTCCCCCAGTGTCCGCTGCGCCATGTAGACGGCGGTGGTGGCGTGCTGATCGGCCAGCGCCTGCCAGTCGAGCGTGTCGGGCAATCTGCCCTCGCGCGAATGACCGGTGACGAGTTGCAGGCGTTTGGCGTGGTCGCGATGGGTGAGCGACACGTTCAGGCTCGCCGCGGCGGCTTGGACGGCGGAAATTCCCGGGATGACCTCGAAGGCAACTCCTGCGCTGCGCAGAACGTCAACTTCTTCTCCGCCTCTCCCGAAGATCATCGGATCCCCCGACTTCAGCCGCACCACGCGGTTGCCCTGTCCGGCAAGCTCGACCATCAGCGCGTTGATCTGCGTCTGCTTGCACGATGGGCCATAGCCTGTCTTACCTACGAGGATGCGGCGCGCCTCGCGCCGGGCAAATTCCATTACCGCGTCACTGACGAGATCGTCGTAGAGAATGACATCGGCGCTGCGCAGCGCACGGACCGCGCGCAATGTTAGAAGCTCGGGATCTCCTGGTCCCGCACCGACCAGATACACAAAGCCGCCGCCGGGATTGCCCTCGCGCTCGCGTGCGGCCTGCGTAATCAGATCCTCAAGGTCCTGCGCAGTGGGCGGCGTCTCTGCACGGTTCAGGGCCGTTTGCGTAAACAATTCCCAGAAACGCCGGCGCTCGGCGACCGTCGCGCCCAGCCGTCCGGCTTGGCTACGCCAGGCTTTGGCAGCTTGCGCCCAAAGCTTGAAGCCTTCAGGAAGCCACGCCTCGATGCGCGAACGGATCGCTTGGCCAAATACAGGTGCGCTACCGTCGGTGGAGATCGCAACGACCAAGGGCGAGCGATTGACGATAGAGCCAAACTGGAACTGACAAAGCTCCGGACGGTCGATGACGTTGACTGGCACGCCATGCGCGCGCGCGGCATCGGCAAAGGCAAGACCTTCTTGCGCGTCCGTAATCGCGCCGACCGCGATTGCGGCCCCGGCAAGATCGTCGCTCTGCCAATCGCGCTCGATAAGGCGGATGCCTCCTGCGGGCGGCGCCTCTGCCACCTCGCGCATCTGGCCGGAAATCTCACCCGCATAGACATCGACGTCGGCGCCGGCCGCCGACAGCAACTCGGCCTTCCACGCGGCCCCCTCGCCGCCGCCTGCGAGTACGGCGCGCCTGCCGGCAAGTTTATAGAACACCGGAAGCACGGCGAGTGCCTCCATGCGCTTTGCCCGGGTTGGCCGGGGCGCGCGCAAAGGTGATGGAGGCTCGATTGGCTCGTGTGTCATTTGCGAAGGCACTCTAGAGTTACTCTAAAACTAAAAATACGTCGTCCGCCACGCGATGCAATGCCGATAGACCGGCGCGTCAAAGCGCGCAGTGCAGGACGGCATAGTTTCGCACCCGCGGTGGGCAGCTGCAGCTAGGCCGCCTTTGACCCCGGAGGTCCCAAGAACCTGGAAAGCAGGGCAACTTTTACGCTTTTTCGGGCTGAGGGAAGCGCCGATGCGCGCTGCTCGGCAACCCTGCATCACGTTCAGGCATTAGACCGCTCAAGCGGCGCGGTGCGCAGCCTAATGCCGAAGGCGCACACGAGCCGGTGAGCGCCAGCCGCCATTTGGCTCATTCACAAAAGGAGACACGCGCGTGAACAATCAAACCGGGCCAAGCAGCACATTCCAGGACCTGGCGGAGAAGACCGCCCGTGCCGTGGGGACATACTGGGCGTTCCTGATCGCCTTGTCCGTGGTCGTCATCTGGGCCGTGAGCGGACCTTTTTGCAACTTCTCCGACACCTGGCAGCTGGTGATCAATACGGGCACGACGATCGCCACGTTTCTCATGGTCTTTCTAATTCAGAACACCCAGAACAGAGATGCACGCATCGTCTCACTCAAGCTCGATGAGCTTCTGCGGGGTGTGAAAGACGCCCGCACCGGCTTCATCGATCTCGATCACATGACCGACGAGGAGTTGGAGACCGTCCAGAAGGAGTTCATGCGGATGCGCGACAAGTACGCGCCGCTCGTGGATGACGATCTTGCCCATGTCGAGCACGAACTCAGCGCCCGCCGCGCGAGCAGCAGGCCCCAATCCAGGCTTACGTAGGCCATCTGCTCAAAAAGGAACAGGCTAGTCCATGTCGATGTCGGACGCCTCGAGGATCTTCTTCGCCACTACCAATATCACGATCCCCAGTACGGCAGTCACGGCCACCACCGTCCACTGCGCAAGGCCGCAACAGATCCCGAGCGAGGCCGCGAGCCATACGGTGGCTGCTGTGGTCAGCCCCTTCACGAGATTGGCGTCTGGTTTGCGAATGATAACGCCGGCCCCCACGAATCCGATGCCAGCCATCACACCCTGAATCAATCCTTGCACCACCCGGCTTAACGCATCCTTGTTCTCGTAAATGCCCGGAACCTGGATCGTGCTCACCGTCAACGCCGCGGCGGCCAGCGACACCAGCGCCAAGGTCCGCGCGCCGATCGGCTTTCCCTCTACATTGCGATCGATCCCCACGGCCGCGCCAACTCCGGCCGCAGCTGCAAGCCTCAGCACGATATCCAGGACCTCTAGTTCCATGGGTTGCTCCAAAGGTCACATCTAAGGCTCACAGCAGAGTGCGGTCACTCGCCGCTTGATTTCCTGCGCGCGCAACGGTGACGAGGTCGCGTTCGATGCCTGACAACTTAATGCCTAAAGAGACGTTTTGTATCCAGTCTCAGTTCCCTGTTGGAAACAGGAACGTCAGCACGGCCCGGCCTCCCCAGCCCTCGGGGCCCGCGTCAGGACTGTCAGCCCAATAGCGCACGCCCGCCCCTATGCTGACAGGCTGGCTGCCGAACTTGGTCAGCTTGCTGATGTTGAAATTGATGGGCACCGACCACTCGCTTGCCGTCCAGTCGTAGGTCGATTCTGTGTTGAGCGTGAACGTCCAGGCATCAGGCGTGGTGTAGGAGACGAAGGGTTGCAGGAACGTGGAGTTGACGTCCGCCCTGTCCTGTTCGCCCGCAAACGACCAGATGTGATTTGCAAGGATGCCTACAGTCCAACCGCCTTGTTGAGTAAGCGCCACGGCCGTCGGTCCAGCCCCCCACTTCTCTGAACTCAAGAGGTCGTCTGTTCCTGTCGGCAGAAGAAGAACCGGCCCCGCGCCCCAGACGATGCCGTTGGTAGGCTGCTTGGGAGAGAAGAAGAAACTTTGCACCGTATCGCCGAGGCCAAATTGGCTGCCCGCCGTCGGAAAGATGTCATCCTGTCCGATGATTGGAAGAATAGTTCGCGAGATCAGGTTCCAATCTGCGTCGATCGAAACTGGAATGACAGGCTGGAAATTGAGCTGGTGCTTGTGGCCTTCATCGACGGGACCGATATTGTGGTCGAAGTTGTACTGGAACGGGACGCTGATCAAAGACGCGACTGGATTGGAGAGCTTCTTGGCAAGCTCTTCTGCATCGTCTGCAGCAGCCGGGCCGATTGCAGCTGCGGTGACGAGAGCCACCGTAAGGCGTAATCTGGCTCTCAGCATCGTTGCCTCCTGTTGAATTGAGCCGGGATGGCCTTGCGTTTGCGACGGCATCGGCGTTAAACGTGAAAAACGATCAGCCAAAAGATCAATTGAATCCAAATATGTAATCTTATCCGAATTCGCACTCGACGTTTGTTGCGTGGATGTCACAAGCGTCCAATTTCAAATTGTGATCTCGCTTCCAATCTCATTTTTCTCGTCCCCGTGATTGAGATTTCATCGGATGCTTTTACCCCTGCCCTCGGCGGCGTCGCCGATCCAGAAACCGATAGATGACGACAGGTTCTTCAGCAATCAGCGGAAACGTGATCTGCGGTCCACCGGAGGCCAGTCCGCAAACGCAGTGACAGGCCGCTTCCTCAGCTTCCTGATCGAGGGGCAACCCCGCACCTCCACTTTCAGTGCCGCAGCAGGATGACGTGGGGATCGACTCTGGAGACGTACTAAGTCAGTGGTCTTGTCATGTGGATAAGGTCACAGCGCGCCGAATGGCGTCCTGCGCTGGCGGTATTCTAGCAGGCGCGCGGCGATTCACGCCGCCGTCTTTCACTGGGGGGTAGGTGATGAAAAAATCGCTCGCTGAGTTCATCGGAACATTCACGCTGGTCTTCATCGGCTGCGGCGCCGCCGTGATCGCCGGCATGGGCACGGGCCCAACCGCGATCGATGTGCTCGGCATCGCCTTCGCGTTCGGCCTTGCCATCGTGGCGATGGCCTACGGCATCGGGCCGATATCGGGATGCCACGTCAATCCGGCGGTCAGCTTCGGCGTACTGCTGGCCGGTCGCATGAGTGTCAGCGAGTTCATCTCCTACGTAATCGCGCAGGTGCTCGGCGCGTTGGCCGGCGCTGCCGTCCTCTATCTCATCCTCTCGGGCAAGGCGTCGGGCTGGAACGGCGGTCTAGGACAGAATGGCTGGGGGCCGGGCTATCTCGGCGAATACAATCTCGTCTCCGCCTTCGTGTTCGAGGTGGTGGCGACGTTCCTGTTCCTGGTTTGCATCCTCGGCGTAACGCAGGCGGGATCGCCCTCGCAATTCGCCGGGCTTGCAATCGGACTGACGCTCGTCGCCATTCATATCGTCGGCATCAACGTGACGGGCGTTTCGGTCAATCCCGCCCGCTCGCTCGGCCCGGCCATTGTCGGCGCGGGCGCGAACCCGGGCGCGCTGGCGCAGGTCTGGCTGTTCATCCTTGCGCCGCTGATCGGCGGCGGACTCGCAGGGCTTCTGTTCCAGCGCGGCGGTATGCTCGCCGCAGAGTCCTGAATGCCAAGTCAGGGTCGAAAGGCACGACTGCGCCCGCGCGGTGCGGTCGTGTGCGCCCCAATGATATCTCCTTGAGTGGTTGTTGTGCCGCTCACCTCTCCAGCGTCGCAGTTGCGACCGCTTGCGGCAACTGCCGATCGGGGGGACACGATGTCAACGAAACGCCTGGACCTGTACCGGATTTGGGATCGATCGTTTTGTTCGAGCCGTGATGGCCGCGCAACAACAGATCGCATTGAACCTGATAGTATTGCGAATCAGCAAAACTGACCGCGACGGGACGCGCGGCAATCGAGAACACTCGGGGCTTGATACGGGGGAAGCGGCGATGAAAAGGGCGACTGGGCTCCTCGCAGTCATGACAGCAGGACTGTGGGGAGTTGCTGGCGTTGGCCCCGCAATCGCCGCCGAAGGCGCGACCGGTTTCTATCTGCTCGGCTCGAGAACGAGCATGGCCGGCTTCGTTCCGCCGCCGGGCACCTATGTGCAGAGCTCGAATTATCTCTATAGCGGCAGCACCAGTGCCGAGTTGAATTTCGCGGGCTTGACCATTGCCGGGGGCGTCGATGCCGACGCCTTCTACAGCATGCCGACCGTTCTCTGGGTGGCCCCTGGGACCGTCATGGGTGGCAATCTGGCGCTCTCCGCAACAGCACCCATTGGCTGGAAGGACGTCTCAGCGGGTGTCAGCCTGACCGGCCCCAATGGGGGCGTGATCTCCGTTGACCTCGAGGATGAGGAAACGAAATTCGGCGACCCCGTCCTCGGTGCCACGCTCGGCTGGCACCAAGGCAAGTATCACTGGAACGTCGGAACTTTGATCAATGCTCCGGCCGGATTTTGGGAGCGCGGAAACCTCGCCAACATCGGGTTCAACCGCTGGGCGTTCGACGTGAACGCCGCGGTCACACACCTCGACCAGTCAACCGGCCTGGAGCTCTCTTCGGCCGTCGGGCTCACCTTCAACGTCGAGAACCCGGATACCGACTACAAGACCGGCACCGAGTTTCACCTCGAACTGGCGGCGATGCAGAACTTCTCGAAGACATTCGCGGCCGGCATTTCCGGCTACTACTACGAACAGATCACCGGCGACAGCGGGTCCGGCGCGCGGCTCGGAGACTTCGAGGGACGCGTCTTCGGCTTGGGGCCGGCGATCAACTGGACGTTCCTGGTCGGCAAGATCCCGGTCACGACGAACCTCAAGTATTTTCGCGAGTTCGGAGCCAGAAATCGCCTAGAGGGGGACGCCGGTTTCGTGACCCTCACGATGCCCCTTTCGGCGGAGAGCGAATAGCCATTCCTGGCGGCCCGCACTCTGCCCTATCACGAGGCCTAATTCTCGTGCGCGAACACACGCTTCCAGTCGTCTTTCATGTCGACGACGGTCCAGCCTTTTGCTGCAGCCTCATCAAGCCCCTTATCGAGCTGGCCTACATGGGATTTACGGTCGTAGGCGACTTCCCGCTCACCGTCAGTGTGATGCACGTAGAGGCAGAAGCGCGGGCCGGGCGCGCTACATGTCCATTGCAGCATGGCCAAATCGCCGTCTGAATTGCCGAACGCTGCGATCGGACGGCGACCGATGTGCTGGTTGATTCCGACCGGCTTACCCTCTTTGTCGTTGATGAAGTTGATCTCGGGCAGCCGCATGAGGACTGGTCTCCCGTCCTGCAATTCAAATTTCGTGACGATGCTCGTACCGATGACCTGTTCCGGGGCAATGCCATAGACGGTCCCTGCCCAGGGCCGCATGAACTCGATGCCGCCGCCGGAGACGATAAAGGTCTTGAACCCGTTCGCGCGCAGATAGGCCAAAAGCTCAAGCATCGGTTTAAAGGTCATTTCGGTATAGAGTTTGCCGGTCTTTGGGTGTTTCGCGCTCGAAATCCACTCTTTGACGACACTGCTGAACTCTTCGGTCGTAATCCCCGCGTGCGTAGCCATGACGAGTTCCGCCAAGGCGGCTTCCCCACCGGCCAGAAGGCCTTCGAGGTCGCCCTTCAAGAGCGATTTGAACGGCTCCTTGTCCTGCCACTCGGGATGCTGATTGCTCAGCGCCTTGACACGATCGAACACGAACACGCCCTGCACATAAATCGGCTGCTCCGACCAAAGGGTGCCATCGTTGTCGAAGACGGCAATTCGATCGTCGGGTGCGACGAAGTCTGGGGTGCCTTGCTTTGTGACTTTCTCCACGAAATTGATGATGGCCTGCTTGTGCGGGCCATCGTTCCAGGAGGGGAGTTGATCATCTGCGAAGGCTGGAAAAGGCAACAAGATGCTGGCAAGCATTGCCGCGAGACGTTTCATCGCAAACCTCGAAAAGTCACATTGGGGGAAAGGGCGATAGAGGAAACAGGACCGCCGCACACGGTGCGGCGGTCGCGCGCCTCAATTTTCCATCCTGGACATTTCTTCTATCTTCTTCCGCGCCGCGTCGAGATTGAACGATCCCGGCGTTTGGCTCGGAGGATATTCTTTCAGCGTGGCAAAGAAGCCTGCAGCTATTGTGGTCGTGCCTGCGAATAGGAACGTTCGAGAGAGGGCCCAATCATCATAGACGTTGGCATTGTGTTGCCCCCGCTCATACGGGTCACGCCGCAGATTGAAGAGCAGCGGAATACGAAGATCTACGAATGGTTCACGCCATACGCCGAATCCTTGGGCACGGTTTTCCTTGTAAACCGCCTTCCAGTCTTTCCAGCGCACCGCCACAACATCAGCGTCATCGTTGACATAAATGAAAACCTTGCGCGGAGGTTCAGCCGTCTTTCCGGTCAGATAGTCGACCAAGTTGTAGCCGTCGATGAAGTTCTTATAGGTTCGGCCGTTGAGCTCGACGCCCTTTAACAGCTTTTCTTTGATATCCGGCGCACCGGCAATAGCGGCGAACGTCGGGAGCCAATCCTGATGTGAAACGATGCCATTGAGCGTGACGCCAGCAGGAAACTTGCCCGGCCAGCGCACGAAAGCCGGCACCCGATAGGCACCTTCCCAGTTCGAGTTCTTCTCGGAACGGAACGGGGTGTTGGCGGCGTCGGGCCAAGTGTTGAAGTGTGGACCGTTGTCGGTCGAGTACATGACGATCGTGTTGTTGGCGATGCCCAAATCATCGAGCATCTTCAGGAGTTCGCCGACCTGCGCGTCGTGCTCGATCATGCCATCGGTATACTCGTCATTTCCTTTGTGCCGGTGCTCGGGGCGAACGTGCGTACGAAAGTGCATACGCGTTCCGTTCCACCACGCGAAGAAGGGCTTGCCTGCTTTCACCTGACGGGTGACGAAGTCCTTCGTTGCAGCGATGGTTTCATCGTCAATCGTTTCCATCCGCTTCTTCGTGAGGGGGCCAGTGTCGACGACGGTCTGTCCACCCTTGCCGTCTGCGGTAGCCTTGAGCACGCCGCGAGGTTTGAACTGCTTGTTGAATTCCGGATCGTCTGGCCAATCCTCGTTTTCAGGCTCCTCCTCGGCATTGACGTGATAGAGATTGCCGAAAAACTCATCAAATCCGTGCATCGTCGGCAGGTGCTCATCGCGATCGCCTTGATGGTTCTTGCCGAACTGGCCTGTCGCATAGCCTTGCGACTTCAGAACGGTGGCCATCGTGACATCGGATTTCTGCCAGCCCTCGATGGCGCCAGGAATGCCAACTTTGGTCATGCCCGTGCGTAGTGGGTTGTTACCCCCGATAAAGGCAGCACGTCCAGCGGTGCAGGACTGCTGGCCGTAGTAATCCGTAAACGACAGACCCTCTTTCGCGATGCGGTCGATGTTAGGGGTCTGGTAGCCCATCAATCCGCGATTGTTGTAGCTGATGTTGGTGATACCGACGTCATCGCCCCAGATGACGAGGATGTTTGGCTTTTGATCTTCAGCGGATGCCGACACGGGCAACATCGCGCAGAACAATAATGAGAAGGTCGCAAGAAGAACTCTCAACCTCATACTCGCCGTCCTCTGATTTATCCCGAACGGGGTTTCGTCAACTGCGGCGCCAGCATGGCCGCCGCCCGACACTCGTGTCGAGAAATTTCCGCCAGGAATTTCCGGAAACAAGCTCGCGTCACGGTATCATGAGCCCCTCAGGTATTCATGATCTGTATCAATCTGTCACGATGTCCAATGAGGAAGCGGGCTTGCCAAGCCCTTGAAACCATTTGCCTCGACGGATGTCCCTGATGGTCCCCTCCGCGCTCTGCGGAGCGTGCTCGTCTCGCCGTCTCATCGTGTCCCACCTCGGGTTACGATGTGCTGGAACCTCTCTCTTGCGCAAAGATCAATCTGTCGGATGGGTCCTGACGGCGAGCGCGCAATAAAATTAGCTATTTCAATAAATTGCGCTCGAAAATGGCGGAGACGGAGGGATTCGAACCCTCGATACCCTTTTCAAGGTATAACGCTTTAGCAAAGCGCCGCCTTCAGCCACTCGGCCACATCTCCAATCCGGCGAAGCACACCGTATAGATGTGGCCTGGGCGCATTGCAAGATCACGAGGCGCGATCGTCAAGGAGCGGTCGGATATGAGCCGAGTTTGAGGCGCGGCCGGGCAGCGCTCCCGTTCACAGGAGTCGACCTCGAGGGGTAATTCCGCTAAACCGGCGCCCGTGTGCCTGGCGCCGGTTTGATGAGCGCCTCGGACGCGACGGGCCACGGCGGGTCTCATGAGGTCGAGAACGAAATGTCCCAGACACGCGGCAGCATATTCTTTGGCGCAATTTTGGCGGCTAGCTGTCTTGGAACGCTCAGCCGCGCCGCGGAGCCGGAATTCTGCGTCTCGTGCTCGGGGCCTCCCGCGCAGTATCGCTGCACATTTTCCGGTGACGCGGGCATCACGCCCAAGGGCGGACTACAGCTCTTTTGTATAACCACCCTGGCGCGTGAAGGCGGCCACGAAAGCTGCGCTGTGGACCGCCAGACGGCAGGTGCATGCGCCGGCACACCCAAGGTGCTTGCATTGCCCGCGGGCACCGAGCCGGGCGGCGTTGCCGAAGAAACCCCACCCCCAGCGCAGCCCGCACCAGCGGCTGGCGCACCGGCCCCACCTGCACCCCCATCATCGGGCGCGCCTGCTCCAGCCGCCGACGCACCCCAGCCCCCGCAACAAGCCGATCCCTCTGCGGAAACGAAAACTCAAACCCCTGCAAGCAGCAAAAAGTGGTCCGAGCAATCGGGCGCGCCAAAGCCAGCGGGAAATCCCGCCGCCACGGCCAAATCTGATCCTGATGAAAATTTGCAAAGCGCGCCTGCGACGAACGCCGAGCCCGTTGAAAAGGCCGGCAAGGCCGTCACCGACGCCGCACAGTCTACCGGAAAGGCCCTCGAGAAGGCCGGATCGGCCGTAGGCGAGGCGGCCAAAAAGACGTGGAAGTGCCTGTCGACGCTGTTTGGCGATTGCTGAGCTGCGTGTCACCCCCGCGGCGTTACCTGCAGGCAGCGTAATCAGCGCTGAGCGCATCCGGCGCACACGGCCAATACCAGTCGTGGCTGATCGCTCAGTGAACTTTCTTCAGCCACTCGCGCGCACGCTTTTGCGCCTGCGCCACGTCGGCCTTGGTCAGCTCGCGCGCGAGATCCAAGCGATACTGCTTGGCGGCTTCATTGCCGCGCATCGCTGCAAGATTGAACCACTTGTGCGCTTCGATCAGATCGACCGCGACATCGCGGCCGGTGCTGTAGATGAGACCAAGTTCGAGCAGCGCATCGGGCTGCCCACCCTGAGCCGCGTACTCGATCATGTCACGCGAACTGAAATCCATACGAGCCATTGCTCACATTCCCCGCTACTTACTCACGACGTGCATCAGACCGCGCCAGGACTTTCCCTGTGGAAATCTTCCCTCGCGCATTCGCGGACAAATCGTTGTCCTGCGCCTCCACAACGATGTCTCCACACGGAGAAAAACTCGTAAATTTCGTGGCTTCTTATGTGCAACCTCTCATCAACACTCATGATCGAAGAGATGCGGCATGTTTTCTTTGGAGACGTTTTTTTTGTTACTGCACCGTTGGAAACCAATAATTAGGAGTTCGGCTAACGGTTCTCTAACCATGAAACGAAATGGTGGTTGGCGGGTGCAAAAGACGAAACGCCGCCACGTCCGTTCAGCCGAGGTTCAGTAAGAGGCCGCCATCATGCCTACACAGGGTCGCGATTGGACCGAGAGAGAATCATCCTCACGGCACAATCGCAAAAGCGGCACACACTCAGAGCGCTTCGCGGAAAAGCGGCAACCGGTTTTCCGATAAGAAGCACGACACGAGAAGGCCAGCTCCGCGACTCCACAAATGCCGGAAGGCTCTGCCGGGCGGCAACCCGGTCAGGCAAAGGGGATGCACGATGAAACGGGTATTGGCAGCAACCGCGGCAGCGCTCTTGCTCACGGCCTGCGCCAACGTCGAAAGCTCACCGTCTTATCTTGGCATGGCGACGTCCAGCATCACTTCGCAAGGCGAGGCGGCCGGCAGCGCCGAAGACGCGCAAACACCCGAAGCCGTCCGCCACGTCACGTCCAACAAGGTGCTCGGCGCGCTGGCGTTTCAGAAAATCACCGGAGCGAAGATCGACCCGACGACGCTCGTCGGGCACCGTACGCCTTGATCAGGCGTTGACGCGCACGGCGGGGTCGGCGCCTACTTGAAGTGCGCGAACGACAGCGGGCCGCGCCGCGATCGTGTCAAACCATCTCTTCAGGCGCGGGAAATGCGTCATATCCTGGCCGAGATCCGGCCACCGCCGCACCCAGGGAAAGCACGCAATGTCCGCGATAGAGTATTCGGAAGCCAGATAGTCGCGATCCTGCAGACGGCGCTCCATGACAGAAAACAGCCGCGTCACTTCCCTGGTGTAACGCTCCACGCCGTAAGGGATCCTCTCATTGGCGTGGGCGCGAAAGTGCAGCGCCTGCCCGGCCATCGGCCCCAATCCGCCGACCTGCCAGAACAGCCACTGGTCGATCTCCGCCTTGCGCCGTTCCCCGGTCGGATAGAACTGCTCGTATTTGCGCCCCAGGTACTGGAGGATGGCGCCCGATTCAAACAGCGACAACGCATTGCCGTCCGGACCATCCGGATCGACGATCGCAGGGATGCGATTGTTCGGCGAGATCGCAAGGTAGGCGGGCTCGTGCTGCGCGCCAGAGTTGATATCGATGTAGTGCACCCGATAGGGCTCGCCCAACTCTTCGAGCATGATGGCGATCTTTTGCCCGTTGGGCGTCGGCCAGAAATAGAGTGTGATGTCGTCGGGCGCCATTCCGCATCCTTCTCTCATGGAACGAGAACAATCGAACCCGTTGTCTTGCGGCCCTCCAGATCGCGGTGCGCGTCTGCGGCGGCCGCAAGAGGATATCGATGGCTGACTTCGATTTTGATCTTGCCGCTGCCAACCATGTCGAACAATTCAGCCGCATTATCGAGCAACTCCTTTCGAGTTGCGGTATAGGCAAACAGCGACGGCCGTGTGGCAAAAAGAGAGCCCTTTAGTGCCGTCAGCTCAAACGGCGGAACCGGGCCCGACGCGTTGCCGAACGACACCCACATGCCGCGCGGCTTGAGGCAATCGAGCGATGCCGGGAACGTGTCCTTGCCGATGGAGTCATAGGCGACATCGCAAAGCTTGCCGTCCGTGATCTCCTTTACGCGCTCCACGAAATTCTCGGTCCGGTAGTTGATCACGTGCGTGCACCCGTGGGCCTTCGCAAGTTCGATCTTCTCGGGCGAACCCGCGGTGCCGATGATGGTGGCGCCGAGCGCCTTCGCCCACTGGCAGGCAATCAAGCCGACGCCGCCTGCAGCCGCATGAAACAGCATCGTCGTCTCAGGACCGACGGAGAAGGTTTCGCGCAGCAGATAGCGCACCGTCATGCCCTGGAGCATCATCGCCGCGGCTGTCTCGTCGCTGATCGAGGCGGGCAATTTCACCATGCGATCGGCGGGCGCGAGGCGCTCGGTGGCGTAGCTGCCAATCGGGCCAGCGTAGGCGACGCGGTCGCCTTCCTTGAGATCGCTGACACCCTCGCCCACCTGCGTGATGACGCCTGCGCCCTCGACGCCGATGACGGCCGGCAGGGCGGGCAGCTTGTAGAGACCCGTGCGATGATAGGTGTCGATGAAGTTGAGGCCGACCGCGGTCTGGCGCAGCCGCACCTGGCCTGGGCCGGGCTGGCCCACCTCGACGTCCTCGAAACGCAGTTTGTCGATACCGCCATGCTCGTGGATACGTACCGCCTTGGCCATCGTCTCACTCCTGATCCTGCTTAGGCGCGTTTGCGCGCTCCTCCCCAATGCCGCGGCTCTGAAGAGCGGTTTTCCCATGCGGGCCCCGGCAAAAGCGATCTTGAGCGCACTGTGATCGCTCTTCGTGCCGATCCTGGTGCGAACATTCCGCTTCAAAGCGAATCCAGCTAGTCCGGAAATACCGTCCACATGGCTCATGGGCCGTTGCCTTGAGCCTGCCATGCTCGCCTTCTAGGGGCACGCAACATATCTCTCAAGGTGAACGAATGGCCTTTTGCCGCCCTCGACCGACTGTTTTTGCGCAGCCGTCCTCCCTTCAGCTGGCGCTGATGGCGGCCGTGTGTGCGGCACTGGCGGGCTGTTCGAACTCCGATAACGGGCCATCCACCCCCCGC
Source organism: Hyphomicrobium sp. (assembly GCA_016793445.1). Taxonomy (GTDB): domain Bacteria; phylum Pseudomonadota; class Alphaproteobacteria; order Rhizobiales; family Hyphomicrobiaceae; genus Hyphomicrobium_B. The sequence goes on along the minus strand of JAEUME010000018.1, from coordinate 6,124 downwards.
ATCGGCCTGTCGTGCGTGGACGATTCCAGCCACTGCATCGGGCAGCGCGGAAAGGTGTTCGATCAATACATGGCCGACAAATCCCGCAGCTGGGTGAAAGAGCCCGCCACGCCAGAGGCTTATGCGTCGGGCGTGCGGTTGTTTGCGCTCTCCAAGCGCCGCCGTGAGTTGAGCTGCGACGAACTCGCCCACGCGCGGCGTGAGGCGGAAGCTGGCCCTGCCATTCTGCGCGCCAACGCCAACGGCCTCACGCCCGCGCAAGTCTCGCGCGGTGTCATGCTGGCAGGCGAGGTCGAGCGCGACCTGCGCCGCGAGCACGACCGGCGCTGCCGAAAGACTTGATGGCGATCAGCTGATACCTATCTGCCTGTCGGGGCTTTGCACGGCAGGACCGGAAGGAACACGGGCGACGGCACTGGAGGACTTCAGACCCAGCCTGGAATCTCCGGCCGGCTGGTCTCACGCCTGTTTGCCGCGTGCGTACGCTGCGCGGACCCTTAGTTTGTGTGTTTCGTGCCTGCCACACGGCGGGCGCTGAGAAGAGGGAAGTGACCTTATGCTCCAACAGTTCGTCGAAAGCATCACGGCCATGATGCGCGAGCATCAGAGCTGGGCGGTTCCCATCGCCTTTCTGGTGGCCTTCGGCGAATCCTTGTGTTTCGCCTCCATCGTGTGGCCGGGCTGGGCGATCCTCGTTGGCTTTTCGGGCGCGCTCGCCGCCTCCGGCGTGTCACCCAGCGTCCTGATGCCGATGGTGATCGCGGCGGGCCTGGGAGGTGCTATCGGTTATGCCGTCTCCTATTGGATCGGCTTGTACTTCAAAGACTCCATCCCCTCTGTCTGGCCCTTCAAGAACGACCCGACGCTCATTCCGCGCGGCGAGCAGTTCTTTTCCAGATACGGCGCCTGGAGCGTGTTCCTGGGGCATTTCGTTGGTCCCGTGCGCGCCGTCATTCCCGTCATCGCAGGCATGTTCCGCATGCCGCAGGTGCCCTTTCAGATCGCCAATACGATCAGCGCATTCATCTGGGCCGCCTGGGCGGTGCTCGCGCCTTTCTGGGGCATCTACTACAAGGATACGATCTTCTCCGTGATCCTTGGCCATGAGCACGTTGCGGCGCTCGGCATGTTCGTGCTGGCCGCCTTGCACGCCGTGCCAATCCCGATCCTGTTCTGGCCCACCGTGCTGCTGCTTCTGGCGGGCAGCTTCCTTTACCTCTCGGCAGGCGGCAATGCCCTGCTGCTGCTGGCGGCGGGCACCGCCGGCGTCTTCGCGGGCGACCTTGCCGGCTACCTTCTGGGCCGAAAGCGCAAGGAGGATCCCCACGCTGTCTGGCCTTTCTCCTGGTATCCGGACGGGATTCCTGCGGCGCGCGCCTATCTCGCGCGATGGGGCGCATCCGGCATCGTCTCGAGCAAGTTTCTGGGACCTGGCCGCGCCTATGTGCCTGTCGTCGCGGGCGCGAACGGCATGCCGGTTGTGACCTTCGTTCTGGCCAGTCTGGTCTCTGCGTTCCTGATCGCGGGGGTATGCATCGCGCCACGGTTGTTGCTGGGGCTTTTGGGCTTCTGACACGCGCCTCGTCTTGCCTTCACCGGCAAGATCGCCTAGGAGGGGCCAACTTCAGCGCTTTGCGCCGCGTCCCGGCTCCGTTTCCGGGTCGCGGCGCTATGCAGTTTCTCGCAAGGACAACCGGGGTCACCATGTCGAAGACATCCGTCAAGAACATCCAGAAGCAGAAGAAGAAGGCCAAGCGCACGATTTCGCGTGCAACGGTGTCGCGCATTCAGGGCAGCACGTCCGCCGTGCGCAAGCGCCTCAAGAAGGAAGCCGGCAAAGCCCGCGCCACCGCGAAGGCCTGAACGCCCTCCACGCGCCACTTGGTCCTGCCCCATTGCATCCCTAAATTGGGGTGGTGCTGAGTGAACCTGCATCCTCCGCCGCCTTGTATCCGCCGACGGTCCCGCCGTCGGCGCGTGCGTTGCCGCTTTGGCTGACGCTGCTGCGCTTCACGCGCAATCCGCTGCGCTCGCTCCCTCGTGCGGTCTATGAGACGGACATCGTCGCCTACGGGCGCAAGCGTCCGCTGGTTGCCTGGGTCACGGGAAGCGACCTCATCGAACAAGTCCTGATCAAGCGCACCGACATCTTTGCCAAGACGCGGCTCGACAGGCGAGTGTTGAAGCCTCTCATCGGGACGGGATTGCTGACGGCGCAAGGAGATCATTGGCGCTGGCAGCGACGCATCGCGAGCCCCCTGTTCCGGCCTAACGATGCCCTCGCCTATGTTCCGGTGATGGCGCAGGCCGGCCGCGAGCAGATCACCAGATGGCGCGCCAAAGGCGAGGCGCACGTTGCACCCATCGAGATCGACATGACGGAGACGACATTCGCCGTCATCGCGCGCACGATCCTGGCGGGCATCGACGAAAGCGAGGCGGGCGAGATCCAGCGCACCGGATACCAGTTCATCCGGCCTATCATGTGGTCGGTCGCGTCCGCGTTGATGCTGACGCCGGAGCACTGGTGGTATCCGGGCAAATCGCAGATGATGCGGGCAGCCGCGGAAAACCGCGCCGTCGTGCAGCGCCTGCTCGACAAGCGGCGCGCCGCCGGCATCGAGGGCGACGATCTGGTTGCACGCATGTTGCAGGCACGCCACCCCGACACGGGGGCGCCCATGAATGATGAAGAGCTTATCGACAATCTCTCCACGTTCCTGTTGGCCGGTCACGAAACGACAGCCAAGGCGCTGACGTGGACTCTCTACCTCCTGGCCCGGTCACCGCAATGGCAAGAACGCGTGCGCGCGGAGGTTCAGAGCGTCACAGGCGGGCGCGCGGTCACGGCCGAGCACATCGCGCACCTCACCGTCACGCAGCGCGTATTAAAGGAGAGTATGCGGCTTTATCCGCCGGTGCCCGCCATGACCCGCGTGAACCTTGAGGCAACCGAGCTGGGCGGTATCGCCTTGCCCGAGCCCGCGCTGATCGTGATCCCGGTGTTCGCTGTCCATCGCCACAAGGCGAGCTGGGACGACCCCGAACGCTTTGATCCCGACCGCTTCCTGCCCGAGCGCGAGGCCAATCTCAAACGCACGCAATTCATGCCGTTTGGCGCGGGCCCGCGGGTGTGCATCGGCGCAGCCTTCGCGATGACGGAGGCCACCGTTATTCTCGCCACCTTGCTGCAGTCGGTGCGCTTCTCCTGGGACGGCACCCACAAGCCCGAACCGATCAGCCGCGTGACGCTGCATCCCAAGGGCGGCATGCCGCTCACTATAACTCCGCTCTAAGCGCCTGCAATTTCGGCCGGTAAACAAATCCTAAACGCGCGCGTCACACCCGTTGCGCATCCCTTAAACTGAACGGGCAAAACCGAAGCCTCGTCTGAGCTGTCCGTCAAAAATTTGATGGTACATTCTGTCGCAGGGTTGATAACGGCTGCGGGCGAGGGGCCCACGACGATGACGACAAGCATAACGACGATGGCAACGAGCCTGGCGATGGCTCTAACGACCAAAAAGCTCTATGTGGCTGCGGCTATCCTGCCGTTCGGCATTGTGGCCGTGCCGGCGATCCTGCTGGCGCGGGCCTACCTGGCGAAGCGCGCGGGCGAGGCGCCGGCTACGGCCGCGGCTTGAGCACTTTCACGGCACGAGCCCGAGCTTAGGTGCCACGGGCGTGATGTCCTCCTGCATGAGGAGCATCACTTCGGCTTCATCCAGAACCGTCACCGGACGTCCGTCCCAAGGCGCACGTCCATTGGAGTCCATGCGGCCGCCTAGTTGATCGCTTCAGATCCCGAGTTTCGCCTTCAGGATCTCGTTGACCGCGGCCGGATTGGCCTTGCCGCCGGTGGACTTCATCACCTGTCCGACGAACCAGCTGAGCAAGTTGGGCTTGGCCTTGGCCTGCTCCGCCTTGTCGGGGTTGGCGGCGATGATCTCGTCCACGGCCTTTTCGATGGCGCCCGTGTCGGTCACCTGACGCATGCCGCGCGTCTCGACGATCTGGGCCGGATCTCCGCCCTCGCTCCACACGATCTCGAACAGGTCCTTGGCGATCTTGCCGGAGATGGCGTTCGACGCGATGAGGTTGACGATGCCTGCGATCTGCTCGGGCGTCACCTTGCTGTCGGCGATGTCGTGGCCTTCCTTGTTGAGCCGGCCCAGAAGCTCGTTGATGACCCAATTGGCCGCGAGCTTGCCGTCGCGCTTGGCATCCTTGACCAGTCCCAGCACCTTCTCGAAATAATCCGCGCGCTCACGCTCGGCGACGAGCACGTTGGCGTCGTAGGCAGACAGTCCGAAATCCTTCATGAAGCGCGCGTGCTTCTCATCGGGCAGCTCGGGCAGATGCTGCTTGAGATCATCGACCCAGCCCTGCTCCAGCTCCAGCGGCAGAAGATCGGGATCGGGGAAATAGCGGTAGTCGTGCGCCTCTTCCTTGGAGCGCATGGAGCGCGTCTCGCCCTTGGCCGCGTCGAACAGGCGTGTTTCCTGATCGATCGCGCCGCCATCCTCGATGATGTCGATCTGACGGCGCGCCTCCACCTCGATCGCCTGACCGATGAAGCGGATCGAGTTGACGTTCTTGATCTCGCAGCGGGTGCCGAGCTTGCCGCCGGGCTTGCGTACCGAGACGTTCACGTCGGCGCGCAGGTTCCCCTTCTCCATGTCGCCGTCGCACGTTCCCAGATAGCGCAGAATGGTGCGCAGCTTGGAGACATAGGCCTGCGCCTGCTTGGAGGAACGCATGTCGGGCTTCGACACGATCTCCATCAGCGCCACGCCGGAGCGGTTGAGATCGACATAGGAATAATCGGGGTGCTGGTCGTGCAGCGACTTGCCCGCGTCCTGTTCCAGATGCAGCCGCTCGATGCCGACCCTCAATGGTTCTCCATCGACGTCGATCTCGACCTCACCTTCGCCCACGACGGGCTGCTTGTACTGCGAAATCTGATAGCCCTGCGGCAGGTCGGGATAAAAGTAGTTCTTGCGGTCGAAGACACTCTTCAAGTTGATCTGCGCCTTGAGCCCAAGCCCGGTGCGAACGGCCTGCGCCACGCATTCCTCATTGATGACGGGCAGCATGCCGGGCATGGCCGAGTCGACCAGCGAGACATGGCTGTTGGGCTCCGCGCCGAAGGCCGTCGACGAGCCTGAAAAGAGCTTCGATTGAGAGGCGACCTGAGCATGCACCTCCATACCGATGACGACCTCCCAGTCGCCGGTCGCGCCGGGAATGAGGTTGCTCGCCTTGCTTGCCTTGGTCTTGTCTTGCATGTTGCTTTATCCTCGCAGATGCGCCCTGGTTATCCCAAATTGCCCGTGCGCCGCAACAGCACAGGCGCGGTGCGCCGGCAATCTTCCTCTCCCCGCGTGCGGGGAGAGGGTGCCCCGAAGGGGCGGGTGAGGGGCGGCCGCCTGCATGGAAGCCGCCACAGTGCACCTCAACGCGCCTCCAATATCGCCAACAGGCCGTCGAGTACGCCGTCGAGATTGTCATACACGTCGGGGTTCGTGACGCGTACGATCCGATAGCCGAGACCTTCCAGTTCGATAGTTCGCGCAGCATCCGCCGCACGCTCGTAAGGCTCGCTGTGAGTGCCACCATCCACTTCGACGATCAGACTATTTCCACGGCAAAGGAAGTCCACGAAGTAGGGGCCGATGGGGGCCTGACGGACGAACTTGAACCCGCCGAGACCCCGGTTGCGTAGACATGACCAAAGCCGTGCCTCCGCCGACGTTGCATTGGCACGCAACACGCGCGAGCGGTTGCTTCTCCAGGGTTGTTGGCCGCGCATGGGTCGTCTTTCTCTTTGGAGCCGCCCCTCACCCTAACCCTCTCCCCGTAAGAACGGGGAGAGGGGAAAAGTGGGCGCAACGCCTCTCTAGCCCGCTGGTTGGCCGCTGGTTGCTTGCGTCTCTGCCTCTCCCCGTGCGGGTAAAGGGTGTTGGATTTCCTTTCACCGTAGTGGCCGGCGCGTTCCTCTCCCCGCGTGCGGGGAGAGGGTGCCCCGAAGGGGCGGGTGAGGGGCGGCCGCCTGCATGGAAGCCGCCACAGTGCACCTCAACGCGCCGCCCCTAACCCTCTCTGTGAGGACGGGGAGAGGGAC
>JAEUME010000007.1 GCA_016793445.1 Hyphomicrobium sp. | reverse complement strand
GCTTGCTGGCCACGCGTTTGGCGATGGTCCTGGCCGTCTGGATTTCTGTCTCATGTCCACTCCTAAGGTGGCTACGATGAGCTCAAAACCCTCCGTTCCTCAAGCCGCCCGTTTTGACTCACATGCGTTGATGTCGGACAGATCTACAAGGAAGAGATCTTTGGGCCTGTTCTCGCAATCACCCGTGTGCCGGACTACAGGGCGGCGGCGGACCTCATCAACAACCACGAGTACGGGAACGGTACTGCGATCTTCACTCGCGATGGCAATGCCGCCCGCGAGTTCGCCCACGGCATCCAGGTTGGAATGGTTGGAATAAATGTGCCGATACCGGTACCCATGGCATTCCATTCGTTTGGTGGGTGGAAATCGTCGTTATTCGGCGATCACCACATGCACGGCCCCGAAGGCGTTCGCTTCTACACGCGTCTCAAGACTGTAACACAGCGATGGCCCACTGGACTTCGTACGGGAGCCGATTTTGTTATGCCCACTCTGTGAACTACGCAGACATTTCTTATGAATCACAGGAGATGAAGTATGAAGAATATAATGGTTGTAAATTGTGCCAATTGGGACGATGCATTCAATGCCGGCAACATCGAGCTACTTGCTTCAGCCTATGCTCCCAACGCGATACTTCTCCCCGCGGGCGGCGAACCGGTTGAGGGACCCAACGCGATCGGCGAGTTCTTTGCCGATCTACGAGCGAAGGGTTTGAGTGGGCATAAGATTACAATCAAGTCGATCCTCGACCAAGATGACACTCAAGTGCTGACCGGAAGCTGGGCGCTCAACGGAGTAGCTCCAGACGGCTCGAAGGCGCAGTACGGCGGCAATTGGGTGAACGTTGCCATTCGTAAGGGTGGAGCCTGGCGTATTCTGCTGCACACTTGGAACTGACATCAACTTTACAGAGCGTCGAGAAGATCTCGCCGCCCCTGCGTCTCTGCAAGTTTACAGCTCAGATTATTATTGCGTGCACGTGAGAGATAAAGGTGAAACACCGATGTTTCAATCCATCATGCTGCGAAATGGCGGTTCTGAAACCGTTGCGAGTATTGAAAATATCCGAGACGAACAGCTCCCGAACGGCAATGTAACGGTCCGGATTGGTCACTCGTGTCTGAACTATAAGGATGCGTTGGCCATTACCGGGCGGGGCAGCGTCGTGCGAGCTTTTCCAATGGTACCGGGAATCGATTTTGCCGGAACAGTGGAGCAGAGCACAGACAGCCGCTTTACTGCCGGCGAGATGGTGCTGTTGAACGGCTTTGGAGTCGGAGAAGTACACTGGGGCGGTCTAGCCGGTAAAGCGCGCGTTGACGCAGACTGGCTCATCCACCTCCCGCCGGTGATGAGCGATCGGCAGGCAATGCAGATCGGCACAGCCGGGTACACAGCGATGCTATGTGTGATGGCCCTCGAAAGGGCCGGCGTAACTCCCAATAAAGGCGAAGTCGTCGTAACGGGTGCGAGTGGCGGAGTTGGCGGTATCGCCACCCTATTGTTGAGCAAGCTTGGCTATAGAGTGGTTGCTATCACAGGGCGTCCGCAAGAGGCAGATTATCTTCACGCGCTCGGTGCGAAGACCATCCTGAGTCGCGGCGAGTTTGAAAAGCCCGGCAAACCATTGCAGAAACAGCGTTGGGCCGGCGCAATCGATAGCTTGGGTGGGCCCGCCCTGGCAAACGTCTGTGCGGGCATGGTTGAGGACGGTGTCGTAACAGCTTGTGGTCTTGCTCAGAGCATTGATTTTCCCGCAACAGTCGCCCCCTTCATCTTCAGAGGAGTGCATCTAATAGGGATCAACTCGGTTTACCGGAACCTTGCAGATCGGATCGTAGCATGGCGGCGATTGGCGGACACAATCGATTTTGGAGCACTCGAAGCGATGACAACGACCATTCCGTTGACTGAAGTGTGCTCGACGGCGTCTGACATTGTGGACGGGAAGATCCGCGGCCGCATTGTCGTAGACGTCGATGCCTGAAAGCATGCGGTCGGTTGCGCAACCGCTTCTGAAAGGCGCGTTGCTCACATCATTTATGATTTAGGACCAAACTCGAACATACGTATTGTCCATTGCAACAGCTGGAGAACTAGCTTTTATGAGCGCGACTACACATCAATTCGTCGATTTCACTCTCTTCGACCGCATCAACAGCGCTTTTTATATGAGACTATTTGCCTAAACAAACAATCAGGCACATTGAACTAAATGTGTCGAAACAATATAGACCGGAGCTATCGTGCGCAATCTACAGACAATAACAGTCGAAGTGATCGACCGCGTTGGATTAATCACGCTCAACCGCCCAAAAGTGCTTAATGCACTGAGCGCGCGCGTGGCTGTAGAGGTTGTGGAGGTTCTCAAAGAGCTTGAAGAGAATGCCGACGTCGGCGCCATTGTCATCACCGGCTCATCTCGTGCGTTCGCAGCTGGGGCAGACATTTCAGAAATGGCCGAGAAGACTTTCGTCGATATGTACGGCGACGATATGTTTTCGATCTGGGATGAAGCGAGAACAATCAAGAAGCCAATTGTTGCGGCGGTCAGCGGCTTTGCGCTCGGTGGCGGATGCGAACTAGCGCTGCTGTGTGACTTTGCCGTTGCGGCCGAGGACGCAAAGTTCGGTCTGCCAGAAATCAAGCTCGGAATCATCCCGGGAATCGGTGGAACTCAACGATTGACGCGTGCCGTTGGAAAAGCCTTGGCCATGGATATGATCCTCACCGGAAGAACAATCGATGCTCGCGAGGCTATGCAATCGGGCTTGATATCGAGGATCTTTCCTTCGTCGGACGTCATAACCGGAGCCATCGAAGCCGCAAGAATAATTGCAAGTTACAATGGGCCTGCCGTTGCTTTGGCCAAGGAGTCGGTGAATAGTGCATTTGAAACGACCTTGAGCCAAGGGCTCAGGCACGAGCGCCGCCTATTTCAAGCAACTTTTGCCACGGAAGGGCAAAAAGAAGGGATGCGAGCGTTCCTCGAAAAGCGGTCGCCGCAGTTCACACAGAGATAGATTAGGCCGAGCACGTTAAACTGGGCCAGGGCGGTTTCTACCACCTACTAATAAGGGCCTTATCTCAGACACTTGTCGCAGTTACTCAAAACAGAGAGTCCTAGGCTAGACGAGAGCCCTCTGCCTGATGTGGCCGCAGCCTGAACTAGACCTTCCGGCCTCTGTTGCGCACAATCATGGGCAATCGTTGCGCTATTCGCCTCTCGCGTGTAAATTTGGCACGTATAGCTGCCCACGAGGATAGACAGGCACTCATGACAGATCGCCGCCCCAGGCCGGGCGAAAAAAAAACATCCAAGCCCAATGTCGGGATTTCTGAACGACGCAGAAAGCGTAAGCGCATGGATCCAGGCGACCGAGAAAGAGAAATTCTCGATGGCGCTGTTGCCTTCTTTGCGGAGTTTGGTTTCGATGCTAGCCTTCGCGATCTTGCCGCGCGCCTCGACATAACGCATCAGAACCTATTCCGCTACTTCCCGACGAAAGAGGCTCTGATAGAGCGCGTTTACAAGGAAGTATACCTGAATCGCTGGCAGCCCGAGTGGGAGCTGCTGCTATGCAATCCGGCCTTCTCGCTCGAGCAGAGATTGATTGCTTTCTACACCTCTTACATGGCGGTCGTGAACCGATACGAGTGGGTTCGCATATTTGTCTTTGCCGGCTTGCGAGGTATTAGCATCAGCCAGCGCTACCTGGAACTCATCCAGAAGAAAGTGATCGAACCCTTGGCCATTGAGTTGCGAGCTCTGTCCGGCACCAAACCAGGACCTGCGCTTTCACCAGAAGAACTCGAAATTGCGTGGTCATTGCACGGCGAACTGTTCTACTTCGCAATCCGACGGTGGGTTTACGGCATGCCTACGTCCGCCGATGTGGACACGGTCATCAAGACTTCGGTCAAGCGCTTTCTCGATGGCGCGCCAAAAGCCATGCTTATGCTCAAAAATGCCGCCTGAGCGCAGATTGGGTCAGGCCCCAGGAAGCTGCGTAGTGGCTCGGTCGTTGTGCGCCAAATGCCAGACTACACAAGAACTACCTCATCAAACGCTTGCATTAGGTTTGCCGCGTCATCCTCCGTCAAGAGGCGTTGCTGCCTCGCGAACCAGCTTGTATCCAATCGATTGAATGCGGCGTAAGCCAAAACGGCCGCTTCGACCCGGTTTACGCAGTTCAAAGCCGTCAACACGGAGGACGCGTGTGCCTTTACCGTAGTCTCGGCTATTGAAAGTATAGCGGCGATTTCTTTGTTCGAATACCCATACATCACTAGCGTAAGGACTTGGCGCTGCTTTGGCGTAAGGCGCACTCTGATTGCAGTCGAAGGCGGCATGAAGGCATCTCGCGGCTTGCCACTACATTGGCTGCAACAATCGTCCGCAATGCTAGGTGTTCTCGTCATTGCCGTTTTCCAGATTGTGAATCTCTTATGAACGCGTTTCTTTAAGGCGGCTGGGTGAAGAAGCCTGCCCGAATTCAATCCGCGAGTAGCAGCCAAGATGGTGCTGGAAGCTAATTTCCATCAATGGCGCTCTCATCTCCATGAACGAATTGGTCCCCCAGGATAACAACTCATCATCGATGAAACGTAGTATAACTACCAAATGGTCATTAGTCAAGGCGACGGGGATCGAATCGTAGTGCTGCCATCATACGTCCTATGGGAGGTATCGGACCGTTGAACGAGACCGTATTCGGCGCCAATGAACGAAGGCGCGCGCGAAGCGCTCCATCGTCACTGCGGCGCGTTCGGTAGCGGTACACTTTCGGCGCTAACCCGATCAGGCGGCACGCACGGCGTTGCGAATAGTCTTTGTCGTTGATCGCCCAGCTCACGGCTGTTCTCCTTGCTCTGGGCGTTAGAAGTTTTTTGTCAGCATCTCTTTCAAGGTCGCGTTGTCCATGACCTCTTCCGCAAGACGCTTCTTCAAGCGGCGGTTCTCCTCCTCCAGCGCCTTCAAGCGCTTGGCGTCGGACACCTACATGTCACCGAACTTCGATTTCCATTTGTAGAACGTCGACGCTGTTCTCGAACACGCGGGAGGCCCGCGAGATCATCGAAGCCTGGCGGGTCGATTACAACGGAGGACGTCCCCACACGAGCCTCAACGGGCTCACGCCCAACGAGTTTGCACGACGGTCCAGCCAGGACCATAACTGACCTGCTCCCCGAAAAACGGCCCAGTTTGAGTTAGAGAATTCCGCGATCTGAGGCATGGCCGAGGAGAAGGGGTTTTCAATGAAGGCATCGAAGTTCACGGAGAGCCAGATCGCGTTCGTCCTGAAGCAGGGCGACGAGGGTACGCCGGTTGCCGAGATCTGCCGGAAGGCGGGGATCAGCCAAGCGACGTACTTCAACTGGAAGAAGAAGTTCGGCGGGCTACTGCCGAGCGAGGTGAAGCGTCTTCGCCAGCTGGAAGAAGAGAACAACCGGCTGAAGCGGATCGTGGCTGACTTGTCGCTGGACAAGGAGATGTTGCAGGACGTCATCCGCCGAAAGCTATAAGGCCTGCTCGCCGTCGTCTGCTCATTGATCATCTTCGTAGTACATGGCGCGTTAGCATCCGCCGCGCGTGCCGTGTACTGGAAGCACACCCGAAGATGTACCGGTACAAGAGCAAACGCAGTGATCAGGCCGCATTGAAGGAGCGGATCAAGGGGATCGCCGAGACGCGTGTGCGATACGGCTATCGTCGCATTCATGTCGTGCTTCGGCGAGAAGGCTGGCTCATCAACGACAAGCGCGTACATCGGCTGTACCGCGAGATGGGGCTGCAAATTCGGCACAAAACGCCGAAGCGGCGCGTGAAGGCGAAGCTTCGTGACGACCGGCAGGTCGCAACGGGAAGCAACGAGGTGTGGGCAATGGACTTCGTACACGACCAGACAGCTCTTGGGAGCAGGATCCGGATCCTGACCATAGTGGATACGTTCACGCGGTTCTCGCCGGCAGTCGAGCCAAGGTTCCGCTTCACGGGTGCCGACGTGGTCGAGACATTGGAACGCGTCGGCAAGTGCTATGGCCTGCCGAAGGTCATCCGTGTCGACCAGGGAAGCGAGTTCGTGTCTCGTGATCTGGATCTGTGGGCCTACCAGCGCGGCGTGACGCTGGACTTCTCACGGCCCGGGAAGCCAACGGACAACGCGTTCGTCGAGTCGTTCAACGGCAAGTTCAGATCGGAGTGCCTCAACGCGCACTGGTTCATGTGCCTTGCCGACGCAACGGAGAAGTGCGAGGCTTGGCGTAGAGACTACAATGAGGTTCGTCCACACAGCGCAATCGGCAACAAACCGCCGGTCTCGCTCATCGAACGGTCAGCGGAGCACGGCCCCCGCAGACTGGAACAGACCGGAAAATCTAGTTCTGGCTGAGGTCACATCGGGGGGCGGTTCAAAACCAGAACGGAGTCTACTTATAAACGAGTACCGGTTGGGGGGAGGGTCACCTGGCATAAAGCTCTACGGTAGCCATGGCCCGATTCATTCCCGCTATAGCCCTCTCGTTTCCGGGAAGGCGATCTCATGGCAGGTGCCATATGTAGTGGGCTTCCAAAAACCAATGGAGGCCAACATGGCTAAGTCAAAAGACACGCGGATGACCACCCAATCCTTCGCAGCTCTGCTCAAACCTGTTTCTCCGGAAATTAACGGCGTTGTCCATCCGCGCCGGCTGGTCCCGGGACGCGAACTCGAAAGCGTTCTGACCGGAATCGAGGATGCTCAAGCGATCCTTGATGAACTGCGCAGCCGAAAGGTTTCACATCGCTACCTCGTTCGCTTGTGTGATGCCATGACCGTTCTCGACGCGGCACGCATGATATTGGCACGCAAGATCGCCAAGACCTGATTTATCGGGTGGGCGCTGCGTTCGGCGTGCCTGACGCAGCGCTGGCCCCCGTCTTGCTGTTCAAGCCCTTGGTCGCATCAAATTGAGACAGTTACGACTATGGCCAGGGGCAACGCACGGAAATCTGAACGCGACTGCGGCCGCGCCGAGCCAAGCTCGTCCGAGCGCGTCGTCGATCGGCGTCTAGATCTGCCAAGGTCATTTCGCGACAAGAGTATTCACGACGTGTGGGGACCAAACGGACCAGCTGCGCTCCTGCGGCGGTTGGCCCAGGAACACGAACTTGGTCGCTTAGCTCCGAGGCAGCTGACCAAGGATGAACTGGCCCAGCTTGTGGAGCTCTATGAGGATGAGCCTCTACCGAAGGCGTTAAGGCATCTCGTAGTCCTAGAACTGCGCAACCAACGGCCTGCACGACCTGGCCGCAAGACCGGCCTCAATTCAATTCAGCGGCTCGAGCAGGACTTGCTCCCGTCGGTGTATGGGCGGGCGATGCGCGCTGCGGCCTGGCTGAGAAAACGGCTATTACAAAGGGAAGAGCGCAAGTTGCGTTGGCAGACGAAAGAGCTGGTCCCATCGCAAACTGAGCTTGCCATGGACTTCGTCCGCAGCCGGCTTCCCTCAACTCGTGCCCTTGACGACAAAACCATCGCCAACAGGTTGAGCGCGATAAAGGATCCGTCCGAAAAGAAGCCGAGAGCCAAAGCAGCCAAGCGCTGAGTTTCGTTCATCGGATCTGTTTTCCCTGAATTGCCATCGATAATCCTGGGAATGCCGAGGGCGCAGGATACGTCTAATTGAGGGGTCGAACTCTGTTTTTCGGAGCCGATCCATGTCTGCCAAGCGCGTTGTCGAGCACGTTGCCGTTGCTGCCCTAAAGCCCTACAGCAGCAACGCGCGAACCCACAGTCCCAAGCAAATCGCCGAGATCGCATCGAGCATCAAGGCCTTCGGCTTCAACAATCCGGTCCTCATTGATAAGGCTGGAACGATCATTGCCGGCCACGGCCGGGTCGAAGCCGCGAAGAAGCTCGGGCACGATACGGTGCCATGCCTGCGCCTTGAGCATCTCAGCGACGCTCAGAAACGCGCCTACATTCTCGCCGACAATAAACTCGCCGAGAAAGCAGGCTGGGATCGCGAGATCCTCCGAATCGAGCTGCAACATCTCACGACGCTGGATCTAGACTTCGACGTTACGCTCACTGGCTTCGAAATGGCCGAGATCGACGTGCTGCTCGGCCAAGCTGAAGCGAAGCCCGACGCAGACGACGTTGTGCCGCCAATGGTCGACGGTCCAGCCATTACGCGTCTGGGCGACCTCTGGCAGATTAGTGACCATCGCTTGATCTGCGGCGACGCAACCGACCTCCATACCTCGGCTCGCCTGCTCGACGGCGAGCGCGCGCAGATGGTCTTCACGGACCCGCCCTACAATGTGAAGATCGATGGCCACGTCTCGGGGCTCGGCGCGGTCAAGCACCGCGATTTCGCGGTTGCGTCCGGCGAGATGACGCAAGGCGAGTTCACAGCCTTTCTTGAGCGTGTCTTCGCGAACCTCGTTCTGCGCGCCGTCGATGGCGCGATCCACTTTGTCTGCATGGACTGGCGCCACCTCGGCGAAGTCCTTGCCGCCGGCGGCCACACCTTCAATGAACTCAAAAACATCTGCGTCTGGAACAAGACCAACGGCGGCATGGGTTCGCTCTACCGCTCGCAGCACGAGATGATCCTCGTCTTCAAGAGCGGGGCCGCGCCTCACATCAACAACGTCGAGCTTGGCCGCCACGGTCGCTACCGCACAAATGTCTGGACCTATGCCGGCGCCAACGCTTTCAGCGCGACTCGCGAGGCGGACCTGGCGATGCACCCGACCGTTAAGCCGGTCGCGCTGGTTGCCGACGCCATTCTCGACTGCTCAAGGCGTCGCGGCATCGTGCTCGACGCGTTCGCCGGCTCGGGCACGACGCTCGTGGCCGCCGAGCGCACGGGCCGACGCGGCTACGGCATCGAACTCGATCCCGCCTACTGCGACACCATCCTGAAGCGCGTCAGTAGCATCGCCGGCGTCGAAGCCCGCCTCGCAGCGACGGGTCAGACGTTTGCCGAGGTCGCAGCCGAGCGGCTCGGCGAGGCCGCCTCTGTGCAGGGTGTGTCGTCGGAGGTCGCATTATGAGTGCCGAGGAGGACGACAAGGTCGGCTACTGCAGGCCCCCGATGCACAGCCGGTTCAAGCCCGGCCAGTCGGGTAACCGGCGCGGCCGGCCGCGCAAGAACCGCAGCATCGAAACCATGATCAAGCACGAGCTCGATCAGACGGTCATTCTCAAGGAAGGCGGCCGCGAGATCCGCTTGAGCAAGCGCGAAGCCTTGATCAAGCAACTCATCAACCGCGCCATCAGCGGCGACCTGAAGCCGATGCAGCTCGTCCTAGCGCACCTTGAGAAGCACAACGACATCGAGCCCTTCACAGCAACAGAGGCGGATGACGCCGAGTTGCTGAAGGCGCTTGGGTCGCCGCCCAAAGGAGACGACAATGACCAAGGCTGAACAGATCAAGGCGCTCTACCGGTCGAACTTCTCTGCCTTCTTGAGATTTGCGTTTCGGGAGCTGAACCCCAAGACGGACTTGGTCGAGACCTGGCACATCAATGTCCTGGCTGACTATCTGGAGCGAGTGGCCAAAGGCGAGATCACGCGGCTCATCATCAACCTGCCGCCGTGCTGCTTGAAGTCGCTGGCGGCCTCAATCGCGCTCCCCGTGTGGATGCACGGGCGCAATCCAGAACTCAAGATCATGTCGATCGCTGGCTCGCGAGAACTGGCCGGTGACTTCGAGCGTGCGACCCAAGACCTTCTGCGGTCGCCGCGCTGCCGGGCTTTGTTTCCGCATCTAAAGCCCGAGGGCCGTGGCGGCAATCTCTATCTGCCTCATGGCGGCCAGCGGATCTCGGGCGTGGTTGGTGGCATCCTGGTCGGGCGGGGCGCCGACATCATTGTCGTCGACGATCCGATCGCACCGGCCCGCGTGCACGATGAGCCGCGCCGTCGCGCGGTCAACAAGTGGTTCGATGCCGAGGTCATCCCAAGGCTTAACGACAAGGACAAAGGCCGGGTTGTCGTCGTCATGCAGCGGCTTCATCACGAGGATCTCAGTGGCCATCTGCTGTCAGGCGAGCAGCCATGGGTGCACCTCAACTTGCCGGCAATCGCCACCGAGGACGAAGAGTGGACGCTGTCACGCGGTGGCGTCATCACGCGCCAGAAAGGCTATCCGCTGGCGCCCAAGATTGACAGCTGGGTGCCCCTCTACCGTCGCATGATGGACATGGGCGCTTATAATTTTTCCGCGCAGTATCAGCAGAAGCCGTACATGCACATGAACGACGAGGAGGTGCGAGGGGGCTGGTTTGCGCAGCCGGATGAGTTTGGGTTTCCGATGGGCGCACTGTGTCGGGTGCCTGAAACAGCAATCTTGGCTTACGAGTTGTTTGGTATAGGGGATAGGCATCCCGCTATGCCGGCGCGTGAGATGACGCGTGAAGAATGGGAGCGGTATGCGGTTTGGACCATGGACTATCAGCGTCGTCTGCTCGAAGACCCTAAGGCCAAGTGGGGGCCGCCCGAGAACGAGACCGCGCTTCTCGCTGAGTATCGGGCTGGTCCTGTTGGCCACCGGCAGGAACCGATAGAAGATGATGGACCCTATTCTTTCTGATGGAAATCGCCGGCACTTGTCGCTAGCGGCCCATGCTTGTCCGTCGTCGAATGCTTTGAGACAGTTTGCGGCGTGAACTAGCGTAGGCTTTGGCTCATCAGGTTTCGAGTTTAAGCGGCTTTCGATTGATGCTGCAATCGTCGTTTAGTGATGGTGTCGCGTTTAATCCTTTCTCGT
>JAEUME010000006.1 GCA_016793445.1 Hyphomicrobium sp. | reverse complement strand
ACGAGAAAGGATTAAACGCGACACCATCACTAAACGACGATTGCAGCATCAATCGAAAGCCGCTTAAACTCGAAACCTGATGAGCCAAAGCCTACGCTAGTTCACGCCGCAAACTGTCTCAAAGCATTCGACGACGGACACGTTGGACCTAAGATCGTCGCCAGCATCTCATCCACCGATCGATCGCCCTCACGTGTCGAACGGCGACTTCAAAATCTGGCCGAGGCTCGGCAGCCGATGCCAGTGCGTGCCCCTGTACGTGCAATGACGCCTCCTAACCTCTCGGCAGCGCAACTCGCGCGCGCCATGGACCGATCTGAAGCCGCGCGCCTCGTTCGCAGCCTTCCGCTGAGCAGCCTTCCCCTCGAGATGGTTCCCGCCATCGCAGTGACGGCATCAGGACCGAACGAGGAGGTGACAGTCATCACGTTGGAAGCCAAGCCTCGAAAGGCTGCCGGCAAGAGTCCTCGTTATTCCAACTCCAAAAGAAAAGTTGTTACCGGTGCGAGTGTTGCTCTGCGAAACACGGATGACTCGCCGCGCGCAAAAAAACGCGCCCTGGCCGCGGCCATTGCCAGCGAACGGGTTCCAATCAACGAGCCCGCACCCCAACTTAATGTTAATGCCACGCCCGGCGCACTGATGTTTGCCAGTTTCATACGCCGGGAGTCGTGATCAGGATCGTTTGCGATCTGATTGCGGGAATTTGTGAATGTCAGGGGAAATCAATGCTCAAGCCTACCGTCGGTAACCTCGTGCCTTTCAAGGCAGCCTTCGCTGCGCTTGCGGGCATCATACTTCTCTCGATCGCCGCGACCGCAGGCACGGCAAAAGGGAGCGTGGCGGATGCGTTGCGCCAAGTGATCGATGCAGGAGCATCATCGGCGCCCTACATGGACGACCAGCTTGCCATCAGGCGCTTCTACGCCAACCGCGACTTTCAACCGTTTTGGTATCATGAGAGCGCTCCGACACCCACGGCCCGCGAACTGATCGCGGAGATGGCCGGCGCTGAAAATTGGGGGTTGCGCTCTGCCGATTTCGCGCTCTCAGCGGCCGCACGTGATGTAAGCGGAGGCCACAAGTCGGCCGCTCAGGTCGCATCCGTCGAGTATGAACTGATGAGCGCAGTGCTGCGCTATGCGCGTCAGGCAAGCGGCGGGCGTATCACGCAGCCGGATCGTGATCTGTCGGACTTCCTCGATCGTAGGCCGGAGCTGCCAGATTCCATCGCGGTGATCGATAACGTCACATCTGCGGAGCATCCGGGAGAAGTGTTGCGTTCCTTCCATCCGCAGCATGAACAGTTCCAGAAGCTGCATGCCCTCTACGTAAAGACCAAATCGGAAGCCGCAAGGATGGCGGCGATGCGGATCGCGCCGCGCGGCCCGATGCTGGTTCCCGGTGCGCGCGATGAGGAGATCCCCAAGTTGCGTGCGCGTCTTGGTCTTTCAGCTACGGGTGACGAGACACTTTATGACTCTGATCTGAAGGCTGCGGTAAAGGCGTTCCAGCGATCGAACGGTCTCTCGGCGGACGGTCTGGTCGGCAACACAACGCGGGCGGCGCTGAATAAAGAGGCGGCGTTCAATCTGGACGCCATCGTCGCGAGCATGGAGGAGTGGCGTTGGATGCCGCGCGATCTGGGTGCGAGGCATCTGTTGATCAACATCCCCTCCTACACTGTTCAGGTTGTCGAAGGCGGAAAGGTTTCAATGACCGAGAGGGTGATCGTCGGCAAGCCCGGGACACCGACGCCGGTGTTTTCCAAGCCGATGACGTCCATCGTGCTGCGTCCGTCCTGGTTCCTGCCGGACTCGATCAAGGTCGAGAAACTGCTCAACGCCGCCCGCCGTGGGCGCTCGCTGGAAAGCGAAGGCATTGTGGTGAAGAAAGGCAAGCGGACGGTCAATAGCTGGTCGGTGAACTGGGAGAAGGCCAACCTGGCCGTTTATCAGATTTATCAGCCCTCAGGTGATGGCAATGCGCTGGGAAATGTGAAGTTCCTGTTTCCCAACAAGCATTCGGTCTACCTCCACGACACGCCCAACAAGTCGCTGTTCCAAGCCGATGAACGCCTCTTCAGCCATGGCTGCGTGCGCCTACGTAATCCTGTGAGCTTTGCTCAGAAGATCCTCGATCTCGACAAGGGTAAGGGGGCCTATGATGCCGATCGCCTTGCGGACCGCGGCCCGGGCAACAATGAGATCACACTCGACGATCCCCTGCCGGTTCATGTGGGATACTTTTCAGTGTGGATCGGCGACGACGGCAAGGTCGAATTCTATGGCGATCCCTATGGTCACGATCAGCGCGTGACGCTTGCTCTGGAGGGGCGCTGGAACGAAATCGACAA
This sequence comes from Hyphomicrobium sp., assembly GCA_016793445.1. Taxonomy (GTDB): domain Bacteria; phylum Pseudomonadota; class Alphaproteobacteria; order Rhizobiales; family Hyphomicrobiaceae; genus Hyphomicrobium_B. Next base: position 156,213 of record JAEUME010000006.1, on the reverse strand, counting down.
AGGGCCGCGTCATCAGACTGTGCCCGATAGCGGGCTTCTGGCGGGCGCACGTCTGCCATCCAAGAGGTCCGTTGCTGTGGCCTCCGGCACGCCGCAAAACGCCACGATGGCAGGTCGCCCCCAGAAGTTCATTCCGCCCTTTGGCTTGTTCAACGCCCCCGATTACGTAACACCGGCGTCTACGGGGCCGTCGAATGCTGCGGCAAAGCCTGTTCATTCCAGTCGTCGTACTGTCGGCGACATGATGACCTCGGCCTTTGGGCGCTGAGGCGAAAAAGCTCTGACGGAAATTTCCGTCAGAGCTCTCGTCCAACTCGACGTCACTCAGGCCGCTTTCAGGGGATTGTACGCACGCAGCGTCGCGAGAACCATGTCGGCTGGTACGGGCTTTGAAAACAAGAACCCCTGCATTTCCTCGCACCGTGCAGTCTCAACGAGGCGCAGTTGCTCCTCTGTTTCGACGCCTTCGGCCACACAGGCCATCCCCAACGTGCTGGCCAAATCGCTGATGGCCTGGACGATGGTGATACTGTCGGAGTGCTGACCAATATCGCGCACGAAGCTCTTGTCGATCTTGATCTTGTCGAACGGAAAGCGGCGCAGGTAGCTGAGCGACGAATAACCCGTCCCGAAGTCATCGAGAGCAATTGAGATGCCAAGCGCCTTGAGCTTGGCCAACGTGGCCCACGTCTCGGACGTGTCGTGGAGAAGGAGCGTTTCCGTGACCTCGAGCTGCAACCGTCCGGGTGCGAGGTTGGCACCCGAAAGCGCATCCCGCACGATCTGTTCGATGGTATCATCATTGTCCACGTTGGGCGCACGAAACTGTGCCGCCGAAAGATTGACGGAAACCGCGATCCCTTCTGGCCAGGTTGCTGCGGCGTGGCAGGCGGTTTTGAGAGCCCAGGCGCCCATATCCGAGATCAGTCCCGTTTCTTCTGCAAGAGGAATGAACTCGACCGGGGAGATGTGGCCAAGGTGATGGTGCCGCCAGCGCATGAGCGCTTCGAACGACACCACGCGCTTCTCCCGCACCGACAGGATCGGTTGATAATAGAGTTCAAGTCTACCCTCACGCACGGCCTGTTCCAGGTCCGACTGGAGCCGCCGGCGCTTGCTCAGCGCCTCCGCCATGGCGGTGTTGAAAAAGATCGCCTTGCCCCTCCCGTCCGCCTTGGCCCGGTAGAGCGCAATATCGGCAGTCTTCATGATCTCATCGGGCGAACATCCGTCTTGGGGAGCAGTGGATATGCCGATGCTGGCGCCGACCTTCACCCAGTTTCCCAAGATCAATGCGGGCCGGCTGATGATCGCATTGAGGCGAGCCGCGATGCGCGTCAGAACCTCGTGTGAGACGTTGTCACCGCGAACGATGCAGGCAAATTCGTCGCCACCCAGACGTGCCACGAAATCGCTGCGGCGCACCGATGTCTTCAATTTATCGGCGATTGACTTAAGCAATTCATCGCCTGTCGGATGCCCGTAAGTGTCGTTGACCTGCTTGAAGCGATCAAGATCGATCCAAAGTATTGCGAACGCACTATGTCCATGGGCATAGCAATTCTGCAGCTCTTCGCGAAAGCTGTGACGGTTGGCGAGGCCCGTGAGAGCGTCGGTCTGTGCCAGCTCCGCTATACGCTCGGCGCTGCGCTGCTTTATGGTGATGTCCTCGTGAACGTCGACCCAGCCGCAAGCAGGAATAGGCCTGGTATTGATGGCGTAGACGCGGCCGTCCGGCAGGCGGTGAACTCCGGTGAACTCTTCATCCTTGGAAATCCGTGATGCGTGGCTGGCGAGCCATGCGTCCGTATCACGGGCGCGTTGGTCATCCAGGCTGCAATCACGGCTCATGGTCCAGTGGCGGATGATACTTGTGAAGGGTGTGCCCGGGAGGGTGAGTTCTACCGGAAGATCGTACATGTCGCGGTAGATTGTGTTGCACACGATCAATCGTCCGTCTTCATCGAACATCGACAATCCGCGATCCATGTTGTTCAAGGCGATATCGATCCGCGCGTTGAGGGCCGCGATCTCTTGATGCTGCTTGCGCAGGGCAATGGCGTTGTCCTTGAACACCGAAAATGCGCGCGCCATGTCGCCAATCTCATCCGCGCTGTCGAGCAGGGGGATGGGCGTCTCGATCTCGTCCTGCGAAAGCGCTTGCATGGCGTCAGTGATGGTGCGCAGCCGCTCGGCGATACGGCGCACAGCGGCTATGGTCAGCGGTCCGATGAGGACGGCGGCAAACAGCGAGGCTGCAAGGATCCAGTTGACCAGCCTTTGGATCGAGTCGATGAGATATGTGGTGTCTTTGTCGGCGTTGCGCAGATTGATATGCCGGTAGGTAACGATGCGATCCTGGATTCTCTTGGCGATTTGCGAATAGTCGCGTACGGCGGCGAGGGCTTCGTCCTGGGCGAAGTTCGCGGCCAGATAGAGAACCCGCCGGCCAAGTTCGAAGAACTGAGGCAACTGCCTCGCGATCGGGGAAAGAAAACGGCTCTCGCGTTGCGCTACAATCTCGTTGATGCGGTCGGCTATTGCTTCGGAATCGCGCCGGTCCCGGTCGACGCGAACCTTGTCGAACGTGACAGGTGCCGCCTCGATAATGCGCCGGTGGCGCTCGACAAGGACGCCAAGCTCTGCGGAGTGGACCACCGCGAGGAGAGCCACCGAGCGAATATGGTCCGCCGCGCCGCTGATGGATCGGGCCGAATGCAGCGAAGCGATGCTCAGTCCACACAAGGCCAAGCCAGCGAGAACCGCAACCAGATTGAGCTTCGTTGCGATTTTTTGCCGGCGCGTGAGGAGGGCGAGCGTCACAGAGGATCTTTCTCGACAATCGCCTTGGTCGCTTCGATGACGGCTTTCACCTTGTCGTTGATGGGCGCTTCGGCCACGAAGGTGAGCGTTTGGACCACCGGCGTTTCAATGGCGACTTCTGGCAGATCTGCGTTTTTGGCAAGGCGGTGCTGGGCGATGCCGATGGCGCCGGGCTCCTGCGCTACGACCTGGACGACATGGCGCGCACTTTCCGGTCGAATGGCGAAGTTTGCACGGATAGGGGCGTCGTTGAGCAATTGACTTCTGACGGCAACCACCGTGCCGCCTCCGTCCTGGGTGGCCACGACTCGAATGGCAATATCGCCACCTCCCACCTCGCTCCAACGTGTGATCTCGCCATTGAGGATTTTGCGAAGCTGAACATTCGTGAGCGACCTCACGGGGTTGCTCGGATGAACTGGAAAGCTGATCGGCACTTTGGAAATTTCGAAGGCCCTCAGACGGTCATACGGGAGATCGGGCGCGATCTTGCGCGCCACGTCGACCTCGCCCTCCATGGCAGCGGAAATCATCGCGAGATCGGCGCGTCCCTCCAGCAGCGCGATGACGCCCCAAATGGATTTGTTCGGCACGACTTCGATCCGCGTCCTCGTCAAACGCTCAATGTCCGCCTGCCTGGGCTTGAGGAGATGGTTGAAGAACGTCGTCGAGCCCTGGATGCGCAGCATGTCTTGCGCGCTGCAGCAGGCAACGGAAGCGAACGTCATCACGGCCGCGCACAGTACCCGGCTCGCACTTGCGTAAGGACAGAAGGGCTGTGCCCGAACCTTGAAGATCATGGTCACGAAATGCTCCTCGACATGCGGAAGAAGGCGATCAACTTCCGGGTGTTTTTCAAGCGTCACACAACTATTACGAGAAGAAGGTAACTGTTTGCTTACCAAGAAAAGAGGCCTCACCCGCCAAAAGCGCTTCGGATGAGCGCAGCAGGGCCGGCCGATCGATCGAATTTGAAACGAAATCTAGCGGGGCGTTGAGCGTGATTTTCACGCCTATTCGCTATCTTGAGGCCGGAGTGCAGAGGAGGAAATGAAATGACTTGGTTCATCATGCGTGCGGGCTGGGCGAACACCGCAACGATCGCAGTGTTCGCCATGTTGCCGGTCGCGGTGATCGTTTCGCAGGTTCTCACCGCCTGAGCCGTTCCGTTTTAGGGATTGGCGGACGTCTCCAGACCTTGGTTGTGCCGCACTATTCCGCCGCGCTTGCGTAGGCGATCTCCACTGGTTCGAGGATCTCGATGCGGCCGTCGGCGCACAGCCGGATGAGGCTGCCGGTCTCGATCATGTCGAGCATGTGCGCGCCGACGATCATCGCCTTGCCGTGCTCGCGCGCGACGATGGCCATGTGGCTGAGCCATCCGCCAATCGAGACGGCAGCACCCGACGCACGCACCAGTTCAGGCAACCACGCCGGATGCAGGAACGGTGCAATGATGATCTCCCCATCGCGCAGGTCCGCAATCGGGCGGCCATCTTCTGCATCTTTCGCGGTCACAACGCGCGCGCGGCCAATGACGTCGCTCACCCCCGACACGCGCTGGCCGTGCAAAGGTTCGCGGGCATCGGCTGCATTCACCCGATGCGCGCCTTCCAGGCGAGCGAGCGTGAGTGTATTTGACAGCGGCGCGCACGCGGCAAATGCCTGGTGCGCTGCCGCACGCTCTCGTGCCAGTTCCGCCAATCCGGCAACGCTCGCCGTGTCAAGGCAGGCGATCTCGTCCAGTGCAAGATAGAAAATCCCGCCTTCGAGCGCATAGCGCTGATCGAGCGCGACGAGCACGGCACGCAAAATGGCTAGCTCACGCAGGCTATGATGTTTGGCATCTTCCTTCAGGGTTTGGAGGGAGATTGCCATCGCGACCTTCTGCGCGATGCCAGCAGGTAGTTCCGGCCGGGCTTGGGGTTGCGGACCGGCCGGCTTCTTGGGGGCCGGCAGCATCGCAGAAAGCCGCGCGCCAACCGCGATCAGGCCGGAACTTTCCCCATGACGCGGCTCGCACAATTCGTAATCAAGCGCCGCGCGATGGCCGATCAGATCCTGCAGCACGGCAGAAGCTCCACTTTTGGCCTCTGCGAGCGCCGTTGGCAGGTGACGCTCCACCTCGCTCGCGCCAGCCCCCGTCAGGTACACCGCGGGGTCGTACCCTCCTGCGAGAAGCGCCTCGCGCGCTCGGTCGATTGCGAACTGAGCGGCGATGTTGACACGCGAGACTTCCGCGTGAGTCTCCTCGATAAAGCGGCGGCGAATTCGTGTGAAGGCCTCATGCAGATCGCGCGTGGCAAGGCGGGTAAAATCGGTGGCCTGCAACAGCCGGACGTCACTCAGGTAGGACGGCAGGAACTCATTGCGGAATGCGCGCTCCAGGTCCGGCAGGGCCTTTTCAAGACGGCGCATGGCAAATCGAGAGATGCGCGGCGCGCGCAGGCTTTGCGCGATGCAATCGGTATAGAGCCGTCCGAACACGGTGACATGGAGGGGTGGGCCGTCCTCGCTGAACGCGGCGTCAAACCCGAGGCTGCGAAGAGCGAGATCCACGCTGCCGCCGCTCAGCCACATATCGTTGAGGAGCGACAGGGAGGCTGGCGTTGGCCGCGGCAAGAGTTCGGCTACGTCGCCGCGCTCGAAGACGGGCGTATCCGGGCTTGGCTTTGTGCCATGGCGGGCGGCATGCGCCAGGAGACGGCGCCGCTCATTGCGTTCGGTCGTCTCGTCAAGGGTCGCGGTGACGTCGCGGGCCTGGAGCAGCAGATAACGTTGCCCGTCGAAGGCCCATTCGATGTCTTGCGGACAGCGGTAATGGGCCTCCACGCGATGCGCCAATGCCACCAGCGGCGCAAGATCGAGGGGCGGGGGCATGGCAGCGGAAATTGCGCCGCTGACACGTCCGATGTGGAATGTCTGTGGCGTGGCGCGGCCGGAAACGAGCTTGTCGGCGGTCCCTTCGATAAGCTCAACCAGCATTTGACCCGGTTCCTGCATGTCCTCGGTGAAGAGCACCCCGGCAAAGCGCGCGGCGACCATCGGCTGGATGAGAATGTGTCCCGGCTGGCCGCCGGCGCCGGTCTTGTAGGCGTTGGCATTGGCGGCTTCGAAGGAAGCACCGACTTTCAGGATCGCGGCCTCGAGATTGGAGCCGTCACAGTCGAGAACGCTTTCAAACACGCCCGCAAAGCTCATGGCATCGCCATCCTCCAGTGCCCCGGAGCTGCGCACCGCGAGCGGTTGCTGGCCGAAATGACACCAGATCGCCGCGATGCGCGCGGCTCGCTCACCGGCCCGGCCTGTTCGCAATGCGGAAATGAACTCAGGTGTCAGCACCAGGCCGTCCGGCACGGGAAGTCCCAATGACTTGAGCTCCGCAAGGCGCTTGGCCTTGTTGCCTGCGTTGGCGAGGGCGGGGACGTTGTTGAGGGCAATGATGCCGGGGTCTGCAAGACGCCACAACGCAATGCGCTCGTGCAGGTGCCGGATGCGCATCTTGAGGGATTGCACGCCGGGAATACCGCTGACGAGGAAGCGCTGGGCCAGCAGCAGTGCAGCGCTCGCGCTCATGTACAAGCCGGCCGCCGCTGGCAAAATCGCAGCCGCCGCGAACAGCGCCGGGACCGCCAGGAGCCAGACGATCGCTGTATGCCGGCGCGACGTGACGAATGCGATGTGAAGATAGATCCCGATCAGCGCAGCAAATAGCGCCGGCAATCCCTGCCAGGGATCGTAGTGGGCGAGATCAGGCACCCACAGGAAGCCGGACGGTTGGGTCTGCGCTACATGGATAGCCGCACCGACGGCGAGCGCAAGAATAGGAAGAAAGAGAAGCGCAACGAGATTTCGTCCCGGCGTCAGCCCCGCGCGCTTATAAAGCGCGCGCAGTGCACGGGCCAGACGTTTCGGATCGGCGGCCAGTCTCGACTTCAGGTTTGCCACATCGGCCTTGATGGCGGTGGTGGCGATTTGATCGCGTTCCGCTTTGAGCGAGAAGGGCATCACGAGCAAGCGCGATAAGAGCGCCAGAAGAAGAAGTGCGGCCGGCAGTCCCGTCTTGTCCGCGGCGGCGGCCAGCGCTGTGGCTAGAGCGTCGCCGGCGCGCATCCACAGCGTCTTGTTCTGTTCGGAAAGCAAGGCTTCCACATGGGGCGGGCGCTTGGAGGGCACGAAGTACTCCCAAGGCACGCTATACCGGCCGCGGAAATCGCGTCCTGCTCGCGACAGTGTGAGGCCGAGAATCTCGCCGAAAAAGCAACTTCGGCGGTCATAGCAGGGCGCAATCACGGGCTTATCCGGCAAGGCTTCGATGAGCGTCGCCAACTCGTGCGTCGGTGTCGGGCGGATAGGTACATTTACCGCGCCGGGAAGGTGTCCGCTGGAGAATTCGCCCGCATAGCGCACGTCAACAAAGATGGCGCCTTCCTTGTCGACCAGTTCGTGAACCTGGGCCGTATCGAGCAGAGTGGACTGATTGGGGTAGGGCGGCAGGGCCCGCAGATCGTCTATGGTGCGAACCTTCGATCCCTCCAGCGTGCGGCCTTCGGCCAGCCATTTCTCCAAACCACCTGCGATGAAGCGGCAATCGACGCCTTTGGCGGCAAGTGCCTCGCAGGTTTCCGCGCTGCGGTTGCCGTTGTGGCAGATGAGGAGGGCCTTCTTGTCTGTGAAATCGATGCGCGATTGTTTCAAGTCTGGAAAACGGATCTTCACCGCGCCTGCCAGCGAGCCCATCTCGGTCTCTGCCGTCTCGCGGATATCGAGGATCATCCAGTCGGGTGATTTGGCCGCCGCGACACGCGTGATGATCTGCGAAGCCTCGCCGGTCGTGAGCGCGCGAGGATGCGTGACCTGCTTGCTGAAGGGGATCTCCTTCAGAAGCGGATCGAGCGTTTTGCCTTCGGCCGCCTTGGGCGTGGGACGCAGCAAGGTCTGCTCCAGCCTCGTTCGCTCGGTGGACTCGCCTTTGCGATACGCGTAGATGGCGAGCCCGAATCCGCACAACGCTGCGGCAAGGCAGGCGAACGCGATGTGTTCGATGCGCCGTGTATCGGCAGCGCCTTTGCGTCCCCTGGTGAGCCGCGACCCAAGCGCGAGCGCGCCGCCACCGAAAATGGCGGACAACAAGGCCGTCAACTGCGAGAGGCTGCTCAGCGAGCCCACGACCAGTTCGGGCGAGGGTATGGCGAGCGTGGGCTGTGTGGTGGCCGCGAGCGCGGCGCATGCCAGCAAGACGGTGCAGATGCGGCGACGATGATGCACCGGGAGAGAACAACGCGGATACAAGGGCATGAGGGTCCATTTAAACAACTAAAGGTTGTGTTAAATGCCTCGATATATCCCATGAAAGCAAGAGTTTTTTAGTTAACGGATGATTGACGCGGCTCTCTAAGACAATTTTTGCGTGTAGACAAAAACTCCGTCAGGTGGGTTGCCGTGTCAGCGTACGGCTGACGGCATCTTGCCAGCCTGCATACTTTCGCGTCCTCTCACGCTCGCTCATCGCAGGCGTGAAGCGGCGGTCGAGAGACCATCGTTTCGCGAACTCGGCAGGCTCGGGATAAAAGCCGATATGGTGGCCCGCGAGATAGGCAGCCCCTAGCGCGGTTGTCTCCAGCACCTGCGGACGATCGACGGGTGCAGCAAGAATGTCGGCAAGCCGCTGCATGGTCCAGTCCGAGGCGACCATGCCGCCGTCGACGCGCAGCACGGTTTCGCGCGCAGCGCCCCAGTCCGCCCGCATGGCGGAGATGAGATCGCGGGTCTGATAGCAAACGGACTCGAGGGCCGCGCGCACGATCTCCTTAGGTCCAGTGCCGCGCGACAGTCCGTAGAGAGCGCCACGGCATTCCGCGTCCCAATAGGGCGCACCAAGTCCGACGAAGGCTGGCACCAGATAGACATCCTGCTCCGGATCGGCTTCAGCGGCCATCGGTCCGGTCTCACCGGCACTCTTGATGATGCCGAGGCCATCGCGCAGCCACTGGACCGCGGCGCCCGCAATGAAAATCGAGCCTTCGAGAGCGTAATGGACCTGTCCGTTGAGTGCGTAGGCGACCGTCGACAGCAGGCGATTGCGCGAGAAGACTGGCGCCGTGCCCGTGTTGAGCAAGGCAAAACAGCCCGTGCCGTAGGTCGATTTGACCATGCCGGGACTGAAGCAGGCCTGCCCGACACAAGCGGCCTGCTGGTCTCCCGCGATGCCCGTGATGGGAATGGCCGCGCCGAACAACTCAGGCGCCGTTGTGCCGAAGTCGGCGGCACAGTCTTTGATCTGCGGCAGCATCGCAGGCGGCACGCGAATGAGATCGAGCAGGTACATCGACCAGCGCTTCTTATTGATGTCGTAGAGCAGCGTTCGGCTGGCGTTGGTCGCGTCCGTCGCGTGAACCTTGCCGTCCGTCAACCGCCACAAAAGAAAGCTGTCCACGGTGCCGAAGGCGAGGCGGCCAGCGTTCGCCGCTTCGCGCGCACCCGGCACATTGTCGAGGATCCAGGCAACCTTGGTGCCCGAGAAGTAGGGATCGAGCAGCAGGCCAGTACGGCGGGTGACCGTATCTTCGAGCCCTGCGTGTTTCAGGCCTGCGCAAATCTCCGCCGTGCGCCGGTCCTGCCAGACGATGGCGCGATGAATAGCCTTGCCGGTGGTTCTATCCCACACGACAGTTGTCTCGCGCTGATTGGTAATGCCGATCGCTGCGATATCGGCCGCCGTCAGCCCGGCATTCGAGATTGCCTGACGGCAGGTGGCAATGGTGGTTTCCCAGAGATCTTCCGGTTCGTGCTCCACCCATCCCGAGTACGGATAGTGTTGTGCGAACTCCTGTTGCGCTATCGTTTTGATACGGCAGTCGGCGTCGAAAAGAATGGCGCGGCTGGAAGTCGTACCCTGGTCGATGGCAAGGACGTATTTTGTCATCTCGCTCCCCGTTCGCCCTGCATGTCTCAAATCGCCGTGCGGCGAACCGATGCGAGCGTGATTTTCAGTCAGTGATCGAGCGTGCGCAAGACTATGCCATGGCGGATGCGTGTCCTGCGAGCCATTCGGAAAGTCCCGCAGCCTGTTGCGGGGTCAATCTCAGACCCAGCTTTGTGCGTCGCCACAAGATATCTTCCGCCGTACGTGCCCACTCGTTTTCGATCAGGTATTGGACCTCACGTTCACATAGTCCTCCGCCGAACATGCGGCCGAGCGATTCAGGCCGCGTGGCGCCATCGACGATATGCCTGGCGCGCGTCCCGTATGTTCGCACGAGACGGGCGGCCAGCGCGGGCTCGATGCCGGGGGCTGCAGCGCTCAGCGCCAGCACCTGGGCTGCAACGCCGTCGACGGGGAAGTCGCCACCGGGAAGAGCGGCGCCGGCGGTCCAAGGCGCACCAATTGGCATGACGTCAGAAAGGATGTGCAAGGCATCTTCGGCAAGGCGCCGGTAGGTCGTGATCTTTCCGCCAAAGACGTTCAGAAGGGGTGCGCCCGAGCCCTTTACGTCGTCATTTGCGTCCAGTTCGAGAACGTAGTCACGTGTTGCCTCCTGGGCAGCCGATGCGCCATCGTCCATGAGAGGGCGCACCCCCGAATAGTTCCATACAACGTCCGCGGACTGCACCGGACTTTTGAAGTATTCGCTCGCCAGACGGCAGAGATAGTCGATTTCGCTGGTCTCGATTTTCACCGCGCCGGGATCGCCCGCATAATCGACGTCGGTCGTGCCGATGAGCGTGAAGTCATTTTCGTAGGGAATGGCGAACACGATGCGGCGGTCGTCGTTCTGGAAAATATAGGCTTTGTCGTGCTCGAAGAGTTTGCGCACGACGATGTGGCTGCCTTTCACGAGGCGGATTCGGGGTTTGCCGTTGCGGCCTACGCGCTTGTTCAGCACGTCGTCGACCCAAGGACCGGCGGCGTTTACGAGCGCTTTCGCTTTAACGGTTTCGCGGGCGCCACGTGTCAGATCGTGAAGCTCGACGATCCAGTCTGTGTTGTCACGGCGTGCGCAAACAACTTCCGTGCGTGTGCGGATCTCCGCACCGCGGGCGTGCGCATCCATGGCGTTGAGCACGACAAGCCGTGCATCATCCACCCAGCAATCGGAATACTCGAAGGCGTGCGTGAAGCGGTCTTTGAGCGGTTCGCCCGCGGGGAGCCGGCGCAAGTCGATGCTGCGCGAGGCGGGTAGAATCTTGCGGCCGCCAAGGTGGTCGTAAAGGAAAAGGCCAATGCGGATCAGCCACGCCGGGCGCAGCGCGCTGTGATGGGGCAGCACAAAGCGCAGCGGCCGAATTATGTGGGGCGCCATGCCAAGCAACACTTCGCGCTCGGCGAGCGCCTCGCGCACCATCTTGAACTCATAGTGTTCCAGATAGCGCAAACCGCCATGCACGAGCTTTGTAGACGCCGAGGACGTTCCGGACGCGAGGTCCGCCTTTTCGGCAAGGAGCACCTTGAGGCCGCGTCCGGCTGCGTCGCGGGCGATACCGCATCCGTTAACACCGCCGCCGATGATCGCAATGTCGTACACTTGGCCAGCTCGCCTTCGGCAAAGTGGGCAACGGGGAAACGTGCCGCAACGGAACGCACGAGCACATCAGGACGACCCGCCGGGCTCCGGTCAGGTCGGCAAACGAAGATTATCGCAAGAAAACGAAAATTCAAGCCGGTTCAGGCAGGGCGACCTCAACTTTATGCTCCCGGCAGATAGCGGCAAGGGCCGGCGGGGGTGGTCTGTCAGTCACAAAGTAGTCCATTTCGGACAGATGCCCGATGCGGACGGGGGCGGTGCGGGCATACTTCATGCTGTCGGCCACGAGAATGGTATGGCGCGCGCAGGACAGGATTGCTTTGGCTACCTTCACCTCGCGATAGTCATAATCCAAAAGCGAGCCATCTTCGTCTATGGCGGAGGTGCCGATCACAGCGTAGTCGACTTTGAATTGGCGGATGAAATCAACCGCGGCTTCACCCACGACCCCGCCATCGGAATGCCGCAAGACACCGCCCGCAACAATGACCTCGATGCCGGCGCACCCAAGCAATATGTTGATAACATTTGTATTATTTGTGATTACCAGTAATCCATGCCGGTGCCGCAGCGCGGTGGCCACTTGCTCGGTGGTGGTGCCGATATTGATGAGGATGGAAGAGTTGTCCGGGATCAGCGAGGCGGCCTTGACGCCGATAAGCCGCTTCTCCTCGGTGGCGAGCTGCCGGCGCGCTTCGTAGCCGTAGTTGGCGACACCGGACGCGATCACCGCCCCGCCATGATAGCGCTGCAGCAGGCCGCGTTCGCACAAGTCGTTCAGGTCCTTGCGGATTGTCTGCGGCGTAACGGCGAACCGTTCCGCTAGGGTGTCGACATCGACGCGGCCCTGCTCGCGCGCTAGTCTGACTATTTCTTGTTGGCGCGGTGAAATCGTGAGCATGGCCAGTCTCCAGAGTTTGACCAACCTAGCGCGAAATATTCGTTTTATCAATTATCTGATCGACATTCGAAAGCGCCGCAGTGCATCATCGCTCTGATGCAATGCCGCAATTATCTTGGATGCATCGCAAAAAATTCTATTTTCACACGGAGTTTCGGGCGTTTCATTTTCCGTTAGCCATTTGCGATTGACACGCGTTTTGTTTCGAATGATAGTTTTGACCTCTCTGTGCACTGGGAGGTGAAAACAAATGAGGAAACGCATATCCGCCGTAGCAATGTTTGCTGCGGCCGTTTCATTTGCCGGCACCGCGAATGCCGGAATGGATGAAGCCAAGAAGTGGGTCGAAAAGGAATTCCAGCCTTCCACGCTGTCGAAGGAAGAGCAGCTGAAGGAGATGGAGTGGTTCGTCAAGGCCGCCGAGCCCTTCAAGGGCCTCGAGATCAACGTGCTGTCGGAGACCATTCCGACACACACCTATGAGTCTGAAACACTCGCGAAGGCATTCGCCGAAATCACGGGCATCAAGGTCAATCATCAGCTGCTTGGCGAAGGCGAAGTCGTTCAGGCCGTGCAGACCCAGATGCAGACCAATCGCAATCTGTACGACGGCTACATCAACGACAGCGATCTCATCGGCACCCATTCCCGTCTTCAAAGTGCGGTCAACCTGACAGACTGGATGGCAGGTGAGGGCAAGGACGTCACCAACCCGGGCCTCGATGTCGATGACTTTATCGGCAAGTCGTTTACGACAGGTCCCGACGGCAAGCTGTGGCAGATTCCCGACCAGCAGTTCGCCAACCTCTACTGGTTCCGCAAGGACTGGTTTGATCGCAAGGATCTGCAAGAGAAGTTCAAGGCCAAGTATGGCTATGATCTTGGTGTTCCGGTCAATTGGTCGGCATACGAGGACATCGCGGAGTTCTTCACCAACGACGTGAAGGAGATCGGCGGCGTCCGCATCTATGGTCACATGGACTACGGCAAGCGCGCCCCCGACCTTGGCTGGCGCATGACCGACGCCTGGCTCTCGATGGCAGGCTCGACCTCGCCTGGTCTTCCCAACGGCCGTCCCATCGACGAATGGGGCATCCGCATGGAGAAAGATAGCTGCAACCCGTCGGGCGCATCGATCACGCGTGGCGGCGGTACCAACGCGCCCGCCTCCGTATTTGCGATTGCCAAATGGGACGAGTGGCTGCGCAAGTACGCACCTCCCGGCGCTGCCGACTACGACTTCTATCAGTCGCTGCCGGCCCTGAGCCAAGGCAATGTCGCCCAGCAGATCTTCTGGTACACGGCATTCACGGCTTCGATGGTCGCTCCCAAGAAGGACGGCAACAACACAGTCGACGACACCGGCAAGCCGCTGTGGAGGATGGCGCCCTCACCGCACGGTCCTTATTGGAAAGAGGGCATGAAGCTCGGCTACCAGGACGCGGGCTCCTGGACGCTCTTTAGATCAACGCCCGTCGATCGCCGCAAGGCAGCTTGGCTCTATGCTCAGTTCGTCATTTCCAAGACGGTCGATGTGAAAAAGAGCCATGTCGGTTTGACCTTCATCCGCGATAGCACGGTCAACCATCAGTCCTTTACCGATCGCGCGGCCAACCTTGGCGGCCTTGTCGAGTTTTACCGCTCGCCAGACCGTGTGAACTGGACGCCGACCGGCATCAACGTGCCTGACTATCCCAAGCTCGCGCAGCTGTGGTGGCAGCAGATCGGCGATGTGAACTCCGGTGCGTTCACGCCCCAGCAGGCCATGGATCGTCTCGCGAGCGAGATGGATCAGATCATGTCCCGTATGGAAGCAGCCGATAAGGCCAACAAGACTTACGGTGGCTGCGGTCCGCGCCTCAATGCGGAAAAGAAGGCCGAAGATTGGCTTGGCGCGCCGGATGGCCCCGCAGCCAAACTCGCAAACGAGAAGGAAAAAGGTCAGACGATTGCTTATGATGAGCTGATCAAGCGTTGGACGAAGCACTAACGGTATCTGACGCATTCGATTGTACCCGGGGCGCGCTGTCCACGCTGGCGTGCCCCGGTTTTTAAACCTCACTTGCGGTCCGCGCGCTCCACAGGAGCCTCTTCAGGCTGAGAGGCCATGTCGCTAGAACTTAGAAACGTCACCAAGCGCGTTGGCGCGGACACGTACATCTACGAGACAAATCTGGTTCTTGCGGATGGCAGTCTGAACGTGCTGCTGGGCCCAACGCTCGCCGGCAAGACGACGCTCATGCAACTGATGGCGGGTTTGGAAAAGCCCACGACCGGAGAGGTCTGGTTTCGCGGCAAAAACGTCACGGGCGTTCCGGTCCAGAAGCGCAACGTCTCCATGGTCTATCAGCAGTTCATCAATTATCCGAATTTCTCGGTGCGCGAGAATATCGCCGCGCCCTTGCGTGTTGCACGGATGAACGAGGCCGAGATAGACCGCCGCGTGATGCAGGCAGCCGAGATTCTGCGCTTGACGCCGATGCTCGACCGCCGCCCCTCTCAGCTTTCCGGCGGCCAGCAGCAGCGTACGGCTATCGCGCGCGCGATCGTCAAGGACAGCGACATTATTCTGTTCGACGAGCCTCTGGCAAACCTCGACTACAAGCTGCGGGAGGAGTTGCGGGACGAATTGCCCAAGCTCTTTGCGCAGCGCAACTGCATCGTGGTCTACGCTACCACCGAGCCGGCCGAGGCGCTGCTGTTTGGCGGCAATACGGCGACCCTGCATGAGGGACGCATCACCCAGTTCTGTCCCACGGCACGAGGCTATCGTCGTCCCAAGGACATCGTTTCCGCGCGGGTGTTTTCCGATCCGCCCATCAACACGCATGCCGCCGTCAAGGTGAACGGCGAGCTAACTCTTGTCGATGGCCCTCAGTGGTCTTTGGGCGATGGCGCACGTGATGTTCCCGACGGGAATTACACCATTGCGATCCGGCCGCATCATGTGACCATGAAACCGGTTGCCGCGAATTCTGCAACCATAGAGGGCCGCGTTCTGATCACAGAGCTGTCAGGGTCGGAGAGCGTCATTCACTTCAAGGTGGGCAATGAGACCTGGGTGTCTCAGTCGCACGGCATTCACCCCGTCGAGGTCGGCGCACAGGCCCGCCTCCACGTCGATACGGACCAGATCCTGTATTACGGGCCGAGTGAGGAGCTGGTGGGCTGATGGCAAGAATCTCGTTCCACGATCTGGCGCACGCCTACGGTCCCGCTCCCTCCAGCCCTGAGCATTGGGCCTTGAAGCCGATGACCATGACGCTCGAGGATGGCGGCGCCTACGCTCTTCTGGGGCCGTCGGGTTGTGGCAAGACGACTTTGCTCAATCTGACTTCCGGCCTTCTCACGCCGACCAAAGGGCGCATCGAGTTCGATCGCGTCGACGTCACGCATAAAACGCCCGAGGAGCGCAACATCGCGCAGGTATTCCAGTTCCCTGTGATCTACGACACCATGACGGTGTACGACAACCTCGCCTTCCCGTTGCGCAATCGCGGCGTCGATGAGGCAACGGTCGCGACCCGTGTCAAAGGGATCGCCGGGATGCTTGATCTGTCCAGCACGCTGCAAAAGCGCGCATCCGGATTGACCGCGGACGGCAAGCAGAAGATCTCGCTGGGGCGCGGCCTAGTGCGCTCTGACGTCAACGTCATCATGTTCGACGAGCCGTTGACGGTCATCGATCCGCATTTGAAATGGGAGTTGCGCTCCAAATTGAAGGAGCTGCATCAGCGCATCCGGCGCACGATGATCTACGTAACGCATGATCAAACCGAGGCGCTGACCTTCGCCGACAAGGTCGTCGTAATGAATGACGGGCAGGTGGTGCAGATCGGGACGCCCGTGGAGCTGTTCGAGCGGCCGCGCCATACGTTCGTGGGGCATTTCATCGGCTCACCGGGCATGAACCTGATCAACTGCGACGTGCGGGACGGGAAAGCCGTTATCGGCGGCGGAGAGGTCGCGACCGAGAATGCCGCAAAATACAAAGGTGGCGCGCGCACCCTCCAGCTCGGCATCCGGCCCGAGTTCGTGAAGTTCTCAAGCGAGGGCTTGCCGGTGGAGGTGACGAAGGTGGCGGATGCCGGCCGATTCAATATCGTGTCCGTGCAGGCGGGCAATCAGCCGCTGAAGCTGCTCGTGCCGCAGGGCGCGGCCATCCCGTCAGGCAGCGCCAAGGTCGCCTTCGATCCTGCGCGCGCGCGCATCTACGCGGATGGGTGGCTGGTCGGCGATGACGCGCGAGGAGCTGCTCAATGAAAAAGACATTCGACAACAAGGCGTGGTTCCTCGTTCTGCCCGTCTTCCTGATGGTCCTGTTCAACTCGCTGATCCCGCTGATGACGGTGGTCAACTACTCGGTGCAGGAGACATTCGGCAACAACGAGTTCTTCTGGTCGGGCACGCGCTGGTTCGAGCAGGTTCTGCACGACAGGCAGTTCCATGAGTCTCTGATGCGCCAGATCATTTTTACCGGTCTGGTCTTGCTGATCCAGATTCCGCTTGGCCTGGCGATCGCGCTGTGCATGCCGCGAAAGGGACCCTGGGTATCTGTCTGTCTCGTGCTCATCGCGCTGCCGCTGCTCGTTCCCTGGAATGTCGTCGGGTCGATGTGGAACATCATGGCGCTGCCCGATATCGGGCTACTCGGCAAAGCCATCAATGGTCTTGGGATCTCTTTCAACTACACGCGCCAGCCACTTGCGGCATGGTTCACGGTTGTGTTGATGGACGTCTGGCACTGGACGTCGCTTGTCGTTCTTTTGTGCTACGCGGGACTCGTTTCAATTCCTGACGCCTATTATCAGGCCGCGCAGGTGGACGGAGCGTCGCGCTGGTCGGTGTTCCGCTACATCCAGCTCCCGAAGCTCAAGCACGTGCTCACCATCGCAATTCTGTTGCGCTTCATGGACAGCTTCATGATCTATACCGAGGTCATCGTATTGACTGGCGGCGGGCCGGGCAGCACGACCAAGTTCCTCTCGATCGACCTCGTTCAGAAGGCTCTTGGCGGTTTCGACCTGGGGCCTGCCGCAGCATTTTCGATCGTCTACTTCCTGATCATTCTGTTCTTGAGCTGGCTGTTCTACACGCTGATGATGCGTGGGGAGGCGAAGTGATGCGCTGGCGCTATGTGTTCCTGTTCATTTACATCCTGTTCCTGATGCTGCCGATCTATTGGCTGCTCAACATGTCGTTCAAGACGACGAATGAGATTCTCGGCGGCTTCAGCGCCTTCCCGCGCGAGTTCACGCTGGCAAGCTACAGAACCATTTTCACCGATCCGACTTGGTATAATACTTATATCAACTCGATCACGTACGTCCTCATCAACACGGTGATCTCGGTGATGGTGGCGTTGCCGGCCGCCTATGCCTTTTCTCGTTATAACTTCATCGGCGACAAGCATCTTTTCTTCTGGCTGCTGTCGAATCGCATGGCGCCGCCGGCCGTGTTCGTCCTGCCGTTCGTGAACCTCTATTCGGCTGTTGGATTGTTCGATACACCTTGGGCTGTCGCGCTTGCACACACCTTGTTCAACGTACCGCTGGCGGTGTGGATTCTCGAAGGCTTCATGTCGGGGGTACCCAAGGAACTCGACGAGACCGCCTACGTCGACGGCTACTCGTTTCCATCGTTCTTCGTGAAGATCTTCATCCCGACGATTGCGGCCGGCATCGGCGTGGCGGCGTTCTTCTGCTTCATGTTCTCGTGGGTTGAGATGTTGCTGGCAAAGAACCTCACCTCGGTCGCGGCCAAGCCAATCGTGGCTGCCATGACCAAGACCGCAAGCACGTCCGGCTATGAGCTTGGCCTTCTCGCGGCAGCAGGTGTTCTGACGCTCATTCCGGGCGCGTTCGTCATCTATTTCGTGCGCAACTATATCGCCAAGGGATTTGCGCTCGGGCGCGTCTAGGGCAAGGAGAACGCCATGGATGGCATGCAAGGTACGTCGATCCTGTCCTGGATGGCATGGACCGCCCCGACTGCGCTTTTTTTCATTTTCATCGCCTGCTGTCTCGTGGCGATGACGGTTTGGGAGATCCTGGTGCCGGGTGGCGATCCGCGTCATGGAATTCTGGGTCTCGACACAACGCGCGGAGACCGGTTATTCATTTCATTGCTGGGCAGCGCTTTTATCTGTCTGGCCTATCTGGCAGCGTTCGGCAGTAATTTGTGGCCGGCCGTGGCGATCTGCGTGCTCTATGCGATCGCGGTTTTTCGCTGGGTTTAGACGCGCACATGCCCTTGTTTGGCAAGCTTCCTGCTAGGACATCCTCATCCGTCTCAATGTAGGATTACGCCATGGGCAGCCATTACTTTCGCGATTATGTTGCTATGATCAATCGGATCCATCTTGTTGAACTGGTCGATGCCCATACGATGAAATCGCAGCGCCCGGCCTTCCGTGCGTCGCTGATCGTCAATCCCTTGACGGGTGTGCCCTACGGCGCGTCCGAACCGGCGCAAGAATAGAAGCTTCCGCCTGAAGAGCGAACGTCCCCTCCACAACTTGAAATGATGGCACACGCCGGACCATTTTTGGTCTGGCGTGTTTTCACGTTCTGAGAGCGGCGTACAACCTGAGCTGCTCAGGGACCGTGGCGTTTGAGGATGCGCCCGCGCCGTGGACGCTTAAGTTCCTGGTGATTTTCAAGAGCAATCCTGACGACCGCCTTCACGATGCGCCCGTGACGCCCAGATGGCGGAATGAACAGGATGGGGCGCGATAGCGGATGGCGCAGATCGGCGAGTATGCGCCCCTCCCGCCGCGTCTGTAGCACCGGATTGCGCTTTGAACGCGGCGGCTTGTGGGCGTTGCCGGTCATCTGACCATTTGCCGGCGGGAGAAGCTGCGTGGTGCGCGTGTCGTGAACACCGCTGAAAATCTTTTGCCGGCAGTGCTGACTACCGCTTGTGTGGCGGCTGCACGCTCAACTGTGCTGGCGCACGCCGCACCCCAGATCAGCGCCATCAGCAGGTAGAAGTGCCGCCAGTGATCGCTGTCGATGATGATGCCTTCGGCGGCGTTCGCGGCAAAGGTGGCGAACGCGATAAGCACGAAGGGTTGCCAGGGCGTGCGCTTGAAGCACTGGCGCAGCCCTAGCGCCAGCGTGGAGAACACCGCGATGATGTAGAGACCTGAACCGAGCCATCCCATGGCGAGCGTCGTGCTGAGATACACGTTATGTGCTTCCTCATGGTGGTAGAACGGTGCGAACTGGGCGGCGCCGATGCCGAGCGGATTGTCGAGAATGAGCGCGGTCGCCTTCTCCTGGCCCCCGAAGCGGCCCTCCGGCCCGACATCGTAGCTCTGCGTGACGCTCGCGCGCTCGCTGACGAGGCTGGCAATGCTATCGTTCTGCAATGCGCCTGCAACAACACCGCCGAGCACGGCCGCACACAGTAGGGCCAGGAGTGCGATCTTCTGCCGGCGGCCGTTGCAGGGGGCCGTGAGGAAGGCGAGGCCCAGGTAAAGACCGGCCGACACCACCAGATTGATCCAGGCGCCGCGCGAGAAGCTCAGGAAGACCGCAAGAGCAAGAAGGCCAGCCAGCAGCAGCGGCGGCAGGGCGCGGCGCAAAGAGCCTTGCAGAGCGTAATGCACCGCATAGAGCATCGAGGGGACAAGAAAGGGCCCAAATACGTTTGGATCCTTGAATGTACCTGAGGCGCGGCCGAACTTCGTGAACAGCTCGGCACCGCCAGGCACGAGCGAGAAATAGCCCGCGATTCCCGCAAGTGCCGCGATGACCGCAGCAACCGTGAGACCATTGAAGATCAATCTGGTGTGCGCGAGAGGCCGCATCGCGACGAAACCGGCGATCGTGAAGGCAAAGCCGCCCAGGAAGAACGAGACGAGCGTATGCGTGAGCGCCTTGGAGGTGTCTTCCGCAAAGATGGCGGAGATCAGTCCCGCCGATGTCATTGCGGCCCAAAGCATGAGGAACAGCGCAAGCAGTTTAGGGATGCGCACCAGGCCGATGACCGGAAGAAGAACCATGACGCCGAGCGCAAGAATATCGGTGGGGCAGGGTTCGGAGAAGACGATGCCGCTTGTGGCGAACGTGATCCACACCAGAACGAGCGCGGCAATGTGAACAAGGCTGCGCGGCTTTGCTTCACCCTCCGAAGCTCGCGCTGCAGTCGTCCGTCGTGCCAACATGAAACCCTCAGCGGCGCATTCGTCGTTTGTGCCGTTAAGGATGCAAGGAATGCGCCTTGGGCCCTCGCATCGAGGAGCGCGCGGAATGTTGGGGTGAACAAAGCGTAAAGCAGCGGATCAATCCGCTGCTTTACGCTTCATAGGCCACCATGTAACGAAGCCTGATCAGTAGGCGTTCTGAGTCTTAAGCAAAGACATTGGCGTCTTGAGCAGAATGTAGAGATCGAAGAACACGCTCCAGTTCTCGATATAGTACAGATCGAACTCGACGCGCTTCTCGATCTTCTCGTGGGTGTCCGTCTCCCCGCGCCAGCCGTTGATCTGTGCCCAGCCGGTGATGCCGGGCTTCACCTTATGGCGTGCGAAGTAGCCGTCGACGACCTCATCGTAGAGTTGGGTTCCGGCCTTGGCCTGGACGGCGTGAGGGCGTGGGCCAACGAGCGAGAGCTCGCCGCGCAAGACGTTGAAGAGCTGCGGCAACTCGTCGAGGCTTGTCTTGCGGATGATGCGGCCGACGCGCGTGACCCTAGGGTCATCCTTGAAGACCAGCTTGGCTGCGGTGGCGTCGCAGAGGCCGGTGTACATCGAACGAAATTTGAAAACCTCGATCAGCTCATTGTTGAAGCCATAGCGTTTCTGGCGAAACAGCACCGGCCCAGGGCTGTCCAGCTTCACGGCCAGCGCGACGAGCGCCATCAGGGGAGCCAGGAGCACGAGAGCAACCGTCCCCACGATCTTGTCAAAGAGCCACTTCGAGACAGTGCCCCAATCAGCGATCGGCTTGTCGTAAAGGTCGATCATGGCGACCGATCCGACATGTGAGTAGGTGTGCGGCGCAAAGCGCAAAGCGGTCGCGCGAGCCGGCATCTTGATATCGGCGGGCAGCACGGACAGGGCTTTGGCGAGCCGCAACAGGCGGTGCTCAGCCGTCAAGGGCAGAGCGACGATGACGAGATCGAGCCGCGCCGTGCGGCTCAGAGCAATGAGATCCTTGAGGCCGCCAAGGCGCGGATAGCCGCCGGCGAGGCGGGGGGCGCGCGTCTCGTCACGCTCGTCGAAGACGCCCGCAATGCGCACGATCTGGTCGGAATCGGCTTCGAGCTGCGCCAGCAGCTCTTCGCTCACGGGGCCCGCCCCGTAGATGACGGCGCGCTGGTAGAGGCGCCCATTCTTGGCGAGCGCGCGCATGATCCATGCCAGTCCGATACGACCGGAAATCAGGCTTGCGGCCCCTGCAATGTACCAGGCTGTCAGCCAAACGCGCGACACGTGCGCGCCGATCTTGAGAAGGAACAGGCTGATAACGAGGAACGCGAATGTGACGCTCCAACCCAGCACGACACGCGGCATGTTGCGCATCAAGTCGGAGAAGGCGCGCAGGCTATAGAGTCCAAGAAGCTCGAACACGAGAGGAGTTGCAGCACCCGTCACGGCGATGGCCGTCATATAACGTGCGTCGCCGATGACGGCCGGCTCGTTGACGTAGGCGATTGCGATAAGCAATCCAGCGGCGGTGACAATTGCGAATTCAGCCGCGCGCACGAGACCGCGCACCACAACCGGCGAGATGCTTGCCTTCGTGCCGATTCCGCCATCCGACAGGCGTGCCGCAGCAAGCGCCAGCCGCGGTTTGATCTGTGGGGCACTGGTGGTGGCAGAAAGGGCATGCATAGCGGCAGACATTCTCAGGCTCGCGTGTCTTAATTTGCGAATTGAGAACCATGGAAGCATCCGCCGTGCCACGAGCGGTTAATGTGAGGGCCTCAGCGCCTGGTGCTGTTCTGCTAGGTTAAGTATTTCTTAAGGCGTAGAAGGCCAGGACGGCATCGGTCATTCCAGCGACTGTAAACTTGTCTGCAACGTTGTGTTTCAAGCGCTGAGCACGCGCCATGGCTTCCTGGGGATGATCCAGGCAGTCGCGCATGGCGCGTTCGAGGGCTACGGCGCTGGCTGGTTCGATGAGCGCGGTATCGGTGTCCGCTACGATTTCGGGAATGCCGCCCACGCGCGTCGCAATGAGAGGCAGGCCTGCGGCCGCAGCCTCCAGGACCACATAAGGGAAGCTTTCGGCTAGAGATGGGACAACCATAATGCGGCCCAAGGAAAAAGCTTCGCGCGCCGGCAGCGCGCCGGTGAAGCGCACAGTCTCCGCAAGTCCAAGCGCACCTGTCTTGGCCTTCAGGCTGCTCTCATCGGGACCTGCGCCGACGATTGTAGCCGTGACGGGCGCTTTGGCGTTGAGGAGCGCCAGGGCATCGATCAGGTAGCCGACGCCTTTTAAATCACGCAATTCGCCGATGAAGAGGAAGTCCGTGGCATCGGCCCTGGGAACGTGTGTGATGAAATCGCCAGGACGCAATCCGTTGTGAATGACGCGCTGAGGCGCGGGGCCTTGTCCCACGCGTTCGCGATAGACGCGCGCGGCATAAGCGCTTTCGAAGATGAGCCCGTCGGTAAATCGTTCCAGGAGGCGCTCCAGCGTCAGGAACACAGCCGCCTGCGCGGTGCCGGGCTGGTAGTTCAGCGTGCCGCCGTGGGGCGTATAGAAAGCCTTGACCGGTTGTCCTCTGGCGCGCAGCGCACGTCGCGTGAGGCGCGCATAGGCTCCGCCCTTTGCGCCATGGCCATGCAACACGTCGAGGCTCAAGGACTGGGCGTGCGAAAGCGTCGCGCGAACGGCTTTGTAATCGCCAATGCCCGGCTGGCGGCTCATGGGGATGCGCATTACCCCCAGCGACATGAGCGGTTCGATCTCACTGAAGAGGCGGGCGGTGAGCGCGTTCTGCGCCGTGCTATCGGCAAGGATACCGACATCATGTCCGCGGCGGGCTTGCTCGCCGGCAAGATCGAGGACATGGCGGAATAATCCGCCGACGGGTGCCCTGAGACAATGGAGGATACGCATGGCTTGCTCTGGCCGGTGTGCTTGTCTCAAGTCCGCGAGACTTGGCTTATGCTTGGGTCTCAGAGGAACCTTTCAAACACGTAAATCGTGTCGCCGGGCTTCAAGACGTAGTCGCCTGGGGCTTCGATCTGCTCGACAAATCCGTTGATGCGCCGGGTGATGCGGTATTTGCGCTGGCTGGCGCGCTCGGTATATCCGCCCGCGATGGCAACGGCGGTCTCCACGGTCATACCGGAGACGTATGGATACTGACCGGCGTTGCGGACCTCACCCAGGATGAAGAAGGGCCGGTTCTGCTGGATATCGACCGTAACATGCGGATCCTTGACGAATTCAGCGCCAAGGCGTGCGCGGATCGTCGCCTGGAGCTGCGTCGTGGTCTTGCCCCGCGCGCTGATGTTTCCGATCAGCGGCACAGCGATCTTGCCCTCGTGATCGACAATATAAAGGCGCGAAAGATTGGGCTGGCCATAGACGAAGATGCGCAGCCGGTCGCCCGTGTCCAGCAGATAGGGGCCATCGGTATCGGCGACGGCTTGCGGGCCGGCAGGCACAAGCGCGGGCTCGCCCCAGGCGACCTGATGGGCTTCCGCCACGATCACGGACTCAGATCCTGCCACCGGCGGCAAGGGATCGGCAGTCAGAAAGGCGTCGCCGAGGATGTCATCGCTCCGCATGCTGGAACAGCCAGCAAGCATGGCGGAAACCGCCACGGCCAAGACCTTCGAGCGCACAGACATGACGGACTTATCCCGACTTCAAGACTTCAACATCCAGAAAGCTATCGGGGGGGAGTTAAAAAAGACTAAGGGGCTGCCCTTTTTCGAAACGATTAAGCGATTGCTAACTCTAAGGCTTCTTTACTTACGAATCAGATCATCAGCCTTCACCGAGTTGACCCATGCCTGCACGCCGCCAAGCGTCTCCAGATGACATCGAGATGAGTACGATTTTCGGAGCCCTGCGGCGCAACCTGCCGCGGCTGGCGCTGTGGAGCGCGGCGGCTGGCGCGCTGACCTACGGCGCCTTGATGCAGATTGCGCCGAAGTATCAGTCCCAGGCCGAACTTGCGATCGTGGCCAAGGGCGCCTCCGCCAGTTTCGCCGACGCCAAGAATGCTTCGCCCGATGCGCTGGCGGTGAAGATGGACAAGGAAGCCATCAACACGCATGTGCGCGCGCTGCAATCACCCGAGCTGGTGGCAAGAATTGCCGGCGAGTTGAAACTCAAGGACAAGCGGGAATTCAACAGTGCGCTGGGCCCGGTCGATATGGCCGACAGGTTGATGCGCATGGCCGGTATCGGCGGGCCGCGCGCTGGCGAGAGCGAACGTGACCGTGTCTTGAACGCACTGTTCAAGCAGCTCGAGGTTTATTCCGCCAAGGAGAGCCGGTTCATCGGCGTGCGCGCGACGGCCATCGAGCCAACGCTTGCCGCCGAGATCGCCAATCGCCTGGTGGAAACCTACAGGAACTCGCTCGCATCTGCGGCCGCGGAGGAAGTGGACGAGCAGCAGAAGGTCCTGCAGGGCAAGATCGACAAGCTCGTGCCGGAAGTTGCAGCGTCTGAAACCGAAGCCGAGCGCTACAGCGGCGAAATCAACGTGTTCAAGGGCGGAGCACAGAATACGGGGCTCAACGAGCAGCAGCTTTCCGAGCTGACCGGAGAATCGACCAAGGCGACCTCTGCGCGCAGCGAGGCCGAAGCGCGGGCCAAGTCGGCGCGCGAGATGATGAAGGCGGGATCTGCGGACGCTTTGCCTGATGTACAGAAATCACCGTTGATCCAAAACCTCGTGCAACAGCGCGTACGCATCGAGCGGCAGATCTCGGAGCTGTCTGCGACGCTCCTGCCGGGCCATCCGCGCATGCGCCAGCTCAATGCCGATCTTGCCGGCCTCAAAGGCCAGATCTCTGTTGAAGTCTCTAAGCTGGTCGAGAGCCTCGAGAAGGAGGTCAAGTTTGCGCAGGAGCGCGAAGCCTCGATCAAGAGAAGCCTCGATGAGGTCAAATCGCGGGTGGTGAGCAAGGCGCCGGAAGAGGCCAAACTGCGTCAGCTCCAGGCGAATGCCAGGGCCAAGCGCACCGAACTTGAAAGCCTGCAGGCGCAACTTGAGTCCAACCGCAAGCGATTGGATACGCGCGCCCAGCCAGTCGAGGCGCAGATCATCTCCAAGGCGCTGCCGGCGAGCTTCCCCGTGACACCCAAGAAGGGACAAAGTGCGGCGCTGGTCGCGTTTGCTGCACTGCTGCTCGGTACGTTCTGGACGATCACACGTGCCCTGTTTGATAGCGCGCGAGGCGTGCCCGTGGAGAGTGAAGTCGAAGATGCGGTGGTATTGAAGCCGGAGCCTGCCCTCACGTCCAAGTCGTCTCTCAGATCGATTATTCAATCCACGGTGGCAAAACCAAAGACACCCGCTTTGACATCGGCCGTGCCCGTAGCCGAGGCCGCAGAGCTTGCGGTGGAACAAATCGCAGCGAGGATCAGCGCGGCCGCTCCTGAGCAGGGAGGCCACCGATCCCTGATCACAGGGGAAACCAAGAGTGTTTCCGGTGTCGGGCGCGATGCCATTGCGCTGGCAAAAGCCCTGAGCCGTAACGGCCGTCAGGTGATTATCGTCGATTGGAGTCCGTCCGGGGATACAGGCATGTCAAGCGCCGGTGGGTTGCCGCCCAGCAAGGGATTGTCGGGCTTGCTGAGCGGGCTTGCGTCCTTCGAGGACGCCGTGCAGCGCGTTCCCGCAAGCAACGTGCATATCATCACCTCCGGTGCTCCGCTCGATCAGGTCATGGAAATCGACCCCGATCAACTCAATCTGATCCTTGATGCCCTCGATGAAGCCTACGATCACATCATCGTCGCTGGCGCACATGACGACGCGCGTTCGTTGTTTGAGGCGATCGAAGGACGTTTCGACGCGGGCATTCTGTTGCCGGATTCCATGAAGCGGGTGAACGTGCTGCAGGATCCGCCCGGCACGTTCCTGGGCTTTGAGGTATCGGGCATCGACATCATGAAAATGACCCCCACCGTTGCCGAGCCCGTTCCCGCGAAACGTATTCTGCGCGCCACACGCAAGGTTTCAGGCACTGCCGCCGCCTGATCGAGCTCGGCGGGGCAGCGGGTGCATCATTAACAATTCAGAAACCATTCAGAGCTTTGCCGTTGCGAGCGGGGCGGCCGCTAGCACGTATTTTGCTGGTTGAGTTTTGCGGATTGAGTTTTTCCGGATTGCGTATTGCGGTTCGAGCTATTTCGAGCCTGCCGGTTTGAGTTGCAAGTTGTGATGCGGATGCGTTCGAGGACTTTGCTGAAGGCGGCGTTGTCCGCCCTGCACTATTCCGGTGCTGATGGCCTCATTGCGCCCTTAACAAGCGGCAACGGCGTCATCTTCATGCTGCATCATGTGAGACCCGCTCAGCCGTCCGGGTTCTCTCCCAATGGTATTCTCCAGATCACGCCTGCGTTTCTGGAAAGCGTCATCCTTCAGGTTAAGGCTGCGGGCTTCGATTGCATCGCACTCGACGATGTTCCAAAACGGCTCAAATCACCGGTTCCGGCACGTCCGTTCGCGGTCTTCACGCTCGATGACGGCTATAGGGACAATCGCGACCACGCCTACCCGGTTTTCAAGCGGCACAATGTTCCCTTCACGATCTACGTTTCGTCCGACTATGCCGATGGCAAGGGGGATCTGTGGTGGTTGAGCCTGGAGGAGGCTCTGCGAGGATTGCGCCGCGTGCAACTTGACATGCGCGGCGAACTGCGGTCGTTCGCCTTGACAAATGATGCAGAACGAACCGCTGCGTTCGACGAGATCTACTGGTGGCTGCGCGCGTTGCCGGAGCCGGATGCCCGGGCGGTGGTGCTCAACCTTTCACGCCAGGCGGGCCTTGATCCGAAGGCGCCTTGCCGCGACCTCGTCATGACGTGGGATGAGTTGCGGGAACTGGCCGCCGATCCTCTCGTCACCATCGGGGCTCATACGACGGGACACTTCGCTCTTTCGAAACTCGACGCACAACAGGCACGCAGCGAAATAGCCGACAGCGTTGCGCGTGTGTCGGCGGAACTTGGCAAGTCCTGCCGGCATTTCAGCTATCCTTATGGATGCGAAGACTCAGCCGGAGAACGTGAATTCGAGATGGCGCGTGGGCTAGGGCTGGCGACCGCCGTTACGACGCGCAAGGGGCTGGTCCATACCCGGCATCAGGACACGCTCACTGCTCTGCCGCGTCTGTCTCTCAATGGCGATTTTCAGGACCTGCGCTACGTAAAGGTGCTGCTGACGGGCGTGCCATTTGCCCTCCTGAAAGCCGTGCAGCGTTGGAAACGGCGGCGGTCCGGCGCGCCAGCGGCAGGCACCGCGGCCGCCTGAAATACGCCTTGCGTGTGTCCCTCGCAGCGATTGTGCTTGACCGGATGGCGGGGGGAGGGCGATGCAGACGGCGATGTCAAAGCCCGCCTCGACCCGTCTCGATCAACGTCTTCTGTCCGATGGTCTCGTCCCCAGCCGGGCGCGCGCGCGCGACCTCATCCTGCGCGGGTTCGTGATGGTCGACGGGGCACCATGTACCAAGCCCGCCCAAAGCGTCGGTTCGGAAGTGTCCATCGTTCTGGCCGACCACGCACCGGACTTCGTATCCCGAGGCGGCGAGAAGCTTACCGCAGCGCTCGACGCGTTCGCGCTCGATCCTATGGGTCGGATTGCGCTCGACGCGGGTGCATCGACGGGCGGTTTCACGCAGGTCTTGTTGCAGCGTGGCGCACGCCGCGTTTACGCCGTTGACGTGGGTAAGTCGCAGTTACACGAGAGCCTGCGCGCCGATGCGCGGGTGATCAGCCTGGAAGGACGTGACATCCGGCATATCGAGGCTGCACCGATCGAAGGACCGATCGAAATGCTCGTCGCCGATTTGTCATTCATCTCTCTGACCAAAGCCATGGGGCCAGTGATGAGCCTTGCGGCGCCCGGCGCGTTTCTCGTGGCGCTCGTCAAACCCCAGTTTGAACTTTCCCCCGCCGACGTCGGCAAAGGCGGCATCGTCCGCGACGCGGCGGCGCGCGACCGGGCTGTGGAGGCCGTGCGCGCATTCGTTGCGTCTCAGCCCGGATGGCGGGTTCGCGGTGTGATCGCTTCGCCGATCGCGGGCGGATCCGGCAACGAGGAGTTCCTGCTTGGAGCGTCGAAGGATGCGTGAAACTTGCGACCTTATGATCGCGCGCGTGGGCGCGCAGGGTGATGGGGTCGCGGAAGCGGCGAACGGTCCCGTCTTCGTGCCGTTTACGCTTGCAGGCGAGCGAGTCAAAGCCGTGGTCGAAGGCACGGCGGGCCAACTCATCGAGGTACTTGCGCCCAGCAATGATCGGGTCGTGCCGCCTTGCCGTCATTTCACCATCTGTGGAGGCTGTGCGCTCCAGCACATGGCAGCGCCTGCCTACCGCGCATGGAAGACGGAGCAGGTGGCTGCAGCTTTTCGTGCGCGCGGGCTCGATGTAGCGGTGAACGACGTGATTGCGTGCAAGGGCGCGCGGCGGCGCGCAGCGCTCAGCGCACGGGCGACAAGCGCGGGCGTCTTGCTCGGATTTCACAAGGCAGCATCCCACGATCTCGTCGATCTTGAGGAGTGCTGCGTCCTGCATCCCTCCATCGTGGCGGCCCTTCCTAAGCTACGCACCCTCATTGCGCCGTTGTTGTCGCGACGCGGCGAGACGCGCGTCATCGCGACGTGGACTTTGGGTGGGCTCGACGTGGCGTTGGAAGATGTCGCGGCCAAGCTGACGCCGGAATTGCGTACGGGCCTTGCTCAGGCGGCTTCATCGGCGGCCGTCGCGCGGGTCAGCGTCAACGGCGATCCGGTTTACGAGTCTTTGACCGCCGCCTTGATGTTCGGTAACGCCGAGGTCATTGCTCCGCCAGGCGCGTTTCTTCAAGCCGTCGCTGAAATGGAAGAGGCCATGGCGAACCTCGTTTTGCGTGCGGCCGGCAAATCGAAAGCCATTGCCGACCTGTTTTGCGGCGTCGGCGCATTTACATTCCGCTTGGCTGAGCGTGCCAAGGTGTTCGCCGCCGACAACGACAAACGCGCCATCGCGGCGCTCAACGCCGCCGTGAAGAATGCGCGCGGCTTGAAACCGGTCGAGGCGCGCACGCGCGATCTGTTCCGCGAGCCGTTATCGGCGACCGAGTTGCGCGATTTCGATTGCGTGGTGTTCGATCCGCCGCGGGCGGGCGCCGACGCGCAGGCGCGGATGCTGGCCAGATCCCAGGTCAAAACGGTGATCGCGGTGTCGTGCAATCCGGCAACCTTGGCACGCGACGCACGCACGCTCATCGACGGAGGATACATCCTGGAATCTGTTACCCCGGTTGACCAGTTCCTCTTTTCGCCCCACATCGAGGCGGTGGCGGTGTTCCACCGATAGGGCGGTATATTCGGACAAGCGCACCTTCTTGTCATCCCGGGCAAGCGAGCCCGGATGAAGTCCGGCGCAGCGCCGACCCGGAACCGAGCACATCAGTGCGAAGCGCGAAAATCAAGCCGCTGCATCTCGCTCGGTGCTCCTGGGTCCCGGCGCTCGCTGCGCTTGGCCGGGATGACAAAAAAGAATGCTTGGCTGGGATGCAAACCTAAGCCTCGCCCGCGAGCAGCCGCTCGACATAGGCGGGCACCACCTCCGTCGCCGGACCGTAGATTGCTTCAGCAAAGAGGCTCGCGCCTTGAGAGGGTTCGAGGTTCAGTTCAACGGTATGCGCACCGGCGTCCGCGGCGGCGGCGACAAATCCGGCCGCGGGATAGACATGGCCGCTCGTACCGATGGAGATGAAGAGGTCACACGCAAGGAGCAGCTTGCCGATCGTCTCCATGTGATAGGGCATCTCACCAAACCATACGACGTCGGGCCGCATGCCTCCCGCCTTGCCGCAAGCGGAGCAGACTGTGGCAACAGACATGTCGCCGATCCAGGGTCCCCTCGCATTGCAATGAGCGCACAGCGATTTCATCGCTTCGCCGTGCATGTGAATGAGCCGCGCGGTTCCTGCTGCTTCGTGCAGGCAATCGACGTTCTGCGTGACGATGGTCGTGGCTTCGTGCTCCCGGCTCAGACGGCCGAGGGCCAAATGCGCCGCGTTGGGTTTCACGCCCGCGTGGGCACGGCGGCGCATATTGTAGAATTCGTGAACGAGGGCAGGATTCTTTTCGAAGCCTTGCGGCGTGGCGACGTCGCGCCAGTCGTATTTCGCCCAGATGCCATTTGCATCACGGAACGTGGAGAGGCCGCTCTCGGCGGAAAGTCCTGCTCCGGTAAGGATGACGATGGATCGATAGTGCGGCATGGGTGGCGCTTTCGTGGCCGGCCTGAAAAGGTAAGCTGAGTCAGGTAAGGCTATAAACTCGGGGTGGATGCTTTGAAAACAGTATTGAGCTGGTCGAGCGGCAAAGACAGCGCCTGGTCACTGCATGTTCTGCGGCAGAATCCCGAGGTGGAAGTGGTGGGGCTGCTCACCACCGTCAACGCCGCTTTTAACCGGGTCGCCATGCACGGCGTGCGGAGCGAGATCCTGCAAGCGCAGGCGGCTGCCGCCGGACTTCCGCTTCATGTCGTTGAATTGCCCTGGCCGTGTCCCAACGAGGAATATGAGAAGCGCATGAGTGCGTTCGTCGAGCAGGCAATGGACAAGGGCGTTGAGGCGATGGCGTTCGGCGATCTTTTTCTGGAAGACATCCGCAAGTACCGGGAGACCAAGCTTTCGAGCACAGGCTTAAAGCCGATTTTTCCGCTGTGGCTGCGCGATACAACGGCGTTGGCGCATGAGATGATCGAGGGCGGGCTGGAGACGTGGATCTCGGTCGTTGACCAGAGCAAACTTAATGCCTCGTTCGCGGGCCGCCGCTTTGATGAGTCTTTCCTCGCCGGTCTTCCTGCAGGCATCGATCCGTGCGGCGAGAATGGTGAGTTTCACACCTGCGTCACGGCGGGCCCGATGTTCCAGGAACCCATCGCCATCACGGTTGGTGAAACAGTCGTGCGGGATGGGTTTGCGTTTGCCGATCTGGCGTTGTGCCCTTGAGAGGCGTCTGGCTCAGGCGCCGCATTGGCCGCGATGGCGCAGGAAGTGATCCGCAAGGACGATCGCCATCATTGCTTCCCCGACCGGCACCGCGCGAATGCCCACGCACGGATCATGGCGGCCCTTGGTAACAACTTCAGTATTCGAGCCGTTGCGGTCCACGGTCTTGCGGGGCGTCAGGATGGACGATGTTGGCTTGACTGCGAAGCGGCATACGATCGGCTGACCGGTGGAGATGCCGCCGAGGATGCCACCCGCGTTGTTGGATAGAAAGCGCGGCTTGCCGTCGTTGCCCATGCGCATCTCGTCGGCGTTCTCCTCTCCCGTCAGCACGGCCGCCGCCATGCCTGCGCCGATTTCGACGCCCTTCACCGCGTTGATCGACATCATCGCGGAAGCAAGGTCCTGGTCGAGTTTGCCGTAGAGCGGTGCGCCCCAGCCCGCGGGGACGCCTTCAGCGATCACCTCGACGATCGCGCCCACCGATGAGCCATCCTTGCGCACGTTGTCGAGATAGGTTTCCCACGCGGCAGCGGCCTTTGCGTCGGGGCAGAAGAACGGGTTGTTGCCAACCTCATCCCAGTCCCAATTGGCGCGATCGATTGCGTGCGGCCCCATCTGGACAAGCGCGCCGCGGATGCGCACGCCGGCAATGACCTTGCGGGCGACGGCGCCGGCGGCGACGCGTGAGGCGGTTTCGCGGGCGGACGAGCGACCGCCGCCGCGATAATCGCGGATGGCGTATTTGGCATCGTACGTGTAGTCGGCGTGGCCCGGGCGATACTTCATGGCGATGTCGCCATAGTCCTTGGAGCGCTGGTCGACGTTCTCGATCTCAAGCGCGATGGGCGCGCCTGTGGTGACTTGCTGGCCCGCCTCATTGTTAAAAACGCCGGAGAGGATCTTCACCGCATCGGGCTCGCGGCGCTGCGTGACGAATCGCGATTGACCCGGCCTGCGCTTGTCAAGGAACGCCTGGATCTCCTGCGCCTCGAGCGCGATACCTGGCGGGCAGCCATCGACCACGCAGCCGATCGCCGGACCGTGGCTCTCGCCCCAGGTGGTGATGCGGAAGAGGTGTCCGAAGGTGTTGTGAGACATTGCGAAGGCTGCTTGCTGGATGACTGCGGAAACGCCGCGGGTGCGGCGCGGCTCCAACACAAGCCGTGTTGCAGCCATGCTTCACTCTTTCTCTTAGGAGGCGCCATCACGCCCGGCAAGCCTTCTTGCTGGGCAATTTGCGTGACAAGCGCGCGCGACGCAGATTATTTGGGCAACAGTGCTGCGTTCGCCGTAGGTTCCACGCGTCGTAAACGTGGTCCTTACAGCATGACCATTACATCCGCATCGCATCAGCAACTTTGGCCGAGCACGCTTTACCTGCCTGAACGCAGCCTGCGTCGCATCGAGGGATCAAATTGACGGGGCAATGCGGTGACACGGTCCGGACCGGGCCGTCAAAAGCGATGCCGCTCTCAAGGAGACTTTGGAGCGCGCATTCAGGCGGCTTGCGCCCGGATTGAGCACCCGGGCAACGAGCGGCCCAATAAGCGATGCACTTCCATGAGAAGTGCGTAAAGAGCCGGAGAGCCGCTTCTCCGGCTCTTTTTGTTTGTTTACGCCGTATGCTGGGCGTGACGTCTAGGGTCGCCCCGCCTTTGTCTCCTCGCTATAGTTCCACAAATGGCCGTCAGCTTCGGGCTTTCAGCGATATGGCACACATTGCGTTGTGGGGCGGCACGTCCCTGGGCGGCCTTGCTGCACTCGCTGCGGCGATGCTGCTGACCGCTCCGTGCCAGGTATCGGCGGAGCCCGGAGGCGCGCGCTCTGAAAGCTCCACGCCTGCTCAGCCGCAACAGGCAAAACAGATCGAACCGATGGTCGAACCGGTCAAACGCGTCACGCCCAAGACGCCGGATCTTGGCCAGTCCGGAAAGGGGGACGGAAAATCCGAGCCAAAAGGGAGCGCAGCCAAATCTGCAGACAAGACGCGGAAAGTGAAGCTCGTCGGGATAAAACCCAACTGCGACGCAGGCTATGAGCCCGACAAGGCGGGCAGACGTTGCGTCAAAGCTCCAGAAGCCAGGGCTCGGAAAAAGAGCCGCACAGGGCCCTAGGCCCTCTGATCTTTGGTTGGTGCGCGCTCAAAAAGATCTACAACCATTTCATGGTAGAGGCCCGCAGCACCAGAACCCTGTCCTGAGGTACCTCCAGGATTGGAACCTCACGATGGTCCAGTCCCAGCAACGCGCCGCGCGCGACGCGAGACACCCCCCCATGAGTTACGGCAACGGTCGTCCGTTCCAAGGCGTGGAGCCAGCGGTTGGTCCGCTCCATGAGGTCGGCATAGCTCTCGCCACCTGTTGGCCGCCAGCCGAATGGATCAGCCTGCTTTCCCGCAACACCCTCAGGATCGGTGTCCGGAAGTTCGGAGGCGAGGTGTCCTTCCCAGTGGCCGTAATGGAGCTCCAGCAGCGCGGGATCCATCCTGAAACCAACGGGGTCGAGACCGAGCGCAGCGCGCAGGATCTCCATGGTCTCTCTCGCGCGCGACAAAGGGCTTGAGACGAAGTCGGCGTGCGCGATCCCTGGCAGCAGCGCGCGCAGCGCGCCGCCGTTGCGGGCCGCCTGCCGTCGTCCTGTGTCGTTGAGCGGAATATCGGCCTGGCCCTGATAACGGGCTTCTTTATTCCAGTTCGTTTCGCCGTGGCGCACGAGGTACAACGTGACGCCCGGCCTCAAGAGGGCAATCCTATTTTGGGATTGGCTCAACTCCCCTCGCCCTTGACGACCGAGATGTCGGGGGCGTCCTCGTTCTTCATGCCCTGAACGTGATAGCCACTGTCGACGTGGTGGATCTCACCCGTCACGCCGCGTGACAGGTCGGACAGAAGATAGACACCGGCCCCGCCGACGTCCTCGATCGTCACCGTCCGGCGCAGGGGTGAATTGTACTCGTTCCAGCGCAGGATGTAGCGGAAGTCGGAAATGCCCGAAGCGGCCAGTGTCTTGATCGGACCGGCTGAGATGGCATTGACTCGGATATTGTTCTTGCCGAGGTCGGAGGCGAGATAGCGTACGGATGCTTCCAGCGCGGCCTTGGCAATGCCCATGACATTATAGTGCGGCATGACCTTCTCGGCGCCATAATAGGTCAAGGTCACCAGAGAGCCGCCGTCGGTCATCAACTTCTCCGCCCGGCGGGCGAGCGCGGTGAACGAGTAGCAGGAGATCAGCAGGCTTTGGGTGAAGTTCTTTTCCGACGTATCGACGTAGCGCCCATCGAGCTCGTTCTTGTCGGCAAATGCGATGGCGTGGACGAGAAAGTCGAGCCGGCCCCAGCTTTTTCCCAGCGTCTCGAATACTTCATCCATGGAGGCTGCGTCGGTCACATCGCAGGGAAGCACGTGCTGGGAGCCAAGCTCGGCGGCAAGCGGCTCGACGCGCTTCTTGAGGGCATCGCCCTGGTAGGTCAGCGCAATTTCGGCACCCTGGGCGGCGCAGGCCTTGGCAATGCCCCAGGCAATGGACCGGTTGTTGGCGACACCCATGATCAGACCGCGCTTACCGGCCATCAGATTGCCGGTGGGCGTGCCTGTGTGTTCCTGAGATGCCGTCATCGGCTTATCGATCCTTGAAAGCTGCGGGTGAGAAAATGGCCTGAGTCCGGCGCATCCTACACAAAAGGGCGGCCCGGTCCAGATCGTGGACCGGGGCATGGCAGCGCAACCAAAAGGACTATGCAACCAACTGAACTTTAGGAGAAATCAGCCGTCCAGCTGCCAGATCCCGTCGGGCATGCGGCAGGCGATCGTCTCCGTCTTGCTGGTGGTGTCGAGGGAGTTGAGAATGACGACGATATGCCGGCACACCTGACCCTCGGCATCCTTGAAGGAAGAAGTGGGTTGGACAACGCCCGAGAGCATGCCGTGGCTGCGGTGCCAAACGTAGCTCGAGCCGTCCGCCACCTGACTGAGCGCATACTGGACGCTCTCCAATGCGGCGATCTCGTCCTGGAGCCCGAGCATGGCTTGGCGCGGAGCGGTGAGCCGCGCCAGTTTCGGCGGGGTTTTGGCACCGCCTGTGGCCGGCGGTTCGGCGCGCGCAAATTCCGGCAGGAAGAGAATTGCCGCGACCAGCGCAAGAGCCGTCAAGCCGGTGGCGTAGAAGGAAAACAAAGAGGAGTGCGAATAACGCATGACGCTGAACTCGACTGACTGACGCTACTGGAAGCCGCAACAGGCGGACTTGCTCGCAAGTGTGCGCGGGTTTGGTTAAGAGATGCTTGCGGTGTGTGCCGCACGATGCAGGAAAACGACGGGCCGGCAGCGGTCCGTGGAAGGTGATTGATGCACAAGAGCAAGTCTGAGGCGAACGGTGGGGCGGGTTTCACGCCGACAGATGATCCCTTCGATCTGTTCGCATCCTGGCTCGGTGATGCTACCCAGAGCGAGATCAACGACCCCAACGCTGTGGCGGTGGCGAGCGTTGATGAAACCGGAATGCCCAATGTGCGGATGGTGTTGCTCAAAGGCGTGGACGATGCGGACGCGCCTGAGCGCGGCTTCGTCTTCTACACCAACTTCGAGGGCACGAAGGGCCGCGAGCTCCTGGCCCATCCCAAGGCTGCGCTGGTCTTTCATTGGAAGAGCCTGGAGCGTCAGGTGCGCGTACGCGGTCCCGTTACGACCGTGACCGACGCGGAAGCAGATGCGTATTACGCCTCGCGCCCGCGATTGAGCCGCATTGGCGCATGGGCCTCCAAGCAGTCGCGTCCGCTCGAGGGGCGCTTTGCTCTGGAAACGGAGGTCGCGCGCTATGCGGCGAAATATGCTGTCGGTGCAATTCCAAGGCCGCCCTATTGGTCGGGCTTTCGCGTCACGCCGCTCGAGATCGAGTTCTGGATGAGCCGCCCCTTCCGCTTGCATGATCGCATCGTCTACCGGCGTGCCGATTCGGCCACCCCTTGGAGCAAGACACGGCTTTTTCCGTGAGCAATCGCCGCTCCCTTCGCCTTTTCGACCAAATCGCCGCTATGGTGATCGCCGTATTTCCAACCCTGGGAGCGTGAAGACAAGCGCGTGGCCGTAATCTCGACCCGGATAGAGTATGCCGCCGACCAGCCACCGTCACTGATGGCGCGCTGGGCGAGCCGTCTTGCCCTGTTTTGCGTGATGCTGCTGGCAACGGCGTTCTTTCTGCATCGGGTTCTGTCGTTGCCCACGCCCATGGCCATGAACTTGGCGGGCACGGCGTTTGTGGGTGCCGTCCTCGCCGTGCTCATGGCGCTGATTGCAGGGCTCGACATCTGGGTCACGGGACGGCAGGGGACCGCGCGCGTCGTCAGTGCGCTTGCCATGTCGCTCGGGTTGCTTGCGCTGCCTGCCATGGCCTGGATGGCAAGCCGCGACTATCCAATGATTGCCGACGTGACGACCGATATCGTCAATCCGCCGCGCTTCGAGGTGACGGGGGCGCTGCGCGGGGAGGGCTATAATCCGGTTACCTACAACGCTCAGGCCGACGCCCCGCTCCAGGCCGCCCGATATCCGGATTTGCGGACGTTGCAGGTGCCGCGGTCGGCTGCGGATACCTTCGATGTCGTTCTTCAAGCCATGACCAAATTGAAACTGAAGCCTCTGTCGGAGACCGCCCCAGCCGATGCGCCCGATGGAGCGGGCACCATCGAACTCACCGAACGCACGCTGGTGTTCGGCTTCAGGGACGATGTCGTGATCCGTGTGACGGGCGACGATGCCACGGCGCGCGTCGATGTGCGTTCCGCGTCACGGTACGGCCGCAACGACTTCGGGCGCAACGCCACCCGCGTGCGGACCATTCTCAAAGAGATCGTAGGCCGATTGGAAGCAACGGTTCCAAGCCAGAACAGCGCCAAGGTGACAGCCGTAGGCGGCCGCAAGCTCAAACGGCCCGAAGCGGGGCGTCAACCGACAGCAGGTCGCCGGCTGCGATCTCGCCCTTCTCGGCCAGCATCTCGACGTGGGCCAGAACGGTCAGCAGCGCCGCCGGAATGAGCTGATCTGCGATATCTGGGTAAACCAGCGGCAGCACCTCGCGCGCATTTTTCGCGCCGTCCTTGATGGCCTTGGCAATGCCCTGCTCGCGCATCCGCCGATGCAGCAGATAGGCCTTGAGCGTGCGCCGCGGCTCTTCCACGCGCCCGCCATGGCCTGGCAGATATACACTCGATTCATCGCCGAGCAGCAGTTCCAGCGAACGCATGTAGTCCGACATCCGTCCCTCCGGCGGGGCAACGACGGACGTGTTCCACGCCATGACGTGATCACCCGAAAAGAGGGCGCCGCTTTCGGCATGCTTGAAGCACAGATGGTCGGGTGCGTGTCCAGGCGTATGGATCGCCGTCAGCGCCCAATCCGGGCCCTCGAGTGTCTCTGCTCCCGAAAGTGCGACATCGGGCGTGAGGTCGAAGTCGACGAACTCGCGGCCCTGTGGCGCGCGATCCAACGGAATAACCATGCCCGGCGCCCGCCGCATGGCGCACAGCTTCGCGCCCGTTGCGGCCTTGAGCGCGGGAATGCCGTCGACGTGATCGCGGTGGGCGTGGGTTGAGATGATATGGGTGATTTGCCGGCCACCGGCAGCGCGCAGGATCGCTGCAAGATGGAGATCATCGGCCGGGCCTGGATCGATCACCGCCAGGGTGCGCGTGCCGATGAGATAGGTGTTTGTGCCCTTGAAGGTGAAGGGTCCCGGATTGTTGGCGACCAGCCGCACGACGCCGGGCAGTAGCTCGGCGCCCACGTCATAGTCGAAGGTCATCTTTGTTTTGAAATCCGGGGCGTCCATGGTGCTCGCAAATTTGGAGGCGCCCGCGCCGGCCAGCCCTGTGAATTGAATGGTCGGAGCGAGAGGATTCGAACCTCCGACCCCTTGCTCCCGAAGCAAGTGCGCTACCAGGCTGCGCTACGCTCCGCACCGACCAACAGCCTGACAAATAAGGCCGTGACCTCGTATCGTCCGGGATAGGCCGACGATCGAGGGAGGCGGCTTTATAGCGGCGCACCCGCCGCCCGGCAAGGGCCACGAACCCGCTTCCAGCAATTGCCGCATCGTTGCTTCAGAATATGCACTTTCGCACGCAACTCCAAGCCTGTACGGACAGCTTTGGAAGCAGATTTGCGAAGGGCATTTGGCCGCCGCAAATTGTGTGGCGCAACCATTGCCCGGGACGGGTGAAGCGCATAAGGTGCGCCGCGCTGGGCGTCACCGGCAACCCGCCAATGCGGCCGGAGATGGGGTGTAGCCAAGTGGTAAGGCAGCGGATTTTGATTCCGCCATGCGGAGGTTCGAACCCTCCCACCCCAGCCAACTAACTCATTGGTTTTGTTATATTTAATTGAAGCTTTTGCGCGCGCAAATTGCACCGGCGTTTCCGCCGGTTACGGAGGCGCTCTGTCGGTGCGGCCGACAGAGACGCCTTTCGCACGCGTTGGCCGTCGTGTTTGGCGGACCGTCTCTTTCGGTGCGTTCGGGGGCGGGCGGATTTTCTCGGAAAGGCGACTGTCTGGCCGGGGGCTGTCAGACGAACCGCAGGTGAGCACGCTGCGTCCCATGAGAGCGGCAAGGTGGGGCGAGCGACGACGTTACTTTATCGATTATTGGATCGCCGGGCGATACGATCTGGGATCAGTCGCGATATCCGGACAGCTTCATCGGGACGCTCCTCACGGAAAGAGTCGTTGAATTTGAATTCGCGATATGATTCGTAAAATTATCGGGAAGTTCGTAGTCATAATCTGCTGCGCCTATACCATTCACGTAACTTGCCATGGCATTCCATGCGGATTGAGCATCTGCGTAGCCTCCTCCGGCCAGCACATAACTCGTTATGTCAACACTGTTGCGATTTGCCACCGTGTCCCCAGGATGCGTGGCCTCCTCATTGCCAGCCGCTCCGTATCCATCAAGGCTTCCTAATAAGGGTTCTTCCAAAGCTTCGAGGTGCGTAAGCGAACCATTGGGGAATCCGTGAATAACCCAATCATTTACAGTTTCTACGTTCGATGTGACATTCCCGTTCGCATCGACAGAAACGTCGCGGAGCACAAGGTATAGGTGTCCAGAACCAACCAGCCCGTACAGAGCGGGTTTCGACTCCAAGAAGATTCGCAACACCATTGTCGACATTCCTCGTTTCTAATTGTTTCGCTTTAGAAGATGCTGCAAGGTAGAATGCTCCTCGCAGGGTACCGTTGGAAGCCCTAGAATATAAGATCGGCTACCCTCGAATCCTAGAAGCGAGGTCAAGATGTGCGGTTGTCGGATCTTCAACGTCCGTTTTGAATTACTGAAGTCGACGTCGGACGCCGAAAACTTCAGTATTGCATCGGCGTCCTCGCGCGAGATGTATCCCCGCGTTACGACAGAGATTGATGCGAATTTGAATACTGGACTGAATGAGCCTACGTAAAGATTATTGGCCAAATAGGTACGGTAGAAGAGGAAGGCGACGCTGTCTTCGCGTCGCTTTTTTACACCTTGGTACTCCTCTGCGCTGAATGGTCCATCATTCAACGTCAGAGATGCTCGGACCAGATAGGCCCCTCTTTCACGCATCACCGCGTCAACTGCCGCGAATTCATGAAATAGAGTGCGTTTTGCTTGAGAAATATCGTTGACACGCGCTTCTAGGAGCGAGGCCTGCTGTTCCAGCGACCCAGAGAGGGGCAACCATTTGTCTGCCGCCAACTGATGTGTTCTTCGATCCAGTGCGCGAACTTCCTCGACAGGTACTGGACCGAAAGTGCAGTTTTCTACTTGCGAGGGGCTGCCGAAGCGCCAATACCCGTAAGTGACAACTAAAGCCGTTAGAACCGCAAGAGAGCGCTTCATGAAACGCGCCCCACACTCAAGTCCCAGGCAGGAAATGCCTTGGGCTTCACCTTGTCGATGCAGAGGACAATCATCCTGAAGTGGCGCTTGCAGTTATGCTCAGGGCCCAACTGCGCCAACTGTTGCTGAGCAAAATACAACCAGGGGCAGAGAGCCATCCGCGATAGAACCCTTCTAGGAAGGTCCTACTTCCCCCGAATACTGATGGCCTGGAGACGGCGCCAGCAGCCTGCTGCTGCGCGACTTTTGTCCTGCGAAAGAAACGGCGGACGCTAGTTCGTCCGTATTAGCCGCTTCTAGCTCCTTTGCCAACTGGTTGTCGGTCGTAGGATAATGATAATCGCCTTGCACCGCGCCGAAGCCCGGCAACGCAGCCGTACCCGCAGCCACACATCCGACGATTGAACTCCGCCGCCCTCACTCATGCCACCCCACGCTTCCCCTGCAGCTATTTTTCTTCTTATCATCGAGCCGCTGCACGGCTCGCATGCAGGGGCACGCTAAAGGTCCGCAAGTGGTTGTCAACGCGGTGCATGAAAATTATCGCGAGCGATGATTAATGCGATAACGGAATATCACCTACAACAGCGCGTTCGCTCACGATGAGGGAAATGATTTCGCATCACTGCCGCGCGAGCACGCCCATCTTACAGCCGACATCTTTCGTGCGTGCGCGCAGACGGACCTCTTGCCCTTTCCACTCCGTCGCGATCAAGCGCGTCAGCATTTCTTCGATAACGGTGTGCTCGCCGACGGCGTCAACGAGTCACAAAATCGGCCCGCTGCGCCACTCTTCAAAGCTGAGCTTCAAAGGCTGTGCGATGTCTTCAACCAGGCGCTGATCCACCTCCGGCGATATACGCGCCCAGAACACGACGCGGCGAGCTGTTCATCGCATACCTTTAGTGAGATTGCCCGAGAATCTGCACGCAGCAACATTGCAACTGGACCACGCGGTGGGGGTTGGTCACGTTGCCGAACTTACTTCCAAAAGGCCAGGAAGCGCCGCGATGGCGACCGTTGCCTTTCGATACGTTCGCGAACAGCCAAGAGAATGTCAGGATCAACGTCGGCGCGCTTCTGAAGGCGCGATAAGATGAGTTCCAGGAATTGGATCTGCCAGCGGGTCTTAATCTGCATGTCGCGCACGAGCTGCGGCGTCAACGGCTGAGGGAATGGCCAGGGTTGGGGTGCGCCTGCCGCAAGCAGGTTCAGCTTGGTCAGCGTGCACTTGGGACATGTCCCGCAGTTTTCACCCGTTCGCGGTCCCGCCCAGCAAACGCGCAAGTGCGGCACAAGCCTGGGATATTGACTAACAAGCTCGGCGCGCTGGATACGGTCGTAGGCGCCGCCATCCGACTCTATTGCGAAGCTCGACGCAGAAAAGAAGCGATCGCTCCAAAAGCTGTTGCCCCAAACCGGAAAACAGTTCTGGTAGCTTTCCTCGGTCGCGATCAGCGCAAGGTCGTGGGCGGCATCGAACTGATGCAGAACCGAAGCCAGCCCCGCGCCGAACGTCATTTCCCAGTTGGCAATGAGTTGCCGCCAATTGGTCGCCACCGTAACCAGATCGATGCCCAGTTGCTGGCAGATCGCCAGCGCGCTGGACGACAACGTTTCAAAGCCGTCTTCGGCATCGAGAGGCATATCGAAACCATGTATCAGAACCGCGGTGCGGATATCGCGTCGCGCACGGCCAGCCCGGTCGTGGGTGTGGCGCGCGAGCGTGAACGTGCTATCGACGCCGGACGAGAAGGCTGCCACGGCCCGTGGCGGGTAGTGTTGATGCGATGTCTTCAGGTACTCCCCGGCCGTACGGATGGTGACACGATGCCGGAATATATCCGGCCGCCAGGATTGCCAGATCTCCTGGTAGTGATCGAGTCCGTCGAGCAGCACAGAGTCGGCCGGAAAATCCACCTCCAGCGATTGACCCTCATGCATGGCTATCGGAAGCAGGGCTATCAGCGCGAAATCGTGGGTATTGAATTTTGGAGGTTCGGCGCCGCCGCGCGGAACGATGCGATATGTCAGCGGACTACAAAGATCGGGGCTCAAGACTTCTCGGTGAAGCCCGTCTTCCGACACACGTACTTCAACCCGCGCCATGCAAACAATCCTGCAAGCTAATATCGATAGACGCGCGACGCTTCGCGGGTCAAGGATATCAAGACCTCATGCGGACTCGTACCCCAAGCTGCGGCGACGGTGCTGGCGGTGAGTTCGTGGCCGAGAAGCATGACCTTATCGCCGGGCCGGTCCTGGGCCGCAGTCGACACATAGGCCGACTGCATTCCGACTTCCACGATCCGGCTGAGCCGCCCGTTGATCAGGCACGGCCCCTTACGCAATCCCTGCGCGTATCCAGCCAGTATTACGCCATGGTAAGGCCCTTCGAATTCAGAGTATCCCGCAGGGCCGGCACTTCGGTGCACTTCGTGGAGCGGGATCGCTGCCTCAACGGCTCCTTCATACATCGCAAGTCCCGGACGGACGGCGTCGAGATGCGAATCGGGTTCCAAAAGCAGTGCAGAAGCCGCGACATGCCGGAAGGCGTCGCGGCCATGTGCGACTTCGGCGACGCGCGCGGCATGTTCCTTCCTGGTTCCGTGAGCAAAGATCTCCGTGCATTCGCCCGCCCTAAGCGCGCGCTCTATCTGGTCCGCAGGACATGAGAACCGTTGCATTCCTGTATCCACGCACAGTGCCGGTCTTGCCTTGCGTAACAGCCTGGCTGATTCCACATCGGCCACGGAGGGCGTTACCCGATGAGTGAGATAGACCTCAGGATCGAGTGACGATGGCGGACCAAGAGCAAGCACACGCCGCCCTGTGCGGGCTGCAAGATTTTTACGGACCGCTTCTTCGAGCTGAAAGACGCAAAAAGCAGACGCGAGATCGCAGATGCAATCGCAGATGGTGAGCATGCCAAGACCATAGGCATCCGCCTTGACGACCGGCATGACCGGAACGCGGCAGGACTGGCTGATTGCTTCGACGTTGCTTCGGATCCG
Organism: Hyphomicrobium sp.; assembly: GCA_016793445.1. Classification (GTDB taxonomy): domain Bacteria; phylum Pseudomonadota; class Alphaproteobacteria; order Rhizobiales; family Hyphomicrobiaceae; genus Hyphomicrobium_B. The sequence continues at coordinate 112,924 of JAEUME010000006.1, read as the reverse complement.
GCCAAGATCAACGGTAACGACGAGATGCCGATTGTGCGCCGCATCCCGCTCGATCCAAGGCCGGAGGGCAGACTCGCGTGCCGACGCGCGCCTTTGCATCATCATTGCGCAACTTCCTCGCCTGAGAAATGTTTGCGCACAAATTTTCGCGCATTGCGGCGGAGGCTTCCAAGGAGGGATCTCTGACGCGGCGGGGGTTGATCCGGCAGTGGGAGCGCAAGGACCCGGCTAAAGCTCAGGTTGGGAAAACCAGACAAACTGTGCTCGTAGACCGAGCGATTCTTGTTGTAGGCATTGTCCAGAAGCTTGCAGGGCCGCTCGAGAAGCGCCGCCGCAATAGCGACATGCAGCCGGTCGGTGACGATCCTGCGCGCACTTGATACCGTCTTGAGCAGACACCACGATATTACGCGCGCCGTGGCGCCGTCTGAGGCCTCTCCGAAGGCCGTCGAAACGTCGAGATCGCTTTGGCAATTCAGATCCAAGGCCTCACGGTCGCGCCGCATGAAGCGCACGCAATCCAGCTTGGAAAGCTCAAGAAGAGACGTGCCGTGTCTCGCGAGATCGGCATCGAGCTTCCAAGAGGCCTTTCGAATGATGATCGGATCGTTCAGGAATTGAAACGCGTCGCAGTGGAAGGCCATGTCGTGTCCGGACCTGCAATCGAGCGCCGGATTCAGGCTGCGCGCATGCTGAAGAGAAGGCGTGTCACGGCACCAGAGCGTCGCACGCTGGTCCAAAGACGCGATCAGCTTTTCGTTGCCGCGTATCGTATGCGGCAGCAGCACGAACCGCTCAGCCCCGGCGTGGCAGGCCTCGATCATCTGCCTGACGTCCGTATAAAGATCGATGAAATTGCCGCCGCCGCCGATGAAAACCGTTCGTCCGGACACATCGGCACCCTGGCCGATGACGGCAGCTTCAATGTTGACCCTCTCAAAAGCCGACATCGTGCCCGACACGATCAGGCAATCACCAGCATTACCCGGATTTGGGTAAAACAAGATTTTTTGGCCGGCAAAATTACATAAGAATTCTTCGACGCCGGCGCGCAGCGCAGGGGTAAAAGTGTCAATCGTCATCTTGCAACCCGCCAGGTGCGTACATCGCCTACAGAGCTGACCCCCGTAAAGTCTCCCATCGATTGGGGCGGACGGCCAGGCCCCGCAGGACGGTACCGGCGCAGCTTGACTAAACCCTGCCACCCAGACTTGATTTTGATCAAGCGAAGCAGGCTCAGAAACTGAGCGCATTGCCTGATGGGGCGAACGATCTCGCGCGTCAGGCCGTAACCGCGATCGCGATCTCGAAGTCTCCGGCGCCCCGTTTCTATCAAGCTCTGAAACGAGGCCGTCTGCTGCGCTATGGCTGGAGAAAGCGAAAAAACGCCAACGCCGTTTTCGCCTGCTGCGTAGAGAGCATCGTCGTATGGGCGGCCGATGCGCGAAAGCGGCGTGCGCAACAAGCGAATTGCCTCTGCCGTAATGAAGTATGCACCGGTTTGCGTAAGCTGATGGTTTGTGAAAATAAGATCGAAATCGCCGCATCGATGGGCCATGTACGCAAGGCGAGGCTTATTCCACGGTTCCAGCTTGATGACGACGGGCTCTCCTGAAAAATGCGCTGCAAGAGCCAGGGCGGCGGATTGGAAGCGTGGCGAGATGATCAAGTCGTCTTCGAGAATAATCGCCGAGGAAACGCCCGACGCCAGAATCTCGTCGAACGCCTTAAGATGACTCAAGTGACATCCAATTTCTTCTCGCGTCAAAGATTGACCGGAAACATCCGACAGCGAAGCACGGCCGCTGAACAATTCTCTCTCAAGATCGCTCGTTTTGCCATCAACGCCGGCAATGCGCTTGAAGGATATTCCGATCCGCGCGAGCTGCGCCGCGATCGATTGCAATCGTTCGGGACTGCGATCAAGATTAACAACATAAATGGGGATATCCGGCAACATACCCGAAAAAGTAATCGACAAATCAGCGAGGGGCTAGGTCCGATCTTGAGGAATGCGGGGATAACCACCGTAATGTACATGATATGCAGCAGCGATGGGCACACTCCAAGCCCGGCGCTGCGCGTACGTCAATTTTCAATTGTAACTGTCACCGCCAAACCTCCCGGACAGCTTGAGCTAAGAATGGGACGAGAGGTTCCATCGGAGCAGCGGCCCCCGCGACCGAAGCCGAGATCGATCAGCGCCTGGTCGGAACGGTTCAGTCTGCCGAGGACTTTTTGGCGGCTTCCAGTTTCTTGATGTCGTCCGGCGAAAGCTGAGCGCGGTTCATCTTGATCGTCAGCTTGTCTAGCCTAGCGGTCAACGCGAACGGCGGCTTGTAATCAGCATCGTTCACGCCAGTCAATGTGTCGGACCCGGACCGCCCTGTTCGCTCAGCAAAATTCCCTGTTATTTTCGCGAAATTTTCAACCCGACGGCTGTCATTCGGCGTATTTCAATCGATATAACAGTGCGTTGCCAGGTTGCAATGAGAAGTGCGTCCGATTGGAGATAATAACGTCATGATCGAGCGCTTCGTGCCGGGCTTTGCTGAACTTGCGCAGTACAAAGTTGAGAATGCGCCGGCCGACATGAGGGCCGGTCTTGCAGTTGCGGCGGTGGCAGTCCCGGTCGGCATCGCTTATGCCCAACTTGCGGGATTTCGCCCGGAGGTCGGTCTTTACTCGACTATTTTGCCTCTCGTCGCGTACGCGATATTCGGAAGTTCGCGCCAACTCATCATCGGCCCCGATGCTGCAACGTGCGCCGTGGTTGCGGCGGCTGTGGCGCCTCTCGCCGCGGGAGATGCGGAAAATTATGCCTCTCTGTCGGCCACGCTGGCGCTGCTTACGGGAATTCTCTGCATAGGCGCCAGCTTTCTGCGCTTGGGCATCCTCGCGGATTTCCTGTCGAAGCCGATTTTGATCGGCTTCCTCAACGGAGTCGCCCTCTCGATCATTTTCGGACAGGCCGACAAAGTCCTTGGATTACCGCTGCAAGCGAGTGGTGCCCTGTCGCGCGTCATCGAGATAGCCACGCGGCTAACTGAAACGCACTGGCCGACGCTCGCTGTTGCGTCTGTGACGTTCGCGGTCATGGCTATCGTGCCCTACGTTCTTGGGTGGCTGCCTGCGCCGCTTGCCGGGTTGGTACTCGCCGGTTTGTCCGTGCCGCTCTTCGGGCTTGCAGATATGGGCGTGAAGATTGTGGGCCCCGTGCCTGCCGGATTGCCGCTGCCGGCGATCCCGTACGTTGATGCCTCGACACTCCCGTTGCTCTTGGCCGAGGCGGCAGGCCTCGCCCTCGTGACCTTTTCGAGTATGATGCTGACGGCGCGCGCGTTTGCATCCAAGAACGGCTACGAGATCGATGCGGATCAGGATTTCGCCGCACTTGGCGCGGCAAATATTGCCTCGTCGCTGCTGCAAGGCTTCGCCGTGAGCGGAGCGAGTTCCCGCACGGCCGTCGCCGATACTGCAGGGGGAAAGACCCGCGCCGTCGGTCTCGTGGCCGCGGCTGCCGTGACGCTGGTTGCCATGTTCTTTACGGGCCCTCTTCAATACGTGCCGCAAGCGGCGCTTGGCGCCGTGCTGGTCTTGGCCGGTCTTGCCCTGATCGACGTCGCCAGCCTGCGCCTTGTCTATCGCATCGACCCGATCGAGGGACTGCTCTCCATCCTTGCGACTTTGGGAGTTGTGGTGGTGGGGCCGGTGAACGCCATCCTTTTTGCCGTGGTTCTTTCTGTCCTTCGCTTCATCAAGCTGATGTCGCGGCCGCGTGTCGAGATACTCGGCAAAGTCGCGGGCTTCCCAGGGCTGCACTCTCTTGAGCGCCATGAAACGGCACAGGCCGTACCGGGTCTGCTTCTATTTCGCTTCAATGCGCCGATTACATTCTTCAATGCATCATATTTCAGGCGCGAGTTGCACCGCGCTGTCGATGCGGCGGGCCCCGGACTTCGTCATGTGGTGGTCGATATGCTTCCGGTGACGGCTGTCGACGCAACGGGGCTTATAACTCTTGTTGAAATAGCAGATGCACTCGAGCCGCGCGGGATAATGCTGAATGCAGCTGGCCGGGCGACTGAATGGGGACTGTGGGCGAAGGGCAGAGGATTTGAGGGTTATCGGATACGTCTCTTTCCAACATTGCGCCAAGCGATCCGCGATCTATCGGGCAAGACGGAGGGTTGAGTTCTATCCTCATGTTGGTCGGGGCACTGCTTTGCGTCACCTCAGCCAGCGCTTCAATGGAGATGGGCTGATCCCAGTTCGCCTCGATATATTCCATCGCGCGAAGCACTTGCCAAGGTGCCGTGTTCGGCAGTTTCGCGCTGAGCCGCAAACAGTGCTGATCGCCTTCAGTCGTGCTCAGTAGGTGAGCTGACGCGTGTTCCATGGGGCGCGATAGTTTCAGGGTGCAGCGCTCATCGGCGGCTTTCGGCCCTACAAATGCAACCTCGCGCGCTGAGCTGCCAAAATGGCATTCAATGTTATCGCCGCAATTGCGGGGAATGTTGGCCTAAGCGGGTAGAGGAGGCTGACAAAGAGTCCGTTCCTCCGCCTTCCATCAAAACGGTTTGATCGCGCTAAGATTGCCCAACACTCTGGAACGGCGCGATATTTTCATAAACCCTTACAGCTGGCATGCAACTTGCGCTTCCGCGAATGAAGACCGCTAAAGCGGCCAGGAAGTGGGGTGAGCATGATGGGTCCGGGCCAACGGCGAAAACATGCCGGAAGCTGTGTCGAGCAGGCGCTATGCCTTGCAGCATTCGCTTTGGCTTCAGTGAGTTTTTGCGCCACCAGCTACGGAAGCGACTTCGTTGCCGGAACGACTCCCGATCGCCGCCCCGAGAACGCGCCGCGTGTGGAGCAGTTTGAGAAGACCCCAGTTTGGTATGCCGAGGCATTGCGAGGCATCGAGCCCCCTGTCCCCCACAGCCTCGGCTTCTTGGACAACCAGGGCGGTTGGTTCACCCCCTTTAATCGCCGCGGCATGACTGGTCCCTACGACATTCGCGGGCTGCATGCCGAACCTCCGGGCAAGTCAACAAATTCGCACTCACTGGAAAACTGAGATCCGAACACCGTGGGCTGCGGTTTTCTGAGCGCATCGAGGCAGGCCCCGCCGCAACGGCGAAGCGATGCACAAATCAACGAGGAGACGAACGATGTCGAGGAAGATTCGCAACGCAGGTTTGGCGCTTCTCACCGTGGGCCTGATGGCCTCGGGCGCCGCCATCGCTGAAGCCCAGCAGCAGGGTATGGGCGGAATGGGTGGAATGTCGGGAATGCAAGGCATGCAGGGCATGGGTGGCCAGCAAGGAATGGGCGGCATGGGCGGCATGTCCGGTATGGGCGGCATGTCCGGTATGGGTGGCATGTCCGGTATGGGCGGCATGGGTGGCATGTCCGGTATGGGCGGAATGGGCGGCATGTCCGGTATGGGCGGAATGGGCGGCATGTCGGGAATGCAAGGCATGCAGGGCATGGGCGGCCAGCAAGGAATGGGCGGAATGGGTGGCATGGGCGGCATGCAGGGTCACTAAGTCACCACATCTGCGCTCGAACGGAGGGGGCTCTTCCGCTGCCCCTTCTGTTTGGGTCATTCCGCACGCTGCGGTTCCACAAACGCAGCGTGCGGAATTCCTCAATGCCAAGGTGAGACGTCATTGCGGCCGGGACGTCATTGGGGCGGGAAGTGTCATATTCGGGAGCACGTGCAATGAGCGGCAGATACCCGCGCAGCGGCGGGACCAAGCCCACGATTTTCTGGACGGCGGCATTACTCGTCGCGATGGCCCTTGCACTGTTGTTTTCCAAATCGCTTGCGTCCGCGCGTGCGCAGGCCGGAGAGGCTGACGCTATCGAGGCGCTGGCTGCGATCACAGACTACCAAGCCGCTCGCTGGCATCCTCTGCATTTCAAGCCCGCCATCGAGACAGCCAGCAACGAGCAATGTGTGGCCTGCCATCGCGAGATTCTCGACCACAAGCCGCGCGAAACTTCGCAGGCCGGTGTAGCCGCCAGTCAGTCCCTGGCCTGGTACCAGACGCTCGATACCTACGAAGGCGAACAGATGAGCTTTCATGCGCGGCATCTGAATTCGCCCTTCGCGACAAAGGTCATGAATCTCAAATGCAACTTCTGTCATCAGGGCAACGATCCGCGTGATGAGGCCCCGAGCACGCACGCCACGGCAGGTCCCGCGACATTTGCCTTGCGCAAGGCCGTAGACCCTTCGAAGACGTGCCTGATGTGCCATGGAAAGTTTCCAGGCGAGGCCATGGGCCTTGGCACAGACCCCTGGCATGCGCTGCGCGAAGGGATCGAGTCACCTGAGGCGCCAAACGGCTGTCTGACCTGTCACGCCGAGCAATTCCGCACCGTGCGCCATCAGGTCAACTACCTCAATGCAAGTGCCATCGAGGCCGACGCCAAAGAGCACGCCGATACCTGTTTTGGCTGCCATGGCGGCCGTGCGTGGTATCGCATCAGCTTCCCCTATCCGCGTCACGCGTGGCCTGGAATGGACCCCGAGGTTCCCGATTGGGCGAAGGATCGCCCCACGCAATCGGCGCCTGAGTACCAGCTTCAGGCCAAATGATCGTTATTGAGGAGATGAACCAATGATCAGAACCAGAGGCATCAGCGCACTCTGCGCCGTGACGGCGGCGGTGCTGTTGACGGCTGCATGCTCGGAACAGAAGCCCGAAGAGCAAAAAGAGCCGCCCCCCGCCGCACAGACGCAGACCAACGAGCAGCAGGGCATGGGTGGCACGCCCAGTGACAAGCCCGCGGCGCCGGCGCAGCAGTAGGTGTCGAAAGCAGGGGCTGGCGCAACGAGTCCTGCGCGAGGCTCTCAGGCGAGGACGACGAGGGCGAATTGAAGGAGGCGACGTATGACCGATCCAAAGAAAGCGGGCTCCTGGCACGAGTCGTGGGCATCCGCGATCAACTTCAACCGTCGCGACTTCTTGCGAACTGCTGCAGCGGGCGCGACCGTCGCAGGGATCACGCAGGGCGGCATGTCGAACCGTGCAGAGGCCTTCGCCTACGAGCCTTATCCGCGCGACGACGAACTTACGACCGTGGTGACGAGCTGTGCCCACAATTGCGGCTCACGCCACATGCTCGTCGCTCACAAGAAGGGCGACGTGATCGTTCGTTTATCGACCGATGACGGCCGCTATCAGGAAGGCGGCGAGTTCGGCAAAGATACCGAGGAGGAGCCTTTGCTGCGCGCCTGCCTCCGCGGCCGTTCCTATCGTGCGCGCTTGTACTCGCCTGAGCGGCTGCTCTACCCGATGAAGCGCGTTGGACGACGAGGCGAAGCGAAGTTCAAGCGCGTTTCTTGGGATGAGGCGCTTGGGGAAATCGCAGAACGCATGGTCTACCTCAAGCAGAAATACGGGCCCATGGCCCTCGTTGATCAAAGCTACGCCGGCGCGTCTTACGGCGTGCTGCATAAGTCGGATCAGATCGAAGGGCTGCTTGGCCGATTTCTCGGCATGTTCGGATGCCGGACGAGTTCCTGGTCGGTGCCGTCATATCAAGGCACCACGTTCTCCTCGCGCATGACATTCGGCACGATCGAGGATGGCAACGAGGACGATACCTTCGCCCAGTCGAAGCTCATCATCATGTGGGGTTGGAATCCGGCCTACACCTTCCACGGCGGCAACACGTTCTATTACATGCGGCTTGCCAAGCAGCGCGGCTGCAAGTTTGTTCTCGTCGATCCCCAGTATACCGACTCTGCAGCTGTCTATGATGCGTGGTGGATCCCAATCAAGCCGAACACCGACGCCGCCATGCTCGCGGCGATGGCCCACCACATTTATGACAAAGGGCTCCAAGACCAGCCGTTCATCGACAAATTCGTGCAGGGCATGGATCCCGGCACGATGCCTGAATGGGCCAAAGATCGGGAGAGCTTCAAGGACTACATTCTCGGCGTGCGCGATGGCCAGGCGAAGACACCGGAATGGGCGGAGCCCATCTGCGGCGTCAAAGCTGACGACATCAAAAAGCTCGCGGAGATGTACGCGACGACAAAGCCAGCTGCGCTGAAAGCGTCCTGGTCTCCCGGCAGGAACGCCTACGGCGAACAGTACAGCCGCATGGCCGCGGCGTTGCAAGCGCTCACTGGCAATATCGGCGTGCTCGGTGGCAGCTCCGAAGGCGTTGGCAAGGCATTCCATGCCGAGGCCGTTGCCTATCCCTACGACGAATTCGCGAACGTCTGGTACTGCTCCATCAAATCGGATCGGTGGGCTCACTGCGTTTTGAATTATCCGAACGTTAGGCGGGAGGAGATCGGCTGCTGGCCGCGGACCGATCACCTTGACGGCGCCATCCCCAATATCCGCGGGATCTTCTGGCAGGGCTCGGACTGGCTGAACCAGCTCACGAACATCAACAAAGAGATCGAAGCCATTCGCAAATTGGAGGCCGAGGGGGAGAAGGAAAGTCTTCTTGTGTGCATGGATTCGACCATCACACCGACAGGCATCTGGGCCGACTATCTTCTGCCCATCGCAACACACTTCGAGCGTCACGACGTAGCGCTGCCCTGGTACAAGGGGCACTACTACATTCACCGGCCGAGAGTCATTGCACCCATGGGTGAATCGAAGACCGACTTCCAGGTCTTCACCGAACTGGCCTATCGTCTTGGCTTCGGTCCCGGTTACAATCCCCGGGCTTCACGCGACTACTTTTTCAACGACGATGAGGTTGACGAGGCCTACCTGTCGGCTTGGTGGCACGATCGCGTCATGGGACACCAGGGTGTCACTATGAGCTGGGAGGAGTTCAAGAAGCGCGGCGTCTATAAATTCAAGCTGTCTCGCCCGCACATCGCCTTCCAGGATCAGATCGAGAAGGGCATCCCATTCCAGACTCCGTCGGGCAAGATTGAGATCTTCTCCAGCGTCCTTGGCGGCATCACGGACTGGGCCAAAACGCAGTACGGTTATGAGATTCCGGCAATACCGAAGTGGATCGAGCCGTGGGAGAGCCTCAATAGTCCCAAGATCAAAGACTTCCCATTCCATCTCATCAGTCCGCATCCGCGCCACCGGACACATTCGATCTTCAACAACATCCCGTGGCTCAGAGAGACTTACGATCAGGAGCTGACGCTCAATGCATCGGATGCAAAGAAGCTCGGCATCAAGACCGGTGACACAGTTGAGGTCTGGAATGATCGCGGCAAGTGCGTCGTGCCGGCCTATGTGACCGAGCGCTGCATGCCCGGTGTGACTGTGCTGCATGAGGGAGCGTGGATGGACTTGGACGAAAAAGGCGTGGACCGCGCGGGCAACCCGGACTTTCTCACTCTTGACGAGCCGAGCCCGGCCGGGGCGTTTGCCTACAACACGGCCCTGGTCAATGTACGCAAGTCAGAGCTTCAGCACCGACCAGGATGGGACAAGCTTGCCACGGCACGCAGCCACGTGTTCCGCCGCGATCTCTAATGTGATGTCGAGGAGGACGTCATGGCCAATTCCAAGGACAAAGCCAAGATCAAGGAAGCGGTTGCCCGCCGCAAGAGAGAGGTCTACACGCCCGTGCAGCCCGAGATGCAGCTCGGCTTCATTCACAACAATGTCGACTGCATAGGCTGCCGGGCGTGCGAGATCGCATGCAAGGACAAGAATGGCCTTCCTCCTGGACCGCGCTTCCGTCGCGTGGCCTATGTGGAAGGCGGGAGCTTCCCGGACGTCTACGCTTACAAAGTTAACATGTCCTGCAACCATTGCGCAGAGCCCGCCTGTCTGCCGACGTGCCCGACTGGAGCCATCTACAAACGAGCCAAGGACGGAATCGTCGACATCGATTCAAGCCTATGCATCGGCTGCCGGCGCTGCGAGGCGGCGTGTCCGTACGGCGCACCCCAGTTCATTCCAGAGATCAACATCGTCTCCAAGTGCAACATGTGCGTCGATGAGATTGACGCCGGCCGTAAGCCCTACTGCGTGATGGCTTGCATGATGCGCGTGCTCGATATTGGTCCGATCGATAAACTGCGCGAGGGCACGTACGAGACCAAGGCGCGTGGGCCAAACGACTTCATCGTGGGGCAGGTACAGTCGATGGCAGATCCGCAACTGACGCAGCCGTCGATCGTTTTCGTACCTCATAGCAAAGGCGCGGTGAAATGAGCACGGACGACACTTCCAAGCGCCTGGACGGCCTCGAACGCACCTTGACTGACGAGGTTGCCGTTGACCTGATGTTGCTCGCCGATCTGCACGATCGTGAGCCGACGGCCGAAGTGATTGCCGCGGTGAGGGCGGGGCCGGTTCAGGACCAATTCGGTTTGGTGCTCAAGAGTGATCCGGGTCTTGCGGCGCTTGAGGCTCTGTGGCTGGCAGCGGATGCGCTGCCCGAGCCGATGACCGCGGCAGCACTGGACGAGCTGGCGGCAGGATATGCGGACGTCTACCTGCGTCACACCTATCGGGCGGCTCCGACCGAGTCCGTCTGGTTGACGGACGATGGCCTCGAACGCCAGGATCCGATGCTACAGGTTCGGGCCTTTTATCGCAGGCATAATTTGCGGGTTTCCGACTGGGCGAACCGGCCTGATGACCATCTCGTCCTGCAGTTGCGCTTTCTGGCCCATCTATTTCGGCCGGGCGGCGAGACACCTCCAGCCTTGGAAGCCGCCGCGCAGTTCATGGACGAGCACATTCTTCGTTGGATTCGCAACCATGCGATCCGGCTCGTCCAAGCAGGCGCCCCGGACTGGTATGTGGCGCTGTCGCTGCTGACCACCAGCTATCTTGAGGAATTGCGCGAACACCTCGAGACCATTACCGGCATGGCGCGCGTCATTCCCGAGGCCAAGACCGGCAAGGAGGAGCAGGCACTTGATGACGTCGAGCGGCCCTTCGTGCCGGGAGTTGCTCCTTCGTGGTAAAGGGAGATTGAGATCGACGTGCAGGAGGCCGGGAATGGATCAATTTCGGAGGATATGAGCCGACAGCCCACGTTCGATGATGAACGTTGTGTGCATGGCCTCTTGGCGACGGCTTCGTGCCGGTGTTGCGTCGAGGCCTGCCCGCACGGTGCCATCGTCCTGGATGATCACGCGCTTGGATTGGATGAGGAGGCCTGTACGGGCTGTGCGCTGTGCCGCCCGGCTTGTCCCGAGGCTGCCATCTCGTTTCCGGCTACAGAGTTTCTGCCACTGATCGATCGCGAGAACGGCGTGGCGATGTGGGCTTGTACTCATGGAGAGCCGCTCCAGGGGCAAGGCCGGGTTCCCTGCCTCAATGCCATCGGCGATCGCGATTTGCAGGCCTTGTCGGCCGCGGAGATCAAGACCGTTCGCACCGCCTGCGCCGGCTGCACCTCGCTCGCAGGCGATGCGAGCCTTGTCTTCGAGGCAGCGCTGGCGCGTGCGAACCGCATACGGCTGTCGCGACGGCAGCCGCGCCTCAGTCACGAATGCCTGGACGAGGCATCATGGCAGAGACAGCGGGCGGCCTTGCTCCGGAGTGACCATGACCTCGATCAACGCCGCCGGCGCCTGTTTGCGGCATTCTTCGAACCCAGCGGTCCTGCGAGCCGGGCAAGTACGGCACGCAAATCGGAACCATTGGATGCGCTCTACAGGTTCATGCCGGTTATCGACGAGGTGCACTGCGTCGGATGCGACGCGTGCGTACAGGTTTGCCCACATGCAGCAATTACGCTGGTAGGGGCTGAGGCCGGGTCTCTCATGTACGCGTTCGCTCCCGGAGCGTGCACGGGCTGTGGCATGTGCCGTGACGTGTGCGAGACGGGGGCTGTTACCATCGGCGAGTTGCAGCCTTACCTTCAGGAGCATGTCATCTTGCAGCAACGCCGGTGCAGCAAATGCGGGGCAGCGTTCCATCGCCCGGCGCAACCGGATGCTGCGCCGGTGGCGGCGGGCGAGGACATCTGCCGCATCTGCGCCGTCAGCAACCACGCCCAGCGGCTGTTTCAGGTGCAGTCCTGAGCGCCAATAGGGAATTGGGCCAGCGAATGGCCGAAGAGTCGACAGGAGTTGCCGCGATCGCGTCCGGGCGCTTGAGCCGCAAGGTTCTGGCCGGTCTGGCGCTCGCCGTAGCGCTCGCTTCGCTGGGCTTTCTTTTCGTGTTCATCGAGACGTACCGCCATGAGCTCGGGTCTGAGCGTGGTAATGCCTCCAATCAGGTCAATCGCCTGCTCCAGGTCTCCCTGGAGAACGCGATGCTCAAGCGCGACCTCCCCGGGCTCGAGGATATCATCAGCAGGCTGGGTCAGCAGCCTGGTATTACAGGCGTCCTCATCCTGAACCCGGCGCGTGAGGTTCGATTCGCAAGCGACAAATCAAAGCTCGCCACAAAGCTCTCCTTCTCCGACCTCGGATGTGCCAATTGCGCAGAGGCTGGCCTTCGCAGCCTTGAGCGCTCGACCCAGCTCGTGACTCTGGACGGCGGCGAGGAGGTGCTGCGCAGCGTCAATCCTATTCCCAACCGGCAGCCGTGCGAGACCTGTCATGGCGCGGTCTCCAAGAGCCCGATCAACGGCGTGCTTATCGTCGATCATGAGGCCCATGGCATCCACGCCGCAGCCATGCGTGCAGCAGCGGCCATGAGCGGAGCGGGCCTGCTGGTCCTGCTTGCCGGGCTGGGCACTGTATGGCTTTTCATGAAGCGCAAGGTCTTGACCCCCATCATGGCGCTCGACGAGGCGAGCCGGGCGCTCGCCGCTGGGGATCTTCGATCGCGTGTCGCAGTCGATCAGGCCGATACGGACGAGCTTGCAGCGCTGTGCCGCAACTTCAACGGTATGGCCGACCGCATCGAGCGCGGCGTGCAAGAGGCCCGCGAGCAGGAGGCGTTTCTGAAGACGCTCATTGACACAGTGCCGGATGCCGTGCGCGTCCTCGATGAGGACTACACCGTGGTGATGGCCAATCAGGCCTACGCGCGGCAGAGCGGCGCGGAGCTGTCCACGCTGGTGGGCGTACCCTGCTATCTTGCCCATGGCCGGAGCGAGCGGTGCCCGCCTACTTTGGAGATCTGCCCGTTCCACGCCATCACCGAGGATTGCACACCCATCAAGTACATTCACGAGCATGTCCGGGCTAACAATGGCCCCATCCAGGTCGAGGCGACCGCCGCGCGCCTGTCAGTGGAGCGCAACGGTCGCAGACGAACCCTCATCATTGAGGTGATCCGTGATTTCGAGCAGCAGATCCGACTGTCGCACGAACAGCGGCTGTCGGAGATCGGTCAGCTCGCTGCCGGTGTGGCGCACGAGATCTATAATCCTCTGACATCCGTCCGGCTCGGCCTGCGGGCGATTCAGCGCCGCACGATTTCCCACAGCGCCCTCGATCAGGAGGCGAGCGACTACTTGGCGATGATAGACGGCGAGATCGACAAATGTATCAGCGTCACGAAAAGGCTTCTCGACCTCAGTCAGGTGCCCTCGGCCAAACTGCAACTCGTCTCACTCTCGACCATAATCCCGGAAGTCGTCGCCCTTCTGCGCTTCGAGGCGGAGACCCACGGCATTGCGGTCGATGTCGACTTCGGCGGAGAGGATCTGCGGGTTCTGGCAACCGATGCGGAATTGAGAATGCTGGTGCTCAATCTGGTCCAAAATGCCTTCCACGCCATGTCCAAGGGCGGCCGGTTGACGATCACGGGCCAGTACGAGGCCGACACCATCGTCGTCCGCTTCGCGGATACCGGCGTCGGAATAGAGCCCGACGTACTGCCACGGATCTTCGAGCCGTTTTTCAGCCGGCGCGCCGACGGCGTCAGCGGCACGGGCCTGGGACTCACCATCTCCAAGGCGATCGCAAGCCGCTATAAAATACATATTGATGTCGCCAGCTCGCCCGGCAAGGGAACCACCTTTAAGCTCGCCTTCCCCCGTCCCGAATGCCATGATTCGATTGCATGACACTGGATGCACAGAAAAAGACGATACTGGTCATCGAGGACGACCAGGTCCTCAAGTCGCTGATTTCGCGGCAGTTGCAGGAGTTCGGCTATAATGTCCTCTCCGCGGGATGCTGGCGGGAGGCCGAGGCGGTTCTCAAGCGAACTGAGCCGCATCTCATCATACTGGATATTCGCTTGCCCGACGCGGATGGAATGGAGGTGATGCGCCGGCTGGCCACCGATCACGCCGTCATCGTTCTGACCGCCTTCGCTTCGATCCAGAACGCGGTCCAGGCTGTCCGCAGCGGAGCGGTGGCCTATCTCTCCAAGCCGATGAACATCGACGAGCTGGAGGTGGAAGTCAAAAGAGCGATCGAAAACGTCGAGCTCCGGCGCAGCTATGAGTTCGTGCGCGACAGCGAGCGGGCCAAGCGGCCAAGCCTGATGATCGGCCACAGCAGGGCTCTCAAGGAGCTGGAACGTCTGATCGATGCCGTGGCGCCGGCCCCCACCACGGTCCTGCTGGGAGGCGAAAGCGGGGTCGGCAAGGAGCTTGCCGCTCGCGAAATCCACGAGCGCAGTCCGCGCAGATCGCATAACTACGTCGTCCTTGATTGCTGCACGCTGCATGAGAACCTTTTCGAATCCGAACTTTTCGGCCACGAGAAGGGCGCCTTCACCGGCGCAATCTCCCAGAAACGAGGGCTGATCGAGGCGGCCGACGGCGGCACGCTGTTCCTCGATGAGATCGGCGAGATCTCGCAGGCCGCGCAAGCCAAGCTCTTGCGCGTCATCGAGGCTCGACAGTTCCGGCGCGTCGGCGGCGTCAAGGATCTCACCGCCGACGCCCGCATCGTGGCGGCCACGAACAGGGATTTGGCCGCCATGGTGCAGGAGGGCCGCTTCCGCGCCGATCTTTTTTACCGGTTGAGCGCGTTCGCGATTTACGTGCCACCCTTGCGCGAGCGGCGCGAGGACATCCCCATTCTCGCCAAGCACTTCCTCGTCAAGCACGATTTCTCGCGGCGGCTGCGCAAGGAACTGTCGCGGGAAGCAGAGCAGGCGCTCGTTGCCTATGACTGGCCGGGTAACGTGCGCGAGCTGAGAAACGTCATGGAGCGGGCCATCATACTTTCGGGATCGGAGCCGGTGATCCATTCGCGCCATCTGGGTTTACCGCAGGACAGCAAGAAGTCACTGGGCGAAGTCAAGCTTGCCTTCGACGGCGAACCGAGTCTGGAGGAGGTTCGTCGCTTCTACGTTGAAATGCTGTTCAAGAAGTATTCAGGACATCGCGGGAAGCTCGCCGACGCGCTCGGTGTTTCTGAGCGCAACCTCTACCGCCTGCTGCACAGATACGGCCTTGGCTGATTTACGGCCGACAGGAAATGGCCGCGGATTTCAGGAAGGTCGAAGGTGGATCCTTCGCTCGCGTTAACGAGTGGAGCGCACCGATATTCGGGGTAACGGATTGATCCCGTTCGTGGCCGATCGTGATCGGCGCGGAGGGACTCAAAAATGCAACGTGGCGCCGATGACCGGGCCTTGGAGAATGTTGTCGAACACGTAGCGGTTCGTTCCGGATCCTTGCGAATAGTCGACGGACAATGCACGATACCCGATGTATCCATCCAGAGCGTGGCCATTCATGAGGCACAGTTCGAAATTGTAGCTGGCGATCACCTGCCATGTTAAGTCGCTGCCGACGTCGAAACCACCAACGTCGCCGCGCAGCAAAAGACTGTGCCCCGGTGCTATCTGCTGTCGAAGCCGTGCGCCGATGAAGGGATCAAACCAGTCCACAGACCCCGAGCGGGCAAATACGCGGTTTCCTTCGACCGTAAGGCGGTCCAGATTTAACGTCGCCGACAGGTCGGCCGAAACCGTCGCCTTCTGGTTCCAATAGCGGCCACCCGCAAGCAAATCGACGGCAGTGCCGCCGTGACCCGCGGCATCGTCTGACCAGACTTCATAGGCGCCGCCCTGTTCAATAACGGTCTGCTCGTAGTCGGCTCCAAGATTGCCAGACAGCGAAAGCGCGCCGCCGGGGCCGGTTTTGGCAAAATCGCGTGAAGCGGTCAGTTTCGAATAGGCGATGTCGTTGAACAGACCGATGCGGCCGTTTCTGGCTTCGGCATAGCTGAACCATGCCGGTATGCCCGACCAGTCCAGCGCATCCAGCACCTGCCCTGCGGAAACGTCGACGTCGAAAGAGCGGCCCTTGACGGTAAGATCTCCCGAAATCCACGGCAGCCAAGTGTAGGTTGTAAACGACAAACTCCAAGTATCCGGGGAGCCGGTTGATGCCGCCTCGTTGGACTTGAGATCATTGGCAATTGCCACGCTGCCAAGAGCAAGCAGCATCACCAGAGCCGTTGCTGCTGATTTTGCTATTCTCATTTGCCCACCTTTGACGCCGACCGAAACAGCCATCCAATGCCATTCTATCTTTATATACGGCGGCAAGGATTCCACACGTTGCTTCCCTGCCACACAAACCTTAATCTTCATGCGTGGCCACCCCGAATGGCGGCATGACAACGTTTGGAAATTGATTTCGAATTGGCGCGGGTCGTCTTGGTGGATGTGTAATTTCTTATCTGCGCGATGTGTGATCGGCCGTCCTGCGTTTCATCGGCCGCGCCGCTTGCTCGCTGGCGCATGTTCGAACTGAGTTGGTTCGAAGTAGGCTTGCTCCATATCCAAGGCTTGGTCCACGAAGGCTTGGGCACTCGGGCTCAACGAGCGGTCGCGCAGATGCATCACTCCGTAGTTCGTCCGCAAGCTTGCAGCATCGAAAGGAATGACGAAAAAGCTCTCATTCAAGTCAAGTCGCGTCAGTTGCGCGAGAGGGGCGATCCCGATGTTGTCGGTTGCCTTGATGATGCGAAGGCACACATCAAAGGTTTGACAGGAAATCTGCGGCTCGAAGTACATGCCATTGGGCGCGAGCCTGCCCAGGGCTCGGGTGCCGCCAAAATGCTCTGCGGCGCGCAACGGGAATTTGGTGCTCGCCATGGGATATGCGCCGATTTGAGCAATCGTCGGGTTCTTCAGGCGCGTAAGCGGGTGTCCTGATCGGCAGAAGAAACGCAAGGGGCGCTGCGGCAGCGGATGGAGTGCGATTTCGCTGTGACGCTTAATGTCTGGAGTGATTTCACCGACGACAAGTTCGCAGTGGTGATTGAGCAGTTGTGGGGCCAATTCCCACCATTCGTAAGTCGAGACGTGAACCTCGATAGACGGGTACTTTGCAAGCATCGCGATGACTGCGTCCGGCATCCATGTCTGTGCAACAAGTGGCCCGACCCCGACTTTCAGTTCCGCTCTTTCCATCCCCTCGAACGAACGGATTTCCTTCTTGAGATCTTCTACGCAGCGAGACACCCGGCGCGCGCCTTCGATAACGACTTCGCCGATCGCAGTCGGGAACACCCCACGCCGGGTACGGTCGAACAGCTTGGCGCCCAACTGGGCTTCGAGTTCCTGGATCGCTCGCGTCAATGTCGGCTGCGAGATGCCCAGCTGTTTTGCAGCGCGGGCAAAATTGCGGTGAGCGCTCAGGGCGCGCGCGTATTCGAGAAGTTCAATCATAATTCAATTTCTGCATCGAGATGCGCAAAGATTTGAATTGCAGCCTCCATAAAAGGCTATGCGCGTTACTCGCGACATAATTCAAGCGCAAAATTTGCTAGGCATGTTCCTTTGCAAGATGACAGCCCATCCATCATCGGGCAGATGATTGCAGGGCGAGTCAGGGCGAAGCGCCGGCACTTACGCAACCTGCGCATAATGCTTGATAAAATTCGAAGCACAGTTTTGGGGATGTGAAAATGACAACGAGGCGTGACTTTATCGGCTCAATTCCGGCCGCAGGTGCTGCGTTCGCCATCAGCGGTCGAGCTCTAATGGAGACCACCGCTGCTCTCGCTGAGCCGGCACCTCCCCATCCCGGGCATTTTCATCCCCAGGGCAAGGCTCCATCGAAGTTCACGCTGGACATCCTCCGCAAGGCCGCGGCCAGTCTCCCCTTTTCCGACAAGCGTGATTTCGAGGAGCAGAGCAGGGGCCTCATTGCACCGATGGAGGAACTGCAGATTCCGGCGGACTCCGGCGGTGTTGCCTGGGACATGAAGCGTTTCCAGTTCCTCAATGAGAAGGATGAGTTCGACAGCATCCACCCCTCGCTGCTGCGGCAGTCGAAGTTGAATAACAACTACGGGCTTTATGAAGTCATCCCGGGCATCTATCAGGTTCGGGGGTTCGATCTTTCGGATATCACGTTTGTGCGCGGGAAAACCGGATGGATCGTCTTTGATCCTCTCATATCGGCAGAGCCGGTCCGTGCGGCGTGGAAGCTTTTTCAAAAACACGTGGGGAAGGACCTGCCCGTCTCGGCGGTGATCTACTCCCACACCCATGCCGACCATTGGGGCGGCGTCAGGGCCATCGTCGACGAGGCGGACGTGCAATCGGGCAAGGTCCCTGTCATCGCTCCGATTGATTTCATGCAGTTCACCATTTCGGAAAATGTCTACGCCGGCAATGCCATGAACCGGCGCCTCTTCTATCAATACGGCCTGCTGCTCCCCGCGAGCCCCTATGGCTATGTCGGTCAGGGCCTGGGCCAGGGGACATCCTCTGGCGCTGTCGGTTTGATTGCCCCCACCCGCTATGTTTCCGCCCCGATCGAGGAGATCGACGTCGATGGCGTGAAAATGATCTTTCAGAATACGCCCAATACCGAAGCGCCACGGGAAATGAATACGTACATCCCCGAGATGAAAGCGCTATGGATGGCTGAAAACGTTGTCGCGTCCCTGCACAACATCTACACGCTGCGCGGGGCGCCCGTTCGCGATCCCCTGAATTGGTCGAAGTACATCGGCGAGTCCCTCTATCGCTTCGGCCTCGAGGCCGAGGTAATGTTTGCTTCGCACCACTGGCCGCGCTGGGGCAATACGCGCATCCAGGAGGTGCTGCGGCAGCAGCGCGACCTCTACGCCAATATGAATAATCAGGTCCTGCATTACGCCAACCAGGGCGTCACCATCAACCAGGTGCATAACGTCTATGAGTTGCCCAAGAGCCTTCAGCAGGCATGGCACTGCCGTGGATATCACGGATCTCCCGAGCACAACGCTCGCGGCGTCATCCAGCGCTACCTGGGCTTCTGGGATTGCAATCCCGCAACGCTCGTTCCGCTCTCGCCCGCTGATTCCGCGCCGCTCTACGTCGAGATGATGGGGGGCGCGGAAAAAATTCTGGCGCGCGGGCGGCAGTTGCATGACGAGGGGCAGTATCTTCTGGCCTCCGAAATCCTGAATAAGCTCGTTCAGGCGCAGCCCAACAACGCAGACGCCAAGGGCCTGCTCGCGGACGTCTTCGAACAATTGGGCTACCAGCAGGAAAACCCCGGTCTGCGCAACAGCTTCCTGGCCGGCGCCTACGAGCTGAGGACGGGCATCCCGCAGGGTGAAACGGCCTCGACAACCTCGCCCGACGTGATCCGCGCCATGTCGACGGAGCTGTTCTTGAATTTCCTCGCAATTCGTATGGATGGACGCAAAGCGGAAGGGATGCGCTTCACCATCAATCTCATCACACCCGACAACGGCGAGAAGTTCATCATTGAACTGGAAAACGAGACCCTGACGAATATCGCCGGCTTCGAGGCCAAGAACGCGGACTTGACGCTGACGATCAATCGCTCCGACCTCGTGCAGACCATGATGGGGGCCAAGACGCTCGAAACCCAGATCGCCGAAGGAACCGCGAAGGTGGAGGGAGACGTCAGCATTCTGAAGAAGCTGGCTGCCACCATGGTCGATTTCGATCCGCGATTTGAAATCATGCCAGGCACAAAACTGACGGCAACCGCCATGACGCACACAGATGCCTACGAAGCGGTTCCGGAAAAGATCATCCCGGAATAATTGCCTACGGACCGGTGCGACAGCGTCCGAGAGCCAAGAATTGCGGAGCGCGCCTTACGTTATCGAGGCGCGCTCCTGCGCGGTGTCTCGTCTATGGCAAACATTTCAAGTCGCGGCGTGGGGCCATGGGTTGATCGTCTTGTTCCGCGGAATAGATGCGAAGTCGAAGATTAGGATGAGTGCGACAGGCGCATTCAAAAGCTTCCTCAGCGATCCGTTCGGCGAAATTCGACGCGACGGTTGATGGCTCGTCCGGCGAGGGTTGAATTATCGGCCTTGGGCTTGGACATGCCATGGCCTACCGATTGTAAGCGACTAGCGGCAACGCCGTTGCTGATGAGAGCCTGCTTGACAGATTCCGCGCGCCGTTCAGAGAGCCGCATGTTGTACTCAGCGCCCCCTATCGAGTCCGTATGGCCGGCGATAAGGATTGTCCAGTTCGGATTCTGTTGCAGCATGGTGGCGATTTCGCGAACAAGCTGTGCGGTCTCGGGTCGGAGCTGAGCACTATCGAAATCAAACAACAGCCCATAAACGTCGTAGGTGCCTAGCGTTTCAAGTGCGTGTCTCATCTCAGCTTGCAGACCAAGACCGGCTACGACCCGTGTTACCCGATTGGTTCTCGGCCTCTGCTCCCAGCTGAAGTTTAACGTCGATTCAATCAGCACTGGATTATTGACATCGTTGGCAACGATAAACTGCCCGGTGCCGGTGCGATTGCCCGACGCGCAATTAACCCGCGCCTGAACAGTTGGAACGTCGAAAATTCGATCCTCGACGATCAAAGGAACCCTAGTATCAACCGCAGTCGTTGTTAGATTGCAATCAATCCGGTCGAGGTTTTCAGAGTAGATCAGAGTGAGAGGCGCTCTCCCGTTCGATCTCAGTTCCTGAAGGACGGCCGAAGAAATCCCAAGAGACGTTGATCCCGGAATTACCGTTGGCATCCTCGCAGAGTAGCCCAGTACATAGGTGCGCGCAGACTGGCGGTCGCGGACGAGAATGTCACGACGGGTGAACAGCCCGCGCGTGCTGCTATATTGAAGACTGACAATCTCAGGACTGACGGAGACGATCTCTGTTCTCGCATCTGCGTCTCTGCCGAACTCATTGGTGAACATCGTTGTAATGACTTTGCCCGAGTGCAATACAAATGGCCCCGCGCCCTGCTGGGCATTAGCCCAACCGAATACAGCTACAATCAAAAAAATAGAGGCGCCGAGAACCCGGCTGATAAGTCGACTCATCCGATGATATCCTGAAGGTTATACGTGATCCGTTTCCCAACATCCGCATCGTATGACTCAAGAGAACGAAGCGCCATCGAAAGATGACGCACCTGATGGAAGCTCTACAGGACCGGGCCAAACTTTCTGAATTGCCGCCATGCAAATTTGTTGCTCAAGATCGGCAAAGTGCGAAGACGTGCAAGAGAGTCTCTTTTTCACGATGCGTCGGCGATCTGTTTCGGCGGGTGATCATGCGCTCTCATTCGATTGCGTTATGTCAATAGAGGGAATGCGGCACGACGGCTGAACTCGTCACCAACGCGCGACGCTGCAAGGGTCGACGTGTTCGACTACATCTAGCGGTTCTACAATCCGCGACGTCGTCGCTCGACGCTCGGCTTTCTGAGCCCGGTTGTCTGCGGATGCGATTACCTTAACTTAGGTGTCCACGGAACCAGGGGCAGCTCAAGGCTGTTGCGACACCGCATGAGGGCAGCCATAACCGCCTGATCGAGCGGATTGACTTCGTTCGGAAGGACTGCGGGCATGGCTAACGATTACGAACCGGACGCTCTCCTCTCTGACCGCGTGGTGAAGAGAAGTCTCTTCGTCATAGCCATCGGAGGGCTTTCGCTCGGTCTTCTGCTCTGGATCGACGGTGCTGAGGTTTGGGCCCATCGTCTTTGGGCCATCGCTACGATACCGGTTATCATCGGCTTGGCCGTATCGATTTGGCGCGATCTTCTTGCCGGCAGTCTCGGAGTTGATGCTGTTGCGTTCGTGTCGATGTCGGCGGCTCTGCTGCTGGGTGAACCGCTCGCGGGTGTGGTCATCGCGGTTATGTACGCGGGGGGTAATCTCCTCGAAGACTTTGCCGTTTCGCGTGCGGAACGGGATCTCAAGTCACTCGTCGATCGCGCACCCCGCTTAGCTCACCGCCGTCGTGGAGAGATCTTAGAAGACGTTCCGATTGATAAAGTCGGGATCGGGGACAAGCTCGTCGTTCGTGCCGGCGAGGTGGTTCCTGTCGACGGGATCATTGCTGCAGAAAGTGCAACGCTTGATGAGGCGGCCTTGACAGGCGAGCCGGTCCCCGTCACCCGCAGCATAGGCGATCTGGTCCGGAGCGGTACGATAAACGCGGGCGCCACGTTCGAGATGAAGGCCAACGCGACTGCCGGTGAAAGCACGTATGCCGGTATCATTCGGCTGGTGACGGCGGCGCAAACCACGAAGTCGCCGTTCATACGTCTCGCAGATCGCTACGCGCTGCTTCTGTTACCTGTCACACTCGTGCTCGCGGGGGCGGCGTGGTGGTTTTCAGGCGATCCTGTCCGAGGTTTGGCCGTTCTTGTCGCCTCTACCCCGTGCCCGCTGATCCTGGCGGCGCCGGTCGCCTTCATTGCTGGTGTATCCCAGGCAGCCCGGCTCGGCATTCTCATTAAAGGTGGTGGACCGCTGGAGGCACTGGCGCGCACGCATACCGTGATGTTTGACAAGACCGGCACGCTTACCGTGGGTGGGGCCCGTCTCGTCGCCATAGAGACGGCGCCGGGGGAAGATCCGGACGAAGTTCTGAGGCTCGCCGCATCTCTCGAACAGGCGTCGCAACATGTCGTAGCGGCTGCGATCGTTTCGGCTGCCGTGGCCAGGGGGCTGCGCCTCGATGTTCCCGAGCAGGTTCGCGAGACCATGGGATCGGGACTTGAGGGGATCATTGGTGGGCGTAAGATCAAAGCTGGATCACATCATCTTGTTTGGGGGCCTGGACGCCCGCAGGCGTGGGCCGTGCGGGCGCTCCGGCGCGCTTCGTGGCGGTCAGCACTCACAGTCTTCGTTTCGGTCGACGGACATGTGTTAGGGGCCATTCTGCTCGGGGACGAACTGCGCCGCGAGACGCCGCGAGCGATCCAATCCCTGCGCACCACCGGTATCCGGCGGATCGTGATGGTGACGGGAGACCGTGCGGATTCGGCTGAGACGATCGGGTCGGCGCTTGATCTCGATGCGGTGCTCGCCGATCGTGAGCCCTCCGACAAGGTCGATGCCGTTGCCTTCGAGCAGCGGCAGCACCCGACGCTGATGGTGGGCGACGGTATCAACGATGCGCCGGCCCTCGCGGCAGCCGATGTCGGGATCGCGATGGGTGCCCGTGGCGCAAGCGCGTCGTCGGAGGCTGCCGACGTGGTCATTCTCGTGGACCGCCTGGATCGCGTCGGGGAGGCCGTTGCAATTGCGCGCCGCGCGCATCGCATCGCCCTTCAGAGCATCCTTGCCGGACTGTCTTTGTCGGGAATCGCCATGATTGCGGCAGCCTTCGGCTACCTGGCGCCGGTTGCTGGAGCGTTGACGCAGGAGGCGATCGACGTGGCCGTCATCTTGAACGCCTTGCGTGCGCTGAGGCCGGCTTGGAAACCAGGCCACCCTTCTATGCAACAATCGGCAGCGCGGGCCCTGCAGCAAGTGCATCATGCACTGGAAGCTTCGCTCGATCGTCTGCGCGAGATCGCCGACGCGCTCGACGATGCTAAGCCAGAATCCGCCGTTGCGCTCATTCGTGAGGCTTCAGCGATCGTGAATACGAAGATCGTCGAGCACGAGCGAGATGACGAAGGCAGAATTTATCCGCGGCTTGCAAAGTACTTGCATGATAGCCACGGCCTCGCGGCGATGAGCCGGGCGCATCGCGAAATTCTGCATTTGGCGCGGCTGCTGTCCCGGCTTTCGGACGAACTAAAGGTAGAGGATACAGACCGGTATCTCATCAGGGACGCACAGCGCATGATCGAGTCTCTAGAGTCGCTGGTGCGAATTCATAACGCCCAGGAAGAAGACATTTACGAGCACGCGGCTGCGGGCTAGACGGCCTTGGAGTGAGCGTTGGGCTCACGCCTTCTGCGGCTCGCCGTCTATGTTTCCATCCTTGGAAAGCAGGATCGCGATCCAACGCCAGCTCGGAATGTTCGCACATACGATCATGACAACAACCAAAATAGGGACACTGAGGAACATGCCGACAATACCCCAGATTGTGCCCCAGAATGCGAGGCCGAGGATGATAGAGAGCGGACTCATGTTGAGTGTGTTCCCCATCAGCATGGGCTCCAGAACACTACCGATCGCCATTTGAATGGCGGTCAAGCTGGCAACGAGCACAACGAACGGGCCAACGGTATCAAACTGAACCAGCGCGAGAAGCGCGGGAAACGCTACACCGATGATGGATCCGATGTTGGGAATAAAGTTCAGGACGAAGATCAGGAGCGCCCACGTTTCAGCAAAGTGAATGCCGATCAGACGCAGAACAACGTAACACGTAACGCCAGTCAGAATGCTTACGAGGGTCTTGATCCAGATATAGCGTTGGACGCTCAATGATATTCGATTGAAAACACCTGCCGTTTCACGCGCTTTTTGCTCATCGGGGAAAATGGCAGCAATCTTCGCAGCGATATAGTTGCGCTCGACGAGTAAGAAGCCAAGATAAGCGGCGACGAGCAGGGCGTTGATCACGAACGACTGTGTCGACGCGATGATCTCCGGAACCTGCTTCATCATGTCGAGTTTGCCGACGGCTTCTTTGACTTTTGCAGCCCACCCCGGACCGAGCCATATCGTGAAATTGCTGATGATTGTTTGCAAGCGCGCCACGTAGTGCGGCCAGGTTTCGATGATGGCATCAACCTGTCCGAGAAGAATTCCGGTGATGAGGTAGAAGCCAAGGCCGACCGACAACAAGCCGAGAAGCAAAGCGACAGATCGTGGTGGCCTGTGTCCCCTAATGGACAAACCCGTTATACCCTGCACGATCGCTTCGAGAACGCTCCAAAGAAAGATCGCGATAGCTAGTGGCAAGAGGAACGAGCGGCCATAGACGAGGCCGGCGATGCCGACGCCAATCGCAATCACCGCCACGCCTAGGCTGCGCAGCCGTTCAGTGTCGTGCTGGATTTCAATCATGGAAGGTTATCATCCAGGTCGCGTGTGTCGATGTTAAAGCACTTGCACCAATTCGCACCAGCCATTTGCGTTTTGCCATGCAATAGAAGGAACGTTCGCGAATCGGCTTTCTTGGGAACACTCCCAACCAGCCACCAGATAGCCCCCCTATCCACGCGCAACGGCTGGCCGTCCAGCCAGCTAAAAAATGAGGGTCAATCTCTATCGCGAAATTGCCTGGTTCGGATCGGCGCCGCGGAAATGGGGAGCCGTGACGCGGCGAGACTCCCTCATGATGGAATGGTCCATACCACATTGACCGATGCCAGCATCGGTGCTCGATGGCGCAGTGCTTGATCGTCTTGTGCCGAACCAGGAGAGACGCGAGAACCGGGCCCGATGTTGATGCGGGACGAGGATGTCCAGGCTCTCATGAGAGCGGTGGTGAGGCGCCCGCGCGGGGTTGCGGTCTCACGCGCCTAGCGCGCGACCGTCACACTGCAATGGGCGCGCACCACGAGATCGTGGGAGACCGATCCGACAACGAGGCGTGATGTGGCACCTTTCTCGCCAGTCCCCACGACGATGTGGTCGACTTTCTCGTCTTCGGCATAGTTCAAAATTGCGCGCGCCACGTCTCGGCTCGCGACCGACACGAGTCGCGTGTTCGAACATCCGGCGCCGGCTGCCGTGCGCTGCGCCGCGCTCAGCATGTTCTTGGCTTTCTCGGCTCCGAGCTTGTGAGCCGGGCCGCCGCGGCCTTCCAGCATCACCTGATCGACGACAAGAAGAACCAGCTCACCGTTTGCCGCTTTTGTGAACTCGGCCGCCACTTCAATCGCGCGGTTGGAGTGGTCGGTGCCGTCCACAGCGCAGAGTACCTTCTTGGACATGTTTTTTCTCCTCTGTCAGCCATTGCACGCACCGCAGGCATCACAACCGGTGCCGCGAGTTTGCGTGGGTTCAATCGGGAAGTTTCTGCTTGAAGTCACGACAACATTTGGCCGTTGCTCTGCCTCTGTCAATACTGGATCTACCCGGCTTCACTAGAGAGGCCTCGGGCATGGCATTGGTTACGTTCTAAAAAAAATGACTTGTGGCGTCCTTGAAGTTTAGGTCTAGAATAGAAGAACTCAATAAGTGTCGCAAAAGGTCAACGCGTCACGATCCACGAGCTGCTACTCTCGCAAATGCAAAGATTGATGTTGCAGCACAGCAGGGCAGACGTCCGTTTGAGTGAATACGCTATTTCAAGCTGCTACGCTGTTTTTTTTTCGGCTCGGGAAATTTGCGGAGGGTACTGGCCTTATTAACCGCCTGAAGCGGGGGAGAATTTGGTGTGCGTTCTGAAATGCATTCCGCCGTGACGTCCCACCTGCCGTGGTTCATCACAGCTCCCGGCGAGACGGACATTTTGTATGTGCTTACGGCGATTTTCCTGATCGCTGGGATACTCGGTCTTGGCATTCTGTTTTTCACTCTTCATTCGTTGCCCGAACGTTTGGGCCATAAGAAGCTGCAGTTTGAAATTGTCGCTGTGCTAGGCTTGCTCGCTCTATTCACCCATATCCACGCGTTCTGGGTGATAGGCCTGTTGCTGGCATTGATCGATTTGCCTGACTTTCAAACCCCAGCGAAGCGTTCGGCTGCTGCACTGGAAAAGATGGCAGGTATTGAGCCGCCATCTCAAGAGACACCCCGAATTTTGTCTCACCTCAGGACATCCGCACGGCCTGACGCTGAAACAGAAGGCGGATCTGACGTGACGGACCCCACGTTGAAAGCACCTGGCGCTGCCAGGACAAGCGCGGGAGAGGCGGCCGATGCTTGAATTGATCTTCTGCTCGCTGTTCACAATCGTGCCTGACTTTTTGTACCGCTATTACAGGCAGGGAAAAAGAATAGGCCGCGAAATCACGATTTATTCTGTCTGGTATGAGCTGAGATGGGGCCTGACCGGATGCGTTATCCTGACGGTGCTGCTCATAACGGTCATCTTCTATAATCATCCGTCGACATCGAATGCCGTCTCGTTTTTTAGAACCGTGCCGATCCTTCCGGAAACGCCAGGCCGGGTGGCGGAAATCTATGTCAATCTCACCGACGAAGTGAAGGAAGGCCAGAAGCTGTTCAGGCTCGACAGCTCAAAGCAAGAGGCCGCGTTGGTCACATCTCAAAAGCGCATCGCCGAGATCGAAGCTGCGATGATAGCGGCAAAGTCCGATATAGTTGCGGCAGAAGGGCAGATAGAGCAAGCCAGAAGCGCCCTACAACAAGCCATTGATGAGCTGCAGACGAAGCAGGAGCTGGTCGCCCGCAACGCTGGCATTGTCGCGGAACGCGAAATTGAGAAGCTGACGGTGGCCGTCGAAGGCAAGAAGGGCAACCTCAAGGCCGTCGAGGCTGCAAAGGAGGCAACCGAGATCCGCCTCAATACGCAACTGCCCGCCCAAAAGGCAAGCGCCGAAGCTGAACGCGAGCAAGCGCAGGTCGATCTTGACAAGACGACAATCTACGCTGGGACAGATGGAACAATTGAACAGTTTGTTTTGAAGGTCGGTGATTTTGTCAACCCGTTCATGCGGCCAGCAGGAATACTTATCCCAGCCTCTACCGGCAGGCGCCGGCTCCATGCCGGCTTCGGGCAGATCGAAGCGCAGATCATGCAGGTCGGGATGGTGGCGGAGGCGACATGCATTTCAAAGCCGCTGGCTATCATCCCGCTGGTGGTCACCGATGTTCAAGATTATATTGCTGCGGGCCAATTCCGTGCCAGCGAACAGCTCATTGATCTGAAGCAGGTTACACAACAAGGCACCATTACTGTATTTTTAGAACCGCTCTTCAACAACGGGCTAGACGACGTAACGCCGGGCTCGAGCTGCATTGTTAATGCCTATTCGAACAACCATTCCCGCCTTGCCAACGAAGATCTTGGCTTTTTGACACGAGTCTATCTTCACATTGTGGATACGGTAGCGCTTGTACACGCGCTTATATTGCGAGCGCAGGCACTCTTGCTGCCGATTAGAACTCTTGTTTTTTCGGGCGGACATTGAGTCCACTCACGGCTAACCCGCAAGTGTTGAGCGCCATGACAAAACAAACAAAGCACGATAATGCGGAGAAAATTGAAAGATCGACGGACGATAAGCAAGGCGGGTTCCTGAAGCGCAAGGCGTATGAAAAGGAACTCAAGAAACTGCACGTCGAGCTTGTCAAACTGCAGGAATGGGTCCGCCACAAGGGCGGCAAAGTCTGCATTGTCTTTGAAGGGCGTGACGGTGCGGGCAAGGGAGGGACCATCAAGGCAATTACCGACCGGGTGAGTCCGCGCACTTTTCGCGTTGTTGCCCTCCCAGCTCCCACTGAGCGAGAGCTGTCGCAGCTCTATATTCAGCGATATATGCCGCATCTCCCTGCCGCCGGCGAAATCGTGATTTTTGATAGGAGTTGGTACAATCGCGCCGGTGTAGAAAGAGTGATGGGGTTCTGCACCGAAGACCAGGTGAAGAAGTTCTTGGACGCGGCACCCGGCGTGGAAAAGGCTATGGTCGAGAGTGGCATCATCCTTCTCAAATATTGGCTTGAGGTCAGCCCCGAAGAGCAAACGCGACGGCTCGAAGCTCGCGTTGATGACGGCCGCAAGATCTGGAAGCTGTCTAAAATGGACCTCAAATCCTATAGCCGTTGGGATGACTATACCGAAGCACGCGACGAAATGTTTAGGGCGACGGACACGGCTTGGGCGC
Source organism: Hyphomicrobium sp. (assembly GCA_016793445.1). GTDB lineage: Bacteria > Pseudomonadota > Alphaproteobacteria > Rhizobiales > Hyphomicrobiaceae > Hyphomicrobium_B. Next base: position 84,149 of record JAEUME010000006.1, on the reverse strand, counting down.
CTTGGTATATCGCACGCTCGGACGATAAGAAGCGCGCGCGGCTGAACATCATCAGTCACTTACTGAGCAAAATACCTTACGAGGAAGTACCTCGCGAAAAAGTCAAACTGCCAAAACGCAACGTCAAAAACCCGAAGCTTACACACGATCTGCAATTCCGGATGATCTCGGAAAAATTCTAGCCCGGTTAGCAGGCTAAAGTATGGACCCGCGTAGCTATCGTCGTCAGTTCGCTCTCAGGAATGGAACGCAGTTCACACTGCGTGCGATCTCGGCCGATGACGAGGCACGGCTTCTCGCGGCCTTTCAGGCACTCGATCCGCAATCGATCTATACGCGTTTCATGAGCGTGAAGCACAACATAAGCGATGATGAATTGAGGTCAGCAACTCACGTCGACTTTGATCATACAGTTGCGCTCGTCGCTGTCGTGGCAATAGCAGCCAAAGAAGTGATTATTGGCGGCGGCCGTTATGTTCGGTTGTTTCCGCTCAAGCCCGACGTTGCGGAAATCGCCTTTACGATCGAAGAAGACTACCAGCGTCAGGGACTTGCAGGGATTATTCTCCGCGAGTTGGGCGATATAGCCAAAGGAGCGGGCATTACTCGGTTTGTGGCAGAGGTGCTGCCCGGCAATACCGCAATGCTAAAGGTCTTCCGGCGAAGTGGCATTTCCATGTCGGTACATCATGAGGCAGGAATTGCCCACGTTGAATTGCAGCTTTTGGATCGAGGCGAACGAACCAAACCAACACAGCCATATTAAATGCGCTCAAGGCCGGCGTACTTATCGCCGAGCTGACTGGAGCAATCGTATGTTGCCTGAAGCGAATAATTTTATTTTTGTGGTCGGCCAATGCATACGCCGTACTGTCGCAGTTGGTTGGACCAATCATCGAGCGGAGGCAGTGCAATGAAGAAGGTGAAGGAGGTCAATGAAACGTCTTCAGCGCGCCCGCTGATCGACAGCGGTTCTCGCTCTGAGCCCGGCAACCCGGCTTTGGACGCCTGGAACTATTGGATAGACGCGTGCCAGCGCGGATTACTCTTCTTCGATGTGATGCGTCAACGCTCTGAGCGCTACGAGGAGCATTCGGCCAAGGCCGCTCCCCATGTCCTGAAATTTGAATGCGATCTCGTCGTCGATGGGCGCAAACTGCCTCGTCCCGTCAACTACGCCTTGGTGCGGATAAGGCCGCCCGAGGGTGTGATCATCGACGAGAGAAAACGGCCATTCGTTGTGGTCGATCCTCGCGCGGGACACGGTCCCGGTATCGGCGGATTCAAGCCGGATAGCGAGATCGGTGTGGCATTGAAGGCTGGCCATCCCTGCTACTTCGTCGGCTTCCTGCCCGAACCCATGGCGGGTCAGACGATCGAAGACATCGCTCACGCGGAAATTACCTTTTTGGAGCGCGTGATCGCATCTCATCCATCGGCTGAAGGCCGTCCCGCAGTTATCGGAAATTGCCAGGCCGGTTGGGCGGTGATGATCGTTGCCGCGTTGCGGCCAGATCTTTTCGGACCAATTATTCTGGCTGGCTCACCACTCTCATATTGGGCAGGTGTGCGCGGCAAGAACCCGATGCGATACACCGGCGGTCTTATCGGTGGCACTTGGATGACGGCCCTCACAGGCGACTTGGGAGCCGGGAAATTCGATGGCGCCTGGCTCGTCACGAATTTTGAGAATCTCAATCCGGCCAACACCTACTGGACCAAGACCTACAATCTCTACTCTAAGGTGGACACTGAAGCACCACGCTATCTGGAGTTTGAGCAGTGGTGGGGTGGCCATGTTCTCCTCAACGCGGAGGAGATGCAGTTTATCGCCGACAACCTTTTCGTTGGGAACAAGCTTGCGACGGCCGAGGTCATTCTATCGGACGGCACACATGTGGATATGCGCAATATTCGCACACCCATTGTTGTTTTCTGCTCACAAGGGGACAACATCACGCCGCCGCAGCAGGCCCTTGGTTGGATTCTCGATCTATACGACAGCGTCGACGACATCAGGGTTCATGGCCAGACGATCGTCTACTCCGTGCACTCAGACATCGGCCACCTTGGAATTTTTGTGTCGGGCTCGGTTGCGAAGAAGGAGCACGACGAATTTGCGAGCAATATTGATTTGATAGATGTCCTCCCACCGGGCCTCTATGAAGCCGTTTTTACGCCCAAGGACCAGAAGCATCCGACCGTTGATCTCATTGGTGGCGAATATCTTGCGCGCTTCGAAACCCGAACCCTCGACGATATTCGAGCGTTAGGGGGAAACAGTCTCGATGACGAGCGCAAGTTCGCCGCCGCCGCTCGCCTGTCGGAAATAAACCTCGGCCTTTACAAGTCGCTGGCCCAGCCTTGGGTGAAAATGTTCACGAACGAAACATCGGCGGACTTTCTCAGACGAATGCATCCTGCGCGCGTGCAGTACGAAATGTTTTCAAACAGCAATCCGATGTGGCACGCGCTCAATCCGCTGATCGACAGCGCCAAGAAGGCACGAAGCCCAGTCGATGAAAACAACATTTTTTGGCAGGCCCAAAAGGCCTTCTCGGATTTTATGGTAGCGTCACTCGATGGCTTCCAAAATATGAGAGACCAACTGCAGGAAGCCTGGTTTCATGCGTTCTACGGCTCTCCCATTGTTCAGGCGTTGGTTGGACTCAATGGTTCACAGCAAAATCCCAGGCCCAAGCCGTGTGATGGCGCAGCCTACCGGCTCCTTGTCGAGCAGCGAATTGAGGAACTGAAGTCGAACATAGCGATTGGCGGGCCGCTTGAGGCGACGATTCGCGCGCTGATTTACATTCGATTGCCTGAAGGAGCCATTGACGAACGTTCCTTCAGGCTCCTGCGCCGGATGCGCGAGGAAACCGGAGCGGGATTGTCTCTACGGACCTTCAAGCAGATCCTGCGTCAACAGTTCTTTATGCTGATTATAGACGAACGTGCCGCCCTCAACGCTATCCCCTCCATGCTTGAACGCGATCCTAAGCTCGCTTCGATCATGAAGGGGAAGCTCGACCGGCTGATCGAGACGACCGGGCTGCAGACGACGACTGCGATATCGCGACGGGGAATTATCGACGCGATGTTTGACAAAGCCCATGACAACCCCGCCGCGCTTGCAGCCCCCGAAATCCCTGCCGTAGAAGTGCGTGCTGTGCCATTGAAGAAGGGCCACAGCTCCCACGGGAAAACATAAAACCAAGATAGAGGAAGTCCCATGGCCGGAATTCTCAAACCTCAAGAATTGCACATGATCAGCGCGACCGCCGATGATGCGAAGGTCGCAGAGGAGCGCAAAGAACGGGAAAGAAAGGAGAAGCAGAAAAAGGAGCTTCAGGAGGCCTTCATGTCCCAGGACCTCCACTCTGAAGTGAAAGAACGTGTCAACGCAGCGGTTCGACGTGCAGCCGAGAATGGTCTTCACCAGATTCAAGTGATGACTTTTCCCGCCTCTTACTGCAACGACGGCGGTCGCAGCATCAACAATCTTGATCCCGATTGGCCGCAGTCACTCGAGGGCTTCGCCAAGCGAGCTTTCATATTCTATAAGCAAGAAATGCAGCCGCTCGGATACAAATTGCATTGCGAAATAATCAATTTTCCCGGTGGCTTGCCGGGCGAAGTGGGCATGTTCCTCAGGTGGGCATGAGCTTCAATGAAACTTTCCTTGATAACGCCGCATAAGCCAATGGGTCATATTTGATGGTGGCTCCCATGCCGGAAAAAAGCGCGAACTTGCCCAAGAGAAAGCACGAAAAATATGAACGGCTCATCGCGCAGGCAAAGACGTTGCCGGCGGTTTCGACAGCAATCGCGCATCCCTGTGATGAGACGTCGCTGAAGGGTGCGATGGAGGCCGCCGACGCTGGTCTCATTGTGCCGGCGTTGATCGGCCCGACGTCAAAAATAAAGGCGGTTGCGGACAAGTTGAAACTGTCGCTTGAGGGCGTCGAGATTATCGAAGCCGCACACAGTCACGACGCTGCGTTCAAGGCCGTTGAACTCGTGCGATTGGGCCGCGCGGAAATTCTAATGAAAGGCAGCCTCCATTCCGACGAGCTTCTTCTTGAGGTGACTAAGAAGGACACGGGACTTCGAACCGGCCGCCGCATTAGTCACGTCTTTATTATGGATGTACCAAATCATCCTGAGACGCTGTTCATCACCGACGCAGCCGTCAATATCTTTCCTGATCTCATGGCAAAACGCGATATCGTCCAGAATGCCATCGATCTCTTTCAGGGGCTTGGGCTTGGCACGCCAAAGGTTGCTATACTTTCAGCGGTCGAAACCGTAACGGTCAGCATTCCCTCGACAATAGACGCTGCCGCATTATGCAAAATGGCGGATCGCGGGCAGATCACCGGTGGCGTGTTGGACGGACCTTTGGCGTTCGATAATGCAATTAGCCTTGAGGCCGCAGCCATAAAGGGTATCAGGTCGGAAGTCGCGGGACGCGCCAACATTCTTGTCGTGCCAGACCTCGAAGCTGGCAACATGCTCGCCAAAAATCTTTCCTTCCTTTCCGGTGCCGATGCTGCCGGAATCGTCGTCGGCGCCCGAGTTCCGGTTATCCTGACGTCACGTGCCGATAATGTTCGGACTCGCCTAGCTTCGTGTGCAATAGCAAGCGTGTACGCGCATAGCCTGCGGGCGCACGCGCCTATCCGGTCATGATAACATGAGCGAAACCATACTCGTGCTGAACGCTGGCAGTTCGAGTCTGAAATTCCAGCTATTTGCAATCGAGCATCGCCAAAAGCTCGACCGCCTCGTCAAGGGGCAGGTCGAAGGAATTGGAGTTGATCCACACCTCGTTATGAAGAGCGCTCGAGGGGAGATTCTGAAAGATCTGCGTTGGCCCGCGGGCGAGTTGGCAACACCGCATCAAGCGCTCGAGCAGGTTGTTCAGGCTCTTCGCGAGTACCTTGGCGGCGCATTGCCGGTCGCTGTTGGTCACCGAGTTGTCCACGGGGGCATTCACTTTTCAGCCCCCACTGTCATTGACGGCGACGTCATCGAAAGACTGGAACCTTTGGTGCCGCTTGCTCCGCTGCATCAGCCGCACAATCTGACGCCAATCAAAATTATCCACGAGCGACTGCCGAATGTGGTGCAGGTGGCTTGTTTTGACACCGCATTTCATCGCACTCACTCCACACTCGCCGATCGTTACGCCATACCGGAGTCTCTTTATGCTGAAGGCGTCCGCCGCTACGGTTTCCACGGCCTGTCATACGAATTCATCGCCGAGCGCCTGAAGACGATCGCACCGTCTATTGCGCAGGGCAAAATCATCGTGGCGCACCTGGGCAGCGGCGCGTCCATGTGTGCGATCTCAAACGGCAAGAGCATCGACAGCACGATGGGCTTTACGGCTCTCGATGGGTTGCCAATGGGCACGAGACCCGGTCAACTCGATGCAGGCGTGGTTCTCTTCCTCGTTCAACAGAAGGGCATGGCCCCAGCCCAGGTTGAGCACTTCCTCTATCACGATTGCGGTCTCAAAGGACTTTCGGGCGTCAGCAATGATGTCCGCGTATTGCTGGCTAGCAAAGAGCCCAATGCGCGACTAGCGCTGGATTATTTCGTCTATCGCATTGCTGCTTTCGCGGGGGCGCTCGCGGCCACTATGGAAGGACTGGATGGCTTCGTATTCACCGCGGGCATTGGCGAGAACGCACCCGCAATACGGACAGCCGTAGCGAAGCGGTTGGCTTGGCTGGGACTCGAAATGGATGAGCAAGCAAACGAACACGGCGACCCGCTGATCTCGACGGGACAATCGCGGATTGCATGCTACGTCATACCTACCGACGAAGAATTGATGATTGCCCGGCACACGCTCGATTGTATGGAGGCTTCAAACACGCGCCTAGGTAAGGAGGTCCGATGAAGAACCCTGCTTCGTTCAAGCTGCTTAAAGGAAAAAAGGCGCTCGTTACCGGGATCGCCAACGACCAGTCGATCGCCTGGGGATGCGCCAAGGCGTTTGACGCGCTTGGCGCCGAACTCGCGATTACCTATCGCGACGAGAAGACGAAGCGGTTCGTCGACCCCCTGTTGTCCGAGATCAAGCCTGCCATTTACCTGCCGATGAACGTGGAGCAGCCTGGGGACCTGGAGGGGGTATTCGAAGCTATAGAAAGAAAATGGGGTAAGCTCGACATAGTGCTGCACTCAATAGCATTTGCACCCAAGCAGGATCTTCAAGGCCGTGTCGTCGACTGCTCGAAGGACGGCTTCCTCAAGGCCATGGAATTGTCCTGCTGGTCATTCATCCGCATGGCAAAATTAGCTGAGCCGCTCATGAAAGACGGCGGAACGCTTTTTACGATGACCTACTATGGCTCACAGTTGGTGGTCGAAAACTATAACATCATGGGTCCTGTCAAGGCCGCTTTGGAATGCGCCACACGCTACGTTGCAGCAGAGCTTGGTCCTAAAGGAATTCGCGCGCACGCGATATCCCCAGGCCCCCTGAAAACGCGCGCGGCCTCGGGGATCAGCGATTTTGACGAGCTGTTGAAGAAGGCAGAGTCCAAGGCTCCAACTCATAGCCTCGTATCGATCGATGATGTTGGCTTGGCCGTCGCTTTTCTAGCCCTTGACGGCGCGAAGTTGATGACCGGTGACACGATCTATATTGATGGAGGATATCACATCATCGATTGAGCCAGCGCCAGCGCTAAGACAAAGCGTGGACCGGCTGATCGCGGTGATCTCGGGCGTCAACACAACGCCCGCGCTGCTCATGGTCCATGTCGATCAGCAGCATCGGACGATGAGTGCGCGGATGCAGGTGGGCACCCGAAGCGCAATCAGGAATGACGGACGCCTCAGGCGCCGTACCATCCAAGGCCACGTCAGCCGAACCTTAAAAACGACATCGGGATGATAAGCTTCACGCCACTGCGCTATGCGCGGGGACGCCTGTGAACCCAGGACAACATCCGATCGCCCACGCGCACAATCCGATCACCAACACGCTGGAGCAGGCGGTCGGTGCGTTGCACTGCCGTCGACAGCCGGGTCTCGATCCGGTCGCCACGCAGACATCCGCCGGCCTCTGCGCCGGAGGACAGACAAAGAACGGAAACGGCAGCCGATGCCGCGAGCAGTGCAGTACGGGTCATAACAGTCTCCACGAGGTCTGGACAGGGATGCCAAGAGTGCGCCCAGCCATGGACCAGCGCCAGAACAACCATTGCGCATGGTGAAGGATTGTCAGCCCGGTCGAGCCGGACAGAGGAAGGAGCTGTTTGGAAACGCGTTCAGCTTCGTCAGACCGGCAATGGCGCACCGCCAACAAGATCCCCTCAACTCCACGGGCTCGCCCGGACCGCGCAGGGCGGAGCGATTGCGGTGCAGCAAGCTTGGCGCCTGAACAACGAGGTGGCTCCGGAATCTTCTTCGTACCTCAATTCTGCGCACGTGAAGATACTTCGTAAAACTCGCCCCGAGGTAACGGCAATTCGTTGCGAGCGCCCGGCAAAGGGACTAAACTTTTTTAGATAAGAAGCACGGTTGATGGCGCATACGCTTGCGCTCATAGGGTCGAGTTCGACTGGATCCCGTTTGCGTCCATCGATCGGCGGCCTGGATAAGCGAAAGTGCAGTCTGGGTTCTCCGGCCGCCAATGACCGTCTAGCGGATGGTAGGATAGGAGACTTGCCATGGGTATCGCATTATCACTCGAGCAGTATCTCGACGATCGGGGCGTTCCCTATGACGTCACGACCCATGAGCACACCCTATGCTCATCGGCGACAGCGCACGCCAGTTCCATACCCGAAGACAATTTGGCCAAGGGCGTCCTCATGAGACGTAACGACGGGTATCTTTTGGCGATCGTACCGGCCTCGTGCCATGTACAGATCGAGGCGTTTTCCAATTGGCTTCAACAACCGATCGAATTGGCGACCGAAACTGAAGCGTCTATGATATTTGGCGACTGCGAATTGGGCTCGGTCCCGCCCGTCGCCGGCGCCTATGGATTGATGGCCGTGATGGACGACAGCTTCGAAGGTTTTGACGACATCTATTTCGAAGGAGGCGACCACCGTACTCTGGTTCACGTCACCGGTCAGAATTTCCACTCGCTGATGGCCGACGTCCCGCACGCACACATTAGTGCGCGGGACTAGTTAGCCGAGGCCGGCTCAAGGAAAGACGCCGGTCTGTTGTGATGGCCCAGGCAAGCGAGCGATCGTGCCACCCGAACGCTGAAAGCTGATAATAGGATGCCAACCGTACGACATGTGCTCAGCGAGAAAGGCCGCGACGTACATCATATTCGTCCGGACGCCTCCGTCTTCGACGCACTCAAGACAATGGCAGAGCACCGGATCGGTGCACTGGTGGTTCTAGACGATGGCCACCTCGCCGGCATTATTACTGAACGGGATTACGCCCGGAAGATCGCATTGCTGGGACGTACGTCACCCGGAACTCTGGTCAGGGAGATCATGTCGACAAGGGTTATATGCGCTCGACAGGATCAGACGGTGGAGGAATGCATGGCGGTCATGACTGCAAAAGCCGTGCGCCATCTGCCCGTCCTCGAACACAAGAAGGTCGTGGGTATCGTTTCGATCGGCGATATGGTCAAAAGCATTATTGCCGATCAGAAATTCATCATCGAACAGCTTGAACACTACATCCAGGGGGGCCGCTAAAGCGCAATGGGGGATGGTGCTTTGAACACCCTCGCGAACAGGACAGTCCATCAACCGTCACGCCTTCCACCATCGCGTTGACCTGTTCCGGTCCGGTCCGGCGCCGGGCCAGGCCACTTTGCCGTCGCGGCAAATGAGCGTCACGCCCCGGCCGAGATTGGCCGTTCCGGGCTGAAATGCTGACTGCACACCTACGGGACAAGGCGATAGCCGATACCCGCTTCGGTCTGGATCAACTCGACATCGTCTGGCTTGCGTTTCAGCTTCTGCCGCAGTTGGCCGATGAAGACGCGCAGGTACTGAAGGTCTTCGGTGTGGGCCGGACCCCAGACGGAGGTCAATATCTGACGGTGTGTAACGACACGCTCAGCGTTGCGGGCAAGGATGGCGAGGAGCTCGAACTCTTTCGGCGTCAGCTTGATTGGTGTGCCGGAGCGGGTAACCGAATGCGCGGCGATGTCGATGACGAGGTCACCACTGACCACCTGCGCGACTTGCCCTGCGCTCTGAGTAGCGTGACGCAAGGCCGTCCTGAGGCGTGCCATCAGTTCGCCGATGCCGAACGGCTTATTGACGTAGTCGTCGGCACCGAGATCGAGTGCGGCGATCTTTTCCGCCTCGCGGTCACGCGCAGAGAGCACAACGATCGGCACCTTCGACCACGTGCGCAGCTCGGCGATCACGTCCTTGCCGTCCATGTCGGGCAGGCCGAGATCGAGCAGAATGATGTCCGGCGCTTGCGTGGCGGCGGCCTTGAGCGCTTGCGACCCGTTGACCGCGGCAATGACCTCGTAGCCGGCGGCACCCAGGCTCGGCTTCAGGAACCGCTGAATCTGCGGCTCGTCGTCGACGACCAGGACGCGATGAGCTGTCATGACAGGCCCCCCGTCTGCCGCGACAGGCCGTTGGCCTCGATCGGCAGGGTGACGGTGATGCGTGTCCCTCTTTTGTCCACAATCGGGCTCTCTGCCTTGATAGCACCGCCCATGCCTTTGACGATGCCGGCACAGATCGACAGGCCAAGGCCCGTCCCCGGCGCACGGCCATCGCTGCCGGCGACACGATAGAACTTGTCGAACACCTTCTCCAGGGCCTCAGCAGGAATGCCGATCCCGCGGTCAGACACGGTCAGCATGATCTCGGCAGGCCCCGACGTCACTTTGACTTCGGTGGCAGAGTTCAGATCGCTGTACTTGTGGGCATTGTCGAGCAGATTGAGCATGACTTGCTCCAACAGGGCCGCATCGCCACGAATGAGCGGCAACGTGTCGGGCATGGTGCTCTCGATCTTCCGCCCGGGGAACGCCTTACGCGCGCGGTCGATCGCACTGGCGACAGCGTCCCTGACGTCCACCCAGTCGCGGCGGATATCAATGGCCCCGGCTTCCAGCCGCGTCATGTCGAGCAGGTTTGAGACGAAGCGCGACAGGCGGCCGGCCTCCTCCTCGATCGTCGCCAGAAGATCGCTTCGGTCGGACCTGGGCATGCGATCACCGAGCGTCCGAAGGCTTGTAACCGATCCCACTATCGAGGCAAGCGGGGTGCGCAGGTCATGCGAGATCGACGACAGGAGCGCGGCTCGCAGGCGCTCGCCCTCTGCGGCGGTTTCGGCCTTGGACGCCTGCTCGACAAGCGCGATCCTCTCGATGGCCACGGCGGCCTGCTCGATGAAGGACTGCAGCGTTGAGGCTACGGAGTCACTCATCGCATCGTCTGCATCACCCGGATCGATGCCAACAGCTCCAATCGAGCCCTTTGAGCCAAGTATAGGGCGGAAGTGGAAGCGCGCCGATGGTAATGTTTCGGTGCCTCGCCCGGCAGGCTCTTGCTTCTCATTTGCCCATCGTGCCGCCGCCCAATCCGATGTGGCCAGCTCATCTTCCGGCGGCCAACCGCTCTCGATCGAGAGCCCCTTGCCCTGATCGAGAAGAACGACAGATTTACCTTTGGCGATCGCTGCGACCTGGCTTGCCAGCAACCAGAGCACGTCGTCGAGCTTGGGCGCACCGGAGAGCTTGCGAGAGAAATCGAACAGCGCCTGCATCGCTTCCGCGCGCTCGCGCGTGGCTGTCGCCTGCTCCCTCAGCCGGCCGGCCAGCGATCCGGTTACAAAGGCGACAGCCAGGAAAATAAACAGTGACAGCAGTTCATGAGGCTCGGCGATGGTGAAGGTGTGGCGCGGGCCGATGAAGAAGAAGTTGTAGGCAAAGAACGACAACACTGACGCCGCAATCGCCGACAGTGTACCAAACCGCATGCCGCATAAGAGCACGGCGAGCAGGAAAACCATCGATAGGTTCGGCAGCCGCGTGACCTGCTCGAGCGCGAGCCCGGCCAGGACTGATGCTGTGACTGCGCCTGTGGCAACCGCAATCGACGTGGCCAATGTCGCAGACGATGTCCAGTCCCTTTGAGGTGTCGCAGGGAGATGACCTTTGGACGGCTTGTCTGCTTCCGGCGCCACAATCAGAACCGACAGGCCGTCTGCCCGCCGGACTAGGTCGCGCGAAAGGGAACGGCCCAGCAGACGGCCGATGCGTCCTGCCTTCGAGCGGCCGATGATAATCTGCGTGATATTGTTGCGCTTTGCGTAAGAGAGGATATTGCCAGCGAGATCGGTTGCATTGAGCCGCGCTGTGCTCGCACCGAGGCGCTCGGCGAGACGCATCATCTTCTCGGTGCGGCGAACCACGGCACGGTCAGCGATCTCCCGGTCGCTCGGGCTAAGGTGCAACGCGATCCATTCGGACTTCTGTGCTCTTGCGAGCCTGCTCGCCACGCGTATCACAGCCTCGGAATGTGCGTCGCTACCCACGCAGACCAATATGCGTTCCGCGGTCGGCCACGGGCCTTCGATTCCCTGCTGGCGAAGCTGGGCCAGCATCTGCTCGTCAACGCGGTCGGCCGTGCGGCGCAAGGCTAGCTCGCGCAGCGCGGTGAGGTTGCTCGGGCGAAAGAACTGATCGATGGCGCGGCGAGCGTTGTCCGGCAAGTAGACTTTGCCCTCTTTCAGCCGTTGAATGAGCTCCTCCGGTGGCAGGTCGACGACGACGATTTCGTCGGCCTTCTCGATTGCCTTGTCAGGGACAGTCTCCTGCACACGGACACCGGTAATCTTCTGAACGACGTCTTGCAGACTTTCGAGGTGTTGGATGTTGAGCGTGGTCCAGACATCGATGCCGTTACGAAGGATCTCTTCCACATCCTGGTAGCGCTTGGGGTGGATCAGGCTAGGCGCGTTCGTATGGGCGAACTCGTCGACGAGCAGAAGCTTCGGCCTGCGCGCGATGGCCGCCTCGACGTCGAATTCCATCAGCGTGCGGCGGCGGTAAGGGACCGGTTTGCGTGGCAGAACCTCTAGGCCGTCGAGCAAGCCCGCGGTCTCGGATCGTCCGTGTGTTTCGACGACCCCGACGAGGACATCGACGCCCTCTGCCTTCTGGGCTCGCGCGGCGGAGAGCATGGCGTAGGTTTTGCCGACGCCGGGCGCCATGCCGAGAAACACCTTGAGCTTGCCGCGGTTTTCCCTTGCGGCAAGCTCGAGCAGCGCCTTGGGGGAAGGGCGCTTCTCCTTGGAGGATGTGGTGCTCTGTTCGGCCATCACGCCCTATCCGGCACCGGGGGGCGGGGCCGCGTCAAGAGCAAGATTCAATCGGAGCACGTTGATTCGCCGCTCTCCGAAGAGCCCAAGGAACGGTTGCTCGGTTGCCCGTTCGACGAGCTCGCGGACTTGCGCCTCGGGAATCTTTCGGGCCGCCGCGATACGCGCGACCTGCTGGGCAGCAAATGTGGGCGAGATATGCGGATCAAGCCCACTCGCCGAGGCGGTTACCGCGTCGACCGGGATGGGGCTTGTTGCGCCGGCCTTGTGCAGGGCTGCCACATCCCCGTTCACGCGCTCGATCAACTTCTTGGATAGCGGACCGAGGTTGGAGCCGGACGAACTGGCGGCATTATATCCCTTGTCACCGGCAGCAGACGGCCGTGGCCAGAAATACCGGTCCGATGTGAAGGACTGGCCGACAAGCTCCGAGCCGACGATCGTATTGGCTCGGATCATTAGGCTACCGTTTGCGGCCGACGGAAAGACGAGCTGCGCCAAGCCAGTCATCGCCAGTGGGTAGGCGAGCCCTGTAAGCAGGGTGAAGAGCACCATCATGACCAGTGCGGGACGAACATGCGCAAGCATGGGAGGTCTCCTTCAGGCGAGCCGCAACGCCGAGACGGCGAGGTCGATAAGCTTGATGCCGACGAAGGGCACGATCAGTCCACCGAGCCCGTAGACGAGCAGGTTGCGGCGCAAGAGGGCGGCGGCGCCGACCGGCTGGTAAGCGATGCCTTTGAGCGCCAGCGGGATCAGCGCCACGATAATCAGCGCATTGAAGATGACTGCCGACAGGATGGCGCTTTCAGGCGTCGCCAGGTGCATGATGTTGAGCGCTCCTAGCTCCGGATAGGTTGCCAGGAACAGCGCCGGGATAATCGCGAAGTACTTGGCGACATCGTTGGCGATCGAGAACGTCGTCAGCGAGCCGCGCGTCATCAGGAGTTGCTTGCCGATTTCGGTCACTTCGATGAGCTTGGTTGGATTGCTGTCGAGATCGACCATGTTGCCGGCCTCGCGGGCAGCCTGAGTTCCAGACTGCATTGCGACGCCGACATCAGCCTGCGCCAGGGCAGGCGCGTCGTTTGTGCCATCGCCGCACATCGCGATCAGACGGCCCTTGCCCTGCTCGGCTTTGATATAGGCAAGTTTGTCCTGCGGCGTGGCTTCGGCGATGTAGTCATCGACGCCGGCTTCCGAGGCGATAGCCGCGGCGGTGACCGGGTTGTCGCCGGTGACCATTACAGTCTTGATGCCCATCGCGCGCAAGGCCGCAAAGCGTTCCTTGATGTCAGGCTTCACCACGTCTTTGAGATGTATGACGCCGAGCAGCCGGTTGCCGTCGGCAACTGCGAGTGGCGTGCCACCGGTGCGGGAGATGCGCTCGACGGCCTCGCGGAAAGCGGCGGGTGTGTCGTTCAGGGGCATGCCGATGGCTCTGAGCACCGCATCGACGGCCCCTTTGCGGATCTGGCGCCCATCGACGTCGATGCCCGAGATTCTTGTCTGCGCCGAGAATGGGATGAATGCCGGCGCATGCGATCGCAGATCAGGCTCGGTCTGCGCATGGTTACCTTTGGCGAGAGCCACGATCGAGCGGCCTTCCGGCGTCTCGTCGGAGAGCGATGAAAGCAGTGCCGCCGCAGCGATGTCGTTGTCGGTGAAGCCTGGAGCGGGGATGAAAGCGGTTGCAAGCCGATTGCCGAAAGTGATCGTGCCGGTCTTGTCAAGGAGAAGCGTGTCGACATCGCCTGCGGCTTCCACGGCCCGCCCGGATGTCGCCATGACGTTGAACCGGATCAGACGATCCATGCCGGCGATGCCGATTGCGGAAAGCAGCCCACCGATCGTGGTCGGGATCAGCGTGACCAGCAGCGCGACCAGAACCGTGACCGACAAGATGGTGCCGGAATAGCCGGCAAGTCCCCACAGGGTCGTAACGGCGATCAGAAAGATCAGCGTCATCCCGGACAGCAGGACCGAGAGCGCGAGTTCGTTGGGTGTTTTCTGCCGTTGTGCGCCTTCGACAAGCGCGATCATGCGATCGAGAAAGGACGAGCCCGGAGCCGACGTGACGCGCACTCTGATCCAGTCGGATAGCACGACCGTTCCGCCCGTGACGGCCGAGCGGTCACCGCCGGATTCGCGGATGACGGGCGCCGATTCACCTGTGACCGCGGACTCGTTGACCGAGGCGATACCGGCCACGACTTCACCGTCGGCCGGAATCGTTTCTCCTGCCTCGACCAGCACCACCTCCCCGACATCGAGAAAATCTGCTGATTTCGGCTCCCACAGATCGTCGGCGGGATCATCTGGATGCAAGAGAACTTTCGCCTGCGTGTCGCTTCGAGTGGACCGCAGGGCATCGGCATGGGCCTTGCCCCGCCCTTCCGCGATCGCCTCCGCGAAATTAGCGAAAATCACCGTGAACCACAGCCAGGCTGCAATTTGCCCGGTGAAGCTAAGGCCGGCCCGCACGTAAAGCAGATCGCGGATGAAGACGAGCGTGACGAGAACCGCCACTGCGCCGGTCACGAACATGACGGGGTTTCGCACAAGTTTGGCGGGAGCCAGTTTCGCGACCGCGTCAAGCGCGGCCTGCCGCAGGATCCCGGTATCGAAGAGTGACGTCGTCTTGGCACGAGCCATGGTGCGCTCCATCAGAAGGTCTTGCCGGCATGCATCAGGAAGTGCTCGACGATCGGGCCGAGTGCGAGGGCCGGGAAGTACTGCAGTCCGCCAAGGATCAGGATGACGCCGATGAGCAGGCCGATGAACAGAGGCCCGTGCGTCGGGAAAGTGCCTGGCGAGACCGGCACTTTCTTTTTGGCCGCCAGAGCGCCCGCAATCGCCATCACCGGCACGATGTAGGCGAAGCGGCCGAGCAGCATGGCGATGCCTAGAGTGGTGTTGTACCAAGTCGTATTGGCAGAGAGCCCCGCGAACGCCGATCCGTTGTTGCCAGTTGCGGACGAGTAGGCATAGAGAATCTCGGTCAAGCCGCGCGGACCTGGGTTGGCCAGGCTTTCGAGCGCCTTGGGCAGCATCGCAGACGCCGCCGAGAAGCCGAGGATGACGAGCGGCAGTATCAGAACCGCCAGCATGGCGAGCTTCATCTCGCGCGCCTCGATTTTCTTGCCGAGGTATTCAGGCGTGCGGCCAACCATAAGGCCGGCGATGAACACCGTCAGCAGCGCAACGACGATCATGCCGTACAAGCCCGAGCCGACTCCGCCCGGCAGGATCTCACCGAGCTGCATCAGGAAGAGAGGCACTGATCCGCCGAGTGGCATCAGGGAATTGTGCATGGTGTTGACGGCACCGCAGGACAGGCCAGTCGTGGCGACCACATAGAGGGCCGAAAGCGCCTGCCCGAAACGGATCTCCTTGCCCTCCATGTTGCCGGCGGCAATGTCGACACCCTCCTTGGCAAGCAGCGGATTGCCGGATGCCTCCGCCCAGTAGACGACGGCGGTTGCCGCAATCAGCAGGGCATACATCGCGAACAGCAGCGCGAGACCCTGCCTCCTGTCGCCGACCATCCGTCCGAAGGTGAACGTGAGGGCAGTCGCCACCAGCAGCATGCTCCAGATCGAGAGTGCGTTCGACCAGGCATTCGGGTTCTCGAAGGGATGAGCGGCGTTGGCGTTGAAGAAGCCGCCGCCGTTTGTGCCGAGCTGCTTGATCGCCTCCTGACTGGCAACGGGGCCGAGCGCGATCGTCTGCTTTGCGCCCTCCAGCGTCGTCGCCTCGACACTGCCGGCCAGGGTCTGCGGCACACCGGTCAATGCAAAAGTGATGGCAACCAGGACAGACAGCGGCAGCAGCACGTAAAGCGTTGCGCAGGTCATATCGACCCAGAAGTTGCCCAGCGTCTGTGCCGAGCTGCGCGCAAAGGCGCGCGTTACGGCGATTGCCAACGCGATGCCGGTCGCAGCCGAAAGGAAGTTCTGCACGGTAAGACCAGCCATCTGCACGAGGTGGCTCATGGTCGTCTCGCCGCCGTAAGCTTGCCAGTTCGTGTTGGTCGCGAAGCTCATCGCCGTGTTGAAGGCAAGATCGGGCGCCACCCCGGCGAACCCCTGCGGGTTGAGCGGTAACAGCGCCTGCAATCGCATGAGCGCGTAGAGTACGAGAAATCCAAGCGCGTTGAAGGCGAGCATCGCGAGCGTGTATGTGAGCCAGGACTGCTCTTTCTCGAACCTGATGCCCGCAGCGTTGTAGAACGCGCGCTCGACAGGCAGCAGCACTGGCGTGAGAAATGTTTTCTCGGCCTGAAATACGCGGGCCATATAGAGGCCGAGCTGCCAGGCGCAGACGAGGACCGCGCCGAGCACCAGCGCGATCTGCAGCCAACCAACGGGTGTCATGGATTGACCTTTCCAGAATCAGAAACGTTCGGGCCGAAGCAGGGTGTAAATCAGGTAGGCGCCGAGCCCGACGGCGATCAACAGACCGATGATGGGATCACTCATGGGCGCCTCCTAGAGCCGGTCGCAGAGCGCAGCGTAGGCACCCATCAGAGCGAAGCCGCCCAGGCCGAGAGCGAGGAAGACGAGGTCGAGCATGCTGCTGCTCCTCCAAGTTCGTGTGGTGGAGGGCAGAGTGCGCCAGGACGGCATAAGGTCTCGATTGGGAAATCCGCCCGCGCGAATAAGGACGGCGTAAAGATCGGGATGGCGGCAATTTTCTAGCGCGCTATCGAACGCATTCCTGGGACGTTCGAAGATCGTAAGCACAGTGTGCTATCTAGTGTGCTATCTAGAGCATTTTCAGAGCATGCAGACGGCGCACTTGGCCTCTCGCACGCGCTTGTTCCTCCTCCACAAGGGGAGGGGAAAGGCGCGCGATTCCATAATCCTGAATTCTGACGTGAGATCCCTACGCAAAAGACGGCGGCACCAGACGGCGCACCGTCACCCGCGCCGCGCGGCCTTGATCGCGGCAACGTCGATCTTCCTCATGTCCATCATCACATCAAACGCGCGCCTTGCCTCATCGCCACCGGCAGCCAGCGCTTCGGTCAGAACGCGCGGCGTTATTTGCCAGGACACCCCCCACTTGTCCTTGCACCAACCGCACGCACTCTCCTGGCCGCCATTGTCCACGATGGCGTTCCAGTAGCGATCGGTCTCTTCCTGATTGTCGGTAGCGATCTGGAAGGAGAAGGCTTCGGTGTGCTTGAACGCGGGACCACCGTTGAGGCCAAGACACGGAATGCCGGCGACTGTGAATTCCACCGTCAGAACGTCGCCCGCCTTGCCCGATGGGTAGTCACTCGGCGCACGGTGGACGGCACCCACCGCGCTGTCGGGAAATGTCTGGGCGTAGAAGCGGGCAGCAGCCTCGGCGTCCTTGTCATACCACAGGCAAATCGTGTTCTTTGCCATTGTGTGTCCTTTCTATCGCTTAACTGTCAACTCCAGGAAACGATCTTGTGCGGTACTCAGTTCCGTCAGCGAAGAGGAGTTGATGAAGCTGCGCTCGCTTGCCCTTCGGCTGCGCTCTCGTGCTGATCGTTGCGGCCAAGTTCGAGCGTGATCGGCTTGATCACGAGTCCGGCTGGCCAACCCTGGGTGTTTGTCCGCCCCGCAGCACAGTGTTGCCTTGATAGAGCGTTCTCTGGTCGATAGCCGGCGGTGACAGCCAGTCGGTCTCTGCCATTTGTCCGCTCTTGCCGTAGACCGTAAGGGCGTTGGTGTAGGTGACAAGTTTGACCGCGGCCTCCGGCACACCCTGCTTGGCCATCAGTTTTGCTGTCTTGGGCACCGAGAGCGGATCAGAAACGCCCCAGTCGCAAGCAGAATCGACAATCAGTTGCTCTGGTCCGAAGCTCGTCACGAGGGCCGCCATGCGCTCGGCCGTCATCTTGGAATGCGGATAGATCGAAAATGCGGCCCAGAACCCACGATCCTTCACCTCCTTGATCGTCTCCTCGTTGACGTGATCGATAACGACCCGCGACGGGTCGAGCTTATGCTCGATGATGACGTCGATGGAACGCGATGCGCCGCGCTTCTTGTCACGGTGGGGTGTGTGGATCATGACGGGCAGTTCCAACTCGCGCGCGAGATCGAGTTGCAGGCGAAAATACTTATCCTCAAGCGCCGTCTGCTCATCGTAACCGATTTCACCAATCGCGACGACGCCTTCCTTGGTGGCGAATTGAGGCAGAATTGCCATGACCGCCTCGGCAAGAGCTTCATTGTTCGCCTCCTTGGAGTTGAGGCCGACGCAGCAATAGTGGCGAACGCCGAATTGTCCTGCGCGGAAGCGTTCGAAGCCCAAAATGTGCGAAAGATAATCTTTGTAGCTTCCGACATTGGTGCGGGCTTGCCCAATCCAGAACGCGGGTTCGATAACAGCAACCACGCCGTTTCTTGCCATGGCTTCGTAGTCATCAGTGGTGCGCGAAATCATATGGGCGTGCGGATCGATATACATGTGGGCGGCTCCAAGTGTGACTGGATTAGGAGATCGAATTCCATGAAAGGCGTCCAGCTTCGATTGCGGACACCAAGTTGGCGTGTGGTCTCAAAGCGGCTTTCGCGGAGGGCACGGGACATTCATGAAGCGCCAAGGCGGCTCCGGAGCGCTCCGCTTGCGTGCCGGAAAGAAGGATCTTCGACAATGCCGCGACCTCATCGTCGCGCGCGAACGGCGCGACGCAACGCCAAAGCTCCGGCGAAATCGGCCGCCCGGCGGCTCGGCGCTCGGCCGCGTAGTCGACAAGCATCTGCGCCAGATCGGCATTGCGCCGGTCGTCCAGCCCTTGAATTGGCGATAGGCGGCTGCCAATGAACAACGTCTTGACCACCATTTGATTCCACTGCGCCTCGCTGAAGCGTTCGCGCGGATAGGGATTGCGGTGTGCAACGGCTTCGAATATCGGCTGCATGGCCGAACGGACGCCTTCAGCGGCGTACGGCATCAGTCGTTCCGGCTCAGGCAGGAGAGGCAGGCCGCGCAAGAGGGCGATCTGCTCACCGATCTCCGCGGCGGCAAAGACGCGCTCGAGGCTCTCAGCAAATGCGTCGCGGTTCGCGCCTGCGCTTGCCAGCACCAGCAGAATTCGCGCGGCCTGATCGACGCTCCACCCCCCGGGATCCAGGCCTGGACGCACGTCGTGCGCAGCCTGGAGCTCTGCAGCCGTCAAGTCGAGATCGGCTTTTCCAACCTTGCGTGGAGCCAATCCGATTGCGATCGCAAGCTGCTGGGGGCGTTGTCCCGTTTCGAGCAACTTGATTTGCTGATCCAGCCAAGCCAGGGCTTCCGAAGAAAGCCGCCGGGAAAGCCAGTCATGAAGCAGGGCTTCTGCTTTCGAAATTTGTACGGCGGCATCCTGTGAAACGATCATAGGGCGGCTCACTCAATTTCAGGTTCCGGGCACGAAGCGTTGCGCAAGTAACGTCACGACGAAGAGGCCGAGGCAGGCAAAGGCCACAGCCGGAGAGCCGTGCGCCGCCGCCACCACGCCATCCATCAGCGCGATGGTGGCGATCAGCAGTCCTATCGCCGCCTCGCGCTGGCCGGGTTCCTGGGAGCGTAGCAGCCCGATCGCCCATCCAACGGCTGCCAGAGCGGTGACGGCAAATGCTATGCTGGCGGCCGTCATCGCACTTGAAGCCAAGGCCACGATCAGCGGCGCCAGAAGCAATATCAGTGGCCAGGAACTGGCGAGATCGCGAAAGGCGCCGCCCTTGGCTGCCCGCGTCAGTCCGGCGACGTAGAGCAACAAGGCAAGTGCGGCACACAGGATCGGCCCTGACAGCACCGCGCCCGCAGCCAATGCCGTGCCGATGTAGACCAGCGCGCGGCATGTTCCCATGATCAAGGGGGACAGCGGATTTCCCTTGTGCCAGGCATCATAAAGCAAAATTGCGCCAGCAAGTGCGATGCCGCCGCCAGCGCTCCTGGCCCCAAATGCCGCCAGAGTGATGACGCCGGCCGCGAGACACGCCAAGCCGGCCGACCACGCAACAGCCGTTGAAATCGCGCCAGACGGGATTGGACGTGACGGCCGCTCGCGCGCATCGATCTCGCGATCAAAGGCATCGTTGAGGATCATTCCACCGGTGTACATCGCGGACATGGCAAAGAGCGTCAGTGCCATACCGCGCACGGAAAGCTCACCGGCTAGAACGCCGGCGGCCAGGACGTTGCTCCAGACAGTCGGCAAATTCGAAACGCGAGCAAGCCGCAAGAGGGCAGGCAATGTCGTCACGCGCCGAGCTCCGATCGCACCCATAGCAGCTCCCGCACAATGTCATTACCGAGATCGCCGTTACGCGCGCCGCTTGGCAGCACCGCCCATGTGTAAGTCTCGACTTCAAGATGCGGCGAGACTTCGCGCGTCCTGCAAAGGGAGAGAGCCTCGCGAAGATTCTTCTGGGTCGACCCCACCGTCCCGTAGTGCTCCAAGAACACGGGGACGTGGCAATGCACACGCCACTCGGCCCCGGCATCACCGCGTTGCGCAGACGCAAACGCGTCTGGCAAATCCGTATAACGGGTTAAAAGTCCATCCTGCCGTTGCACGGTCTGGTGCAGGTAGACACGATCGTCAAAGTGGCCGAGCAAACGTTCGAAAGTTGCCGCTTGTCCCGTCGCCCGCAGCGCGGAGCTGAGCTGCAGCTTGCCGATGCCGATGCCCGCAGACCGCACCGCATCGAGCGCCTCCTGCGTCTCCTCGAATGCCACCGCCGAATGGCACACGTCAAAACAAAGGGTAAGATGCCGCCGCAAGGCCGCCTCGGCAGCGGCAAGCGGGCTACCTGTCAGCTGCGAGAACAACTCACGTGCCGGGCCCGCGTAGAGATGATCTTTAAAGAAGCGTACGGCCTCCGCCGTGGTTTCCAAAAAGCATGCGGGCTCTGGTTCTATGGCAAGAACGAGCATGCGGCCGTTCCTTTGCCGGATTGTTTCCAGATGTGCCGCCGCGCGAACGAAACCTTCCGTAATGGCTGCGATGTCGGCCGGCGTCGTGACGTTTGCGCGAAACGCCCCAGGAACGGTGCTGATGCTGGCGCCAAGCCCCGGCGGTGCGATGCCGTCCAGGATGTCTGCGACCTGGTTCGTAAACCGTAGCCGGTCTTGCGAACGCCAATCCGGTTCGTACACGTGCTCTTTCACACGTTCGCCATGAAAATTGCCGTAGGGAAAGGCGTTGATCGTGAAGACGTAACAATCTTGTGCCGCGAGGAAGTGCTTGAACCTGGCGCGCGCTCCAGGATCGGACAGCTCATGTGCAGCGACAGCAGATAGCCGCAGGCCGATGCCCATGGGAGCATTCGGTGAAACCTCACCCTTGACGCGCGGGATATAGTGCCGAAGCGACTGATCGATTTCGTCCCACGTCTCGCCTGCGTGAATGTTACTACAGTAGGTAAGATGCGGCCGCCCCGGCAGATCGAGTTGCATCAGTGTGACGCCTCCGCGCGCAACCAGTCGAGCGCGTCATCGACAAGACGCTCATCCATCTTGTTGACCTCAAGTCCACTGCCCAGTTTGGTCAACAGAGTGATCGTGAGATCACCCCCCAGGTGTTCGCGGAATTCCTCCAAACCCTTTAAGAGGCTGCGAGATCCGAAGCCATCTTTCAGATCGCAGGCGTCGTGCCAAAGCGTGAACCCGAGCCGCCGCAATAGACGGCAAACGCGCATCTCCTCGCCCTCAGGCAATAGCCCGGCAAGCACCGAATAGCGTGTGTCCAACGCGATGCCGATGGCGACCGCCTCCCCGTGGCGCAGTTCGTAGTTGGACAGCACTTCCAGCTTGTGTGCCGCCCAGTGCCCGAAATCGAGAGGCCTCACGCTCCCGCGCTCAAACGGATCGCCCGCATGGGCGATCTGGCGCATATGAAGCAAGGCACAATGCCGGATCAATCTCTCGAGCGGCGCCGATGCAAAGATCGCCAGAGCTTCGGCGGTTTCCTCAAGCCACTCAAAGAAACTTCTGTCCCGGATGAGCGCAACCTTCACTGCCTCTGCCATGCCTGCACGCTTGTCACGCCCGGGAAGCACATCGATAAACGCGGAGTCATTGATGACCGCATGGGGCGGAACAAAGGTGCCGAGCAGGTTCTTCACGCCGAAGAAATTGATCCCGTTCTTCACGCCTACGCCGGAGTCATTCTGTGCCAGAACCGTGGTCGGGATGCGGATGTGGCGAACGCCGCGATGCGTGGTAGCGGCTGCATAGCCGACGAGATCGAGAACGGCGCCGCCGCCGACGCACACGACATAGGAGTGCCGATCGAGCCCCAGAGAAACAAAGTGTTGCTGCAGGCTGACCACGAGCGCCGGGGCGTTCTTTGCTGCCTCGCCGCCAACGATCGTTTCAACGGGGCCGGCGAGCGACAGCCCTGGCCAGGCATCCACATATGCGGCTATGCGCCGGGCGAGGTCCGGCATCTCGCGCGCGACACCCTCGTCCAATACAAATGCCAGACGATCGGGCCGGTGCCCCTTTGATTGGCTTTCGACGATTTTAAAAAGAGTTTTATTGTCTTTTCCGAAGATGTCTCGGGTAAAGCAGACAGGAAACGAAAATTCGACGGTGAAGCGTTGTTGGAATGTTCGCGCGCAATTATCATCGATATCGGTATTCAGGGGCGGAATACTGAGAATGGCGTCATTTGGCTTGATATTGGGCACAGTATTTCCTTCAGGCGACACTCTCAATTTGACACTTCCCCTGCCAGCGCTCCCCATATTCTCCGAGGAAGATCGCCCAGGACGCGATGGATAACTCCATTGACCCAACGGGCATCGCCGCTCGGCCGCTCAACTACTGCTCTATTTAAAAGTGCCTGACAACTGCAGGACCGCGTGGAACGTTCACACGAATTTGCCCCGCCGCTTGTCTGGCGATGCGCAGGACGACGGTCAAAGGATCGTTTGGGAAATAATCCTGCAAAAACTCAGGAACACTAGACATGCGGCATCGCCGAGAATTCCCGTTTCTAATAAACTTCCTGTTACAAAAATTTTCTTCATTGCTATTCGCAAATGTCTCGTAGTTTTATCGGCGGCGTGAGAAACAAAACGTCGATTTTAATTTGCGCTGCTGTGCAGCAAAGCACTTGCGCAAGTCTCACGCAAAAAGTCGAGAAAAAGTATTTAATGGGAGAATGTCCAAATGCGAATGCGGTTCGTAATGTCCGCGTCGATGTTGGCGGCTGGCTTCGTCGCAACCGGATCTCTATCCAGCGTTGCCCAGGAAGTTCCGAAAACATCAGAGCAAGTGGCTCGGCCAGGTGGCAAACTGCCCGGAGATCCGAAGATCGCCCTGGTCAAAGTTGCCGACGGCTTCCTCGATCCCGTTGGGGTTGCTTCCGCGCGAGACGGAACCGGCCGAATCTTTGTTGTTGAGCGCCAAGGCAAGATCAAGATCGTCACCAAAGACGGTAAGGTGAACGAGAAGCCCTTCCTTGATCTCACGAAGAATAGTCCGCTCGGCAGCGAGGTGCAGACCGGATTTGTCGAGCAGGGATTGTGGGCGGTCGCGTTTCACCCGAAATTCAAAGAGAACGGTTACTTCTTCGTGAGCTATGCGTCGCTGCCGTTCAACGGCGCGCACATCATTGCACGCTACACCGTCGACAAATCGAGCCCCGACGTGGTGACGGTCGAGCAGGCCAACAAGAGCGTCAAGGTGATCTTGAACATCCCTCAGCCGTACTACAATCACTACGGCGGCGGTATTCAGTTCGGTCCCGATGGTTTCCTGTATATCGGCAAAGGCGATGCCGGCTGGGAGGGCGATCCTCTCGATGCTGGCCAGCGCAAGGACGTGTTGTGGGGCAAGATGCTGCGCGTCGACGTCGATACGCCCGATAACTTGGCCTACAAGATCCCTGACAACAACCCGTGGGCCCGCGCCTACCAGGATCGCATGATGACCCTCTTCGGCGTCACCGAGGATGGCTTCTCGAAGATTCACATGGGTGCACGGGGCGAGTCGTGGGCTTACGGATTGCGCAACCCCTATTCGTTCCACTTCGACGCCAAGACCGGCGGCCTCTTTATTGCGGACGTTGGCCAGAACCATCTGGAAGAGATCAACTGGCAGCCGGCTTCGAGCAAAGGTGGCGAGAACTACGGCTGGAAGTTCAACATGGGGTCCAAGTGCCACCCGTTGAGAGGGCCCGACGATACGTGTCCGCAAGTTGGCGTGCTGCCGGTCGCAGAATATCCCCACCAGGAACCGTATCCTGGTGCTGAGAAGCTGAAGGACGGCTGGGGCTGCTCCGTGATGGGTCTCGGCGTTGCTAACTACGGCGGCATGAATGGCGTCTTCCTGACGGGCGACTGGTGCTCAGGTCGTGTCTTCGGAACCGGCTGGGATGGCAGCAAGTGGCAGCTGCAGGAGTTGGCGCAGACGGCACTTCAGTTCACGTCCGGTAACACTGACGAGGATGGCACGGTTCTCGCCGTCAACTGCAACTGCTTCTACCTCGACGATAGGGGCGCCGCGGCGAACCCGCCGGGCTCTTTGTGGAAGATCGTTCCCGCGGACAAGGTTCCTGCCGGAGCGGAAGTCGCAAAGACCAAGAAATAGCGATGCGCTGACGTTCACAGCATCGTAACGACATGCACGGAAGGCTCTCGCGCCACATGCCGAGGGCCTTCTGTCTGCCTCGTGCTGAAAAATCCAGATGGAACAACCGATGAGACAGACGTATTCAAGATCCAGCGCGTCTTTTTACACGGCGATTTTGGCGACGGCAGCCGTGCTGACTCTGCCTGCAACTTCCGTTCGTGCCGACGTGGAATTCCGCCATGCTCTTGATGATTCCGTCCTCGATCTCTCACCCATCAAGGGTGAGGAGATTACCGAAGCGGTCAAATCCTTCCGTAAGGACGGCGTCAACCCGTATAACGGCAATGCCGATGCCTTGGCTGCCGGAAAGGCCCTCTTTGAAGAAAACTGCCAAGCTTGCCATCATGCCGATGCGACGGGCGGAATGGGGCCCAGTCTCGTCGACGACGTTTTTGTAAACTCTCGCGCCAATACCGATATCGGGATGTTCGAGATCATTCACTCCGGTGCCTCCGGAGCAATGCGCTCCTTTTCGCAGCGTGGCGTGACGCAGGATCAGATTCTGAAAATCATCTCCTACATCCATTCGCTCAAGAAATAGGATGGACTGCTTCGGCTCGATGCACCCTACGATCGTCATCAACATTGTTGGGTTGACCCCAGCTCTTCTTGGCCCACACGCACCACATTTGGCAGCGCTTGCGGCTAGGGGATGTCAACGGCCGCTCAAGACCGTGACGCCAGCCGTCACGTGCTCCGCGCAGGCCACGTTCGTCACGGGTCTGCCGCCAAGCGGCCACGGCATTGTGGGTAACGGCTGGCTGTTTCGCGATCTGATGGAGGTCTGGCTGTGGCGTCAGTCCAACCGGCTGATCGCAGGCGAGCGCATCTGGGATGCGGCAAAGGCCAAGGATCCCGCGTTCACCTGCGCCAATATGTTTTGGTGGTACGCCATGGCGGCGACCACGGACATCGCCGTAACGCCACGCCCGATCTATAAGGCGGACGGCCGGAAACTTCCTGACTGCTACTCCGTTCCAAGCGGCCTGAGATCGGAGCTGACGGACAAGTTTGGTCCGTTTCCTCTTTTTCATTTCTGGGGCCCGGCAACATCCATTGCCTCAAGCCGTTGGATCGCCGATGCCTCAAGCCATGTGCTCAAGAGCCGCGATCCCACACTGATGCTCGTGTATCTGCCGCATCTCGACTATGGCCTGCAGCGCTTGGGGCCGCGCCATCCTGATATCATCAAGGATGTAGCGGAGGTCGATGCCGTTGCCGGCTCTCTCATTGCCTGCGCCCAGTCGCTCGGTAGACGCGTGATCGTTCTTTCCGAATACGGAATCGTGCCGGTCACGCGGCCGGTCCACATCAACAGGGAGCTACGGACGGGCGGACTTTTATGTATCCGCGAGGAAATGGGCGGCGAGATTATCGACATTCCCCAGTCGCGTGCATTTGCATTGGCGGACCATCAGATTGCCCACGTGTACGTACGCGATCAGCGGGACATGTCTGCGGTTCGCAGAATCCTCGAGCAGTTGCCCGGCGTTTCGCACGTTCTGGACCGCCGCCAGCAAGCCGAATACGGAATCGACCATGAACGCTCGGGAGAATTTGTCGTCCTCTCCGAACAAGATGCCTGGTTCACCTACTACTATTGGACCGACGACCGCCGGGCGCCGGATTTCGCGCGCACGGTCGATATTCACAAGAAGCCGGGATACGATCCCGTCGAACTGTTCCTCGACCCGAAGATCCGCTGGCCAAAAATTGCAATAGGCTGGCGGCTCGCTAGGAAGGCCTTAGGATTTCGAACGCTGATGGATGTCATCCCGCTCGACGCCACACTGGTCAAAGGCTCCCACGGCCGCGCCGATCTTCCCGCGGAAGACGGGCCGTTGTTCTTGTCATCAGAACCGCATCTGGTGCCTGATGGGATCGTCGATGCCACGGACGTGAAACGCTTAATGCTGTCGCACATCTTCGAGGAATAGGATCAATTTGAAATGAACGAAGCCGGTGAGGCGCTCATTCTTGTCGACGGCAACGATTGCGAAGTCGGCGCGGCGGAGAAGATCGATGCCCATCGGCGCGGGTTGCTGCACCGGGCATTCTCGGTGATCGTCTGGGACTCCAACGGTAGACAGCTCCTGCAGAAGCGCGTGGCAACGAAGTATCACTCAGGCGGACTGTGGAGCAACGCCTGTTGCGGTCATCCCAGACCGGGTGAGTCTGTCGAGACGGCCGCCCGGCGGCGGCTTCTTGAAGAAATGGGCTTTGCATGCCTCCTCGAGGGGTTGGGGACCGTTCAATATCGCGCTACGTTCGACAACGGCATTACCGAGCACGAGATTGTGCACGTTTTTCGCGGCAGGTACGACGGACCGGTCGCTCCCAATCCTGAAGAAGCGGAAGGCTACCAATGGTGCACGCCTGCGCAAATCCGTGCAGATGCCAGCGTAGCGCCTGAACGGTTCAGCGTCTGGTTTTTGCGCTATATCGCGGAGGAGTGGCCGCTCGCGCTCGCGCCGCCCGGATAGTGCCCCGCCGGCTGGTGGGTCAGCATCTTGCAAGTCCTGCTTACCGCGAAGTTCGTATGGAGCCTTTTCAAGGAGGACGCCCGTGACAAACCCCACGCCCCCCAATGCCACCGAGAATGACGTCACCGCATTGGTGCGCATCGTCCGGGAGTTTTCCGCAGATAGCGGTACCATCCATTTCCTCGGCGCAGACGGCCATCTGCATCTGAGTGCCGCAACCCCCGGTATGCCGGAAAACGTCCTCGCCATCATCCAGACTATACCTGTCGGTAAGGGAATGGCGGGGCTTGCCGTGGAGCGCCGGCAACCCGTCAACGCGTGCAACCTTCAGACCGATACCAGTGGCGACGTGCGCCCGGGAGCCAAGGCGACCGGTCTTGCAGGTTCCATCGTCGTGCCGATCTTTGATGGATCGGCTGTCGTCGGCGCACTCGGGGTCGCTAATCGATCCGAACGCACGTTCAACGATGATGAAATTACCCGGTTGCTCGAGGAGGGGCGCAGACTTGCGTTCCGTCATGGCCAAAACGAACGTGGATAGACCTTGCAAAAAGGCGCGATCCTGGGAGACGATGGCGGTGATAGCTGCCAGCCGCGCCTGGGAAGACGCGGCTGCGTTTCTGAGTTTATCTATCGCCGCCACGTTACGGCGGCGCGATCGCGTGCTAGGCTTTGCCAAGCCCGGCCGATCAGGAGCCGCCCGTGCGCAGATCTTCGCTGCTTTTGGTCGCTCTCTCAAGCATGGCATTTTCGCCATCCGTGCGAGCCGAAACCGTTTACGAGTTCGTTTCTGATTGCCGCGCCGACCGTCTGGCACACTGCTACAGTCGCATCGAAAGCCGTCTGTCGAAGCTCAACGAGGAACCTGGCCGGCGCGTGTGTCTGCCGCGTTCATTCGGTGCGACGCTGGCGGAACCCGTCAGTATTCCCGTCTCCCTCCTGGAGCATATCCGGTTGGCTCTTTCAGCCGCGCGCTTTGGCAACTCCGAAGAAGATGTCGACGACGCGATCGTGGGGATCGTGGCGGCAATCTACCGCTGTGAGTAGCTTACGCGGCTCCGCAGCTTCAGCTTCTGACCTGAAAGCGCACCATGCACTTGGCAGGTACCCGGCCAATTGCGTGCGAAGCTCGCCTTACCACTCCGGCTTCTGTGGCAGGCCATCACTAATATCGTAAAAATCGGATTTGGATGCCGCGAAGATGTGCTCGCACACTTTCAGGCCTGTTGGCCGGTCAAGCGTGCCGGCCGTGACATAGATATCAGGGCCTGCATCCTTCCAAAACAGGTTCCCGCCACACTTTGAGCAGAAGCCTCTTTGAACCGTGGGGGATGACTGATACCAAGTGAGATGTTGTGTCGACGCGATTTCAAGATCTTCCGCTTTGCAGCGTGCCATAACGGCGAAATTTCCGCTCGTGCGTCCGCACTGCGAGCAATGACAGGCGATAGGCGCTGCCAATGCTCCGGTAATCCGGTAACGCACGCTTCCACAAAGGCATCCACCGAGGGTCATTATCTTGGTTTTCCTTGAACATTGAGCCGTATGCGTTGCTTGCTGAGCTATGGGCGGCGTCGGTTGAGACTATTTGAGGCGTTCCGCTTCTCGGCCTTTTAGCTGGCGTAGCGCATCAACAATATAATCCCGCCTGATCGGGCTGGCATCGCGCTTGTGCGATAGCTGCATATGGAACACCTCCTGCGCGCCCGTACGGAACATCATCTCGGCGCTGATCAGATAAAATTCCCACATGCGGCAAAAGCGTTCGTCATACATCTGTGCGATGCGATCCCTGTTCTTCTCGAAACGCGTGTGCCAATGGCGCAATGTCATCGCATAGTGAAGCCGCAAAAATTCGCAGTCGGTCACCCAGAGCCGGTTACGCTCGACGGCGGGAAATACCTCGGAGAGCGATGGCGAGTAAGCACCGGGGAAGATGTACTTTCGCAGCCAAGGGCTCGCCGTGCTTGGTGGACTCATATGGCCGATGGAATGCAGAAGCATGACGCCATCCTCCTGCATCAGCTGGCCGACTTTGGCAAAAAATTCGTCGTAGCGTTGCACACCGACGTGTTCGAACATGCCGACCGATACGATCCGGTCAAATTTCTGGTCGATCTCACGATAGTCACGCAACTCAAAACGAACGCGCTCGCCGACACCGGCGGCCTGCGCGCGTTCTTCGGCGAGGGCATGCTGCTCCTTGGACAGCGTAACGCCGAGGACGTGAACATCTTCCATCTGTGCGAGGTAGATCGCCAGTCCGCCCCAGCCGCTGCCGATGTCGAGAATTTTCTGGCCAGGCCGAAGGCCGAGTTTTGCGGCGATCAGCCTGCATTTTGCCCTTTGCGCAGCCTCCAAGGTATCATCGTCATTCTCGAAGTAAGCACAGGAGTAAAACAGCCCATCGT
Organism: Hyphomicrobium sp.; assembly: GCA_016793445.1. Classification (GTDB taxonomy): domain Bacteria; phylum Pseudomonadota; class Alphaproteobacteria; order Rhizobiales; family Hyphomicrobiaceae; genus Hyphomicrobium_B. Next base: position 54,352 of record JAEUME010000006.1, on the reverse strand, counting down.
CCAGGAACAGCCGATAGAGCTCGTTGCCGATATCATAATGGTGGGCAATGTTCTGTTGTGCCTTGCCGATGGGATTGGACTGCTGGAAGCGCTTGAACCGCCGGGAGACGGCGCCGATCGTCCTATGAAATGTGCTCGGCCGGCCGGCCGGCCGGTTTTGGTTCATCGACACGAGCGTCATGAAGTCACGAAGCGAGGAGCCGGGAAATGTGAGCGTGCCGTTCATGTAAGATTCGCCGGCCGCCAGTTCCGGACTGAAGAACAAGGCCTTGTACAGGCGGGCATCGCTGAGTTTCATATCGACAACCGGGCCCGGGGAGCGGCCCCCAAATACATGCCTGCCGCCTTCCGCGTCGGTCACAGTGAGAGTGCCCACCTGGATCAGGTGAGACAAGAGCTTGGATAACGGGAACACGGCACCCCCTCCGTAGTCAGTGTTTCTGTCCGCAGTTCACAAAGTCGCTCGTTAGTAGGACAAATGCGTCCGCTGCCGCAATCATATAGATTGCGTGGTTCCCCCGCTAAGGCTTTCCTCACGAGGTTGGATCCAAAGCTCATCCAACGGTCAGCGGCGAATGAACCCGCGCAGACTTCGTTTTTGTTCGGCGATGAGCTGGAGGAGTTCGAGCCCGGCCGGCCATCGTGTTCTCCGCCGAACTATTGCGCCGCTATCGTGCACACAAGTGTCGCGCTTGGATATCTGCAACAAGTACGTCCTGACGTAAGACTCAGGGCGTCTCAATGGCTAGCAATCAGACTAAAAAGTGCCGCGGCATTGTTCGACACTGATCCGGCAGCTGTCATGTTGACAACGGCCGCCGTCCCTTTTCACCGGCCGGAATTTCGGGGAGGACTGACGACCAAGTATCCCTTGGCCTGGATCACGCCGGGGTTGGAGATGTGATGGGGAGCGTCGGCCCGGAACAGAATGGAGTCCCCTTCAAGGAGCCGATGCGGTTCGTCCTGGCCGACCTGGACGTCGATCGATCCTGACGTGACAAGCAGCGTTGCGCGCGAACCCAGAAGCCCTCCGGCGCGATCCTCGCGATGGCCGGGGGAGACCAGCACCTCGCTGAATTCGAACGGCTGCCTGAAATTGGCTGCCTCGAAGGGACGAAGCACGAAGCCTCCGCCGGCGCTCGTGATCGTAGAGATCTCGCTGTGGGCGACGACCGCGGCTGGCAATTCCGCAAGGCTTGTGATCAAAGTCGCCGTCGGCACACCGAGCGCTTTGGCAACCTTCCAGATCAGCTTGATCGTCGGAACGCTCTTGCCCGTTTCAATCTGTCCGAGCATCGCGCGGCTGACGCCGGATAAACGCGCCAGCGTCTCGAGCGACATGCCCTGCTGATGGCGGATCTTGCGCAGATTGGAAGCTACATCCGGAGGTGCGCAGTTGAGCGCGACGGCACGAGCCGAATCGGGATCATCGGCCCCGCGATCCTTCCCTGTCTCTTTCGTCATGCGCAACATGGCCTCACCGTTATGGTCTGCCTGATGGGGAAACATATTGGCGGACCACAACGGTGGGAACGAAGAAGAAGTGATGAGCTTATCACGCACAGGACATTGGCGATCGCTCGCGCAAAAAAGGAAGGGGCCCGGGTGACCCCTTCCTTTCGGGTAACTCTGACCGGAGGATCAGAAGCGGATGATGGCGCCACTCATGACGAGATCGAGATCTTCAAAGCTCGCCTCTGCGATGGGGCCATTTGCGACACCGCCAGCGACGCCTTTCAGGGTGAGGTCCCCTTCGACGTGCCGGTATGACAGGTAGACCGTCATGGCGGCACTATCGATGCCCTGCGCAACGCCGACGCCCCAGACTTGCACGCCAGTATCAAACACGGCAGCTGTCGTACCGAGCGGATTCACCGCATCGGTGGCTCCGATGGTGCGCGCGATCGGCGCTCCGCTGTAATCGTAGTACTCGCCGTAAATCGTGGTCTTGCCGAGATCGTAGAACTTCTTCTCGATGCCCGCCTGGATGGACCAGAAGGACTGCTGATCGTCAACACCTGCCACTCCGGCGTAGAGCGGAGTCGTATTGATCACGTCGTCTGTCTTCTGGCCTGCGCCAAAATTCACAAACAGGCCCGAGGACTCATGCACGACGCTGAAAGAGCCGCCAAATTGGGTGCACTTCTCGTCCCTGGGCACACCCTGACCGCGCGCGTTGCATTCGGTATTGGTGTAGCCTCCGTCCGTCATCTCCAGGTAACCGATACCGGCCGCAATCTTGAAGCCCGAGAACTCGCCTGCGTAGCGCAGCGCAATATCCCAGTAGTCATCTTCGCCCCAGGAGGCCGAGGCCGAGAACCCCTGGAACGTAGGGGTTTCATATTTCACGGCCTGGGCGCGCTTTTCGCCCTCGCCAGGCTGATCGCCTGAGTCGCCGATCAGACGGCGCCAGGCGAGCGAGCTGAGGCCTCCGTCGGGCGACCGCAGCCGCAACCCGAGTCCCGTATCCTCGACGTCTGAATATTTCGAGAAATCCTTGGTCTGTGTCAGGTTGACCTCGGTGATCTGATCTGTCGCCGATGACTGAAGACCAACCGATAATGCGCCGAGGCTCTTGCTTTTCACGAACCAGTACGTGTCGCGTACATCGAGGCCGACATTGGCGGGATCGGCCAGCGAACCGTCGGTATCATTCTGATCGAACCGCTTGGAGTTTGCTGTCCGCACACCAATCTCGATTTTGTAACCGGCCTCCCAATCGCCATTGATCTTTGCTTTGCCGACAAACCGGACGCGAGACCGTGAGTTGTCATTCGTAACCTGGTAAAGGTTGCTCTCGAAGCCGTCATCCCACCAGATGAGTGCTTCGTTGATGTGCCCGGACACCTCGAGCGACACCTTGCGATTTCCCTTGCGGACGGTCGTAGCTTCAAGCTCGGCGATCCGCTCCTCCAGGTCCGCGCAGCAGTTTCCGCCTAAGTCGGCTGCGGCAACCGGCGTTCCCCCACCGGCCAGTGCCGCAGCCACTGATGCAAGCGCCAGCGCGCTCCCCCTTCGTACTCCCATGCGAACCATTGATGACCCCCATCCATTCATCTGTGATTTGCCCATAACCGGGCCATTGCAAATTTGCTCTCAGACTCACACCACGCGGTCAACGTCCCTCCCGGCAACCCCGAAAACTTCCGTTTTATTGGCGTTACGCGCTCGCAACACGCGCCCAGGGTTTGGGCGGTGTGACTCGCCAACCGGCATCCTGCAGGAGCACGGCAGCGTGCATGAGGTCGCCGTTATGCGCCGGGATGGCGCGTGTTCGAGCTGCGGCGCTCGCTTGCGATCGTGCGGCTCGCGCGCGCTTGAATACGCGTGTCTCGCCGCGAGCCAGCTGGGTCTCGCGCGTGTCACCCTTCCGTTGCAGCCGCGCGATAAGCGCCAGCGCTTCAGGCCACGGCCCGAAACCGGAATCGGCATTGATGTGCCCAACAGGGCCCAGATTGACGAACTCTGCTCCCCAAAGACCAGCCCACTGGGCGGCACGCTCGACGGCCATCCAAGGATCGTTGGTGCTGGCAACAACCATGGTCGGAAAGGCGAGTGGTTCCGACGGCAGATACTCTGTCACGCCGAACTTTTCTGGATCGGCAGGGGCCACGAGTAATGCACCCGAAACGCGGTGCGCATGGTCTTGCGCCGCCTGTACCGCAGCAAGTGCCCCAAAGCTGTGCGCAACGATGAAGACAGGTCCGGAGGCCCGGGAAATCTCGCGGCGGACGCGGCTCGCCCACCCTGGCAGATCGGCGTCTTGCCAATCACTTTGGGTCACGCGGGCCGTTCGGGGGATGCGTTCCTCCAACCAGGTTTGCCAGTGCGAGGGGCCGCTGGAATTCAATCCAGGAATGATAAGTGTCGTGGTCATGACTGATATGTTCCTTCGTTCAAAGCTCGGTCGACTGCTCGATTTCAAGCCGCTGCCTCCTGGCAGCGCATGGCTGAGCCTGGACAGGAACAAAGGCGGTCGTGAAAGGCCTTCAGGATGAGGCGTGCAGAGGCGAAGAACGACTTCAATGCGCGCCGCGTCTCGTCGATTGTGCTTTTCGGCATGAGAAGGCTCCTTCGTTAAGCTTCAGATCGTGCGCTGCTCCGGTGACCATCCCGAAAGAGCTGCCGGAGCAGCACACGAATTTCAGTGTGTCAGCTCTTCTTTCCGAAGATCTGGTCGAAGACCCCGCCGTCCTTGAAGTGGACCTCCTGGGCAGCCGTCCAGCCGCCAAACACCTCATCGATCGTGAAGAGCTTCGTCGGGCTGAACTGCGCCTTGTACTTCTCCGCAACCTGCGGATCGCGCGGGCGGTAGTAGTGCTTGCCGGCGATGTCCTGGCCCTCGGGCGAATAAAGGTAGTTGAGGTAGGCTTCGGCTACCTTGCGCGTGCCGCGCTTGTCGACCACCTTGTCGACGACGGCAATCGAGGGTTCAGCAAGAATCGAAACGGTCGGCGTGATGATTTCGAACTTGTCGGCGCCGAGCTCCTTGGATGCGAGATAGGCCTCGTTTTCCCAGGAGATCAGCACATCTCCGATGCCGCGTTCGGTGAAGGTCGTGAGTGATCCGCGCGCGCCGCTATCGAGAACTTTTGTATTCCTGTAGATGCGCGTAACGAGGTCGCGTGCCTTCTCCTCGCTGCCGCCATCGGCCTTGAGCGCATAGCCCCATGCCGCCAGGTAGTTCCAGCGTGCGCCACCCGACGTCTTCGGATTTGGTGTGACAACCTCAATGCCGTCCTTGCCCAGATCGGTCCAATCCTTGATGCCCTTCGGGTTGCCCTTGCGCACGAGGAAGACGATGGTCGAGGTGTAAGGGGCGGAGTTGTTGGCGAGCCGTTTCTGCCAGTCCGCGGGGATGAGCCCGCCATGCTTGTAGAGTTGATCCACATCGCCCGCGAGCGCAAGCGTCACAACATCCGCCTCAAGGCCATCGATCACCGCGCGGGCCTGCTTGCCGGAACCGCCGTGCGACTGCTTGATAGTGACGTTATCGCCCGTTTGCGCTTTCCAGTGCTTGGCAAAGGCGACGTTGTAGTCCTGATAAAGTTCGCGGGTTGGATCATAGGAGACATTTAGAATGGAGACGTCGGCCGCATATGCACCGGCGGCAAAGACGGCGACTCCCGCCGCAAGGCCGAATGCCAGTGTCGTGCGGCGAGACAAACGATTGCGATGCATGAATTGGACCTCTTCGATTGGCGTTGACTTGCGGGCACGCTAGATGCTGCCGCAGAGCGCATAAACGAAGAAGTTCTGCTTAACTTATTAGTTCCCAAGGGACGGTTGGAAAGGGACGGCTGGAATGGAATTTCACGTTCGCGCAGCGGTGCGAGACGCGCGCGCCGCAAGGGTTCGATTTCGGACCGGAAAACTTTCCGGTTCTGAGAATATGAAGTACGTTTGATACTGACGGAGACGCCTGTCCTACCCGCCAACTTTTCAATGAACAGCGCAAAAATCGCAACCCATCCCGGGCCTAGTATTGGTGAGCGGCGGAGGGCCCCTGAGAGCAAGAGGAGTCGAGGCCACGACCAGAACGGCCTTCAGCCTCGGCAAACCGGTTTCGCGTCTAAATGGATTGATCCGTTCGACATCGTCGATTGCGGCGCCCCGCCCGATATTGCCGAGGGACTTTGCGCTTAATGTGTTCTAAGATTTAGTTGATCTGATTGCTTGCGCTGTGTGCGCTGTCAGCGATTCCTTATGGAGGCGACAGTGTTGGAAATCGCTAAGTTACAACCACTGCATTGGTCGATCGGCGCTCGCGCGTTGTGGGTGATCAAAAGCGATGACGCCCGGGTCACCCTGGGGCGACTCCGCCCCTGCAAAAGGACACCGTCATGACGTATATCGTCTACAGTTACCCGCCCAACCGCGTTTTCGCTGAGGGGTTCCGTGAAAACCGGCGTGAATACTGCACACTTGTTGAGGCGCGACGGGATGTGAAGAAGCGCCTCGGAAATCTTGATCAGCGCTGTCACTGGAGTGGCTACGAGGCACACGGCTCGGGATTGATCGAGGTCGAAGCCTATCACGAGAGCAGCCACCCCGGGTGCGGCGGCGTTCAGATCTCGACGCCGAGCAAGTTGATATAGGGCTTTGGAGGCGCGTAGCTTTGCGCCGGGCCGCTTGGCGCAGGTATGCGCCGGCCGGAGCTAACCTTGGGGCACCGATCGGCACTGGCTACTGAGACCCATGGACACGCGTCCGCTTGGGAGCGCACATTGGGAAATGCCAGCAAAGATCAAGGCCGGGCAGGCGAGAAAAGATGTTCAACACCTGCCTTTTTTGGTCGCTCAGGCGGGCTGGATATTGCTGACGGCGATCTTGCCTGAGCGGCTGTCGCGCGCGGTATCGAAGGATACTTTTTGACCCTGGCTCAGGGTGTGCATGCCGGCGCGCTCGAGGGCCGTAGCGTGTACAAACACGTCCGTTTCACCGCTGTCGGGTGCAATGAAGCCGAAACCCTTTTGGTCGTTATAGAACTTGACGGTACCAGTGATCATAGGATTGTCCTGTATTTTTTCTGAGAATGAAAATGACGGCAGCGCACGTGATCCAACACGGGCATCCGTTGTCTCGATTTTGGGAGAGATTTTGAGTTTGCGCTCGACTGCGCCGAAGCGTAGCGGCCCGAACATCCGGCCATCATCGATTGGCGTGCATAGCACGGCCAATTTGGTAAACCTAACGAATTCCATCCTACGTGCATTTTGGCGCAAGATCATTGCCGTCACATCTACGGGGAGGCTCAGCTGCGGCCCATCGTGCGGTAGGGAAGAAATAGCGAGGGTTGCTAGCTAAGGCATGCTAGAGTTGAAAAACTTGGAACCCGGAGACGTCATTTTGATACAGACTAAATTCAGAATTGGTCAGTTGGTCGACTTCAACCCTGCGCGAGCGACAGTTCCTGCTTCCATTCGCGAATACAAGGTGTTGAAGGCCTTGCCGCGCGATCAGGGTGAGCAGGAGTATCGTATCAAGTCGATCGCGGAAGTGTTCGAGCGCGTGGCGAAGGAATCGGAACTTTCGGTTCGCGCTTAACGCGACCAGCGGACAAAGCTGCGTTTCGTATTAGTTTTTATCGGTAGCGAAAGCGGCAGCCTTCGTCCTTGTGAAAATTCTGCGTATTAGGAAAATTCTGCGTATTAGCAAGTCCGCAACATTCCGTGGTGCTGCCTGCGGCGGGACAACATGTGCTAGGGCGAGCGCCTGCGTCCCAAAAGCTTGAGTGCGGCAACTTCGCGGGCCCACTCTGCGAACGGGCGGGCAGGCGTGCCACCCATTCGGGCACCTGCTGGGACATCATCCTTCACGTGCGCCATACCGGCAATCTGCGCGCCTTGCCCGATTTTCACGTGTCCAAGGATTCCGGACTGTGCGCCCATCACCACGTAATCACCGAGCTGGCTGGAGCCGGCAATGCCGCTCTGCGCCACGATCACGCAATGTTTGCCGATGACAACATTGTGGGCAATTTGCACGAGGTTATCGATCTTGGTGCCATCACCGATGATGGTGTCTGCAAGCGATCCACGATCGACGGTCGTGTTTGCGCCTATCTCAACGTCGTTGCCTATCCGCACGCACCCGATCTGGGCAATCTTCTCGTGACCCTGCTTTCCCATGGCAAAGCCAAAGCCATCCTGGCCAATGCGCGCGCCCGGGTGAATGATCACCCGGTCTCCGACGAGGGCGTGCGTAACGGTGCTGTTCGCACCGATGTAGCAGTCCTCTCCGATCATGACGCGATATCCCACGACGGCCCCGGCGGCCACCTTGGTTCTATCACCGATGACGGCCTCGCGCCCAACAACCGCGCCGGGTTCAATGACGCAACTCGCGCTGATTTTGGCTGTTTCATGGACGAAGGGCGTGCTCAGGTTGGCAGGTACATTGGCCGCTTTCGTATGAAGCGCGTCTGCGTAGAACAGCGTCATAGCTCTTGCAAACGAACGATACGGAACGGACGCAGTCATAATGATGGTTGATGGCGGGGCACGATTTGCAAAGCTGCTCGCAACGATGCAGGCACCAGCGTGCGTAAGCCCAAGTGCGCTCGCGTATTTCGCGTTGTCGAAAAAAGAGAGGTGTTCGGGACCTGCACTGTGCAGCGGCCGAATGTCTTCGATCTCACGATCCCTGTCCGCGCCTTCGCTGAGCGTAGCGCCGATCGCCTGAGCGATGACATCGATGGTGAAAGGACCTGCGCGATCAAAGAAGCCTGGATGGATCATACTCGTTCACTACTTAAAGGCGTTTGTGCCTCGGCTTGGGTTCAAGAACGCTAGCAGAAGGCCGGAAGTCTGTCAGAAAGATTTCAGAGCATGGAGGGGCCATGTGATTATGACTGCCGATTTCAAGGCCCAGTCTTTTGTGTAGCGACCAGAGGTAGCTGGGTTTTCCCCGAACGAGACTGGAGTGAAATTGTCAGATGAGATTACGGCAAAATCATCGGCTAAGGGTTTCCTGCACCCGCGCTCAATGGGACGGTTAAAGCTATCAGGCGAAGCCTGTACAAGGTAGGAGCTGCCGCTCCGCAGTCCTCGGTCCGTCAAAGCCGACGATAAGCGGCCTTAAGCATCATCATCGCAGCAATAAGCCTGCGAAGGGGCTGGAAAGCCGCGTTAAGCGGCAAGTGCTTTCGACGTGCCGCTGGTTGATCTGGAAATCTGCGGTGTCCGCGGTAAGCCAGATTAGCTCCTCCCAGCCTAGGATTGACGAACAGTGTCACCATGGTAGGTCCGTTGCGGATAGCTGCCATGCCGTTGCGTGTCTTCGTCATAGGCTGCGCTGCGCAATCTGAGAGAGCACATGTCGCGAAGACTGTGGGTCATCGTGCACCGCTGGGCGGGACTTTGCCTGGCATTCTTCCTGAGTGTCGCCGGCCTGACCGGCTCATTGCTGGCCTTCTACGATGAGCTGGATGCTTGGCTGAACCCAAGCCTGTTGACAGTTCCCGAACGCGCCGGGGTTTACCTTAATCCCGATGCACTGGCTCGTAGCGCCGAGGAGGGAATTGCGAATTCCATTGCAACCGGGATTCGCTTTGCGGGGAGTCCAGGCCAGTCGATTGGCGTTGGCGTCGAAGGCCGCATCAATCCGGAAACCGGAGTTGCCCACCAGCTCGATGTCAACGAGGCTTACATCGATCCCTACGACGGTCGCTTTCTGGGGGCGCGCGAACTCGGCACGTTCGGTCTTGATGCGCCGCGGATTATGTCGTTCGTATATAGCCTGCACTATTCCCTCCACCTGCCTGAAGTGTGGGGTTTGTGGGTCATGGGTGGTGCCGCGATCCTGTGGTTCTTCGACAACTTCGTCGGGGCCTATCTGACGTTTCCCAACCGGCGCTCGGCCAACGCCGAGCAGACACCTCAGGTTGCCTTGCCGCGCGCACGCGCGTGGTGGGGGCGCTGGAAGCCCGCATGGCTCATAAAAGTCGGAGGCAGCCCCTTTCGCATCACGTTCGACCTGCATCGCGCGTTCGGGCTATGGCTGTGGTTGCTGCTTGGCATGCTGGCTTTGACCAGCGTCTACCTCAATCTCCCGCGCGAGGTCTTCAATCCGATCGTCAACGTTTTCGCGACCGTGGTGCCAGAACTAGAGGAATTTCCAGGAGTCGTCGCGCGCCGCGAACGCCTCTCGTTCACGGATGCGCTTAGCTCAGCAAGGAACAATCTCCCGGTTGGGGCCGCAGATTTGCAGCCGAAGTTCATTTCCTACGACCGGGAGCGCGGTGTGTTTCGCGTCGACTTCGGGCATCCGAATGCTAGAGACGAATGGTTCCGTGTCCGCCACGAGCTGGTTTACCTGGACGGAGCGACAGGCGCTGTGGCCGGGCGTGCGGGAACGGAATCCGGAGGCGGAGGCGATCGCTTCAACGCCGTGCTCTTTCCGCTGCATTCCGGACAATTGCTGGGGCTGCCTGGTCGCATCCTGATTTGTGTAACAGGCATCTTGATTTGCGTGATTTCGGTGACCGGCGTGTTGATCTGGGCGAGGAAGCGCAGGGCCGCCAAGACGCAGCGGTCTGACATGCGCACCGACTGATACCGAAAAATCACAGCAGCTGCCCAATGTCTAGGCAATCCGGGAATTCCTATTTCTTACTGCATAAGTCAACTTTAGGTTGGCCGGAATCATCATTGGAGCATCCGATGTCCGGCCTTCGCTTCTCCTTGATCTTCGCGCTCGTTCCTGGCGTGGCATTTGCGCAGCAAACGCAGCAAACGCAGCAAACGCAGCAAACGCAGCAACTCCAGCAAACAGAGGGCGAAGCGCCCGCGCAACTTCCTGAAGTCGTCGTCGAGGGACAAGCGCCTGTTGAAGAGCAGGCGCCAAAAGCCAAACCAAAAACAAAGAAGAAGGCGGTCGTTACAGCGCCAAAAGCGGCCAAGTCGAAGCCCGCTGTGACCCCGCCGCCTGCGCCAGTCGTCAATGCGGACGCAAATGCCGGCGCCGACGCAGATGCCAGCGCCAACTCCGGGCAAAGCGCGGTGGTCGAAACCGGCACCAGTCCCGTTCGAGACTACGTCGCTGCGAAGACAACCACGGGCATCAAGACCGACACGCCGCTCAGGGAGATTCCTCAATCGATCTCCGTCGTCGGCCAGGAACAAATTCGCGACCAGGGTGCGCAGAACGTTCAAGACGCCTTACGATATGTTCCGGGCGTGGTCGCCGAGGGTCTGGGCATCGACAGCCGGACCGACAACATCATCATCCGCGGCACCCAGGCCGCCGAGTTCCTCGACGGCATGCGCCGCACGCTTGGGGCTTACACCGACACCTACAAGATCGAACCCTATTTCATGGAGCGCATCGAGGTCCTTCGCGGTCCGGCCTCGATCCTGTATGGGCAGGCGCCGGTTGGAGGCATCGTCAATTCGATCTCCAAGCGACCGCTGGATGAGGCTAGTCGTGAGGTTACGGTCGAGTACGGTTCGTTTGATTTCAAGCAGACCAAGGCCGATTTCACGGGTCCGCTGACAGACGATGGCAAATGGAGCTACCGAGTCGTCGCCTTGGCACGCGATTCTGAGACCCAGGTGGACTTTACCGATGACGATCGCTTAGGCTTGGCGCCAGCGTTGACCTATCGGCCGGTCCTGGGGACCAGTATCACGGTGCTTGGCCAATTCCAAAAGAGCGAGACGGGCACGACGCAGCTGTTTCTTCCCGTCATCGGCTCACGCTTTCCGAGCGACTACGGACGCATTCCATTCAATCGCTTCGTCAGTGAACCCGGCATCGAAAAATACGATACAGACGTTGCTTCCGGCACGCTTCTCATCGATCACAAGTTCAATGACGCATTCCGCTTCCGCCACAGCTCGCGCTATTCCGATGTCCAGGTGGACTACAACACGATCTATGTGGACTTTCTCACCGTGGACGACCCGTCGGACAGGCTGGTAACGCGCAACGTCTATTTCGCCGACTACGATACGAGCATTTTCAACACCGACACCAACTTGGAGGCAAAGTTCGCGACCGGCGCTTTGGATCACAAGGTCTTGTTCGGATTCGACAGCATCAACTCGCGCTATCAAACGGTTTGGCAGTTCACCACCGACAACTCGCTTTTCGATCTCTACGCTCCCGTGTACGGGCAGGCTGATTTCGTGCTCCCGGACCCCACGGTTGATCCTTTGCACAAAGTCTCACAGACCGGTCTTTACGTGCAGGATCAGTTGCGGCTTGGGGACTGGATCGGCGTCGTCGGGGCTCGCCGGGACAACCTGCGCGACGATATTGGAGGGGAAGTTCAGGAGGATCAGGCAACGACCTATCGCGCGGGTCTCATGTACGAGTTCGACTTCGGTTTGACGCCATATGTCTCTTATGCGGAATCGTTTGTGCCTCTTATCGGCCGGAAGTTTGGTGGAGGGTTCTTCGATCCGCAGGAAGGCGAAATGTCCGAGGCTGGCTTCAAGTATCAGGCGCCCGGCACATCGCTGGTCATCAACAGCGCGATCTACGATCTGACCGAAAGCAATCGTCTGGCGACGGATCTTGCCCATCCGGACTTCCAGATCCAGACCGGGGCGGTCAACGTGCGCGGGTTTGAATTCGAGGCGGCTGGCAGGTTGACGCCAGACATCAGGATCATCGCCTCCTACTCCTATACGGACGCCCGCTACGAAGGCGGCGATCAGAAGGGATTCCAAGTTGAATCGGTCCCTGAGCACCTCGCATCGTTCTGGGCGGTCTATGATTTCCACACTCCCGTGCTCGATGGCTGGTCGGTCGGCGCCGGCGTGCGCTACGTCGGCACTTCGCTCGACGGACTCGATGAGATCAAGACGCCGGCAGTTGGCTTGTACGACGCCATGATCGCGTACGAAAACGATGAGTGGCGCTGGTCGCTGAATGGCACCAATCTGACGAATGAGGAATATCTCAGCACGTGCATTGGTGGCATGACCGGTACTTGTTACAATGGCACCCTGCGCACGATCACAACGGGACTAACTTATAAATTCTAGGTCGTCCTTGAGCCTACAGAGCCACTACAGTCCTCTCCCGGGAAGGGAGAGGAAATCCATCGCAACCGGCTGTAGAGCTGTTTCCGGATGCGTCGGCGTCGCGAAGTTCCCGCGGCAGTAGCCTCTCTTTGCCCACTTATTTTCTGGCGTTCAATCGTCGGTGCCGAATATGAACCTGTCGAGAAATGTCATTCGCTCGGGCTGGAATTGCAGGCGGGGATGAGCCTCTCCACATGCCAGCGACTGCAGAAAACGCGCATCGAGTGAAAAGAAGATGCCGTTGACGTACGCGGGTACCGTCTTGCCGTCCATCACGCACCCGGCATCGCGCAGTTCCTTCTCCATAAAGCCGGCAAAGGCGAGATCAGCGGGGCGGCCAGCATTCGCCTTCAAATGAGACTCGATACGCGGATCGGCGCGGGCGCAAACAATGTATTGATCCATTTGGTACTCGCAGCGCCCAAACGTAATTTGTGTTTGGCCTTCCGCGCCAGATGTCGTGATCGGCCCCAACAACGCCGACGCGCAAGCGACGGCGAAAAGCTGCGATCGAATGAGCGCCGTCGTCATAGGCTGAACTTTCCATCCGTGTCTGGCTCTGCATCATCTGAAAGGCACGGGCGTGCCGAAGCCGTGCACTTGAACCGGCCTGCCGTCGAATTGCACACGACGTTCTTGTCTTCCGCCATGTCCCACCTTTCATAACCTTTGCCCAACGCACCAGCGCGTGACGACCACCATGAAATTGCCGCCGCCGTGGCATCGGCTTGCGTGTCAGCACTGGCCAGTCCGCTTACGACGACCCTGCCGCAAAGACGCCCGGCGGGGGTCGTGGGTTCGGCTATGACGGCAGAGGCTGTAGCGAGCGCTAGAGCGAGGGCGCCTGCAATACACCGCGACATCCTATGAGCCCCGCTAGTTGATGGCTGTAACGGTAAATCCATCGCGCCGGAGTTGGCTAACTAAGCCCTCCTCACCGATGAGGTGCATTGCGCCGATGGCGATGAATGCGCCACCTTGATCGATGAGAGGTCGGGCCCGGGAATGCAAGCGTACATTGCGCTTTCCCACGAGAGCGTTTTTCAGATCGGCTAGGACTGCATCTGTCATGCCAGCCTTCGGCGCCATGAGCCGGGTCAGATCCCAGACGGCATCGATCCGGCGAAAGCGATACAGTTCCGCGATCGTGTGAACCATGTCGTCGCTGCGTTCGTGCAGGGCGATGCTGGACCGCAGCCAGGCATTCTGCACGTCATCGGGCAGCTGAGCCAGGCTTTCATATTGCTCGACAAGCGTCTCGAGTCCCACCGGCGAAAGGCCTTGCGACTTGGCCTGTTCGGCCACCAGGAGGTCGACGGATCGCAATCCCTCCTGCTGCTTCTTGCGCTGACAATCGCTGTCGGTGAGAAGCATCGTGACCGCCCAAGGCTTGAAACCTAGAGCCATCTCGCGCGGAAAGCCGGCCTTGACCAGGACACGCTCGATGATCTCCAATTCATCGCTTGCCAGAATGCGTTCCAGTGGCCTGTCGTGCGCCACCATCAATGGTCCGGCTTGGCGCATTGCGTACTTCAGTGCCCGGCGTGACAACTCGCCGGCTTCAAGAGCTACGATCTTCGACCGGGCAATGGCCTCGCGCACGGCCTGCGGCAAATCCTGAAGGCTGTCGTCGGCAATATGCACCGTGCCAAATAGATACGATGGCTCGATACCGGGCCGTTCGATGCGCCAGAGAACAGCTTCGCTGTTGGCAGTCTGAGCCGCCTTCCGCAGGATCGCTTCCAATCCGGCACGATCGCGCGCGTCGAGTTCTTCAAGGACGCTGCGCGCCTTGCAGATGTCATCGTTCGCAGCCGTCGAGGCGCCAACACCATCATTTGCCGTGGCCGCCAACAGCACCACGAGCCCGCAGGCAATTCTTGGCGCGAACCGTCCGAACCCAGATATCGATCGCCCGCGGCGAGAAGCGCATACAGGCATTGCGGGATCTCCCCATGCTGCTGGACGGAACCGTCAGTGTGTCGCCACCTCTGACGCTGCCTTCAATCCCTCAAGCCCTTTGGTAAAAAACTCCGTCATGGCAGCTACTGCCGCAGCGTCGTTCTTGTTCTCTTGCGGTTCGTTGGTGGTGTCGGCGCGATAAAGCCGCGAACGCCAGGAGATTTCACTGCCTCCATCCTTGGCTTGCACCACGAGAGTTGCGGAATAGAAGCTCACCGGAAAGGCATCCGGGTTTTCCTTGGACAAGCGATACGTCAGCTCCATCGAGCCTTCGTTGATTTCATCGATGCTCTCCTCCAAATCGCCGCCAGTTTTCAACGTAATGACCCGTTTCGCGCCGATAGCCGCGGGCTCTCCGGAAGACTTGGCCAGCATCGGATGCCAAGCCATGATGTTTGGAAAATCCTTGATCTTCACCCACACTTTCGCGGGCTCAGCCGCAATTTGGATGTTCTGTTCAACCTTCTGGGGCGTCGGTCCGTGGGCGCGTGCGATGAGAGGTGCAGCAAGCACGCAAAGCAATGTGAAGATCGGGAATAGACGAGACTGCAGCATTGAAACGACTCCGATTGAAGGGTCAGTGAGACGCAGGATGCAGCCGGCTGGCGTTCGCGCGCCAGGCGATTGCGTACAAGAGGGCAAGGAGGCTGAGCGCCACCAGAGCGGGCAGCGATGAAATGTCGGTATCGACCTCGGACGATCGGCTTGCGACGGAACGCAGAGTTCGCGCAAGCTCGTGCGCGCCGTTCTGCTGTTCGGCATAGATAAGGCCGGTTCTCTGGGCGAGGTCTTTAAGATGTTCGGACCGCAGGGAGGAGAGGTGCTCTTCGCCCACCGCGGCTTGCCCCCCGAACGGCGCATTGCGCGGATGCCATCCTTCCGCACTGGAAGCCGATTTGCCCGGCAGGCCATGGCGATTGTCATGCGGCACGTCACCGACGCCATATACGCCGACCTCGCGGCCATCGTCGTCGAACTTCGGAATTGGAGATTTGTCGCGGCCTCCAACCCCCAGGATGACGCCTTTGACCTCGCCCGGCTTGCCCTCGAAATCCGGAACGCCACTTGCCGGCAGCGGCGGAGCCTCATGCCCGTCGGTCACAAACAGCAGGTTGGACTTGGCCGGCAAGGCCTCGTCGATAGCCGAGTAGAGACCCTTGGCAATATAGCTGTCGCCCTCCCAGGCCATGCGCCAGTCAAGTCCAGCCACGGCACCGGAAAAAGCATCGTAGTTCGCGCACACCTCGACGGGATCGAACAGGACGAAACTCCGCCTCTCGGTGAAAATACCAAGCCCCAGACGCGACGAGCACGGCAGTGCTTGTGCGAGTTCGACGATGGTAGATCGTGCGGCCTCCAGCCTGTTTTGAGATCCTTTATCGACATCTCTGACCAGCATGCTGCCGGTGACGTCGACGATGGCCAATGCATCGACAAGGTCTTGCGAGTGGCGAACGCTCCAGCCAAAGGCTGCGATCGCCGACAGCAGGAATGCCGTAATCAAAAGCCAGCGGCGTGCAGCCTTCCGGTTCAGGAATTCGATCATGGCAGTCCTTTCGGAACGCCTGGCACATCGGTCCAAAGCCGTTTGGGCGCATCGGGCGGTATTTCTTCGGGCTCTGAGTCCCCCACCGGAAGGTCGCGCACCATGCGCATGGCAACGTCGAGATTGTACTTCAGGTCCCAATCTCCGGGCGTCAGCCGGAGCGCCACGCGATACTCGCCTTTGGACAAATTGACGAGCGCCGTCGCGCCGTCCAAATCGCCCTTCTCGACGAGCGCCGCCGCTTGCCGCAAGCGGTAGTTGGCGCGATTGAACAGGATCTTTGCGTTTTCAGAAGGCGCCAGCCGTGGCGAAGCGACAGCCGTAAGCGCCTGGGCTTCGTCCA
Organism: Hyphomicrobium sp.; assembly: GCA_016793445.1. Taxonomy (GTDB): domain Bacteria; phylum Pseudomonadota; class Alphaproteobacteria; order Rhizobiales; family Hyphomicrobiaceae; genus Hyphomicrobium_B. The sequence continues at coordinate 37,968 of JAEUME010000006.1, read as the reverse complement.
GCCGGTCTGTTCGCAGCAAGTCATTTGTGCGTGCCAGAATGAGCGCCGCTGGCGCGGTGGCAGGGTCAATGGTCACATCTTGGCCGGAGGCGATCGCGGCGAGGTCGGCATTGAGCTGCCGCAACGATTTCAAATGCCATGCTGCGTAACCGGCGGCCGCCAGCGCAAGTCCAAGCACGCCCCAGAACGCAGGTGAGAGGAGAGGTTTCAGAACCTGCCATGCGTGCTTAGTTGCCACGTCGCCCCCCTTCGATCTTGAGCGATCGCTCGAACAGCTTGGCCATCAAGAGGAGAGCCATGGCTGCCGCGGCGAGCCCGTAGGCGGAATGCGACAAGTCGATGCCCGGCACGCGCTCCGTGTAGACGGCGGGGCGACGTTCAAGCTTGTCGATGGCCGCCACCGCATCGGCTACGGCTTGCGGGCTTTCCGCCTCGAACGCACGGTAGGGAACGTGAAGGCTTTCGAAGAATTTATTGAGGTGGCGTTCGGGAAGCGCCTGGGGCGTGTCTTCCTCGCCCGGCGCGGGCTGTTCGAAAATACCTTTTGATCCCGACGTTCTCAGGTACAGCCAATAGAGGTTGATCGGCTGACGTGCGAACTCCGCCCGCAGTTTTTCCTGCAACCGCCGATCAATGACGGCGGCCCCGTCTGAGACGAGCACGACCGAGCGGCCGGTGCCGGCTTGTTCCTGACCATGCGTGCTCATGGCCATGGCAAGGCCCCGGCCCACGTCCGTAAACGCCAGTCCTGGCCGCCCGATGGCGTCAATTGCGGCCAGAATGATGGGACGCGCGCTGGTCAACGGGACAACCTGCATGGGGGCGGTCGAGAAGGCCGCGACGCCAACCCTGTCGCCCGGACGCTGCATAACGAAGTCCTTGAGAATGCGGCGCGCGGCGGCCGACTTCGATTCCTCGCTGCCGTCGGGCTGGCGTCCGGCGAACGTGTTGTCCATGCTTGACGACCGGTCGATCAACAACACGACATGCGAGCCGTGACCGACAACCTGACGCGAACTCTCTCCAACGCCGACGCCTGCAAGTCCAAGTATCAACCCCGCCAGTCCAAGGACGCCGGCGAGCCGTAGGCTCCATTTCACTAGACTTGAAATGCCATCGGTGGGCAGCAGTTCGAGTCCGGGATAGCCCTCGCGCGGCTGCGTTTCAGCAAGAAACGGCAGCACGGCCAGCGGCAGAAGGAAGAGCCAATACGGGGTTGTGAAAATCACGCGCCGCTCCTCTCTCGCATTTCGAGCAATTGAGTGAGGGTTGTGAAGTCATGATCGGAAAGCGTGTGCCGGGCGGCGGCGGTATCGTTGCGGAAGAAGGCCTGGCGCGAACTGTCGAAGAATTTCATGAGCAGCGGCGCCACCGGTGTGAACGCCGGATGACGGTCGAGAAATGTGCTAAGATCGCCGGCCAGGACCCGCTGACCTGCGGTTTCGTCGATGGCGCGATGGAGGACCAACAACCTGTGTTTGAGCGCATCATCCCCGATACCGTTGATGGTGCGAATACGTCGCGCGGCGCGCGAGAATGGCCGGTCGGTCCACAATGAGAACGGCCAAACGGCATAGTACCAGAGCAAACCAGCTGCGGCCGCTGCCGCAAGCGCGAGCCAAGCCAGCACCATCGTACGCGCACGGCTCGTTGGCAGTATCGAAGGTTGGGCATCCGGGCGCAGCGGAAGCGTTCCATCCTCGGATTTCGGTGTTACGATCTCCCGCAACGGCGAGGCCAAGAACGAGAATGGCGCAATGTCTCGTGTCACAAGCTCTGCCGTATCAGCAGGTGGTAATGGCCTGAACGACAGTTTGAAACCGGGCAGTTCGAGCCGCTTGGGCTCCAAAGCTGCGTAGAATATCTGATACACGAGCCGAATTTGTTGGTGGGCGGTCTTCGAACCCGGCGTGTGCTCGACAGCAACCAGATCGAGCCAGTATGCCAATGCTCCGGGTCGCGGGATGTATGCAGGAACAAGTTCCATACTGTTGCCGGTGTCGATCTCGATGGTCCGCTCTATGGTATCGCCAATGAAGTACCCAAAGGCGCGCGGATCGCGCACGCTGATGTGCACGTCGCCAGCGTGTGCTGTGCATGTAGCAACAGCGAAGAGCAACAAGGCCGCTACCAGCTTCACGGCACGGATCCGTACATGACATGTGTCATCAGCCGTTCCCAATCGATGCGATCACGTATCTCAAGAATGGACCTTCCGGCCTGGCTGAAGCACTCATTGACACTATTGCGCCGCGTCTGTAACGCACTCCGCCATGCGGCCTTGAGGGCTGGCCGCATGACGATGAGCGAACGCCGGCCCGTCTCATGGTCGACGAGGTTCAACAGGCCCCACTCCGGCAGATCGTCGAGCTGACGGCTGTCATCGAGAGCAATGGCAATGACGTCATGGTGGCCGAGGAGCCGGGCAATGTCCGCAGTGGCGCCGACATCCCACAGAAAGTCCGAAATCACGAACACGAGCTTCCGGCTGCCCGATAAAAGTGAAGCGGCTTCGATTGCGCCTTCGATGCCGCGCGCGGAAGGCTCGAAGTTTCGAAGTTTCTCCAGCACGGCAGCCCGTGCGCTGCGCGCGCGGCTGACCTGGATAGACAGGTCCCATCTCAAATTGTTGTCGAACGCCAGGATAGCGCATGGATCACCATAGCGGCCGGCCGACTCCGAGATCGCCGCCGCGATATCGCAGGCCAATGCAATCTTGCGGGCGCGGCCCACAAACGACATGGACGCGGAAACGTCGATGAGGACTGCGATCTGAATCGTGCTCAACTGCTCCGATGAGCGCACCAGAACCTGCTCGAAGGGATCGCGAAGGGATTCCCTGATCGCTATGCGCCGCGGGTCTGGATTTTCCAAGAGCGAGACGACGCCGCGATGCTGTCCGCTCGTTCCCGTGAACCGGCTGCGATGTGCGCCCGATCGCATCGCGCCTGACCGCCACGGCACGCGATAAGCAATATCGGCGCCGCTCGCATCGGTCATGGCGCTGGCACCACTCTGAACGTTTCGGCGATGAGTTGCTGAATAAGTTCGTCACGCCGCAACTCGTAGACCGGCTGCAGGAAGATGCGGTGTGCCATGACCTCCGGAAACAAGTCTCGAATATCTTCCGGAACAACCATGTCGCGGCCATCCATCCAGGCGGCAACGCGAGCTGCCCGGATCAGGTAGCTCATGCCGCGAGGACTGGCGCCACCAGAGATGAACCGCGTCATGTCGACACCGTTGATCGCGATGCCGTGTTCTGCGGGGGCCCGAACGGCGTCCCACAGCGCTAGGACATAGGATTCGAGCGCCGGACTGACGGTGATCTCGCGCTGGATCGCCGCCGCCATACCGGAGAGTGCCTTGTAGTCGACGGCCGTCTCGGCAACTGACGAAATGAGGGCGTCGACGTCATGAAACCGCGTATCGAAGACCAGAGCGCGCCGTGCGGCATCATCCTTTGGCGCGCCAATGGAGATTTCCATGAGAAAGCGGTCTCGCGCGGCGGCCGGCAGCTCGAACGTCTCCTCTCGCTCAATCCGGTTGCGGTCTGCAAAGACGAGAAGATGCGGAAACGTATGTTCGCTATTGAAGGCCGTAACGCTGCGCTCCGCCATCAGGCGCAGGAGCAGGGAGTGGACCTGGGGCCGCGCCCGATTGATCTCGTTGAAGAAGAAGATTGAAAGATCCGAGCGGTGCTTAAGAACCGGCCCCGGCTCGACGCGCGGCCGGCCGTCTTCGGCAATGTAGGTGTGATAGATCATGTCGGAGGGCATCAGGTCGATCGTGCCCTCGATGCGTTCGAAGGCTCCGCCGATCGCGCGCGCAGCCGCTCTCAACAGCGTTGTTTTTCCAACGCCGACATCACCTTCAAGAAGAACGTGACCACGAGCGAAAATGGCGGTCGTAATGAGTCCCACCGCGCGGGACTGCCCTATGACGACCTTGCTGATGCTGTGCTGAAGGCGACGTGCGACTTCAGGTGATGGCATCCGTTGCAGTTCTGAAACTTGTGCCGTCACTGTGCTTCACACCGCAAAGAATTTTATGTCATCGGCTTGACGATGACAGCCCGGCGCGAGCTGGAATGCCGCCCGGCAGGAAACGGTTTGAGAAAAAGAGGTGCGGCAGCGCCGCACCTCAAGTTACCCCGGAAAGGAAGCCGCATTCAGCAAGCGTGGCAAGCGGTCCGAGGAACTGTTGTGGGGGGTTATTGAATCTTCGATACGTCGTAGACCCACTTGCCGGTCTTTTTGAAGTGCTCGGCGCGCTTCTTGTTGCGCTCCTCGGCGGACTTCATGGAATCGCCCTGCTTCTGCAGCTCCTTGGGGTCATGCTTGGGATCGTACTTCGAGCCGGCGACCTTTTCCGGATAGCCGGGCTTGGCCTCCCAGCACACGCCGGGTGCCTTGCACTTTGTTCCGTCATAGGCCAATGCGGCCGGAGCGGAAGTGACAACCAGAGCTGCCGCCGCCATCAGTCCTGTCAACATCGTCTTCATGGTCGTTCCTCCTCTTTTCGTTGATCTTCGGCAGGTCGACGCCCACCGTGTTGGTCCCGGGGCTTCGATGGTTCCGGCGCAAGGCCGACACCCTCAATTTGCGGGAATGGTGCACTGTTCCTTGGCGGCCTCGGCTTTTCCGCTGCCGTCCCATTCTTTGGCGTTGAAGGGCTTGAACGAGGCTTTCTGAGCGTCTGTCAGCCACTCCGCATCCTTGGCCTCTCCGATGTTGAGGTTTCGGATCCAAGCTATGAGCGCAAGGACTTCATCGAGCTGCAGGTCGCCGCCATGCGGCCCCATCATGCCCTGAGCGCCGCCGAAGATCGTCTCGAACAGTCCCTTATCGGTGGTGTTCTTCGGATAGGTCCAGTAGTTGTCGTTTAAGCCAGGCCCAACCTTGCCTTCGCCCAGGTGTCCATGACAGCCGGAGCAGGCAACGAGATAAGCCTCCTCGCCACGCGGCAGGCATCCCTTCACCCCAATGTAAGGATTGATGCCGGTCTCAAGGAACGACTTTACTGCTGGAGTATCCCGGCCTTCTTTCGGCGCCACCTCCAGGATCTTGAGTTCCTCGCCGGTGATTGTATTCCGGAATACCTGCTGGGCGTTTGCTGTGGCGATTGTTGCTCCGAGCATGCTGGCGCCAGTCAGCGCAACGCATGCCCATTTTTTGTATATTTTCTTCAAGGTCATTCACGCTCTATTCTGTCTTGGCACTATTTGTATTTGCGCACGTCTTCTCAGCTGCGCGGCGGCGGTGCGGGGAGCAGAGGAATTCCTTCCTCTTTCAGGATTGCTTCGATCTTTGCCTTTGCCTTCTCAACAGCAGCATCGACAGCGGCCCGCAGATCCTTGTCGTCCTTGCGAACGGCGATGGACTGGTCGAAATGGTGGGGGACCGGCTCCCCGTCAACGCGGACGTTATTATCCGGAAGGACGGTCATCTTCAGTTTGTCGTTGGCCTTCACGTAACGGGCAACGTCCGGTGCGAACACTACTGCCAGATCGGCCGTTCCATCAGCCACTTCACCCACCATGCGCTCGGGGGGAACGCGCGTGTACTTATTGCGCTTGTCCTGAAAGTTTGTCAGCGAGTGCATGTAGTTGACATGCTTCGTGATGAGGTCGAGCTTCGTCAGCATGACCTCGCCTGCGGTGCCTGGAATGTAGCTGACCTTCTCGGCGCGTTGCAGGTCGGGGCTGTCCCAGTTTTCGATGTTGAGTTTTGAATCTTTGCGCTGAACGAAGACATAGGGCGCGCGATAATAGGGACGTGTCGTCAGGACGCGGTCGTCACCGGTATCCAACCCCATGACAACGTCGCACAGTTTTATGTTGAGCTGGTCGCGCACGGCAAAGATTCCGGGCTTCGAACTCCAGATAAACTGCACGCTACGCCCCATGGCTTGGGCCACGACCTCGGCAATTCGGTTCTCGAAACCGGACTTATCCTGGCTGGAGAACGGCAATTCGCTCGTCGTAGCGCAAACTCTAAGAACCGCTGCGCCGGTGTCTGCAGCTGCATCCGCAGCCTTGGATGTCTCGTCCGCGGAGGCAGCAAGAGACAGGGCTGCCAGGAATGATGCAGCAACAGCCGTGGTCGGGCTAAGGCGAGCGCTTCGTTGCCGGTTCGAATGGAGAGGCGTAATGCGACACATCATGTAAGAATACTCGTGTTCGATTGAAGCTAATGGGTGAGACGGAAGCTCGATGCGGCGCGTGCCAACGCACATGTTCGCCAGAGACGAAACACGCCGGGCAGAGAGGATGCGGCCCGGTTGATATACCGGTCCGCATCCTTTCAAGGGCTTATCAGCTCTTACCGGTCCATTCGCCGACGTTCACGTCGTCGTACGGGTTCTTGCCATCGAGCGAGAAGACCTGCACCCCGCCACCCATCTGGGTATAGTTCTGCAGGTTCTTGAATGCGCCCACGGCACCCAGGCCAGCTGTCGGATCCTGAAGGTCGAATACCAGACCAACGCCCGGCCAGCCGCCGACACCGTACATGATCGCCACGTACTGCGTGCCTTTGTGCTCAAACGTCATCGGATGGCCGATCACGCCCGACGGCAGCTTGTGCTTCCAGAGCAGTTCGCCTGTGTCGGAGTTGCGGGCCTTGATGAAGCCATCGAGCGTTCCATAGAACACCAGATTGCCTGCGGTTGCGAGCGTGCCGCCCCAAACCGAGAAGCGCTCCATCTTCTCCCACTTGTATTCGCCGGAGATCGCGTTGTAAGCCTTGATCTGACCAAGACCCAGGTAGTTCTGGCGATCGCCCTTGGGGCCGGGATACATCCACAGCGTTGCACCAACGAAGAACTGGCCAGCGCGGTAGGGCAGCATGAACGGTTCCCAGTCCATGCAGATGTGGTTGATGCCAAGATAGAACAGTTCCTTCGTAGGATCGTAGCTGTCGTGACCCTGGTTGTGATAACCCATGGCCGACGGGCAGATTTCCTTACCCTTGTGGTCCATGTAGGTCGAGTATTCCGGATCACGCACGGGCAGACCCGACTTCAGGTCGACCTGCTTAACCCAGTTGACCGTGTCGTCCAGCTTGTTGGCCGACACCAAGTCGCCGTTCTCGCGGTCGAGCGTGTAGACGATGCCGTTGCGATCAGGATGCGTCAGAAGCTTGCGCATCTTGCCCGCCTTGTCCTTCTGTTCAGACAGGATCATGACGTTGACGCCGGCGTAGTCCCACTCGTCGTGCGGAGTTTTCTGGTAACCGAACTTGGCCTGGCCGGTGTCGGCATCGCGGCCCCAGATGGTCATGGTCCACTTGTTGTCGCCGGGACGCATGGTCTCGTTCCACGGTGCCGGGTTACCCGAGCCGTAGTGGAAAAGGTTCGTCTCGGGATCGTAGGCATACCAGCCCCAGTTGGTTCCGCCGCCGATCTTCCAGGCGTCGCCTTCCCAGGTTCCGGTGCCAAGGCCCTTCTGACCGTAGTGCGGATTGGCCTTGTTGAAATCATCGCCAATACCGACTTCCGAGTCCGGGCCCGTGGCGTACACGCGCCAGACCTGCTCGCCGGTCTTCACGTTATAGGCCGTCGTGTGACCACGCACGCCAAGTTCGGCACCCGAGGAGCCTACGAGCGCGAGATCCTTGATCACATAGGGAGCCTGCGTCAGAGTCTGGCCGACCTTGATGTCGCCGTTCTCCACCTTCCAGAACTCTTCACCCGTCTTAGCGTTGAGTGCAACCAGATGGCCGTCGAGCTGAGTCTTGATGATGAGAGCCGGTGTCTTGCCGTCGCCGGGCCAGTAGGCCAGACCACGATTGACAAGGTCGCAGCAGGCGACCGAGCGCGCGGCGGGGTCCTGCTTGGGTTTGTGCTGCCAAATGATGTGGCCGGGGTCGTTCAGGTCGAGTGCAAACGTGTTATTGGGAAATGATGTGTGCACATACATCAACCCATCTACGACAAGCGGTGTGCCTTCATGTCCATGCAGGAGGCCGGTAGAAAACGACCACGCTGTCCGAAGTTTCTTGACGTTCTCCACGTTGATCTGCGTCATCGGGCTATAGTTCTGCGAACTATAGTCACGACCCGGCATAATCCAGTTCTCGTTGCTCTTGGAGAGCTCCACGAGCTTCTGGTTCGCAGAAGCCGGCGCTGTAATGGCGAACTGCAGCGCTGCTGCTACTGCCATGCATGACGCCGACGCCAACATGGACGTCGTGATGCGTTGTTTCATGCCCATTAACCTCACGTTTCCTACCCAGCTGTTTTCTCGTTTTGCCTCGGCTAACCGACGGGGATGCTGTCGATGAACCGGGGGTTTTTCCAGGGATTGGATATGCTCTTCCCCCCTGGGCTTTGGCTAAGCCGTCGCTTGCTGGACAACGACGGCAGGCGGAAGCCGGGGGGATACTAAGGTGCAAGAGCGCGGCGGGTCTGCCGATCCAACAGCAATTCAGACCAGGAAGATTTGGCAGAAAACTCTGCAACCATGTCTCTGGCGCTTTGAGAGGTTGGCCTAGTAGATAAGTAGTACTTCGCCGTCGCCGTCTGACCGCGGGTCATATCGCCAACACACTCGTAACGGTCGCGCTCGATGACAGCTCACGGCATCATTTCCGCAAACCTGCGCAAGCCTTTCGCGGCTGTCCTGACGGCGGCATTTCTCTGCGCCTGCAGCGACGACCAGAAACCTTCAAAGTCATCACCGCCTGCCCAAGCGCCAGAAGCGGCAGAGGCGCCGCTGAAGCACATGAAGCGTTCCGTTGAATGGCTGGAAGTTCATGCACAGACCTCTCCCGCCGATTGGCTTCTTGCCCGCGGCTCTCTATCCGATACCAAAATCGATGACGTCTTGCGTGCTTCGACGCAGAAGGATTTAGAGACTGCCGCCAGACGATCGGGCGATACGCCACGCATGGTGGCAAACCGCGCGGTGCAACTGGAGGCCATGTTTCTCGCGGCCGGCTACGATGAACCCGCGCTGACGCTGATCGCGGATCTCACAGAGACCATGGGCGAGGTTGGTCAAGCTGGAGGCTTTGGGGCGATCTGTCAGTACTATTTCACGCTGCGGACATCTGGATCGACGCGTGATCAGGCGCTGAATGAATTGCGCAAGAGATATGGTCCGCGCCCATGACATACGGCACCTTAAGGGCATGTCCTGGGTCGCGCCGTGCGCGACAACGGCTGCAAAATGTCCACAACAGCCCAGCCAAGCTCGGGCAGGTAGGACTGTTCACGTTTCGCTTGATCCGCCGGGCCTCATTGAAATCAGTCAACGGTAAGTAACATCATGACATCAGTGCTCGTCATTGACGATCATCCTCTCGTCTTACAGGGTTGCCGGCGGGTGCTGGAGGATATCGGTGCCGACCATATTCGTCTGGCGTGTAGCCCGATCGATGGTTTCAAGGCCTACCGGTCGCATCGCCCCGATCTGATCATCGTCGACCTTGCGATGAATCGCGGCGTGCTTGCTGGTCTTTCGTTTATCCGGCGTCTACGCACCCACGATAAGTCGACGCCCATTCTGGTGCTGACGATGCACGACGACCCGCTGATCGCCAGTCAAGCATTGCGGCTCGGCGCCAACGGCTACGTCTTGAAGGATGCCTCATCCGACGACCTGATCAAGGCTATTTCATCCGTCCGCCAGGGCCGAAGCTTCCTCAGCCACAGCGTTGCATCCAGTATTGCCTTGATGGAGACGCGCGGCCGGAACAACCCGTTGCAGACCATGACCCTTCGCGAATTGCAGACGCTCGAACTTATCGCCCAAGGAAAGTCGTACAGTGCGATTGCGGAGGAATTACACATTTCTTACAAGACGGTCGCCAACACGTGCACGCAGATCAAGTCCAAGCTTGGCGTAAAATCCCTTCCAGAGATGATGCGCATCGCGATCGATCATTTGCCTGAAATAACCGGCGATAGGACATCGAAGCGATTGCCAAAGGGGTCGTTGAACTCCTCTGGAGGCTAGCCTGCCGCTCCGTGCCCAACCGTTCTCCACAATCAAACCCATGAAACCAACCCTTGACTAGGAGTCTTCCATGCGTGCCTTGCGCTCCCTTCTCGCTCTCACCCTGCTGATGCCGTCGACCGCTCTTGCCGACTGCAAGACCGATGTCGATGCTGCTTTCGAGAAGTTGCGTGCGACCGGCTCGTTTCGGCTGCAAACCAAGATCGTCAACGCGCAAGGGCAACTGACGATGGAGTCGGACTACATTCTCCCTGACCGCATGCATCAGCGCGTCATGATGGATGGGTCGAGCACTCCGATGGAGATGATCCTGATCGGCAAGAAGGCGTGGTCGAACCAGGGGCAGGGGTGGTCTGAAGTCCCTGAGAAGTTTGCCGAGACAATTGCGCGGCAAATGAAGGAGACGGTGGTCGATCCGCCAAAGGCGGCGGTTGACTACAAGTGCCTGGGCGACAAGGATCTCGAAGGCAGGTCCTTTGCAGCCTATCAGGGCATTCTTCCAACGCCCATTCCGGCGGAAGCGGAGCAGAAGGGCCCTCGCATCTCGGCGGTTTCGGTTCCAAACCAGCAGAATGTCTTTATCGACAAGTCCACTGGACTGCCGGTCCGCAACATCGTGACGCCTGTGACCGAACCCGAAAAAAGATTGTTCGACGGAACGTTCACCGTGGTTGAGGGCTTGAAGATCGAGGCTCCAACGGACTCGAAGGCAAATTGAGTTACGGCAAAGGGGCAGTTGGGACGTCAAAGGATGCTGACGATGTCAGGTCGTCAGGTCTCAGGCTCGCTATGCCGTGTAAGCGTCGCATAGGAATGCGAAAACTTCGCCGGATTTGAATAAGCCGGCTTTCCGTTCCGGAGGCGCGACGTCTCCCGGGGCAAGGGTGCCTCCATCAATGCCAGAGAGTGGGCTGTGCTGGCGTGCCGGCACGCTCTCATGGCGTGGACGCTATCTGACGGATGCAGCGGACTTTGATTGTCCCGCTCAAGCGGCCGGGCCGCGGTCATTAACAGGCAGCATCTCAGCCCACTTCCCGATGTTCTGAGCTTGCCAGATCACCCCGAGCACCGCGAGCAGCAATGTGAGCGCCCGAGGCAGAACATCGCCGCTCGCTAGGTCGAATAGTCCAAGGCTGGGGAGAAGATGGTGGGCACCTGCAACAGCCATCGTTGCCCCGCTGATGGCTGAGGCGCCGACAACAAAAGCATTGAAGAAGCGCACTACAAAGGCGGCTCCGAGGACGCCGCAGAGCAATACTAGAATTCTGGCCAGAACAGCGCCAAGCACGGTGTCCAAATTGAATGCAGTGGCCAGTGACAAGCCGAAGAGAACGCCGACTGACGCACCCAAGAGAAGACGCCGATAGGGCTCAAGAAAGTATGACGCGGCGCCAAGAAGGACCGCGCCGGCAATTCCTAGAACGATTGCTATTGCTCCCACGTCACCGGTCAACCACCGGCCAAGCATGAGACCAATATCCAGACCGACAATGGCGTAGAGGAGAGGAAGCCACGCATAAAATATGAAAAGACCGAATGACATAATCACCAGTCCAGTCAAAATCATCAGTAGGCTACCAATTAGCGACATCCAAATTCCTCAATCGCCCCAATTGCCGTTGATGCCCCAAAACGGCCAAGATCGCAGAAACATCAAGTGCTATTGCATCTGACATAGCAATGCTCACCGGGCGTGACTTGGTGAGCATTGCTACGATAGCAGATTACTTACATGTGCAATTGACGTCCCCAGGACCCTTACCCTCGGTATTGCCGCCCGTGCACGTTGCGGTCTTGCCTTCCGGGCAGGTCACTGAACACGATTGGGTCTTATCCGCGCTGTTGGCCGAGCACGTTCTTAGGTCAGCTGCACTGGCGAAGTTCGCGCTGAGGCTTGCAATGGCGATTGTTGACGCAATCAGTAGTAACGCACGCATTCGATTTCCTCCATTGTAGATTGGATTTCCACCAATACTTCTTTGTTGCGCCTGTCCTTTTTTGCCGGATTAAAAAATTAGGACGGCGTTCCAAGCTACACCTTGATCTATAACAAGGCAACTATGTATAACTCACCTACGCTTCCTTATAGCTTCCAAAGAGATGTGCACGGCCCCAAGACATTCTTGCCTAGGCCTTCAAGGCTAGGCGTGCGATGCGGTCGCGGAAACCGTCATTGCCGAAGAGCCGCAGCTCGATTATTGAAGCGCAGTCATTGCGGAGAGCAATCTGGAGGTAACAGTGAATAATTGCAGGAAGTCAGTTTGGTCTTTTCTCGCCGTTGCGATGGCAACCACAACGTTAGCGGCAATCGGTTCAGCGCCATCATCCGCACAGAACGCCGCACAACCTGGACAGAGGGCAACGCGCTCGGCCCAGGAAGGCTCTGGGCAGAATGCACAGACCGCCCGCATCGTAACAGGAACATTGACATGCCGGGGCAGTGGCACCGTTGGGTTGGTTCTTGGATCTAAGCAAACACTGTCGTGCGTGTTTGAACGGACCAGCGGCGGAGCAGGGGCGAACTACACAGCGAGAATTACCAGGATAGGCCTGGACATTGGTGTCACCGGGCGGAACGTCATGGTTTGGACGGTGCTGGCCTCGTCCGACAATCTGCCGAACAGTGCCCTGGCCGGCCGCTACAAGGGAATATCGGCAAATGCATCCGTGGGCGTTGGTGTTGGCGCCAATGCACTTATCGGCGGCAATAGAAACTCCATTGTCTTGCAGCCGCTGAGTGTGCAAGCGCAGACTGGCGTCAACATTGCGGCCGGCGTGACGGGATTGCGGCTTACTCAGAACTAGCCGGCTCAAAATAGCCCAACAAATTCTGTCCTACTCATGGGGGTGCGTGACTTCCTCGTACCTTAAAAAAGCTGACCATCTAGAGATTTAGACATCAGATCAAGAAAGCAGGTGAGACGTGTTCTATTCTTCAGGTGCATCGCGCTGCCGTTCAGTCATTACGGCTTCTCTGCTCGCCATTTGCATGATCACGGTCTTGGCAACCGTGGCCGACGCGAGCAGGAGGGCACGAAATAGCGTCAGGGGAGCCGCCATAGGCGCCGGAATTGGAGCGCTTATCGATGGTGGGCAAGGAGCTCGGACCGGCGCGGCCGTGGGTGCTGTTTCGGGCGCTGTCGCACGGCGATAAACAGACCGAAATCAAGGTATGTCAATTGAGCGCGCAAGGAAAAGCGCTTCAGACAAATAGGATGCAGTGATGAAGAAGCCAATTGCACTTATCGCCGGATTGATCCTCGCTCTTGCTCATACGGCCTCGGCGCAAGCAGACGCAGAGGCAGAGAAGTATGTCGATGACGCATTGCCGTTCATGTACCATACGTGCGCGAGCGTCGTGGAAGAGAGCGATGGCAAGAACGAGTACGTCGACAAAGTCATTCGTTCTCTCCTTGCAGTGTCGCTTTACAATCGCGAGGTCGATATTTCAAAGTATGCGAAGTCCGACGCTGAAAAGAATGCGTTGCAGGAGAAGTTTGCTGCCGCATTGGGTGAAGGCTGCAAGGCGGATAATAATGCTCTGCTTGCCAGCGTCATCGACGAAGCCGTTGCCCAGGTCCTATCATCGAAATGACGCAAATGCGTTGTTTTGTGTGACGTCGTCAAAATATTTGGCACCCGTCCTCTCAAGGGGCGGGTGCCAGTCCAGATTGATGTTGATTATGAAGAAGCTAGGCATGAATTCGCGCTTGTTGCGGACTTCGATGATGGTGTTGGGATTGCTTGCGGTGGGTGCATTCGATGCAGATGCCCGCCGATCAAGAGATCTGGCGAGAGGCGCAGCCATTGGTGCGGGAATCGGTGTCCTTCTTGACGGGGGGCGAGGCGTCATGTCCGGAGCGACTGCTGGCGTACTTGTCGCCGCGATCAGCCGCCGGGGCCGCTGACGGGTCCTTTCATCACAGCCGAGCGTTCTTTCTCTTTTTGTCATCCCGTTTTGTCATCGCGGCCGAGCGGCAGCGAGAGCTGGGACCGGGAAGGGCTTGGTGAGATGTTGCAGTGGGATGCTTGGCGCTTCGCTCTGATGCGCTGGGTACCGACCGGCGCTCTGCCCGGATTTCATCCCAACTTGCTTGCCCAGGATGACAAGAGTGGCGCGCGCTTTTTCGCAGAGCACTCAAATGGTGAGCGATCAGGCCAGGGCTCTCAAGGATTTCGCCGTTCGAGGAGCATCTGGGGATAGAACGAGACGACCGTCTCCCCATCGGCGTTAAGACCTTCCGCGCCAACGACAAGCAGGCCCCAACGATGCTGTGAGGCAATGTCGAGCTTGCGCTCCGCCCAACCGCGAAAGGTGATCGTCTCACCTATCGCCACCGGGCGATGCCAGCGCAGCTGCTTAAAGCCGGTGGCCGGACCGAGTCTCGGGATCGGCTCGCCGGATGCCTCGCGCTGCTTGGACTCTTCCTCATAGAAGCGCACCATTCGTTGCATCCAAGCCGCTGGCAAATGCCAGATGGGAACGTCACAGCTGCCGATTTCCGTAGATCCATCGACGTGCTGCGCCGCGTTCCCGGTGCACGCGTTGAACTCGGCCACCGCCTCAGGTCCGAATGTGTAGTGACCCAAGTCGATCTCGCTCCCGATCACGACGTCCTCGAAGTACCGGATGGCATCGGGCCGCGCCGCCCGTGCGCCACGGGCGGCGCGCCCCTGCCTCAGCGGACAACTGACGTCGGCGGCCTTAAGGCCGCTCGCGCGCGGGTTAAGTACGCAATCCAGCATCAAGCGCATGACCACTTCGCCCATCTGATTGACCGCTTCGACGCGGCCACGGCGAACAGGGTCACCGCATGTGCACAGCGTTTCGTCACTCAAGAACAACGTAATCGTCAGGCGGTCATTACCACGAACGGGCCCCAGCAGGATGATTTGCTCAGCGCCCGCGAGATCCAGGACGACGCTGTGGCGGATGGCGAACCTTGCAATTTCTCCCATTAGCTTGGTGCACGTGTACCAGGCCGAGGCCGCAAGGCCGCCGAGCAATGTACCTCGGGCCGCCTGTTCGTCGACATGGAACGGCTGGGGATCGAACCTGCGAGCGAACGCGACCATCTGGTCTGCCGCAATTCGGATGGGGCCAAGCTGACAAACGTCAGGAAGTGCCATCCGCGGACGGCGCACCGGCATCGCGGGTGCCTGGGTCAACGTCCCGAAATAGGGTTCCGTGAATCGATCCATACCAACGCCCTTAATTGAGCCGGCCGGTCGAGCGATTGACTTAAGCTAAGCGGCGGTTTCGCGATGGGATTCACCCACCGACGTGTGGGTTGCCGGAAACAGTTGCGTCGGCGCCGGCCTCATCGCGCCGGCCCAAGTTATGAATGATATATCATGACGTTACTCTTTCACTCGCACGTGAACAGGTGTGATCCCCGCACGTTACATAAGTCAAACCTGCTCAGGCGCCTCGGTGGTTGTTTGATTGAGGCCGCAGGTATCCGCTTTGTCGCGGGACTTCATGATAGGCGGCAATAAGGAGGAAAGACCATGCAGGAATGCGCGGTGAAGGAAATCAAGACACTGACCTGGACAGAGCCGGCTTATTGCGATGTCCGTCTTGGCTTCGAAGTGACGGCCTACATCTACGTTCGTTGATGGAAGCTTGTTAACTCGTGCTGTGACTGGAGGAGTACATGAAGCCTGAGAGACACTTGTCGCCAAGCGATGCTGTCGAACTGGCGCCCAGCTTTCACTTTCGTTGGGAAGAACCTCAGAAGGCTCATGTACTCCTTTATCCGGAGGGGATCGTGAAGCTGAGCGAAACAGCTGCGGCCATTCTGGAGACGTGCACGGGAAATCCCTCAATAGCTCAAGGCACCTGTGAGCTTCAGGATCGCTATGGCAGATCTGACCTCGGTGCGAGCGTTCTCGAATTCTTGGAGTTGGCGCATGCCAAAGGATGGATCAGGGTTAAGTCTTGATGGCCTCGGCATGCCGCTGTGGCTCGTTGTGGAGCTCACATATAAATGCCCGCTGCAGTGTCCCTGGTGCAGCAATCCGGTCGACTTCAACAAATACCGCAATGAATTGTCGACCGAGCAATGGAAGTCAGTCCTCGCGGAGGGGCGCCGGTTAGGATCTCTGCAACTCGGGTTCACTGGTGGTGAACCTATGCTGCGCAAGGATCTTGAGGAGCTCGTCGCCTATGCGGACAAGATCGGCTACTACACGAATCTGATCACCTCGGGTGTTGGTCTCACGCCTGAGCGGCTCAAGGCCCTCAAGAAGGCCGGGCTTAAGCAGGTGCAATTGTCGATTCAGGCCTGTGATAGCGAACTGAATGAAAAGCTCGTCGGTCTCGACGTCTTCGATCACAAGATCGCCATCGCGCGTGCCATCAAGGCAGAAGGTCTGCCGATGGTCCTCAATGTGCCGGTGAGCCGTTATAATATCGACCACACGGCAGAGTTGATTGATCTCGCGGCCGACCTCAAGGTTGAGTACGTCGAATTTGCCAATCTCCAGTATTACAATTGGGCCTTGCTCAACAGGAGCGAGCTCATCCCGACGCGAGAGCAGCTGGTACGCTCGGAGGCTGCAGTAAAGGCGGCGCGAGAGAAACTCGGCAACAAGCTCACAATCTACTTCGTGGTGCCTGACTATTTCGATACCCGCCCCAAAGCCTGCATGAACGGTTGGGGGTCGATCCACTTGACGATCGCGCCGGATGGGACAGCGCTCCCGTGCCAGGAGGCCCGGTTGATCAAAGGCATCGAATTCCCGAATGTGAAAGAGCATTCCCTCGAATGGATCTGGAAGAATTCGCCGGGCTTCAACAAGTTCCGCGGCGACGGTTGGATGAAGGAACCGTGCCGCTCATGCGATGAGCGAGAGAAGGACTTTGGTGGATGCCGTTGCCAGGCTTTCCTGCTGACGGGTGACGCTGCCAACACCGACCCTGTCTGCTCGAAATCACCGCACCGGCATCTCATTGACGAGATCGTTCAACGTGCCTCCGCAGAAGACCGAAGTTGCGGCAAGCCGCTCACTATGCGTCACCACCGCACTGCGCACGAACCCGCGGGCGAGTAGCATTATGGACTTCGTGCTTGTCGATGCACTGACGCGGTGGGTCCACATCGCCGGTGTCGTCATTTGGATGGGCCACAACTGGCATAACGTGGTGGCCAATCCGACGTACCGGCCCGTATTGCCGACTGATCCGCCGGAAGCCGTCAAGGAGGTATTCATATCGGCAAGCAAGCGGGAGCACGGCATATTTCGCTATGCGTCTCTGATCGTGCTCGGGACGGGCATCATGATGCTCTGGCGGCGCGATATGCTTGGCGATGCACTCACTCTTTCGGGCTCGTCTGCGACCCTCGGCGCCGGAATCTGGCTAGGTCTCCTGATGACGATGAACCTTTGGTTCGTGATGTGGCCGCATCAGAAAAAAGTGCTCGGGTTTGTGGAAGCTCCAGTGGACGAGCGACTGAGGTGCAGCCGGATCACGTTTAGAGCGTCCCGCACGAACACAGTGCTCTCGGTGCCAACCATGTTCTTGATGGTGGCAGGCGCTCACGGTGCGCAAGTGTTCGGGTGAGGCCAGGCGTGGGCAAGGAGCCGATTTACAGTTTCGCGTCGGGTCAGTCGTCTTTGCCTGCAGACATACTTGAGACGGTGCGGGCTGATGTGGCCCGGCACCAGGATGGATTGTCGGTTCTCGAGCTTCCTTTCACATGCCGTGAAGCGCGCGCGATCCTGCACGAAACAGAAGCTGGTTTTCGTGACTTGCTCAGCGTACCAAAAGACTACGAGGTGCTCTTTCTCCAGGGAGGAGCCTATGCCCAGTTTGGCATACTTGCGATGAATCTTGGGGGAGACGGCCGGATCGGTGCCTATGTTGAAGCAGGGCACTGGTCGCGGCGTGCCGTTCGCGAGGCAACGCCTTGGATAGGCGTTCACCGCGCGGCGCTTGGAGATGGCCTGTGTTTGCCGTTGCCGGACAAATGGGACATCCCTCCGCAGGCGGCGTACTGCCATTATACGAGCAACGAGTCAGCCGAGGGGCTTCAGTTTCCGGCAGAGCCGCATTTGACCGGGGCACCGCCTCTCATAGCCGATATGACCGCCGACCTTCTTACGCGCCCGCTGGATGTTGGGAAGCTCGGGCTTCTCTATGCCAGCAGCCAGAAGAATCTCGGTATCGCAGGCGTTACGGTCGTCATCGCCGCCAAATCTCTTGTCGAACGATGTGCGAAGGATGTCCCGGCTCCGTTCCACTATGGCCAGCAGGCTCGGGAACGGAGCAAGGTGAACACGCCACCCTTGTTTGCGATTGCTGTCGCCGGACACGTTTGCCGGTGGCTTATTGCTCATGGCGGATTGGACGCCGCCGCGGAACGGAATACCCGGAAGTCGGGTTTGCTCTACAGTCATATCGAACGCGACGGCTTCTATAGCTCTCCGATAGATCCGGCATATCGCTCAAAAGTGAGCGTCAGATTTCATCTCCCCACGCCGCAGTTGGAGGAGAGGTTCCTCGCGCACGCGCGCGAACATGGCTTTCTTCACCTTGAGGGACATTCGGGCGTAGGTGGATTGCGTGCTTCCCTCTACAATTTCGTGACGTTGCGGGCCGTGGAGGCACTTTCAGAGTTCATGAAAGAGTTCGAGCGGACGAACGGATGATGGGGTCTTCGCTTCAATCGGCACGTTTTGAGCGAGGTGAAAAGCCGAATAATCCAATTGTGCGCGTCATGGGACTTGAGTTCATAAACTGCCTCGGCATCGCCGCAGGGATCGATCGCACGGGCTGCCATCTTCCTTCGCTGAGCGCGTTGAATTTGGGTCACGTAGAAGTCGGAACAATTACAGATCCACGCGATCTGCAAATCCCGAGAGCAGGGAAACGACCGGGTTTGATTGTCGGCGTGAATGTCGCAAGCAGCAAATGCGGATTTTCGGAAGAGGTCTTCACGGACTATCGCGCGTGCGTTGCGGCGGCGCTTCACGTTGCCGACTATATCGTACTCAATTTCAGTAACGATGCTGCGGATCGTTGCCCCCAATCTGATGGAGCAGCCGTCATAGTGGCTCGGACGAGGCTCCAGCTCAACGAGCACCGGTCGCGCACGCAGCTGCATATCCCCCTGCTGGCAAAGGTGCATGCTGGAACGTCAGGCGAGCCATTGCCCATGCCGCGTGCGAGTGCTGCAGTGCTGGACGGGTTCGTGTTCGTGGGCGGCGGCATTGCTCGCATTGCCGAGCTCCGCAAGGCCTTGCCCGATCATGCCATCGTTTCTGTAGGGGATGTATTGACAGAAAACGACGTGCAGGCTCGCAGACACGCCGGCGCGGATCTCGTCCAGATTCATCGCGTATATACCGACCGCGGAGCCGCTCAAGTTGAGCGGATGAGGCTCGCACTGGAACAGGGTTTCGTCCATGACTGAGGGTCTTACCGCATGGATCACGCTCATCTTCCTGGCGACATGTTGGGTGTATTGGCGGGAGGCGCGCTTTCAGGAGGAGCGGTCAACTACCGCCAGTGCTGCTCAAACCGCGGCAATCCAATCGGCCTATATAGCAATCGGCGGGACCGTAGCGAGCTTCGTCTATCGCTTATGCTTCATTCTCTTTGGCATTCCCTATGTCATGGAGCATGGCCGCGCGGCGGATACCAGCCAATTGAGTCTCGCGATCGTCTTCGCCATTTCCATATCAGGGGGCCTTCTGCTCATTGAGCGGGCAACGAGAGGGATCTCCCTTCATGCCGTCGACCGCAAGCTGAAATTGAACAACACGTCGCTGTCTTTGTTCGCTGTAGATACCGCCAAAGTCTTGCTGGTGGCCGCGGCTTTTGGCCTTCCGCTCGTCGCGGGTTGGATTTGGCTCATGGAAACCGGCAACGAGCACTGGTGGGTTGGTGCCTGGATTCTTTGGTTTGTGATCCTGACCATTCGCATGCTGGCCAAGCCGCAGATCGAAACACTTCTATTCAGCACGACAAGTGATCTTCCCGAAGGCGCTTTGCGCTCCCGGCTCGAAAGCCTGCTCAAGCGCTCGGGCATCGACGCTGCATCGCTGCGTGTCACGCAGGCGTCGAAGCGGACAAGACGCGTTAATGCCAGCGTGACGGGCCTGGGCGCGCATAGGCGAATATTCCTGCATGACACTCTCCTGGAACAATTGAGTGCCGACGAGGTGGAAGCGGTCGTTGCTCATGAAGTGGGTCATGCGCGCTACAAACACCTGGGGAAGGCATGGGGCGGACTAGGCCTCCTGGGCCTTGCAGGCGCATACGCGATTGCACAAGTTATCGGCCGTGCCCAGTTGGAACCTGCTGAGGCGGTGGGAGTCCTGTTGGCGGCATATCCATCAATTCTATTGAGCGTGCGCCCGCTGTTCGTCCGCATATCCAGAAGATTCGAATTTCAAGCGGATGGATTTGCCGCGATGCAGTGCGGCCCAGGCGCAGTTCAGGATGCCTTGGGCAAGATCTTTGCCGCAAACCATGGTGTCTGGGATCACCATTGGGCCTATTCGGCGGTCTTTGACGGCCACCCCAGCGGACGCGAGCGGATACTGCGCCTGCAGCAGACGCACTCTTAAGTTCGGGAGAATGCGGTGGTGCTGATTTCAGTCCTCCTTGCCCTGCCAACGGATCAACACGTCATCCATCTGAAGGCCGCAGAGGTCCAGGGCTCGCGCTACGATCTGCGTCACAATCTCGTCCAGCGTCGTGGGGCGATTGTAGAATGCGGGTACGGGCGGCATGACGATCGCGCCAAATTGCGTCACCCGCCCCATAGCCTCGATGTGTCCGCCATGAAGAGGTGTTTCCCGCGCCAGAAGAACAAGACGGCGGCGCTCTTTCAGCATCACGTCAGCAGACCGCGTCAGCAAGTTGTCCGATATGCCGTAGGCAATGGCCGATAACGTCCGCATCGAGCACGGCGCTATGATCATGGCATCGGCACGGAAGGAGCCGCTGGCTATGGCGCTCCCTATATTATCAATGTGATGGGTGGCATGGGCCAGGGAGCGCGCACGCTCTGCTGCGTCTTGGCCAATTTCCATGCGCAAGGTGCGCTCTGCGGGCCGTGACATCACCAGATGAATTTCGGTGTTCTGCAACTGGCTGAGGAGTTCGAGCGCCTTGAGCCCGAGTACAGCGCCCGACGCGCCGCTGATTCCGACGATGATTCTGCGCAGGGAATTAAACGCATCTGTCATGCCGGCCGGCCTTCTTGAAGCACGGCCTGCAACTCCGGCAGCCGTCGCACCAGTTCGTCGATGCGGCAGGTTGTCGAGTTGTCCATCGTAAGCCTCTCGCCCCAGGTTCGCGATGTTTCGGCGCCGATCTTGCGCGTTGCATCAATGCCAAGCTTGCCACCAAGTCCTGCAACCGGAGAAGCAAAGTCCAGTACGTCAATGGGGGTCTCGGTTAAAACGACGAGGTCGCGCGCCGCGTCTGATCGTGTCGCGACTGCCCACATGACATCCCGCCAAGTCCGGGCGTCGATGTCGTCATCGACGACAATCATGAGCTTGGTATAGTTGAACTGGGGCAGCATGGACCACAGCCCCATCATGATACGCCGGGCGTGGCCGGGATAGCGCTTGGCGATGCTGATCACGGCAATGCGATAAGACGCAGCTTCAGGGGGTAACCAGCAGTCGCGCACTTCTGGGAATTGCTGCTGTACGAGCGGCAGGAACACGTCGTTGAGAGCTTCAGACAGGACCGCCGGTTCGTCGGGAGACCGGCCCGTAAAGGTGGAAAGATAGATAGGGTTGTGCCGCATCGTCATGGCCGTCAGCCGCATGACCGGATAGGGTTCAGCAGCATTGTAATAGCCGGTGTGATCGCCATAAGGTCCCTCCAGCGCCTCGTCTCCAGGCGTGACGTATCCCTCAAGAACGATCTCTGCTTCTGCTGGCACGAGCATGGGCACAGAGACAGCGCGGCATAGCCGCGTGCGTTCCCCGCGCAGCAGTCCCGCGAATGCCGCTTCGGAGAGCGTTTCCGGCACCGGCGTGACAGCGGCAAGCAAAGTCGCGGGATCGGCGCCTATCGCGACCGCGATCGGCATAGGCTCGCCTTTCGATTGCCACTGCCCGAAATGCATTGCGCCACCGCGGTGAGCAAGCCAGCGCACAATGGCGCTGTCTCGTCCGGTCACCTGCATTCTGTAGATGCCCCAGTTGTGCGTTTGCCCGTCGATCGGTCCAGGGGGGCGCGTGATCACAATCGGCCAGGTCATGAGGGGCGCGGGCTCTCCTGGCCAGCACGTCTGTACCGGCAGGCTCCCAAGATCGATGTCGGCGCCTCGACGGATCACGGCTTGCACCGGAGCTTGGGAGATTTCGCAAGGTCGCGAATGCAGGGCCGCACGCGCGAGCGGCCACTTCTTCACCAAGTCCCTGAGCCCGCTTGGCGGTATGGGGTGACGTAGCTCAGCGAGCTTCTCGCCGACACCCCGCAGGGCTTCGCGGCCGCTACCTCCGATGGCCATGGAGACGCGCTCCACCGTTCCAAACAGGTTCGTTAGCAGCGGGAGCTCGGAGGGGCTCCCATCCGCTTTGATGGGGCGCTCGAAGAGCAGCACGGGTCCCTGTCGCGCGATGACCCTGCGATGCAACTCGGTCATCTCGAGCACGGTCGAAACGGGCTCGCCAATGCGGGTGAGTTCGCCCTTGCTTTCGAGCAGGCCGAGGAAATCCCTGAGGTTGCGCAGAATAGGGTTGTGAGCATCCAACATGCCAGCGAGAGATAGGTATGGATCGCGCCCGGCGTCTTAACCGGAGTCAATTCGAAGCGGGGTTTTGTCGGCTATTCAGGCCGGCATGCTTGATGTGGATCCACAGAATGAAACTCTGGCGAGACGTGGCTTTCTGCCCGGACGTCTGGCGCGCGCCATGGCGTTTTTGCCGCTATATCCTCTGGAGTTTGCCGCATTCCGAGTCCTTGAAAATACGCTCTCGCAACATCCGGGGATGCTGTCGCGACTTGGCGAGCATGCGTCAAAACGCTTTGCCATAGATCCCGTCGATTGCCCCTTTGGAATAATTCTTGAGCCGCGTGAGAGCACCCCGCGTCTGAGTGTCGTGCCGTCTCTGGAGACCTGTTCGTGGGATGCGCGCATTGCGGCTCCGCTGCTGGTTCTGCTTGGCCTGTTGGACGGCTGCTATGACGGTGATGCGCTGTTTTTCACGCGCGACCTCACGATTGAGGGCGACACGGCTGCCGTGCTCGCCTTGCGAAATGCCATCGAGGATGCAGAGATAGATCCTGGCGAAGCGCTGGGGATGCCAAAGTTGGCAGCCCCATTTGTGACGGCAAGCCTTCGCACGATCGCCACGCAGTTGCGGACAGCGCTCGGCGCGCCCGAGGAACTCAACGGCAAGACATCGGGCGCCCCATGACTTTGACTTCAAGCGGCTCGTCGCAAAAGACGATGGAACTCATTTGTCCGGCAGGCACGCCTTCAGCACTGCGCACCGCGGTCGAAGCGGGGGCGGATGCCGTCTATTGCGGCTTTCGTAACGAGACCAATGCGCGCAACTTTCCGGGCCTCAATTTCGACGATGCGGAGTTGCGTGAAGGCGTCGCCTATGCGCATGCCCGCGGGGCAAAAGTTCTCGTCGCATTGAATACGTTTGCCCGGGCAGGATGCACGAAGGTCTGGCAAACGGCCGTGGAACAGGCCGTTGCCGCAAAAGCAGATGCGCTTATCCTGGCAGACCTTGGCCTCATCGATTGGGCCAGGAAGACGTTTCCCGACCAGCGTCTGCATCTGTCTGTGCAAGCCGCGGCCGCTACGGTGCCGGCAATCCGTTTTTATGTAGAGACCTTCGGGATACGACGCGTGGTGTTGCCGCGCGTTCTGACGGTCGATGAAATTTCCGCAATCGCGTCCAATGTTGCGTGCGAGATCGAGGTGTTCGCCTTTGGCGGCCTTTGCGTGATGGCTGAAGGCCGCTGCCTGCTTTCCTCGTACGCCACCGGCGAATCTCCGAACATGAATGGAGTGTGCTCGCCGGCCTCGCATGTCGCCTACGCGCAGGAAGGCAACGGCCTTGTCGCACGGCTGGGCGGCTTCACAATCGATCGGTATCCGAGTGGAAAGCCGGTGGGATATCCGACTTTGTGCAAGGGCCGCTTCTCCTGCAACGCGAAGGTGATGCACGTCTTTGAGGAGCCGACCAGCCTCAATACCATCGGGATCCTGCCGGCACTTCAGAAAGCAGGCGTGGCGGCTTTGAAGATTGAAGGGCGCCAGCGCGGAAAGGCCTATCTGGCAGCGACAGTTCGGGCCTTCCGTGAAGCGCTCGATGCTCTTGCAACAGAGCGCCAGCTGCCTTTGCCTGAACTATCTGGGTTGACCGAGGGGAGCAGGCAAACGGTTGGCTCCTATCGCAAGACATGGCGTTAGGCCTGCCATAGCAGGAGGTGTGATGCAGATTACGCTGGGGCCAGTGCTGTACAATTGGCCCACTCCGGAATGGGTGGATTTCTATGCAAGAATAGCCGACGAGGCGCCGGTGGAGCGCGTTGTCGTCGGTGAAGTCATCTGCTCCAAACGCACTCCGTTCCGGCAAGATGCGATCGGCGATGTGGTCGAGCGTCTGGAGCGTGCGGGCAAGGAGGTTATTCTTGCGACGTTAGCATTGCCCACCCTCAAGAGAGAGATTTCCGAGATCGGCGAGACTGCGGAGGGCGACCGCATGATCGAAGTGAACGATATGGCCGCCGTTTACAAACTGGGTGGCCGTCCTCACATCGTGGGCCCGTTCATCAACGTATATAATGAGAATACACTTAAAGTGCTCGAACAACTCGGCGCTCGCACGGTCTGCTTGCCGCCTGAACTACCCGGACCCTCAATCGGAGTCATTGCCGCTCATCGCTCCACGGCTGACATCGAAGTCTTGGCTTTCGGGCGGGCGCCTCTTGCGGTGTCCGCGCGTTGCTATCACGCGCGCATTCACGAGCTCTCCAAGGATGGCTGCAGGTACGTCTGCGAGAATGATCGTGATGGTCTTGAGGTCGACACGCTCGATGGTCAGCGCTTTCTCGCCGTGAATGGCATTGCGACGATGGCAAACGGTGTCACGGTGCTAGGCAGCGAATTGAGCATGCTTGCCAAAGCCGGTGTGTCTCGAATCAGGCTTTTGCCACACACGTGCGATATGGTGGCAGTATCGGCTGCTTATCGTGATCTGCTGGATGAACGGATTGATACGGCGGAGTTTCTGAGCAGGATCAGGCAGCAGCCATTACCGGGCGCCATCGTCAACGGCTATATTCATGGTCAAGCGGGCGGGCGCGTTGCGTAACACCCCAGGAACGCCTTTCGATCATGCCTTGGGCCGGAATGAAGCGCACCGCGCAGGATCTGTCTCCAAGCGGTAGCCTCCGATGAGATCGAGGCAGTAGGGAATAGCGGGAAACACAGCATCCAGGCAGGTGCGAATCGACGATGGCTTCCCGGGCAAGTTGACGATCAAGGACGTTCCCCGCACGCCTGCCGTTTGGCGGGACAGAATGGCTGTCGGCACCTCGCGCAGACTGGCCGTGCGCATGAGTTCTCCAAAACCAGGGAGCATTTTTTTGCAAACCGCTTCGGTGGCCTCGGGGGTCACGTCGCGCAGTGCGGGGCCGGTGCCGCCGGTTGTGAGGATCAGGCTGCAACCCTGGTTCTCGGCCATGTCAATGAGCGCGTCCCTGATGAGGCCTTCCTCGTCTGCCACTATGCGGAAAACCGGGTTCCAGGATGTGACGAGATAGTCTCGGAGGACCGCGACGATGCCGGGCCCTCCTTTGTCCTCATAAACTCCCCTCGAGGCCCGGTCGGACACGGTGAGAATTCCAATCGGGACGGCGTCGCGCGAATCTGCGTGCATCTTGGTCACCGTGCTGGGTGTTGCCAGAAACCCTGCCTCCAACGGACATTCTGCCTTGCTGTCGGTGCTGGCAGTTTAGAGAGCCGGCTCGCAGCATGGCAAGCCTCACGGTCGCGTGCGATAGCCAGCGCCCGCAACGACTTGATGCGTGGCGATGGTTGTCTGGAGACTGCCTAGAAGCGGTGTTTCTCCGCGCCACCAGCGCGCGATGTGACGCGAGAAATCCGAAACGAAATCGCAATTGCACCAGGAGGGCGTCTTACCGGTGGTCAGCAGCGTATTGAGGTTAGCGTAGGTAAACTTGTATTCGATGAAGAGCGGCCCCTTGGAGAGCGGTATTTCAATCCCAACCACGAACTGAGCGGCGGTGCCTGCAAGCTGGTACTCGTTGGTACGAGCCGGGTCACCTTCGCCGGCCGGCCAGACTTCCACATGCGGAATTGCTGCCCCAAAGCCAAATCCCGCATATGGCCTCACGAACGCACTGACGTTGGCAAGCCGCACGAGTGCGGTGGGCAATAGCATGTTGTGGCCGTGAGAAAACTCGAGGCGCTCGAAAACATCCGTCAGTTTGATGCTGGAAGGCGCTTGTGCCCCCTTGATGGTTCCTTGCGCTTCGACGACATCGGGAATGGCGCGCTCGCCCACCACCTTGGCGCCGTGTGCGCCTCGCCCCGTCCGGGCGATCGCCTTGTCATGCAAAAAGTCGATCATGCCGCCGAACGGCCCCCACCACTGGGTGCCGCGAACGCCGGCATAGATCGGAAACTTGAAAGGCTCAGCGTCCCAACGCAGCGATTTCAGCGTCACGTCGGTACCGTTTGGGCGCTGTAACCTCACATCACTCCGCAGATGCCATGGATACCCCATGTAGCCGCCGACGAACGCTTCCCGTCCATAGCCGCGCTTGTCTTGCGAGGCCGGTTCGCTGCCGCCATCCGCTTGCGCTGCGTCTCCCATCGCCTGCATCACGGATGGGGGAAATGGTATCGCATGCTGCACGACAACTGCGAGCATCGCTCCGGCCACGCACACGCCTTTCCAGAACGTCAAGGCGTCTTGTGGCGGCGCGGCTTGCCGGACACCAACTTCGAGCCCACAGGCTCCCGTTGCGGTTCTCATGGCTCCCCCCTCGGTAACAGACCTCACGTACGCTTTACTTGACCCCGTCGTATGCCCCAATGACCAGACAAGCGTTCTGACCGCCAAATCCGAACGAGTTCGACAGCACGTTACGCACGCGGGCGGCGCGGGCAGTGCCGGGGACGACATCCATCGGGATTTCCGGATCTGGATCGTCACAGTTGATCGTCGGAGGGATGACGCCGTGTTGGATGGTCAGCACTGAAAATACGGCCTCGATGGCGCCAGCGGCCGACAGCGTGTGACCGATCATCGATTTGTTCGACGTCACGGGCGTCTTCTGCAAATGATCGCCGAGTACGGCGGAGAGTGACAAATATTCCATTTTGTCATTCTCAGGCGTGCTGGTGCCGTGAGCATTGACGTAATCGATATCGTCCGGCGCAATGCACGCATCCTCTATCGCACGGCGAATCGCACCGATGATCGCCGAACCGTCAGGCTTAGAGCGCGTCCGGTGATAATCGTCGGCCATCTCGCCGCATCCGCGAACGATCGCAAGAATGGGAGCGCCTCGACCGACGGCTGCCTCGAGATCCTCCAACACGAGAGCGCCGGCGCCCTCGGCCATGACGAAGCCATCCCGGCCGCGCGAGAAGGGACGCGAGGCTGCTTGCGGCGCGTCGTTGCGCGTCGAAAGCGCCGACAGGAGCGAGAAGCGAACCAGAGCTTCAAGTTGCACCGAACTATCCGTGCCGATGCAGAGTGCGGCCGTCGTCTCTCCGCGGCGGATCGCTTCCACGCCAAGCTGGATCGCGGTTGCGCCGGACGCGCACGCCGTCGAGACGGAGACCGGAAGCCCCTTGGTGCCAAACCGGTTTGCCAGATAGATGGCGGCGCTCGCGAACTGGCTTTCGTCGGCAATGTCTTGGAAATCTCCTGCACGTGCCGCGGCCACGAGCCTGCGATATCCTTTATCCGCAGAACCAAGCGCAGCCTCGTAAATTCTCCGCCTCTGGGGCCACTCGATTTCAGCGGGAGGCGTGGCCAGGAACAGCGGCCCTGGAAAGTCGGCCTCCGGCAACCCAGCTTCATCAAGCGCTTCGGCGGCCGCCACGCCAGCCATTTCCATGGTGCGCGTTGCGGAGGTTTGCACGCTCAGCTCGATGCAGTCCACCGTTCCGGCTATCGTGGTGCGCAGACCATCGGTCGGAAAGCGTGTGATAGGGCGGATACCCGAGCAGCCGCTCGTCAGTTTACGCCAGTTCTCGTCCTTGCCGCGTCCGAGGGATGTCACGACCCCCAGGCCCGTCACGGCGGCCAGAGGACGGCCCCTTGCATCTTTGAACGGCGAACTCATCGTGGGCTCCTTCATTCGACACGCTCAAGAAGAGCCAAGCCTTCGCCGCGCCAGTGGCCGGCACCCGTCACAAGCACGCGCGAAAGCTCGCCTTCCAGAGGCGACTCAACCCAGTTTTCATCCGAAGGCGCGAAGAATTGTCCGCTGGCCAAAGCCAAGGCGGCAAGGCCAACTCCGGCGGGAAAATGTGCCTCGACCGAGTGCCCGAGCCGGGTGCCATGCGCGCGTATGGCAACCTGATGACCTTTGTCCTCCAGGCCTTGTAGAAAGCCCAGCTCTTCCGACGTGACAGGTTCGACGCCGCTTGCCCCGCTCATCACTGCGAGCGGGCCTTCGGAAACGTTCAATTTGCTAAACAGGGTTTCGAAGGTACGCGTGGCATCACCCGGCCGCCGCTGGCAGCAATCCGTGAGAACGTCGCGGATCCGGGCATATGGCTTCCTGGAACGTGCTTCGGCATGCTCTCGCGATTCCAGCACCAGGAATGCGCCGGCGCTTCCTGGAATGAAGCCTCCGCCATCGACCTTTCGCGACCACACCGGCAGATAGGGGTGTGGCCAGAGGTTCTTTCCCAGCTCGTAGCCAAGCAGGAGATCCTCACGCGCCGCGTTCAGCGCGCCGCCCACCAGAAACACGTCGCCCTGTCCGGCCGCGATGCGGCGATAGGCGTTCTCGATGGCAGAAAAGCCCGCCATCTCCTCACCCATGAATGTGCGGGACGATGCAGTGACGTTGTGTACGATCGATATGTTACCTGCAAGAAGGTTGGACAACTGGGCAAGAAACAAAGTCGGTCTTAGCGCCGTGGGAAGGACTTCCTTGGCAAGAAGCTCGGTCTCGCCCGCCGATCCGACACTCTCGAGGATCTTGGCGTCGACGGCAGTATCGCGTTCTCCGCTGCCAGCAGCCACGACAAGGTTGGTTTTCCCCAGCAGGTCCGGATCATGAGCCAATCCGCTGTCGGCTAATGCAAGCCCCGACGCATACACGCCGATACGCTGCCAGAGCTCCATCTGGCGCTGATCCGACTTCTTGGGGATCTGCAGGCTGAAGTCCACATCTCCGAGTGGATGAACCGGATAAGGAGCATAGCTCGTTTCATCCAAGCGAATCGGGGCGCCCCCCGCCCCCATCTGCCTTTCGTGGATCGCGTTGCCTTCACCGAGCGAGCTCAGCAATCCTACGCCGGTGATCCAAACATCCCGTGGCTTCATTTTGCTGCAACTCCACTAAAGCTCGACGATGATTTTCCCGAACACGTCCCTGCTTTCGAGACGGCGCAGCCCCTCATCGAGGTGATCGAGGCTGATACGCGTGTCGATGACGGGGTGTGCTGCTCCATCGGCGATCTTTGTCATCGCATCGGACATGTTCTTCCTGGTGCAGCCAAAGCTGCCCAGTAGCTTCAATTGCTGCTGATAGAGAAGATTGAGATTAATTTCCGCCGTGATGCCCGTGGTCGATCCGCAGGTGACGAGGCGCCCGCCGCGGCTCATGGAGAGCAGGCTTCCGGCCCACGTCTTGGGGCCCACATGCTCGAAAACGACATCGACACCCCGGCGTTGCGTTATTTTTCGAACGCGCCCTTCGAAGCGCTCTGAGCTGTAGTTGATAACGTGATCCGCGCCGAGCTCCTTGGCCTTGACGATCTTCGCATCGCTCCCAACCGTGGCGATAACGACCGCACCTGCAGCCTTCGCAAGCTGGATTGCAGCACTGCCGATGCCGCTGCCGCCAGCATGCACCAGGATGGTTTCGCCGGCTTTAAGCTTGGCATTGTCGAACAGCATGTGCTCGACGGTGCCAAACGTGATCGGAGCCATCGCGGCGGCGAGCGGGGTCAAGCCCGCCGGCGCTTTCACGGCGAGCCGTGCGGGCACGTTTGCGTATTCACGCAGGAAGCCGTCGATGTGGAAGCCGTACATCCCGGCGAGAACTTCACAGAAGTTGTCGCGCCCTTCGCGGCAAGCCCGGCAGTGTCCGCACGTATGCGCGCCATACATTGCAACAACATCGCCCTCGCTGAGACCCGAGACCGCGCTCCCGGCCTTGACGACAGTACCGGCTGCCTCCGCGCCTGCGATGATGGGAAGCTGACGGTTTGCGAAAGCCATTCCGCGCCATCCCCAAACATCGATGTGATTGAGGGCGACACAGCCAATTCTGACCTGAACCTCATCTGCAGCGGGCGGCGGCGGACGCGGAACCTCAACCAGAGCCAAACCGCGTTCGCTCGTGACATGGACCGCGCGCATCATTGGGCCCGTGTGAGCGGCTGGATCTGCGTTGGCGGTCTTGGCAATAGGTCGTGCAGGCTTCATGACATAGCCTCCTTCAGCGATGAAAAGACAAGGCAGGCGTTCTGTCCGCCAAAGCCGAACGAGTTGGAGAGAATGGAGTTGACGCGGGCCGGCCGCGCCTTGTGCGCAACCACATCGAGCGGTAGTTCCGGATCAGGCTCATCGTAGTTGATCGTCGGCGGCAGCACGCCGGTTGCGAGCGTAAGCAGCGAGAAGACGGCCTCCACCGCACCGGCCGCGATGAGGGTGTGACCGATCATAGATTTGTTCGAGCTGACCGGGGTTCGCTCCAGGCTTTCGCCAAGGACCGCGCGGAGCGAAAAATACTCCATCTTGTCATTCTCTGGCGTGCTGGTGCCGTGGGCATTGACATAATCGACCGTATCGAGCCCGGCATCCTCCATGGCGCCGCGAATGGCGCCGATGATCGCGGTGCCGTCCGGTTTGGAGCGCGTTCTGTGATAATCGTCGGCCTTCTCGCCGCACCCCGTTACGAGACCAAGGATCTGAGCTCCTCTCGCTTGCGCGGAGGCAAGCGACTCCAGCACGAGTGCGCCGGCACCTTCGGCGATGACGAAGCCGTCGCGATTGCGCGAGAACGGCTTGGACGCCTTGGATGGCGGATCGTTCTTGGTGGAGAGCGCCGAGAGGAGAGAAAAGCGGACCAGTCCTTCCGGGTGTACCGTGGCGTCGGTGGCCGCGCACAAGGCCATCTGTGTCTCGCCGCGACGAATGGCTTCGACGCCCATTTGGATCGCGGTCGCTCCGGAAGCGCATGCGGTGCAGATCGATATGGGCTCGCCTATTGTCGCGAAGCGCTCCTGCAATCGGCTGGCGATACTTGCGAATTCCAGATGTCGAGCGTACGCCTCGAATTGTCCGGTCCGCGCTGCGGCGAGCATGCGCTCATAGGCGGAACCGGATTGGATTGATGAGCCGTGCCGGTACAGGTCCGACAACAGCGGCCACTCGAACTCCGATGGCGGCGTCGCGATGTACAGCGGCCCCGCGAACGGCCGGCCGATTTCCAGGCGCGCCTGCTGAAGCGCTTCCGTGATCGCATCCTCGGCAATCTCGGAAGCTAGCTCGTAGGCCGAATACGGTTGGGTTTCGGGTGTCTCAATCGTTCCGGCGATGGTGGTCTTGAAGCCATCGGTCGGAAAGCGCGTGATCGGACGGATACCCGAAGATCCGCTCGCAAGCCCAAGCCAGTTCTCCTCCTTGCCCCGGCCGAGAGACGTAACGACGCCCATGCCCGTTACCGCGACCAACGGACGGGACTTTCTGTCAAGGTACTGCGAGGCCATCGGGCGCTCCTTCCTTTAGACGCGCGCGAGAAGAGCCAGCCCCTCGCCCCGCCAATGGCCAACGCCGGTTACCAGAACGTGCGGGACCTCTCCGGCCTCGAACGGCGCCTCAACCGATTTCTCATCGGAAGGCTCGAAGAATTGCCCGCTCGCCAGCGCCAGGGCCGCGAGGCAAACGCCTGCGGGGAAGTGCGCTTCGACAGAATGTCCGAGCCACGCGCCATGCGCGCGAATGGCGACCCGGTAGTTCCGGTCTTCCAGGCCCTGCAGAAACTCCAGTTCCTCCGATGTGGCAGGCTCGGCGCCGCTTGCTCCGCTCATGACCGCGAGCGCACCCTCCGGCACACCCAACTTATCGAACAGGTTTTGAAGTGTGCGGGTGGCTTCGCCAGGCTGCCTTCGGCAACGATCGGTGGCCACATCGCACACACGTGCATAAGGCTTGCGGCCGCGTGCTTGTGCGTGCTCGCGTGCTTCGAGTACGAGGAACGCGCCGACGCTTCCCGGAATGAACCCGCCGCCGTCGGCCTTGCGTGACCATACGGACTTGTAGGGGTGCGCCCAGAGCGTCCGTCCAAGTTCGTAGCCGAGCAGAAGATCCTCGCGTTCCGCGTTCAACGCACCTCCGACGAGAAAGAGGTCACTTTGCCCCGACGAGATCCGCCTGTGCGCGTTCTCGATGGCTGAGACGCCAGAGATCTCCTCGCCCTTGAAAGTCCTCGAAGACCCGGTCGCGTGATGGACGATGGAAATGTTTCCAGCCAGCAGATTCGAGAGTTCACCGAGATAAAGCGTTGGCCGCAGGCCGGTGAGCAAAGCTTCATTCAATTGTGCGGGCGCGGCGGCGCCACATGTGCCGGCACCGAGTACTTTTGAATCAAAGCTGCAATCGCGTTCGCCATTCCCCGCAGCGACCACAAGATTGGTGCGCTCAAGAAGTGCGGGCTGATCGGTCAAGCCAGCGTCGGCCAGTGCTAGACCGGCTGCGTACACGCCGGTCCGCTGCCACAGTCCCATCTGCTTTTGCTCGGACGTTTTGACGATCTGCTTGGCGAAGTCGACCGTGCAAAGCGGGTGAACGCAGTAGGGAGAAAACCTTGTAGTATCGGTCTGGGTGAAGTTCTTTTGATTGCTTGGGGCGTGGGCCACAATGCCTTCCCCGGCGCAACTCAGAATGCCGATACCGGTAATCCAGACCTCGCGGCTGTTCTTCATGCGCCGGCAATCGTGCTTTTGATGAGGCCCAGCCGCAGCCCTTGGGACGTTACATAATCCTTGAGCGCAGGCGTGGCGAATGGGAGCTGTCGAAACTTCAGTTCCGCATCACAAACGATGTTGCCGTCTTTGCGAATAGCCGCCTTTATGACGCCATAGCCCGATCCCAGATGGATGCAGCTGGCTTCGATCTGCATTGTGTCGTTGGGCTCGACAAACGACCGAAAGTTCGCCTGCTTGCAGCCGGCAAAGTATGGCATCCGCGAAAAGTCGTCCATCGCAAGCAGAAGATAGCCCGATGCCTGTGCCATCGTTTCCAGAAGCAACACCCCCGGCATGATCGGATGGCCAGGAAAATGCCCCTCAAAAACCGTACTTGCTTCCGGAACGGTTGATACGGCCCGAATCTGCTTGTGCTCGAAATCTATCGCATCAACGCGATCGAGCATCTGAAAGTATTCCAAACGCATGAGAAATCTGCCCTTAGGCGACCGCTGCGTGCGCTACGAGCTGATCAATGTTCCTGCATAGATTGCCAACAAGGAAGAATTCTTCGGATTTCGCCTTGCCGTCGTTGACCGTTTGCATCCAGTCATCGATCGGCAACTTGATATTGAACTTCTGATCGATCTCAAAGGCGATATCCAGAAACGCCAGGCTATCGACGCCGAGATCCTTCATCACATGGCTCTCCGGCTTGATGTCATCGACTGGCACGTCACCGGTCGACGAGATGATTTCCGCGACTGTATTAAAGGTGTCTTGCATGCTGCGCCTCCCTCATCCGATGTTTCGAGATACCTGTGGGCATGGTTGATCGCATATCAGCGGTAGTGCTTCGCTCTCTTGACGGAAGTCAAATGACAAACCGCCCGATCCAGTTAATCAACGGCATCAGTAAACAGCGCCTTGAGTGGGCGCCGGACGGCTCGCAGGCTAATGGATTCCAGCTCCTCAATCGATCGGCTGACTCAGCTTCAAGTCGGTCAACGGGCAACAGTATGTCGCACCGTGACATCGGAAGATGTTGCGGCTTTTGCGCAACTTTCCGGCGATTACAACGCTCTGCATCTGGATCGCGAATTCGCAGCACGGACGGAATTCGCGCAGCCCGTCGCGCACGGCTTTCTGCACGCGAGCCTGCTATCCACTCTCATCGGGATGAAGATTCCCGGGCAAGGGGCGCTTTATCTCTCCCAGACAATCGAATTCAGCGCGCCCGTCTTTGTCGGCGACGCTCTTGAAGCAACAGCGATAATTGAGAAGATCGACACGGATACGCGAATCGTCGATCTCGCAACGCAGATCGTCAACCAAAACGGTCAAACCGTTCTGCGCGGGCGGGCGCGCGCCAAAGTGCTGCGGCTGGCCCGCGAACCATCGGCCGAATCGGGGAAAACGCCGCCGCCCCCATTGACGGGCCTGCTTGCGGGCAAGCGCGCACTGGTGACCGGGGCGTCGCGTGGCATCGGCCGGGCTACGGCTCGTCTCCTCGCAGTCAGCGGGGCTCATGTTTGCGTCAACTACCGCAATAGTGCATCGGCTGCAGCCTCGTTGCGGGAGGAGATAATATCGCAGGGCGGCCGGTGCATCACCGTGAAAGCCGATGTCATGACGCCATGGGGGGCAAAAGATCTCGTGGAGGCTGCAGCCGGCGCCGAAGGCCTCGATATCCTCGTCAATAATGCCGGGCCCAAAA
The DNA here is from genome assembly GCA_016793445.1 of Hyphomicrobium sp. Lineage (GTDB taxonomy): Bacteria > Pseudomonadota > Alphaproteobacteria > Rhizobiales > Hyphomicrobiaceae > Hyphomicrobium_B. The sequence goes on along the minus strand of JAEUME010000006.1, from coordinate 3,167 downwards.
TCGATTCGGCTCCGTTTGCGCGTCTGGAGTGGGACCAGATGGCCGAGGCCTATAGCGCCATTGCGGGCAGCGCGTTCCACGTTACACAGGCGGCGCTGCCGCATCTCAAGAGCCGGCAGGGGCGCATCATTAACGTCCTGTCGACGGCGGCTCTCGGTCGCACGGCGTATCACTGGATGCCCTACGTGGCGGCAAAGGCGGCTTTGCATGCTATGAGCAAGAATTTGGCGCAGGAACTCGGCCCGTCAGGGATCACCGTGAATACGATTTCGCCTTCACTTGTCCCGACCGATCTGGTGTCTGAAACACCCGATCGCGTGCTCCAGGCGTTCATCGGGCGAACACCGCTGCGGCGGCTTGCGACAGTTGAGGATGTGGCTGGAGCAATTTTGCTGCTTGCTTCGCCCTACGCCAATTTTATCACCGGGGAAAATCTTCTCGTCACCGGCGGCGAGATCATGATCTAGGTTATTTCATGCACAACACGGCCGCGACCAACGTTACGACGTCCTTGCTGGATGCGCTTCTCGCCGAGGCCCCCGTGCTGGTGCGGACGAGGCAGCTCCTGCCCGCCCTCGACTGGCGCCAGGCCCGTCCCGATCAGGTCGGCGAGTTGATCTCGCGTCTTGCCGCTGCGGGGATGAAAATCCCACAATGGCTGGCGCAGGATCTCTTGGCCGCAGGACATACGCTTCCCGAAGACTCCCTTCCAATCGATGCTCCGGAGCTGAGGCTTTTATGGGCACTTAATAATCTCTCATCGACTTCCGATGCGGAGGCCTCGCTCGCGCGTGAGACGGAGAGCATAGGTTCTATCGAACAGGTTTCCGCCAAAGTCGTACAACAGCTGACCGGGCGGTTGCTCGCCCTGGGGCAGACAACGGCCGCTGTGAAGCTGGCGTTACAGGCGCAGGCCGCAGCACCTGAGGTGCTTCGCCCGGTCAAGGCTCATCTCGATCCTTACTTGGCTTCACTTCCTGATGTGCGCGTTCGGGTCTGCGGTACCTCGAGCACGCAAACTCTTGCTGGCGCCCTGCGTTACGCGTTTGGCGCAAGCGGCTTTCACGCCGCGATCAGCGAGTCGGATTACGGGACCTTGATGACCGAGCTCATGGATCCCAGGGAGCCGGCGGATCTTCTCGTGATCCTTCTGGATCAGCATTATTTCATGCTGCAAGATTGGCGCCGGGAGCCCGAGCAATTCTTCAGTGACCTCGAAGAACGCCTTGCTGCGCTGACGGATGCCCTGCGGTCCTACTGCGCACGCACCAATTCACCGATCATTGTTACAACGCTACCGGCCGTGGCGAGCCCATCCGCGGGCTACATGGACAGGACTTTTCCCACAGGTTCGGCCCGCATTTGTGCTCGTGTCAATCTCGCGCTCGGCGAGGTTGCGCAGGAGATACCGCTCGTCGGCCTCCTGGATGCTGATCAGGCGCTCGCTGCGTTGTCGGCGCGCGCGCGCGCAGATCAGAAGCTCTGGTTTTACGGTCGGTTTGCGTATTCGGAACCGGCAGTGCGCTATCTCGCTACATCCATCGGACGGCTTTGGCGTGCCCGGTCAAAAGGAACGGCGAAAGTCCTCGCCTTGGACTTCGACAACACACTGTGGGGGGGCGTCTACGGCGACGACGGGCTTGCAAAGCTGCAATGCGGCGACGATTTCCCGGGGTCTGCGTACAAGGCGTTTCAGCAGGAATGTCTGCGTCTCAAGTCGCAGGGAATGATCCTGGTTGGCCTGAGCAAGAACAACGAGGACGCGCTGAGTGTTTTTGATAAACACCCCGGTGTTCTGCTCAAGAGCAGCGATTTCGTAGCCACATCGGTGAACTGGGAGCCCAAGCCGGACAACATACGAAAGCTTGCCGCTGATCTGAGGTTGGGGCTCGACGCCTTCGTTTTTCTTGATGATAGCCCGCATGAACGCGCTGCGATGCGCCGCATGTGCCCGGACGTCCTGGTCCCTGAAGTCCCTGCCGATCCTGCGGCACGCCCGCAGTGGCTTCGTGCTCTGTCCTGTACGTGGCCGGTCCGGATCACCAGCGAGGACGCGAAGCGGTCGAGTTTTTACGCCGCAGAGGTAAAAATGCGCGAACTGCGCGCCTCCTCCGTCGACTACGAGCAGTATCTGGCGAGCCTAGATCAACGGCTCTCCCTTCAACCGTTGACCGCAGCCATCCTGCCGCGCGTCGCACAACTCCATCAGCGCACCAATCAGTTCAATTTGACCAACCAGCGCTTCAGTGAAGCAGAGCTTGGGCAGTTCTGCGGACAGGATCCCTTCCGGCTTGCTTACGCAGGGAATGTGAAGGATCGCTTTGGCGACCACGGTCTGGTGGTGGCGGCGACAGCAGAAGTCGAGGGTGACGAAGCTACGATTCTCAGCTTCGTCATGAGCTGCCGGGTCATTGGCCGCAGAGTCGAGCATGCGTTTCTCGCGGCGGTGCTGGGAGCCTTGCAGACCAGAGGTGTTCGTGTGGTCAATGGCTTGTTCAAGCCAACCGAGAAGAATGCCATCGCCTCGAAGTTCTATGCAGATTTTGGATTTATCGGCACGGGAGCCGCGAACGGCATCCATACATCGCGAATGGAAATAGCGGGTCTCGTCCCCATGCCGCATATCGCGGCGCTCAACGTTCAATGGAGTGGGAATCATGCTTGCGCGTGAAACGACCGTCAGGCCGGAGCTTGTGGAAATTTTCAGGGATGTCTTCGAGTTCGAGGGGCCAATCGTCCAACACACATCTCCTGACGATGTAGATCGTTGGGACTCCCTCCAGCATATCGCGCTGGTCCGGGCCATTGAACAGACGTTCGACATTACCTTGAGTATGGACGAGATGATGGAACTCGAGACAGCGGGTGCGATAGAAGCCCTGCTGCGGCGTCACGGCGTCTAGAGCGCCTTCCAATCATACAGAGCGACACCTTTCCTCTCCGGCACTGGGGAGGATGTCGCAGAGCGACAGGTGAGGACTTCAGCATACCGCGCTGATTGCGCTAGCCCCTCATCCGCCCCTTCGGTGTCCGTCGTCGAATGCTTTGAGACAGTTTGCGGCGTGAACTAGCGTAGGCTTTGGCTCATCAGGTTTCGAGTTTAAGCGGCTTTCGATTGATGCTGCAATCGTCGTTTAGTGATGGTGTCGCGTTTAATCCTTTCTCGT
>JAEUME010000004.1 GCA_016793445.1 Hyphomicrobium sp. | reverse complement strand
CTTGCTGGCCACGCGTTTGGCGATGGTCCTGGCCGTCTGGATTTCTGTCTCATGTCCACTCCTAAGGTGGCTACGATGAGCTCAAAACCCTCCGTTCCTCAAGCCGCCCGTTTTGACTCACATGCGTTGATGTCGGACACGGCAATCTTTATCTTCCGCATGGGGGTCAGCGGATCTCCAGCGTGGTTGGCGGCCTTCTCGTCGGCCGCGGTGCTGATCTCATCGTGATCGATGACCCTATTGCACCAGCTCGTGTTCATGACGAGCCGCGCCGTCGGGCGGTCAACAAGTGGTTCCACGCAGAGGTCATCCAGCGCCTTAACGACAAGACCAACGGCGCGGTGATCGTTGTGATGCAGCGGCTCCATCACGAAGACCTCTGCGGCCATCTACTTTCGGGCGAACAGCCTTGGGTCCACCTCAATCTGCCGGCCATCGCGGTCGAAGATGAGGAATGGCGACTGTCCCGTGGCCGCGTGATGACCCGTCGCAAAGGTGAAGCCCTGGCCCCCGCGATTGATAGCCGTGTCACGCTGTTTCGTCGAATGTTGGATATCGGCGCCTATAACTTTGGCGCGCAGTATCAACAGAAGCCGTTTGTTCACATGAACGACGAAGAGGTTCGTTGTGGCTATTTCGCAGAACCGGACGATGAATGGGGATTCCCGCAGGCGGCGTTCTACAAGGTGCCAGAACGGAAGATCATGGCCTATGAGTTGTTCGGAGTCGGCAAGCAACATCCCGCGCGGCCGCCGCGCAGAATGACGACTGAAGAATGGGAACGGTACGCGGTCTGGACGATGGACTATCAGCGGCGCCGGATAGAAGACCAAAACGCCGAATGGGGGCCACCGGAGAACGAGGCCGCGCTTCTGGCGGCCTACAGGGCGGGACCGGAAGAGTATTTCGAAATTTGATCGGCGGCCTTTGCCACGGGCGGCGGACCGTATGACAATCTCGTCTGCGGACATCAAAGCGGTGAGCCGGCTTGCACCGCATGCCAGTGCTGAACCGAAATCCCCGTTCGCATGTCTCCGACTGGGGAGCAGTGCATGGGCGCCTGGCCGGACCGATCCGTTGGACTAAGTCTATGCTCACTTTGTGTGGCCGGCGGAATCATCGTCGACGATCAATGATTTCGGTACTGGCAGGTCAATGTCCGCGCGGATCATTGATGCATCATCCAGATCCGGCAATAGATTAAAACCCAGTCTTCGGGCCAGTGCTATCATCGGTGCGTTCTGAACTGCAATAGTACCCCAAACGTGTTTGAAGCCCTTCCGATGCGCTGCTTGAAGAACGGCCTCCAATGCGCCGGAGGCGAGTCCCAAAGTTTGTGCTTCTGGTCTCAAAGATACGGAGAATTCGGCAACGCCGTCATCCTCTCCAGCGATGCGTGCCCCGCCAAGGATTTCACCTAGTAACTCGCCTTGTCCCTCGATCACGAAACACAACTCTCGAGCGGTATCTGGAGCACAGAATTGCTCCGCCATATCCTCGCTGAGATGGGGAACGGTATAGAGCATTCGGAACCACTTCGACTGGTCGGACATCGCATCGTAACCGCGCATCAGAGACGGAGCGTCCGTCGTCCTGATTGGACGCAGCCGATACCTTTCGCCGTTCTTGTCCGTCAATGTGCCGTGATCATTGGCTAGATCTTTCAGCCGTCTTGCAGCGTAGCTCATCGCCACCTCCGTGGTCAGTCGCGCTTAGTGGTCTTCATTGTCCCACCAAAGGTTTGATATCTTGAGAAGTTGGGCACTCAAGTAAGTCGGCATCGTGAAAATGCACTGCATTACAGCCATGCGTGCCGTGCAGCGCTACCGTGTCACAAACATGTCGGCAACATCCTCGAGGGCTAATGCATAGCGTGCTCAAGGACACCGGCCAGACCTTCGCTGCCGTTGCCCATCAGCGCATCAAGGCCACCGAGACTAAACAGCATCGGAGGCTGCCGAATGAGCACCATCTCAGACGATGAGGAGCCGATTGAAGTGGGTGCTAGGCCCCCTGTCAGCAGGCCGCCCACGCGAAATGTGAGGAGGGTCAAGAGACACTGCGGTCAGACGAGGGCTCTTGTCGTGTGCCCGCATTCGAGGCGGTCCACTTGCAACATGCGAGAAAATCGCTTGTTGAGAAGTCGATTGCCTCGATCAAGTTCGTTGTTGAGCAGGCCGAGAAGTATCAGGTGATCAAGTTGCCGCCGCCTGCGGCTGGCGGCGTATTCACGATTCCGAAGGGTTTGCCGCAGGACGTCGAACGCGCGATTCTCAAATCCACTTTTGAAGGGGACACGATGTCTCGCATCATCGGAATTTTGAAGAGGTATTGCGATGCGCGAAAGAAAGGATTCAGATGGGAGTGAAGTCCAGCCGGTTGGTTATGGCAATCCGCCGATCGAGAGCTGCTTCCAGAAGGGGCAGTCGGGGAATCCGAAGGGGAGTCCCCCGAAGTCGCTCGACAGGCGTGCCATCGTGCAGAGGGTGCTTGTAAGCGGCCGTGTGATGGCAGTAGTAGTTCATCGTCTTTTGGTTTGACGCTCGCGCGCCCTTCGTCCTAGCCATGATGGCTTTCTCCTATTTGAGTGTAATGAACCCATTGGTGGACGCCATTGGGCCCCTCGCTCCGGTCGATTAGAACACCAGATTTCATTGTCGGAATTGCAGCCAGGAACTAAGGAATGGCAGAACTCGCGCTAGTAGGCATGAAAAGCACACCACCTTGACGAGGCGTTCGCCGCCTAAATCCGGTAGTCACATCGGGTTCGTCGATGCAGACACCGCGCTAGCCAAATCTCCAAGCGAACTTCCTACGACGAGGCCGGCGTCGCTGAGCTGCTGCGTCCTTGCCCGCACGCTACCGAACATCCTCGGGTGCAAGCTTGTATTGAATGCCACCGATTGTGTAGCAAACGCACCATCTTTGTTCTCGCTGACTATTCTCTGAGCGAGCAATGTCTATCAACTTAGTGCCACCAAGTTCCGGAGGTGTTCTCCCATGTCCACAAGGATTGATGCATCGCAAGCTTCCCGCTTCGCTCGCGCTAGCAACTATGAACTTGCTGTCCAAGCACCTTGAGACGCTGCGAGCCTGCACCGGATTACAGCTGTAGGTTCCCGCCGGTCAGCACAGTCACGATTGCAGCTAAGTAGGGCTCGCCGAAGCCTTCGCCGATCTTTACCTAATATAGAAATGGATGGTCCTATCTCGACATGGAGAGTGCGATGCGGCCAGGTCACGTCATGCCCGCACGCAGAATCCCAAGTCGCAAAATATTATAGATCCGGTGGAGGACATTCACTCGAACTCATAGCTGAGGCTTGTGCGGAGTAGGGCGTTCTCGCTTACACCGGTCAACCCGAAGGTACCGCCAATTCCAAATTCAAAGCCATTAGCGAACTCGGTTTTCAGGTTTAGCCCGGCGTACTGAGCCGTTTCGCTCCCGCTTACAGTCAGGCCCTCTGAACTGTCACCCAAGCCGCCGTAGAGCTCGAGTCCCAGGATTAACTCCTTGACCTCCCAGCCTTGCCGCTTCTCGTCTTCAAACAGCTTGTAGTTCAGGCCCGCAGCGTAGCCGAACTCCCATTCTCCATCGTCGAAATTCGCTTCGTTGATCCAATTAAACGCGAGGTTCAGGCGATCATTCAAGTCTTGGCCGAGGATCAGCCGGGTTTCCAGTTCGTGCTCGGTACCTTCCTCTTCGCCTTCTTCCTCTCCAGCGCGACCAACCACTTCAAACAGGTATTTGTGCTCTGGCTGAAGTTGCTCGTACTCGGCGTAAAGCACAGGGTTGAGAAAGACGTTGTCATCGAAAACGCGAAAGCGATTCTCCCATCGCCAGCCTCCAAACTGATAGTCCCCGCCCTGTTCTTTCATGCCTTCAAAATAGAGCGCAGTAGTCCATCGGTCGGTGGCCCCATACTCAAGTTCGATTATCTGAGCGGTGTAGTTCGGCTCATCATCACCAACGTTGGAGAAGTCCGACAGGAACTCTACTTCGAGTTCACCCGTCGTCTGGACGTTTTGGTTGTAGAGAACGAAATTTGCCTCGTTTCCTGCACTCACAGGCGATGACGCCAGAGCCAAAATTGCAAACGTGGTTCTTCCTGACATTGCCGATTTTTTCACCACGCCCCCCTTTGCTGAACTGTGTGAGACCGCTCAACGCTACCGTAATTCGTGGCAGATCACAGCGGCCGCTGCGGAGGAGATAATGCACGAGCCTTAGTCGTTGCGGATTAGCTACAACGGGTGGGGTGGTTGGTTTACCTACGGGGGAGCTGAACAGCGTTGACCAGAAGCGTCCCTCGACTGCGCGCCAAAGCGGGAGAAGGAAGCGGCAAACTGCATCGGAGGGCCGTATAAGCTATTTCAATTTGGCCGAGACGCCGGTCGTCAGCGACTAGGTAAATCAAGGCTAATGCCAGCGATCCGTCGCGCGTCGGTTCCACATGTAAAAATAGTCGTAGTCCCGCCGTCGCTGGGGCCAGGACCGGGTGAGAAGCCGCCCTTATTTCGATCCTCGTGTGGGCGACTGCGGTCCTTGGTCTCGGCTAATGTAGACCGTGATCGTCGCGCTCCAGTCGACAATCTACCAGTTCCGTTTGGATGGTGACGTGCGTAATCTTGAACTCATCTGAAAGCGTCTTAGCTGCGGCCGACCGTGTCGTTTCCGCGTTCGCGCCATCGGAGATCACCATATGCGCTGACAACGACGGTGCGTTACTGCTTAGCGCCCAGATGTGCAAGTCGTGAACGTCACTTGCCCCGGAGGTTGCTTTGAGTCTGGTAGCCACGGCGTCGAGATCGATGCCCTCCGGAACCCCTTCCAGCAGGACGTTCAATGTTTCGCTGAACAGCTGCCACGTTCGCGGCAGAACCCAAAGGCCAATTGCGACGGCGACCATAGGATCGACCCACTTCCAGTCTGTGAGCCAGATGATGGCGGCAGCGGCCATCACGCCGAGGGAACCGAGCATATCGGCCCAAACCTCCAGATAGGCGCCTTTGACATTGAGACTGGAGTCTTTCCCGTCGGCCAGTAGCCGCATCGCTGCAAAGTTTACCAGAAGACCTATGAAGGCCACGACCAACATCGGAACGGCTTGAATGATTGGCGGAGAGAGGAACCGATGGTAGGCCTCGTAGAGAATGTACGCGGCAACCGCGAACAGCAGGATGGCATTAAAGGCCGCCGCCAAGATCTCGAAACGCCGATAGCCGAAGGTGCGCCGGTTGTCGGCCGGTCGCTGACCGATCTTGATGGCGGCGAGGGCAATGGCGAGCCCCGCCGTATCGGTCAGCATGTGAGCGGCGTCGGAGATCAATGCGAGGCTGCCGGTGAGCACCCCGGCCACGACCTCGACCACCAGGAATGTTCCCGTTAGCGCCAGCGCCTTGGACAACGCGCTGGCGTTGGAGGTCGCATGCCCGTGATCGTGGCCAGCGCCCACATGGGCCTCCTAACGGCTCGACGCGGACTACTCTGCAAATAGGCAACACGGTTGCTGCGCCATTTTCAGGGGGTAGCGAGTCGTGTTAACAAATTCCACAAAACGGGCTATAAGCACACTTATGCGACGCTTGCACCGGATCTTTGCGGTATTGCTACTCCTGATTTTCGTGCCCGCCACCGTATTGGCCGGGCCGTTAATGCTATGTATGGGCCAGGATGGCCACCGGATGGTGGAATTCGCCCATGGCCCGGACCATCACGCTGGCTTGTATGATGGCCAGGGTAGCCTTGACCCGGTAGCTTCGTCAGAAGGCAAGACATCTTGCGTTGATTTCGCTCTCGTTTCCGAGTCGACGGCGGCCCAGCAGGGCGCACATCATAACAAAACGGCAGCTAGTTACGCGAGCGATCCGCCTGCTGTCATAGTTCCGCTGATTAACTTCCAGATTGGCCGACAGTTAAGTGTTCGGCCCCCGCTGTTGCGTGACTTTGCCGTCCTTCCAGACGCAAGTATGGCCGCGCTGCGGACAGTTATCCTCCTGATTTAGGGCCCCCCACTCTAATTATGGCTGCGCCCGTTGGCACACTCGCCGACGGCGCAAATCGTGATTCGAGGCTTGGGGGTAGTATGGCTGAAGGCTTTTCAATTCGGTTCGGGCTGGTCGTGTTGTTTGCCGCTTCGGCGGCTGTGCATCATGCGACCGCCCAGGACGAGAAGGGATGGACCACGGAAATGGAGATTTCCGCCGGCACCCTTGCTGAGCCGGTTGTTCCCGCAAGCGAGCGAGTCGAGCTTGGCTTCAAGAAGCGCCTGACCTTGCGGGACGCGGTCAGCCGGACGCTGGCCCACAATCCATCCGTGCGCGCCGCCTTCCAGGAAATCGAAGCCCGCCAGGGTGAAGAGTTCCAATCTTCGCGGCGCCCTAACCCCGAGCTGCTCCTGGAAATCGAGAACTTCGGCGGCTCCAAGGATAAGCGCGACTTCAATGTGGCCGAGGAAACCGCGAGTCTTATCCAACTCATTGAACTAGGCGACAAACGCTTCAAACGACTGCAAGCGGCACAGCTCGATACCTCGCTTGCCGGTTGGGATTACGAGACTGTGCGTACGCAAATGGCGACGATCGCCGCCCAGGCCTTTGTTGATGTTTTGACCGCTCAAGAGCGGGTGAAAGTCCTCGGCGAGTTCGTAACGATTGCTGAGAAGACCCGTGCGAGCGTCGATTCCCGGGTCAAAGCCGGCAAGGCCAGCCCCATTGAGCTCGATCGAGCGCTGGTGGCTGCCGCGCGGGCAAAAGCTCTTGCGCGTGCCGAACAGACGCGCCTGGATTCTGCGAAGCGCAAGCTCTCGAACCTGTGGGGTGCCCACTCTGCGGATTTCACGACGGCGGCCGGCCGGCTTGGCAACGGCAGCGGAGTTCCCTCGTTAGAGTCACTGAAGATCTACCTAGACAACAACCCGAATTTGGCGCGCTGGAGTGACGAGGTGAACCGTCGGGCTGCCCTGCTTGATCTCGAACATGCCAAATCGATTCCAGATCTTCGGATTGGCGCAGGCGTGCGCCGGTTCAATGAGAACGAATCCACCGCGTTGATTGCATCAGTGGCGATCCCATTACCGTTATTTGACCGCAATGACGGGAACATTGCCGCTGCTGAAAGCCGTTTGGCCAAGGCGCAGTCGGATGCGCTGGCGACACGCGAACAATTGCTGCGGTTTTTGATCGAAGCCGTTGGTGACCTTGACGTCGCGGCGACGCAGTTGACGGCCCTGAAGCGCGACGTGCTGCCGGTCGCCCAAACGGCCTTCGACCGCACCAAGACCGGTTACGACGAAGGTAAGTTCGATCTCCTGAACGTTCTCGACGCGCAGCGCTCAGTGTTCGATGTGCGGCTCGATCTGCTCAATGCCCGTGCAGAATACGAGAAGGCGCGGGTCAAAGTCGAGGCACTGATCGGGCGCGACATCAACGAATTCTAGGAAAAACTTGCTAAAATGAAGCTCACTCCAAAATTAGCCATCGTTCTTGCAGCCGTCGCGTTAGGAGCGTTCGTGACCTATCGCGAAGCCAGCGCTCTGTGCGGTCCGCAGAAGGTCGATGCCCATGGTCATGGTCAGGAGCACGGTGAGCCGGAAACCGGGGCGCATGCAAAAGAAGGGTTCGGCACGAAGGTTTGCGAAGACGGGGTTTTGCGTGCGGCCTGGGAAACGCTGACTTCGGCGCGCCCGCAGATGGAAGCCAATGCACAGAAAGAGGCGGAAGCTAGCCACAAGGAAGGGGACGGCCACGATCACACCAAGGAAGACTCAGGCGCCAAGGACGAGCACGGTCACGGTCATGATGAGAAAGAGGGTTCGTCAGAAGGCCTAGTTAAGCTGAGCTTAGCCCAGATTAAGGCAGCGGACATCGAGATGCTGCCCGCAGCCTCGGGCAAGCTGAGCAAGGAGATCGTTGCCCCTGGTCGCATCACGATGAACGCCGATGCGGAGGCGCGCGTCGTTCCGAAACTCAGCGGGACCGTCGCAAGCGTGGAGAAGCAGCTGGGCGACACGGTCGCTAAAGGCGATCTGCTTGCGACCATTGAAAGCCGGGAAATCGCAGACGCCAAAGCAGACTTTATGGCGGCCTCACGCGGCGAAGAATTGGCTCGGACGACATTCGAGCGGGAGGAGCGGCTGTGGAAGCAGAAGGTGACCGCCGAGCAGGAGTTTCTGGCGGCGAGCAATGCGCACGCGGAAGCCAAGATCAAACTTGATGTGGCCCACCAGCGCCTCCATGCCATCGGACTTTCCGAAGGCGAGATCTCGGGACTGCCGAAAATAGGAGATGAAAGCAGCTTCCGGATCTACGAGCTGCGCGCGCCAATTGCTGGCCAGGTGGCCGCGCGCAACCTCGTTCTCGGACAATCGGTCGGGACCGAAAAGGAAGTCTTTGTCATCGCAGATCCCGCCAAGGTCTGGATTGAGATGGCCGTGGCGCCGAACGATTTATCCTTTGCACAGAGAGGTCAGGAGGTTCGGATTCAATCCGGCAGTCGGCAAGCAACCGCAACGATCATCGCTTTGAGCCCGGTTATTGACCCGGAGACTCGGTCCGCCAAGGCGATTGCCGTACTCGACAATACCACTGGGCTCTGGAAGGCGGGTGACTACGTGGACGCGCGGCTGATCACCTCAGTGCAAGAGGTCGACATTGTCGTGCCGCGCGAGGCCATCCAGACCATCAAGGGGTCCAAGGTTGTCTTCGTCAATGAAGGCGGCGGTTTCCGCATGCGGCCGGTGTCAACGGGACGCGAGGATTCCGTGAATGCCGAAATCCTGTCGGGACTGGAGTTCGGCGAGACAGTTGCGACCAAGAACACCTTCACCTTGAAAGCAGAGCTCGGCAAAGCCGAAGCCGAGCACGAGCATTGAGGGGAGGGAAAACACCATGATTGAACGTATTCTCAGTTTCTCCCTGACGCACCGCTATCTGGTTGTTCTGCTCGTCGCGGCAGCTTCGGCGTTTGGCCTCTATTCACTGCAAAACCTCCCGATCGACGCGGTCCCTGACATCACCAATAACCAAATTCAGATCAATACCGAAGCGAAGGCGCTCTCGCCGTTCGAAATCGAGAAGAATGTTACGTTCCCAATTGAGACCGCGCTCGCCGGCATTCCGGGCTTGTCCTACACACGCTCGCTGTCCCGAAACGGATTTTCCCAGGTCACCGCCGTCTTCGATGACAACGTCGATATCTACTTCGCGCGCACGCAGGTCTCCGAACGCCTCAATCAAGCTAAGGCCAATCTGCCAGCCGGTGCTGAGCCGCGCATGGGTGCTGTCTCGACCGGACTCGGCGAAATCTACATGTGGACAGTCCACTACCAGCATCCGCGCGGCAAAGACGCGCCGGTTATGGACGGCAAGCCGGGTTGGCAAAGCGACGGCAGCTACCTAACGCCCGAAGGACTTCGGCTGGCGCAGGACTTCGAATTCGCCATGTACCTACGGACGGTACAAGATTGGATCATCCGGCCGCAGCTCAAGGGCGTTCTTGGCGTCGCGGAAGTTGATGCCATCGGCGGTTACGAACAGCAGTTCCAGGTCCAGCCGGACCCGCAGAAACTCCTGTCGCTTGGCCTTACGTTTACGGACTTAATCACAGCACTCGAGCGCAACAACACGAGCGTTGGCGCGGGATACATTGAGCAGAAGGGTGAATCCTACACGGTTCGAGCCGACGGCCGGCTGGAAAATTCGGCCGACATCGGTAACGTCATTATCGCTAGCCGTAATGGCATTCCCGTTTATCTCAAGGACGTTGCCGAGGTTGGGATCGGACGCGAACTGCGAACTGGTTCAGCAAGCGAGAACGGCAATGAAGTCGTGGTCGGGACGACCATGATGCTAAAGGGGGGCAACAGCCGCATTGTTTCGGCCGCTGTCGATGAAAAAATCCAGGCCATTAACAAGTCATTGCCCCCCGACATCACGATCACGACGGTTCTGAATCGAACCCAGCTCGTTGATGCGACGATCAAAACTGTGGCCAAGAACCTCGCAGAAGGTGCCCTTCTGGTCATTGTCGTATTGTTTCTGATGCTCGGAAATCTTAGAGCCGCTCTGATTTCGGCGTTGGTTATTCCGGTCACCATGCTGATGACGTCCGTAGGCATGATCCAGACCGGAATCTCCGCAAACCTCATGAGCCTCGGGGCGCTTGATTTCGGATTAATCGTCGACGGCGCTGTGATTATAACCGAGAACGCATTGCGCAGACTAGCCGAGCGCCAGCATCACGAAGGCCGGCTGCTGAGCCTTTCCGAGCGCATGCACGAGGTGATGGTCGCCAGCAAGGAGATGATACAGCCGTCTGTATTCGGGCAGATTATCATCATTACCGTCTACCTTCCGCTGCTGACCTTCACTGGCGTCGAAGGCAAGATGTTCGAACCGATGGGGCTCACGGTCATTATCGCCCTGCTGGCTGCATTCGTTCTGTCGCTGACGTTCGTTCCCGCCATGATTGCCATCTTCGTCTCAGGGCGCGTCGAGGAGAAGGACAATGCCATTATTCGCAACGCGAAGCGCGTCTATGAACCCGCACTGCGCAACGCGCTGAAGGACACCTCGTTCGTCATCTGGATGTCGGCGGGCTTTTTCGTGTTCTGCGTGTTCCTGTATACGCGACTTGGTCAGGAATTCATCCCGACGCTGGACGAGAAAAACCTCGCCATGCACGCAATGCGTATCCCGTCGACGTCTCTAACGCAGTCTCAGGCGATGCAGCTTAAGGTGGAAGCCACAGTTCGCGAATTTCCCGAGGTGGCTTTTGTATTCTCCAAAACCGGCACGGCCGAAATGGCGTCAGATCCGATGCCGCCGCATGTATCGGACACCTTCATCATCCTGAAGCCGCAGTCCGATTGGCCGGACCCGGGCATGACGAAGGAAGAACTCGTCGAGAGGATCGCAGCCGCCGTCGGTCTGTTGCCCGGCAACAACTACGAGTACACGCAGCCCATTCAGATGCGCTTCAACGAGCTGATTGCAGGCGTGCGAAGCGATGTAGCCGTCAAGGTCTTCGGCGACGACTTCGATCAACTGGGAGAAACGGCCATCAAGGTGGCCAACGCTTTGCGCGGCGTGCCAGGTGCTGCCGACGTCAAGGTCGAACAGACAACCGGTCTACCCTTGCTTGACGTCAAGCTCGATAAGCAGGCCATCGCTCGTTACGGACTGAACGTGAGCGATGTCCTCGATATCGTCTCGATTGCGGTGGGCGGCCGCGAGGCGGGGCTCGTCTTCCAAGGCGACCGGCGGTTCGACATCATCGTGCGGCTGCCTGATCGCCTTCGGAATGATCTTGCGACGCTTGAAAATCTGCCTGTTCCTATACCACACACGGATGGCGAGGCCGGAAAGACTACCTTCATTCCGCTCAAGACACTTGCCCGGTTTGAGGTCGAGGAGGGCCCCAATCAGATTAGCCGAGAGAACGGCAAACGCCGCGTGGTCGTGCAGGCTAATGTCCGTGGTCGCGATATCGGCTCGTTCGTGGAAGAAGCCCAACGTCGCATCGATGCCGAGGTCAAAGTGCCTCCAGGCAACTGGCTGACATGGGGTGGTCAATTCGAGAACCTGCAAGCAGCGCGCAGCCGACTCATGATCGTCGTGCCGGCATGCTTCTTCGTCATCTTCCTTATGCTATTCACGGCATTCGGAAAAGTCCGCGAAGCATTACTGGTATTTTCCGGCGTGCCGCTGGCCATCTCCGGCGGCATTCTCACACTTTACCTGCGCGGCATGCCCTTCTCGATTTCGGCCGCAGTGGGCTTTATCGCGCTCTCCGGTGTCGCCGTGCTCAACGGCCTCGTGATGGTCACCTACATCAATCAGCTGCGGCTCAAAGGCCTTGTGGGCGAAGAGGCGATTATCGAAGGCGCGATGACGCGCTTGAGGCCCGTGCTGATGACGGCGCTTGTCGCCTCGCTCGGCTTTGTGCCGATGGCGATTGCGACTGGCACAGGCGCTGAGGTGCAAAAGCCGCTGGCTACCGTCGTCATTGGTGGTCTCATCACCGCAACCCTGTTGACCCTCATCGTGCTGCCCGCGCTCTACAAGCGCTTCTGCCTCGGTGAGGAGTTTACGGTAGAAAACGAAGCCCCGCCTGAATTGATCAAGGAGCCTGTCTAATGACCCTAACCCGTACCCTCACCCTTCTCTTCGCGGGACTTTCGGTGGTGATTGCGAGTGCTGCGCACGCCGCCGGTGGCCACGACCACGGCAAGGAGAAATCCCACTTTGAAGTCATTGCCCCTGCATCGGTCAAGGACGCCTGGACCCTGATGACGGCAAAGCTTGCCGAGGCAGATGCTGCAAACAGTTCAGGCAATCTGGCTGCGGTTCATGAAGCCAGTGAGCAGATGGGAGCAGCAATCCACACATTACAGGAGAAGTCCGACATGGTGGCAGCGGATGCGAAGACCAAATTGGCGTCGGCCTTGAAGCAATTGGATAAGGCAGTCGACGAAGTGCATCACGGTTCGGAGGAGAAAGACGGTGAGGCCGCGACTGCGGGTATTGGCAAAATCAAAGGACTTCTGCCCGTTGTCGAGGGGCTCTATCCCGCTGGCGCATTGAAGTAGCCTGTCAGAATCCCAGATGGAGGAGCTGAATATGAGATTCAGATCGGAACGGATTGGCAGAGCTTGCGTACTAATGTGGACGGCCATCCTGGTTGAACCAGCAGTTGCAATCGATACCGCTACGATTGATGGATCGAGTTTTCTGTTGTCGGTTAATGCAAAGAACTATCGGCACTGCCACAACACACCGCGGCGCGTCTATTGCCACACGAAAGAGCCGTTGCCGGTCAGGGTGCGAGAGAATGAACCAATTTATGATTTGGTAACACCGTCACAGCAAGCACCGATTGAATGTCATCATCAAGGCTACGGGCCGTTGAGACTTTAGCGCAGCTTTCCACGCCGGACTTTCGAGGAACTGAGTGCTCGAAACCATCTTGGAGGAACGTCAATGATAAATAAAGCCGTAATCCTGGCCGTTGCACTATTCGGTATCGGCGCGATCACGGGCTCAACTGAGGCCAACGTGACGGGCGCAATGTCTAAAGCCGTAATTTTGGATGCCAGCTCTGCTTCACAAGTTGTGGAAATTAGACACCGGCACCACCGCCAATGGCGGCGCGGACATCATCGTCACTGGGGCCATCGGCATCACCGTCGATGGGGTCACCGGCATTATCACCGGCATTTATATTTTGGCTACGGCATAAGGTTCGGCCATCGCCACCATCGTTGGCGGTAGTCGCTAGAACGAAGCAAGCGAACACCCTTGGGCGGTGTCTCGTCATCCGCACACACCGTCCGATGTCTCTTGCCGCACTGGCCATAGCGTTGATCTTACTCCCTGCCTTGGAAGAGCTAAAACATTGGACTCCTCTCGACGACCAAATCACTTTGGGCATTCGAAGTTGGCCAATCGCGGCCGCGTTTCAACTTAGAGCTCGATATAGTGATGTGAGGCAGGCCATTGAGTTCTGAGGATTCGGGAGCATTATTATGGCGGGCACCACAGAGGACACCATGCCGGTCATCACTTGCAGTCGCTTCCGCTAAGCGCGGCCAGTCACGCGAAGTGAAAGGAAAGCACCATGACCAGAGCTCGCGATGGATTGTCGACGATGGTCATTCTGGCCATGGCGCAGTTTGGCGTCGCTGTAAACTCCGTTGCCGCTCCCACCATCTCAGATCAACCTCCGCTCGACTGGCCTTCGGCCTCTCATTCCGATGTCGAGAATGCCAAGGCGCAGGCCTTGGCTGACAAGGGGCGGGCTGCCTATTTGGCCAGTGATTTTGCGACAGCGGTTTCGTATTTTAGCAAACTGTTGGAACTGAAGCCCGCGGATGCCCGTGCTTATTATAACCGCGGAAACGCGTACTACCGGATGCGCAATCTTGAAAACGCACTTGCAGACTTTAGTGAGGCCCTGAGGATTGCTCCGGATCTGCATCTGGCGCTCATGAACCGAGGCAACATCTACTCGCAATTCGAGAGATACGAAGAGGCGATTGCCGACTACAGCAAGGCCATTGCCGTCAAGCCCGATCAGTTTTTGATTTACTTCAATCGCGGGATCGCATTCGACCGACTTGGCGACCATGAAAAGGCGGTGATTGACTTCACGCAAGCACTTAGCCTTAACCCGCAGGACGCGATTTCGTACGCGTCGCGCGGCGATGTTCTCTATCGACAGGGAGAATTCGAGCAGGCGCGGAACGATTATTCAAAGGCCGTCGAACTGGACCCTTCGCTCTCGCACGCAGCCGAGGGACTGCGAGAAATCGCAGGCGGAAGGGTCGAACCGGCAGCCCCTGCGCAAAGCTTAGATACCAGTACGATAGCGACATTAGTTTTGCATCAGCAGGCAATCGAGCGACTGGTCGGGCTCGCCAAAAAAGCATGTTTGCAGAATGGTGAAGATGAGCATGGGCTGGCTGCGCTGGCAGCTGATGGAAGTTGGGCGGCTGTAGGTGACGTCGAGCTGAAGAAAGCCACGAATGCATTAACGACAATGGTCAACGGCTGGACATTGATTGAAGCCGTGGGCAATGTCGCGATCATGCAGTCCAAGGTGAATACCGCGCCTGGCGTCTACATCTGCTCTATGACCGCCGAGGTCGGTTCACCGCGTATACTTGAGGATTTTAAAGCGGAATTCGAAAAGCAGTTAAAGACGGCGGCCGCACGTCCCGTCGAACAGGCTGGTGATACGAAGTTACAATACTGGCTCCCCCACAAGGCGAATTGTGATGCCCAAACGTCGATCGTGATGTCGCTTAAACGGGGCGCAGTGACGGTTCGAATGTTGCACGGCCGAAAGGCCGATGGGGGATAAACAACGAGCGAAATTATCGTGTTCATCCGTTGTCGCGACGAAGTTCAACGGAATAGATAACACCGCAGACCGGAAAATCTAGTTCTGGCTGAGCCCACGTTCGCGTTTGCGGTCTGTTGCGAAGAAGACTGGTATTTCGCGGATGGTGGTTCTGCGGATCGACAGGGCGCGCTCGAACATGGATTGGGCTTCCTTGTCCCTGCCTTGCTGGCGATAGAGATCTCCCAGTTGCGCCAAAACGTTTGCGACCCTGGGATGCCCGGGTCCGAAACGGCCTCCTTGGTGGCGAGTGCGCGCGTGAGCGAGGGTTCGGCCTCTTCGAGACGGCCCTCAAGTTCTCGCTGGTGACCGCCACGCTTTCGTGGTCGGGACCGAGAGATTCGCTCAGGATGATCATGGCTTGCTGGTAGAGCGGAGCGGCCTCGGCAAGGCGGCCCTGGCCCTCGTTTATTTTCGCAAGCGTGTCCAGGGCGCGCCCGTAGTCGGCATCCTTGGTCCCCAGCATATCGCCGATAATTGCAAGAGCCTTTTCATTAGCGGCTCAGCTTCTGCAAACCGTCCCTGCTCTTGATAGAGCCACGCTAAATTGTTCAAGGACCGCCCCACGTTGGCTGGCTCTGTCGCTGCGGACTTTTCGTTAATAGCCAATGCGCGTTGGAACAAGGGCTCGGCCTCATTCAGGCGACCCTGCTCCTGGCGAATCTGTGCCAGCCCATCCAGATCGTTGGCAACGTCACTATGGTCTGGTCCTCGCTCGCGTTCGTGAATTTCAAGAGCGCTCCGCAGCAACGGCTCGGCCAGGTCCAATCGACCTTGCGCGTGGTACAAGCGCGCTTCGACATTGATCGCACTTGCGTAGGCGAGATGCTTGTTTCCGATAGCCTGCTCAACTCGTCTCGTATATTGCTCGGCGAGCGGCACAGCCTCGTCATATTGACCGGCACCATAGAGTTCTACGATGCTCTTGTAGAGCGCGGTGGCGTCTTCCTCACTTGTGTAATTCTGCGGGGGGAGGGGTGGGGGTATGACGTCCATTGGGGACGGATCCGTCTGCCGGGGCCTTGCTAACGATGTCGCGATCCGTCACCATGCCGACTAGTCGATCGTTTTCGCCGATCGGAATCGATCCAATATCGTGCTTCAGCATTAGGCGCGCGAGTTCAGCCACGGGTGTGTCCGGACCAACCCATTCAGCTCCCTCGTGCATCACATCTTTAACTTTCATGACAGGCCTTCCACAAAACTTCGTGTCGTGTCCTAGTGGGTCGGGCAACTCGTCAATGAACGTGGGGAACGAATGCAATGTGGCGGATCTGACTTCCTACTGCATTCACCCCCTCGATGCCCTGCGCGCTTCGGACGGCTTCAACAATCAGCTGCTCATCTGTCGTGGCGCCGATAAGCAGCACTTTGCCATTTACGACGTGTGCCTCGATCCCGCTCTGCAGCGCAGTTGAACCGAATCGCTGATCCAATTGATTTCTCACCCGCGCACGAACAAGCTCATCCAATAGCAATTGCTGCGATTGAGATGTCTCGCGAAACGCCTCGCTTTCAGTGATGCGGACGATATGTTCAACGCAGTCGGAGATCGGGATCCGCGCCGTGTTCAGTACTGCGGCATAGAGAGTAGGATCTTGCCAATCGACGCGGAACAGCTGTTGCATCAAGCTATTATGAGCCGCGTCGCTGTGGGCAATTTCTCGTTGCGCAGCCACGGGACCAGAAATACCAAGCCTCTCAACCAGCGTTCGTTCCCGGTATGCCATCGGTGCGCAGATACGCACGCAAACAACATGCGGGATCATCCTTAGCAAATACGTCGCCCCCCAGCCGCGAATGAGAACATTGCCCTTGGCCGCCAGCTCGAGGATCTCCTGCGCCGTGTAGCGCGAGAGGCGTCGCTTATCGAGTGTGAGACGTTCGACCAGATGCTTCACCCTCCAGGTGCCGGTGAACCTCATCTTCGGAAAGACCCGTGCGCGCGGCAATGTCGTGCTCAACAAGTTCATGGTGCACGATTTCGAGGCCCAAGCGCTCGGCAAGACCGGCAGCAACGTCGCTCCCGCGCGCACCAATTTCCCGGGTCATTGCGATGACGGTCATAGCGTCCTCCGCGTCACGAAAAGGTGTCGCGTGCGTTTAGTGGATCCGAACAGCGATCTGCGCATGCGGTACATCGGCGGTCAGACGGTGAAAATCCCGTCCATTGATATGGATGAGTGTGCAGTGGTCACCGCCGTCGAAGTAAAGCTCGTGGAGGCCTTGCAACCCGTGTTCCATCACGGAGGTCAATCCATAAGCACTGGGGACCGGCGGAATGGATCCAACCTCGCAATCCGCAAATACGGCGGCCACCTCCTCCTCGGTTGCCAGCCCGACGGGTTGTCGGATGAAATCGGCGACGGCATCAAGATTCACGTGGCAGGATGATGGGACGATTGCGAGAAGGTAACCGTCCTTACGCTTCATCAAGACACCTTTAGCCAGGTTGTCTTGGGGAACGTCACTCACGCGCGCTGTGTCGGCGGCATGAAGCGTTCGCTCGTGAGGCAAAACCTCGTAGGAACATCCGCGTCCATCCAGGTATCGCTGCAAAGTAAGCGCGATTGCCATGGACTCACCTTCCATTCGATCGCGCGGCGACCGTTAGTCAGGACAGCGTTTGGGGCCTAAACCAGACGGCAGCAGCACAACGGTGCAGCTGCCCGGAATTACGTTGCCAGCGGATCGACTGCCAGCAACAAAAAGGATGACCCTATTTCTGCTCGGTCGCTGCAAGTGTTTTCATGTTACGCCCATCAGGCTGCATCTTCAATCGCGTGATCACATGTCGCTACCGCGCTTGAGCTTCATCCGGTGTAGGCACAGGAGCAGTCGCGGTCCGAGCCGTTAAGCAGTCGAACGCACCCATGCAGCGACGTGCTCCACGAGCGGTGCCATGGCATCCTCGGGGAACGGGTAGACCGAGCTGACATTGATCTCACAGAGAACATAGGTGTCAGTCCCGGCTTCGTCCTTCGGGCCATAGAGGAAGTCGGCATCCCATAGGACCGGAAGCTCAGCCCTCTCGACGCCGACGCAGCGGCACAGCTCGCCAATCCACTCGCGCTCCAGTTTGTGCTTGAGGGACTGGAATTCCGGTCGCGTGGGAGGGAAATAGAGCCGCGGCCCTGGCGGCGGCGCCTCGTTTGGCGAAGCGCCGGCAGGTGCCGGACAAAGCGCGTTGACGAGCTGCTCGCCGAAACCCGCAACGCGGTCGCCGACAACGTAGCATCGGATCATGCCTTCTGGCAGCCGCTGTTGATACGGCTGCTCGATCATGCCGCCGGTTGCGAAGTAGGGCTGGCAGAGGGCCAGGAAGTCACCAAGCGGCATCTCATCCTCAACGCTGCCGCGCTTCGCGTGCCGTACGCGCACCAGTGATGCCGATGTCACTGCCCTCTGCGGAATACTCGCCGCTTCAGCCAGCTGCACCTTCCAAACACCGTCACCGCTTTGGCCCCGGATCTGTTTCAGGATTCGCGGGTTGCCAGCAGCGAGGCTTTCCAGCAGCCCGACGCACAACCCGTCTGCATGCTCATAAAGCCGCGTATCGCAACCCCAGCCCATGACGCGCGAGCTGTAAAGCACTTCCTTCGTGCCCATGCGGTCGATCACGTCGGGATGTGCGCTCACGAGAACGCCACGGCTCGCCACGTCTCGCAACATCGCGTTGAGGATGGTCCGGTCGCGGCCGCCCTCGATCGGATTGAGCCAGACCAGCACCGCGTTCACCGCCAGCACCCGCGCGCGCACCTCGTCTACGAAGGCATCAGCGTAAGGTGCGCCCACCACGTCGAGACCGGCGGAAGCCAGCGCCGCGGCGATACCGGCGAAGCGCGACCGCTCCACATCCGTTGCGAGACCCTGCATCGTGTCAGCAGGGAACAGGATCGCAACTCGATTGCGATTGGCTGACGAAAGGATGGAAGAAGACATGCCGGCGCCCTTCCTTCGGGTGAAGGTTACGGACGCGAACATTGGGCTGATGCCTTACGGGGTCGTCGCGAAGAACCCCAGCACGAGGGACGGTAAATGGACGTCACTGCCCCTGTCAACGCGGGGCCGTCTTAAGCCACGGTGGTGCGCCTTATCCCGGCTCTCAACCGATTGCTCCCGACGTAGATGCGGCCCAAGAATTAGCAAGACACGAAATGAAAGCTTGGGGTCAACGGCAGCCTTCCCGACACATCTGGCAAAGGTCTGAATCGTCCTCGACAGCGGCAATGGCGAGCACGAAACTCGACTTCGCCTCAGGGCCAGGACGAGACGAACCGGTCAGCAGCCTTTCATGTCACGTCGCGGCGGAAGCGGACATTGGGGGAACGCAGATGAAT
The DNA here is from genome assembly GCA_016793445.1 of Hyphomicrobium sp. Lineage (GTDB taxonomy): Bacteria > Pseudomonadota > Alphaproteobacteria > Rhizobiales > Hyphomicrobiaceae > Hyphomicrobium_B. The sequence continues at coordinate 20,912 of JAEUME010000004.1, read as the reverse complement.
ACGGCATCTGCGTTTTCGATCATTCGACATGCCTAGCCAGCTAAATCGCGGCGGCGCTGTTCGAATTCCTCGGGACTGATTTCGCCTCGGGCATACCGGTCTTGAAGTATTGCCATCTCTGCTGATGAGAACTCCTACTCGCGATTGTTACCGCCAAACAGCCAGCAGAGCACAGTTACAAATCCAATGATCACGAGCGCAAAAATGACCAGCCCGAACGGGCCACTCCATGGCAATCCCCAGCCATAACCCCAGTCATGCATGGGGCCCATTTGTGCCCTTGCTGGCGCTGCAGTGACCGCCACTAGCGATACCTCTCCAACAAGCCAAAACATGTGACGCATTCCCGGCTGCCTCACAATAACGCGATCACTTTCTCCAGCTGCCCGCGGACGATGGCCGCCTTCTCCAGGAGGGCAGGGTTGTCAATGGCGGCCATCGACGCCACGGGATCAATTGCCGCCACCTCAATTCGTCCGGGGCCCAGTTCCTGCACGATGACGTTGCAGGGGAGCATGGTGCCGACCTTGTCCTCGAGTTTGAGCGCTTCGTAGGCGAGTGTTGGGTTACACGCGCCCAGGATGCGGTACGGCCGGAAATCGACGCCAATCTTGGCTTTGAGCGTCTGAGTAACGTCGATCTCCGTAATCACGCCGAAGCCCTGAGCTTTGAGCGTCTGGGTTACGCGATCGACGGCCTCGTCAAAGCTCACAGTCAGAACCTTGCTGAAGTAATAACTCATCATTCCTCACATCATGCAGCAGCCCATGCCCAGCAACACGTCGGCCTTCTTTTTCTGGTCGTCATTCAGAACCTTGTAGAGCGCTTCGGTCGCTGGCTTGAGCGCGTTCATGCTGTCCATCATGCTCTGCATCGCCGTGGTATGGGCGTTCATACGGTCAATGGCCGTGCCGCCCTGCATCGCCTGCATCATCGTTGCGTGCATGCTTTGCATGGCATCGCCGCGAGCCTTGACCGCGCTCACGTAGCCGTCCCACGCTGCGGCCTGCGCATCTGAGATGCCGAGTTCAGCCTTGAGGTAGGCCAGACGACCTTCCATCATGGGACCCATGCCCATCATCATGCCGGGGCCCATCCCCTGACCCATCATCCCCTGACCCATCATCCCGGGCCCCATCATTCCCTGCATGCCCGGCCCCATCATGCCCATGTTGCCACCCATCGTCGGACAGCCGCCCATCATGCCCATGCCCATCATGTTCTGTCCGCCCATTCCCATGCCTTGGCCCATCATCGGCATTTGCTGACCCGGTTGTTGGCCCTGGGCCAGTGAAAGTGTTGCCGTCATTGCCAGCAGGATTGCGGCTGTCGCCGCCTTTGTTGTGTTGATCATTGACCTATCCTCGTACTGATACACGCCGAGGCGGAGACCATCTCCGTCTGGTTACCCAATGCCACGCGCCGCTCGACAAGCGCCTGGCGCAGAATCGTTGTCGCAGATTGTAAAAATAATAATGCGAGGATCGACGCCACGATGACGTCGGGCCAAGCGGTTCCGCTGCTCCAAACACCGAGCGCCGCCAGCATCACGGCGATATTGCCAATCGCGTCGTTGCGCGAGCAAAGCCAGACCGAGCGTACATTGGCATCACCGTCCTTGTACTTGAGCAGGATCAAGACGCTTGTCATGTTGGCAGCGAGCGCCAGAAAGCCGATCAAACCCATGACCTCGGCGCGTTGGCTGCTGCAACGCTGCAGGGATCATCCATTTACGTACGGTAATCGTCGTTCGTTCCTTGACTAATCCTCTGGTATCTTCGAAGTGGTCCTGTCCCCGTAGCCCTCCGGCTTACCAGCCGTGCATCCCGTTATGCATTCCGTGATGTCCCCGATAACCATTCATCATGTAATGATGACCCCAATGTTGCGGCCCATCCGGCCCCTGCCAATACCAACCGTGCCACCCCTGAGGGCCGCCCCAGCCCTTGCCGGCGCGTGCCGCATAGCCGCATCGATACCAACCGGCGCCGTTCCAGCCGTTGTCGGTCCAGCAGTACCCTCTATCGCCCCAGACATTGTGGACGGGCTCTATCGTTTTGAATTCTGCACCCGCGACCTGCCGGCTGCTCATGGCGATTGGGGCCGACTGCGCGGAGCCAAAGACGGACGCCGCAGCCGTTAGCGCGGAGGCCATGGCGAGCACAGGACGCGCATGACTATGCATTACGATCTCCATCTTTAAATTCGGGCATCCGCCCGCGCTGCATAAGCAGAAGCAACGAAACAAATATTGGCAGATATTTTATTGATGTGGATCAAGGCTGTGCCGCGCCGCCAAAGCGCGACACAAAGTTAATTTGCTTGTGTGCAATGGGCTGAGAATTGGATGCTGTCAGCGACGTCGGGAGCGACCTCCACAACAAACTGTTTCTAGCATCGAAGCGAACTGTCCGATGACAGTCACGAAGGATCTCCAGCCGGGGCGAGTCGCCGGGCCCGGCTCGAACCCGCTCTTTGAAAAAGCTTATCTTTTTGACGGGCTGATCTAAGCGCGAATTCGCGGCATGACCCGAATGTAGACGAGCTCACTTAAAAGCTCGACCAGCGTTTGCGTGACGATCACGGCCGGGATGATAGGGATCGCTCCTGGAACGGCCAGTGCAAGCGGCAGGATAACCAGCGAGTTGCGCGTCGCCGTGCTGAACGCAACGGCCCTAACTTGGTCTGCCGGTAGCGAGAATGCACGCGCCACCAGCCATCCCGCAATAGGCGCTATGATAGCAAAGACAACATAGATTGGCGCTACCGTAAGGACGCTATTGCTTCCAGGGCCGAGTTGCGGAACAACCGCGCAGATCACAACAAGCAGCACGAGAGCTGTAGCCGGGACGGGAGCAAGGCCAAGTAGCCCGACGAGCATCTCTCCCGGCTTTGCCTTACGTGCCAGCAGTTGCAAAAGGCCCGCCAGCAGCAGCGGACTGGCGATCAGTACCGCGAAGGCGTGCAGGAACGGCTCCGGCTTTACCAACGCCGCCGCCTCTTCCCCGATGTGAAGCCCGAGATAGAACGGCAGTAGTGCCATCTGCGCCAGAAGAAGAAGCGGCGTCGCCGCCAGCAGGGATTTCGAGTCACCGCGGCCGAGATGCGAGAACGTCACAACGTAATCGACACACGGTGTCAGAAGTACAAACAAGACACCGATGACGAGAAGGGGCTCAGCCGGCAGAAATTGTATCAACGCCGCAACAAAAAGCGGGATAATAACGAAGTTGCCAACCATCAACGCCGACAAAAATCGGGTATCTGTAAAAGCCCGGCCAAGATGTGAGAGCGGAACCTGGAGGAAGGTCACGAACAGCATCAAGGCGAGCGCGGGGTTGATCAGCGGCTCCAGCGCCACGCTCCCTGGCCAAGCCAAAGACACGGCAGCCGCAGCGATGACAGTGATAAAATAGATAACGACCTGATACTGCTCCAACGCCTCGCGGATGGAACCAAGCGTCATGAGCGGCGCCATTTCATCGAGTCACCTGGTCATCTCTGTTAGTTTAGTCACTCGGATTGCGCATCGTAACGGGCGAAAATTTCTGTGCTGCCGTCTTTCTTCAATAGAAGCACCTCGTAAGGCTCTCGCTTGTTTCCAGCCTCCATTCCGGGGGATCCGACTGGCATTCCCGGCACGACAAGACCGAGGGCCTTTGGGCGTTCGTCGAGCAACCTGCGAACCTCCCGCTCGGGAACGTGTCCCTCAATCAAATACCCTTCGACTCTCGCGGTATGGCAAGCCATGAGGGCTGTGGGAATCCCTGCGTCAAGCTTCATTTTTATGAGCTGCCCCATTGCAAGTTCTTTGACCGCAACCTCGTGGCCAGCTTCCCGCAGGTGGCGAGCCCACGCATGACAGCAAGCACAGCCCCCCGTCGTCAACATTTCAAGTGATGCCGAAAAAGCCGCGCCCGGAAGCAACGTGATGGCCAGCACAGCCAACCAAACAGGGCGAAGCGAAGACGCCGTGCGCGTAATCATGGTGATGTCTCCTCAGAGGCGGGGTCAGGGGCGGTTTCCAATTAGGCTTGTTACTACGAGCAACGTGGCGCCGATCACAATTGCTGAATCCGCAAGGTTAAATGCCGGCCAGTGGAAACCCCAAACGTGGAAATCAAGAAAATCTACGACAGCACCGATACGCAAGCGGTCGAGGACATTGCCGAGCGCTCCTCCGATAATCAAGCCGAGCGCCACGGCTTCCAACCGCGCCGCCGATCGGACCAAGAGAACCCCGAGCAGCGCCGTCACGGCGAGAGTAATCCCGGCCAACATGTGCGGCCGATCCGTGAACGTCTCGGCAAATAGGCTGAAGGAGATGCCCTGGTTGAAGCTGAGGCTCAGGTTGAAGTTCGGGAGGACGGCGTAAACGTCGCCGGGTCTGAGCTCTGCTAGTGCCAACAGTTTTGTTGCCTGATCCAGCGCAAAGGCACCGAGTATCGCTGCCAATCCGCTCAGTCTTGCTGCGTGATGCGTCTCCAAGGGCGAGAGCTTGAGACCGTTCATGCACTTTCTCCGGGATATGCCGTTGTTGCTGGCCGGAAGCGGAGTAGCCGCAAGGCGTTTGCGGTCACCAACACGGTGGCCCCCGTGTCCGCAAGTATCGCCATCCATAGCGAGCTAATGCCGAGCAGTGTCGTGACCAGAAAGACGGCCTTTAGCGCTAGGGCGATGGCAATGTTCTGCCAGATGTTCGATAAGGTGGCTTGCGCAAGCGAGACGAGTTCGGCTACGCCGCCCACGCGGTTGCTGAGCAGGGCTGCATCGGCAGTTTCGAGCGCCACATCCGTGCCCCCGCCCATCGCGATGCCGACAGAAGCTGCCGCAAGCGCCGGTGCGTCATTGATGCCATCGCCGACCATGGCCACCGGACCATGGGCTTTGAGTTCGGCGATAGCTTCGAGCTTCGCGTCGGGCAGCAGTTCAGCGCGCGCTTCGAGCCCAAGTGCGCTTGCAATAGCCTGACCGGTCCGCTGATTGTCACCTGTCAACATGATAGTGCGAAGGCCTAGTGTCTTGAGTTGATCGATAGCAGCCGACGCATCGGGGCGCGGTTCGTCGCGAAGAGCGATCAGACCGAGCGCGCGGTCCGTCGTGGCCACGATGACGACGGTCTTGCCGTCGCCCTCCAAACGCTGCACCTGATCCTGGAACGCGCCCGGCAGCAGCTTGAGTTCCGCTGCATGGCGCGGGGAACCGACCGATACGAACCCATCGCGCAAGCGCGCAACAACCGCCTTGCCCGGCACGGCCGACGCGCCCCCGAAAATTTGCGGAATCGCAAGCCCACGCGCTCGGGCCGCGGCGATGATCGCAAGCCCGAGCGGATGGCTGGAACCCTGCTCGGTCGCAGCGGCTTTCGCCAGCACTTCATCCTCATCGCTATCGAACGCGACAACATCTGTGACTTGTGGCTTGCCGACGGTAAGCGTGCCGGTCTTGTCGAACGCCACTGCGGTGAGCTTGCCCAGCGTTTCGAGCGCAGCCCCACCCTTCACCAACAAACCTCGACGAGCCCCTGCCGCGAGGCCGGACGCGATGGCGGCCGGTGTCGAGATGACGAGCGCGCAGGGACACGCAATGAGCAAGGTGGCGAGGCCGCGGTAGACCCACGTTTCCCAATCGGCTCCAAAGAACAGAGGCGGCACTACAATGATTAATGCGGCAGCGGCCATCGACGCGGGCGTATAGTAGGCTGCGAATTTGTCGATGAAGCGCGCCGTGGGGGCTTTCGATGCTTGGGCATCCTCAACCAGATGGATGATGCGGGCGATGGTGTTATCGGCCGCAGTCTTGGTGATGGATATCCTGAGTGTACTGTTGCCGTTGATGCTGCCGGCATAGACGAAGGCACCTACGGTCTTACTAACGGGCACTGATTCGCCGGTGACAGGAGCTTCGTCGAGCTCTGACGCGCCCTCGATGATTTCGCCGTCCGATGGCACCCGGTCGCCCGGGCGCACTAAGGCCACATCGCCGACGCGCAGCTGATCGACCGGCACTTCACGCACTTCGCCGCCCTGCTCGATTTGGGCGACGCGCGGCACCAACCCGATTAATTCTTTGATACCGGCCCGCGCGCGGCCCGCTGCGACGTTTTCAAGAAGCTCACCTACGGCGAAGAGAAAGATCACAACCGCCGCCTCTTCGGCCTCACCGATCGCAATCGCCCCGGCCGCCGCCACGGTCATCAGCGTTTCAATGCTGAAAGGTGTCCCGGACATGGCACCGGCAAGCGCTCTGCGGGCAATCGGCACTAGCCCAACGATGGCTGCGGCGAGGTAGGCATAAAATGAAAGGGAAGGCGCCACCCAAGCCACGCCAAATGCGATCGCCAACAAACCTGCGGTGACGAGAACGAGCCGGCCCTTTCGCGTTTCCCACCAGGCCCGGTCTTCTTGTTCGCCGGAGTGATCTGGAGTGGCGTCCTCGGCTACCGCTCGCTGGGGCGTGTAACCCAGATCCCGAATCTTGTCCTCGATGGCCTGCCGCGAGGTCCGGTCAGTATCGTGGCTCAGGATCAGCGTCTCTGTCCCGTAGTTGACGTTGATGTCGCTGACACCCGGAAGGCGCTTTAAGGCGTTTTCAATCTTGAGAGCGCATGCGCCGCAATCCATGCCTTCGACGCGCATGTTGAGGCTCTGGCGCCCGGATTTCGGGTGTTCGATGGCGATCATGTTCTCTTAGACTTTCTCTCGTGCATCTTCAATACTGCACCCTGTAGCTACTACAGGGTCAAGCGGCATGAACTCGAGCGTCCTGACTATCGGCGATTTATCGAAGGTCACCAGCACCAAGGTGGAAACCATCCGTTACTACGAACGGATAGGTCTGCTCGCTGCGCCGGCCCGCACCGCCGGCAACTATCGCGCTTATGGCAAAACAGAACTTGGTCGGCTCAGTTTCATACGGCGAGCGCGGGACCTGGGATTTGGAATTGATCAGATACGGACGCTGCTGGGCCTTTCAGAAAGTAAAAAGCGCTCCTGCAAGGCAGTGGACGCCATCGCGCGCCAGCACCTTGCAGACGTCGATAGCAAGATCGCCGACCTCATGGCCCTGCGGCGGGAACTCGACAGCATCATTAGTCAATGCGACTGCGGCACAATAGGGGAGTGCCGGATCATCGAAGCGCTGGCTCCGTCGCGCAAGGCTGGAGTTCCGACCCGCGTGCTCGAACGGCGCGTGCGAAGCCGCTGATTTCTAGGAGGTGGCGCTCGTGGACCTCTCGAGACACCGAATTTGCGTTGCTATGGCTGTGCTTATTTAGACATTTGCCTGCTTTGGCCCTCGGCCTGCGGTTGCGGCGAACCTCACTTTACGAGAAATCGTGACGGCCTTATGGAATGCCGACCCTGCGAAGCCGTTGGACTTTTCTGGGAAAGAATTAAGCTTCCTCGACCTGAGCGAACTCGATTTTAAGCGCGCGAATTTGTCGGAAGCGAACCTTCTGGGTGCAAACCTGACAGGGGCTAACCTCGCCTCGTCAACCTTGCGGGCGCGAAACTCGATCGAACCTCGCTGAGGCGGACCAACTTCTCCGGAGCGAACCTTTCGCGCGTGACTATCTATGACGCCATCGGCTCGTCAAGCTTCGAAGCCCCCGCCGCGGAGGCACCGAACTTCTCCGGCGCCAATCTTTCGGGTGCCAGGATATTCGCTCGCCTTAGTCGCTCAAATCTGCGCGGGGCGAACTTGTCGGGTGCCCAACTGGGCACCGAGCGAAACCAGGTCAAGATGCCGAAGCAGACGGACCTTTCGGGTGCTATCCTGACCGATGCCGATCTCGCGCTTGCGAATTTCACGGGAGCAAATCTGATATTTTCGAATATGGCGGGCGCCAACCTCGAAGGGGCCATTTTCGCCGGGGCCGACTTGTCCAGGGCGGATCTCGGTAGAGCCAAGCTAGCCGGCGCAGATTTCACCGACGCAAACCTCTACGGCGCCGGGTTTAGTGACGCCAAAGGACTGGATAGCGTCCGGGGATTGGACCGAGCACGCAACCGCGACAAGGCAGTTTTCTAGGTGGCAATCAAAGCGTCCGGGAGGAATGTGAGATGGCTCGATTATCGTAGCGTCTGATAACCGCTTTGGGTCACTTGCTGCCTTCTGCGAGCTAACCAAAGTATCCGCTAAGCTTCTAAGAACTGACGTGACCGGCGCCTGTTGCTCGTAGACATGTCCCGATGTCCGCTTCTGGGATTGTGTGCCCGTGTGCGCTGCAGCAATCCGTGAAATGTGCTCGGCCGCCTTTCGCCAGAAGCAGACGTGAGCGTGAGTCTGGGCCTCTATATCTCAGCGGTTCGCGGCGTTCCATTTTCCTGCAAGCGACGGAACGAATGCGGGCACATGAGATGCATAGTTGCGCCATTGATCCCCAAATGCCGCCAGAGATTCGCGCTCCTCATCCCGTGCCAAACGTACGTACATCCATACCAAAACTGGGAACATCAGTAGCGTCAGTATTGTCGGCCACTGCAATAGAAAGCCGAACATGACCAGGATAAAGCCGACATACTGGGGATGGCGCACGTAGCTGTAGGCTCCCGTTGTCGCCATGCTGTTCGTTTTTTGTGCGCGATAGAGTACCTGCCACGCGCTCGAAATAAGCCAGAACCCACCCGCGATGAAGACGAAGCTCAGCATGTGGAAGGGGCCAAAATGCGGATTGGTTTTCCAGCCGAACAGCATCTCCAAGAGATGCCCGGCATCATGCGAAAACCAGTCCACGTTCGGATACCGGCTCTGCAGCCAGCCCGAAAGGAAATAGAGCGTCAACGGGAACCCGTACATTTCTGCAAAAAGAGCAACGAGAAATGCACTGAATGCGCCGAAGGATCGCCAGTCGCGGGACGTTTGCGGCTTGAAGAACGTGAAGGCGAACATGATGAAGATCGCCGAGTTGATGATGACAAGGCCCCACAGACCATACCCAGAATCGTGATCACTCATGTCAACCTCCCTTCGATGGGTCGCGCGGATCGTTCGCCGATGGAGCGTCCCGATCTGTCGTCCGGTCTCGGTCCCGGCCGCGCCCATGCCCCCCGTGCCCATGCCCGCCGTGCATGAAAATGTGCATCAGCGGGCATGCGAACAGAAAAAGCCACGGCAGAAACCCAAGTACATGCGCGCGATGTTCGGTGAATAGTAACGCCCCGGCCATGATGAAGAATGCCAAAAAAACCCATCGTGCGCGGCTCGGGGTATGATTGTGATTTTGAGAATGATCGCGCGGCATGAGGCATCTACTCCGCAAATCAGTGAAAAATCATTCCGGCGACATGGAAACCCGCGTCAGCGTGCACGATCTCCCCCGTGATCGATGCGGCGTAGTCGCTTGCAAGCAGCACACTGACGCGGCCGACCTCGCAAGCATCTACCGTTCGGCGCAATGGCGCCTTGGCCGCGCTCTCCGCGAGTATCTCATCGAAGTGTTCGATCCCCGATGCCGCCCGTGTCTTGATCGGGCCTGCTGAGATGGCGTTGACGCGAATACCCTTCGGACCGAGTTCATGGGCGAGATACCGCACAGATGCTTCCAACGCGGCTTTCACCGGGCCCATGACGTTGTAGTGGTCGACGACCTTTTCCGCGCCATAGTAGCTGAGCGTGATCAGGCTACCTCCATTCTGCATAAGCGGTTCGGCCAACCGCGCCATGCGGATGAACGAATGGCATGAAATGAGCATTGACTCTGCAAAGCCTTCCGCTGAGCAGTCCGTCAACCGGCCGTGCAAGTCTTCTTTGCGAGCCCAGGCCACGGCATGGAACACGATGTCGATTCGTTGCCACGCCTCGCTCAACGTTTCGAATACCGCTTCTAGCTCATCTGGCACAGCCACATCGCACTTGAGCAGGAACTGCGCCTCCAACTCCTCAGCCAAAGGCGCCACGTGCGGCTTGGCCTTGTCATTCAGATAGGTCATGGCCATGTCGGCCCCTGCCGAGCGGAAATGCCGTGCCGCCCACCATGCGAGGCTGTCTGCGTTTGCAACGCCGACCACCAAAGCCTTGCGTCCCTTGAGATCGATACGCTCCATGAGCTCTGTGCCTTTACCGGGCAACGTCGCGGCTACGGCGCACCGTTTTTCTGCAGCCACGTTTTCAACTGTGCGATCTCGGCCTCTTGCGCCTTGATCACGTCCACGGCGAGCTTCTTCACCTCGGGGTCCTTGCCGAACGCAAGAACCGTCTTGGCCATGTCGACGGCCGCCTGATGGTGCGGGATCATGCCGTTCACAAAATCGACATCGGCGTTGCCGGAATAGGTGATGCCCATATCTTTATGCATCATCATCATGATGCCATTATAGGCTTGGCTCGATGGTCCCGCGTCGCCCTTCGGCATCATGCCGCCCTTCTGGGCATGCATCTCTTCCATCATCTTGCAATCGCCACCTATCATGCCGCCCTTGCCCATCATGCCACCCTGCATTTTGCCTTGGTCAGGCTTCGCTGCCGGCACTTCCTTTTGCGGTGTCGCACTGTCGGCTGCGCCCGCTGGGTGATGACCCTCGTGTCCGGCGTCTTCGGCGAGGGCTGGCGCGGCCGCAAAGATGAAGCTGGCGGCACATAGCGATGCCAAAGACATTTTAGTCATGAGTGTGCTCCTGTATTGATTGAGGTCGTGCCTGCCCGTTACCGTAAATCTGCTCGAACGCTCTCTCCTGCGCGGCGTCGCGCACTTTGCGAACCGATTCCCACAAGGCACTGACGTCCTCGATCATGCCTCGCTCCAGGGCCTTGAAGGGTACTTCGGACGGCGCGGCGCTCCGGTTACATCGGATCGCATCAGCCCAGATGGAAATTACGCGCATCCACGGCATGAAGTTCTCCGACCACATGTACGTTCTCACGCGCATAGGGTGCATCCAGTGCAGCCAAGCGGAAAGCCAAGGGGTCGCCATCGCCTGAACCCAGGGGCTGAATAATGATTGGTACACGCCTTCGAAATGTTCTGAGACGTCCCGGACGTGTGCGAATGCCTTCTCGGGATAATCAAAGCGGACCTGCTCGACGCCTCTCGGCTCGAAGCGCACCGCGTACTGGTCTTTCGCACAGTCGGGATCGTTGGTCGGGTTGTCGATCTTCATCTCGTAGAGGCCGGGCTCCAGCCGCTTGATCCGGTCGAGATGTTCCAGAATGGCCCGGTGCTCCAGTCGCGCGACACTGGCCGATACGAAGATTCCAAGATGGCCGACGTGACGGTTCGTCAAGTAGACGATCCGCTGACCTGCCTTCTTCAATGCATCCGTGGTGCCATAAACCGAGGGGATCCAGCCGAGCGCCTGATGAGGAGGCGTGATGTTGTCGCCGTAGGAGGCAAAGATGATGAGCGGGTTCGTGATCCGCTTCAAATCCACCGCACTCTCGTTATCGAGCCGCAGCGTGCCTTGTTCGAGCCGATTGCCAATGAAGAGATCTTCGACGATCGCAACGATTTCTTCGGTGCTCAGGCGATAGAACCCGTTCCACCAGCGCTCAAAATCGAGAAAACGTTCTTGTTCGGTGTCAATCTCGTTGAACAGCTTGGCATACTTGTCCCAAATGGCGTTGCCGGGCTTCAGCATCTCGAAGTTTTGAACAAGCCATGCGCCGTCGAAGCGTCCCCGATTGAGATCGCCCAGGAAATGCGCAAGCCAACTGCCACCGCTGAACCCCGCCATCATGCGCATCGGATTGATGCCGGGTTCTCCGGACCAGTAGGACAGCGGCGAGCCATTGAGAACGGTGGGCCCCGACAATCCTGGCGAGGCCGCCGACAGCAGCGTCACCGCCCAACCGGCCTGGCAGTTGCCGTATAGAATCGGCTTGCTTCCGTGCAGCTCGGCGACGTGCGCGACGAAGGTCTTGAGCACGTCCAGCACGTCTGCAATTTTCTGGTCGGGGCAAGGCTCGGGAAAGAAGACGACAAAGTAAACCGGATGTCCGGTGTGAAGCGCGATCCCGACTTCCGACTCCCGTTTGAAACCGCCAAGGCCTGGACCGTGCCCCGCGCGGGGATCGAGGACGATGACGGGCGGCTTTCGCGGATCGACACAATCGTCCCAGCAGAGGTCGCCGGCCTGTGTAATGCGTAACAGGGCATAATTTGCGGGGCGCGGGAGCTGCCGTCCGTCGAGCAGCAATTCATATTTGAAGTTCAAAAGCGGCGGCAAACCGGCTTGCTCGTGCTCGAGCATATTGTTCGCACGCCGCCGCAAGACATCCCAGAACAGAACGGTGCGTTCCAAGACATCACGCTGGTAAGCGAGCGCTCCGGCCACTGGAGGTTCCGCCCTTGCCGGCGCGAATGGCTCTGAAATCAGCACAGGTTCTTGCGGCGAGGTCGCGTGATGCGCCGCCGGACGAAACACCGGCAAGAACTGGTCTGGAGGCGATATCTGAGTCATAGGCAATTCTCCCGACTTGGAGGTCGCCGTCTCTGATCTAAATCAATCTACAACGAAGCCTCAGCTAGATGTTTTGCGCGCCGCGATTTTGACGCCGTCGCTAATCCTGTCGCTCGGATGCACGACGACCATCTGACCCTCGTCGAGCCCCGACGACACTTGAGCTTCTCGTCCGTTGCGCTGACCGATCAACACGATCGTCGCGCGCGCCACGTTGCCGACCTTGCGGAAGACCGCCCAGTCATCACCCTTACGAAAGAGAGCGGTCACTGGGATTTTCAGCACGTCGGTGCCGCTCCAGGCCACGGCGTTCACAACCACGCGGTATTCGTGCCCAAGCCGTGCCCACTTCTCCGGTGGATCCGTGAAATCGATAATGACGCGAACCCTTTGTTCCTCGAGCCCCAATGCCGAAATTTTGAGGAAGCCGGCCGGGTCGATTCGTGTGACCTTGCCAGCCACCATTCCACCGCCCCAGCCCGTGATGCGTACTGCCGCGCCCGGCTTCAGTTTGATCGCGTCTGTGGATAGGAAGTCGGCCGCAATCTCGATGTCAAACGGATCCCCGATTTCCAACAGGGCTGTTCCAGCCGCCACTGGCCCCTCGCTTTCCTGAAGAATGCGCAGAACTTTTCCCGTGACCGGCGCCTTGATCTCCACGCAGCACCCCGCACGTGCGGCATCGTCCGGCAGACCCGCGGGGCTGAGAAGACGCTCCCGGGCGAGATCGCGCTCACTCCGTCGCATCTGCAGTTGCGCCTTCATGCTGGCCAACGCCGCTTCATTCGTCGCGACATCAAGCTTCGCCTTATCCAAAGCTTTGACCGAAATGGTTTCGCCAGCGGTCAAGGATTGTGCGCGCTGCATTTCGGAGCGAGCAAAGTTCAGCGCAGCCTGAATGCGCGCCACCTCCGCTTCGGCCAGCGTGACAGCAGCATCGGCGCCAGTCGCTGCCGCCTGCAGCTCTTCCTGGGTTCGCACATCAAGAAAGCTGGGCGACAGAGGCTGCATGACGGCAACGACGGTTTCGTTGACCATCACAGTGTCCCCCACGTGAAGAGTATGCGCACGCCCGCCGGAAGGTTCGGATATGCGTAGCACCCGGCCCGCAATCGGCGCATAGACCGTATAGACATGACGCACCCGCGTCTTTGCTTCTTCCTCAATCGTCACTTCCATCTGGCCTCGTGACGCCGTGACAAGATCCACCCGGATCGGCTGCGGACTCAAAGCCCAATACATCGCCGCCAGCACCGCTAGGATAGCGACGGCTGTTGCTATCGTCTTGATCGGCGACCCGTGCATTCTAATCCCTCGACTTTAAGACAGCGACGAGATCGAGCTTGTAGACCCTTCGCCCAACGACCAGAGCAGACAGCAACGCGGAGAGGAGAACGATGCCCGACGCCAGGGCATACGTTGAAGGATCGACGACAAGCCGAACCCGCATTATCTCACCCGCGAGTTCGGTTCGCATAATCCATGCGAGCCCGTAGCCCATAGCCCAACCCGGCGGCTGCGCAAGAACAGCCAGCAGACCGAGTTCAAGTAGTAGAATGCGCAACACCTCACCGGAGGTGAACCCGAGTACGCGCAGACTTGCCAGTTCCCGTGCCCGCTCGGACAGAGAAATGCGGGCGTTGTTATAGACGACACCAAAGGCGATGATCGCGGCGAGCAGAGTATAAATGCCTGCCATTGTGGTGATGAGCAAGGCGACGTTGGTACGAAAGTTTTCAAGTGAAGCACGCTGTAGGGCCATTCCACTTACAGACGGAAGTTCCTTGACCCGCGCATAGAGGTCGTCGAGATCTTTCTCATCCACGCTTATGTTGACGCTGTTGATGCTTGGTGCCTCCCGCATGAGGCGAGAGAGGGAGGCATTATCCATCATGCCCCGGATGCCGAAATAATCCTCGACGAGCGCCGCAACCGGAACACTCAAGGTGCGATTCTGGCCTTCGAGGAGATCGATCTCGACGGACTCGCCGACCTTCACGTCCAGGATTTCCGCCAGCAACGCCGAAACGGCGAGGCCCCCTTCAGGCAGTTCGACGCGTCGAAGATCCACATCGATGATCTGACGCAAATGGGCATCGCGCGGCCTGCCACTCAAGAGAATGCGCCGCTCCACATTGCCCTTCCTGATCCGCACCGGAACCTCCCGGTACGGTTCGGCTGCAACGACGCCCGGCAGCCGCCCGACGTCATATAGGGCAGTGACACTCTTGCGCTCCGGGAAACTCAGCGTCGCATCCTGTCGGTCGGCCATGAAATACGTCACATCGATTAATTCCTCCATGGTCCCTCGCGTGAACAGGGACACGATGAGAATGGCTGTCGATAGCGACAGGCCTAGGAGCGTGAAGAGTGCGCGCAGAGGATGATGCGCGAGGTTGCGTGCCATCATCATGACCCGCTGCGATAGCCAGCGATCTACGCGGCCGAGCAGCGGGACGACATGATGAAACATAGGCGGAGCAGGTGGCTTCATAGCGATTGCGGGAGGCAGCGTCACCACTTCGCGCAGCGCGCGCATGGCGCCAAGCAGCGCCGCGATGAGACTGAGTACGCCGGCGATCACATAAAGATCCGGTGTCTTCTCGAACATGAGGAAGGGAAAGCGGAAGAAATCGCCGAACATCCGCGTGATGAATACGCCAAGCAACGTGCCCGCCACGCTTCCGATGACAATTCCGGCCAGTACGATGACGGCGACGAACTTCGCATAATGAGCCGCAACGGCCCCATTGCTGAACCCCAACGCCTTGAGCAGGCCGATCTGCTCGCGCTCCAACGCGACGAGGCGAGTTAAAGTGAGATTGACGAGGAACGCTGAAACCAGAAGGAAGATCGGCGGCAGCGTCCGGCTCATATTGCGCAGCATATCCAGCTCGTGATCCAGCCACGCATGTGACGTCTGATCCTTACGGCCGAACGCGGCCGTCCCGCCATAGCGGGCGAGCTTGCCATCGATCTGAGACATGACATCCCGCTCGTCGGCAACCGCCGACAGCTTGACATAGAGCGACGAGAATGCCCCCTCTAAATCATAGATAGCGGCAAGCGAGCGCTCCGGCATCCAGACGACGCCGAACCTCCGATCGTCCGGCATCACATCGCCTGGCCCGACCGCGTAGATGAATTCCGGTGAGAGGGCAATTCCGACGACGGTGAGCGTTCGCTTGCGTCCGTTGAGGATGGCCGCGAATTGCGAACCCGGCTCAAAGCGGTGTGCCGTGGCGAAGCTCTCACTCACGACAACCTCATCCACTCGGTTCGGCTCGGGCATGCGCCCAGCTTTCATGTAAAGCTTGTTGAGCAAGGGTTCTCCCCTGTCGGGCAGGGAGACGAACCGTCCAGTCGCCGGTTCGCGCAGACCGGGGATGTCGAGGACTGCGAGTTTGCTGATCCGGGCGTCGGCGACCGCGACGCCGTCGATGCGACGGATTTCGTCGAGAACGGATCTCGGGGCGCGCCTGACCTCGGCAAATATGTCGGCAAAGTCGTACCGCTCGTAGTACGCATTACGCGTTTCGAGCAGCGATCGCGCGGAGCCGACGGCCATGATCAGCGTGGCGACACCGCCGGCAATCACCAGAGCGATGGCCAGCGACTGGGCCCACATACGCTGGAGATCTCTTAGCAGCTTGGTGTCGAGCTTGCCCATCTCCTACCACACAAGACCGGCAGCTGATTTGCGGTGCGCGTTCTCGGCAATGCGGCTGATCTTGCCGTCCGCGAAATGGATGACCCGGTGCGCGACCTCTTGGATCACCGCGTTGTGGGTGATGATCAGCGTGGTCGTGCCGAGCTTGGAGTTGACGCTCATCAATGCGGCGATCACCCGCGCCCCGGTGTGCGAATCGAGAGCACCCGTCGGCTCGTCGCAGAGTAGCACCGAAGGAGCCTTGGCGATGGCGCGGGCAATAGCCACCCGCTGCTGTTCACCGCCCGACATCTGAGCTGGAAAATGGTCCATTCTGTTTTGCAGCCCGACAAGGGCGAGCGCCGCCTCGGGCGCCATGGGCTCCGCCGCAATCTCGGTGACGAGCGCCACGTTCTCGTATGCGGTGAGGCTCGGGACGAGATTGTAGAATTGAAAGACAAAGCCGACGTTGTTGCGCCGGTACTCCGTCAATTCGGCGTCAGGTAACGCGGAGAGCTCGCGGTCTTTGAAAAAAAGCCTTCCACTCGTCGGGCGGTCCAACCCTCCCATGATGTTGAGCAGGGTCGATTTCCCGCTGCCTGATGGCCCGAGGAGAACGACCACTTCGCCAGGGAAAACTTCGAGGTCTACCGAACGCAGAGCATGAACCAAGACATCCCCTGTCTGGTATGTCTTGGACAAGCTTTCTGCTCGGAACACAGCGTCTGCCATGTCACAGCCCTACGCGGTTGAGCCTCAGCGCATTGCCGACCACCGATACGGAAGACAGCGCCATCGCCGCAGCCGCAATGATCGGCGACAAGAGAATGCCGAAGAACGGATAGAGCAGCCCGGCAGCGACGGGCACGCCCGCCGCATTATAGATGAAGGCGAAGAACAGGTTCTGTCGAATATTGGCCATGGTCGCTGCCGACAAATGCCGCGCCCGGACGATGCCATTGAGGTCGCCCTTGAGGAGCGTCACGCCGGCACTTTCCATGGCAACATCCGTGCCGGTCCCCATGGCGATGCCGACATCGGCCGCCGCCAGGGCCGGCGCATCATTCACGCCGTCTCCAGCCATCGCCACGACGCGGCCCTGCTTGCGCAGCTTCTCCACGACCTTGCCCTTGTCTTCGGGGAGAACCTCAGCCTCGACGTCGCTGATGCCGAGCCTTTGCGCTACCGCCTTCGCTGTGGTCAGGTTGTCGCCCGTCAGCATGACGACGCGGATGCCGTCGGCCTGCAAGGCGCGGATCGCCTCCGGTGTCGTTGCCTTTACGGGATCAGCAATCGCAAGGATCCCCGCCGCCATGCCGTCAATCGCGACGTAGATCGCGGTCGCGCCGTCGCGGCGCAGTTCATCGGCCGCGGCATCCATCGCGCTCGTGTCGATGCCGGCATCCTGCATGATGCGAACATTGCCGATGATGAGCTTGCGGCCGTCCACCACACCCAGCACGCCCTTGCCTACTGGCGAGTCGAAGCCCTGCACGTCCTTGAACGGAAGACCCTTGTCTTTCGCCGACTGAACGATGGCGGCAGCCAAAGGATGCTCGCTGCTGCGTTCGAGGCTCGCCGCCAACTGCAGCAAAGTCGTTTCGTCGATGGCGCTGGAGGTGCGGATAGCCACGACGCTTGGCTTGCCCTCCGTCAGCGTGCCGGTCTTGTCGACCACCAGCGTGTCGACCTTTTCCATATGTTCCAGCGCTTCCGCGTTCTTGATCAGCACGCCGGACTGCGCCCCGCGCCCGACACCGACCATGATCGACATGGGCGTCGCCAGACCGAGTGCGCACGGACACGCGATGATGAGAACGGAGACGGCCGCGATGAGGCCATAGGTGAACCGGGGTTCGGGTCCCCAAACGCTCCACGCGAGGAAGGCAAGAACCGCAATGATAATCACGGCGGGCACAAACCAACCGGACACCTGATCGGCGAGCCGTTGGATTGGTGCACGGCTGCGCTGCGCTTGCGCGACCATCTGCACGATCTGCGCCAGCACCGTTTCCTTGCCGACCCGTTCGGCGCGCATGACGAAGGCACCGGATTTGTTCATGGTGCCGCCGATCACTTTTTCACCCGTCGTCTTCGTGACCGGCATCGACTCGCCCGTTACCATCGACTCGTCGATCGCACTGCGGCCATCAATGATGGACCCGTCAACCGGAACACGCTCGCCCGGCCGCACGCGTAATTGGTCGCCGGCGTTGACCTGATCGAGGCTTACGTCTTCGTCGCTGCCGTCGGCCTTGATGCGGCGCGCCAACTTCGGCGAGAGATCGAGAAGAGCCTTGATCGCGCCGCTCGTCTGTTCGCGCGCCCTCAATTCCAGCACCTGTCCCAAGAGAACCAAGACGGTGATCACCGCCGCGGCTTCGAAGTAGACGGGCACCGCGCCGTCAATGGTTCGCATGGCTGGCGGAAACAGATCGGGCGCCGCCGTGCCAACGATGCTGTAAATCCACGCAACGCCGGTTCCCATCGCAATGAGCGTGAACATGTTGAGATTGCGCGTCTGCACCGAGAGCCACGCGCGCTCGAAGAACGGCCAACCCGCCCACAATACGACGGGAGTCGCCAGCACGAGCTGGATCCAATTCGACGTTTGCGCTCCCAGCGTCTGATGCAGGCCGGTCATATGGCCGCCCATCTCCAGCGCGAGCACAGGAAGCGAGAGAACCAGACCGATCCAGAACCGGCGCGTCATGTCGGCGAGTTCGACGTTGTGAACGTGCTCTCCGGTGACCACTTCCGGTTCGAGTGCCATGCCGCAAATCGGGCATGAACCTGGCCCGACCTGCCGGATCTCGGGATGCATCGGGCAGGTATAGATCGTGCCTTCGGGCACGCTCTCGGCAGGCTTGGCCGCCTGCGGCGTCAGGTATTTTGCAGGGTCGGCTACGAACCTCTCGCGGCATTTGGCCGAGCAGAAATAGTAAGGCTGCCCGTCGTGTTCGGCCCGGTGCTTCGCCGTGTGCGAGTCCACTTTCATGCCGCACACCGGATCGCGAACCTGACCGGGCGCCGTTTCTGGCTGGCCGTGTGCGTGCTGGTGTTGTTGATGGGCATGGTGATCGTGAGCGCCGTGACCACCGCAGCAGTTACCTTTCGAAGCCGGTCCGTCGACGGGATTGTTCATGACTGCCTCCTCCTGCTACCCCCAGGGGGTATTTTTCTTTGACACCAATACCCGGTTGGGGTATCACGTCAAGCATGAAACAAGATACAGCAGATGCCTGCCTCAAAAGATTGAACAAAATCGAAGGCCAAGTGCGCGGGATCTCGCGGATGGTCGAGGAAAGGCGATATTGTATCGACGTAATCACTCAGATCGCGGCTGTGCGAGCAGCGCTGCGGCGCGTCGAGGAAGCTGTGTTGAAAGATCATGTCAGCCATTGCGTGCAACACGCGATTGCCAGCGGCGATCCTGATGAACAACGAAAGAAGGTAGCAGAACTGATGAACGTGATCGAGCGTTCCAATCGGTGAACTAAGATCGAGACTTGCTGCCGCCAACCGTCGGCCACCGGCCATCGTTTCGCAGGACCGCCACACTCCTGTCAGCGATGTGGAGGGGAGAGAATCTAGGCAGGCATCACGCCACATCGAGCATAGGTATGAAGGCTGCACCAAGCATTCAAACACAGTCCCACGCTGGGCATGTATCCGGGTCAGCAGATCGACGTGCCCTCATCATCTCTGGCTGGCTCACCGGAGTTTACTTTTTCATCGAACTCGGCATGGCGTACTGGAGCGGCTCGGTCGCCGTCCTTTCGGATGCCTTCCATACTTTTTCTGCGGTCGGCGGCGTTCTCATAGCGCTCTTCGCGCAAAGGTTCAGCGAGCGCAAAGCCAGCCCGATGCAGACGTACGGCTGGGCGCGCGCTGAAATCATTGGGGCGCTTTTTAATGGTATTTTCCTGCTCTTGATGGCCGGCTACGTGCTTTGGATGGGTGCCATGCGACTCATGGAGCCGGTCGCATTGCGGACAGGAGCGATGTTGCTCGCTGCAGCTGGCGGCATTGCGACGGAATTGATCGCGTTGCGCCTTCTCTACGGCCGCCAGCGAGAGAACCTGAACATGCGTGGTGCCTTCTGGCACGTCGTGCAGACCTTCGTTGGAAGCATTATTATTATCATCTCGGCAACAGGCGTGTGGTTCACCGGCTTCGTCGCAATCGATGCGCTGCTCGGCATGATCTTCGGGCTCGTGTTGTTCTGGGCCTCCTGGCGGATACTCAAGGATGCTTTGGCGATCCTTCTGGAAGGCACCCCGGAAGGATTCGACTTGGATAAAGCTGTCGTCATGATCCGGCAACTCGCCGGCGTCCGCGACGTGCATCATGTCCACGCCTGGAGCCTCACCCAGGGTCGAAATGTCTTCTCCGCCCATATCCGTGTTGATGTTTTTGGCCGTGATGGCCAGCGGGTGCTCAACGAGGCGCACGAGTTGCTGCGAGCGAATTTCGGTATCTACTTCTCAACCCTGCAGGTCGAAGAAGCTTGTTTGGACGAGGAAGATCCCGCTGGGGCGATTGACTTCGTACAAGCCGAGCATGCGAGCGTCACCCGCGCCAAGAGTGAGGTGTTGAAACAGGAAAGTTCGGAGCCATGACGTTCAGCCCGGACGCCCTCAATGCCGACTGCGCTTGCGTCTCGCTTGATCGCATGGCTTTGGGCCTTGCTCTTGAACTCGCGGTGGGTGATCCAAAGTTCAGTGTCCGTCGTCGAATGCTTTGAGACAGTTTGCGGCGTGAACTAGCGTAGGCTTTGGCTCATCAGGTTTCGAGTTTAAGCGGCTTTCGATTGATGCTGCAATCGTCGTTTAGTGATGGTGTCGCGTTTAATCCTTTCTCGT
>JAEUME010000001.1 GCA_016793445.1 Hyphomicrobium sp. | reverse complement strand
GCTTCGTCCGCTCGTGCCGCTCGATGGCGGCCGCTTTGCGACCTCCGATCTCAACGATCTTTACCGCCGCGTCATCAACCGCAACAACCGCCTGAAGCGGCTGATGGAGCTGCGCGCGCCCGACATCATCATCCGCAACGAGAAGCGCATGCTTCAGGAAGCGGTTGATGCGCTGTTCGATAACGGCCGCCGCGGCCGGGTCATCACGGGCGCCAACAAGCGTCCGCTGAAGTCGCTCGCCGACATGCTCAAGGGCAAGCAGGGCCGCTTCCGTCAGAACCTTCTCGGCAAGCGCGTGGACTACTCTGGCCGTTCGGTCATCGTGGTGGGGCCGGAGCTGAAGCTGCA
Source organism: Hyphomicrobium sp. (assembly GCA_016793445.1). GTDB lineage: Bacteria > Pseudomonadota > Alphaproteobacteria > Rhizobiales > Hyphomicrobiaceae > Hyphomicrobium_B. The sequence continues at coordinate 487,465 of JAEUME010000001.1, read as the reverse complement.
TCAGTGCGGCCTGCCCAAGAAGATGGCGCTGGAGCTGTTCAAGCCCTTCATCTACGCGCGTCTGCAGACGCTCGGCCAGGCGGCCACCGTCAAGCAGGCCAAGAAGCTCGTCGAAAAGGAAAAGCCCGAGGTCTGGGACGTCCTCGATGAGGTCATCCGCGAGCATCCGGTGATGCTGAACCGCGCACCGACACTGCATCGCTTGGGCATTCAGGCCTTCGAGCCTACCCTTATCGAGGGCAAGGCCATCCAGCTGCACCCGCTCGTCTGCGCCGCCTTCAACGCCGACTTCGACGGCGACCAGATGGCCGTCCACGTGCCGCTGTCGCTGGAAGCCCAGCTCGAAGCCCGCGTGCTGATGATGTCGACCAACAACATCCTGCATCCGGCCAACGGCCAGCCGATCATCGTGCCCTCGCAGGATATCGTGCTTGGTCTCTATTACCTGTCGCTCATGCGCGAACATGAGCCGGGCGAAGGCATGATGTTCGGCTCTCTCGCCGAGATCCATCATGCGCTGGCGGCGGGCGTTGTGACGCTGCACGCCAAGATCAAAGGCCGTTACCAGACGGTCGACGACAACGGCGAGCCGGTCACCGAGATCCATGACACGACACCGGGACGTCTCATCCTGGGCGAGCTTCTGCCGCGTCAGCCCGGCGTGAAGTTCGCACTCGTCAACCAGTTGCTCACCAAGAAGAACATCTCCGGCATGATCGATGCGGTCTACCGCAACTGCGGTCAGAAGGAGACGGTGATCTTCTGCGACCGCATCATGCAGCTTGGCTTCCATCACGCGTTCAAGGCGGGCATTTCGTTCGGCAAGGATGACATGCTCATTCCCGACACCAAGGAGAGGATCGTCGAGAAGACGAACGCCGAGGTCCGCGATTTCGAGCAGCAGTATCAGGACGGCCTGATCACGCAGCTTGAGAAGTACAACAAGGTCGTCGACGCCTGGTCGCGCTGCACCGATCAGATCGCCAAAGAAATGATGGACCGCATCTCGGCCGTTCAAAGGGACACCACGACCGGCCGCGAGAAGCCCATCAACTCGATCTATATGATGAGCCACTCCGGCGCGCGCGGCTCGCCGGCGCAGATGAAGCAGCTTGCAGGAATGCGCGGCCTCATGACCAAGCCCTCGGGCGAAATCATCGAGACGCCCATCATTTCGAACTTCAAGGAAGGCCTGTCGGTGCTCGAGTACTTCAACTCGACCCACGGCGCCCGCAAGGGTCTGGCCGACACCGCCTTGAAGACCGCGAACTCGGGCTACCTGACACGCCGTCTCGTCGACGTGGCGCAGGACGCGATCATCTCCGAAGAGGATTGCGGCACCGACGCGGGCATCAACGTGCAGGCGGTGGTGGACGCCGGTCAGGTTATCGTGTCGCTCGCGGCGCGCATCCTGGGCCGGACGGCCGCCGAGGACATCAAGCACCCGGTCACGGGCGAACTGATCATCAAGGATGGCGACCTCATCGAGGAGCGTCATGCCGAGGCGATCGGCAAGGCCGAAATCCAGGAAGTGCGCATCCGCTCGGTGCTCACCTGCGAGACCATCAACGGTGTATGCGCCAAGTGCTACGGTCGCGATCTTGCTCGCGGCACGCCGGTCAACATCGGTGAGGCCGTCGGCGTTATCGCCGCCCAGTCCATCGGCGAACCCGGCACGCAGCTCACCATGCGCACGTTCCACATCGGCGGCACGGCGAACGTCGTCGACTCGTCCAACATCGAGAGCAACTTCAACGGCACGGTGAAGATCAAGAACCGCGCCATTGCCAAGGACTCCAAGGGCCAGAACATCTCAACCACGCGCACGATGTCGGTGCTGATCATCGATCAGACCGGCAAGGAGCTTGCGTCGCACAAGATCGTCTATGGCGCGCGTCTGTTCGTGGACGAGGGCGATACGGTCAAGCGCGGCACGAAGCTGGCGAGCTGGGATCCCTACACCCGCCCGATCCTGTCGGAGGCCAACGGTACGGTCGACTTCGAGGACCTCATCGAAGGCGCATCGGTGCGCGAGCAGACCGACGAGATGAAGGGTACGTCCAACCGCGTCATCGTCGACTGGCGCACGAGCCCGCGCGGTTCGGAGCTGAAGCCCGCCATCGTCATTAAGGACTCCAAGGGCAAGCCCATCAAGGTGGCCCGCGGTGGCGATGCCCGCTACCTGCTGTCGGTCGATGCCGTGCTGTCGGTCGATCGCGGCGCGGACGTGAAGGCGGGCGACGTGCTTGCGCGTATTCCGACTTCGTCGGCCAAGCAGAGCGACATCACGGGCGGCCTGCCGCGCGTGGCTGAACTGTTCGAGGCGCGCCGTCCCAAGGATCACGCGATCCTGGCGGAAATCTCGGGTACGATCGAGTTTGGCAAGGACTACAAGAACAAGCAGCGCATCACCATCAAGCCTGATGATGAGAGCAAGGAACCGGTCGAGTATCTCATTCCGCGCGGCAAGAGCCTTGCCGTGCAGCATGGCGACCGCATCGAGCGTGGCGATTTCGTCTACGACGGCAATCCCGCGCCCCACGACATCCTTGCCATCAAAGGCGTCGAGGAGCTGGCGAACTATCTCATCAACGAGATCCAGGACGTGTACCGCCTGCAAGGCGTGACCATCAACGACAAGCACATCGAGGTGATCGTTCGCCAGATGCTGCAGAAGGTTGAGATCACGGATTCCGGCGAGACCGACCTGATCAAGGGTGAGCAGATCGACCGGATCGAGTTCGATGAGGTGAACGCCGCTACCGAGAAGGCCGGCAAACGCCCGGCGGCGGCCAATCCCGTGCTGCTCGGCATCACCAAGGCCTCGCTGCAGACCCGCTCGTTCATCTCGGCTGCCTCCTTCCAGGAGACGACGCGCGTCCTTACCGACGCTGCCGTCAACGGCAAGGCCGACACGCTCGACGGCCTCAAGGAGAACGTCATCGTCGGGCGCCTCATCCCGGCTGGTACGGGCGGCATGTTGCGCCGTATCCGCAAGATCGCGGCAAAGCGCGACGAGCTCATCGCCATGGAACAGGCGAAGGCCAACTCGCTGGCCGGACCGGACGCTCAGAGTGGTGGTCCCAATGCGCGCCGCCGCCGCCGCCCGGCAGCGGACGAGGCGGCGTAAGGGGTGCCAACCCCTTACGTCAATCATCGCATACGGAGAGGAAAACGGCCGCGATCGGATCGCGGCCGTTTTTTCTACTTTTGGGGTGTGTTTGCGAGTGAAGACACCACGCCGCAGTCACTTTTTTCGCCTATGGGCTTCGCAGGCGCAAAATAATTTGAAATCGCGGGCTTCGAACTGTTGACCAATATGAAACCCGTGTATATAGCTCCCCCACTCTCACGGTAGGCGGTAGGCCCTCTTCGGCGCCCTTTTTGGGATGCGACGCCGGCCTAAACGCTACCGTTCACTAAAGCAGAGCACATCGACGGACCATGATCTGTCGCTCTTGGGGCGGCAGGATCCTCTGGTTTTTTCATGCTAGGGGCGCATTTTGCGCCGCCTGGCAGGGTTGCTTGGCGCATTTCCATAACGGTGCGTGCCCAGGTTTGTGACACGAAGGCAGGATTTGGCGAATGCCGACGATACAACAGTTGATCCGGAAGCCCCGGGAACAGAAGACCTATCGCGAGAAATCGCGCCATATGGACGCCTGCCCGCAGAAGCGGGGCGTGTGCACGCGCGTCTACACGACGACGCCGAAGAAGCCCAACTCGGCTCTCCGTAAGGTCGCCAAGATCCGTCTGACCAATGGTTACGAGGTCATCGGCTACATCCCGGGTGAAGGTCATAACCTACAGGAGCACTCCGTGGTGCTGATCCGCGGCGGCCGCGTGAAGGATCTGCCGGGCGTTCGTTATCACATCATCCGCGGCGTGCTCGATACGCAGGGCGTCTCTGCCCGCCGTCAGCGCCGCTCCAAGTACGGCGCCAAGCGGCCGAAGTAAGACTGCAGCTGAGCCGGTTGGTCTGGCTCTGAACCGAAACAGAATTCGAAGCGAAGGACATAAGGATGTCTCGTCGTCACGCGGCGCAAAAGCGGGAAGTGATCCCGGATCCGAAGTTCAACGACGTTGTCGTCACCAAATTCATGAATGCGGTGATGGAAGACGGCAAGAAGTCGGTTGCCGAGCGCATGGTCTATGGTGCGTTCGACAAGATGGAAGCGAAGGCCAAGGCCAACGCTCTGGAGATGTTCAAGCAGGCGCTCGACAACGTGATGCCAACCGTTGAAGTTCGCTCGCGCCGCGTCGGTGGCGCCACCTATCAGGTGCCCGTCGAGGTTCGCAACGAGCGCCGTCAGGCGCTGGCGATCCGTTGGATCATTTCCGCCGCGCGCGCCCGCAACGAGAACACGATGGTCGATAAGCTCTCAGGGGAGCTTCTGGACGCCGCCAATAACCGCGGCACGGCTGTCAAGAAGCGCGAAGACACGCACAAGATGGCTGAAGCCAACCGCGCGTTCTCGCATTACCGCTGGTAAAAGCACGGGCTGCCCACCAAGCAGCCTGAGCGCACATTAGAACGGATTTCTGAGGCAACTCATGGCCCGCCAATACCCGATCGAGGACTACCGCAACTTCGGCATCATGGCCCATATCGATGCCGGCAAGACCACGACCACCGAGCGGATCCTCTACTACACCGGCAAGTCCTATAAGATCGGCGAAGTCCACGACGGCGCCGCGACCATGGACTTCATGGATCAGGAAGCCGAGCGCGGCATCACGATCACGTCCGCCGCGACGACCTGCTTCTGGACCGGCCGCGACGGCAAGAAACGCCGCCTCAACATCATCGACACGCCTGGCCACGTCGACTTCACGATCGAAGTCGAACGTTCCCTGCGCGTACTCGACGGCGCCGTTTGCGTTCTCGATTCCAACCAGGGTGTCGAGCCGCAGACCGAGACCGTCTGGCGTCAGGGTGACAAGTACAACGTTCCGCGCATCATCTTCGCCAATAAAATGGATAAGACGGGCGCAGACTTCTTCATGTGCGTTCAGGACATCAAGGACAAGCTTGGCGCACGTCCCGTTCCGCTGCAGATCCCGATTGGCGCTGAATCCAACTTCCAGGGCGTTGTCGACCTCATCAAGATGGTCGCGATTACCTGGGATGGAGACGGCAAGGACGCCAAGATGGTCGAGGGCGAAATCCCCAACGATCTTGCGGACAAGGCCGCCGAATATCGCGCTTCCATGATCGAAGCTGCCGTCGAGATGGACGACGCGGCCATGGAAGCCTACCTGGAAGGGAACGAGCCTGACGCGGACACGCTGCGTAAGCTGATCCGCAAGGCGACGATTACCGGCACGTTCTATCCGATGATGTGCGGCTCGGCCTTCAAGAACAAGGGCGTGCAGACGCTGCTTGATGCCGTTGTCGATTTCCTCCCCTCGCCGGCTGATCGTGAAGCCTACAAGGGCATCGATCCCAAGACGGGCGGCGAGGCGCCGCGCCGTCCGACCGACTCCGATCCGCTCGCCATGATCGCCTTCAAGATCATGAATTTCGAGCATGTCGGCTCGATCACCTTCTGCCGCATCTACTCGGGCAAGCTCGAGCAGGGCATGGCGCTCGCCAATACGACGCGCGACAAGAAGGAACGCGCCGGCCGCATGTACCTCATGCACGCCGCCGACCGCGAGGAAATCAAGGAAGCGTTTGCTGGCGACATCGTCGCTCTGCAGGGTCTCAAGGATACCCGTACGGGCGAGACGCTGTGCGATCCAAGCAAGCCCGTCATTCTCGAAAAGATGGAGTTCCCTGAGCCCGTCATCGAAATGAAGATCGAGCCCAAGACGAAGGCCGACCAGGAGAAGATGGCGATCGCACTCAACACGCTGGCGCTCGAAGATCCCTCGTTCCGCGTCTCGGTGGATCAGGAAAGCGGCGAGACCATCCTTAAGGGAATGGGTGAGCTGCATTTGGACATCAAGGTCGATATCCTGCGGCGCACGTATGGCGTCGATGCCGCTGTCGGCGCGCCTCAGGTGGCCTACCGCGAAACGCTCGCGCGCGCCACCGACATCGATTACACGCATAAGAAGCAGACGGGCGGCACGGGTCAGTTCGCGCGCGTAAAACTGAAGCTCGAGCCCAACGAGACGGGCAAGGGCAACGCGTTCGAGACGTCGATCATCGGCGGTACGGTACCCAAGGAATACATCCCGGGCGTTGAGAAGGGCGTCAAGTCGGTTTGGGAAAACGGTATGCTTATCGGCTTCCCGATGGTCGACATGAAGGTCAACCTGTACGACGGCGCCTACCACGAAGTGGACTCGTCCGCGATCGCCTTTGAAATCGCGACGCGCGCGGCCATGAAGGAAGGCTGCGAGAAGGCCGGCGTGAAGATCCTCGAGCCCATCATGGACGTCGAGGTCGTCACTCCGGGCGAGTTCGTTGGTGGCATCATCGGCGATCTCAACTCCCGCCGCGGCCAGGTTCGCGATCAGCAGATGCGTGGCAACGCTACTGTGATCCGCGCATTCGTGCCGCTGGCGAACATGTTCGGCTACATCAACACGCTGCGCTCGATGTCCACGGGCCGTGCCCAGTACACGATGCAGTTTGCCCACTATTCCGACGTGCCCAAGAACGTCGCGGACGAAGTTAAGGCGAAGTACGCCTGACGGAACGAAGGGTTCCGGCTGTCAGGCGCAATGAGCCTGGCGGACGGAGCCCGAAATTGAAATGAGCAGAAATCCCCGGACCCTGTCCGGGGCCGAGTTAGGAAGACGAAGGAGAGCCACCGATGGCCAAAGCAAAATTCGAGCGCACGAAGCCTCACTGCAACGTCGGCACGATCGGCCACGTTGACCATGGCAAGACGACGCTGACCGCAGCTCTGACGAAGGTGTCCGCCGACCGCGGCTGGACCCAGACTGCTATTGCCTATGACGAAGTTGCCAAGGCATCCGAAAGCCAGGGCCGCCGCGACCCGACCAAGATTCTGACGATCGCCACCTCGCACGTCGAGTACGCGACGCCCAACCGCCATTACGCCCACGTCGACTGCCCCGGCCACGCCGACTACGTGAAGAACATGATCACGGGCGCAGCGCAGATGGACGGCGCGATTCTCGTTGTTTCGGCTGTCGACGGTCCGATGCCCCAGACCCGTGAGCACATCCTGCTCGCCCGTCAGGTCGGCGTGCCGCGCATCGTCGTGTTCCTGAACAAGTGCGATATCGTCGAGGACGAAGAGCTTCTTGACCTCGTCGAGATGGAAGTTCGCGAGCTCCTCTCCAAGTACAACTTCCCCGGCGACGACACGCCGGTGATCCGCGGCGCGGCCATCAAGGCGCTCAATGGCGAGAAGGGCCCTCTGGCCGACGAAGCCATCGTCAAGCTGTATGAAGCCCTCGACACCTACATCCCGATCCCCGAGCGTCCCAAGGATCAGCCTTTCCTGATGCCGATCGAAGACGTGTTCTCGATCTCGGGCCGCGGCACGGTCGTCACCGGCCGTATCGAGCGCGGCCTGATCAAGGTCGGCGAAGAAGTCGAGATCGTGGGTCTGCGCGATACGCAGAAGTCGGTCGTCACGGGTGTCGAAATGTTCCGCAAGCTGCTCGACTCGGGCGAGGCTGGCGACAACGTCGGCTGCCTGCTTCGCGGCATCGACAAGGAAGCGGTTGAGCGCGGCCAGGTGCTGTGCAAGCCCGGCTCCGTGAAGCCGCACAAGAAGTTCCAGGCCGAGGCCTACATCCTGAACAAGGAAGAAGGTGGCCGTCACACGCCCTTCTTCAACAACTACCGCCCGCAGTTCTACTTCCGCACCACCGACGTCACGGGCACGGTGAAGCTTGCCGAAGGCACCGAAATGGTGATGCCGGGTGACAACGTCTCGATCACGGTCGAGCTCGTTTCACCCATCGCCATGGAGGAGAAGGTCCGCTTCGCCATTCGTGAAGGCGGCCGCACCGTCGGCGCCGGCGTCGTCACCAAGATCATCGAGTAGCTCATAGCACGAGGATGCGTTCCCTTCCGAGGGACGCATCCTCAAGTCTTTTTTCGAGAGTGAAGGCGACGACACCATGCACGGCCAAAACATCCGCATCCGACTCAAGGCGTTCGATCATCGCATACTCGATGCGTCGACCCGCGAGATCGTGAACACGGCGAAACGTACGGGCGCTGAAGTGCGCGGGCCCATCCCGCTTCCCACGCGCATCGAGCGCTTTACCGTGAACCGCTCGCCACACATCGACAAGAAGAGCCGCGAGCAGTTCGAGATGCGCACTCACAAGCGCTTGCTCGACATCGTCGATCCAACACCGCAGACGGTCGATGCTCTCATGAAGCTCGATCTTGCCGCCGGCGTGGACGTCGAGATCAAACTGTAAAAAAGAAAACGAAACAAAATTCCGGGCCCTCTACTCTGAAACAGTGAGCACGGCCCCAACGATAGGAAGGAATGCTGATGCGTTCCGGTGTACTAGCACAGAAGGTGGGCATGACCCGCATCTTCACGGAAACCGGCGAGCACGTCCCGGTGACCGTGTTGAAGCTCGACAATCTGCAGGTGCTCTCGCACCGCACGGTGGAGAAGAACGGCTATACCGCGCTCCAGCTTGGAGCCGGCACCCGCAAGCCCTCGCGCCTGACCAAGGCCGACCGTGGCCACTTCGCGAAGGTCGAAGTCGAGCCCAAGCGCAAGATCGCAGAGTTTCGCGTCAGCCCTGAGAACCTGATTGACGTCGGCGCGGAAATCACCGCCGATCATTTCGTGCCCGGTCAGTTCGTCGATGTGACGGGCACCAACCAGGGCAAGGGCTTCCAGGGCGCGATGAAGCGCTGGAACTTCGGCGGTCTGCGCGCCACGCACGGCGTGTCGGTCACTCACCGTGCGCACGGTTCGACCGGTCAGCGCCAGGACCCCGGCAAGGTGTTCAAGGGCAAGAAAATGGCCGGCCACATGGGCGACGAGCGCGTCACGACCCAGAACCTCGTGGTTGCCAAGATCGATGTCGCGCGCGGCCTCGTGATGGTGCGCGGCGCGGTCCCCGGCTCCAAGGGTGGCTGGGTGCTGGTACGCGATGCGGTCAAGAAGCCCGCTCCCAAGGATCTGCCCAAGCCCGGCGCATTCAAGCCGCGTGCCGAAGCCAAGAAGGAAGGTGCGTGATGAAGGCATCTGTCACCACGCTCGATGCCGGCACCGCCGGCGACATCGAACTCGCCGATGCAATTTTCGGCCTTGAGCCGCGCTCGGATCTGATCCACCGCATGGTGCGTTATCAGACGCTGAAGCGCATGGCCGGCACGCACCACGCTCAGGACCGTTCGGAAGTCGCGGTCACGGGCAAGAAAATGTACAAGCAGAAGGGTACCGGTGGCGCCCGTCACGGCGACAAGTCGGCTCCCCAGTTCCGCGGCGGCGGCAAGGCGTTCGGCCCCAAGCCACGTAGCCATGCCGTCGACATGCCCAAGAAGGTCCGCGCTCTCGCCCTGCGCCACGCGCTTTCAGCGAAGGCCAAGGCCGGCGAGATCGTCGTACTCGACAAGGCATCCTCGGCAGACGGCAAGACCGGCGGCTTGAAGTCCCAGTTCGCCAAGCTTGAACTGTCGAATGCGCTCATCATCGATGGCGCCGAGCTCGAACCCGCGTTTGCCCGTGCGGCCCGCAACATTCCCAACATCGACGTGCTCCCCGTTCAGGGCATCAACGTCTACGACATTCTGCGTCGTAAGAAGCTGGTGCTGACAAAGGCGGCCGTCGCGGCGCTGGAGGCGCGCTTCAAATGACGAAACGCACCGCCTATGACGTCATCGTCTCGCCGGTCATCACGGAGAAGGCGACGCTCGCTTCGGAGGCCAACCAGGTCATTTTCAAGGTGAACCCGAAGGCCACCAAGCCAGAGATCAAGGCCGCGATCGAGAGCCTGTTCAAGGTGAAGGTCAAAGCTATCAACACGATCGTCCGCAAGGGCAAGCTCAAGGCCTTCCGTGGCCGTCCGGCGTTGCTCAGCGACACCAAGAGAGCCGTCGTGACGCTCGAAGATGGTCACTCCATCGACGTGACGACCGGTCTCTAAGGAGTTCATGAACTATGGCGCTTAAAACATTCAGCCCGACGTCTCCCGGCCGACGCCATCTGGTGCTGGTCGACAAGAGTCACCTGTGGAAGGGCGGCCCCGTCAAGACGCTCGTCGAGGGGCTCAATAAGTCGGGCGGCCGAAATACGCATGGGCGCATCACCTCGCGCTTCATTGGCGGCGGCCACAAGAAGAACTACCGCAAGGTCGATTTCCGCCGTAACACGAAGGCGGACATGCCGGCCGTCGTTGAGCGCCTGGAGTACGATCCCAACCGCACGGCGTTCATCGCCTTGATCAAGTTCGAGGACGGCACGCTGTCCTACATTCTGGCCCCGCAACGTCTTGCCGTCGGCGATACGGTTGTCTCGGGCGCCAAGGTCGACGTGAAACCCGGCAACGCCATGCCGCTCGCGGCCATGCCCGTCGGCACGATTGTGCATAACGTCGAGATCAAGCCTGGCAAGGGCGGCCAGCTCGCGCGGTCCGCCGGTGCCTTCGTCCAGCTCGTCGGCCGTGACGCCGGCTGGGCGGTGCTGAAGCTCAACTCGGGCGAGACGCGCAAGGTCCCCGCCGATTGCATGGCAACCGTCGGCGCCGTGTCGAACCCCGACCACATGAACGCCGTCGTCGGCAAGGCCGGCCGCACCCGCTGGAAAGGCCGCCGTCCGCACAACCGCTCGATCGCGATGAACCCGGTTGACCATCCCAACGGCGGCCGCACGAAGGGCGGCAAGCATTGGGCAACGCCGTGGGGCAAGCCGACCAAGGGTTTCAAGACCCGCAAGAACAAGCAGACCACGAAGTACATCATTCGCGCCCGTCAGAAGACGAAGTAAGCGCGGAACGCAAGGAGAAGCACTTTGGCACGCTCAGTCTGGAAAGGTCCGTTCGTCGACGGCTACCTCCTGAAGAAGGCGGAAAAGACGCGGTCGTCGGGTCGTAACGACGTCATCAAAACCTGGAGCCGCCGCTCGACCATTCTTCCCCAGTTCGTCGGTTTGACCTTCGGCGTCCACAACGGGCAAAAGCACATCCCCGTTGCCGTGACCGAAGACATGATCGGCCACAAGTTGGGTGAATTCGCGCCGACCCGTACGTTCCACGGGCATGGCGGGGACAAGAAAGCGGTGAGGAAATAATGGGCAAGCCGTCTCACGAGCGCCGCTTGGCGGACAACGAGGCGCAGGCCGTCGTCAAGTCGCTGCGCATCTCGCCTCAGAAGCTCAACCTCGTCGCGGGTCTTATCCGCGGCAAGAAGGTTGACCAGGCCATGGCCGAACTCGAGTTCAGCCAGAAGCGCATCGCGGGCGATGTCCGCAAATGCGTGATGAGCGCCGTTGCCAACGCCGAGAACAACCACGGCCTCGATGTCAACGAGCTGGTGGTTGCCGAAGCCTATGTCGGCAAGAACCTGACGCTGAAGCGCTTCCACGCTCGCGGCCGTGGCCGCGGTGCTGCGATCCTCAAGCCGTTCTCGCAGCTCACCGTTGTCGTCCGGCAGGTCGAGGAAGACGAGGCGCCCAAGAAGGCGAAGGCCAAGCCGGCCGCCAAGAAGTCCGCCAAGGAGGCCAAGTAATATGGGTCAGAAAGTCAATCCCGTTGGCCTGCGCGTTGGCATCAACCGCAACTGGGACAGCCGCTGGTTCGCCCGCACGGGGGAATACGGCAAGCTGCTGCACGAGGATCGGGCGATCCGCGAACACATCATGAAGGATCAGCGCGAGGCCGGTATTGCCCGCGTGATCATCGAGCGTCCGCACAGGAAGTGCCGGGTGACGGTTCACACCGCCCGCCCCGGCATTCTGATCGGCAAGAAGGGCGACAAGATCGAGCGGCTGCGTTCCGAGCTGGCCCGCCTGACGGACTCGGAAGTTCATCTCAACATCGTTGAGATCCGCAAGCCTGAAATCGACGCGACGCTAATTGCGGAATCGATCGCCCAGCAGCTGGAGCGCCGCGTGGCATTCCGGCGTGCCATGAAGCGCGCCGTTCAGTCGGCCCTGCGTCTGGGTGCAATCGGCATCCGTATCAACGTTGCAGGCCGCCTGGGTGGTGCTGAAATTGCGCGCACCGAGTGGTACCGTGAAGGCCGCGTGCCGCTGCACACACTGCGCGCCGACATCGACTTTGGCTACGGCCGCGCCGTGACGGCCTATGGCATCATCGGCATCAAGGTCTGGGTCTTCAAGGGCGAGATCATGGAGCATGATCCCATGGCGTCCGAGAAAAAGGCGGCTGAGATGCAGGAGGGCGCCGGTCCGCGTCCGCGCCGTGACGATGGCGAGCGGCGCGAGCGCCGCGGCAATCGTGGCGGGCGCACCCGTGGCGGCCCTGGCGGATCGTCGGGTGGTGGTGGCGATGTCGGCAGCGAAGCTTAGCGCATAAAAGAGATTTTTGAGGCGAGACAACAATGCTGCAACCGAAACGGACAAAGTTCCGCAAGGCCTTCAAGGGCCGCATCCATGGGGCCGCCAAGGGCGCCACCACGCTGGCGTTCGGCGAAGTCGGCCTGAAGGCCATGGAGCCGGAGCGTCTGACGGCCCGCCAGATCGAGGCCGCACGCCGTGCGATCGCGCGCCACACCAAGCGCGCAGGCCGCATGTGGACCCGCGTGTTCCCCGACGTGCCGGTATCGAAAAAGCCCGCCGAAGTTCGCATGGGCTCGGGCAAGGGCGCACCCGAGCTTTGGGTGGCGCGCGTCAAGCCGGGCCGCATCATCTTCGAACTTGGCGGCATCAATCAGCAGATCGCCAAGGAGGCGCTCATCCTGGGCGCCGCCAAGCTGCCGATCAAGACCCGTGTCGTGATGCGCGTGGGTTAACCCGCAGCGTCGCGCAAGAACAGTAGAGGACAAGAACGATGGCAGCCGAGTTCAGCGACATGTCGCTCGATCAGCTCGACGACCAGCTGGTGAAGCTCAAGAAGGAGCAGTTCAACCTGCGCTTCCAGCGGGCTTCCGGCCAGCTCGAGAACACCGCGCGTATCCGGATCATCCGCCGCGATATCGCGCGCATCAAGACAGCAGCCCGCACGAAGCGGGCCGGCAGCGCCAAGAAGGGCGCGTAAAGGAGCAAGAAGACTATGCCGAAGCGCGTGCTGCAGGGAGTCGTGGTTTCCGACAAGAACGACAAGACCATTGTCGTTCAGGTCGAGCGCCGCTACACCCATCCCTTGTTCAAGAAGACCGTGCGCCGTACGAAGAAGTATCACGCGCACGACGAGGCGAACAAATTCAAGGTTGGCGACAAGGTCTCCATTCAGGAGTCGGCGCCCATCTCGAAGAATAAGCGATGGACTGTCGTCGAAACCAAGGTGTAAGCCGGGCTCGAGAGCCCAGGCCTCCACTCACCGATTTCGAGACCATCCTCGAATTAAGACCTTTGAGCCGCCGGAGCGTTGGGAGCCTCATATTTTCGAGGCCGGTCCCAAGACCCCGGGAGCGAAAAAGGACCCAAGAAGAGAATGAGCCGTCAGCCCTGCCTGCCGGCGCAAAAGAAGGAATGATGCGATGATCCAGATGGAGAGCAATCTCGACGTCGCCGACAACTCGGGTGCGCGCCGCGTCCAGTGCATCAAGGTGCTGGGCGGTTCCAAGCGCAAATATGCAACCGTGGGCGACACGATCGTCGTGTCGGTCAAGGAGGCTATTCCGAAGGGGCGCGTCAAGAAGGGCCAGGTCATGAAGGCCGTAATCGTGCGCGTTGCCAAGGGCGTGCGCCGCCCTGACGGCTCGCTGATCCGTTTCGACCGCAATGCCGCCGTGCTGGTCAACGCCAACGGCGAGCCGGTCGGTACCCGTATCTTCGGACCCGTGACTCGCGAGCTGCGCGCCAAGAACCACATGAAGATCGTCTCGCTCGCGCCGGAGGTGCTGTAATGGCGTCGTTCAAGATCAAGAAAGGCGACAGCGTTGTCGTCCTGGCCGGCCGCGACAAGGGCAAGCGCGGCGAGGTTATTGCCGTCATGCCGAAGGAGAACCGCGCTCTGGTTCGCGGCATCAACATGGTGCGCCGCCATCAGCGTCAGACGGCGCAACAGGAAGGCGGGATCATCTCCAAGGAAGGCCCCATTCAGATTTCCAACCTCGCGATCGAGGACCCCAAGGACGGCAAGCCGACCCGCGTTGGCTTCAAGATGCTGGCCGACGGCAAGAAAGTCCGCGTCGCAAAGCGCTCGGGCGAGCAGATCCCGGAGAAGAACTAAGCCATGGCTGAGAAAGAGAAAGCTCAAAAGGGCGGCAAGCCTCAGGGCGGCCCGCAGGACGCCAAGGCCAAGGGCGGCGTCAAAGGTGGCGGCAAGAAGGTCGCCGCTCCCAAGGAAGCGCGCGTAGCAGCGCCGCGTCCCAAGGATTACAAGCCGCGCCTTAAGACGCATTACGAGAAGGTCGTTCGCGACGCTCTGATGAAGAAGTTCGGCTACAACAACGTCATGCAGATCCCCAAGCTCGAGAAGATCGTTCTCAACATGGGCGTGGGCGATGCTGTCAACGACCGCAAGAAGGTGGACAATGCGGTTTCCGAGCTCGCCTTGATCGCAGGTCAGAAGCCCGTCGTCACCCGCGCCCGCAAGGCCATCGCCACCTATAAGCTGCGCGAAGGCATGGCGATTGGCACGAAGGTGACGCTGCGCGGTGACCGCATGTACGAGTTCCTGGACCGCTTCGTCACGATCGCGCTGCCGCGCGTGAAGGACTTCCGCGGCCTGAACCCGAAAAGCTTTGATGGACGTGGCAATTATGCGACCGGTCTCAAGGAGCACATCGTGTTCCCCGAGATCGATTACGACAAGGTCGACAACGTCCTGGGTCTCGACGTGATCGTTTGCACGTCGGCCAGCACTGATGACGAAGCCCGCGAACTGCTCAAGGGTTTCAACTTTCCGTTCCGCAGCTAGAGGACCTCGGGCCAGCTAAACGCGGCCGTCCCGAAAGGCCTTTGGAGGAGATTATATGGCTAAGACCAGTTCGATTGAGAAGAACAAGCGCCGTCGCAAGATGGCCGAGCAGCAGGCGCCCAAGCGCAAGCGGCTCAAGGACCTCGCCAAGGACATGACCAAGACCGCGGAAGAGCGTTTCGCGGCCCGTCTGAAGCTGGCGGAGCTGCCGCGCAACGGCGCCAAGGTGCGCGTGCGCAATCGCTGTGAGATCACCGGCCGCGCGCGCGGCAATTACCGCAAGCTCAAGATGTGCCGCAACCAGCTGCGCGAACTCGCCAGCCAGGGCCGCATCCCGGGCATGGTCAAGTCGAGCTGGTAAGGAGAGCGCGCAATGGCAATGAATGATCCGTTGGGCGATATGCTCACCCGCATCCGCAACGCGCAGATGCGCCGCCGCCCCAAAGTGTCGACGCCCGCGTCCAGCCTTCGCGGGCGCGTCCTCGACGTGCTGCAGGACGAGGGTTACATCCGCGGCTACACGCGCGTCGAGGTGAAGGGCGAGATCCCGCAGTTCGAGATCGAACTGAAATACTACAACGGCCAGCCGGCGATCCGCGAAATCGAACGCGTCTCCAAGCCGGGCCGCCGGGTCTACTCGCCGGTGAAGAACATTCCGACCGTCGCCAACGGTCTCGGCGTCTCCATCCTGTCCACGCCCAAGGGCGTGATGTCGGATGCCAAGGCGCGCGAGGCCAATGTGGGCGGCGAGATCATCTGCAGCATCTTCTAATCGCGAAAGGGCCGGACGGGCTTTCGAAGTATCGGCCGGACTGAAGAAAAAAGGTTCATTGACCCATGTCGCGCATCGGTAAGAAATCCGTTCCCGTGCCGTCCAACGTGACGGCGACGGTGGCCGGTCAGAACGTCAAGATGAAGGGCCCCAAGGGTGAGCTCTCCTTCAGCGTTCCTGAGGAGCTTAAGGTTGAGAAGACGAACGAGGGCGTTCTCGTTTCGCTGATCGAAGACACCAAGCCCGCCCGTTCCAAGTGGGGTATGTCGCGCACCCAGATCGCCAACCTGATCAAGGGCGTGACGGAGGGCTACAGCCACGACCTGGAAATCCACGGCGTTGGATTCAAGGCCTCGATGAAGGGCAAGGATCAGATCGTGCTGTCGGTCGGCTACAGCCACGAAGTCGTGCTGACCATTCCGGCGGGCGTTGAGGTCAAGGTCGGTGGCGCCAAACAGGATCAGGTGTCCGTGTCGGGAATCGACAAGCAGGCGGTGGGTCAGATGGCCGCCGAGATCCGCGCATCGCGCAAGCCCGAACCCTATCAGGGCAAGGGCGTGCGCTATAAGGGCGAGTACATCTTCCGCAAGGAAGGCAAGAAGAAATAAGGACGGCGACCATGGCCAATTCCAAAGACAAGTTTTTGAAGCGCCGGGCCCGCGTGCGCCGCAGCGTGAAGAAGAACTCGAGCGGGCGTCCGCGGCTCTCGATCCATCGCTCATCTGCGCACATCTACGCGCAGGTGATCGACGACGCCAAGGGCGCAACGCTTGCGGCGGCGTCCACGATGGACAAAGAGCTCAAGGGCTCGCTCAAGTCCGGGGCAAACAAGGATGCGGCTGCAGCGGTCGGCAAGCTGGTCGCGGAGCGGGCCGTCAAGGCCGGCGTCAGCGAAGTTGTGTTCGACCGCGGCGGATTTCTGTTTCATGGCCGCGTCAAGGCGCTGGCCGATGCCGCCCGCGAGGGCGGTCTGAAGTTCTAATGGAGAGGATTTGAACGTGGCACGTGGACCTCAAAGAGAGCGCGGCCGTGACCGCGAGGAGCGCGATAGCGAGTTCACCGACAAGCTGGTGCACATCAATCGCGTCGCCAAGGTCGTGAAGGGCGGTAAGCGCTTCGGGTTCGCCGCGCTCGTCGTGGTCGGTGACCTGAAGGGCCGCGTCGGGTTCGGGCATGGCAAGGCGCGTGAGGTGCCCGAGGCCATCCGCAAGGCGACGGAAGGCGCAAAACGCAACCTGCTGCGTGTGCCGCTGCGCGACGCACGCACCCTGCATCACGACAGCGTGGGCCGGCATGGCTCGGGCAAGGTCGTCGTACGCTCGGCGCCAGCCGGTACCGGCATCATCGCGGGCGGCGCCATGCGCGCCGTGTTCGAGATGCTCGGCGTCCATGACGTCGTCGCCAAGTCGATGGGCTCGACCAATCCCTACAACGTCGTGCGCGCGACCTTCGATGCGCTCAAGGCGCAGGAGAATCCGCGTGCTGTTGCAGCCCGCCGCAACAAGAAGGTTTCGGATATCGTCTCGCGCCGCCGTGATGGCTCGGCCGCAGACGTGAGCGCCGAAGCCTGAGAAGACTTGGAGCCCCTTGCCGGGGGCTTCACATTTGCTTTCGAGGTAACCACATGGCCAGCAAGAAGACGATCACTATCGAGCAGATCCGTAGCCCCAACCGGCGTCCCGAGCGTCAGGCTGATACGCTCGTCGGCCTGGGCCTGAACAAGCTCGGCCGCCGCACGACGCTGGAGGATACGCCCGCAACGCGCGGTATGCTCAAGAAGGTGTCGCACCTCGTCCGCGTCGTCGACGACAAGTAATGACGCGCACGGCGCACTCCCCCAGGGGTGCACCGGGGGCGTCCGAAGGACAAGAATTCCGTTTTGCGCCCGGCTTGAGAAACGAGCCGCCAGGCGCCACCAAAGAAGGAGCTTAAGGCCCATGCGGCTCAACGGCATCAAAGACAACGCGGGCTCTCGCAAGTTCCGCACCCGCATCGGGCGCGGCATCGGTTCCGGCCTCGGCAAGATGGGTGGTCGCGGCGGCAAGGGCCAGACGGCCCGTACTGGCGTTGCGATCGGCGGATTCGAAGGCGGCCAGATGCCGCTTCATCGCCGTCTGCCTAAGCGAGGCTTCAACAAGTGGCGCCCGGCCGACTACAACGAGATCAACGTCGGTGCCCTCCAGCAGGCAATCGAGGACAAGCGCATTGACGCGGGCAAGCCCGTCGATGTCGCCTCGCTCGTCGAAGCCGGCGTGTTGCGCCGTTCCAAGGATGGTCTGCGTCTGCTGGGCGATGGCGAGATCAAGTCGAAGGTATCCATCACCGTCAATCACGCTTCGGCCAAAGCCAAGGCTGCGATCGAAAAGGCTGGCGGCAGCGTCACGGTCATTCCGGTAAAGGTGCTGGAAGCCGATGAAAAGAAACGCGCCAAATCGGCTGCAAAGAAGGCGGCGTCGAGCAAGAAGCCGGCCAGCGCCAAGGACGAATAACGTTGATGGGCGGCCTGGACTACTAGGCCGTCCGCACGCCATCCTTGAAACGAGATCTGGACCCGCGCACCCGTTGCGCTCGGTCAGGAGAATGACACGATGGTTTCCGCTGCCGAGCAGCTTGCCGCAAATCTCAACCTCGGTGCCTTTTCCAAGGCCGAGGATCTGAAGAAGCGCATCTGGTTCACGCTCGCCGCGCTCGTTGTCTATCGGCTCGGCACCTATATCCCGCTGCCCGGCATCAATATCGCGGCCTATGCGGCGTCCTTCGCTCAGCAGTCGAAGGGTATCCTTGGCATGTTCAACGCGCTCGGCGGCGGTGCGCTCGAGCGTATGGCGATCTTCGCCTTGAACATCATGCCCTACATCTCCGCCTCGATCATCATGCAGCTTATGAGCTCGATCAATCCGAAGCTCGAAGCGCTGAAGAAGGAAGGCGAGGCCGGGCGCAAACAGATCAACCAGTACACCCGCTATCTTACGGTGGTGCTCGCCGCATTTCAGGCCTACGGCATCGCGGTCGGCCTTGAAGGTTCACAAAATTCGGCCGGCAGCGTCGTCATTGATCCTGGCTGGTTCTTCCGCGCCACCACCGTCATCACGCTGGTCGGCGGCACTATGTTCCTGATGTGGCTTGGTGAGCAGATCACGCAGCGTGGCGTCGGCAACGGCACCTCGCTCATCATCTTCGCGGGCATCGTGGCGGGACTGCCGGGCGCGCTCGTTCAGCTCTTCGAACTGTCAAAGACCGGTTCGATCAGCCCGATACTCCTCGTCGGCTTCCTGGTGCTCGCTCTTGCAGTGGTCGCGGCAATCGTCTTCTTCGAACGTGCGCAGCGCCGCTTGCTGGTGCAGTACCCCAAGCGCCAAGTCGGCAACAAGATGCTCCAGGGTGAGGCTTCGCATCTTCCCTTGAAACTCAACTCGTCAGGCGTCATCCCGCCGATCTTCGCCTCGTCCCTGCTGCTGCTGCCGATCACGGTTGCGCAGTTCACGGCCGGCCAGGGACCTGAGTGGCTGAACAACATCGTGGCAGCGTTGGGTACCGGTCAGCCTTTGCACATGGCGGTCTATGCGGCGCTCATCATATTCTTCGCTTTCTTCTACACTGCGGTCGTCATCAATCCGAAGGACACGGCCGACAACTTGCGCAAGTACGGCGGCTTCATTCCTGGCATTCGCCCCGGCGAGAAGACGGCTGAATATATCGACTACATTCTCACCCGCATTACCGTGATCGGCGCGCTCTATCTGGCCGCCGTCTGCGTGCTGCCGGAAATTCTGACGTCGTACGCGGGTATTCCGTTGTACTTTGGCGGTACTTCCCTGCTCATCGCCGTCAGCGTTACCATGGATACGGTGGCGCAGATCCAGAGCCATCTCATTGCCCAGCAGTATGAAGGCTTGATCAAGAAGGCCAAGCTGAAGGGCGCCTCGTCACCGAAGGGACGGCGATGAACCTCATTCTTTTGGGACCGCCAGGGGCGGGCAAAGGGACGCAGTCGGAGGTGCTTTGCAAGAAGCTCGGCATTCCGCAGCTTTCGACAGGCGATATGCTCCGCGCGGCCGTAAAGGCGGGAACCCCTGTTGGGTTGAAAGCCAAAGAGATCATGGCCGCGGGCGGTTTGGTGCCCGATGAGGTTGTGGTCGGGATCATCGCCGACCGGATTTCAGAACCTGATTGCGCCAAGGGCTTCATTCTCGACGGCTTTCCGCGCACCCTTCCGCAGGCGGCGGCACTCGATAAGCTTCTAAAATCAAAAAAGAAAAAGCTCGATTGCGTGATCGAACTGAAGGTTGATGACAAAATCCTGGCCGACCGGATCGAAAACCGCGCCCGCGAGACGCTGGCCGCTGGCGGTACCGTGCGAGCCGACGACAATGCCGAGGCGCTGAAAACGCGCCTCATGGCCTATTACCGCGAGACGGCCCCCCTCACGGGGTATTATTTCGCCCATGAGCTCTTAAGGACGGTGGACGGAATGGCTCCGATTACGGACGTGACCCGCCAGATCGATGAGATTCTGGCGGCCGTCGAGGCATCCTGAAAGGGACCTCGCCGGATTGACGGATCAAGGTTTGCGCGATAGAAACCAGCGGAATTTCTAGCGCAGGCCAATGGAATCCGGACCGGGGCGAAAGCCCGGGCCCGGCATATTGTGCATTGAGACGACCGCTTAAGGCCGGCCCCCCGCGAGGTGCAGGCAGACGAGACGACTAACCACGATGCTGCAAGGCATCACTAACCACAAGGTGGGCGCTCCGGCGCCCGACCGCAAGAAGACGGCAGGAGACCAACGTGGCCCGCATCGCAGGCGTCAATATTCCGACCAACAAGCGCGTCGTCATCGCGCTGCGCTACATTCATGGCATCGGCCCCAAGTTCGCCAGCGAAATCTGCGCGAAGGTCGGTATCCCTGCTGAGCGTCGCGTCAATCAGCTCACGGACGCAGAAGTCCTCCAGATCCGCGAGGCCATCGATCGCGACTATACGGTCGAGGGCGACTTGCGCCGTGAAGTTCAGATGAACATCAAGCGCCTCATGGACTTGGGCTGCTATCGCGGTCTGCGACACCGCAAGGGCCTGCCGGTTCGCGGTCAGCGCACGCACACCAACGCCCGCACGCGCAAGGGCAAGGCCGTTGCGATCGCCGGCAAGAAGAAGGCGACGAAGTAGTTTTTTCTCGCGCCGCCACGCTCTGATCGGCGTGGTGGCGCGAGGCATCTTTCAACCGGCTCGGTTTGCAGAACCAATGGGCCGCAAATTCGAGTTGAGCCCTGGCGCCGAACGCGGCCATAGGGGTAAGGAGCAAAGTCGAGATGGCTAAAGAAGCGGCCGCGCGCGGCAAAGTCAGAAAGCGCGAGAAGAAGAACATCACGTCGGGCGTTGCCCACGTGAACGCGTCTTTCAATAATACCATGATCACGATCACCGATGCGCAGGGCAACACCATCGCCTGGTCGTCGTCGGGTACGAAGGGCTTCAAGGGCTCGCGCAAGTCGACGCCGTATGCTGCCCAGGTTGCCGCCGAGGATGCCGGCCGCAAGGCTCAGGATCACGGCATGAAGGTCCTCGAGGTTGAGGTTTGTGGTCCGGGCTCGGGCCGCGAGTCGGCGCTGCGCGCCCTCCAGTCGATCGGCTTCCAGATCACCTCCATTCGCGACGTGACGCCGATCCCGCATAACGGCTGCCGTCCCCGCAAGCGCCGCCGCGTTTAATGCGCTCAAGGGCGGTACGTCCGCCCGGCCCGGCTTCTAACAGCTTGGTTTAATTTATACATTCGTCCCTTGGTAGGCGCGGGCTTCATCAACCCGCGCCGCATCGCAAGCGAGGCTCCCCGTGGTGAACGTTCTGCAGAAGAACTGGCAAGACCTTATCAAACCCTCCAAGATTGATATTCAACCCGGCCGTGATCGCGCCCGCATCGCGACGGTCGTGGCCGAGCCGCTGGAGCGTGGCTTCGGCATGACGCTCGGCAACGCGCTGCGCCGCGTGCTGCTATCCTCGCTGCAGGGCGCGGCCATCAAGACGGTGCAGATCGACGGCGTGCTGCACGAGTTCTCCTCCGTGCCCGGCGTGCGTGAGGACGTGACGAACATCATCCTCAACATCAAGGAAGTCGCGCTGCGTATCCATTCCGATGGCGTCAAGCGCATGGTCCTGAAGAAGGAAGGCGCAGGCCCCGTGCGCGCGGGCGACATGGAAGCCTCTTCCGAAGTTGAGATCCTCAATCCCGACCACGTGATCTGCCATCTCGACCAGGGCGCCTCCATCCGCATGGAGTTCACCGCCGACATGGGCAAGGGCTACGTGCAGGCTGACCGCAACCGTCCCGAAGACGCGCCTATCGGCCTGATTCCGGTCGACAGCCTCTACTCGCCGGTCAAGAAGGTGTCCTACAAGGTCGAGAACACCCGCGAGGGTCAGATCCTTGACTATGATAAGCTGACGATGACCGTCGAGACGGACGGCTCGGTGCGCGCTGAAGATGCTGTCGCGCTTGCTGCGCGCATCCTGCAGGACCAGCTCGCGGTCTTCATCAACTTCGAGGAGCCCAAGAAGGCTGTCGAGGAACGTTCCCATCCCGAACTTGCCTTCAACGCGGCGCTGCTCAAGAAGGTTGATGAGCTGGAGCTTTCCGTGCGCTCTGCCAACTGCCTGAAGAATGACAACATCGTCTACATCGGCGACCTCATTCAGAAGACCGAAGCCGAGATGCTGCGGACGCCGAACTTCGGCCGCAAGTCGCTCAACGAGATCAAGGAAGTGCTGGCCTCCATGGGCCTGCATCTGGGAATGGAAGTGCCCAACTGGCCGCCCGACAACATCGACGAACTGGCCAAGCGCTTCGAGGACCAGTACTGACACGCTGTTAAGCGCGTTGCGGCTGGCTCCACGGAGCAGGGTCGCAGCGCGCCGACGACCAAGGCGAGGCCATAGAACCTCCCATAACCAATGCAGAACGAAACATAAGGATCCAAGACCCATGCGTCACAAGAAGCTCGGCCGCCGTTTCGGCCGCCACGTTGGACATCGCCAGGCGATGTTCTCAAATCTCGCCGCTGCCCTCATCAAGCACGAGCAGATCGTCACCACGCTGCCCAAGGCCAAGGACCTGAAGCGCGTCGTCGACAAGTACATCACGCTCGCAAAGCGCGGCGATCTCAATTCGCGCCGTCTGGCGGCCTCGCGTCTGCGCGACGAGGATATGGCCAAGAAGCTTTTCGACGTGCTGGGCCCGCGCTACAAGGACCGCAATGGTGGTTATACGCGCGTGCTCAAGGCTGGCTTCCGTCATGGGGATGCCGCGCCGCGCGCCGTGATCGAACTCGTCGATCGTGACACCTCGATCAAGGGCGCCGAGGACAAGGCGCGCCATGAGGAAATGCTCAAGGCGCAGGAGCAGAACGCCTGACAGGCGTCCTTTCCGCTGAAATTTCTGACATGCCCCGTGCTGACCGCGCGGGGCATGTTTCGTTTGAGGGATGGTGCCGTGCCGTAACGCGCCTGCCTTGTGGTGTGGTGGCAGAGTGCTCTTTCAACCGCTATTGTGCCTCCCTGACGCGTGGAAATCGGTTTTCCAGTAAAACAGCGTGGCTGGAGACCGGGATCGCGGGAGGACGAGATGGCGGAAACGGTGGTGGTGACAGGGGCAACCGGCTTCATCGCCAAACACATCATCGCGGAGCTATTGCAGCGGGGGTATGCGGTGCGCGGTACGGTGCGCAAAAGCGCAAGCCCGCTCAAGGTCGTGACGGCGCTGAACCGGGCAGGCTTTGATACCGCGCCGCTATCCTTCGCGACGGGCGACCTGACGGCGGACGAAAGCTGGGACGAGGCAATTCAAGGCGCAGACTACCTCATACATACAGCCTCGCCCTTTCCCATGGAGCAGCCTGAAAACCCCGATGACGTCATTCTTCCGGCGCGCGAGGGGACGTTGCGGGTGCTGCGGGCAGCGCATCGCCACGGCGTGCGGCGCGTCGTGCTCACGTCTTCCACGGTGGCGGTGATGTATCCCGCCACCTATGGACCAGACCACGTTTTCAGCGAGAACGATTTTACCGACGAGACGACACCGGGCCTCACGCCCTACATCCGCTCCAAGACGATTGCCGAGAAGGCCGCGTGGAATTTCGCAGAGAGCACGCCTGGTGCGCCGGAGCTGACCGTCATCAATCCCGGCTTCGTGCAGGGGCCAGCGCTCGATGACGATTTGTCGACTTCGCTTGAGCTTTACCGGCTGATGGCGCGCGGTATCTATCCGGCGGCACCCCGCATTCGCTTCCCCGTGTGCGATGTGCGAGACGTTGCGGCGGCCCATGCCGTCTCGCTCGCTCACCCTGAAGCAGCGGGTGAACGCTTCATTGTTGCGCGCGATGATACGGGGCTCTTCGCGCTGGGGCAGGCACTCGCGGCGGAATGCCCTGACCTGAAATCCAAGACGCCGAAATTCCAGCTTCCCGATACCGCCGTGCGCGCCATGGCGGTGTTCGACAAGCGGCTGCGCACGATCCTGCCTGAGCTGGGGCGCGTGAAGGCCGTCACCGGCGAAAAGGTCAAGAGCCGCCTCGGTCTCGCCTTACGCCCGGGCGAAGACGCCATCCGCGACGCCATCCGTTCATTACGCGCCCTCGGCCTGGTTTGATCCGCCAGGCGGTGTTTATCGCTGACCTGTGGGCGCGGGTCCGAGTTCACTTGAGCGGCGTATCGCCCGATCCTAGATAAGCCGGGCAGACCCCTTACAGCGGCGTTCAGCGCCCTGCTCAAACCTTACGAGGTCTTCATGTCGCGCAGTGCTCGATTTGTCTGTCTGATTGCTGCTAGCATTCCTGTGGTGGGCCTGGGACTTGCGGGTATCCAAACGGTTTCCTTAGTCCTTGCAGGCACGGCAATCGCCCAGCAGCGCGTGGCGCCGCCCTCGCGGGAGGCGGTGCAGTATTCGTTTGCGCCGATCGTGCGCAAGGCGGCGCCTGCGGTCGTCAATGTGTATGTTCGAAGCCGCGTTCAGGCCTTCACGTCGCCCTTTGCCGACGATCCCTGGTTCCGCCGTTTCTTTGGCGACCAGTTCGGCGAGCCGTCCGAGCGCGTGATGAGTTCGCTGGGCTCGGGGGTCATCGTTTCAGCGGATGGCATCGTGGTGACCAACACCCACGTCGTGAAAGGCCGCGGCGAGACGGAAATTCGCGTGGCGCTCGCCGACAAGCGCGAGTTCGACGCCAAGGTCATCACGCAGGATGACAAGACCGACATCGCGGTTCTCAAGATGGAGAACGGCGATGGTCATTTTCCGTTTCTGGAGTTCGAGGACAGCGACAGCCTGGAGGTTGGCGATGTTGTGCTGGCGATCGGTAATCCGTTCGGTGTCGGCCAGACCGTGACGAGTGGCATCATCTCCGGCCTGGCGCGCTCTGATGTCGGTGCGTCCGATGCGCAGATCTTCATTCAGACCGACGCGGCCATCAATCCGGGCAACTCGGGCGGTGCACTTGTCGACATGAACGGCCGTGTTGTAGGAATCAACACCATGATTTACTCCAAGAGCGGCGGCTCGGTCGGCATTGGCTTTGCCATTCCCTCAAATCTCGTCAAGGTTTACGCTGAGAGTGCTGTGGCAGGCCGCACGGTCGAACGGCCTTGGCTTGGCGCGAAGCTTGAAGTCGTGACCCGCGAGATCGCTGAAGGGCTGGGTTTGAGCCGTATCGCAGGGGCCGTCGTGACGCGCATCTCCGCGGCTGGACCTGCGGCAAAGGCAGGCCTCGAACCTGGCGACGTCATCATGCGTGTCGACGGCGTCGAAGTCTCCGATCCGCGCGCCGTCTTTTATCGTCTGACGACAAAGGGCGTCGGCCAGACGGCCAAGCTTTCGATGCTGCGCAAGGGCAAGGGGCTTGAGACCGACCTCGCGCTCGTCTCTCCGCCCAAGGCGGGCAAGGATGACGTGCGCAACCTGTCGGGGCCTCATCCCTTGGATGGGGCGCGCGTCTCCAACATCCTGCCGGGTCTTGCCGACGAAATGGGCTTGGATGATACCGAAGGCGTCGTCATCCTTTCGGTGCGCAATGGATCGGTCGCCAGATCCCTCGGATTCCGGCCTGGGGATATCGTGGTCGAGATCGGCGGCAAGACGATTGCCAACGTCGTCGACGTGGAGGAAGCGCTCGCCACGCGCAAACGCATGTGGAGCGTGTCCGTCAAGCGAGGCGAGCGAATTCTTCAGCTCAACGTCCCTGGATGACGCATGAGCGCAATTGCTGCCGGCGCGCTCTATTTTCCTGCCCACGCGTTAACCAAGCCTCCCGAGCCGATAAGCTGACACAATCCTGCCTCAGATGTAGTCGGAGCGAAGCTGGCGTTGGGGGGAGAGTGCGCGTGTCGGACAACAAGGGTGTTCTGGTCATCGGCAAGGATACGATCCTGAAGGGAGAGGTCCGCAACTGCCGCGAGATAGAGGTCTTCGGCTACGCCGAGGGCAAACTCGAGGCGGGTAGAGTGGTGGTGCATCCCGAAGGGCGCCTGTTCGGCACCGTAAAAACCGAGAACGCGGACGTTCAAGGTGAGTTGCAAGGCGACGTGCGCGTCAAAAATCTCATCGCCATTCGCAGCAGCGGCACCGTCATGGGCAACGTGAAATACGGCCGCCTCGCCATGGAGGAGGGCGCGGAACTCTCCGCAAGCGTCCGCAATGTGCCGCCGACGGTCGCCGGCGATCTTGATCTGGCGGTTGCCAAAGGCCGGGCGGTGCGCATCACGACCGCCGATCTTTCCGCTGTCGATCCGGACGATCAGGCAAAGAACCTGACGTTTTCCGTTTCGAACGCCTCTAACGGCTTCATAAGCATCGCAAGCGCGCCGGCACGGCCGGTGACGAGCTTCACGCAAGAGGATCTGGAGCGCGGGCAGGTTCTGTTCTCGCACGATGGGTCGAATTCGGACACGGCCAAGTTCGACGTCGTGGTGGCCGATAATTCGGGTGCGGGCTCGGGGGCCCCTCAGACCGTGCGGGTTGCGGTCCGCAGTTCATAGGAACCCCTACGACAGCGAAGCGATCAATTGGCAGGCGGCGGCGAAGTCCTTCTCGCGCTGCTTGCGTTTCGCGTTCGCCTCATCGTCTTCGCCCCACAGCGCGATCTGGTAATCCTCATCGACGTGTGCGGCGGCCCAGGCTTGCTCTTGCGAAAGGAACCCGCGTTCGACAGCGAGTGCGAGAAGTGCCGATCCGGTCAGCGTCGTCATGACATGCAGGCCCGTGAGCCGGAAAGGCTCATGAGGTTCGAGCGCACTCGCCACACGGTCCAGCGTGGCCACCGGCTGATCAACGGGCATCACGCCGCCGGTAACGATAAAACGTGCCCCTAGCGCCTCGCGTACCCAGTCGAGAACGGGGTCCCAGGCTTGCGCCTGCCGGGCAATCAGCTCGTGCGGAGCCTCGGCGCGGTAACACAACAGATCGCGGCCCGCGTAGGCGACGATATCGGCGGCAACCTCGCTGGTTGCGTCCGACACCGCGTCAAGGGCTGTATTGGAAAAGCGCGTCAACGGCATCGTGGAGGGATCAATCACGGCGTTCTGAGCCCTCCACTCCTCGGCAACGGCATCCGCAAGGATGCGCGCGGGCAGCGCGAGAGCGCGCTTTTTGGGTGTTTTTACCGGGCGGCCATCAAGGAGCACCTGAAAGGGTGGCCCCTCACTCAGGGTGACGGCCTTGTAGAACCGTTTGGGGAGGGGCTTGGAGAGACTGTCGCTGATGTGGCTCTTGGGGCCGCCGGAAGCTTCAGAAGATCTCTTCTCCTTGCCCGGGCCGTTGCCGTTCGCGGTGCTGCTCATGCGTGCTGCTCAACTGTTCGAATATCTGATCGAGTGCGCCGGGCATCTCCCCGTAATCGTCTATTATGAGATGCGCTCCCGCCTCGGCGAGTTCTTCGCGCGAGTGATAGCCCCAGCCTACGCCCAAGGCACCCACCTTCGCCGCGCACGCCATCTCGATGTCGTAGGTTGTGTCACCGATCATGATGGTTTCGTGGGGGGTCGCGCCCGTTTCCACCATGGCGGTGAGCACCATCGACGGATGGGGCTTGGAAGGATGGTCATCCGCGGTCTGGATGGTGATGAAGTGGCCATGCCAGCCCTCCCGTTCGATCAGCCGGTCGACACCGCGCTTGGATTTTCCCGTGGCGATGCCCAGGACGATATCGTCGTGAGCGGCGAGCCGGCCGATGATATCGCGGCAGCTGGGAAACAGCACCTCACAGTCGGAGGGGTCACGATCGAGATCACGGAACGCGCTCTTGTAACGTTCAGCCAGCATGATGCGCACATCGGGATCGACATGGGGCGCGAGTACCGAGAAAGCCTCGGGTAGGGACAGGCCGACGACCGAGAGCGTTTGAGCGCGTGTCGGTGGCGTCAGGCTGAGCGAACGGAAGGCATGGTTCATCGACAGGACGATGCCGGCCTGGCTGTCCACGATGGTGCCATCGCAATCGAAGATCAGCAGCTTCATGCGTTGGCTCCCCAGTTCGGATTGGGCGACAGGGCGCTCATGCCTCCTTGCCCTCGAACTTCTTTTCCTCGAATCCCAGCGTCTCCCAGGTGGATTTCATGTGAGGCGGCAGAGGAGCTGTCACGTCGATCTTTTGCTTGGTGACGGGGTGCGGAATGATGAGACGCCGCGCGTGCAGATGCAGCTTCTTCTCGATGTTTTCCGCAGGCATGTTGACGTCGCCCTCGTACTTGTTGTCGCCGACGATGGGGTGGCCGATCATGTGCATGTGCGCGCGCAACTGGTGTTGACGCCCGGTCACCGGCTTCAAGGAAACCCACGCTGCTTTATGCGCCACGCGATCGATGACGGAGTAATGCGTCGTGGCATGCATGGCCTTGTCCTGCTCGCCGGGCAGCGCCTTGCGCACGCGATCGCCATCGGGACCTGCCGCTTTGACGAGCGCCGCCTCGATCTTGCCCTGCGGGGGCTTCGGCACGCCCTTCACGAGAGCCCAATAGGTCTTGGCCGCGGAGCGCGTCTGGAATGTGCGGCCCAGTTTTGCGGCGGCGTCGCGCGTCTTGGCGACCAGCAGGATGCCGGTCGTATCGCGGTCAATGCGATGGACGAGGCGCGGGCGCTCGCCGCCGAAACGGTCGGCCATGCCCGCCAGCATGCCATCGATGTGCTTCTTGGTGCCGGTGCCGCCCTGAACGGCAAGACCGAACGGCTTGTTGAGAACCAGGACGTGCTCATCCTCATAGAGGATCATCTTCTCTATGGCGTCACGGTCGCCCTTCGATAGACCCGGCGGCGGCTTGAGGCCGGTGCCCGTGCTCTTAGGCTGGCGCACGATCGCCGGTACGCGAATCTCGAAGCCGGGCTCCAGGCGGTCGTTAGCCTGCGCGCGCTTGGAGTTGACGCGGACCTGACCCGAGCGCAGCAGCTTCTGGAGATACGTGTAGCCGACTTCGGGGAAGTGCACACGGAACCAGCGGTCGAGGCGCATGTCGGCCTCGCCCTGTTTGACGCGGATGCTTTCGACTTTGGACCCAGCTTCGCTCATGAGATCAGCGCACGCGAGAAAGCCATGCCGGCATAAAGCGCGGCAAGCGAGAGCAGGACGGAAAGCGCGATGTAGGCCAAGAGGCGGGGACTGGCGATGCCGTCGGCGGCAATCATTTGCGACAACTCGTAGGTGAATGCTGAAAACGTCGTCAGCCCGCCCAGTATCCCTGTCGCGAGAAAGGTGCGGATCTCGGGCGAGCCATCGAAACGGTCCAGGACGAGCACCATGACCGCGCCCATGAGAAATCCGCCCACCACGTTGACGGTGAGCGTGGCCCAGGGAAAGCCGATAAGGCCCCGTGTCGCAAACGCCTGATTGACGAGGAAGCGCGCGCCAGCCCCGATCGCGCCGCCCACGGAGGCGAGAAGGAGAAGTTTCATGAGAAATCCTCAAATTCGTTCGGGCGAAGCTATAGCCTCTGTGCAGCCGTTAAGGAAGCGCTCCGGCCGTTTCAAGCCTGTCTAGAGCGGTTCTTAATGGCCTTGCGGGCGGCGGCGTACGGCATATCCCAGAAGCCAGCCGACGACATAGCCGCACAGCAGGGCAAGGAAGTTCGTTGCCATATAGATAAGCGCATGGATGCGCGCGGCCTCGCCGGGCATGGTGAAATGCTGGTTTGCGACGATATTGTCGGCCACGTTGTGCGAGATGGTGAAAGTCGCAAAGCCCGCGGCGGCGAGTGCGAAAACCATGGCAACCAGAATGCGCAACGCTTCGATCCCTTCGCTCGATCTCGTTCTCAAGCCACGGGCCAGAACCACATTTCCCGCGCCAACTCGTAGGAGCTGGTGTAGCCGGCCCACGACATCCAATCCATGAGCCAACTATCGGTCGTGCGGTAGCCGTTCCACAAATCGATGAGATCGCCGGTGGGGCGTCCCTCCGGATCGTCCGGCCGCATCCAGTAGTCACGCACGTAGAGAACCCCCGTGCGGCCGACGATGCGCGTCTGGAAGCGCTCCACGTCGCTGCCTGCAATCAACTCGACAGCCCCGAAACCGGCGATCTTGGCGCGCCGCAGTGCGGCGGCAAACTGGCTGGCGGAGAGAATATGCATCAAGGAGCGGTCGTGAATGCCACAGGTTTGAAGGCGCGCGCCCAACTCCTCGATGCGCACGCCGGCACGGCGCATCGCGACGCCCAGGCAAATAGCGGACTGATCGTGCGGGGCGACCGGCTCGACATGAGCCTCGGCCGGCTTGATGCCTGGGGCCGTGTCGACGGGCGCCTCATCGGGCGTGCGGGCGCGGCCGCCGGAAACGGTGCATGGCGCGTCGATGCTTTCGTTGGTGGGGTGCCCGCGCCAAAGATCGATGAACTGGACCATACGTTTCGTCTTCAAAGCCCGTCTGTTGCCTTACCGGCTTATAGTCCGTGGCCGTGGCAAGGCAAAGGCGGCGTCGGCCTCAAAAGAACGCCAG
Source organism: Hyphomicrobium sp. (assembly GCA_016793445.1). Classification (GTDB taxonomy): domain Bacteria; phylum Pseudomonadota; class Alphaproteobacteria; order Rhizobiales; family Hyphomicrobiaceae; genus Hyphomicrobium_B. The sequence goes on along the minus strand of JAEUME010000001.1, from coordinate 456,785 downwards.
CGATGCGGCGCCCGCGAGGAGGGCCGCCAAGCCGACCACGGTCATGCGGACGCCGAACGCGGCACCCCCGGTCAGCCAGCCAAGAGCGGCCTTTGACAGTGTATTGACCGCAACAACAATGAGGATCGCACGGGTCGCCACCTCGAGGCTGAGTTCGCCTCCGCCCAGCCGTGCCATCGACAAGGTGATGGCATCGACATCGGCGATGCCCGAAATCGCAGACAGCAGATAGACGCCCGCGTCGCCCGCGTATCGGGTGGCAAAGTGCGCCAGCACCATGATGGCGGTCAGCAGCGCGCCGAATTTGAGAACACTGATGAGGTCGAAGGGATTCTTGAGATCCAGGCCCTTGTCGCCCTGGTCGGGCTGCGATTGGCGGGCGAGGAGATAAGCACCCGCTCCCGCCTGCACCAGGCTTGCAAGGATCAAGGGCGGCGCCAGTTTCAACAGCATGGCGTGATTGACGATGCCGGCGACCACCAGAACGCGCGCCATCATCACGGTTCCTGATAATAGCGCTCCAGCCAGAAGCGGATCGCGATGATCGGGCTGATCAGCGGCAAGCTTGGCCATGTTGACAGTGACGGCCGTGGAGGAGGCGAGACCGCCTGCGAGTCCCGTCAGGACGATACCGCTGCGGTCTCCGAACAATTTGATTGCCACGTAACCTGCAAACGAGATCATCGCGATGAGAATGGTGAGCAGCCAGATCTCGTAGGGGTTGATCGCGCCCCACGGATCGATCGTCTCGTTGGGCAGTATGGGCAGCATGATGAATGTCATCGACGCGAGGACGAGGACGGATCGCAGCTCCTGCCACGTCATGCGCCGCACCCACGCATGGAGCATCGTCTTCGTGGCCAGCAGGCCCGCTGTTGCGATGCCTGCGGCCGCCGCGACCTGCATGTTGCCGAGCACCGCAAAGGCGCCGAGCGAGAACGCCAGCATGGCCGCGACCAGCGTGGTCGCCCCAAACGTGCGTTCGTGCTGGGTCTCCCGATAGCGGAACAGACCGATCAGAAACGCAAAGATGGTGAAGGCGATGGCAAGCGCGATCAAACCTCCGCCGCCCGTTCCATGAACCATGGCGGCCCACACGCCACCCAGGATGCCGGCCAGGGTATGGGTGCGAAATCCAGCGGCCCGTTCCCCTTCCGCCTCCATGCGGGACTGCCAGCCGCGCTCCAAGCCGATCAACAGCCCGATGGCGAGAGACACCGATAAACGCTGAAGGAGTTCAAAGCTGTCCATTTTCGAACCTGCGTTTCGCCGGCGAACATAGCCTTCAACACGGCACCACGCAGCGCAAGGGCGAACAGCGTGCGCCGGAAAACTGGCCGCCGGATTGTTTAATCTACTGGCCGCCGCGCTCCTTGCGCAGACGAGCCCAATATTCCAGCCGCTTTCTGATCTCGCGCTCAAACCCGCGCTCCACCGGATCGTAGTAGTGCGGCCGCGTCTTGAATTCGGAGGGAAAGTAATTCTGACCCGAGAAGGCGTCGGGCTGGTCGTGGTCATATAGATAGTCCGAGCCGTAGCCTTCTTCCTCCATGAGCTTGGTGGGCGCATTGAGGATCGTTTTGGGCGGCGCGAGGCTGCCATGCTCCTTGGCCGCGCGCATCGCCGCCTTGTAGGCCACGTAGTTGGCATTCGATTTGGGTGCGGTGGCCAGATAGACGACGGCTTGCGACAGCGCCAATTCGCCCTCGGGGCTGCCGAGGAAATCGAAGGCGTCCTTGGCGGCGTTGCACACGACGAGCGCCTGCGGGTCGGCAAGGCCGATATCCTCCACCGCCATCCGCACGAGGCGGCGGGCGAGGAACAGCCGATCCTCCCCGCCATCGAGCATGCGGCAGAAGTAATAGAGAGCCGCGTCGGGATCGGACCCGCGCACGCTCTTGTGGAGCGCCGAAATGAGATTGTAGTGTCCCTCGCGCGACTTGTCGTAGAGCGGCGCCCGGCGCTGAACGAGCTTGATGAGCGCCTCGCGATTTAAGGGTTTCACCTTGTCGCCGGCGGCGGCGAACACGTCCTCGGCAAGGTTGATCATGGTGCGTCCGTCGCCGTCGGCCATGCCTTTCAAGGCCTCGCGCGCATCCGCGTCGAGAGGCAATTTCCGGCCCGTCTCGGCCTCTGCGCGCTTTAAGATGTTTTCAAGCGCGGCCTCGTCGTGCCGGTTGAGCACGAGCACGTTGGAACGCGAGAGCAGTGCGGCGTTGAGTTCAAAGGACGGGTTCTCGGTCGTCGCGCCGACGAGCGTGATCGTGCCGTCCTCCATGTAGGGAAGGAAGCTGTCCTGCTGCGCGCGGTTGAAACGGTGGATTTCGTCGATGAACAGGAGCGTGCCCTTACCCTGCTCGCGCAGCATCCGCGCCCGGTCAAAGGCTTTGCGAAGATCGGCGACGCCGGAGAAGATTGCCGAGAGCTGCTCGAAGGCGAGCTTCGTCTCGCCGGCCAGGAGCCGCGCGATGGTCGTCTTGCCCGAGCCCGGCGGCCCCCACAGAATGAGGCTCGGCAGGCGCCCCGAGTTCAACATACGCGTCAGCGTGCCGTCGGGGCCGACGAGATGGTCCTGGCCGACGACATCGGTGAGCTTTTGCGGGCGCAGCCGGTCGGCGAGCGGGCGGGGTGCGCCTTTTTCCAGGCCGGCGGCTTCGAACAGGTTTGTCATGCGCCCGGTTATAGGCGGCGGCGCGGTGGCAAACAATCGGGCCAAATCACGCCGATCTCCGCGCCGTCCATATCAGGGCCGTAGTCGGCGGTCTGGAGCCATTTGTTTTGTCGTGCTTCTTACCGGAAAACCGGTTCCCACTTTTCCGGAAGCACTCTAGCGCTTGAGATAATCGAATCGCAGCCGGTCGCGGCGGTGCCCCGTGACCTTGCAATCGGCATCCAAAACGGGTGCTTGCCCTTCCAGCAGGACGCGCCTGTCGTCCGGGGTAACGTGGCCGGCGACGGCGTAGGGCGTCCGGCCGCAGTTGGGGGAAAACATGTAGGCCGTGCCGGAGTAGGCGGTCCCTTCGCGCGTTCCTTCAAACACGATATCGCCGGGGCGTGCCCCCGCCCGGCGCATGCCGGCACGGGGCTTCTCGTAGGAAAAGACGCGGGAGATGCCTTTGGCATCGAGACGCATCACCGAGCCGTTGTGCATCCAGATGGCTGTGCTCGCCGAAGCGGCGCCGGAGTTGGTTTGGAGCGTCACAACCTCCTTTTCGCAATTGTAGGCCGCAGGCAGTCCGTCGGCGGCAAGCTCGCACAGCATCTCCACCTCCACCGGATTGCCATCCACCTTGAAGCGAACACGGCGCAGGTAGGTCTTGGCTTCGAACTGGAAGTGCTGCCCGCGGCTGAGGCAATAGCCTTTGCGCTCCGACAGCACGGTATCCTTGAGCGTGGAATAGGGAATGGCCGTGCGTGGCTCTTCGCCCGCCGCGAAGAGCTGCTCGTCAGACATCTCATACAACCCGTCGGCGGACCGGCATTCGTGGGCGTAGTCGCTCGCAAGCACGCTCGCCGGCGTGCCTGCGAAAAATACCGTCGCGCACAGCCATCCCCTCACAGATCGCAGGTTCATTGTCTTCGTTCATCCGTTTCAACCGATGCGAGAACAATACGCCCGGCCGCTGGAAAGAGAACGGCATTCCCCGCAAAAAGGAAGCTCGAGCGGAATGGAGCTTTTTACCTCAAACTTTCGCGCTGGGCCGTGCGGAAACATCGTCGTACCAGCGGCGCAGGTTCTTGCAGTCTTCCGGAATATCGAGGTCTGTCCATTTGCCGAAGTCGATGGCGCACAGCGTAGTAATGTCGGCCACCGTGTAGCGCTCGCCGGCTACGAAGGGTTTGTCGGCAAGTTGACCGTCGAATTTATTGAAAAAGCGGTTCATGCGTTCCAACGCGCGCTTGGTGAGCTCCGGAATCTGCGGGATCGGCTCAGCGGACCCCGGTAACCCACGATCCGCAAACGTAGGGGCGGTGTTTCGGAAGAGTTCGGAGGCGGCCAGCATGCCTTCCTCGTTGACTCGCTTCTCCCACATATCGACGATGGCGCGGTCCTTCGGGTCGGTGCCAAACAGCGGCGGATCCGGGTAGAGCGCCTCCAGATACCGCGCAATCGCCATGGCTTCGCCGATGCAGGTGCCGTCGTCCAGCTCCAGCATCGGCACCATCGCGTGCGGGTATTTCGCCTTGTATTCGTCGCTGAGCGTGAGCTTGTCGGTGCCGACTTCCACCAGTGGGATGTTCAATCCCTTCTCGGCGACATAGATGTGCAGCCGCCTGGGATTGGGTGCGATATGCCAGTCATAAATCTTCATGGTGCCGGTCTCCTCCAGGTCGCGTTCACAGCGGTTGACCAAGTGTTCAACCGGCCCGGGACGGCGTCAACGCCAATCCTTTCAGCCTTCGGTCTTAGGATCATGACGGGAAAACGTTGCCTCACGCGGCAGGACGGTCCTCGATCAGGGTATGAGCGGTTCGCCCCTCGCGCGCGACGTCCTTGCGGGCGCTGAGTGCCTCTTCTCCGCCCGCCTGGGGCGTGCCCCAGAAGTCGGCGAGCATCGGACCACTGCGCGTGAAGCGGACTACTGTCAGAAACTCCCAGATCTCGTGCAGCCAAACCTTGCGGCCGATGCGGGCATACCAGCGCATCCCGTGGCGTGCGGCCGGGTCAGGATGAAGATAGGTGCGAAACAGGGCCTTGGGCCGCGTCTGGATTGCCACCTCGATGAGCTTGACCCAGAGAAAGCTGCGCCAGGCTGGCACATATCGATTTGCAAGCACCTGATGCTTGTAGTCCCACCAGCGCTGATCCATCTGAATGACCTTGCGATCCTTCTCCTGGTTGAAGAATGGCGTCCATCGGTGCGGCGTGACGAACAAGGTGATGATCTGGTCGGGATCGTAGACGAGGAGCTGGCGGAAGATCCGCCAATAGTCGCGATCCCTTTCCTCGTTGAAGCCGAACACGGTCGTGCACAAGGATAGGATTCCGTGGCGGCGCAAGAGGCGGATCGCCTCGCGATCGTCATTGGTAACGCTGCCCTTGCGCACCTTTACAAGCGTCTCGGGATCGGAGTGCTCCATGCCGATGAGAAACCGCTCGAAGCCCGCTTTTCTGTAAAGATGCAGGATGTCGGCATCGCGCACGATGTCGGACGCCCGCAGCGTCGCGATCATCGTAAACTTGCAGTTCTGCGCGATGATCTCTTTCAACAGCTCTCGCCAGACCTTCTTGGACGTGGTGGGGTTCTCGTCGGCAAACGAGATCATGGTGACGCCATGGTCGCGATAGAGCCGCCCTAACTCGGCGGCGAAGGCTCTTGGATCGCGATGCCGCCAGCGGGTCCAGTAGCCGCGTTGGTCACAGTAGCTGCACAAGTGCGGGCAACCGCGGGAAAACTGCACCACGGCGCCACGCTTGCCGCCGTAGTAGGAATAGCGCGCGTGATCGATCAGTTCCCAGCCGATACGATAATCGTCGAGATTGCGGATCATGGGTGCGGGCGGCGTGGCGTGCGCGCTGCCTGTGTGGCGAAAGGCCAGCCCGGCGATGGTTTCAAACGGCGTGTGCTCGGCGATGGCGCGCATGAGGCGGCGGGTGGTCTCCTCGCCTTCGCCGCGCACGATGACATCGATTTGCGGCATTTCATCCAGGCATTCGCGCCAGTGATAGGTCGGAAACACGCCTCCGTAGACGAACCAGGCATCAGGTAGCGCCGGACGCAACAGCTTGAGCAATCCCACAACCGTGGGGTGCGCGCTGGTCGAGCCGTTGTGTCCGATGAGCACGGCGTCGGGCTTACGCGCCACCGCCGCGCGCACGATGGCCTCCAAAGCGAGATTGTCGACGTCGGCATCGAGCAGCGAGACCTCATGGCCATCATCGATGAGCGGGCCGCCAATGGCGAGCAGCCCCAGAGGCGGTAGCATCTCGCCCGGCATGCGTGATCCGATCGCCTGGTGCGGCGGATTGAGGATGAGGATTTTCATGTGCGCACCTCGTCAAATCGAGGTGCGCAGGGCGCGTGCGAGAAGGCGAGAGCCCAAATTGCGCACACCGTCGCCTGGGCCATAGGAGAGCGCAATGAGCGTTTGGCAGAACAACGTCTCGTCAGGGTACGCGCGATGGGGGCTGTTGGCATTCATCAGGAAGGCTCCAGGTTGGCTTCGTCCGGTTTCAACCCTGGCCGCGAGGGCCGTTTACCGCCTTAGTCAATTCCTTGAATTTCCAGGCACGCCCCGCCTTGCGGCCGCCAAACTTGTGCGGATATGTGAGGTCTCCGAGCGACGCCACGAGGGTGTGCACACCATGAGCGACGGCAGGGCCTTGAAGCTTTCCGGCGAAGAGAGCCAGCAACTCGCATTGCGCCTGCGGGAGGAGTTGGCGCGGCGGCGAATGACCCGCCAAGGTCTCGCGGACGCGGCCAAGATTTCCATTTCCACGCTGGAGAAGGTTCTGGCGGGCCGGCGCACGTTCACGCTGGCCACCATCGTTCGGCTGGAGGAGGGGCTGGGCATCAAACTGTTGCCGGCAGCCTCCGCGCGTGCGGCCGTGTCCGGCGATGTGGTAACCGCCCCTGACGAGCTTGGAAGCTACAACCGCGCGGCCGTCCAATGGCTGGAGGGTTCATACCTCACGCTGCGCCCGTCGTTTGGGGACAAAAACGCGGTGTACGCCTACCGCACGGACATAAGCTGGAATGAGACCTCCGGTGCGCTGATCTTCCGTGAAGGCGACCGCGTCGATACCGACTACACCCAGTTTGGCACTGTCGCTGTGCCCCATCAATCGGGACACATCTATCTCGTCACCAACCGGCACGGGCAACATCGCATGATCGTGGTGGCGCGTCCCACCATCACGGGCGAAATGCACGGCATCCTGACAACGTTGCAGTCCGGCAGAGGCGCGCACCTTTCGCCCGTCGCCGCGCCCATCGTGCTCACCCGGCTACGCAGCGGCGAGAAGGTCCAGTATGGGCGCGTCACACAGGCTCATGCCTGTTATGGCCGCTATGCCGCGCTCTTGAAGCGAACGCTGGATGAGCAGTTCGCGGCCTTCGTCGGCGATAGATAGCCGCAGCGCGTCTGCCACGCACACGCGGGCTTTCGGTATCAGCACCCGCGACGTGCTCTTGCCCCGGGCATTGCTTGCAGCGAGACTCATGCATCTGATTCGTCCGATTCGAGCAGAAGCAAGCCATAAACGGGTTCGCGAGTGAACTTTCCCAGTCCACGCATTCCAGAGCTCGGCCAGCGCGACCGCTTCGTGAAGCGAACGGTGAAAGAGGGACGCGTCTTCACCCTTGCGGACGAACAGAGCGCATGCGTGCCCTCGCAGAAGAACACAGGGCGGACTGTGCAGCTCTTCTGGTCGTGTCCGAAGGAAGCCAAGCGATGGGCCAAGGCGCTGGCCGGCGAAGACGGCCTTCAGGAGATCAGCCTGCTCGACTTCGCAGGCGACATCCTTCCGGGATTGAAGAGTGGCAAGGGGCTTGCCGGCACCGACTGGGTTTCCGATCCCATCGAGCCCGAGGTCGAACCTGCCGACCTGCTCTTGCGCCTCAAGATGGAAGCCGTCTTGGTGTTCCTCGCGTTGGTCAGCGAGCGCGGCGCTGTCTTCATGGCGGAAGGCGAAGACGGCCCACAACTGCTGCCCTTGGCCCGGCGCGGGGTGGAGCGCTTGGCACTTTATATCTTTCCCGTGCGCTCGGAGGCCGAACGGCTCATGAAGCGCGTGACGCCGGGCAAACGCATCATCGCCGATCCGATCGCGGATTTTCGTACCTCGACACTGCCTTGGCTTGCCGAGCGCGGCCACCTCGTTGTCCTGGAGCCGATCCCTGGGGCGGGCTCCGTCGAGCTTGAAGCCGCCGATGTCGCCTCCCGCCTTGCCCGGTTTGATCACGCGGCCTCGCCATCAGCGCCTTAAACACCGCACGGATCCGCATAATTCCGAAGACGGCCCATATGGTTAAGCCGCGCCTTTGGCCGCGCTTGCGCTTGAGCCCAAGCGTGCTATCAGACCTTTTTCTTTTCCCGAACAATCGACCAAGTCCAAGGGCCGCTCCCCATGAAAGACATCATCGAAGAGCTCGAGAAGCGCCGCGACAATGCCCGCCTGGGCGGCGGCCAGGCCCGGATCGACAGCCAGCATTCCAAGGGCAAGCTGACGGCTCGAGAGCGCATCGAGCTTCTGATGGATGAGAACTCCTTTGAGGAGTTCGACACTTTCGTGGAGCACCGTTGCACTGAGTTCGGGATGGAGAAGAACAAGACACCGGGCGACGGCGTCGTCACCGGCTGGGGCACGATCAACGGCCGCGTCGTTTACGTCTTTGCCAAGGACTTCACGGTGCTGGGCGGCTCGCTCTCCGAGACGCACGCCCGCAAGATCACCAAAATCCAGGACATGGCGCTGAAGAACCGCGCGCCCATCGTCGGACTGTTCGATGCGGGCGGCGCGCGCATTCAGGAGGGCGTGGACGCCCTTGGCGGCTATGGCGAGGTCTTCCAACGTAACGTGCTGGCTTCCGGCGTCATTCCGCAGATCTCCCTCATCATGGGTCCGTGCGCGGGCGGCGATGTCTACTCCCCGGCCATGACGGACTTCATCTTCATGGTGAAGGATACCAGTTACATGTTCGTCACCGGTCCCGATGTCGTCAAAACGGTGACTAACGAGACCGTGACGGCCGAAGAACTGGGCGGCGCCAAGGTGCATACCTCCAAGTCATCGGTGGCGGACGGCGCCTATGAGAACGACGTTCAGGCGCTGCTGCAAATGCGCCGGCTGATGGACTTCCTACCGTCCAACAACGAAACGGGCGTGACTGAACTGCCTACGCAAGATCTCGCCGACCGTCAGGACTTCTCGCTCGACACGCTCATTCCCGACAATCCCAACAAGCCCTACGATATGAAGGAGCTAATCCTCAAAGTCGTGGACGAGGGTGATTTCTTCGAGATCCAGGAAGCCTACGCGAAGAATATCATCACCGGATTTGCGCGTATGGAAGGCCGCACCGTCGGTCTGGTCGCCAACCAGCCCATGGTGCTGGCCGGCGTGCTCGACTCGGACGCTTCCCGCAAGGCTGCCCGCTTCGTGCGCTTCTGCGACTGTTTCGAGATACCGATCATCACGTTCGTCGACGTGCCGGGCTTCCTGCCGGGCACAGCACAGGAATACGGCGGTCTCATCAAGCACGGCGCCAAACTGCTGTTCGCGTACGCGGAAGCAACGGTGCCGAAAATCACCGTCATCACCCGCAAGGCCTATGGCGGCGCCTATGACGTGATGAGCTCAAAGCACATCCGCGGCGACGTGAACTACGCCTGGCCCACGGCGGAAATCGCCGTCATGGGCGCCAAGGGTGCGGCTGAGATCCTCTACCGCTCGGAACTGAATGACCCCGAGAAGATCCAGGTGCGCATCGACGAGTACAAAAAGCGCTTCGCCAACCCCTTCGTGGCGGCCGAACGCGGCTACATCGATGAGGTCATCCTCCCCCACGGCACGCGCCGGCGTATCTGCCGCGCGCTCAACATGCTGCGCAACAAGACCCTCGAGAATCCCTGGAAGAAGCACGACAATATTCCGCTTTAGTTAGCGATTCCGGCACGCGTTGCGCGAGCTGGCCGGAAACGCCGGGCGATTCCCTCAAGGGAGCTGGCTGGCTGACGCGGCTCTGCGCGCTTGGGCGCGCCCGGCGCCCAGAACGACCACGCCCGACAGGACCATAAGTGCGGAGATCGCAGCGACGGCGCTGGCCGTATCGAGGCCTGCGCCCTTGAGCCAGCCGACCGCGTACGGCCCGGCGAAGCCGCCGATGTTGCCGATCGAGTTGATGAGCGCGATGCCGGCGGCGGCCGCGGTGCCCGACAGCAGCGCGGTCGGCAAGGTCCAGAAGGTCGGCAGCGCTGCAAAGATGCCGAGTGCGGCAACCGTGAGCGCGGCCATGGCCCACGCCGGCTGCGTCGCAAACGTACCAGCAATCAACCCCGCCGCGCCCACGAATGACGGCAACGCCACGTGCCAGATGCGCTCGGCCCGGCGGTCGGAACTGCGCCCCCAGGGATACATGACGAGAGCGCCTGCGAGAAACGGAAGCGCTGCGATTAGGCCGGTCGCGGTGTTAGACAAGCCGAAGGCTTTGACGATCTGCGGCGTCCAGAATGTGAGGCTGTAGAGCCCGGCCACGATGCCGAAGTAGACGAGGCTCAGGGCCAAGACGCGCGGCTCGGTAAGCGCTTGGCGCAGCGTGATGTCACCGGCGTTCTTGCGCGCGCTGTCTTCGGCAGCGATCGTGGAAGTGAGGGCGTTGGCTTCCTCCCGCGTTAGCCAGGGTGCATCCTTGGGCTCGTCTTTGAGCACGACGAGTGCGGCAAGTCCGAGCAGTACGGCGGGCGCGGCCTCCAGGATGAACAGCCACTGCCAGCCCTTCAGCCCGCCAACATCCGCAAAGGCATCCAGAATGAAACCCGAAACCTGCGCGCCGATCAGCGCGGAGACGGGCACCGCCGCCATGAAGGCCGAGACGGTCGCGGCGCGTTCCCCCGCCGGCACCCAGCGGGTGAGATAATAGATGATGCCCGGAAAGAATCCGGCCTCCGCAGCGCCCAGGAGAAACCGCGTTACCGCCAGGCTAACCGGTCCTGTCACGAACGCCATCGCCATGGAGACAAGGCCCCAGGTGATCATGATCCGTGCAATCCAGAGCCGAGCGCCAAAGCGCGCAAGCGCAATATTGCTTGGCACCTCGAAAAGGCAGTAACCGAGGAAGAAGATGCCCGCGACGAATCCGAAAGCTTCCGGTCCGATGCCCAGATCGGCATTCATGGTAAGCGCGGCAAACCCGATGTTCACGCGGTCAAGATACGAAATGAAATAGCAGACGATGAGAAAAGGGAGCAGCCGCCGGCGCACCTTGCGGGACGCCTGCTGAAGAATGCCGGGAGAGGTCATGACGTATCTCGCTCGATCGGTGTCCGCGTGCATAGCCGAAAGCCAGCCATCGACGCAAAGCACATTCTGCTAGCTCTCTGCCACTTAAAGACCGTCATCCCGGCTGTGCACTTTCTCTCCCTGGTTATTCCCGGCCGCGCGCTTCTTCTCTCTTTGTCATCCCGGCCGAGCACAGCGAGCGCCGGGACCTAGAGGACTTGGCGGATGTTGCGGCGAGATGTTTAGAGCTTCGCACAGATGCGCTACGTCCCGGGTCTGCGCTCGCCCGGATTGCATCCAGGCTTGCTTGCCCGGGATGACAAGAAGAGTGAATGCGCGCGCAGGTCAGGATTTTTGCCGAAGTACGAAGCCACCGGAGCGAAGTGTCTGGATGGCCACAGTGCCCGGCCTGGAATGTTGTTTTGGGATGCTCGTTAAGTGCTGATTAAGCAGCGAGACCTATCCTCCGGGCGATAATTTCTGCGCGGTATCTTGAGGATTCCTGATGAGTGGTCTGAAGTCGTTGCCAGTCGAAGACATCCTCGCTTGCGGTACGATTACGAAAGCCGACCTCGCAAGGTTCCGCCGCGTGTTCTACGAGGACGGAATCGTCTCGTCTGAAGAAGCCGAGATCCTTTTCAAGCTTTCAAGATGCAACTTTGACGGCACCGCCTGGGCGGACTTCTTCGTCGAAGCGGTGACGGACTACATCGTCTTTCAGGCTCATCCCCAGGGCTATGTTACGAGCGAGAACGCACACTGGCTGCTCGACCGCATCAGCCACGGCGGATTCGTGACCAGCAAGATCGAACTCGACCTCGCCGTGAGCGTGCTCGACAAGGCGCGCTGGGCGCCCGTCAGCCTGGCAAAGTTTGCCTTGGATCAGATCAAACACGCCGTCGTCACGGGCGCAGGCCCGCTGCGGGGCGATCCGTCCGCTCCCGCTGGAACCATCACGGCCGGCGAAGTCGACCTGTTGCGTCGGATTCTCTACGCGTTCGGCGGCGACGGCCACGTTGCCATCACGCGCGAGGAGGCCGACGTATTGTTTGATATCGACGAAGCGGTGGCTCGCGCCGCGCCCAACCCCGCCTGGACCGATCTTTTCGTCAAAGCGGTGGCCAACGTCATCATGGCCATTTCCGGATATGCCGTGCCCTCGCGCGAGCAGGCGCTCCGCCAGGAAGCTTCGCTGGATACGCCAGAACAGAAGACATCCGTGTTGGCGTTCCTGCTCTCGATGGTACGCTCCAACCTCTCGGCCGTACGCGATGCCTACCACGACCAGACGAGCGAAGAGCGGGCATTGGCGCGCCTGGAGCATCAGCGCATCGAGATCATCACCAATGAAAGCATCTCGGAAGCGGATGCTTCCTGGCTTGCAAGCCGCCTTGGGCGCGATGGCCGCCTGTCTCCCTCCGAGACGGCGCTCGTCGCCTACCTGCGCAGCGAGAGCCCCAACATCCATCCCATGCTGAGCGAAGCAGTGGAACGTCTAGGTGACGCCGCCTAGAACCGTCCCGGCTCTAGGACAATCGCCGGACGGCTCTGGATCGAAAGTACGTGCGGGACCTGCGCCTTTGCACCCTTTGTCCAATCAAGTTGCGCGCAAAGACGCCTCCGGCAACGCTTGCGGGCGGGCGTGTCGGCTGGCCTGAGACAACCCCTGTCAAAGTGCGGCTCAGAAGCGCGGGCGCCACGGCGCAATGGCCTGCTGTGGGCGGTTTACGAGCGCCGCGCCAATGACTAGAAGGTCCGATGGACAATCCGATCGACACAAGCTGCCAGGGCGTTAACCAACGTCCGCTGCCGGGGATAAGGGCGCAAGATGTTCAAGAAAATCCTGATCGCTAACCGCGGCGAGATCGCCTGCCGCGTCATCAAGACCGCGCGCAAGATGGGCATCAAGACGGTTGCCGTTTACTCGGATGCCGACCGCGATGCGCTGCATGTGGAGATGGCCGACGAGGCTGTTCATCTGGGACCTCCGCCAGCGGCCCAATCCTACTTGTTGATGGACAGGATCATCGCCGCTTGCAAGGCGACGGGTGCGCAGGCCGTCCATCCCGGTTACGGCTTCCTGTCGGAGCGCGAAGCCTTCCCCACGGAACTGGAGAAGAACGGCATCGTGTTCATCGGCCCCAATGCCAAGGCCATCGCAGCGATGGGCGACAAGATCGAATCCAAGAAGGCTGCGGCCGCTGCGAAAGTATCCACGGTACCCGGCTACATGGGCGAAATCTCGGATGCCAAGCACGCCGTCAAGATCGCCGACGAGATCGGCTATCCGGTCATGATCAAGGCGTCGGCGGGCGGTGGCGGCAAGGGCATGCGTATTGCCTACAACGCCAAGGAGGCCGAAGAGGGCTTCCAACTCGCCCGCTCGGAGGCCAAGTCGTCGTTCGGCGACGACCGCTGCTTCGTCGAGAAGTTCATCGAGAACCCCCGCCACATCGAAATTCAGGTGCTGGGCGACAAGCACGGAAACGTGGTCTACCTTGGTGAGCGCGAATGCTCCATTCAGCGCCGCAACCAGAAAGTTCTGGAAGAGGCTCCCTCGCCGCTGCTGGATGAGAAGACCCGCAAGGCAATGGGCGAGCAGGCCGTCGCGCTGTCCAAGGCGGTCGGGTACGATTCAGCCGGCACAGTAGAGTTCGTTGCCGGTCAGGATCGCTCCTTCTTCTTTCTGGAGATGAATACCCGTCTGCAGGTGGAGCATCCGGTGACCGAACTCGTCACCGGGATCGATCTCGTGGAACAGATGATCCGCGTCGCGGCCGGCGAAAAGCTGCCCTTCAAGCAGTCCGACATCAAGCTCAAGGGCTGGGCTGTGGAAAGCCGCGTCTACGCCGAGGACCCCTATCGCAATTTCCTGCCCTCCATCGGACGTTTGGTGAAGTACCGCCCCGCAGCCGAGAAGACCGAAGCCGGCGTCACTGTGCGCAACGACACGGGCGTCTTCGAGGGCGGCGAAATTTCGATGTACTATGATCCGATGATCGCCAAACTCGTGACCCACGCGGCGACGCGTGAGGCTGCGATCGATGCCCAGGCCGAAGCGCTCGATGCGTTCTATATCGACGGCATTCAGCACAATATCCCCTTCCTTTCAGCCGTGATGCAGCATCCGCGCTGGCGTTCGGGTAAGCTCTCGACCGGGTTCATCAAGGAAGAGTTCCCCGAAGGCTTCAAGCCGATCGAGCCCAAGGGCGAGGATCTCAACGTGCTTGCGGCGGTCGCCGCCGTCATCGACCATCTGGGCAACGAGCGCCGCCGCGCCATCACCCATCAAATGACAGGCAAGTCCGTGACGTTTGCCAAGCGCCGCGTGGTGCGCGTCGGCGATACCACCGTTTCGCTCGATGTTGCGGGCGAGGTTCCCGGTCCTTATGCCGTCTCGTTGCTCGACGCCAAAGGCAATGCGGCGACGACCGTTGAGGTCGCCTCTGACTGGTGGCCCGGTCAGCCGGTGTGGAGCGGCACGGTCGGCGGCAAGCATGCCTCCCTTCTGGTGCGCCCGATCCCGAACGGGTTCAGCCTCGCCTATCGCGGCATCCAGGCACCCGTTTACGTTTACACCGAGCGCGAAGCGCAGCTCGCCGCGCTCATGCCGGTGAAGGTCGGCGCGGACATGTCCAAGTTCCTGCTTTGCCCGATGCCCGGTCTCGTTAAGTCCATCAGCGTGGCCGAGGGCGATGAAGTGAAGGCGGGCGATACGCTCGCCATCGTCGAGGCCATGAAGATGGAGAATGTCCTGCGGGCCGAGCGCGATGGCAAGGTCAAGACGATTGCCGCCAAGCCGGGCGACAGTCTCGCTGTCGATGCCGTCATCATCGAGTTTGCATGACCTAGGCTGCCTCAGAACTGAGGGCGTTTTGGTTTCCTCTTGAACGGCGGGCGCTCCTTGTGAGCGCCCGTTTTGCTCTCCTGCGCTCTCCAACCTGCCTTCAGGCAAACCGTGCCGCTTCGGTGCGGATACCATCGAGAATCGTCTCGTAGGCCTCTTCGTTGCGGGTTTCCGGGTAGACCATGCAGACCGGATAGACGAACTTGCGTCCCCGCTTGGGCTGACGCAGCCGCCCCCGAGCGACCAGCGGGCGCACCATCCGGGCGGGAAAATAGGCCTGACACTCGTTCGCGAGGATGTAATCAAGGCTCATGGGCCCCAGATCCAGGGTGACGGCGGGGTTGGCATGCTCGGGGAAGGCCCCTGCGTGATCCTGCATGAAC
Source organism: Hyphomicrobium sp. (assembly GCA_016793445.1). GTDB lineage: Bacteria > Pseudomonadota > Alphaproteobacteria > Rhizobiales > Hyphomicrobiaceae > Hyphomicrobium_B. The sequence goes on along the minus strand of JAEUME010000001.1, from coordinate 441,613 downwards.
TCAGCGCACCAATCGACGAGCACGTAGTCTGCCGGCTGGCGCCGCCCCCCCGGCTTTGCGCTCGATACCAGCACGAATTCCTCGTCAAACAGGTGTTCAATCGTCAACCCCGGGGGCGCCGAGGGGCGATAGAGCACGGCGACATCAAGCGTACCCTCTATCAGGCGCTGGGTGAGGATGGCGGAAGCGCCCGCCGTCGCGGAGATGGCGACGTCGGGCATGGCCAAACGCAATCCCGAGGCCCACTTGAGCAGGAAAGAACTCCACAGACTCATCGGCGCGCCCATCGATAAGTGATCACGATGTGTGTCAGCGAGTGACACCTGGAGCTGAGCCTGCTGCCAGACGCGCACCATGGCGAGTGCGTGCTTCTGGAAGAGTTCACCCGCGCCCGTCAGCTCCGCGCCCGCCTTCGAGCGTTCGAACAACGGACGCCCGAGCATGTCTTCAAGCCCTTTAATACGGGCAGAAACGGTGGATTGGGTGACGTTCATCTTGCGCGCGGCATCGATGAAGCTGCCGGTTTCGGCGACCATCAGAAACGTTCGTGCGAGGCTGACATCCATGACGCGACCACTCTCGAAGTGAAGCCAACTCAGTCACAAAAAAGTATCTATCGAAAAAAACGATATCACCAACCATCAAAATTCGTTTGTGAACAAGCTTGAAATTCACCAGAGTGCGTGCGTCTCGATAAATGAGCATCGAGTCGCGGCGCCGAACGTGCGCCGGAACTAGCTACAACAGAAGGACGACATCCTATGGCTAAAGCTGCTAAGAAAGCTGCCAAGAAGGCCCCGGCCAAGAAGGCGGCGGCGAAGAAGAAGAAGTAATTCGTTCCTGCCGCGATCTGGAAAGCTGTAATGAAGTTTACCTCCCTTGCAGCTGGTATGATCGCAGCTCTTCTTATGACCTCGACCGCACATGCGGTCAGCATCACCAACCGCGATGACCGGGAGATAAAGCTCACCATCATCGAGGGAGATGTCAGGCAGGAGCAGGTCATCCAGTCAGGCAAGGTGATTGAGGGGGTCTGTCAGAAGGGCTGTATTATCCGCCTCAATGACAGCGACAACGATGAGTACGAGCTGGAAGGCTCGGAAGCCGTGTCCGTCGAAGAGGGCTTCCTCTACTACGATACGCCGCTGGATAACGGCGCGCCGCAAGGCGGCAGCACCGGACCTGCGGACACGCCAAAGTCGGAGTAGACACATATCGCGGTGGTACATGAAGCGCCTGTTCCCCAGACCTCGGAACAGGCGCTTTTTCTTTTCTCGTTCATAAGGTTAGTGGATCGGCTGGGCGGCCCTTGGCGATCCTCGCGCGCGGCCTGAAGGGCGGTCACCGGCATGCTCTTCGCGCCGATCTGGGCGAATCGAGATCAGCGAGAAGAACTGCCATCAGGCTCGCTCTCTCTCCCGGATTGAGTCGCGCAAGCCTCCGGTAGGTGCGTTTGGCGGGGTGACGATCCATCGGCACCATCGATCATTGGCGCAGTTTTGACTTATCCCCCGAAATCTTCAAACCGGCGGCTCGGTGGATGCGACGGGTCCAAACACCTTCTCGAAGGCTAAGCGCAATGCCACATCGGCATCGGTCATGCTCACCGGCAAGCCAAGATCGGCAAGCGATGTGACGCCGTGCGCCTGAATCCCGCACGGCACGATTCCTGTGTAGTGCGACAACTCGGGCTCGACATTGAAACTGATTCCGTGGGTCGTTACCCACCGTGACACACGCAGCCCGATGGCTGCGATCTTGTCCTCGCGGTTCTCGCCCTTGTCCGGCCGGCGGACCCAGATGCCAACACGGCCTTCGCGCCGCTCACCCTTTATGTTTAAGGCTGAGAGTGCCTCGATCACCCAGCGTTCCAGATCTGCGACCAGACCGCGCACGTCGCCGCCACGCGCCTTCATGTCGAGCATGACATAGGCCACGCGCTGGCCGGGGCCGTGATAGGTGAACTGTCCGCCGCGTCCCGTCTCGAAGACAGGAAAGCGATTCGGATCGAGCAGGTCTTCGCGCCGTGCGCTCGTGCCTGCGGTGTACAGGGGGGGATGCTCCAGCAGCCAGACGAGTTGAGGTGCTTCCTTGCGGCGGATCGCATCCGCGCGCGCGTTCATCGCCTCGAGCGCTTGTACATAAGGCACGGGCTGGTCCGAGATCGCCCAGCCGATAGGACTTGACCCTGACGTCGCAGAAGCGCGGGGGGTATCCATTGCCGTCAAACTCCTTGCTGGCAGGGTACGTACCCTGCGCTTCTTTTTTCTATTCGACAGCCGGATCGCATGTCGTTCACGGGCCGTGCAACGACGCCCGGGTGCCTTTGGAATCGCGCCATTTTGCCCTTTGCGGTGGCGGGACAAAACTGCTGCTTGCGTTGGAGCGGGCGCTCTGTTACCTGGGGCGACCTCTCCGGTTTGAGAGCCCCTTGGATGGGGTCCGGCCGGATCGTAGGCCCTCAATAAGTGGGCCTCAAATGCGGTTGTGGCGGAACTGGTAGACGCACTACCTTGAGGTGGTAGCGCTGGAAACGGCGTGGAGGTTCGAGTCCTCTCAACCGCACCAATATTTTTCGCGCGATGCGGACCACTAAGTCATCGCGCCGTATAGGGTTCGACGACGTGGCGCGAACCAGGACCGCCGTACTTCCCAGTTCGTCATGTTGGAGTGCAGGGTTGAGGCTTGGGCTTCCAGAGCTCGCCCGCTGAAAACGGCGGCTCTTTCAGAATCGGCTGCGCCACGCGGGGGTTCGGGCGCAGGTTCAACGTTCATCTACGGATCAGTTTGGAAAACTGCGCGTCTGCCAGGGCAGATCTTCCGGCTGGGGTTGCACGGAGGGCTTGGGCGCGCGGCGTGGCTTGGCGGCCGGCTTCGCCGCCCAAGGGAGATGATCCGCCGCGTTGGAGGCGGTTTCGGGTTCGGGGTCGTCCTTGTCCGGCATCGTCGCTGTGATCGAGTGGTCGGAGACGGACCCTGGCTTGGCCTTGTTGCCCTTGGCAGCCAGCGCCTGTGCGGCGGGCACATCGAACTCGGCAAGCGTCGGCTCGCTGGTTTTGGGGACGATATGCACGACCTTGTACCCCTGATCATGCAGCGTATCGAGCAGGCGCTTGATCAAGCCGGTTGTCGAGGGCTGGATGTCGTGCATCAGGATGATGCCTTTGCGCGTCACGTTGAGCTGGCTCATGATCCGCTTGTAGACGACATCGGAATCGCGCGTCTGGAAGTCCTTGCTGTCCACGTCGATGAAGAAGGAGGCAATGTTGCGCTTCTTGAGGTGATCGAGGACTTGGCGGCCTTCGCTCAAGTAGGGAAAACGGAAGAACGGTGCGACGGGCTGACCGGCAGCCTTGGTGACAGCCGAATAACCTAGCTCGAAGTCCGAGCGCGCTTTGAGAAGGCCGATCGCCTTGAGGTTGCGATGCGCATAAGTATGCGTGCCAACAGTGTGGCCGGCGGCGATGACTTCGCGCACCATGGCAGGGTCGGCCACCGCCATTCGGCCAACCATGAAGAAAGTTGCGCGCGTGCAGTGATCATCGAGCGCCTTCAGCACCCGGCGCGTGTAGGCGCGCATGGGGCCGTCATCGAACGTCAGGACGACTTCGTGGTCGTTCAGGAACGCGTTGTGGGTGTGCGACCCTCCGAACACCGGGCCCCCCGTCGAGTCGATCTCGACGACGCGGGAGATCCCGAGCTTGTCAGGGTCCTTGGCGCAGGCCGGAATCGCATGGCTCCGGGCTTCCGCATCCTCATTGGCGTCATCTTGAGAACCATCGTGGCCGACGGCGCTGGTCTGGGGACGCCCGTCGGCTCCATGGTCCTGACCCGGGGCGTTTTCCGCGAGTGCTGCCGTGACACCGAGGCCCGCGGCGCACAAAGCCGCGAATACCCATGCACTCCTCAAAGTCCCGGCCGCCATGCGTATGCCCACTCTATGAATACTCGGGCCGCCTTGGCGATTCCCGCACCGGACTTTCCGGCTTTGCCTGCTTGCGGCCCTTGAAGAACTCGCTGCGCAGCGCGTCGATGCCAGAGAAACCCCAAGAGGCTTGATCCGTCAAGGCTTTGTTAGGTTGCACTATCTTTAGAGTATCGAGAATAGCTGGCGATTTTGCGACCTTACGGATAAGTAGTCCAAATCGAACCTCTGTCTGTGCCTGATGAGTAACGTTCGTTAGCCGGTTCACGCACTATATGCTGCGATGGTGCGGCAAAAGTGACCCGGCGCCCGCAGCATCCTGAACGAAAGCCTGTCCCCGCACGGGACTCCTACCAATAATCCAAGCGAGGAAGCCTGCGCACGTGGCCGACGAACGCGAGAACGATCAGGAACACATCGACGAGGCTGAGAATACCACGCTGGTCCACGCGGTTTCGGATGCGCTTGGCCGTCGCGATACCGAAGACGTTCGCAAGCTCGTTGGCGATCTGCGCGCGCCTGATCTGGCCGAAGTCATCGAGCTTCTCGCTCCCGGCGAGCGCGTTGAGCTGATCCAGGCGCTGGGATCGTCGTTCAACTACGAAGTCCTGTCCGAGATCGACGAGACCGTCCGCGACCAGCTCTCGGAGGCGTTGCCCAACGAGCTGCTCGCCAAGGCGGTCACGGAACTGGAAACCGACGACGCCGCCTACCTGATCGAGAACCTGGAAGAGAGCGACAAGCAGGAAATTCTTGCCCAGCTCGCATCCGAGGATCGCGAGGCTATCGAGCGCAACCTCGAATATCCCGAAGAGACGGCCGGGCGGCTGATGCAGTCGGAGTTCGTGGCCGTCCCGCCATTCTGGACGGTCGGCCACGTCATCGACCACATGCGGGAAACCGAAGAGCTGCCGGAGCATTTTTCGGAGATCTTTGTCGTCGATCCGAGTTTCCGGGTCCTAGGCTCCGTGGACCTGTCACGTCTGTTGCGCACAAAGCGCGACATCAAGGTCTCGGCCATCATGGATACCGAGCGCCATATGGTGCTCGCCACCGAGGACCAGGAGGAACTGGCCCGTCAGTTCAAGCGCTACGACCTGATGTCCGCGCCCGTCGTGGACGCGCACAACCGGCTCGTGGGCGTCGTGACCGTCGACGACGTCGTGGAGATCATTCAGGACGAGGCCGAAGAGGACATGAAGGCTCTGGCAGGCGTCGGTGATGAAAGCCTTGCCGACAGTGTTCTGGCCACAGTGCGCTCGCGAGTGCCCTGGCTGATCGTGAACCTGGGAACGGCCATCCTGGCATCGTTCGTCATCCAGGCCTTCGATGCGACAATCCAGCAGATGGTTGCGCTCGCTGTGCTCATGCCCATCGTCGCCTCTGTCGGGGGCAATGCGGGTACGCAGACCATGACCGTGACCGTGCGGGCGCTTGCAACCAACAAGCTTGGACGCGTTAACTCTCCGCGCGTCATCTCCAGAGAGGCCGTGGTCGGTGTGCTCAACGGTCTCGTGCTGTCGTCGGTTATCGCTGTCGTGGTGTTTCTCTGGTTCGGCTCGGGCAAGCTTGGCGCGGTGATTGCGGCAGCCATGATCTGCAATTCGCTGGCTGCCGGTTTGGGCGGCATTCTCGTACCCTTGACGATGGACCGCTTTGGTCTTGATCCCGCGCCTGCCTCGGGCGTGTTCGTGACCATGATCACGGATATCGTGGGTTTCTTTTCGTTTCTCGCGCTGGCATCGATTTGGTTGCTATGAGGATGGCCGCTCAGGTTAAAGGTGACGGAATGGGCAAGACGGGTGAAACGGCTGTTCGGCCCCTCGCGGCGCGGGACGCGGCGCGCTGGCGCGATCTGTTTGACGGCTACATCAAATTTTATGAGGCGGAAGTGCCAGATGAGGTCATCACGTTGACCTTTGAGCGGCTGCTGGCGGGCGCGGACGGTATGGCAGGTCTAGTCGCCGTGGACTCCGATGATACGCCGATAGGGCTGGTCAACCTCGTATTCCATCGCTCCACGTGGTCGCCGACCTGGTATTGTTATCTGGAAGACCTTTACGCTGATCCCGCGGTGCGCGGTACGGGCGTCGGGCGGGCGCTGATCGAGGCGACCTATGCGCTGGCGGACTCGCGCGGGGCCAGCAGAACCTACTGGGCGACCCAGCAGAAAAACGCAACGGCGCGCCGCCTCTATGACCGCATCGGCGAGTTGACGGACTTCCTCCAATACCGCCGGGGCGAGTGAACACACATTGTTCGCGCCCGTTCAGCTTGAGGGCGCGTCGAGCCGCCTCGTCAGATTTTCGAACTCACGGCGCAACTCGTCGTTCCGGAAGATATGCTCGAAGCTTGGGGCCTCCAGCTTCTGGATGGCTTCGAACGAGGCGGAGCTGTCGCGCATGAGATTGCGGAGCTGTACGCTTGCCTCAACCGTTTCATACGTGTTGTCGGCGATGCGTAGGTCGTGCACCGCCTTGATGCGCGCTTTGGCGATCTGCTCGCGCTGACCCTGCAAGTAGCGCCGGTAAGCCTGAGCGGCATCCTCCGCCACCTTCTGGCTTTCGCGGTTGGCCTCCAGCGCCCGCTTCTGATCCGGCCTGTTTTCGGCCTTGAGCAGGGAGCTGGTCTTGGCCTTCGCCGCCTTGAGATCGGCGAGGATGGCGTCGAGCTTGGGCATGTATTGGGTGTCGATCTTGGCGATGGTCGTGTCCTGGGCATGCACCAGCATGGCAAATAAAGCCGCGTGCATGGCGAAGTACCGGCGCGCCGCGTTCATGTTTTCGCCTGTCGTCGCGATCAGCTTGGCGAGTTGCCCGTCGATGAGGCGGGCCGCCTCGAAAGCGGCGACTAGGCGGACCAGATCGCTCGAAAGCACGCTATCGAGCAGCAGATCGACCTGATCGCTGGCCAACTCGATGCCTGAAGTCTTCAATGCTTCGGCGATTTCACCTTTGGCGGCCTTGATGGCATCCCGGTTAGCGGCGATACGCTTCAGGTTCTCATCAACCGAACTTTGCAGCGACTGAACCGTATCGGCGACGATAGCGTCCTTGGGGGCGGTGAGCTGCTTCTCCTTGTATCGCGCGTTCTCGTCTTCCAGTTCCCGGATGTTCTTGCGCAACCCATCGATCTTCTTCTGGACCTCGACGACGGGCACGTTGGTCACGATGGAGAGTGCCGCATCGAGCAGGTTGCGTACTTTCGCCTCGCGGTCTTCACGTGTTTCACGCCACAACGGAGGAAATACGAAGTCGTCACGGCTGGGCAAGCGCTCCGCGTCCGCGCGGTTGTCGGCGCTATCCTTCAGGATAGCGTCCACTGCCGCCATCAGTGCTGCGGCCTGCTCGAAGTCAGGATCCCCCGCACGCGGATCGGCCGCTGGGACATCGGGCTTTTGCTGACTTGCGTTAGCGGTAGCCGCCTTCTCCTGCGTGGCAACGCCGGTACCATCCGCCGCGGCTGCCGTCTTCTTGATAAGATCGGCAATGTGGTCGCGGTGCGCGGTCTGGGCCCGCACGGGGGACGCTGCGCACGTCACCAGCGCGCACGCCAGCGCACTTGCGCACGTGCTCGTTATTAGCCGGCCGTGGACAGATCTCATGGCGTCCTCCCGCGTCGTGCCCAAAGGTCATGAAAATTCTGGCGAATCGATGGTTCGACGGCAAGGCGTTGATGCAACTCAGGTTAGCGCCCGGGTGTAGGCGGCCGCGACCAGCTCGCGGAAACGGTCGTCGATCTGGCGGGCATCGTTGAGGACCAGGACATCAGGAAAGGGCACCGCCGGGCGGCCCGTATCCGCCTTACGCGTGCGGTCGCGGCTGGCTGGCCCGAAGTCGGCAAACAGCCGCACGTCCTTGGGCGCGGGCAGCAGAGCCGCGAACGGCATGGGACTGGCGATGGTGATCAGCGGCGGGTTGGCCGTACGCACCAAGGTGGGCACCATGGCACTCATCTCGCGCAGGATGAGTTCTGCGAGCGGGCGCAGGCCCTTAGCTGCCATGAGCAACGCGGCGATGTCGGCGTCGCTGGCGGGCGTGAGAAGCGCGGGCGATTGTGCGGCGGAGACGGGGGACGCCGAAGCCGGCGCCACGGAAGCGGACTTTGCCGGCGCGCTTTTTTGCGCAGAGGGATCCGGCGCGATCCTGTCGTCGGCAGCTGATCTGGAGGCTTGCGTCACCGTTTCAGAGGCTTGTGCTGGCGCGCGCTCGGGGTTGCCGGTTTCATGATGTTCCGCGCCATAGATGAGCTGGCCATTGTTGTGGTGAATGCGCTCCAGCCATGAGGCGTTGGCGAAGGCAAAGCCGCGATGGCGCAGCCAGTCTATGATGTCGTTGCGCCGTGTGTGGCCGCTGGCGGCGATCGCCTCCATCCACCCGGCGAGATCGCGCCCGGTGTCCTGCTTCAGCGCATGGACGAATGCGCGCTCTTGTTCCCCCAGATCTCGGGCCATCGCATGATCCCGTTCAGATCCAGCGCCGGGCGCGCCGCTTGTAATCGAGATAGTCGTCGCCGAAGCGCGCCTCCAGGTGGCGCTCCTCGGGCAGAATCTGCAGCCACGTCACGGCAAGGGCAAAAGCAGCCCCCGTGATAACAAACCAGATGTTCTTCGTCATCTCCGCGAGGCCGAACATCGCCATGACCTCGCCAAGGTAGATGGGATTGCGAAAGAAGCGGTAAGGACCGGCCGTGACCAGCGTCGTGGTGGCCTTATCCGGCAAGACCGTCGTTTCGTGGTTGCGCAACGTCAAGACAGCGCTCGCAATCAGAACCAAGCCAATGACGCCGATGGCGATCCCCATGAAGCGGGCCGGCCCGTCGTCAGTTCCAGGCCAGTTCAGCGGCGCCAACCGGCCCAAGGCGAACGCGGCCGCGACGGAGGCGGCCAGCAGAACGGGCGGCCAGGGAAAGGAATTGGCGCGTTCGGCTGCAGAGGTTTGGTCGCTATGGTTCATCGGCGGGGCGCGTGCCTCATCATGGCTGAGGCAGCAGTCATAACGCGAAACGCGCGCCGCCGTGAGCCTGCATTGCGACTTTCATGCGCCAGGGTGTGGTTGCGTTAACGCCGGCGGGCTGGTCTGCAGCGCGTTACTTCGAAGAGTGCGCGGGTACCGTGGGCGTGGGTGGCAGATCCGTGCCCGTAAGCGCTTTCGCCAGGTCGAAGGACCTGCACTGTTTGGCCACGAGTTCGTCATTGAAGGCCTTGATCTGCGCGACGTCGTGTACGCGATCACTTTTGGGATCGAGTCCGAAGTTTGTGCCACCGAACGCCGCGGAACCGACGGTATTGAACGAGCGCGACAACGCAGAGGTTTGGGCATCGCTCAGCCGGCTGCGCAATTCGAGGATGCGAATCTGGAGCCTTCCGGTCAGGCGCTTGCAATCGTAGCCGTGCTCCTCAGGTGTGAGCTCGTAGCCGGTGGCGGCCGTCTGAATATTTCCCTCGCCCGACGCTGCGGGTACAAATCCTGCGGTGGAAGCCGTGGCGGACTCAAGATTGTTGGCCGCGCAGCCCGTAAGCGCGGACAACATGCAAGCCGCCAAGGCGATCAGGACTGAGGATGTCGGTGTCACAGCCGTCAAAGGAACCAGATATTCGGCGCTTTCAGGGCCGAGTTCGGAGCCAAGTCCCTTCGCTTAACAATTTAGTCACGTGTTGCCGAGGTGCGATGCGTCCAACGATGCTGAATGTGGTGAAGCCGTTGCGTTCTTGCGTCGTCCGGGCTTCTATCGACGCAATCTTGTTCCAGGGCTGCCCTTTTTAAGGTCAACAGTCCGAGCCAACCCTCTTTCAGAAGGAAGCCGTCGATGGCCGCACGCAGCAGTCTGGCTCTAGGTCCAGGGATGGCAATGGTCTGCATTGCGGCGCTGACCACCCCTCTGTCTGCCGAGAAGGCTCCGGTGAAGCTCATCTGCAGTTTCGAGACCGGGCATGTGTGGAGCTATGAAGCCGGTAAGTTCTCCAATTCGGCCCCGTCGCCGTTGAAGTTCGAGATTGATGATATCGATCTCGAAGGGCAGTCGGCCAAGCTCGTCATCGAAGGCAAGGAGGCGGGGAAGCTGCGTATCGTGCGGGCCCTCAACGCAAATCACTTCCTTGAGGTGGCCAACGAGGGTTTCCTCAACCTCACGACCATCTACGACGCAGATCCGGCCACGCCCGGCGTCCAGCCGGCAGTGCATTCGCGCCACTTTGGCCTGCTTGGTCAGCCGATGTTTGCGCAGTATGCCGGGACCTGCACGATTAAGTAGCGGCCCGCGTTTGGAGAATCAGGACTGTGGACAGGGCGATTGCGCCTGGCCAAAGACTGAGGTCAAATCGCTCCATGGCACTTCATATGATCAAGCTGTGCGTCGGCGCCCACGCCATTGAAGACCTAGCGGATTGGCAACTTGGACGCATGGCAGCGCGCAAGAAAAAGGGGCTGGCTCCGTTGCCCTATCACACGACGTTTCAAAGCCCCAAGCGGCAGCAGGAGTTGCTCGATGGCGGTTCGCTCTATTGGGTGATGAAAGGCATCATTACGGCCCGCCAGCGTTTTGTCGCCTTCGAGGAGGGTGCCAAAGAGGACGGTACGCCGTGCTGCGTCATGGTGCTCGATCCCAAAATCGTTCCCGTTCGGCCCGTTCCGCGCCGGGCGTTTCAAGGCTGGCGGTACCTGACGGCCGAAGATGCCCCAGAGGATTTAGGCAAAGGAACGGGCAACGGCATTGCCGCCATGCCGCCCGGCATGCGTAAGGCGCTTGCCGAGTTGTGCCTGATCTGACATCTCATCCAGCCATGCCGCGCATCCCGTTCTCTCCCGTCATTGAAGCTCTGCCCAGGCTCGTGCCCTTCGTAGGGCCCGAGGCCATCGAGCGCGAAACGGGCCGCAAGTTCCTCGCGCGCCTTGGTGCGAACGAAAGTGTCTTCGGGCCCAGTCCCAAGGCCATCGCCGTCATGCGCCAAGCAGCCGAGACGAACTGGCGCTATTCCGATCCTGAGAACCACGACCTGCGCGCCGCACTTGGCGCATTTCATGGCCTCGACATCTCCAACGTCGTCATTGGCGAAGGCATTGACGGGCTGCTCGGTCTCACCTGTCTCATGTATCTGGTGCCCGGTCAGACGGTGGTTACCTCTGATGGCGCCTATCCGACCTTCAATTTCCACGTGCTCGCCCACGGCGGTCTTCTGATCAAGGTGCCGATGGCGCATGACTGCGAGGACTTGGCCGCGCTACTTGAGACAGCACACGCGCAAAAGGCGCGCATTCTGTACGTCTCCAATCCCAACAACCCCATGGGCTCGTGGTGGCCAGCGCAAGATGTCGCCCAACTGATTGCGGAGCTGCCGCCGGAAACGCTGCTTATACTCGACGAAGCCTACTCCGACACGGCGCCCGAAGGGACCTTGCCGCCCATCGACGTGACGAATCCACAGGTGATCCGCTACCGCACCTTCTCCAAGGCCTATGGCTTGGCGGGTGCGCGTATCGGCTATGCGCTGGGTCATCCGGAGATCATCGCCGCCTTCGACAAGGTGCGTAATCACTACGGCATCAACCGTGTCGGGCAGCTGGGTGCGCTCGCGGCCCTTCACGATCAGCCGTATCTCGCGGACGTGGTGGGCCAAATCGCCCGCGCGCGCGACCGCATCGCGGCGATTGCGCGCTCCTGTGGTCTTGAGCCGCTGCCCTCGGCGACCAATTTCGTCGCCATAGACTGCGGCGGTGATGGCGCGTTTGCCAAGCGTGTGCTGGATGGCGTGCTCGATCGTGGTGTCTTCATCCGAAAGCCGGCGGTGGCGCCTTTGGACCGTTGCATCCGCGTCAGCTGCGGAACCGGCGCCGATCTTGACCTGTTTGCGCAGTCTCTTGCGCCGGCTCTGGCGGATGCCCGGCGCAATGTTGCGGCCGGCACATGACATCGCCAGGGGCTGCATCGCCCGAGCCGGGCACGCCACCGGGCAGGGCGTCGCGAAGTGAAGAGCGCCGCCGTGTTGCCAGCCTTGCCGCCGTCATCACAGCGGCGTTCGGCGTTGGGTTGGCGTTCGGCATCGGATTTCCGCTCACCTCTCTGACACTTGAAGCCTGGGCAACGCCCAAGTGGCTCATCGGGATCGCAGGCGCCGCCCCGTCCATGGGGGTGTTGGCGGCGCTGCCGTTCCTGCCCAGGTTCGTCGCCCGATGGGGCGCGGTCCGAGCCATTACGCTGGGCTGCCTCGCGGGCGCCGCCGGGTTCATGGCATTGGGGCTGTTCCAGGATGTCTATGCCTGGATCGCCATCCGCTTTTTGATGAGCGCGGGGCTCGCGCTGCCCTGGCTTGCGGGGGAGACCTGGATCAATATGGTCACGCGCGAGGAAACGCGCGGGCGCGTCATCGCCATTTACGCCATCTCGTTTTTTACCGGCTACACCGTTGGCCCGCTGTTGCTCGATGTGACGGGTTTTGCCGGGCTGGCGCCTTATGTGGCGGGCGCCGCATCTATGGCATTTGCGGGGCTGCCGATCGTGTTGGCGTCGCGGCTTGCGCCCGACGTGTCGGAGAATGGTTCGAGCCATTCGCCCTTCTCGGCCGTGCGCCTTGCGCCTGTCGGCATGATGGGCGGCTTCATTGGCGGCTTTGCCGAAATGAGCTATCTCGCGCTCATCGGCAACGTGGGCCTTGCGGGCGGTCTCGACCAGGCAACAGCGCTGCGCCTCATGAGCTTCATGACGGCCGGTGGTGTCGCGCTGCAATTTCTCATCGGGTATCTCGCTGACAAGGTCGCGCGGACCCATGTCACGGCGGCGCTCGCTGTGGCGTTCATCGCTCTATCGCTGCTGCTGCCGGCTGGGCTGGCCAATCCGCCGTGGGCATTCCCGCTGGCGTTCGTTCTGGGTGGCGTGGTGCTCGGGTTCTACACGGTGGGATTGGCGGTCGTGGGCGAGGAAGTCGAGGCGCGCGACCTCGCGGCCGCAAACGCGGCTTTTCTGGTGATGTACCAACTTGGAGCCATACTTGGCCCTGCGGCGGCCGGGGTGGCTATGTCGGTTTCACCCGTCGCAGGCTTTGTTAATGCCATGGCGCTGGCCATGACCTTGGCGCTCGCGGCTTTGCTTTGGCTGGCGGGCCGATCCCGTCGCTGATTGATCGCCATCGGGCTGCCTTGTCCGTGCCGTTTGGTTGGCACCAAATGCGGTTCGATATTCAAGGGCATGAATGGCGGGGATGTTGGCAGGCACGACGGCCACTTCGAAGCAACAAGACCCGAGCAAGCGCCGCAGCCTGCTCGCGACGCTGGCCGCGCTCGCCGGTGTTTCGGTCATGCTTTGGGGCGCGACCCTCGCCGCCCTTGAGGTTCACGTGATCTGGAGATCGAGCAGGGCTGCCGGACAGATCGTAAAACTTGTCGACCGCGACCATGATGCGCGCCGTGCGCCGGTCGTCGCTTTTGTCGATGAGCGCGGGGAGCATCACACCTTCATGGCGGGGGAGACATCGAGCGCTGTGCGCTATGCTCCCGGCGAGGGCGTCGCCGTGCTCTACGATGCCTCCGACCCGTCTCAAGCAAGAATAAGCGACTTTCCGGCGGCGTTCGCTCCCGCTCTGCTCTCGGTCAGCGCCGGTGCGTTGCTTCTATTGATCGCGGGCCTCGTGGGACAGCGCAGAGCGCTTGGCCGGAGCGTGTCGGACGGTGAGCCGCGTGAGGCAACCCGTGCGAGGGCGCGCGAGCCTGCGCAAAGCCAGGCTCGGACCTGCCGCAGCGCCGAGCCGGAGCTTCAGTTCCATCCTTTCAATGAGGTTGCCGTGAAGCACTATCTTGCCGGGCTCGGCAAGCCCGCATCCGCGCGCAAGGTCATGATCACGCAGAGCCGGCAGGCGCTTGCGCAAGGGCGTATCCCGGTGGCGCTGGCAGAGTTCCTCGGCTACGCCTGTGCGATCGCCTATCATGACGATGGGGCGCATTATCTTGGCACCCATTGTCCGCGCACAGCGGCGCCGCATCTGGTGCGGCACGGGGAGGCACAGGCCCTGTGCTTTGTGTTTGAAGGCGCCATTGTCATCGCACTCGCCGACCCCGGAGGCGCCTGTCCACGCGCCGTGGCCGAAACACTCTTCAGCCCGAAGGCCGGTCCACGCCAGTACGTGCCGGAAGACACCGTTTGGGACGCGGCGCCGCGGGCACGCGGGGCGGCGCGCGCCTGGGCTGGTCTGCGCGAGGGCGTTGAGACGTGGCTCAACGGTGTCGTGCCGAAAGGCGAAGACGATGAAAAGCCGGCCATTCTCATAGCGGGGCATCATCGCGGCGGCAGCATCGCGATGCTCGCGGCTTATGAGTTTGCAAAGCGTGGACGCAATGTCGCCTGTGTCGTTGCGTTTGGCGCGCCGCCGGCGGGGGGCCGCGCCTTCGTGAGGGACTATGGTGAACTCGGCCTTGACGAGCATACGTTGCACGTCGTTGCACCCGACCAAGTGTTCAAAAGTTGGCGCTGGCCCTTCGCCGCGCCCCTGCCAGGACTCGTCTTCAAGCTCCCGAAAGCCGACGGCGCAGCGGAACGGGAGGCAGCGCCCAGCTTCATCCAGCGGCTCGGATTGCGGTTGCGATCGGCGAGCCGGAAGGGCCGCCGTGCCATTCTGCGCCGCGACGTCGAACGCCATCATGCTCTTGCAATAACGAATCTCATCCATCGCCGCCTTGTGGACTTGTTCCTTGCGGACAAGAGCGCCGATCCTGCACGCGAGGCCTATGCGGCGTTGTGCGATCACTTGCTCGATAGCCGCGGCGTGCGCCCGCAAGACGCGTCAGAGGTCTTTGCGACCCTTGATGGCCTGCCCTCAATGCGGCCCATCGCGCCGCCCGGCGCGTCGCCCATGAGGCAGCAGGCCGCCGCGAGCGCTGTGATGTCGGACTGAAATACCCGCAGTGCAGGCGAGGTCTTGGGCGGCTCCCTACAGGGCAGCATGGTTAACAAAATATTTGCTTCCCCCTTCTAATCTGCAGAGGCAGGCGGATTGCGGGCAAAGCCACGCCCTGCTGCCAGATAGACCCTTCGCGAAAGCGTGTTGCCGATGATGCGCTCGGTTCTGCAGTTCTTTTCCATACTGGCGTTGGGCGTGATGACGCTCAGCGTGCTCGCTCTCATGATGCCTTGGCTCAACAGTCAGGGCGTGCAGGCCATGATGCCGGGCACGGGGCTGCATATGGGATCGGCAGTGCTTGGTCTGGCGGTCGGTCTGGGGTTTGGCATTCTCGCGCGCTATCACTGGGCCGACATTCCCCGCCGCGTGGTGACATGGTTTTTAGTGCGCGAGCGCCAGTTTTTCTACTATGCGCTCATCGCCGGATGCCTGGGCGTGCTGCTGTTCTATTAAACCCGCACGCATTAACGAGCGTGCGGGGCAGGCCAACCAGCACGCGAACTTTGGTCAGGCCGTCTCCATCGCCACGACATCATTCTCGCGGTCGAGCACGAGAAATGCGTGCTTGGCCACACCCCACGGCGCAATGGCTTCCAGAATGAGGTCCTTGCGCAGCGTGCCGCAGGTGTAGAAATCGAGCTGCACGAGTGCTGGCGCGGTCTCGTCCCAGATGTGAACCGCGACATGCGAGGTTTCGATGATGGCGACTCCCGTCAAGCCGCGATTGCCAGGGTTATCGACAAACGCGACATGGGGGCCCGACAAGACCTTCATGCCCTGGGCTTCGATCAGGTCGAACATCCATGACTCTAGATAACCTTGGTCGCCTTCAAGGGGCGGCGAGGTGACTTCGAAACGTCCAATGAAATGGTGGTGTTTGATCATGGGAGTCCTTTCGGCGGTTGCAAGACCGCGTCCCACATGGTTTCGCAAAAGCACGAATCCACGGCGCCACTTGCTGTAGTCCTCAAGGAGGGAGCCTCCAGGCTCTTCTCCCGGCCGCAACCCGTACTGTGTGGGCGCATTCTAGCACATTTGCGCTGCTCAGACGTCGCTGGCGGCGCCTATCGTTACTCCTAAATTCAGGCCTGGGCGCCCGCAGTGGCGCCTGCGCCACGTTACCTTGTCGCGCATCGCAAAAAATCTTCTCCGCCTAGCCTGAAAAGCGCTGCCGCCGGGAACCTTTGCTGTGCGCGCGCATCCAACCGCGGATATACACAGAAAGTCTGGAGGAGGCCGGAAACATGAGCCACGGTCTGGATGTTTGCACGCGGCGCGAGGAGGCCGATCTGATCGCGCGCGCGGTAGACCGCGACGAAGTCGCGATTCGCATGATCCTGCAAACGCACAACCGCAAGCTTTACCGCGTCGCGCGCAGCATCGTGCACGACGACCAGGAAGCCGAAGATGTGCTGCAGGACGCTTACCTCAAGGCCTTTTCTTCTCTGGCTTCGTTTCGCCACGACGCGGGATTGGGCACCTGGCTGACGCGTATCGTCATGAACGAGGCCCTGCAGCGCCTGCGCCGCAGGCACGAATTGCCCGCGGCCCCGGTTCCGGACAAACCGGGGCCCGTGGCAGATATCATTCCGTTCCCGCTCGCGGGCAGTCCCCCCATCGATCCGGAGCGTGCCTTGGCACAAAATGAGATCACGAAACTTCTCGAGCGCGCCATCGATCAGCTGCCGCAGGAATTCCGTCTGGTTCTCGTGGCGCGGACTATCGAGGGCCTGAGCATAGAGGAAACCTCGGAGCTGCTGGGGGTTCGTCCGGAGACGGTGAAGACACGGCTTTTCCGCGCGCGCCAGATGTTGCGCGAGGCGCTTGACGATCATATCGAGCCGTTGTTCACCGACCTGTTTCCGTTCGACGGCGCACGCTGCGGACGGCTGACCGATGCGGTTGTGCAGAAACTTTCGCAGCGCTGACGATTAGAGGGAACTTTACGGCAGCGGTCTCATCCAATCTTCCAGGTAAGAGCGCGGACCTTGTGGTCTCACGCTAAGCTCATGGGAGAGTAAGGATGAAACTGATCAAAGCTGCAGCATTCTTCACGGTCGCTGCATCTGCGTTGCTCGCGATAAACGCGGGCGCTGCGGACAAACTCAACGACGCGCAGATCGCACACATCGCCTACACCGCCGGAGACATCGACGTTAAGGCCGCAGAGTTCGCGCTGACGCGTGCGCACAGTCCGGCGGTGAAGTCGTTCGCGCAGGATATGGTGCGCGACCACAAGGCGGTCAACGACAAGGCGTTGGCCCTGGTGAAGAAGCTCAACGTCACGCCTGAGGACAACGACACGAGCAAGGCGCTGGTGAAGAGTGCCGAAACCAAACGCGCCGAGCTTGAAAAGCTATCCGGCGCTGCCTTCGACCAAGCCTATGCCGAAAACGAGGTCAACTATCACAAGACGGTCAATGGTGCTCTCGACAAGACCCTCATTCCATCCGCATCCAATGGAGAGCTGAAGAGCTTGCTGGAAACGGGATTGAAGATCTTCAAGGGGCACGAGCAGCATGCAGAGCACGTTTTGAAGGAGCTGCAGAAGTGAGGCCGCGCGCGTACGTTGCATCGGGTCTGGCATTGGCAAGCGTGGTGCTTGCTGGCGTGGCGCTGGCCGGCGGCGGGGCAGGTGGGGTGATCCGCGTCACCGTCGGTGATCTCACGTTCTCGCCGGCATCCATCACGGCCAAGCCAGGGGACACGATCGAATGGGTGAACGGCGACTTTATCGATCACACGGCGACCGACGAGGCCGCCCACTTCGACATCGTCATGGCGCCGGGAGAAACGCAGCGCGTAAAACTGCAGGAACCCGGCATCATCACCTACATTTGCCGCTACCATCCCAACATGACGGGACGCATCGAAGTGAAGTAGCCGCACGTCGGTGGCGCACACGAAAAAAGAAACGGCCCGGAGCGACCCGGGCCGTTTCTTTTTGAAACTGCTGCAACATCAAACCGAGTAGTACATATCGTACTCGATCGGATGCGGCGTCATCTCGTAGCGCATGTTTTCTTCCATGCGCAGCGCGATGTAGGCGTCGATCATGTCGTCGTTCATGACGCCGCCCTTCTTGAGGAACTCGCGATCCTTGTCCAGGCTGTCGAGCGCTTCGCGCAAGGAGCCGGCGACGGTCGGGATCTGGGCGAGTTCTGCCGGCGGCAGGTCGTACAGGTTCTTGTCCATCGCGGGACCGGGGTCGGTCTTGTTCTGGATGCCATCGAGGCCCGCCATGAGCATCGCCGTGAAGGCAAGGTAGGGATTGGCCGATGGATCGGGGAAGCGAACCTCGATGCGCTTGGCCTTGGGCGAGGACACGTGCGGGATGCGGCACGAAGCGGAGCGGTTGCGCGCCGAGTAGGCGAGCAGAACGGGCGCTTCGTAACCGGGAACCAGACGCTTGTAGGAGTTGGTCGACGGGTTGGTGAAGGCGTTGATGGCCTTGGCGTGCTTCAGGATGCCGCCGATGTAGTGCAAGCACATTTGCGACAGGTCGGCGTACTTGTCGCCAGCGAACATCGGCTGGCCGCCCTTCCAGATCGACTGGTGGACGTGCATGCCCGAGCCGTTATCGCCAAACAGCGGCTTGGGCATGAAGGTGGCCGTCTTGCCGTAGGCCTGGGCGACCTGATGGACCACGTATTTATAGATCTGCATATGGTCGGCCATGGTGATCATCGGGCCGAACTTGACGCCAAGCTCGTGCTGAGCGGCGGCGACCTCGTGGTGATGCTTCTCGACGGTGACGCCCATCTCGATCAGAACCGACAACATCTCAGAACGGATGTCCTGGCAGCTGTCGATCGGAGGCACCGGAAAGTAGCCGCCCTTGACGCGCGGGCGGTGGCCGAGGTTGCCCATCTCGTAGTCGGTCGAAGAGTTCGTCGGCAGTTCCGAGGAGTCGAGCTTGAAGCCGACATTGTACATGTCGACGGAGAACTTCACGTCGTCGAAGATGAAGAACTCGGCTTCCGGTCCGAAGAAGACCTTATCGCCGATGCCAAGCGACATCATGTAGGCTTCGGCCTTCTTGGCGATGCCGCGCGGATCGCGCTCGTAGGCCTGCCCCGTCGAAGGCTCAATGACATCGCAGAAGATCGCAATCGTCGTCTGGGCAAAGAAGGGATCGATGTGCGCAGAGGCGGGATCGGGCATCAAAAGCATGTCGGAGGCTTCGATCGACTTCCAGCCGGCAATCGAGGAACCGTCGAACGCGTAGCCGTCGTTGAAAACATCTTCGTCGATGCAGGACACGTCCGCGGTCACGTGCTGCATTTTGCCTTTGGTGTCCGAGAACCTCAGGTCGACGAACTTCGCATCTTTGTCCTTGATGAGTTTCAGGACGTCACTCGCGCTCTTCATAAGAACTCCCCTGTCTTGCAAGTCGTTTGGGCGGAACACGCGTATCCGCGCGTGCAGAACTTGCCAAGCCTAAAACTTAGGCATGGCTGTTGGTTGGTCATTTGTTAGATCGCTTCGCGGCCGGATTCGCCGGTGCGGATGCGGATGGCGTCCTCGATGGAAGAAATGAAGATCTTTCCGTCCCCGATGCGGCCGGTCTTGGCGGCCTTCTGAATGGCTTCAACGGCCTTGTCGAGCAGCTCGTCCGTCAGCACCACCTCGATCTTCACCTTCGGCAAGAAGTCCACAACATACTCGGCGCCGCGATAGAGTTCGGTATGGCCCTTCTGGCGGCCAAAGCCCTTTGCTTCGATGACGGTAATGCCCTGAAGGCCGATTTCCTGCAGTGCTTCTTTCACTTCATCCAGCTTGAAAGGCTTGATGATAGCTTCGATTTTTTTCATGGCGCCCCTTGGGTTTAGAGCTTGATTTCATCCCTTGCCGGTCTTGGCCCACACCGTTAGCAGGGGTTGTGCCAGATCGGCAGTGCGGTGTGATTGTAAGGATTTACAGCACGTTAGATTTTACCTTGGCCGAATTCGGCGGCTTGGCGGGGCATAAATAGTCCAATTATTAGGCGTCGTGGGGAAAAAATAGGCGCAAGCTCGTGGCTGTTTTGGTGGCAAATGACAATTCATGCGGCGCGAACCGGAAGATCCGTTGCGGTATGGGCAGGATTGGCCCACCGAAGGTCGAAAAGCCGCAGGCATAGAGCGGGGCACCAGTCACCATGAATGAACTGCTCACGACCGAGGAGATGGCTGAAGCCGACCGCCGCGCCGTGGCGTCGGGCGTGCCCTCTCTCACCCTGATGGAGAATGCGGGCCGCGCGGTCGCCAGCGAGGCGGCGAAAATGGTGGCGCCGGGATCGCGCATCGCGGTTCTTTGCGGGCCCGGCAACAACGGCGGCGATGGCTTCGTCGCGGCGCGCCACCTGAAGGAGCGCGGCTACGACGTGCGCGTGGCCTGCCTCGTGCCGGTCGATAAGCTCAAGGGCGACGCCGCCGAGATGGCCAGGCGCTGGAACGGACCCATTGTGCCGGTTTCCAAAGAGAGCTTGGACAGCCTGCGCGACAGCAATCTCATCATTGATGCGATTTTCGGTGCGGGACTTTCTAAACTTATCGAGGGGTTGGCTGCGATTGCCGTGTATTGGACCAATGTCGTCGGCCGTAAGTGCCCGGTGCTTGCGGTCGATGTGCCCAGTGGTGTCGACGGCAGTACGGGCTCCGCAGGCGGCCCGGTCGTGCAGGCCGCGCGAACGATAACGTTTTTCCGCAAGAAGCCGGGTCACCTGCTGTATCCCGGTCGTGCCAGATGCGGCCGCGTCGTCGTAGCCGATATTGGCATTCCGGGAGACTTGCTTGCAACGGATCCTCACTATCCGGTGGAAGGACTTGGCGCTTGGGAGGGTATGTCGGAAAAATCCGACTGGGAGGCTCACGAGAACGCGGGCCAACATCGGATCATTGCGTCGGCATTTGAGAATGCGCCGATGCTGTGGCTCGATGAATACCCGGCGCGCGCCAATGAAGGAATGTATGATCTTAATAAGTATGCGCGCGGCCATGCGCTGGTCGTCTCGGGACCTGCCTTCAAGACGGGGGCTGCACGCATGTCGGCGCGGGCCGCGTTGCGCATGGGGGCCGGGCTCGTCACGGTCGCAAGTCCTGATTCCGCTCTCACTGAAAACGCTGCGCAGCTCACCGCCGTCATGTTGTGCCCGTGCCCGTCGGCGCGAGCTTTGAGCGAAATCCTGGAGGACAAGCGAAAGAACACGGTGGTCATCGGACCGGGCGCAGGCGTTGGAGAAGACACGCGTGACCTCGTACTTGCGGCGTTGCGCTCGGGCGCTGCCTGCGTGCTCGATGCAGACGCGCTGACCTCCTTTGCGCAGACCGTTGATGAGGGGACCGGAACGGTTGGATTCGGGTTCACGGGCGCCACACGGCCGACGACCAATCACCCCGAGACGCTGTTTGAGGCCATCGCCAAGGTGGAGTGCGGGGGCGTCGTCATGACACCGCACGACGGGGAATTCAAACGCGTGTTTCCCGCCGAGGCGGAGATCGCATCCAAGCTCGAACGGGCTCGCGCGGCTGCGCGCAAGAGCAGGGCAGTGATAGTGTTGAAGGGCCCTGATACGGTGATTGCCCGGCCCGATGGTTTCGCTGCCATCAATAGCAATGCGCCGCCAACGCTGGCAACGGCGGGCTCAGGCGACGTGCTCGCGGGCTTCATCTGCGGATTGCTGGCGCAAAGCATGCCGGCGTTCGAGGCGGCCTGTGCGGCGGTGTGGCTGCATGGCGAGTGCGCCAACGTGTTCGGCCCAGGATTGATTGCCGAGGATCTTCCCGAGACGGTGCCTCAAGTCTTGAAGAAGCTGCGTGTGGGCACCTGAAAGGCAAGTGAGGTCCGGGGCCATGGCCATGAGCCGTCCGTCACGATGCAGCAGGCGTCTTGGCCGATGTACCCTCGCTGGCGCTCCGCAGGAGCATCTCTTTCATGGCGGCGTCGGTGGCAAGGTAAGCGGCGACTTGCGGGGGCATGGGGGGACTTTCACCTGAAGCGCCGACCTCCTCCATGAGCCTCGCGATGGGCACGAACTTGCGGATTGCGCGGTCATACAATCCGCCAAGAAACAAGGCGTGGGCGGCCACCTGGCCATCGTGCTTGCCGCCGTCCATGACAAAAACCTGCTCGATGACGCTGCGTGTTTCGTCCCACCAAAGGATGCGCGACTCCAGCCGGAACTTCTGGAAGAGCCGCATCTCACGGCGAAATCGTATGACGACGGCGCTGGCGATCGGGGTCCACTTGTGACGCCGGGCGGCGCGCAGCAGGCCTGAGCGCACCATGATGTCGGTACGACCCAAATCCATGATCGTAAGGTATCTGCCGTTGTTCATATGGCGGAAGGGGTCCAGGTCATGCGGCCACACGCGCAACTTCAGGCGCGACACATCCTGCGGCATGCGCAAAGCATGTCCGAACAGGCCGGCGATGAGCACCCCGATCAGCCGCAACCACAGGTTCATGCGCAGGTCCCCCGTCGTCTCACAATGCTCCGGCTCTAGGACGAGCCCCAGAAACGGTCAAGAGAACCCGGGATTTGCCGTTTGTAAGCGGCTCGCTTTGGCATTTCGTCCTCGACGGGCCATAATGGGCCGCTAGAAGCATTTATCGCCCCAGCAGATGTGAGTCGGGGGTCATGAACCGCTAGAAGAGAACCCTTTCCAAGAGGATTAATGCGCCTTCGCTTGCTCTCATCCGTGTTGTTCAGCGGTCTTGTGGCGTCGCTTCTTGCCGCGCCGGCCGGATTGGGCGCTCGCGTTGATGCTGCGGAAGCTGGCGGGGAGGCCGGCACGGCCGCGCAAACACCTCAGGCGGCCGGCGGAGCATCGGACGCGAGCAACGCGGCGGCATCCCCCACCCAGAAGACTTCACAAGCCGCCCAGGAATTAGCGCGTGGCAATACAGCCAAAGCCGTCGCAACCTACACAGAAGCGTTGAGCGACACGGGGCTTGCCAACGATCGCCGTGCAGCGATTCTCAACGACCGCGCCGTCGCGTTGGCCAAGAGCGGCGAGGCGAAGCTGGCGCTCGACGATTACAATGCGGCCCTCAAATTGTTTGCCGAATATCCTCCGGCCTACAACAATCGGGGCAATCTGCTGGTTTCCCTTGGGCAGTACGACGAGGCGATCAAGGATTACGATCGCGCGATCCTTCTGGCGCCATCCTATGCGGCGGCCTTCTCCAACCGCGCCAACGCGCGGCTGAGGCTTGGTCAGCGGACGCAGGCCATCGCCGATTTCACGCGCGCAATCGAGCTGTCGCCGCAAAGTGCACCGCCGTTGTCGGGGCGTGGGCTTGCGCATCTGGCGGCGGGCAAGCCGCACGCGGCCATTCGCGACTTTTCGCGTGCGGTCAACTCCGATGCGCGGTTTGCGACCGCCTACCGCAACCGCGCGCAGGCGCGGCTTGCCATCGGCCAGGGCGAGGAGGCGATCGAGGATCTCTCGCGCGCGGCAGCCTTTGACGGCACCAACGCCGAACTCTATATCGTTCGCGGCTATGCGTATCTCGATGCAGCCAACGTTATGTCGGCGATCAACGATTTCACCCGCGCCATCGAGCTTGCGCCTTCATCCGTCGAGGCTTACGAGGCGCGCGGGCTGGCCAACGGCATGGCGGAAGCCTACGACGCAGGATTTGCCGATCTCAATCGCGCCATTGAATTAGACCCGCGTTCGGCAGTCGCGTTTGCCTATCGCGCGTATCTCTACAAGCAGACCCAGCAGCTCGACGTGGCGCAAAAGGATATGAATGCGGCCCTGAAGCTCGGCTCGGCCAGGGCTGAGGTGCAATGGGTGTTGGGCGAGATGGAGGTGGCGCGCGGCCGGCCGGATGCGGCGATTGCCGCGCAACGCAACGCGCTGGTTTTAAAGCCCGGCTGGAAAATGGCGGAAGATGCGTTGAAGCGGCTGGGCGCGTCCGACGACACCGCAGCCGAGGAGATTGTCGCTGATGCGGGCACCGGAAACTGGCGCGTGGTCTCGCGCAAGGCCGCGTTCTTCGCGGTGTCGGATGAATTTCCCAGCGTTCGCATCCCGCTGGAGATGATGGGTGAGGGTACGCCGAAGCTCCTCGAATGGGAGCTGAAGAAGGAACCCTACAAAGGTTACGGCGTCTTGCGCTTTTCGGCTGGCCGCGTGATCGGAACATCGGGCCCGGAGGAGACCGAGCAGTCGGCTATCGTCGATATCGACAATGCCAAGGTCGTCGCGGTGCAGCCCAGCCGGCAGGGCGCCCGCGTCGCCAAATGGACTTGGGAGGATGACCGGGTTCAGATTGCCAGCATCGATGGCGTCACCGACGAGTTTCCCTTGCGCATGAGCGCGCGCGGGGTGGCGGAGCCCGCGATCCCGACATCGCCTGGGACCTCGCGGCGCGCGGCATCGAAGTCCTACAGCGGTTCGGCGTGGTCTCCCTGGGGACAGCCGTTTGGAATGGGAGAAGGCGATCAAAAACCGCGGCGCTCGGCATCGTCGCAGCGCCGGCACCAGCCCAAACCCAAGAGCATCTTCGATCTTCTATTTAATTAGAATGCTCAGCGGGGCATGAAGCTCGCCTGAAGCTTCGCGAAATTCTCATCCGTTCCGCGAGAGGGAGAGAGCGGTTCTGCAAAATTGCAAAGCGCTCCAGCCGCGCTGGCTATGATCCACTTGAGCCTGGCCGCGTTTAAGCAATTGTGTGCAGCGGCGTGAGCCGGTGTGCTTTCTGTTGCGGCGCCGGGTGGGTCCTATACCGGCGGCCCGCCGCTGCGGCGCGTGGTGCAGGCCGTCACCGCGACGTCGTCAACGGGCCATCTTGGGATAGCGCGCATGTCACAGTCTCCCGTCATCGTCTGGTTTCGCAACGATCTGCGCGTCGGTGACAACCGTGCTTTAGCTGCCGCGGTTGCGACCGGCGCGCCTATCGTTGCGATCTTTATTCTTGATGATGAAGGTCCAGGCCGGTGGCGCATGGGCGGCGCTTCCCGCTGGTGGCTGCACATGAGTCTGGCTGCGCTGGCAAAGGATATCGCGGAGCGTGGCAATCGCTTGGCTTTGCTTCGGGGGCAGGCCGAGAAGGTGCTTATTGGGTTGGCGGAGGAGACCAAAGCGGTGGCCGTCTTCTGCTCGCGCGCCTATGAGCCCCATGCCGTCGCGCTGGAGTCGCGTCTCAAGGCACAATTTGACCGCGCCGGCATCACCTTCAAGCGCTACGGCGGAGCGCTGCTGCGCGAACCCGAAGACATCCGCACTAAAAGCGGCGACGTTTATAAAGTCTACACGCCGTTCTGGCGCGCGTTGCGGCAAGGGCTCGTCGTGCCGGCGCCCAAGCCTGCACCTCGCAACATTCCAGCCCCCTCACGTGTTCCAAAAGGTCTTCCGCTTAAAGCGCTCGATCTGCTTCCGGTTAAGCCCGATTGGGCGGGTGGGATGCGCAACGCATGGACGCCTGGGGAAGCTGGCGCGCATGCGCGGCTCAACAGCTTTCTCAAGAATGCGATGGCGGACTACGCGGATCTGCGAAACCGGCCGGATCTCGAAGGGACCTCGCGGCTCTCACCGCATCTCCACTTCGGCGAAATCACGCCCGGCATGTGTTGGCACCGCGCGCAGCAGGTGGCGGCGCAAATGCACATGGCCGACAAGGGGCACGAGATGTTTCTCAAGGAACTCGCGTGGCGTGAGTTTTCCTACACGCTGCTGTTTCACTGGACCGATCTGCCCGACAAGCCATTTCGATCCGAGTTCGCGCATTTCGGCTGGAAAAAGAACGCCACGCATTTGAAGGCCTGGCAGAAAGGCTTGACCGGCTTTCCCATCGTCGATGCGGGAATGCGCGAGCTTTGGCAGACGGGCTACATGCACAACCGCGTGCGCATGATCACGGCATCGTTTCTCGTCAAGGATCTGCTCATACCCTGGCAGGAGGGCGAGGCTTGGTTCTGGGACACGCTGGTGGATGCCGATCTCGCCAACAATGCGGCGAGTTGGCAATGGGTGGCGGGTTCAGGTGCGGACGCGGCACCGTATTTTCGTATTTTCAATCCCGTAAGGCAGGGTGAAACATTCGATCCTAAGGGCGTCTACGTGCGCCGGTTTTGTCCTGAAATCGCCAATCTTCCAGATGAGTATATCCACGCACCCTGGACCGCACCGCCGCCGATCTTGCGGTCCGCCGGCGTCGTTCCCGGCAAGACATACCCAAGTCCACTGGTCGATCATGGAAGCGCGCGTGCGCGCGCGTTAGCCGCATACGAAGATTTGAGGGCCGCGATATCAAAACGAAACATAGGCGCCGGAGGTGTTTCCCAGACGCGATGAAAGCGAAGTGCGCAGATTAGGTGCCAATACGGACTTGCGTTTGCTAGCCATATCATCGATCTTCTCTAATAGGATAGATCGTCCAGTTCGCAGCCGCTTCAAAGCGCTGAGATAGGAGATCGTTTCCAGCGGCCGCAAAGGCCGTCTGCAAGTTTTGTATCGCGTCTCACTTGCGTTCGAGGGGATCTACAATGTTGAGGGTTATGGCAGCGGCCGCGATGGCGCTGTTCGCTATCGCCGTGCCAATGGCGGCGAAGGCTGATGTCTCCGTCCAGATCAATACTGGATCGCAAACCATGAACGTCTTCGTCGACGGCATGCACTATTATTCATGGCCCGTATCGACCGGCCGCAAAGGATACCGCACTCCCCGTGGCAGCTATCGCGCCCATAGGTTGGAGCGCGTCTGGTACTCCAAGAAGTACGACGACGCGCCGATGCCGTACTCCATCTTCTTCCGGGGCGGCTACGCGATTCATGGCACGCAGCACACGCAGTTCCTCGGACGGCCTGCCTCCCATGGGTGCGTGCGGCTGGCGCCGGGCCACGCCAGGCAGTTGTACTCGCTCGTCTCAAGTCATGGGATGGGCCGCACACGGATCTCCGTCTACTAACAACAATAGCGCGCATTTTATCGATCGGCGCCAGAGAGGCGGCGGAAGCGATAAAAAATGTCATGTCACGACAATCGGATAGCGGAATTTCGCAGGCGTGGCGCGAGTGCCATGGCGATTTGGAAATCGCCCGCAGCGTTAAGCTTTCAGCACCGATTATCGTATAGTTGTCGTTCGGTATTCGTCTTTTTGTTCCAAGATTGGAGTTGATGATGTTGCGTAAAGGCGTGCTGGCGCTGGCCAGTCTCACCTTGCTTTTCGCAGGTGCTGTCCAGGCCGAGTCAGGCAAGGCGGATGCCACGGTGGTCGCTAAAGCCGACAAGGGTTCGGACGTAGCCCAAGAACCTGCCGCGACCGCCGCGACAACTGCCGAGGCTGCACCAGAAACCTCCTCGCCAGCTGCAACGGCAACTCCAGAGAGCAAGCCCGAGCAAGCCGATGCCAAGCCTAAGCCCGCGCCATTACCTGATCCAACCTTGAAGGTTTCGATCGACCTTGCGGCTCAGAGGCTGACGGTCAGCGAGCACGGTCAGGTGAAGTACTCTTGGCCGATCTCCTCGGGCACAGCGAGTCACCCTACGCCGCGTGGAACCTTCCGCCCGCAGTGGACGGCTAAGATGTGGTACTCGCGCAAGTATGACAATGCGCCGATGCCGAATGCGGTCTTCATCAATGGCGGCGTCGCGATCCATGCCACATACGCAACGGGTATGCTCGGGCGTCCGGCCTCGCACGGCTGCATCCGTCTTGCTCCGGCAAACGCCAAGACGTTCTACAACCTTGTGCACAAGCACGGTCTCAAGTTGACACGCGTATCGGTGTACGGAACGCCCAAATACGGTGCACCTGTCATTGCCAGCCGCAAGTACGCACCTGCGCCTCAGTATGCCGCCAGCGGGAGCAGTGGGTGGGGCCTGTTTGATTTTGGAAGTTCGTCCTCGGCCTACAATCCGAACTTCATCAAGAAGCGTAACGCCGCGGCGGCTTATAAGGCCTATCCCTACGCAAGCGGCAAGAAGGTGCAGCGGATAAGCGGCAACCAACCCCGCCGCTACTATTACAAGGGCTACGGCGGATACGCCAGCAGCTGGTGATGCGCGGCGTTTACAGACCGAAGCGATCGAATAAGAAAAGCCCGGACTTTGCGCCGGGCTTTTCCATTTTGTCGTCTTTGCGCTATGTGGCGTGTCAGAAGGGATTCCACGTCGGGTCGGGTGTGAAGCGTACGTACCCAACACTCGCGCCCACGCGCAGACCGAGCCCGGTGCG
Source organism: Hyphomicrobium sp. (assembly GCA_016793445.1). Classification (GTDB taxonomy): domain Bacteria; phylum Pseudomonadota; class Alphaproteobacteria; order Rhizobiales; family Hyphomicrobiaceae; genus Hyphomicrobium_B. Next base: position 413,632 of record JAEUME010000001.1, on the reverse strand, counting down.
GATCGGCGCCATGATAACGTCTCCGCCCTTGAGTACAGTCATGCCGACGCCGCCCACGAAAAATGCCGAGCCATCGACTCCGGTGAAGCTGCGGAACAGTCCCTCTTCGTTGTCGAGTTTGTAGATCAGGAACATCGTGCGCGTGCCCGAGGCTCCGAAATCCCCGCCGATCGAGGGCCCATGCCACCAGACCTTCCGGGTTTCGGGGTGTTTGCGCATGAAAAGGGTTCCCTCGCCAAAGCGCAGTCCGGCGAGAAAGGCTCCGCCGCCTTCGGTTCCAAGCACGTAGGCAGTCGGACGGCCTGAAGTCTTGAAGGCGTGTTCGATAACGCTGGCGAGGCTTGTTGAGATGGTCCCGAAGAATCCGCGCGTGGCGTCGCGGATCTCATCAATGGAATAGCCTTCCTCATTGCCGCCCGCGCGCTGACCATCGACGGGCGCGGGGGCCGTCACGATGGCGTCCGCCGCCGGGCCGGGCTGGAAGGCGTCGCTCGGCTTGGTCTTTGCGGGCCAGTTCTCACGCGCGGCAACTTGCGGTTTGGGCTCGGCGTTGGATTGGGACTTGGGTTCTTTGGCTTCGGTCTTGGGCTCCGGCGTCGGTGCGGCGGGCTGGGCCTTCGCAGTTTCGTCTTTGGCAGGCTCTGACTTTGCAGGGACGCTCTTCGCGGGCGGGCTCTTCGAAGGATCGTTTTGGGCGGGTTCGGTCTTGGCCGGCGTGGTGGTCGCTGCTTTGGAGCCGCCGGCCTCCGCAATCTTGGCATCGAGCCGGGCGAGAATATAATCCGACTTGGTGCGGACGATCCCAAGCAGCTCCTTACCCAAGGCGTCGATATCGGCAAGCTCCGCGCAGCTCGGCGGCTTTCCGTTGGGCAGCCGCCCCATGCTGTCGATCTTCAACAGAAGCTCGCTGCTTTTGATGTCGAGCTGTTCCAAGCGGTCGTCGTGAATGGCCTGGAGCGCCGCGTCCTCATAATCGGCATCAGGTAGGCCCATGACCTGCTGATAGCGGCGCATGCGTTGCTGGATCTTGGGCTGGACCGCACGGCTCTCCCTGCTCAACTCCGCGCCGGAGCGGTCCACGGCGGCGGCATAATCGGCCGCCGTGCACTCTTCGGCGTGCGCGCGCAGCCCCCACGCGCCAGCAAGAGCGGGTATCGCCAGGACAAGCCAGAGACGTCTCAACATCACCGTGTGCACTCCGTTGCGGGTGCAAAACACCCCTTGGCCCATCTTCATAGCATGCTGTGTGCAGGTGCAATAACGTGCAAAGGTGACGCTTGTTTGGGCGCGATTTACGCCTTCGGCCCGGCCTTCTGGGCCAACCGCGACATGAACCGCGGCGTGTCGACAACGACCCGGACATGCGTGCCCTTGCCGATGGTTTCCACCCCGTCGTGAGCTTCGACAGAGAACGTGAGCTTGCGCCCGTCGATCGCGGTCAGCCTGGCGCGGGCGGTGACTGTCAGCCCTTCAGGTGTTGCCGCGATATGATGCACGTCGAGATGGGTGCCGAGGCTCTGGTGATCATCCGGCAGGAGGGATTCCACGCAATCGACGGCCGCGCCTTCCATGAGCGCGATCATCGAAGGACTGGCGAAGACCGGCGCGCCGCCAGAACCCATGGCGGGTGCCATGCGCCCGGGCGTGACGACCGTCCGTGCTGAGCCTTCGAGGCCAACGCGCAGTTTGGAAAGATCCGCCACGACTTTTGCTCCTCTGTCTTGCCGCGATGCAGCCCGTGCCCAGCCGCGTTGCTTTTTTGGTGCATTAGGGCAGCGCGCCGACGGACTGCAAGCGTTAACGCGCAAGGCAGGCGTTGCTCCCCAAGAGCGGGGATCGCTAACGCGGCTTTCCCGGACGCCGGACTTTGCGCATTCCGGTCATGGCCCCGGCCTTGCAGGTTTGCCTTCAGACGCGGCATAGCGTTCCAAATCGGGATGCTGTGCAGCCGTCGGACAACAGCCGCGAACCTGCCATGCGGCGCGTTATGGTTAAGAGCCTCGGAAGAAACAGCCATGCCGGCGTCTATCGAACTGCAAGCTCCCCTCATCGAACTCAAAGGCGGGCTCAATCGCATCGATCTGTCCGCCTGGATCAGCGGTGCATCGTTCGCCGCCGGCATGGCGTTGGCGGCCTCTCCTGCCATGGCACAGAGCCTCTTTTCCGGCGGTCTAGGGCTCTATGTGCTGCTTGGCGCCTTTGGGGTGTTTATTGTCAGCGTGCTTGCCATTCAGCGCCATATGCGTCTGTCGTTGCTGGCCAACACGTTCGGCGCGCCGGGTCATCTGGTGACGTCGGGGATCTTTGGCTATTCGCGCAATCCCATCTATGTGGCGTTCTTCATTCCTCTGGCGTCGATCGCAGTCTTCTCGATCTCAGGCGCGATTGCGGCCATCGCCCTCTACGTCCTGGCCATGAATCTCACGGTCATCCGCAAGGAGGAGCGCGACCTGCTCGCCGCGTTCGGAGACGAGTACGCGCACTACCTGTCGTCCGCACCCCGTTGGCTGATCTAAGTTCGGCTGGCTTGATACGCCGGTCTTGGGTCACGGGCCTAGCATCCGTTCCAGACGTGTCAGCACAATTTCGCCGCCGGCGTGGCTCCAGCGTGCCTGTCAGCGCCGTTTTCATCGGCTAAAGCAAGGCGAACGGTTTTTCCAAGAAGAAACACGATATTACGAGAATCGAGAGTTGTTTCGCGATTCTACTTAGAACGGAAACGGCGTCTTGCCCGTATGCGGCACGGCCGGCCGACGGCGGATGCTGGGAGGAAAGGAATGCGCCTGCTTCGCCGTATCTTCATCGTGCTTGCCGCGTTGTGCCTGCTGCCGCTTGCCTCGGTCCTGGCGAGCGCAACCATCGCCGCGCTCGCGGGCTGCGAACTCAACGAAGCCTCAACCTCCGTGTGCTCCATTGCGGGGCTGGACATCGGCGGCGTGCTCTCCACCATGTTCGTTATGGGCTGGATGGCGCTGATTACCCTGCCGATGCTGCTGGGCCTTCTCATCGTCTGGGCGTTGGTGGAAGGCTGGGTGCGCTGGCGCACGCGCCGCAGAGCCCGCAAGGCGGCGCCGGTCGGGGTGGAGGACTGACCGTGCACTTGGGAACCTTGACGGACAAGCACAGTGCGCGCGTCGCCGCTGGCATCCTGGTTGTGACGGCGCTTGTGCTGCTGGCCATGGGGCGCGTCCCGATCTGCACCTGCGGCACCATCAAGCTGTGGCACGGGGTGGTGCAAAGCTCGGAGAACTCCCAGCATCTCACCGACTGGTACACCCTCTCGCATGTGCTGCACGGGCTGCTGTTTTACGCACTATTCTGGTGGGCCACGCCGCAGTGGACCTTGGGCCAACGGTTTGCGGCGGCCGTCGCTATCGAGGCGGGATGGGAGATCCTGGAGAATACGCCGCTCATCATCGACCGCTATCGCGCGGCAACGATCTCGCTCGACTACTATGGCGACAGCGTCATCAACTCAGTTGCCGATATCATCGCCATGATGGCCGGCTTCGCCCTGGCTTCCCGGCTGCCCGTCTGGGTCAGTGTGGTGCTGTTCTTCGGCCTTGAAGCCCTCATGGCCTATATGATCCGCGATAACCTCACGCTCAACGTGCTGATGCTGATCTATCCGCTGGAGGCAGTGAAGTCGTGGCAGGGCGGATGAGAGCAGGGGTGATGGGAACCTCGCCCGCCCATTGCGCCCTCCCGTGTCGCAATTCCGTTCTCAAGATCAGCCGAAGAACCGCATCAGAAGCGTCAGCACGATCGACAACACGATGGAAGTCGTGATCGGAAAGTAGACCTTTACATTCCCGCTCTTACTTTCATAGGAGATATCTCCTGGCAGCAAGGTCAGTTTGGGATCAGGCTGGTCTTCGCGCGCGGCGCGCTGGGCGGCGACATAGCCGATGGCGGACAGGGTCAGCAGGATGATCAGCGCCGTCAGGAGAAGTGCACTCATGGGGGTCACCTTCTTACGTTTGCAGCCCGCAGGGACATCCCCGTGCGGACTGCATCTTCGTCCCGGTGATGGCGCCTTGGCTCAGCGCTTGCCGCCGCCATCACGTTGCCACTGCAGGAACGCGACCGTGCAAATTGCTGTCAAGACCATCGTGCCCAGAATATCAGGTCTGCGGATGAAAGACATCCAGACATCGAAGCCATTCAGCCAGCCGCCGCGCCCCGTAAGCACGTTGTTCAGCAGCAGGATGAGCAGGGACACCATTCCTGTCATGCCCGTCGCGATCAACACCTCAAGGGCCCGTTTCGTGACGCGCGGCACGCTCAGCATGTTGCGGCCAATGGCGAGCTGGGTTCTATCGGACATGTCGCAACTCCTCGTGCGGTCAAAGGTGGAGCTTCAACTATCTAGCAGATTCGGATGATTCTTGGGCTCTTCTCGTGATTTAGCGGGAAGCGTCTTGTGCTGCGCGAGAGACTAAATGCGCGCGCTCAGCGGCTTGCGCGGCGCTGTTTGCGATCAACCCGCCGTTGCGCGAGCGCAAGCCAGCGGCGACACGATGGCAGGCTGAGTTCGCAGGGCACTGCAATCGCAGGCCGTTTGCCTGCCGATCCTCCCGCTGCGGCCAGCGCGGGATCTGGCATCACGCCGGCGAGCGTACCGGGGTCTGCAAGGATATCGCGGGCCGCGCGAGTGATAAGGCCGCCCGCCGTCAATCGCGCCATGAAGGGGTTGGCCGCGATGACAGAGCCGCCCAGAAGCGTACTCGCTGCGGCATCGGCGGGAGCCGCAAGGACGCGCACCGCCGCGCCGGGGCCGACCAGGAAAGCGAGGCGCAGGTTGGGGTAGGTCGCCTTATGGCCCTGCGCCAACAGATAGGCCGCGTTCTGATGCGTGTAGATCTGCGCGGCCCGCCGCGACAGAGCCATGTCCGTGCGCAGAGCCAGCACTTGGTCGACCCGCAGCCCTTCCGTCTCTTTGGTGAAGTGCTTGTTGGCGATCATCAGCCAGGTCGAAGCGATGAACTGGAAAGGCCCCAAAGCGGTTGAGCGCGGATTACGGGCATTCGTGCGCCCACCGCTCTCCGCGCGCATCAGCCGATCCAGAAATACCTCCATTGTGAGCCCATCCGCACTGGCGGCGTCTTGTTTGTCATCGGGCTTGCCATCTTGCTTGCCTGCCGGCTGCGCGGATGTAGCGGCCGCGGTGCTCTCGGCGGGCTCCTGCGCCGCAGTGTTGGCGGTCTCGCTGGTGCTGGCAGGCGGCGGCGCTTGATCTTCAGCGGCCAGCGCGCTCGCGGCGGCCACAAGAAGAAAACCAGCGGCGCAACTGTGCATGGCGCGCATCACGGATTTGTGCCTGCTCAATTGGTGCGCTCTCATAGGTGCGCCCTTACTGATGTGGATGTGCTCAAGCCACGCCATACAGGCGGCCTCGAAGGCAGGGCCGGATCGTGCCCGGTTGTGCTGTCTACGTCAAATCCTCAGACAGCCAGAGAAATGCGCGATGACGAATGCGGTTAACGCACCCATGGGTCAATCCAACGCCAAGATTGGGGCGCTAAATGGCCTGTTACTTTTATAAGGCGCGGCCGCGGCGGCAACGGAGCAACAGACATGCTGAAGTGGATCATGATCTCTATTGTTGCGGCGGTTGCGGCCTTTGCCGGGTATGTCGCCATGCTGCCGTCCGAGTTCGCAGTCACGCGCACAGCGCACATCGATGCGCCGCCCGAGGCCGTATTCGCGCAGGTCAACGACTATCACAACTGGCAAAACTGGTCGCCGTGGGCAAAGCTCGATCCGAACGCCAAGGCCACATTCGAAGGCGCAAACTCAGGAGAAGGCGCGGCATTCGCTTGGTCGGGCAACAGCGAGGTGGGAGAAGGCAAGATGACCATCACTGAGGCCAAGCCCAACGAGCGTATCGTCATGCGGCTGGACTTCTTGCAGCCGATGCAAGCCACCAACGAGACCGTGTTTGAGTTCGCACCCGAGGGCAACGGAACGCGCATGACGTGGACCATGACCGGCCATAACAACTTCATTGGCCGCGCCATCTGCACCTTCGTCAATATGGACGGGATGGTCGGCGGCATGTTCGAGAAGGGAATGGCGAATATCAACGAAATCGTAAAATCAAAGAGCTGACGCAGCGCACGGCTCTCGTGCGGCCATGATCAGGCGATGCTTACAGCTTGCCTTCATCTGCAATGTTGAGAATGGTGCCGCAGGCTTTGCAATGCACCGCGTCATGGTCGTGACGCATCAGGCCGCATGTCGGGCAGCGGTGGCGCACCTTCGAGGGTTGGAGAATAGTGCGCAGCAAATTGAGGAACAGTGTTACGCCCAGGATCATGATCACGACAGAGATCAGCCGCCCGGATGTCCCCTGTAAGGTGACGTCGCCAAACCCCGTCGTCGTGAGCGCTGTGATCGTAAAGTAGAGCGCATCGACGTAGTTTTGAATCTGCGGGTTGGTGAGATGCTGCGTTTCGTAGACGAGCCCCGTCATGATGAACAGGAAGACGCACAGGTTCACGCTGGCGAGGATGATTTCCTCGTTCCGGCGGAAATAGGGGACATCACGGCGAAGCTGATGCAGCAGGTGGTACGTCCTGAGCAGCCGCACGGTGCGCAGAACGCGCAGGAACCCCAGGCCCTCCCCGAGGATTGGAGCCAGGAAGGATGCGATCGCGGCCATGTCGGCCCAAGTCGCAGGATGGAGGAATTCGCGTAACGGCGTGCGCGCGCTGTACATGCGCGCGGAAAATTCCGCCAGGATGGCTATGCCGAAAACCGCATCCAGCCACTCGATGACGTTGTTGCGCGGCAGGAATGACGTCGCAATGATGAACACCACGGTCACCAGATCGAAGGCGAGCAGAACATATCTGAAGCGTCGGCCTTCCGGAGTGTATGATGTGTAGTAGTGACGGAGCCGGCGCCTTACGGTTGCGTGCCGCTCCGTGTCATGCGCTGCCTCATGCGACGTCTGTTGCGATGTCATTCCAGTCGCCTGTGGGCTCCCTGGTTCGGGCCGGTAGAGTGCTTTGCGGAAAAGTGGGAACCGGTTTTCCGGCAAGAAGCACAATAAAACAAAAGTCTAGAGCCGTTCCCGCAATTCCACCCAACCGGAACGGCTAGCAGCCTTGGCGGTGTGCGTAACCACTGGGATGAACGGGCAGTGAGGACCAAAGCACAAATCACGTTCGGGTAAAACGCCAAGCTTTGTTATCGATATTTGGACACTGGGGCGTTGCCAAGAATTCTGGTGTGATCGGGCCATGCGGCCGCGATCCTGCTTGACGGGAATATTAGCAATTGCTCAAGTAGCGCCATGAACGTCAGCGATTTGACAGAACGCAGTCAGGACGTCGCCAGCTACCTCAAGGTGCTGGCCAACTCCAGCCGGTTGCTCATCTTGTGCGAACTGAACGCTGGGGAGCGCTCGGTGGGGGCTCTTGAGGCTGCCGTAGGGCTGACCCAATCGGCGCTGTCACAACATCTGGCGAAGCTGCGGGCCAGCGGCATCGTCGCGACCCGGCGCGATGCTCAGACGATCTATTACCGTCTTGCCGATCCAAGGGCCGTTCGCATGATGGGCACGCTCTATGATCTGTTCTGCGCGCCCGATACCGCCCGGACGAAACGCGTCAGACCGGCGCGTTGACGCCCACGCGCTACCTCTTTCAGGTCTCAGGCTGAGACGCCGGCGTGCACGGCTGCGGACGCCGCCTGGCGCGCCGCTTTCAGCCTGGCGAAGTCTTCCCCTGCATGATGGCTGGACCGCGTCAGCGGGCTTGCTGAGACCAGCAGAAACCCTTTGGCATAGGCAACCGTCTCGTAAGCCTTGAACTCATCAGGCGTGACGAAGGCTTTCACCTCGGCGTGCTTGCGGGTGGGCTGCAGGTACTGACCGATGGTGAGGAAGTCGACGTCGGCAGACCGCAGATCGTCCATCAGCTGGAGGACTTCATCGCGTTCCTCGCCAAGGCCCACCATGATGCCCGACTTGGTGAACAGGGTTGGATCGAGTTCCTTCACGCGCTGGAGAAGGCGCAGCGAGTGGAAGTAGCGCGCGCCGGGGCGAATGCGCAAATACAGCCCCGGCACGGTCTCCAGGTTGTGGTTGAAGACGTCCGGCTTTGCTTCCACAACGCGTTCCAAAGCTCCATTCTTGCGCAGGAAGTCCGGCGTCAGAACTTCAATGGTCGCGTCCGGTGCAGTGGCGCGAATAGCACGGATCGTGCGCGCGAAATGATCCGCTCCCCCGTCGGCAAGATCGTCGCGGTCGACCGAGGTGATCACGATGTGGGCCAGGCCAAGCTTGGCGACGGCATCGGCAACCTTCTGCGGCTCGCCAGCATCGAGCGGAAGGGGCAGGCCCGTTCGCACGTTGCAGAAGGCGCAGGCGCGCGTGCAGGTATCGCCCATGATCATCATCGTGGCGTGCCGCTGGCTCCAGCATTCGCCGATGTTTGGGCAGCCTGCTTCTTCGCAAACGGTGTGCAGCCCTTGGCTGCGGACGATACCCGCGGTCTCGCTGTAGACGGGCGAAGAAGGAGCCTTCACGCGAATCCAGTGTGGCTTTCGTGTCGTAGGCGAATCCGCCCGTCCGGCCTTTTCCGGGTGCCGGAGACGTTCGGAGGAGGGGTTGGAGGCGCCGCTGGAGGGTTCTTCGGAGCGGGTGTCGATCAGGGTAACCATGAGCCTGCCGTCGTTGCTGCGTGCCGGTAGGTATGCGCCTCTCAATGCTGCACCGCAAGTTCGCCGAAAGGGTGAGCGCGCACCGCCGTGCCAGCGCCGGACATTCGTGCGCCGGGTGAGGGGGGAATCGCGGTCTTTCCCACTCGCCGCCGGAATCGGCCTGACGGCGACAGACCATTCCCTCACCCCGAGGGGAGAGGGAGAAAACAACAAGGGCCGCTTTGCAGCGGCCCTTGCTTGATTTCCGATCGTGGTGCGGATCTTAGTAGAAGATCACAGCGCCAGCGAGGAACATGTCGACGTCGTCGGCTGCGAAGGCGGCGCCGTTATCCAGCACGCCGTCGAGTTCGTGGTGACGCCACTTGGCCCAGAGCGACATGGCGGCAGCGTCGATTTCCTGCACGATGCCTGCACCGTAGCGAGTTGCCTCGGAATCTACGACTTGGACGCCGTTGATGCAGCCGTCGCCAAATACCGAGCCGCAAGGCTGATCGTTGCGGAAGCCATCCTCGTTCTGCCCATACTCGCCGTAGAAGTGGGTGTTGCCGAGAGCAGAGAACTTCGTGGTCCAACCGGCCTTCAAGTACCAGCCAGTGGCGTCGGGATGCGGCGGGTTGTTGGGAACATCGTCGATGTAGTTCCTACCCCATGTGCCGTGGACCCACAGACCCGAAGCGAGGTGCTTGATCATACCGCCAACCTGGAAGTACTGGTTGTCGTTGGTGTTGGCGCCCGTACCGGTAATGTCGGCATCCGTGCTCTCGGAATAGGCTGTCGCGAACGCGAGCTTGAAGCCTGAGAACTCACCCGCGTAGCGCAGCGCGACGTCCCAGTAGTCGTCCTCGCCCCAAGACGCGCCGAGTGTGAAGCCGGCGAAGGTCGGGGTGTCGTAGCGCACGCCGTTCAAACGGGCGCCCGCGCAATCGTTGGCGATGCCGACGCCAGCGTGCTCGCACCAGAAGGCGACGTTCATCCAGCGGCCACCGGTGTCGACACCATTTTCAACGACGCGCAAAGCGCCGCCGTCGAAGGTCACGCTGTTTGCGGGGAACAAGGTACCCGAGAAGTCGGTGCCGAGAGCGGCGTTGTCAGCCGCGAGGCTCTGCTTGCCGACCGACAATTTGCCTAGAGAATCCGATTGGATGAACCAGTAGGAGTTCTCGACGTTGAGGCCCCAGCCGCGGGCCGGATTGCCGTCCCAGTCTTCGTTCGAGTTAAGCGACGAAGGACCGTTGGTGTAGATCCATAGCGAGTAACCAGCCTTCCAGCCCGGCGAGATCTGTGCAGATCCCGTGAACTTCACGTTGGAAGAAAGGTCGTTGTTGTTGTCGACGACGTAAAGGTTGCTCTCAATGCCATCGTCGAACCAATACAACTGGCTCGAGACCCAGCCCGTGATCGTCAGGCTGACCTTGCGGTTCCCCTTGCGAGCCGTCGTAGCTTCGAGTTCAGCGATGCGTTCCTCGAGGTCAGCACAGCAATTGCCCCCGAGATCGGCTGCGAAGGCATTGCCTCCGCCAAGCACGGTAGCGGCTCCAATAGCCGCCGCCAGCAGTCTTGCTTTCATATTATAGTCCCCCATTACTCTAACTTGACCCGTCTAATCTCCTGGTACTCGCGCCACTTGGGGTTGGGCGAACCTGGGGCTAGTTCTTCATCATGAGCCCCTGCAAGTCCAGCACGAACAGCAGTGCCCGAATCACTTACCCACCACCGTGTGGCGCGCAAACACCACAAAATGCGGCGGACACACACGTGTGGCTTGGCCGCATATCTAACTCTCTGGATGAGACTATCGCACAAATGAAAAGGGCCGCTTTTCAGCGGCCCTTCCCAAATCCTTAGCTTGCGTAGGATCTTAGTAGAAGATCACAGCGCCAGCGAGGAACATGTCGACGTCGTCGGCATCGAAGGCAGCGCCGTTGGCCAGCACGCCGTCGAGTTCGTGGTGACGCCACTTGGCCCAGAGCGACATGGCGGCAGCGTCGATTTCCTGCACGACGCCGACGCCGAAGCGATCAGCCGTAGAACCGACAACCTGAGTGCCAGCATCCGTAGCGTCGAGCTGACCGGCTGCGCCGACAACGAAGGCATCCTCGTTACGGCCGTACTCACCGTAGAAGTGCGTATTGCCGAGAGAATGGAACTTCGAAGTCCAGCCTGCCTTCAAGTACCAGCCCGTGATGTCAGGCTGACCAGCGTGGTTCGGAACGTCGTCGATAAAGTTCTTGCCATAGGTACCATGGATCCACAGACCCGAGGCGAGGTGCTTGATCATACCGCCAACCTGGAAGTACTGGTTGTCGTTGGTTGCGCCAGTGACGCCGCCACCGATCGAAGCATCCGTGCTCTCCGAGTAAGCTGTCGCGAACGCCAGCTTGAAGCCGGAGTGCTCACCCGAATAGCGCAGAGCGATATCCCAGTAGTCATCCTCACCCCAAGACGCGCCGAGCGTGAAGCCGGCGAAGGTCGGGGTGTCGTAGCGCACGCCGTTCAGGCGCAGACCGGCGCAGTCGTTGGCGATGCCCACGTCCGCGTGCTCGCACCAGAAGGCGACGTTGAACCAGCGCGCATCCGTACGGACGCCATCAATTGCGACGCCCAGGTTGCCGCCGTCGAAGGTCACGCCGTTCGCTGGGAACAAGGTGCCCGAGAAGTCGGTGCCGAGAGCGGCGTTGTCAGCAGCCAAGCTCTGCTTGCCCACCGAGAGTTTGCCGAGCGTATCGGACTGGATGAACCAGTAGGAGTTCTCGACCTGCAGGCCCCAGTTGCCGCGGGTCGCATCCCAGTTCTCGTTGGCAACGAGCGAGGAAGGACCGTTGGTGTAGATCCACAGCGAGTAGCCGGCCTTCCAGCCGGGCGAAATCTGAGCAGATCCCGTGAACTTCACGTTCGACGACAAATCGTTGTTGTTATCGACAACGTAAACGTTATTCTCAACGCCGTCATCGAACCAATACAACTGGCTCGAAACCCAGCCCGTGATCGTCAGGCTGACCTTGCGGTTGCCCTTGCGAGCCGTCGTGGCTTCGAGTTCAGCGATGCGCTCCTCGAGGTCAGCGCAGCAATTGCCGCCGAGATCGGCTGCAAAGGCATTGCCTCCGCCAAGCACGGTAGCAGCTCCCATAGCCGCCGCCAGCAGTCTTGCTTTCATGTTGTAGTCCCCCATCCAAAGTTACCCGTCTAAAATTCATGCTTCTTGGCCGCGACGTCACTGCGCAGGAGCGATACGAGTAAAAACTCGATCACCTGAACGCAGGTACAAACAGCCTTTGTTTACTGAGATACTGGCCGTGACGCGCTTACCAAGCAGCCTTGATCCGGTGGCCGCTTACGCAGTTACAACAGCCTTGGTCGGTACCCGAACTGAAGTGCCTGTAGCTGGCAGCTACCTGACGCGACACTGGTTCAGTCCTGATCGTTGATTGCTGCAAATCCGTACGCGGTGCAGCAGATCGGTAGTGAAATGCATGGCCCTAAGAAAAGGCGCTTCGCATCGATGGTGCTTTGCTAAACTCTATCTGCCAAACACGCAAGGCTGCGAAGCGCTTTTCTACAACTGTGTTGCCTAGATGGCACCCTTCTTCATCTGGTCTGCCACGTACTCGGCCTGACGAATGGCCAGGGCCACGATGGTCAGCGTCGGATTGCACGAGGCGCTGGTCGTGAACTGGCTACCGTCGGAAACAAAGAGGTTCTTAATGTCGTGAGTCTGGCCCCATTTGTTGACGACACCGTCTTTTGCCTTCTCTGACATGCGGTTTGTGCCCATGTTGTGGCTCGCCGGATACGCCGGAAGGTTCCAAACCTCGATCGCGCCCAGGGAATCGTAGATCTTACCCATCTGAGCATAAGCGTGGTTGCGCATGTTGGTGTCGTTGGGATGGTCGGTCTTGTTCACAATTGGAACCGGCAACCCGTACTGATCCTTCTCGGTCTTGTGGAGTTCGATGTTGTTGATCTCCTGTGGGAGGTCTTCGCCGCAGATCCATACGCCCGAGGTCTGATCGTACTTTTCAAGAGCCGAAGTAAGCTTGTGACCCCAACCCGTCGGCCCGGGAACCATGAAGGCTGACAGGAAGCCCAGACCCAGGGTCAGCTTTTCGAGCGTGTAGCCGCCCACAAAGCCGCGCTTGTCGTCATGGTGCGATTCGTCGCGCACAATGCCTGCCACCTGTGTACCGCGGTTCTGGAAGACCTTGCCCGGCATGACGGCGTAAACGCCACCGGTCATATGACTCATATAGTTCCTGCCAACCTGGCCGGATGAATTCGCCAAACCGTCGGGGAACTTGCTCGATGCGGAGTTGAGCAGCAGACGGGGGCTTTCGATCGAGTTGCCGGCCACCAGGACCGCGCGGGCCTTCTGGCGTTGCTGCTTGCCATCTTTGTCGGCATAGACAACTCCAGTGACCTTGCCGGACTTGTCGTGCTCGATCTGCAGAACCATGCAGTTCGTGCGAATCTCGCAGTTGCCGGTGTCCACCGCCCTGGGCAGCTCTGTATAGAGTGTCGACCACTTCGCGCCAATCTTACAGCCCTGCATGCAGAAGCCGATCTGTTGGCAGGCGGGGCGGCCATCGCGCTCCACCGAGTTGATCGACATGGGGCCGGAGATCAGCTTGGAGTAGCCAATGCGGCGGGCGCCTTCGGCCAGAACCTTGAAGTCCGAGCTCCAGGGCAGATGTGGCATGCCGGTAACATCGCCGGTGGTGCCCATCTTGAGCTCAGCCTTGTCGTAATAGGGCTTAAGCTCATCGTAGCTGATCGGCCAATCGAGGACGTTGGCGCCGGGTACGCCGCCCGTGGTCGTCTTCATCTTGAACTCGTGCGGCTGGTAACGCAGCGAGACGCCGGCCCAGTGCACCGTCGAACCGCCCAGACCCTTCACGATCCAGGCTGGCAGATTGGGGTGGTTGATATGGCCGTGCCAAGTGCCGCCCGAGTAACGCTTGTCGAGCCACGAGATCTTCAGGAACATGGCCCACTCGTCGTTCTCGATGTCTTCGAGGCTGAGTGTCTTGCCGGCTTCGAGGACGACGCTCTTGATTCCTTTTTGGGCGAGCTCGTTGGCCATGGTGCCACCGCCCGCTCCGGACCCTACGATGACGACGACGCTGTCGTCGTTCTGGTCGAATGTTGCTGCCATTGTCTGTGTTTCCTTCCCTTACAATCCGATTAGAGCCACTCGACCTTGCCGAACGACGGATCGTTGATCCAACCGCCGTGTTCCCACGACGAGCCGTCGTAGCCGAACTTCGGATACAGGGCCTTGTTGTTATAGAGTCCGAACAGAAGCCCGCCGCGGACCTTCTGGAACCAGTCCGTCAGCTCGATCTGGCGAAGCAGGCCTTCGCGTTCCAGCGGGTTCTTCACATCGACATACTTGGATTTGTAGACGGCGTCGGCGCGCTTATCGAGATCGGTGAGACCATCCGACATCATCTTGGCGACCTTTTCATCCTTGTCCGCCTCGGTCAGGATGGCGTCGACCACGGCCTGATAGGGCGCGTTGTCGAGCAGCGTCTCGTGGGGGTAGATGTCACGCGCCACGCGCAGAAGCATCATCTTCTGGGCGTCGTCGAAGGTTGCGGCGGCGACCGCAAAGCGGCTCATGGTGGTGGTGAGCAGACCGGCTGTCAGCGCGACGAAAGCTGTCGTGCCCAACAATTGGCGCCGCGTCGGTGTCGCGAACGCGGATGGCCTTGCGGCGATCATAGTCAGATCGTGAAGCATGGCGCCATAATCCTCCTCGGTTTTCTGATTTTGACTTCGTTGTTCTTGTTGTTGGACAAGGCTGCGCCATGGGCACAGCGCTTTCCCATCTTAATAAAGAGCAAGCCATGTGCCAATGCAGCGCTGTTGCGCTGCAAACGCTCGCAAAATCCACTGTCTCCTGAATGAAATGCCAGCGGTCCCTGGACTTAGAGCCCACAGATGCATCGTGTTTTCCGATGTACCCCGGCTGGAAGCCTGACCAGAACCTGCCGGAACAGTGAGCTTTGATCGCAACACGTCTTTATGCGTTTCGACAGAGGCTTGGCGTGCGCGAAGATCGTATTGTTAGCAGTCGCAGCATCGTACGCGAGCCCGACGCGTTGCGCAGTTGCGACAGATACGTGGTGCGATGAGACACTTGTTGCAGGCCGCCCATCTCGTTCCATCGGGAACTCGCTAACTCCATATACATCGACCATCCAAGACTTTTGGACAATCTAGGCAGCATGTAGTTGGGCCTGACGGACCATGCTTGCGGCAAAACATATGCGACGTGTGTAGCAGACGCGAGACGAGAAGAGACACGCTCTGCAGCAATAAAAATCGGAAAATCAGCCAATAACAAAAGGATGCAAAGCTGGCACAACACTTGCCAGTCACGCAGTCAAAAGCGCCCTCGCACAACGCAAAATAATGAGGACGCATCCGTTCTCTGAGCGGCAACTGAACGACAAAAACAAAGACCGGAGGAAAACAGATGCACATCCAAATGCGCATCCGCAGTGCCCGCATCGCCCAGCCGGCAACAGCAGGCCCTCATCTCCCCGATTTCTGATTTGCCGCCTCTTTCCATAGTACGGCGTGCTCAATCGAGGCGCCGAAACTTCTTCGTACGCAGTTTTCGCCGACAACGCCCAACAAATGGATCAACGACCATGACAGAAGCTCGCCTGTACTCTTCAACCGCGCGGCGCAACGACCATCACGCTCACAAGGAGCACAGCCACGTTTCCGACATCGAGGCCCACCAGCCCGTCGCAGCTCCGGCGCACGCGGCCACGCCGCTTTGGAATCTGACGCCTCAGCAGTGGCGCGTCTTTCTGCTTGTCGGTAAGGCGATGTCCAACAAGGCTATCGCCCATGAGCTGCGCGTGGCAGAATCGACCGTGAAGGCGCACGTCTCGGCCATCTTCAAAATGGCAGGGTGCCGGAATCGCACCGAGGCTGCGCTGCTTTCGCAGCGTGTCCGCTATGGCCTGCTGGACGAGGACGACAGCGCTCCGTTGGCCTTCGCGGGACTCGCCGGTTCGCACCGCAAGTAAGTGAAAATTGCGCGCGGACGGTTCTGCGAATGGAACCGCCGCGCGTTCTGACCACCTGATGGGTGTTGACCTGCGGCTGGCGGGTCCACGCCTATGCGCGATATTGCAAGAGATGCGTGCTCGACAAGGGCGCGCGCGAGGCGCTTCGGGTCCGCTAGCCGCGCCCTCTTAACTTCACCACCTAACAGCTCTCCCGACAACAAAAAGACATCGAACTAGGAAGGTTGCGCCTCATGTCTCAATCACCAGATCCCGGTCAAATCATCGTTGATCTTGCCTTTGGTTTCATCTTGTCGGGTGCGCTCGCCACCGCCGCCAAGCTGCGCATCGCCGATAAGCTGGAAGCGGGGCCCAAGCCGGTCGCGGATCTGGCCAAAGAGGCCGGTGTTGACGCTCAGTCGCTCAACCGGGTGCTGCGATTGCTTGCCATGTTCAATGTTTTCAAGGAGGAAGGCGGCAAGTATCAGCTGACGCCAGCGGCGGATTTGCTGCGCACCCCTCTCCCGCACACGCTGCATCACGCCGCTCTGATGGTTACACAGGACATTTTCTGGAAGCCCGTCGGTGAATTGGATGAGGTCGTGCGCAGCGGCGAAAATGGCATGATCCCGCACTTCGGCGCACCGTTCTTCGATTATCTGGAAAAGAACAAAGAGGCCGGCGCCATCTTCCATCGCGGCATGTCGAGTTTGTCGGATCTGGAAAACGCTCCCATCGCCCAGGCCTACGACTGGGGCGGCGTCAACACCATCGTCGACGTCGCTGGTGGTCATGGCGGCCTGCTGATCGAGGCGCTGAAGTGCGCGCCCAAGGCCAAGGGCATCCTCTATGATGTTGCCCATGTGCTGAAGGACGCGCGCGTCAATGAGGAAGCCGGCCGTTGGAGCTGCGTGGAGGGCAATTTCTTCAAGAGCGTGCCTCCCGGCGCCGACGTTTACATGCTGAAACGCATCATCCACGACTGGAAGGATGACGACTGCGTCACGATCCTCTCCAACATTCGCAAGGTCATGAGCCCCGGCGCCCGCATTCTGGTGTGCGATTGCGTCATTCCTCCGGGGAACGACCCGCATGGCGGCAAGGTACTTGATGTGCTGATGATGTCGGCGCTGCCGGGCTTTGAGCGTACTCAGGATGAGTTTGCCGCGCTGTTTGATCGTGCAGGGCTCAAGCTTTCGCGCGTCATCCACACGCCGGCGCTCCTGTCGATTACCGAGGCGGTAGCCAAATAATGATCAAACTGCCCGGCGCGCGCCGGGCAGTTTCGCCCTTGCTCACGGGCAGCGATCCTTTTTCAAACGGGCATTGGCGCGAAGCTGCGCAATAGGCCTCGCTACAGGTGGAACATCGGCGCGACACACGTAACTGGATTTGTCTGGGTGCGGACGGCCAACATATTGAAACAAAAGCCAAATTTGTTCGGGTGCAACAAGCGGTGTTCTGGCACGCAGGATGCTTCATTAAACTGAAAAAAATATCTCCGCGCACCAGGCTCGAGACGGCCCGTGCCGGAAAAAGAAAAACGGCATCAAAAGAAAAAATCAGGGAGGAAAATCGTGCAGCCAACCAGAGACCAGAAGGTCTGGATGTATGAAAACATGTTGGTGAGCCGTTTTCTCGAGGAAACGATCGAACAGATCTACCTCGAGGGGAAGAAGCCGGTCTTCAACATGGCAAACGGCCCCATACCGGGCGAGATGCATCTATCGAACGGGCAAGAGCCTTGCGCCGTTGGCGTGTGTGCGCACTTGAAGCCCGAGGACGTCGTCACGGGAACGCACCGCCCCCACCATATCGCCGTCGCCAAGGGTGTGAACCTGCGCAAGATGGTGGCGGAAATCTTCGGCAAGAAGACGGGCCTGAGCGGTGGCCGCGGCGGCCACATGCATCTGTTCGACGCCAACGTGAACTTCGCCTGCTCAGGGATTATCGGTCAGGGCATGGGCCCCGCCGTCGGCGCGGCGCTGTCGCGCAAGATGCAGAAGAAGCCCGGGGTTGCCGTGGCTTACATCGGCGAAGGCGCCGTCAACCAAGGTGCATTCCACGAGGCAATGAACCTGGCGGCCGTTTGGAAGCTGCCTTTCATCTGTGTGATCGAAGACAACCAGTGGGGTATCTCTGTCGCCAAATCGGCCTCCACGGCGGTCAAGGACAACTCCATCCGCGCCCAGGCCTACGGCGTGCCGGGTTATCTGGTGAAGGGCAACGACCCTTGTGAGATTTTCCGCGTGGCTGGCGAGTGCATCGAGCGTGCGCGCCGCGGCGAAGGTCCCTCGCTGATCGAGATCGAGACGTCGCGTCTGGCGGGTCACTTCATGGGTGATGCTGAAGGTTATCGGCCCAAGGGAGAACTCGACGCTTTGCGCGCCCGTGATCCGATCCCCGCCATGAAGGCGCGCCTGATGGCTGAGGACGGCATGAAGCAAGAGGAGAATGACGCCATCGTTGCGCGGGCCCGAGCCAAGGTCGATGACGCCATCCAATTTGGCCGTGAGAGCCCGTACGCTCAACCCGAAGAGGCGTTGGAGAAAGTCTTCGCCTGACGTTGCCGAACCGCTGGGAAGGCGTGTCAAGCGCGCCGCCTTCCCATGAAGCAGTAGAGCTATCTTGTCCGCAAAACCGATCTGAGCGGCGCGCTCGGATAGCAGAGAAAAAAACAAGTCACTTCCCGGGAGGAGAACGCAATGTCAACCTTGACCTCTACGGCCGCCAAGCCGAAGCAGAATGAACGGCGCGTCACCATTGCACGCGCCATGGCGGAAGCCGTCGCGCAGGAGATGCGCATCGATCCCAGAGTCTTTGTGATGGGCGAGGATATCGGCCAACTCGGAGGCGTTTATGGCAACACCCGCGGCCTCATCGAAGAGTTCGGTCCAGAGCGCGTGCGCGACACGCCGATTTCCGAGACGGCGTTCATGGGCGCGGCAGTCGGTGCGGCCTCTGACGGCATGCGGCCTGTCGTGGAGCTGATGTTCGTAGATTTCTTCGGTGTGTGCTTCGATGCCATCTACAATCTGATGGCCAAGAACATCTACTTCTCGGGCGGCGAGGTGAAGGTTCCTGTCGTTCTGATGACCTCCACGGGAGGCGGCTATAGTGACGGGGGTCAGCACTCGCAATGCCTGTACGGCACTTTCGCCCATCTGCCTGGCATGAAGGTCGTCTGCCCTTCGAATGCGTATGATGCCAAAGGGCTCATGGTGACCGCGATCCGCGACGACAGCCCCGTCATTTATATGTATCACAAGAGTCTGCAGGGCATGGGCTGGCTCGGCACCGAGCCCGCCGCGACGGTGAATGTGCCTGAAGAAACCTATTCGATTCCCTTCGGCAAGGCGGCGGTTGTCCGGGAAGGCAACGATGTCACGATCGTTGGGGTTGCCATGGGCGTACACAACGGCCTTAAGGCAGCCGACAAGCTTGCCGCGCAAGGCATAAGCGCCGAGGTTATCGACCTGCGCACGCTCGTGCCTCTTGATCGCGATACGGTTTTTAATTCGGTCAAGAAGACGGGTCGCCTGATCGTCGTCGACGAAGACTATCAAAGCTTCGGCTTGTCGGGCGAAATCATCGCCACGGTTGCGGAGCGGGATCTTTCGGTGCTCAAGGCCTCGCCGCAGCGCGTCGCCTATCCGGATATTCCAATTCCCTTTGCGCGCCCGATGGAGCAGTTTGCTCTGCCGAACCCCGATAAGATTGTTGAAGCGTTCCACGCAATGAAAAGGACGTAAAAATGGTTGCGGTCACGATTCCTACCGACCTTTGGGAAGAAGATACCGAGGCCGTCATCACCACTTGGTTGGTTGGCGATGGCGGAGCGGTCAGCGAAGGACAGCTCATCGCGGAGATCATGGTCGAGAAGGTGCAGCACGAGGTGCGCGCACCCGCATCGGGCACGATCAAAATCACGCAGCCCGCCGAAGCTGTGGTTGCCAAGGGAGCCGAGATCGGCACCATCACCTGAGTTCGTACAGTTCAAAATAGGGCAGTTTCCGCACCGATGACGGACACAACAGCACCCGTGGCCTCGGCCGACAAGGTCGTGAAGCTTACCGCCATGCGTGGCATGATCGCGAGCAAGATGCTCGAGAGCCTGTCAACCAGCGCGCAGCTCACACACTTTGCAGAATGCGACACCACTGGCCTTGCCGCGATGAAGGCACGCCTTCTTGGCGAGGGGCTGAAAGCGTCCGTGGAAGATCTGATTCTCGAAGCCGTGGTTCAGGCTTTGCGCCTGCACCCGGCCTTGAATGCCACGTTGACCGGCAACGAGATCACGCAACGCTCCGAAATGAATATCGGCGTTGCGGTCGCGTTGCCGGGCGATCTTCTCGTTGCTCCGGCGATCTTCAATGCGGGCAACATGTCCCTTGCCGACCGCGTCAAGGCCCGGCGCGACCTCGTCGACCGCGCGAAGGTCAACAAGGTCACCGTCAAGGAGATGACGGGCGGAACCTTCACGGTTTCCAATATTGGCCTGACACGCGTTCGCTTCTTCACACCCATCTTGCCAGTGCCGCAGGTTGCAATTCTCGGCGTCGGAGAGACGTCGATGCGTCCGTGGGTCGTCGACGGCCAGATCGTGCCGCGGCCCATCATGGGCTTGTCGCTCACCTTCGACCATCGCGCCGTCAATGGTGCGCCAGCCGGTGACTTCCTGACCGAGCTTTGCAAGACTATTGAAGGTATGGCGTGAAACCGGCCAAGCCGGAACAGCAAGTCTGCACGCATCTGAGAACGCCGGTCCCATTTGCCGACGCACTTGACCTTGAGCGCGGTCTGCTCGCGGAGGTTTGCGATGCGGGCACGGGGCAGGCGCGTGCGCTTGTCTGGCGCACGCCGCGTGCGATCATCGTCCCGCGCGGCCTTCCCTCGCGCGGCTACTTCGATAAGGCGCGCGCCGCGGTCGAAGTGCTGGGTTATCCGGTCCACGAACGCGACACAGGCGGTGATCTCACGCCCCAAGACCCCGGTGTCGTGAACCTGTCCCTGTGCTTCATGCTCACTGGCCAGGAGGCTTCCATTGCCCATGCCTACGGACGGCTTACCGCGCCGGTTCTCGCCTTCCTGCGCGAAACATACGGCATTGAAGGTCATGTCGCCTCGATCCCGGGTGCGTTCTGCGACGGTGCCTACAATGTAGCCGTCAACACGTCGAAGCTCGGCGGCACGGCGCAGCGTTGGAAGTTGCTGGGCGGGGAAGGTGCGACGCGCCGGGTCGGCGTGCTCGCCCACGTCGCGCTTATGGCGTCCAATGAGTTGGACGGAGCCATTGGAGCGCTCAACGCATTTTATGCCGCGAGCGGCACGGAGCGGCGCATCGAGCGTGCCCGTCACGTCTCATTGGCTGAACTCATTGGCGAGGACCGGGCAGGCGCAAGCCACGTGGCGCAAGCATTAAGCGCTTATCTTAAGCGCACGCTTACGGGTTGAGGCGGGAACCGGTTTCTGCAAAGCACGACGAAAAAAGACCAAGAACCCGTGGCGCGGTCTCACCATAATCGGAACGCCTTCAAGCGTCAGTCTTGATTGTTAGGCGACGTGATGGCGTACCGGCGGATCTTGCGGTGAAGCGTGGCGCGCGAAATGCCGAGCTGATTGGCGGCCTCGGTCACGTTCCAGCGGTTGGCGCGCAGAACCTCTACAATGCGCCGGCGCTCAGCGGCTTCGTTGGATTCATGCAGCGTTGCGCCAATCGGTGTGGGTGCGGGCGCGGGTAACGCCGGCTCGCGGCGTTCTTCCACTTGCACCTGTATGCTTTGGTACCCTGTGCGGAGGGGATCGATAGTGCAGCCCGGCTGGCTGTTGCGCGAGAAATCCAGGATCTGATCGGGCAGATCTTCGACCTCGATCTTCTTGCCGGCATGCAGAGATGTGACGAAACGCAGAACGTTGCGCAGCTCGCGGATGTTGCCCGGCCAGGGATAACGGCAGAACAAATCCATGACGGCGGTGGAGAAAGAGACGCTGCCTGCATCGGAGCCCATCTCATCGCGCACGATGCTGGCGATAAGCTCGGGGAGGTCGCTGCGATCCTTTAAACTTGGCAGCACGATCTGCGCACCGCGGATACGATAGTAGAGATCCTTGCGGAATTGCCCCTTGCCGATGAGGTCGGGCAGGTTGCGGTGCGTGGCGCACACGATCTTCATGTCGACGGGGATGGTCTCGGCGCTGCCAAGCGGTGTGACCGTGCGCTCTTCCAGAACGCGAAGCAAATGCGCCTGCAGGTCGAGCGGCATGTCGCCGATTTCATCAAGGAACAACGTGCCGCCGTGGCTGGCCAGGATTTTACCTGTGCGGCCCCCCTTGGCGGCACCGGTGAATGTGCCGGGCGCGTATCCGAAGAGCTCGCTCGCCAGCAAGGTGGCGGGGATCGCAGCACAGTTGACGGCGACATAGGGCTTGTCGGCGCGCTTGCTCTCGGCGTGCAGGGCGCGCGCCAGCGTATCCTTGCCCACACCCGTCTCACCGAGAATCAGCAGGGGGATGTCCTTGTCGATGATCTTGCGGCAGAGATTGACGTTCTGCACCATGAGCGGATCAGCGCCGGCCACCAGATCGAGTGCGCGCGCTGGGGCGTGTTGCCCCCTGGGCTTCTTCTCATCCGTCAGCGCCGTAGACCGCACGGGTGTTGAGACGGGCTTCTTCTTTGGCAGGAACGCGGTGACGAATGTACTGGATCCGTTGGGGCCAGCCAAGCGCACGCTGTGTTTGCTGAGCGGGCGCAGATCATTGAACGAAACGTTCCAGATGTCGTGGACATAACGGCCGCCGATGTCGGTCAGATCGGGAACACCCAGATACGACAGCGCTTCCTGCGTGGCACCCAGAATGCACCCGCTCTCGTCCGTTGCGATCAGAGCTTTCGCCGACATGGGCATCGGATCGGCTTCCGGGGAGACCGCGACGATACAATCGTCGCGATGCCACTTCCGGAACAGCATCATCGAAATTTGCGAGGCGGCTTCGCGGGCGAAATACTGCGCAAACTTGCCATCGCCCAATCCCGGGACCGCGCGGCCAGAGATGTCGAAGGCGGCAATGACCTGACCATCTGGTGAAAATATCGGCGCGGCAGAGCAGGTGAAGGTGGCGAAATTCTCATTGAAGTGCGCGCGGCCGAAAACCGTAATGGGCTGGCGGGAAACAAGGCATGTTCCGATCCCGTTGGTGCCGACGCGCTGCTCCGACCAGAAAGAGCCCGTTTCCAGTCCTGCGCGAGATACTTCCAAGCTGCCCGGAGAGTCGGCGAAGCTATTGACCACGATCCCGTCGGCATTGCTCAACAGGAGTACATGATCGGCATCAGCGGCTATGCGGCGGACGCTATCCACCACAGGGGACGCTTGCAGGAGGATGTCCTCCATACGTTCGCGCAAATCCCGTACGGCCGAGCTTGTCACACGTTCGATAGGACGGCGTTGGGCGCGATCGAGGCCATACTCGGATATGCAGCGACGCCAGGAAGCCCGTACGATATCGCCGTCAAGGCTGTGCGGCATGCCCCATGTCGCACCCGATTCGCTTGAACCATCACGCATTTTTGAAAGCTCTGGAAATAATTCTTAGGTGCGGGACTGTGCCAGCATGCCACATCCTTGACAAGCGAATGATTATACCGAGGTCGAATTTATTGACCGTTCGTCCAAGCGATGTTCCCTGGTTTAGGGGTGGGGCCTGCCGGAACATATGCAGGTCGCGATGAATTACAATCTATCGTTGCGCTGCAATGCAACACGCCGGCAGTGAGTTGCTTTTAATAAGCAGGGCGTTCAGGCAGATGCACCCGGATAAAGCTGCAAAGCGCCGTCGCCGGCATCCAAAACAGCGGCCATCCGTGCACCCGTTTCAGGCATGATCTGGCCTGCAAAGAAGCGTGCCACAGCGATCTTCTCTTTCAAAAATTGGGCATTGCCTTCTTCGGCCGCGATCTGGCGGGCCGCGATGAGGGCGCTCTTGGCGAGCAGCGTGCCTGCAATAGTGATCGCAAAGACGTGCAGCAGGTTGACCGCGGCTGCGCCTGCCGCGATCGGGTTCTGCCGACTGTGCTCCAGCAGCCAGCGCCCTGCGGTCTCCATGGTCTTGATCGTGCGCGACACCGACGTATGGATGCTCTCGAGAACCGGATCATTGGGTGCGGCGGCGGCCAGCTCTGCTTCGATTGCCTTCAGTTCGCTCAGAACGGCGATCGCGGCTGCGCCGTTGTCACGCTGCATCTTTCGGCCGATCAAATCGTTGGCCTGTATGCCGGTGGTGCCTTCATAGATCGTCGTAATCCGCGCGTCTCGAAAATGCTGGGCTGCCCCGGTTTCCTCGATGTAGCCCATGCCGCCGTGAACCTGCACGGCCAGTGAAGAGATCTCGCAGGCGCTCTCCGTGCACCAGGCCTTCACGATGGGAATGAGGAAATCGAGACGGGCCTGCTGGGCGTTGCGTTCGGCCTTGCCGGGCGCTGCATTGGCATAGTCCAGTGCGCTGGCGGCCCAGTAGGCCAGGCACCGCATGGCCTCCGTGCGCGCGCGCATGCTCATCAACATGCGGTGGACGTCGGGATGCCAGGCAATCGGTTTGGCGCCAGGCGTACGGTCCCCCACGATGCGGCCTTGGATGCGCTCGTTCGCGTAGGCACGTGCGTGCTGATAGGCGCGTTCGGCGATACCCAGCCCCTGGATGCCGACGCTGAGACGCGCCTGGTTCATCATCACAAACATGTATTCGAGGCCGCGGTTCTCCTCGCCCACAAGAAAGCCAACCGCGCCCCCGTGATCGCCAAAAGACATCACAGCCGTTGGGCTGGCGTGGATGCCAAGCTTATGCTCCAGCGAGACGCAGCGCAGATCGTTGGCCTTGCCCGGGGCGCCCGTCGCGTCGGGGAGGAACTTCGGCACGACGAACAGCGAGATGCCTTTGACGCCTTCGGGCGCGTCGGGCAGGCGTGCCAGTACGAGGTGTATGATATTTTCGGTCAGGTCGTGATCGCCGTAAGTGATGAAGATCTTCTGGCCGGTGATCTGGTAATGCCCGTCGGCGCGCTCCGCCTTTGTGCGCACGGCCGCCAGGTCGGAGCCTGCCTGCGGTTCGGTCAAGTTCATGGTCCCGGTCCACTGTCCACTGACCATCTTGGGCAGATACGTCGCCTTGATGTCGTCTGAACCGTTCAGCAGGATCGCTTCAATCGCACCTTGCGTAAGCAGCGGACAGAGCGCGAACGCCATGTTGGATGAGTTCAGCATTTCCTGGATCGTGCCGCCCACCATCCACGGCAAACCCATGCCGCCCCACTGATGCTCAAAGATCACGCCGTTCCACCCGCCAGAGGTGAAATGCTCGTAGGCTTCTTTCCAGCCCGGAGCGGTGGCAACGCCGCTTTGCGTGCGCCGCGCTCCCACCTTGTCGCCTGTGCGGTTCAGCGGCGCGAGCACCTCGCTGGTGAAGGTCGCGGCCTGCTCCAGAACAGCGGCGATGGTGTCTGGTGTCGCCTCCTCAAAGCCAGTCAATCCGCTGATGCGGTTCGCCCCGCAGATTTCATTCAGTACGAACAGCATGTCGTCGAGAGGAGGTTGGTACGTCATGAGCATCGTCCCTGGGTCTTGGATGTCAGGAACCCATAAAGCCGCCAGCGATCCATCGCAAGACGGCCCGCCTTTTGATGGCGGGCCGTCACGTTGCGTCAACTGGAAATATTGAAGGCAGCGGCCTCAGGTGCCGCGCGTGGAGCTTGGTTCTGCACCTTTGTTTGGTAGCTTGTCCTTCACCGAGATCTTTGCTGCCGGAGACTTGGGTCCTTTGAAGTAGTCAGCCATGGCCTCAATGAACAACGGGTCCAATCCCCCACCACCTTCGTCGAGAAGTTTCTTGAGCTGGTTACGCATGCGCGGATCCCAGGACAGGTGGATGTGCTTGCTGATGCCGTCCAGCGCCTCGCCTTTCGGGTAAATTGCGAAGTAGGCTGTGATTTGATTGGCCATGCGCACGAGATCGCGATTGTCCATGTCTAGGTGTAGCTCCAGAACTTTGAAAGATGTCAGGGGTTGAAGACCACAGCCTCGTCGCGGCCGAGGGCGGCCAGATAGAGCCCAGACGCGCGCGCAAGATCAAGCGCAAGCGTGGTTGGGGCCGAGACGGTAACAAGTGCGCCGATGCCGGCCAGGACGCACTTTTGCACAAGCTCGAAACTGCAACGGCTCGTCATCAGCACGAAGCCGCAGCGTGTATCCGTGCGCGCGAGCGCAAGCGCGCCGATGAGCTTATCGAGCGCGTTGTGACGGCCCACGTCCTCGCGCACAACCAGCACATCGCCATCTGGCGAGACCCAGGCAGCCGCATGGACCGAACGGTTGACGAGATTCATGGGCTGAAGGCTGGGCAAGGCCCGCGCCGCCTTCAACACGGCAGCAGAAGAGGGCGCGATAGGGTTTTCAAGATGCGGCAAGGGCTTCAAGGCCGAGGCGATGTCCTCAACACCACACAGCCCGCAGCCCGTGCGCCCTTCGATGGAGCGCCGGCTGAGACGTGCGGGGTCAAGTGCGGACGCAGCGATGGCGACGTCGGCGGTGATGCCGTTCTCCACCGGCATGACCAGCACGCCGCGGATGTCCCCGGCGTCTTTCACGATCCCTTCGGACAGCATCATACCCACGGCGAAGTCGCGGATGTCCGCGGGCGTCGCCATCATGACTGTGAAGCTTTCCGAGTTGATCTGCACGGCAACGGGAACTTCCTCGGGCAGGGCCCAGGCAATGTCCCGTACATGACCGTCAGCCTCATGGGCGACGCCTTCGGCGATACGCGAGCACGTTTTGACGATGCTCGTTTCGCTTGCGGCCGGCTTGCCCATGAGGTTCATCGCTTAAGATCCGGCCAAGGGCTACTCGGCCGGCTCCATGACCTCGGTGCCAATGCGCCGGTTGGTGGTGTTACGCGACACATGATCCTCCTGCCAATCGGACGGATGGTTGCTCAGTCTTACCTGCACCGCCGTGACCTTGTATTCCGGGCAGTTGGTGGCCCAGTCCGAGTTATCCGTGGTGATGACGTTGGCGCCTGTCAACGGATGGTGGAACGTGGTGTAGACGACGCCTTGCGGCATACGATCGGAGATCTTGGCCCGCAGCGTGGTGGCGCCCACGCGGCTTGCCAGCGAGACTGTCTGGCCCTCGCTGATGCCGCGCACCTCCGCGTCGTGCGGATGGATCTCGAGCACGTCCTCGGGGTGCCAGGCCACGTTCGCCGTGCGCCGCGTCTGAGCGCCGACGTTATACTGCGCCAGGATACGGCCCGTAGTGAGCACCAGCGGGAAGTTGCGGTTGGTGCGCTCTGCTGTCGGCACAAAGCTCGTCAGCATGAAACGGCCCTTGCCGCGCGTGAATTCCTCGACGTGCATGATGGGCATGCCATCGGGCGTCGCGTCGTCCACCGGCCACTGCAGCGAGCCCTTCTCGTCGAGCCTGTCAAACGACACGCCCTGGAAGGTCGGCGTCAGTCGCGCGATCTCGTCCATGATTTCGGCAGAGTTCTTGTACTGCATCGGATAGCCCATCTCGGTGGCGATCCGGCACACGACTTCCCATTCCGACATTCCCTGCTTTTCGCGCATGACAGGACGCACACGATTGATGCGGCGCTCTGCGTTCGTAAAGGTGCCGTCCTTTTCGAGGAAAGACGTTCCCGGCAGGAAGACATGGGCGAAAGCCGCCGTCTCGTTGAGGAAGAGATCCTGAACGACGACGATGTCCATCGCTGAAAGCGCGCGCTCGACATGGTGCGTGTTGGGGTCGGACTGGGCGATGTCCTCGCCTTGAACGAATATTCCCCGGAACGAGCCGTCGAGTGCCGCATCGAACATATTAGGAATACGCAGACCCGGCTCGGGGTCGAGCGCGATCCCCCATTCCTTCTCGAACATTCTGCGCGTCTCGTTATTGGAGACGTGGCGGTAGCCGGGGAACTCATGGGGGAACGAGCCCATATCGCACGAGCCCTGCACGTTGTTCTGGCCGCGCAGCGGATTGACGCCGACGCCTTCGCGGCCGATGTTGCCGGTCGCCATGGCGATATTGGCCAGGGCCATGACCATCGTGGAGCCCTGCGAATGCTCGGTGACACCCAGGCCGTAGTAGATGGCCGCGTTGCCGCCCGTAGCATAGAGGCGCGCGGCTTCGCGCACGTCCTGAGCAGGAACGCCGGTGATCTCTTCCAGAGCCTCCGGAGAATTCTCCGGCCGCTTGATGAACTCCTCCCAACGGAAGAAGTCGCCCTTCTCACAGCGGCGTGCCACGAACTTGCGGTCGATCAGGTTTTCGCTCGCGATGACATGACCGATCGCGTTCATGATCGCGACGTTGGTGGAGGGGCGGAGCTGGAGGTGGTAGTGCGCTTTGACATGCGGGCTCTTGACCATGTCGATGCGGCGCGGATCGATGACGATCAGCTTGGCGCCCTCGCGGATGCGCTTTTTCATGCGCGAACCGAACACCGGATGGGCATCGGTCGGGTTGGCGCCGATGACCATGATGACATCGGCCTTGTCGACGCTCTTGAAATCCTGCGTGCCGGCCGATTCACCGAATGTCTGCTTCAGTCCGTAGCCGGTGGGCGAGTGGCAGACGCGTGCGCAGGTATCGATGTTGTTGGTGTTGAAAGCCGCGCGGATCATGCGCTGGACCACGTAGACTTCCTCGTTGGTGGTGCGTGAGGAGGTGATGCCGCCGATCGAACCCTTGCCGTACTTCTCCTGTGTCGCCTTGAAGCGGCTGGCGGCGAACGAGATCGCCTCGTCCCACGACACGACCTGCCAGGGATCGGAGATCTTCTCGCGCACCATGGGCGTCAGCACGCGGTCCTTATGGGTGGCGTAACCGAACGCGAAGCGGCCCTTGACGCAGGAATGGCCCTCGTTGGCGCCGCCGTCCTTGTAGGGGACCATGCGCACGACCTCTTCGCCCTGCATCTCGGCCTTGAACGCACAGCCGACGCCGCAGTAGGCGCAAGTGGTTACGATGGAATGCTCGGGCTGACCCTGCTCGATGACCGAGCTCTCGATCAGCGTCGCGGTCGGGCACGCTTGCACGCAGGCGCCGCACGAGACGCATTCGGAAGCGAGGAATTCTTCATCCATGCCCGCCGAGACGTGCGAGGCAAAACCGCGTCCGTCGATGGTGAGCGCGAACGTACCCTGGACTTCCTCGCAAGCGCGCACGCAGCGCGAGCACACGATGCACTTGGAGGGGTCAAAGGTGAAATAGGGGTTGGAGGTGTCCTTCGCCTTGAACAGGTCGTTCACGCTGCCATCGGGGCGTTTGGCAAAGACGTGGTTCTCGCCGTCGAAGCCATAGCGCACCTCGCGCAGGCCCACCGCGCCGGCCATGTCCTGCAGTTCGCAATCGCCGTTGGCCGCGCACGTCAAGCAGTCGAGCGGGTGGTCGGAGATGTACAACTCCATCACGCCCTTGCGCAGTTTTGCGAGGCGCTGGTTCTGCGTGGTCACCTTGATGCCGGGCGCAACAGGCGTGGTGCAGGAAGCCGGCGTTCCCTTGCGGCCCTCGATCTCGACGAGGCAAAGACGGCAGGATCCGAACGGCTCGAGGTTGTCGCTGGCGCAGAGCTTGGGCACCTGGACGCCGAGCTGCATGGCCGCGTTCATGATCGAGGTGCCTTCAGGCACCGTGATTTCACGGCCGTCGATTTCGAGCGTCACCATGGTATGGGATTCGACGTGCGGCGTGCCGTAGTCGATCTCCTTGATGAGCGTCATCGGCTTCACGTGGGTGTTCATGGTATTTATCCTCGCAGTCTTGCGATGAACCAGTTATTCGGCGGCTTCTGCGACGGGCTGTTTCGGTGCCCGGTGGAAATCGTCCGGGAAGCCTTTCAGCGCGCTCATGACGGGCATCGGCGTCAGCCCGCCCATGGCGCAAAGTGATCCATCTGTCATCGTAACACACAGATCTTCGAGCAGTTCTAAATTCTTTGTGCGGTCAGTCCCGGCGATGATCTTGTCGATCACCTCGACACCGCGCTGGGAGCCGATACGGCAGGGCGTGCACTTCCCGCAGCTTTCGATGGCACAAAATTCCATGGCAAAACGCGCCATCTTGGCCATGTCGACGGTGTCGTCGAACACGACGAGCCCGCCATGGCCGACCATGGCGTCGATTTTAACGAACTCCTCGTAATCCATGGGCACGTCGAGCTTTTCAACTGTGAGGTAGGCACCCAGCGGGCCTCCAACCTGCACCGCACGCACCGGACGGCCCGAGGCGGTACCTCCGCCCCACTTCTCGATCAGCTCACGCGTTGTGACGCCGAATGCCTTTTCGACAAGCCCGCCTTGTTTGATGTTGCCGGCGAGCTGGAATGCGAGCGTGCCACGCGAACGGCCAACGCCGTAATTCTTATAGAACTCACCGCCCTTCGCGATAATGATGGGGACGGCGGCAAAGCTCATGACATTGTTAATGATGGTAGGCTTGCCGAACAGGCCTTCGATGGCGGGGATCGGCGGCTTGTAGCGGACAAGCCCGCGCTTGCCTTCGATGCTTTCCAGCATCGAGGTTTCCTCTCCGCAGATATACGCGCCCGCGCCCCGGCGCACGAACAGGTCGAAGCTGTAGCCAGAACCCTGGATGTTCGTTCCCAGGAAATTCGCCTTCTTGGCGATCTCGATCGCCTCCTTGAGTGCATTGATGGCATGGGGATACTCGGAGCGAACGTAGATATATCCCTTTGTCGCGCCACCTGCGATCGCAGCGATGGTCATGCCTTCGATGAGACAGAAGGGGTCGCCTTCCATCAGCATGCGGTCTGCGAATGTACCGCTGTCGCCTTCGTCCGCATTGCAGGCCACGTACTTCTGATCGGCCGCCAGATCGTGCACCGTCTTCCACTTGATGCCGGTGGGAAAGCCCGCGCCGCCGCGTCCGCGCAAGCCCGACGCCGTGACTTCCGTCACGATATCGATGGGCTTCATGGCGATGGCTTTGAGGAGACCGTCAAAGCCGCCATGCTTGCGGTAATCCTCGATGGAGAGCGGATCGGTGATGCCGCACCGCGCGAAGGTCAGCCGCTCCTGCATCTTGAAATACGGGATCTCTTTTGTGGCGCCGCGATAGTGCTTGTGCGCGCCGCCTTCAAGGAAATTGGCTTTGAAGAGATCGGCGACGTCGCTCGGGCTCACGGGACCGTATGCGATGCGGCCGTTGGGAGTTTCGACTTCGACCAGCGGTTCCAGAAACAGCATGCCGCGCGAGCCGTTGCGAACGATCTTGACATCCTTCTTCTGCTTGACGGCCTCGGTCGCGATCGCGGCGGCAACCTCGTCAGCGCCGACCGAAAGGGCCGCGGCGTCGCGTGGGACGTAAACGGTGATCATTGCACGGTCTCCTTGTCGAGAGAGCCGACGATCTCGTCGAAGCGCTTGGCATCGACCTTACCATAAAGATTCTCACCGATCATAACGGCTGGCGAGAGGGCGCAATTGCCCAGGCAATAGACGGCTTCAATGGTGAACTTGCCATCACTCGACGTTTCGCCAATCTTGGTGGAGAGCTTGTGTTCGGCATGGTTGCACAATGCATCAGTGCCCATGGATTGGCAGGCTTCGGCGCGGCAAATCTTGATGACGTGCCGGCCGACCGGGGCACGATGGAACTCGTGATAAAATGTAAGAACGCCATAGACTTCAGCGCGCGACAGGTTCAGCGCGTTGGCGATGACCGGCAACGTCGTCTCGGGGATATGCCCGAGTTCGTGCTGGAGCGCGTGCAGAATTTCGAGAAGCTCATCGGGACGATTGCCATGATGTACGCAAATAGCCAGCGCGCGTGCTTCGCTTACAGGGCGTGCCGCGTGGGATTCCTCGGCGGGTGCTTTGATGCTGCCGTCTTTGGGACGTGAAGGACTCTTGGCCATAAACTGCCGCTAGCCTCGCGCTCGAGGCCCCTTTTTTAGATTTGCTCTTGATATAGGTGTTCGCCGAGTTGCCGGAAAGTCGCCGATACTTCCCGCATACTCAAATCGTTATTGTCGATTTTATTATTGACGACAACAATGCTGCACCGCACCAACTGCGGAGTTGGTCGAGGTTGGTTGAGAATGATCGGACTTAGTCGGTGAGGGTACTAGCGCACTGTAGCTATTCAATAAATTGGCAGCGGGTGGTTGGGGGGATCCATACCCGCCGGCTGGGGGCGGAATGTCCGGCCGGCCTCCATGAGCACACCGATAAGGGGGGAAAGGGGGGTTCTTTTCACTGCGACAAGTCCGACGTTGTGCACGACCTCGGGCTCTTTCAAGGGAATCGCCTTGATCCCTGAGTGGGGACCCAGGATGCCCAGGATATAGTCCGGCATGATGCTGGCTAGTCCCATGAGGCGCACATTGGCACATAGATTAATGACGGAGTTGGTTTCCAGCTCCGGGGTGGGCCGGCAATCGGCTCCGCGGAACGCGCGATCTATGATGCGCCGGTTCTGCATATTGCTCGTCAGCAGGCAAAGGCGCTCGCGCGCCGCCTCCTGCCACGTCACCGTTTCGCGACTGGCGAGTGGATGAGCCTCTGTTACGAACAGGCAGTAACGTTCTCTATATAATGGAGAGGCGAGGAGCCCCTCGATGGGCTCATTGTCGAGATACGTGATCCCGACGTCTATGGCGAAATCGTCCAGCGCGCGCAGGATCTCCTCCGAACTCATCGACATCACAGTGAAGTCGATCCCCGGATGGGCCTCACGGACCTCCTTGGTCAGAAACGGTATCATCGGCAACGCGGAGGGGATGCCACCAAGGACAAGCCGCCCGGTGAGCCCTGCGTCACGGTCCGTCAGGTGCGCAAGCTCCTGCTGCATGGACTGCCAGTTGTTCAAGATGAGCTGCGCCCACTTCAGCACCCGTTCGCCTTCGGGGGTAAGACCCTGGTAGCGCTGGGAGCGCTCCACGATCGGCACACCAAGCTCCAGTTCAAGCTGACGGATGCGCCCCGACAACGTGGGCTGGGTCACATGGCAGGCGCTTGCCGCCCGCGTGAAGTGCTTCTCGCGTGCTAATGCAACCAAGTACTGCAGTTGTCGGATGTCCATGGTCGCCGTCCGGGAACCTCGCTTGAGGGCGATCATCCCGCGTTGCGCGGCCAAACGCAAACCAGACGGCGAAATTGCCCGCAAATCTCCTTTGACGGCACGGCTTAACTGGACACGTCAACCCGTGGCCCGGGCGGAGTCCGGCGTCCCGGCGAGACTCGCCGCCTGCCTTTCCAGTGCTTCGGCAACCCTTCCAAAGGCCGCCTTGATCTCAGCGACGAGAGCAATGGCTTCGGCCTGGGAACCTGCCAAGGCCCTCTGTTCGAGTTCCCGGCAGAGGCTGGCCAGTTTCACAGCCCCGAGATTGGCGCTGGATGACTTCAACGCGTGTGCCAGCATGGAGAGCCTGCTCAAGTCGGCGGCATCGCGCGCCTGCTCCAAGCCCGCGAGGGCATCAGGCGCATAGGCGAGAAACGTCTTGATGAGCCTGGCGAGAAGATCCGGCCGTCCCGCTTTCAAGGCGGCGATCATGCCCTCGTCGATCACGGGCTCTTCGCTGGCGGGTGCCAGGGCGGATGCGGCGGCGGTCTCGTCTGTGGCGGGTCTTTCATCCTGCAGCTTGGTCTTCGGCCGTACCGGAAGCCAGCGCGACAGCGTGTTGACGAGCGTCTCCTCGCTGTAGGGCTTGGAGATATAGTCGTCCATGCCGGCCGCGAGGCAACGCGCGCGGTCTTCCGAGAAGGCGTTGGCCGTCACCGCGATGACGGGGGTGCGGATCAGCGCCTGCTCATGCTCGATCTCACGCATTTTGCGGACCGCCGCAATGCCGTCCATGATCGGCATCTGGCAATCCATCAGGACGACATCGAAGCGCGCATCCTGAAACTGGGCAAGTGCCTCCAGTCCGTTGCCGGCGACCGAAACCCGGCAACCGGCCGCGGTCAGCAATTCACGCGCGACCTCTACGTTGACGGGATTATCTTCCGCCAACAGAACCTTGGCGTGGAACCGGCGCAGCGTTGTGTTGCTGCCTGTCGCCGTGCCTCGTGCATGATCTTCATCGCCGGGGGCGCCATCTTCGCCTGCGCCAACCCGTCGTGCTCGCCAGCCTTCATGGCGGCTGCCGGAGATGGCGCGCGCCGCCGCGTCAAGCAGCTCGTGACGGCGTATGGGTTTGGTCAAGATCAGCTCCACGCCCGCCTGGCGCACGCTGGCGAGGTCTCCCTGCCAACTCAGCGAGCTTGCAAGAATGATCTTGAGGGACCCCAAGGCCTCATCGGCCTTGACGCGTGTTGCGAATTCCAGGCCGTTCTCTTGAGGCATCATCATGTCCACGACGGCGGCGTGGAAAGGCGTCTTTGCCTCCGACGCCTCCACAAGCAGCGGCCACGCGTCGGCGGTATTGGCGGCCAGAACGACGATTGCGCCACAGCCGGACAAGTAGCTCGCCATGATCTCGCGGTTGGTTTCGCGGTCGTCGATCACGAGGATGCGCGCCTTTTCCAGCACGCTCAGGTCGAGGTCGTCGCCCAAGGCGCCTGATGGGCCAGCATCGAAATCCAACGCGAAGTAGACCCGCGTACCCTTGCCTAATTCGCTGTCGAGGTCGATGGTCCCGCCCATCAAAGCAACGAGATGGCGTGAAATCGACAAGCCAAGTCCCGTTCCGCCGAACCGCCGGTTGATGGACGTCTCGGCCTGCGTAAACGGCTGGAACAACTTCTCACGCACGCCCGCGTCGATGCCGATCCCGGTGTCGCGTACCTCAAAGAGCACGCGCGCCGCGTTGCCTTCGCCGCCTGAGCGGGTGACACGGACGGCGATCTCGCCATCCCTTGTGAACTTGAGCGCATTGCCGATGAGATTGAGAAGAACCTGCTTTAATCGTCCGCTGTCGCCCATCACCGTATGAGGCAGGTCGCGCGCCACATAGATTGTCAGATCCAGTCCCTTTGCCTGCGCCTGGCCTGAGAACAGATCCGCGCAGCGTTCGACGGCCTCGCGCAAGGCGAACTCGTGGCGGTCGAGTTCCAGTTTGCCGGATTCGATGCGCGATAGATCGAGAATGTCGTTGATGATGGTGAGCAGCGCACGGGCGGAGTCGTTGATGGTGCGCACGAGCTTGCGCTGGCGCGCGTCAAGAGCGGTGCGCATCAAGAGGTCGGTCATGCCGAACACGCCGTTCATGGGCGTGCGGATTTCGTGACTCATATTGGCGAGGAACTGGGACTTGGCTTCCGTCGACGCCTTGGCTTCCTCAACGGCATGTTCAAGAGATACCAGATTGCGCTGGTTCTCCTCGATGGCTTCCTGGTAGGCCGCATTGGTTTTTTGGAGGCGCTCGATCGTCGTCTCCAAGTCGCGGGCCAGATCGGCGTTGGCAAAGCGCAGCGTCATGGATTCGCGTGTCGCCTTGGCGTTTCTGCGCGAGGCCATGCCCATTCCCATCACGAACACCGCCGCCATGATGGACATGGCGAATGTCATCGGCGTGCCTTCAAGCGCCAGGCGCATCATGTAGGGCGTGATCGTAACCAACACGTAGATGCGGTAGATCCTGTCATCGGCCGCCATTGTGCCCGAGGCGCCGGCAGCCATGCCGGCAAGAACGAAACCGATATACGCCTGATGCTGTGTGCTGCCGGCGGGGAAGAGGGCAACGCCCGCAATACCCCACAATGCGGCCGTCACGGCGGCTGTGTGGAAGAAGTACGCGCGCCATTTGGCGATATCGATGCTTTGTGCGGCCTCCGAGCGGAAACCCAGGACGAGCGCGTATCTGACCGCGCTGACACTGAACATGAGAAAGAGCCAAGCCGTCAGCGTGGCCACGTCCACGACATCTGCCAGAATCCAGACGAGCAGCGCGCTGTTGACGACGGAAGCGAGCAATCCATGGGGGAGCTGCTTGTAGAGCAGCGCGACCGTTGCGCGCGATACCGCCGCCTCGACGGACGTCGACGTATTGGGCTTGATGCCGAGATGCTCCCAAAATGCATCGCTGACAGCGGATCGCGTGGTCACGGCACCCTCGCGCGGAGTTTGTCTGCAAGGGACTGAGGGAGCGTTGGCGCGCCGCCGCTCAGCGATTTGACGTGCCCCGTTGCCGGCGCCTCGGGCACGTCAACGCCTGCACGGGCGAACCGGACGCGCGGGTCCTGCGCCAGCGCTGCGCTGATATCGGCAAGCCGCTGCTCTTCGCCCTCGCTCGGCAAGGCGGGATCGGCACGGCCGGCAAGCGGCTTTATGCGTGCCGCGGGGAGATTGATATAGACGATATTTGTGCCCCTGCCGTCCGATTGAACGTCGAGGCTGCCCTGATGGGCTTCAACGAGAACCTTGGCGATCTTGACGCCGACGTCGCGTGTCTGCGTGCCGGGATGGACCGCATTCATGCCTTCGCCAGCGGAGCTTTTAATTTCCGCGATGATGCTGGCCGAAATCGGCGGACCGTGATCGGCGGCTGCTATCTTTAATCCGCCGTCGCTG
Organism: Hyphomicrobium sp.; assembly: GCA_016793445.1. Taxonomy (GTDB): domain Bacteria; phylum Pseudomonadota; class Alphaproteobacteria; order Rhizobiales; family Hyphomicrobiaceae; genus Hyphomicrobium_B. The sequence goes on along the minus strand of JAEUME010000001.1, from coordinate 377,415 downwards.
CCGATCCAGGCGCGCACGCTCACTTGCGAGTTATGCGGAGCAAGACGGATCGCATTTGCGACAATTGCTCTGACGGCCTGAATGAATAAGACGCGGTCGCCGTGAAGCGCAATGTGCCGGGGAACGTCGAGAAAGGGCTCGACGCGGACGTGGCGGCGGCCGGCTTCCTCGCTGATGGACAAGAGGACGTCCTTGATCGTCTCGTGAAGCGAGATCGTCTCGCTCTTGATGTCGAGCTGTTCGCTCAAGGCGTTGCCGAGGTCCATCAGCTTCAAGAACGAGCTATTGAGTTTGTGAGCCGCGTTGCCCATGTCGACCACCAGCTCGCGGTAGTTGGGAGGTGTAAGTGGGCCATAGACCTCGCGCCGGATCAATTCGGCGAAACCGTATATGGTCTTGATCGGCATCTGGAATTCGCGCGCCAGCGCGCCGAGCATCTGACCCTTGAGGTCGCTCAGGAAGGCAGCGGCTTGGGTTGCTTCGCGCAATTGGTTTTCCAGTTGCCCCGAACGCAATATGAACTGCATATGGTGGGTGAATAAGAGCCAATTCAGCGGCTTTGTGAGGAAAGACGTGGCTCCCGCCTCATAGGCACACTGGACGGCGGAAGTGTCATCGTGCCCGGTAATCACGACAATGGGTGTATTTACGTTGGGCCCCTGCGCGCGCGCTGCGGTGATGACGGCAATACCGTCCGCCCCGGGCATCGTCAGGTCGACGGCGGCGGCGTGAAATGCCTGCGCCGCCAAGGCGGCGATGGCCTTCTCGCCATCGGCCGCAGCCGTGACCTCATAGCCCGCCTGCTCGAGCGCCTCCTTGCCCACCTCCCGATAAACGGGGTCGTCATCGGCAATGAGAATTCTCGTTTTTAAATTTTTCACGATTGTTTCCGGTTTCTTGCCCGCAGTAATTGAAATTGCAACATTTATATATATGGGCAGGTATTTTCTTTTGTATTAAGTGGCGTTCCAACGACCGGCGTATTGATTGGCGTTCACGCCAAATATGAAAAGGGCGGCAATTTCTTGCCGCCCTTTTCGCATCTGCAGGTCTTCAAGACTTGGAGCGCGATTGGCGCTCCCCACCGTCTCTTAGCGCTCTGCCATCTCCGCGTCGAAGATGTGACTGGAGAGCGTTTTGCCCCGCCGCGAAGCGAGATAGAGCGCGAGCGCGGCAATGTCCGGCTCGCTCTTCAAGGCTGCGCCCGACTGCGGCACGACGTCGGTGCGCGGAGCAATGCAGTTGATGCGCACGGATTGGTCCGCCCACTGGCCGGCTTCTCCGCGGGTCATGGCGGCAAGTGCAGTGCGTGCCAAGCCGGCGATGGCGGCTTGGCGAGCACTTTCGGGTGCCGGCATGGTCAGGACATTCAGAATGGAGCCCTCGGCAAAAATGACGCGCATGCGATTGGCGCATACCCGGGTGATATGGGTGAGCGGCGTGAGCTTGGCAGTGATGAGACGCTCCACGTCCGCTTCGCTGGCCACCAAGCGCATTTCCTCGCGTGTGATGGTCTGCAGGTTGACGACGGTGTCGAGGCCTCCGAAAGCCTGCTGGCATCCTTGGGCGAAGCGGATTGCCGGATCGGCGGATCGGATCGGGTCTGTATAGAGCTTGAGTTCGGCGGCGCTTTGAGAGAGCAACGCGACGAGCGCGGTCATATCCGGAGTTAGGTCGTTGGTCTGGACCACCAGCCGGCATCTCACGTCTGCAAAAGCCCGCGCAACATCGACGCCAATATCACGGGTAAGACCCGTGACAAGCACGCGGGTGCCAGCCAACTCACGCAGTATTTCACCCTCAGGACTATTCCCGATCACGCCCATGTACATGCCGCCAATCCCTCCCGACGCGCTGAAAATGACCCGACACGTCAAGGGACAATCGGGTGTCACGATAGCACGCTGATTCGCCTAACGGTCTCTAAACAGCGCTCCGATTCGGGTGGAGCTCCGGCCTGCGTGCGGCGGCAATGGGGCAGCTGTGGATTGCGTGGCGGCGCGTCCAGATGCGCAGCGTTCTCAAGCAGGTAAGCTTTGGGGGAGAAGGGTTGCCCGCGAAAGCTGCATCCGGTTCCCGGATCCTCCAAGAATTGTGCTCCCGGAGGCTTCATGCGCTTTCAGAGTGTTGCAAAAAGGCGCGCCGCCGGCAGGCAATCGCGGCCTCAGGTCCAATGCGGCGGTGAATTCTGGTGAAAGACTGGCTTGTCCGATTGCACCCGGTAGGCCCGGAACCGATCCTCCGGAACAAGAGAATCAAACTTATGGGTCACTGTCCGTTATGACCACTGTATCAAATCAGCACTCGGGCAAGATCGGGCGGCCGCCGGCAGATGCGTCAGGCGACGACGCTGTTCGCAGCGCGGGCCAGTTTGTGGCTCAAGCTGGCGTTCAGCCTGGGACCGCTGGCGTCGCGCCACCCCCCGCACCTGATCAGGCTCTGCAGGGCAGCGAGACGCGGGAGCGCATCGTAGTTGCGATGATGGCCCTGGTGGCCATTGCCGTTGGCGGTGTGGTGCATGTGCATTTTGGCTACTCCATCCCGGGATCCGCGATGGCTGGCCTGCTGGCATTCGCGATCTTCATGGCGCTCAATGGCCTCCTCGTTCGGTCGGCAGAAATTACGCGGTTGCGTAACGAAGTTGCGCGTCTTGAACACGAGATGGCGCGGATCAAAACGCAAGGCGCTGGTGCGGGCGTGGGGGCGGCCTATAGGACTGGGAATCAGGGAACGCCTGGCGAAGGGCGCAACATTTGGACGCCACCCAAGTCTGCCGAGGGCAGCGATATCCGGACTACGGCGCGCGCCGAGTCGCGCAAGGCTGGTCAGCAGCAAGCTGGCGGACAGGCAGCGCCGGCGGCTCAGACCCCGGCCAGCCCGCCAGCAAGCCCCGGCACGCCCGCACAGCGCAGTCAGCCGCCGAGCGCCGCCGATGGTCCGCCCGCCCCGCGTTACGCAGCGCAAGCCCACTACAGTGGCCAGCCTGGCGTGAGCGCGGGCCGGGTGGCTCCACAAGCCGCTCCGGCCGCTGGCGAACCCGATGATCTGCCCCAGTCGCCGATACTGCCAGACGCGCGTTGGGGACCATCGCAGATCGCCCGTACCCCCCGGCTTACTCCGGCCCAGGGGGCGCCACAGGGCGGCAATTATACAGAGGCTACGTCAATTGAGACTACGCGTCCCGCGCGGGGGGGCGCGCCATCTCCGCATCGGGAGGCGCAGCCTGCGCCTTCCGATAAATCGAGCGCGCCCGCGTTCCAGGACTATCCCGCGCCGGAGATTGTTGATGTTCCCAGCTGGAGCGGGACGTCCGAGACGACGGGCGACGCCCTGCGGGACGCGTGGTCGTTCCGCCCGAGCGACGCCACGCAGCCGCGTCCTCCTACGACCCCGAGCAGCGATGATACGAGCGCGCGCGCACCCCAGCTTCCGCCCGTGCGCAGTGTCGAAGCCGATCTGGAACTCGTTCAGCGCAAGATCAAGGCCCTTGCGGATGAGGTGAATGCCTCAGAGGCGCTGCGCAACGCGACGGCGGCAGATTATATGCACGGCTCGCCAGCACAAAATCAGTCGCAGCCCCATCACGCTGGCCTTGACGATTCCGTTGCCGCACTGCGCACGACCGCTGAACGCATGAAGCAACCCAAAACGGGTCCGGAGCGCGCCGCGGGCAAATTCCCTGGTAATACATTCGAGGGCGAGACCAGTACGTCTACTCGCGGCCATGATCCAGAAGCACGGGGGTCTGTCAGATCCCGGCTGCAGGCCCAGCCGCCCGCGCAGACCTCGTATCCGTCCGGCACGCTTCCCTCGCTCGACGCGCTCATCCCGGCGAGTGCTCAACCGATTGCCGTGTCGCGTGATGACGGGGACGAAGACGCTGAAGAACACCAGGAAGTGCGCTCGTTCCTTCCCTCTATGGATGCGCCGCCTCGAGCGAAGGCCACCGTACAACCGCAACCGCAGCCGGCGATCGTACAATCGGTAGCGGCTTCCCCGCCGCACCCCCAGAATGCGGGCGCGCGACAGGACTACGAGCCCCCGCCGTATCAGCCTGCATCCCCCAAACAGCCGGCCGAGGCGCGTGAGACGCGGTCTGGGGTTCCGGGGCCTGTACCCGATCGCAAGCTGGCGGAGATCGCCGCGGCGATCGAGGCGAGCCGCATGGATGTGTTCCTGAAACCGATCGTCGGGCTGGGCGACTATGGCGTGGCGCATTTCGAGGTTGATGTTCGTCTCAAGGCGCAAGGTGGGACCTACATCGACGGGGTTGCGGACAGCCTGAGCGTGGGCGCAAGCGATCTGTTGGCGCTATTCGATATCGAGCGCCTCAGCCGCACGGCGCGCGTTGCCGAGCAACTCGAGGCGCGCGGCAAGCAGGGCTCGCTGCTGTCGCCGACGGCCGGGCAATCGATGACGGATGGCAGGTTCTTGGAGGCATTCGCGCGCACCTTCGAAGAGCGTACGGCCATTTCGGGGCAGCTTGTGCTGACGTTTGCGCAGGCCGATATCGCCGCATTCGGACCTGGAACGTGGCAAGCTCTGGCTGACATGAACTCGTTCGGCTTCCGCTTCGCGCTCTCTGATGTCACGCATTTGGCGACGGACTTCAGTGCGCTGGCTGAGCGTGGCTTTGCCTTCGTGAAATTGCCGGCGGAGGCTTTCCTCGACGGCCTGCCTGCGGGGCATGGCATGGTGCCGCCGGCTGACATCTGCCGCCATATGGCGGGGGCTGGGTTGACGCTGGTAGTGGAGTCCATCGACGATCAGGCGCAACTGGCGAAGGTGTTCGGTTTCGGAGCGCTGTTCGGTCAAGGCCAACTCTTTGGCGGTGCGCGCCAGATCACGCTTCAGTCCCTGGCGGAGCGCCGTACGGCGGCTGCCTAGAGCCGATTGTCATGGACTCACTTCCTTCTCCCGCGGGGAGAAGGTGCCCCGAAGGGGCGGATGAGGGGGCTGGCGCAATCAGCGGCGCGTGTTGAAGTCCCTCACCTGTCGCTTCGCGACATCCTCTCCCGTCCCGGGAGAGGAAAGAGTGGCTCTGTAGGATCGGAAAATGCTCTAACCCATGCTGACCCGGTGGCCGCGGCCATGGGCGACACGTTCAACGCGAAGGGTGACGAAGGCGAAGACGATCCAACTTGCGTGGAAGATCAGGCCGCATAATAGAACAACCCAACCGGGTAGCGGACCGATCGTCGCCCGGTCGACGAATTGGGCCAGGCTTTCGACCGATGTGGGATGGATGGCGATCTTACCGAAGTACGCCAACGCCTGGATGAGCAGAAGCCACGCGTACGTCCGCCTCAATCTGCGGCCCACGGCGCGCGCCAGGCTGATGTGGTGGCGCGGCTCACAATAGTCGCGGGCCAGTACCAGTTCCCATTCGTCGTTGGGTTCGTGCACGTCGCCTCTCAGCATCGGTGCGTAAAAGTGGGTCTCCAGCCATCGGGCCCGCGCGCGCCAGACATTGAAGTAGCGATACCGGCGCGCTTCGAACAGAAGAAAGACGCAGATGAGAATTCCGATGAGAATAAGCGGCAGAGCCGAAGAGTCGGGGTGCGAGTAAGACGCCGACATTGCAAGTCCGAGCGCTGCGACGGCCCAGTTTGTCGTGTTGTCGAGCCGGGTGCGCCAGACCGTGCTCCGGTAGACCTCGCCGCGGTAGAGGTGCGCAATCGCTCCCATTTCCGCCGGGTTGAATGCGTTGAGCTTCCTGTATGCAGATGGCTCTGGCGCTGCCACCATGGGGTTATCCTGCCCAAGGGAGTGGACTACATCGACTAAATGCTCCCACGAGCCTTCGCCCAACTTGGGACCAGTTGGGACACTCTAGCCCTGTCGTAGGAGGGGCTCCAGTCTCAAATCGGCCAAACCGCGCGTAAGTCCGTCCTGCCGGCAGCGCGATCACGGCCGCTCCTGGCGCCGTGCCCGCAGGGCCGCGACCATGGGCTTATCGACTTGTGCACGGGACGGTGGCCGGCCGTAGACAGGCAGAACCAGACCAACGGCCTGCGCGCAAGTCCACCGGGTGCTTGGGGCTAGTACCGTAACCCGTCGCAAGAATCTTCAGAGCGGCTATTGCGCGTACTGGATACGCTTTTCGGGATGGGTGGTCTCCCAATACTGCAACGGCGTTTGGCCAAAGCGCTTCTTGAAGACACGGCTGAAATGGGCCGTATCGTTAAACCCCCATTGGAAAGCCACGTCCTTGACGACGCCGCGCCCGTCGCGGCGTGCGCCCAGTGCGTCCCGGCAACGCTCAAGCCGCCGTTCCATGATCCATTGCGATACGGTGCACCCCAAGGCGCCAAAGAGCGAATGCACGTAACGGACGGAAATGCCGTTGTCGGCGGCGATCTTCTGGATCGAGAGTTCCGAATTCTGCAATTCGGACAGAATATATTTCTGAAGGCGTCGCGTATGCTCCTTGGAAGGGCTGACGAACGGTTGTTGCAGCCAGACGGCCGTCGCCGCGCCAAGCTCTATGCTCGACCACTTGATGCCGAAAACTTCCTCATCCAGGATTGCATCGAACTGAGATGCCAGCGTGCGGATATGGGAATACAACATGGCACCCGCCGCCGTGCGCCGGTTGACGACGCCGCCACGGATCAGCATCCCCATCTCCAGCCGTGACTCAAGGAGTGACTGCGGCATCAGCAGCGTGATCTTGTGCAGGTCCGCCATCACCTCGAACTCGGTCGATTCGTAGCTGTTCCAGAAAACGAGGTCGCCCTCACCGACCGAGATCGTCTGCTGGCCGATGTGAAATGTCTCGCCGCCGCCTACAATGATCTGGATTCCAACGAAGGGCTCGCCCTCCTTGTTGGTCTGGCGCAGCACGCGACGGCCCGAGCATGGACCGCAGCAGCACTCGACGAGTTTTATTTCATGAAGGGGGCGTTGGCGGATCCTGGCCGTGAAGTCATTGCCGACCGGCTTGATCAGTTCCCAATCCAGATAGCAGTCGCGCAGCGCCTGCTCCCAGGCGGCCGACCGGTTCTTGTCGTTCCAATCCGAAGAGTCCGTACTCCACCAATCCTCCCGGACCGGCTGCGTCTTTGGCTCTCTCATCGCGCATCCCCTCCCAGGGACGACTGTCAGGCTGGACGCTTTACTGCGTCGCTTGCCTCGCGAAATTGACACCCAGCCACCCCCTCCGTCAAACGTCTAGGGGGCAGCCGGAAGTGCACTATTGGTTGTCTGGCAGTGCAGGTTCCCGAATTTACGGGCTACTTCACTCAAGCACAAGGTTTCATGCACCCCCAGTCAGGGACGTTTGGGTGCAAACGGCTAACCTCCAGCTTCGTGACGTTGCCAACGAAAATGAGCGTTTCAAGGAGGTTGCCCATGGATCAGAAAGTTCAACGAGACAAAGTGAACTGGGACTACATCGAGGAGTGGAAGAAGGAGGTTAACCCGCTCGGAGAGCACAACAAGGATTTCCAGTGCGTCTGGATTCCCTATGGCCTGCCCGAGATCATCGATCCAGAGCACACCATGTACGGTCACGACTTCACCGTACAGAACAAATGGAAAATTCCCGAGAAGGTCATGATTACCCAGACCATCACGGGCGCCTTCTACAGCAAGCGCGGCAACCCCAATCACCCTGTCAGCCCCGACGAGATCCTGGATCAGGCGCTGGCCTGCGCGGATGCCGGCGCACCCAACATTCATATTCACGTTCGCGGCGAGGACGGCCACAACATCCTGTGCCCGAAGCTCTTCCATTACGTCATCGATCCCGTCCGCAAGCACTATCCTGACCGCATCGTCAGCGCCTGCATGGTGCCTTTCCAGAAGGGTGAATGGGCGAAGATGATCGAGTGTCTCCAGGACGGCTTGATGGATGAAACGCCGATCAACACGGTTGCCTCGTTCTGCGGTGACACGCTCTTCGCCAAACCGCCGCATGTGATGATCGAGAAGGCGCGCATCCTGAACGAGCTCAACTGCAAGGCTCAGATCGCGGTCTATAGCGACGGCGATATCGACAACGCAGATCGCTACCTCATCAAGACCGGCGCTCTCGAACCGCCGTACTATTGGGTGATCCTGCCGAACCTGCCGGGCGGCTCGCCCATGCAGAATCCCAAGGCGATGGTCGAAGTGCTCATGCACTACGTCAATCGCATCCAGGAAATCGACAAGGACTCCGAGATCGTCGTTTGCGCTTCCGGCCGCGCCGGGACGTACCTTGCGACCTTTGCCCTGCTGCTCGGTCTCAACATCCGCATTGGCATGGAAGACACTGTCTGGAAATTCCCCCACAAGGACGAGAAGATCGGCAAGAACCTGGACACGTGGTACCAGTTCAGCCAGATGGCGCGGCTGCTTGGCCGGGATATCTACACGCCCGACGAGTTCCGCAAGAAGCTTGGCATGAAGAAGCCGGGTGGCATCCTGAAAGAACGTACCCGCCAGCCCAGCGTCGCGGCGACGAGCCGGTAGGACACCTGATCGAGCGCCCAGCGGAGAAATCTGCTGGGCGTTTTTACATGCCATCGCGGATGCTGATCCGTGCGACTTGGAGGATCACCTGAGATGACGGATTCCTCAACTGAAGTGCTGCCCGAGGCCACCTTGCCGGTTCCACGACAGCTTTGCCGTCCCGCAGGTCATGCGAATTATGACGCGGTGAAGAATGTTGCGGCCCTCACGCCGAAGCAGCGTCAGGTCTTTTCCTTTTTGAGCTTCGGATTCTCGAACAAGGAAATCGCTGCCATGATGGGGGTTGCGGAATCCACCATCAAGGCTCACGTCTGCGCTATCTTCAGAGTGTTTAGATGCGTCAATCGCAGCCAGGCTGCGCTCATCGCATTTGCTATTCGCCAGCATATGGATCCCACCGGGATTATCCGGCGGCCGAGAACGGCAACAGAAGAGGAAATTCGGGAGTTGTCGAGCGCTTTCGAGAATATGGTGTCGAAGACAGCGCATACTGGGCCGCAATTCTAGGCTCGATATCCTGGCCTGCGCGCTTACCAAGTGGATTGCCGTCCGCGCTCGGCTGAGAAGCGCACAGCCCCCGCGTGTTTCTCCATTCAGCGCTGCATCCGTGCGCCCAAGCGCCCCTAGGCCTCACGCTTAATCGATACTGACAACCGGACGTGTCCTCCTTTCGCGTCATGAGGTCACTTAGCTGCCGGCGCTTCAATAGGCCCTTTGAAGTCGAGCGAAAGAGATTTGATGTAGGCGACAATTCTCCAGATCTCATCGTCGGGGATCGAGCCGCCCCAGGGCGGCATCACGTTGGCGCCGCGGGTTCTGCCGTTGACGATGGTGTCGTGAATGAACTGAGGGTCCCAGTTCTGGCGTTCCGTGAACGACTTCACCTTGCCGGCGTTGCCTTTCGAACCGTGACAGTAGGCGCAAACGGAGATGAATTTCGCCCGGCCGGCCGCGATCCAATCGGAACGGCGCAGATCGTCATCGCTAGGCCGCGCCGCAGAGGGCGCATCGTCTGCAATCGCTCCGCCCGAGAGGGGAGCCTCAAGTACCGTAAAGCTCAAGAGCACAAGCCCAGCCATCCAGGATGCGTGCGCGCGAGGGCCCCTAGACGTGTTCTGTTTATTCATCATGTCGCGATCTGATCCACCGTCATAAAATCTGGGTACATTCGAAAAAAGGGGGGCGTTGAGACGCCCCCCTGAAGTCGAGAGGATTATGCGTGAACGGCTTGATCATTCGACGGTGAAGGCGATGACCGCAGCACCACCGCGAACATTCTTGAAGTCGGTGAAGACGCTCGAAGCAAAGCCTGGGAAGAGCGAGCCAAAACCGCTGGGAACGACGATGTACTGCTTGCCGCCCGCCATATAGCTGACGATGCCGGCACGGATGCCCGATCCCGTGTTGAACTTCCAAAGCTCCTTACCATTGGCGTCATCGTAGGCATGGACCCAGCCTTCCGGGTCACCGTTGAAGACGAGACCGCCGGCGGTCGAGAGCACCCAGCCAAGACCCGGGTTCTTGTAGTCCACACGCCAGACCATCTTGCCCGAGATGGGTTCGAAGGCCTTGAGATAGCCATAGGCTTTGCCATCCGGAGGCGGATTGAATTCGAACTCGCTGGTTGAGAAGTAAGGTTGCGAAAACGCGAGGTCGGAAATCTTCGTCGGAGTCGTCTGGGCTGAGTTGCACAGCTCAAAGCCGTTCGAGTACCACAGCTTCGTCTTGGGGCTGTAAGATCCCGCGTTCATGCTACGCGCTCCGAGAGCGCTCGGGCAGAATATGTCTTTCTTGTCGTCGCTCGGCTCGTGGCGCTTGCCGAGCGCGCCGGTCTTGGGATCGATATTGTCCACCCAGTTCACGTGCTCGCTGAACTTCCAGACGTTGAGGACCTTGCCGTCCTTCTTGTCGAGAACGGTAACGAAACCGCCCTTGTTGAGGTGAAAGATCACATCCTTGCCGTCATGCTGAATGGTCACGATCTCGTTCTGGGCGTCGAAATCCCAGGAGTCGTTGGGCACTTCCTGATGATGCCAGACCACTTTTCCGGTCTTTGGTTCGAGTGCGACGATCGAGGAGGTGTAAAGGTTGTCGCCACGGCGCATGCTGGCGCGGAAGTCGGGCGCGGGGTTCGACGTGCCGACATAATAAAGCTTCGTATTGGGGTCGTAGACGCCGGGCATCCATGCGCCACCACCACCGGTCGCCCGGGTTTCGCCGGGCCAGCTCGCAGCGTCGTCCTTCAACACCTCGAACGTCCACAACAGTTTGCCATCGGCAATGCTGACGCCATAGATCTGGCCGCGCTGAGCAAGGTCGCCGCCGGTCTTGCCGATGATAGCCACGCCGTCAGCAATCGTGGGTGGGGAGGTGAAGTTGCAGCCGTGGCATTCCTTCGGATTCGTTAGGCGAACCTGCCATCCTTCCTTGCCGGTCTTCTGGTCGAGAGCCAGCATGCGGCCGTCGGACGTGCCGAACATGACCTTGCCTTCCGAGATCGCAACACCGCGATTGTAGGAGGCAAAGATCGACTTGACGTGATCGGGATCGAGTTCAGGGATGTAGTCCCAGAGTTGAGCTCCGGTGGCCGCATCGAGGGCGTAAACGCGATTGTTCGCGGCGATGTAGTACATGATGCCGTCAATGACGAGTGGCGTGACCTGAATACCCGAGGTGATGTCGCCGGGTTGATGAATCCAGGCCACCTTCAGCTTTTCGATGTTCGACTTGTTGATCTGCTCAAGGGGGCTATGGCGCCAGGCGCGATAGTCTCCGTGGAATTCGGTCCAGTTGCCTTTCGCATCCTGCGCGACGCCGGCGGCCGGAACGGCCACGGCGGCAATCGAGCTGAGTGCCATCAAGGCCGCGACCCGTATCGGGCTTGTCATTCGTTTTCCTCCGTTTGTGTATTGAGCGCTTCGTCTTTATGACGTGCGATCGATAATCGCCTGCTTACGCATCGCCGGCTTAGGAGTCTTGAATTCGCTCCATTGCGAACGGCAGGCGTGAGGACAAAGCTATTTGCAATCGCACCGCTCAAGCATGCTCTGCTGTGAGCGTGTGCTTGTCTGAAAGCGCATCGATCAAGGTGCGCAAAAAATCTGCCTCGCCGCATTATTGCGGCGCAGCGCCTGGCAGGTTCGCTTTTGTCCGCCTTGGTATGCACGCGCAGAGGCATTGGTATTATTGACGCCATGAGGGGTTGGCGTTAGCGGTCAAAAAATGCGTTGCCTCCACCGCGCTGGTTTTTCCTTTTTCCAAGGCCCGAATACAAGCATGAGCAAACCAATTTGGGTTCCCTCTCCCGAGCGCGTATCGTCGAGCAATATGGCTCGTTTTCAAGACTACATTGCACCAAGGGTCGGGCACCTCGGCTTCGACGCCCTACATGATTGGAGCGTGTCTCACCCCGCCGAATTCTGGTCGGAGCTTTGGGACTTCGCTGGCGTCATCGGCGATAAGGGAGAGAAGCCTTGGCTCACCGATGCCGGGAAGATGCCCGGCGCGAAGTTCTTCCCCACAGGCAAACTGAATTACGCAGAAAATCTTCTGCGCTACACACACGAGAACCAGGAACTCGTGTTTTGGGGCGAGGGCAGGGTCAAGTCGCGCATGCCGGGCAAAGAGCTGCGTGACGGCGTGGCGCGCATGCAGCGATTCCTCACGGCCAAGGGGGTCGTGGCCAAAGACCGTGTTGCCGCAGTAATGCCTAATATGCCTCAATCAATCGTGGCGGTTCTGGGAACCGCATCGATCGGAGCGGTCTGGTCATCATGTTCGCCTGACTTCGGCGTCCAAGGGTTACTCGACCGCTTCACTCAGATTGATCCGAAGGTGCTCGTCGTCTGCGACGGGTACTACTACAATGGAAAGCCGATCGACCTTACCAGCAAGATCGCCGCGATCTTGAGCAAACTGCCGACTGTCGAACATGTTCTTGTCGTGGGCTATCTGGGCGATGCGGCGCAAGCCGCGGCACGGTTGAAGGAAGAGACGGGGCACGCCTCTGTCCTGGCGTGGGACGACGCGCTGGCGCCGGGCGGCCCAGTCACGGCCAAGTTCGAAAGGTATGCGTTCGATCATCCGCTCTTCATCCTTTTTTCCTCGGGCACGACGGGCGTGCCCAAGTGTATCGTGCATAGCGCGGGCGGCCTGCTGCTCAAGCACTTGAGCGAGCACATCCTGCACACGGATATCAAGCCCAATGACAGGGTGTTCTACTTCACGACCTTGGGCTGGATGATGTGGAACTGGCTGGTCTCCGGGCTTGCCGCCGGCGCGTCGCTGTTGCTTTATGACGGCTCGCCGACCTATCCGAATGCTGAAATCCTGTGGCGCTTTGCTGAGCGGGAGCGCTGCACGCATTTCGGCACGTCAGCCAAATACATCGATACGCTCAAGAAGCTCGGGTTAGGGCCGGGTCACGGTTACGATGTCTCACCGCTACGTTGCATCATGTCGACGGGATCGCCGCTCTCACCAGGAAGCTTCGATTACGTCTATCATGCCATCAAGGGTGATGTGCATTTGGCCTCCATATCGGGCGGCACGGACATTTGCGGCTGCTTCGTTCTCGGCAACCCCACGCGTCCCGTTTGGCGGGGAGAAATTCAGGGTCCCGCTCTCGGCCTGTCGTCCGACGTCGCCGATGATGCGGGAAACCATATGGAGAGTGGCAAGGGGGAACTCGTGTGCCGTGGGCCATTCCCTTCCATGCCGATCGGATTCTGGAACGATCCCGACGGAGCCCGCTATCGCGCCGCCTACTTCGATCGTTTCCCTGGCATCTGGCATCATGGCGACTTTGCAGAATGGACGGAAAACGGCGGCATAATCATTCATGGCCGTTCGGATGCAACGCTCAATCCTGGGGGCGTACGCATCGGCACAGCCGAGATCTATCGCGTGGTTGAGACAATTCCCCAGATCCAGGAAGCGGTCGCCGTCGGCCAGGAGTGGCTCGGTGACGTTCGCATCCTGCTCTTCGTCGTTCTGAAGGACGCCAACGTTCTCGACGATGACCTTGTCAAGCTCATCAAGAGCCGCGTCAAGGATGGGGCATCGCCACGCCATGTGCCGGCACTGATCATCCCGGTCAGCGACATTCCCAGAACCCGATCAGGCAAGATTTCGGAACTGGCGGTGCGCGACACGGTGATGGGCCGTGCGGTGAACAACACTGAGGCGCTCGCCAACCCCGAGGCGCTGGAACACTTTAAATCGGCGGCCTGGTCGCATTTTCAGCCGGTTGCCTGAGCGGGATAGCGCAGATGAGATGCCAAATCATGCACGGGGGCCGCCGCCACGAAACGCGGACCGGCTGGTTGATCGGGCTCCTTTGTCTTGCTGTGTTCTCCAGTGCAGCGCGCGCCGACGACGGCGTATGGACCAGCATTCATCGCGATCTTTTTTCCAAGCGGGTGATTTCGCAGGACGATGGTTTCATCCATCTTGATGCGCCGGAAAAGGCAGACGACGGGGCGGTTGTGCCAATTCGCGTGCGTATACCGCCAGAATATCAAGGCGCACTGCGCACCCTTACGCTCATCATCGATAACAACCCGTCGCCGGTCGCCGCCACGTTCCATTTCGGCCCGGCTGCGGGTTTTACGGGCGAACGGATGATTGCGACGCGCGTGCGCATGAATGCCGTGTCTCCCGTGCGCGCCATTGTTGAAACCGAGGACGGAACGTTGCACATGGCGACGCGGATCGTGAATGCGGCGGGTGGATGCTCGGCGTCGGTGCCCAAGGACCAGGATGGCGCGACGGAGATGGGCGACGTGCGAATTAAGGTACTTCCGCCCGCCGCCGGCTCAACGTGGCTGACCGAAGGGCAGGTCATGTTGCGCCATCCCAACTACACCGGCATGCAGATGGATTCGGCAACCGGTACTTTCGTTCCCGCGCGGTTTATCAGCAAGCTGACCGTGGAGAGCGGAGGGCAGATGGTCTTCACGATGGAGGGCGGTATATCGATTTCCGCCAATCCTCACCTTCGCTTCATCCTGCAGTACGCCACCGGTCAGGTCGTCACGGCGACCGCGGTGGATACTGAAGGGGCGAGCTTTGTTGGTGCATATCCCGCAGAGAGCTTCTAGCGTTTTTCAGGATGCGCGAGTTGTCTGCAGCGGACGCGCAGACAAACGCGCAGCCGATAAGCAGGCGCAAACGATGTCGGTGTTGCGTCAACCCCAACGCAGACGATTCATCTTCTCGTCGCGCTGATCGCGTGCACGCTTGCGCATGCGGCGCAGATGGCTTGCCGCCAGAAAGGTGACAAGCACGGCAGCAACGGCAATGATCTCGATCGTTTCCATATCCGGCCATTTAGGAAGGCGTGATGGCGTAACAACGGCGGCCAGCCGGCTTGGGCGTCGCGCAGGGCGCAAAAAATTGCGGACGTGGTCAACAAAGAGTTAGGATGTGTGCCGTTTCCGCGATTCCACCACAACCGGAACAGTTCTAGGCTTTTGTTTTGTCGTGCTTCTTATCGGAAAGCCGGTTCCCACTTTTCCGGAAACACTCTAGCCGCGCTTGAGGCGCGCCAAAGCGGCGGCGCGGCCTCTGAGCCAGAACCCGGCCTGGATGGGCCATGATCTGTAATCGAGGGGATCATCTGTCAGCGCCGCCTGCGCATGGAGGGGCCATTGCGGATTGGCGAGCGCCTCACGGCCGAGCGCGACGAGGTCCGCCTGCCCGTGATCAACGATGCTGGCTGCTTCCTCGGGCTTGGTGATCAGGCCGACAGCCATGGTCTTGATCCCGGCGCGCTCCCGAATGGCTTGCGCAAAAGGCACCTGATGCATGGGGCCGAAGGGACCTTTGTAGCTTCGCCCGACACCGCCCGATGACGTATCAATCACATCGACACCAAGCTTGGCCGCCGCCTTTGCAAACGCGACGCTGTCGTCAAGCGACCAGCCCCCATCCACCCCGTCGATCGCTGAGATGCGCACGAACAGCGGCTTGTCCTGGGGCCAAACCGCGCGCACGGCCTCGAACGTCTCGAGCGGAAAGCGCATGCGGTTTTCCAGGCTGCCGCCGTAGCTATCTGTACGGGTATTGGCGATTGGCGAGAGGAACTCGTTCATCAGGTAGCCGTGTGCGCAGTGGACTTCGAGAATATCGAAGCCAGCCGTATTGGCGCGCCGCGCCGTCGCGACGAACGCTTCGCGGATCCGGTCGATACCGGCTTGGTCGAGGACCTCAGGGACGATCCAGCCGTCATTGTGGGGAATGCTGCTTGGGGCGTAGACTTTCCAGGGAGCTTCGGCGCGCTCGCTGAGATCCTGGGCCGTCATCGCGGCATCGCCCTCCCACGGCCGCTGTGCGGAGGCCTTGCGGCCGGCATGGCCGATCTGGATGGCGGGGACGGCGCCGCGCGCCTTCAGGAAAGCAGCGATGTGAGCCAGAGGCACCATCTGGTCGTCGTTCCACAGGCCGAGATCGCCATGCGTGATACGGCCTTCAGGCGTGACCGCGGTTGCCTCGACGATCACCGTGCCGAAGCCACCCAATGCAAAGCGCGACAGATGCGCGAAATGCCAATCATTCGCCATTCCAAGCCCGGCTGAATACTGGCACATCGGCGAGACGACCAGGCGGTTGCGTGCGGTCACCGAGCGCAACGTGATGGGTGTCAGCAGCTTGGGAAGTGCTTTCATGCTCTGTTCTCTGATGTGGTGGGTGAAGACGGGCGGGAGCCTGAACATAGCTTGAGGCTATAGCTGCAACCGCGAGGCCTCCGCGTCAAGGACAGAGGCCACAAAGCCGCACGTGGACGGTGGCCGGTTCAGACGGCGCAAGCGCCTTCCCGAAGCATAATAGCGGATAACCAAAATCCCGCTGTTAGCTCCGCAAGGAGCTCGCAACGGGATCATGCTTGGTATCATCCTCGGTTTGAAAGGGCGAATCCGGCAGGTGCCTAGGTCACGCCCGGTTCAAATGCCGTCAATCAGGCTGCGCGCCGGAACAGTCCGATCAGGAACAGCAGAATGACTGAGCCGATCGTGGCGGAGATGATCGTGCCGACCATATCGCCGCCCGTGAACAAGCCAAGACGTGGCAGCAGCCAGCCAGCCAGGAATGCGCCGACGATACCGACGACGATATTTCCAACCAACCCGAACCCATAGCCTTTCACGATGAGGCCCGCGAGAAAGCCGGCGATCGCGCCGATGACAAGCCAGATGATAAGTGCTTCAAGAGCCATGAACCTTCCCCTTATGTTGTGCAGTTAAACTCCACATTTGGCGAAACTGAAAGCCGCGCCAGCAAGGGTTGCGGCTTTTCCGCTCCGATGTCGGAGAAATGCTTCTACGTTGCATACGGTTCCGCGGAATCATAAGTAGCACGAATTGCGATTCTGCGCTGGCTTTGCAACAGCTAGGATTAAAATTTACACGTCCGGAGGCCCGATCTCACTTGCGGGTTTGTCCTCGCGCAAGGCGCGAAAGGTGGCGTGCCGCACCAGTTTGTCGGCCGTCCATGACCGGTATTCGATTTGCGCGACAAGCTCAGGTTTGACCCAGGAGGCGTTCCGCACCTGATCCGCCGTCAACCTTTGCGCAAAGGAAGAACGGGCGCGGCGCAGCCCCTGCAACTCTCGCCAGAGAAGATGGGCCGTGGCGTGTGAAAAGCCCGTGCCCACTCTGCCGGCATAGACGAACGCGCCGTTTTCGAAGTAACCCAGCAAAAGCGCGCCGATGGCCTCTTTCATCGCGGTTGAATCCGTGTACCCGCCGATGACGAACTCGTCCGTGAGGATGCACTTGAGCTTCAGCCAGTCCCCACATCGCCCCGAGCGGTAGGGAAGGTCGGAGCGCTTGGAGATAATGCCCTCCAGTCCGAGCTTGCAAACCTCCGCCAGCAGTCTCGCCCCGTCTTCCTCGAAATGCTGGCTGAAGCGCAGATGGGAGGCCTTGGGAAGCTTCGATAAGAGCGTGGCCAGCAGCTCTTTGCGGTTTGCCAAATGCAGCGATCTCGTGTCGTGACCATCGAGAAAAAGCAGATCGAAGGCATAAAACAGCATGGCCTCCGATCGCCCGGCCTTCAGCTCCGCAACCAGCCGCGTGAAGCTCGACGCGCCCTTGTCATCCTGCACGACCACTTCCCCGTCGATGAGCGTGTTCCTCACCTTCAATTTCTTGAATGCGCCTGCCAGGGCGCCAAAGCGGCCCGTCCAGTCGAGACCATTGCGTGTCGTCAGCGAGATCTTGCCGTCCGCGTCGATGCGCGCCTGGACGCGGTAACCATCGTACTTGATCTCGTGCAGCCAGTTCGCTCCCGAAGGCGGCGTGTGTGCGAGCTTTGCCAAGCAGGGCTTGATGAAGCGAGGGGCGGAAATTTGCCTGGCCAAATCGGGTGGCTGCCGGGCGCTCATCGCGCTGTGCCTACCAGTTTGCGGATGGCGGGCTTGAGCGCGCGAGCAGCTCCGGCGTAGTCATCCCACGCTTTGGATTTGGCGAGCAGGGAAGGCGCCGAGCGCATGTCGAAGCGGCGCGGATCAAGGCCGGCGCGAACCTGTTCCCAGTTGAGCGGCATCGAGACGGGTGCGCCCGGCCGCGCGCGCGGTGACATCGGCGCCACCGCAGTCGCCTTCGTGTCGTTGCGCAAGTAGTCCAGGAAAATCCGCCCGCGGCGCAGCTTGATCGTCATTTTTGTGAGGTAGAGGTCTGGGCTGTCGTCCGCCATTCGCGCGCAGATCGCTTGCGCAAACGTCTTTGCCTCCTTCCAGCCGAGTCCGTCCTTGCCGGAAGCTTTGAGCGGTGCAACGACGTGCAGGCCCTTGCCGCCCGTTGTCTTGCAGAACGAGTTCAATCCCACCGCCTCCAAGCGGCTGCGCAACTCGCGTGCCGCCGTGATGACGGCGTCAAAGGAGACGTCACTGGCCGGGTCGAGATCAAACACGAGGCGGCCGGGAACGGCGGGCTCATAGGGCGCACAGTTCCAGGGGTGAAATTCGAGCGCCGCGAGCTGGCCCATGGCAACCAGGGCTTCCACCGTATCGATTTGAAGGTAGGGCTCGCGATCGCCCGAGACCTTGACGCGGCCAACCGCGTCCGAAACGCCCTGCATGATGTGGCGTTGAAAGAACTGCTGCTGCAGGATCCCGTCGGGCGCGCGGATGACGGAGCACGGCCGCCCTTCCAGGTGCGCAATCATCCAGGGACCGACGCTCGCCAGGTATTGTGCAAGATCTTTCTTGGTGACGGCAGGGCTCGTCTGATGGGGCGGCCACATGACCTTGCCTGGGTTTGAGATGGTTACGCCGGCGATGGCGTTTCCCGGCCATGACGCCTGCCGGATGTCGGCCGCGCGCACGGCTTTGGGCGTCTTGCGTCGTCCACCACGGCCCTGGTGCGGGGGATTTTCGGAGATAGCATCGGCGGCACCATCGGAATGCCACACGGCGTCGGCTCTGGCCGCCGCGCGACCCTTGAGCATGAACGGCGTTGGTCCATCACCCTTGCCGGCGGCGATCTGCGCCATCGTGCGGTTGGAGGCGACGGAACGGTCCTTTTTCAGGAGCGAGTCGCTGTCGCCCGGCTTAGCCCATTCGTCGCGGTGCTTGATCAGGAGCCAGTTTGTGCGCGTGGATCCGGTCCGATCGCGCTTCATGCGCACGAGCACATAGCTGCCTTTGAGTTTCTCGCCCGCGATGTTGAACTTGAGCTCACCCTTGGCGAGCGCCCTCGCAGGGTCGTCCTCTCCCAACGGTGACCAGAAGCCGCGATCCCAGATCATCACGGTGCCGCCCCCGTACTCTCCTTCGGGGATCGTGCCCTCAAAGTCGCCGTAGGCGAGCGGATGATCCTCTACTTCCACGGCGAGGCGTTTGTCTGCCGGGTCGCGCGAGGGGCCGCGCGTCACAGCCCACGATTTGAAAACGCCGTCGACCTCAAGGCGCAGATCATAGTGCAGCCGTGTGGCATCGTGCTTTTGGATGACAAATCGCGGGTAATCGGCCGCGCGCACGCCGCGCGATCCGCGTGGCTCCGTGGTCTTCCCGAAGTCCCGTTTGGATTCGTACTCGGCAAGAGGTCTCGCCATTCTAAACCCTCGCCTTCTCTTGTCGTCCGGTCAGCGCTCCGCTTTCAGTCACGTCTTTCGCCGCCCCCGGCCTGGATCGTTTGCGGCGATGATCCGCGCGCTCTGCGTCAGCGCATCGCGCAAGGTTACGGGCCTTGCATGTTTCTTCAGGTAAGCGCGCAACGCGTCATCGGCCAATTCGTTCACCGTGACGCCACGTTCGCGCGCAAGCCCGTCCAGCGCGGCCAGCACCCTGGCGTCGAGGATGAAGAGCTTGCGGCGCAACTTCGTGGAACCCGCCGCCATGGCGAGCCTCACGCAGATTTTTTCGTTTTGGAGGTCTTGGGCTTGGCAGGCGCTTTCGCCGGCTTTTCAGCCTTCTTGCCGCCCGCCGTGGAGGACTGCTGGCCGATGGAGCGCTTCAGCGCTTCCATCAGATCGACGACGTTGGCGCCCTTGGGTCTGGCCTCTTCATGCGGCGCGACGATCTTGCGGCCCTTGAGCTTCTCCTGCACGAGTTCCTTCAAGGCGGCCTGGTAATGATTGACGTACTTTTCCGGCGCGAACGGTGCGGTCTTCTTGCCGATGAGCTGCACCGCGAGATCGATCATCTCCTTATCGGGCTTGATCGAAGGCACCTCGTCGAAATAGTCGGCCGGATCGCGCAGTTCTTCCGCATAGCGCAGCATCTCCATGATGAGGCCATCTTCCAGCGGAGAGATGGCGACCAGCCACTCGCGTCCGCCAATGGTGATTTGCGCCAGGCCAACTTTGCCTGATTTCCGCAGCGCTTCGCGGATGACCACGTAGCCTTCGGCGGCCAGTTCGTCTGCGGGCGTGATGAAGTAGGGGCGCTCGAAAAAGCGGTAGTCGATGTCGGAGGCGTCCACAAACTGCACGAGATCGATTGTCTTCTTGCTTTCGAGCTTGACCGCATCAATCTCTTCGGGCTCCAGCGTGACGTAAGTGTCGTCGTCCACCTCATAGCCCTTGACGATATCCGCATTGTCGATCTTGCCGATGCCCGGCACGACCTTTTCGTAGCTGATCCGGCGGCCCGAGGGCTTGTGGATCTGACGGAAGGTGATCTCGGAAGCGGATTCGACGGCATTGTAGATTTCAACGCCGATGGAGACGAGGCTCAGCCGAAGAAATCCTTTCCAGTACGCGCGGGCTTTTTTCTTGGGCATGGCGCAACCCCTGGTACGCTGGGAGACGAAAAACACAATATATGCGCAATTTTGCGGGTCTTCATCCCTAATGTTGCGCGGGAAGGATAATCGAGCCAGCAGGCCACTTATTGGCGCTCATGCTGAACCGCTCAATCGCCGCTGTCAGCCTAGTCTCAAAACTAACACGTGCTAACCCGCCGGGTTCCGCATCTTCAAACTTTAGGCTTTCGGCTCTCGTTCGTTAACGCCATGGCGACGGCAACCGCGGGTGCGCACCGGGTGGCCCAGGGGCGAAGCTCCACGGGTGCATCGATCAAGCCTCCGAAGGTCACGGCGGAAAAGCCGAGCCGGCGTGCGACGGCCTCCCCGACAGGTGCGCCAATGCCTGCGGCCACCACGCCGGTGATCACCAACCCAGGCCGGGAAAGCACCTGGAATGCGCCATCGCAGATGGATCGGAGCTGGCATTCGCGCACGTAGGCGGCGGCGATCTGCCAGACGGGCAAATGCCGCTCTTCGCCGTCCCGGCCAAAGCCGCGGGCGAACCGGCGCAAGCTGTCGGTCACGGACTTGCTGCGGCCATCAGCGGTTGCGTGGCTGTCCACCCCTTCCGGCAACTCGCCGAGAACGCGGCGCACATCGGCCATGGTCGCGAAGGTGTCGCGCGCCAGGGTCTGCCAGGTGCCGAGCAGCGGCGCGCGGTTGACGACTGACGGAACCGGTGTGCGCGTCAAACCCGTGTAGACCAGTTCCCCGGTCTGCAGCCGCTCCGCATCACTCAACCCTTGCGGGCGGTTGCAGGGGATGATGTCGGTCGTTGTCGAGCCCATGTCGATGAGCAGCGATCCGGGTTTACGCGCCGCAATGACCTGGGCGGTAGCGAGAAAGTTTGTCGAAGCAATGCTCGACGTGTCCTCAAGCGCCGCTTCCAGTCCGCCGAACCCCTTAAGTCCCATGTAGAAGGCCGCCGCTCCGCCGAAAGCTTCCGCGAGGCGCTGCAGCAAAATCATTGCGCCTTCCTCGCGGGTGGGGAAGATCTCGGTCAGTTCGGCCGTCATGGTGATGGCGACGCGTTCGGCGTCCTCGGTCATCGCGCGCAGTTCACGCAGACCCGCTTCCAACCTGTCCAGGCCGAGCCAAAGCGGGCAGGCCAGCTGGCGGACAGCCGTTAGCCGGCCGCCTTCAATCCGGGCGGCCTTGATGTGTGCCCCGCCGACGTCCAGTCCGACAACGATAGCCATTGCCCAGATGCACTCCCCTGCTGATGTTCGTGTTACACGAGACTCCGCAGGAGGCAATCGCTATGGAAGTCGTACCCGTCATCGATGTCGCGCGCGGGGAAGTGGTGCGCGGAGTGAAAGGCGACCGGGCCAGCTACAAGCGGATTGTCACGCCGCTGACAGCCAGTTCGGAGCCTGCCGCAGTCGCGGGTGCGCTCATGGCGCTCTACCCCTTTCGCAAGTTATATGTCGCAGATCTCGACGGGATCGAGGGGCGTGGCCGCAACGTGCATCTCGTCCCCACGTTATCGGCCGCCTTGGGCCAGTCGGAAATCTGGATCGATGCGGGCGTCACGTCACCCAAGGCGGCACGCGCCGTGCTTGCCGCGCCGGTCGCGACGCTCATCATCGGCTCCGAAAGCATCGAGCGGGTCGCGGAGTTTGCAGATATTGCGGCGGAAAGCCCACACAGGACGATCCTGTCGCTCGATTTTCACGGCGATGAGTTCATGGGTCCCAGGCGACTTTTGGAAGATTCCACGTTGTGGACTGACCGGGTGATCGTCATGACGCTCGCCCGTGTGGGCAGCGATGAAGGCCCTGATTTGGTGCGCGTGGGGGAGGCGATTGCGCGCGGCGGGCGGCGCAAGATCTACGCGGCAGGCGGCGTTCGCGACGCGGATGATCTGGCGGCGCTGAAAGCAGTTGGTGCGGCCGGCGTGCTGGTCGCCAGCGCGCTTCATTCGGGCCGCATCACGCCAGCCCATCTGCGCAAGTTCGAAGGGCGCGGTAAGCGCACGCCGGTCTGAGGACTGTTCCCGGAGAACGACCTGATGCGGGCGCTTGACGATGTTTTTGAAGCTCTGAAGCGTTCGCCCTTCCGGCAGCGGTTCCGGTTGGGTCTGCGTGAGCGCGCCTACATCGCGGACAAGGGATTGGAGACGGTGCACCGCCATGCTGCGGATTTCGTCACTATGAAGCTTGTGCCCGCACATCCCAAGAACGACGGGAAGCAAACACCGATGCGTGGCCATCCCGTTTTCATCGCCCAGCATGCGACCGCGACGTGCTGCAGGGGGTGTCTTGAAAAATGGCACGGCATCAGATCGGGCCAAGTCTTGAGCGAGGCGGAAGTTGCCCACGTTCTTGCTGCGATCGACCGCTGGATCGGCCAGCAGCTTTCGCAAGAAGGCCCAGGCCCCGCAGTCAAGTGATGAGCCTGCACCATAAGATCGGCCGGTGAACCAGAGGTTCACCGGCCGAAGATTTCGTTTCAGCAGTTTTGTGTCTTGGGCAGGGTCGAGCAGGTCTTCCTGCCATGTCAGCCGCTATAGCGGCCCGATAAGAATCTACCCAATCGCTGCAGCAGACCCCCCTTCATGGGAGGGGCGGTATCGTGTTTGTTATCGACCTGCTGCGGACGGTTTCCGCTTCAAGTCTTCGCACCGAAGGGGTGAGAAACCGAGTTGCGCTGAGCGGTGGCTTCAGCGGCCGTCGGCTTGCCGGCCACGGCGCGGGCCAGGGCTTCCTTCGTTGCGCGATAGTTGTAATCCTGGATCTTGGCGTCGTCGGAGGCTTCCCAGTGGATGAACACGCCAACGCAGACGTAGACGTCATCGGCCTCGGCTGCGGGGATCACGCCCTCGGCGACCGAGTCCTGGATGGCCTTGGCAACGCCGTACTGCGCAGGTCCGAACATCTGAACGGCCTGACGGGCGTCCTTGATGGTGACCTTGTTGTACAGGATCGTGTTCGGCTTGCAGGGCAGGTTCGGCGCGATGACGGCGAGGAGCGACGTGAAGCCGTCCTTGTTGTTCGTCAGGCTGTTGCAGAACGCGACTTCAGCAGCCGAGCCGCGCGGCCCGACGATGAGGTCGATGTGCGCAACTTCATTGCCGTCGCCGACAAGCGACTCGCCAACCATGACTTTGTTGATCTTGGCCATAAGGGGGGTTCCTCCCACGAATATTACGATACGAGCACCAACGCTCCCCCGTCGAATGCCGGGACTTCGCTGTTCTGCTCTTTCTAGCGATTCCTTGCCCGCATGTTGTTCCCTCAAGAGGCGGAAGCCGTTCGAGGGAAACCATCGGACCAGTAGATCGTGCCTTGCGGACACGGCCCTCTATTAGCCTTAGGTCGGCTGTCTCGACAAGTACTTAAGTAGGTCGCTGTGACGTGTTCACGGTTGTTTCTGATTGGTCCGGCTTTGAGCAATGTTTCGTCAGGCTTTGAGCAAGGATCGTCGCCACGACGAAATCGGCCGTAGTCCCAGGATTGTACCCCAATTCTTTGAGCTGACGATCAAATTCCAGAAGATCATTGAAGGACTTAATTGAGACGATAGGCCGCCACGCGTGCTCCAGATCGCTTGCGCGTTCCTGCACGCTGGCTGCGACATCGGGTCCCCACTTGCGCGCGATATGGCTGTCGGGGAAGGCTGCAAGAAGAGTCATATGCAACGTGGTGACGGCAAGGTCGGGCCGTTCCCCGGTGGCCTGTGCGGCTTCAAGCGCGGGCAGGGCGACATCGAAGACATCGGAATATGCGGTCACGTAGGCGTTCGCGATACGGTCGCGGCCGGCGGCCAGATACATGGCTTCGGTCAGCGTCATTCGTGGATTGCTGATGCTGACGTCACCTTTCTCGACTTTGCCAAGGCCGGCGGGATTGGCAAGGCGGATGGCTGCGAACGCGGCATCCGCGTCGTCCTCGTCAAGTTGGGAGAGAAGGACTGCGAGCGTGCGGCGCAGCCCCATGTCGAACGTCACTTCTTGAGCGGCCTTGGCGAGCGGCGCGGAGAGCAGCACGATGCCGAGATTGGCGTTGACGCCGGTGATCGAGACGCTCGCCTCTGTCGCGCGCAGAATGCGTTGGCCGACGCTGAGATCCGCATCCGCAATGAACGGAGCGGCAGCATCGGCGGCCCGCTCGAACGTTGCCACCTCCATGCCATGGCCCGCGCCATAGATATGAACGTTACCTGGTTTGAGGGCGTTGAGCTCTGTCCGGCACGCGCGGGCGAATGCGGATCGAATGTCCTCACGCGTTGCGGGTTTCCTCATCGCACGGCTGCCCGGTGCGCGTTGACCGTAATGAGGAAGTCATGAGCGATCGCTTCGGCGATGTTGATGTCGGCGACCGTCTGGAGTCCGCGCCAAGCTGGATTGGAGTTCACCTCCAGTACTTGGAGCTGTCCCGACGGCGTGCGGATCAGGTCAATGCCCGCATAGTCGGCGTCGATGGCGCGCATGGCGGCCATTGAGATTGCGGCCATTTCCCCGTCCGGCACCAGGGCCCGCGCCTTGCCGCCCTGGTGAATGTTGGTCACCCACGTCGTGCCCTGGCGCGTCATCGCCGCAACGATGCGGCGGCGCGTTGCAAGCACGCGCCAATCTTCAAACAGGCCATCGTTGGGCGCGACGTAGTCCTGCATGTAATACATATGATCGACCGCTGGGCCGGGAGGAAGCTCGCTCTCGGAATGGATTAAGCCGATGCCCTTGCCCTGGCTGCCGAACAGCGGCTTCAGCACCAGCGTGCGGTCGAGGTCCTGGGTGTATTCGCGCGCATGAACTTCGGTTTCGACCACACGCGTGCGCGGCGTAGGAATGCCGGCCCTGTGCAGCAGGAAGGTCGTCTGTGATTTATCAACGCACCGCTCGATGACGCGCGCATCGTTCCACACCCGTACGCCGCTTTCGCGCAACGCGTGCAGCAGGCCGAGACGGAACGTGATCTGTTCCAGAGTGCCAGCCGAGATCGAGCGCACGAACACGCCGTCCGGCAGGCGGCCGGCAAAGCCCGGAATATCGATACCGCTTTCAAGGCCGGTGTCGAACGCACAATGCGGCAGCGACGACACGGTGACTTTCGCGCCGCACGCTTGGAGCGCACGCACGATGCGGCGTGCGTGCCATTCGCCCCGTCCTTCCTCGATAAGAAGGGCGAGATGCAAGGCGGCGCCGTCTGGCTGATTGCCGCCTGAACGGTTCGGCCCATCGCCTTTGTGAGGTCCGTCGGTGGTCTTGGCGGTCGTCATGTGATGCAACTGGGTAAAAGCCGCTGCCTGCGATGGCGTGTTTGTCCAACGCCGGCAGCGGCATTTGGCATTAAGCGAAGCTTCTGTCGATGATCAGCGGATCGAGATCTCCCACCTGGAAGGATTTCCCGGTGTCGACGTTCGAAACCGTGACCTTGGCCGGTGAGAACAGCATGGGGTCGACCTTGTAGAAGTCGTGATTCACCTCGGCAAAGATTTCCGCAAACGGCTTGCCGTAGATCGAACAGGTCGATGACGGCAAACCTTCGGCCAGACGCCTGGCCTCGTCGTCAGAGCCTTTGACGAAGAGATGGATGCTGCCGCCGTAGATGATCGCATCGTTGGTGCGGCCCATGGCTTTGACGAAGTCTGGGGCGGGCGGGGCAATCGGCGTTGTGCCGACACCGTCGAGCAGATTGTTGAGATCGAAGTGCAATTCGTGCGCCTTGTGGATCGACACTTCCAGAACGCGCGCGGCGATCTGCACGGTGCCCGCGAGGCTCCAGGTCGTTGCAAACAGGATCGTGAGGTTCTGCGGCTTCACCTTGCAGGCGTCGGCGATGTTCTTCACGACGGCTGCCGGCGGCGGCTTATCGCCTTCGATGACGATGATGGCCGTATCCGATTTATCGGCGTAGCCAAGATGCTTGTAGAGTTCCTCGACGCGTGAAAGCGCGCGTGCGGGGCCTGAGCCGAGTGCGAAGAATCCGCTCTCCTGGTCTTGGAGCGTCCAGCCGGCGTATTGGCTGCCAAGACAAGCGACGACTGGGTTCGTCGAGGACACCACGACGCCGAGCGGCCACTTGGGCACGCCACTTGCGGTCGTGAACTGCACAGTGCCCAAGCCTCCAAGGCAGACTTCGCCAAGGCGCCGGCCGGCTTCAAGGCATCCAAGCGACTGAGCGCCCATGTCGATCAGCCGTTCGCCGAGGCTGCCCTGGCTCGCAGAAATGCGCAATGCGGTCGCGTCGGCTGCAATCTGCTCGACGATTTTGCCGGCGAGGGCGTTAACGCTGGGTGCCGGCGCTCCGGCGGTGGTGGCCTGCATGGGCTTGTCTCCTCAGGTCTTGTTTTGAAACTGTGTGTAGACGAGGTCCGCGAGTGTTGAAAGACGTGCGCGGACCAGGTTCTCGGCATCGCGGGTGCCGGCGCCGCCGGCGTGGACGGTTGCAATGGGCTGCTCGGCCGCGATGACGGTACCAGGCATCGGCCGGTCGGACACCCAGTCGGGCCAATCGAGATCCGTGGCGATCGCAGCGCCGCGATCGGCATAGAGCAAGGCGGAAGCGCGGGATTGCACGTTGGGGAGTTCGCGTTCCTGCCACAGTCCGTTGCCGAGCCCAGCCTCGACTTGGGCGCGAAAGAGGTTGCCCTTCAGATCGTCGAACACGTCGAGCGTCGCGCCGGGGCGAGGGTTTACTTCGAGCAGGTATGCCGTGCCGTCATGCACGATGAAGTCGAATGAGACGAGGCCCACGGGATCAAGCAGCTCGATCAGCGTTGCGGCCGCTGTAACCATCTGCTGCTCGTGGGGCGCCTCAGCATAGTCGGCTATGGCCGCCCCGCCGTAGCGGAACGGCTTGCGGGCGCTGGGGCTGACCCATTGGTGCGACAACTCCATGGCGACGCCACCCTGCGCGGCAATCGCCAGAACCGACATGGGCTCACCCTCAAGACGGCGCTGGAAGTAGTGTTGCGCGTGCGGTTTGCGCAAGCTTGCCAGATCGCGGATGTGCGCGCCGCCCGCGCCGCCTGTGCGCTTGGCGATCCATCCCGTGGGGTCTTCGGGCGCTTGCAGTGAGGTTGGCGGATGGGGAATGCCGAGTTGTTTCAGAAGCGGAAAGAAGCGCTCAGGGTCTTTGAGCTCCGCGACCGTCTCGCCCCTGGTGCCGAGCAGACGATAGCGCTTGTCCAGGCTGTCGATGAGCTTGGGACGATCCTCAAAGCCCGAGCCGAGCACGATGCCGATGGGCGGCGAGGAGGCCTTGGCTGCGAGGTCATCGAGAGCAGCAAAGAGCGGCTTGGCCGAAAAGCCATTGCGCACCGCATTCAGGATTTGCGCGTAGGCGTGCGCGGCTTCGCGCGTGTCGGCATCGCCGAATGCATCGACGACCAGCGGCACGAAACCAGCGCGGCGCGCGGACTGGGCGAGCGCGCGTCCAGAAAAGGCGGCAATGAGGATTGTTTCGGCAGCCACGGTCTTTCCCTCTCCCCATGCCGTCCTGGCATGGGGAGAGGGTCAGGGTGAGGGCGGCCGCACCAAGCCGTGCTGTTGCCGCCCTCACCCCAACCCTCTCCCCGTTGAAGTGCAGGCAACGGGGAGAGGGAGAAAGTTCCGCCATTGCCTTGAATAAGTTCATGGCCGGGAAAACCCGGCCATGTGTTTGAATGAAGTGCAGGCGCGCTCAAGCGGCGCATCGTGCATGACGCTCAGGCGAGGCCGGTCAGCTCTTTCGCCTTCGCATAGGCGTGGCGGAAGTCGAGCAGCAGCGGCTTGTCTGAGGAGAGCATCTGCTTGAAGAGGCCGGACTCCGTCTTGTACTTGATGTCGCCGATGGCCAGCGCGCCGACGCCGAGCGCCTTGCTGCCGGGCAACTCCGCGCCATCCATGAACAGATCCATGCCATCGACGCCCGGGGGCGGAACAGCATTGACGTCGGCAACGATGAGCAGCTTCTTGGCGATCTGCTTATCTTCTTTGGAGACGACCTGCACGCCGGCGGCGGCAGCTGCGAAAATCACTTCGGCGTTGGCGATGATGTCGCGCTTCTGCTCGGGCGTCTCGCCGGCAACGGGCTCCAGATCGACCCCGAAGCGCTCCTTGGAAACCGCAGCGCTCTTGATGACGCGATCAACGCCACGGTGGGCGACCAGACGGACTTTCGCGCCCTCAAGGGCGGCAATGATCGAGGAGGCGAAGCCAACGACGCCGGTGGCCCCGAACACGGTCACCGTCACGTCCTTCCAGCTCTTGTTGAGCTTGGTCTTCATCTGCCGCTCGACGCAGGCGACCATGGCGGCCGCCGTGGTGAACGAGCCGGCGGGGTCGGCGAACACGGAGCATTCGAAAGGCGGGACCATCGCCTTTTTCGCCGCATCCAGCATGTCGAGGGCCATAATGGCGTCCTTGCCGCCCATGAAGAAGCCCGTGCGCACGCCAAAGTTCGGCGGGCGCGAGAAGATGGCGTCTTGAATGAGCGGGGTGACGTCGGCGATCTCGACATTCGTATAGGGCACGATGACCTTGAAGCCAGCGTCGGTGGCCATGTTCACGTCGAAGGGGCTCACGTGCTTGCGCGGGTCGAGCATATGCAAGATGGGCGTGGCTTCGCTCATAACGTCTTCTATCTCCCGAATTTTTTTGCTTATGAGGCTGGATGGATGGTGGCGCCCGCGTTGCGTCCGCGTGCGATGACGATCTCAAGTCCGTCCGCTTTAGCCTCTTGGACTAAAGAATGATAGAGGCGTTCTGCCGCTTCCAGTCCGTCAACAAAGGCAAAGCCGGTCGGCCCCCACGAGCTTTGACCAAGTCCCGTGGCGCCCAACTCCCCCATGCGCTTCACGAGCCGGCCAACCGCAGGACTCGTCCAAGGGCTTCCGCCTTGAGCCTTTGCGAAGTGATCACCGAGGATCTGCTGGATCTCGGTCAGCGCAGCGCCGAAGGTCTTGAGATCGAATTCCTTCAGCCCAGGGACCAGCTTCATGAGCACAAGCCTGCAGATGTGGGCCGCACAGTCCTCGGGGAACGTGGGGAGTGCCTTGAAAGCCAGCGCTTCGGCCTCGCCTGACACGCCGGCGTGCCGGGGATCGAGGATGAGCAGAACCCGCCAGTGCTCCGGAAAATCGGCGCGAAGCGTCACGGGCGGGGCCACGTCCCGCGCGCCGCGGCCGCCATCCACGAGAAACCCGCCTTCGACAAATGCGGCCAGCCCAATCCCTGAGCGCGCGCCGCGTTCACCAAGTTGGGCAAGGCCATAAGGTGTCAACGGGCGCCCTTCAAGCCGCGCCACTGCGGCGCCGATGGCAAGCGCCAATTGGGTCCCCGAGCCGAGGCCGGCATGAGCGGGGATGGCCTGCGCAATGGTAACGGAGTAGGCCCGGCCTGAGTGGTTCGCAAAGCGCCCCAGCAGATGCAGCGCGCGGCCGCTCTCGGGCCCATGCGCGGAGTGGTGGGAGGCGGTCTGGATGACGAGGCTTGTCTGCGGTTGATCGATGGCCAGTCCGATGCTGCCGAAGCGCCGGCCGAGCGAACCGTTGAGATCGAGAAATCCAAGATGCAGCCGCGCGGGCGCACACACTGTGAGGCTGGCAGTCTTCGGATTCCTGGGGCTCAAGTCGAGGGATCCTTCGCGGCTGAGGCGCATCTGGGGGGTGCTGTTTTTCCTGGCGGACCGCACCGAGGTAGGGTCTATTTAGGTCAGTGTCCAGCAAAGCCTGATCGAGGGCAAGACATGACGAAAGAACGCGAAATTCCCATGCCCGACGCGGAGGTCGAGGCGTGGCTCAAGGCCAATCTTCCAGCTTGGCGCCTGGACGATGGCTGGATTAAGCGCACATACAAGACGGCGAGTTGGAAGGGGACCTTGATGGTCATCAACACCATCGGCCACCTCGCCGAGGCGGCGTGGCATCATCCCGACATTACCGCCTCGTACGCCTGGGTCGAGGTGCGGCTTGTCACGCATAGCGCGAAGGGGATCACGGCCAAGGACTTGGAGCTTGCGCGCAAGATTGAGGAGGTCGTGTCCTGGCAGCCGGGGAAGGAGGGCAAAGGTCTGGAGGGAACCCCCCACGGCGATCTGCGCTTTGCCTACATTAAGTACGATTAAGAATGATCGACGCGCGGGCCATCCGGTACGATCACGAACGCTCCTTCGATGCCGCCATCGCACTAGGATCGAACGTCGGCGACAAGCGCGCCAACATCGCCCGCGCGATCGAGTTGCTCACGACGCGCGGCGATATCGTTCTCATCGGGCGGTCGCGCGATTATCGTTCCGCGCCCTGGGGTGTTCTGGAGCAGGACTGGTTCGTCAATGCGGTCATCACAGTGGCGACGGAACTTGGCCCGCACGATCTGCTGACGCGCTGCCAGGATGTCGAGAACGAGATGGGCCGCGTGCGCTTGAAAAAGTGGGGACCGCGTCTGATCGATGTCGATGTGCTGATCTACCGCGACCAGCTCATAAATGATCCCGATCTCATCGTGCCGCACCCGTTCATCGCCCAGCGTGGTTTCGTGCTCGTGCCGTTGCGCGAGGTGGCGCCGGCGCTGAGGATTGGTGGGGAGAGCCTCGACGTCCTGATAGGGCGGATCGACACCAGTGATCTTGCGGCTCTGTGAGGCCACCCGGTCAGCGCAGCGAAAAAAAAGAACGCCGCGGGCGATGCACGCCGCGGCGTCTTTTTCTTTTGGATTCCCGATGCGTCGAATTACTTCGCCGGGCTCTGGCTCTTGAGATACTCAAACAGGTTGTCGCGATCGTCGGGGTTCTTCAGGCCCATGAACACCATCTTGTTACCCGGGATCTTCTTCTTCGGGTCCTCGATGTAGGCCTTGAAGTTCGCCTCGTCCCAGGTGATGCCCGAGTTCTTCAAGGCGTCCGAGTAGTTGAAGCCTTCAGCCGCGCCAGCCTTGCGGCCAATCACGCCGTCAAGGTGCGGGCCGACAGCGTTCTTCGCGCCTTCGCCAATCTGGTGGCAGGCCTTGCACTTATTGAAAACGGTTTTGCCGGCTTCCGCATCGGCGGCGGAAGCCGCAACCGGCATTGCAGCGACCATTGCGGCCGCCAGAACCCACTTGCGCATCGTGTGTTTCCTCTCGTTTCGCCAAACTTGGCGTTTAGCTGGAGCGCCAAGCTTCTTAGACTAGCGCGGTGATCTTGGCAGTCTTTTTCTGAATCAAAGCTGAACCAATTGCCGCACCAAGGCTAAAGACCTTCTCATCTTGGTTTCTTGACTTCAATCAAGAAACTCGCACACGGCCCTCATGTGAATTAGGCGGGCTGCACCTAACCTCATTCCGGTGTCTTGGAAGCTCCGCCCACGCGGCGGTAAATGAAGTTCGGCGGGTTCGCCTCGGCGCTCTCACGCTCAGCCGTTGCAACAAAGGCGGCATGATAGGGCGAGAACTTGCAGGCCGGATCCGTGTTCGCGGCATCGCCGGTGAACGCCATGGCTTGGCAGCGACAACCGCCGAAGTCGATTTCCGCGCGCGGGCAGCTCTTGCAGGGCTCCTTCATCCAGCTCGTGCCGCGATAGGCTTCGAACGCCTGACCATTCAGCCAGATGTCGGCCAATCGGCGGTTGCGGACATTGTCGAACTGAAGGCCGGGTACCGTCTCGGCGGCATGGCAGGGAAGAACCTTGCCTGAGGGCGTGATGTTCATGATCCCGCGGCCCCACCCGCCCATGCAGGGCTTGGGTGTCTTGGCGTAGTAGTCGGGCACCACGAAGTCGAACACGAGGATGCCCTTCAGCCGCTCCTTGGCTTCCTCGACGATTTCGGCACTCTTCATGAACTCGGCACGCGTCGGCATCAGCGCGGCGCGGTTCTTCAGTGCCCACGCGTAATACTGAATGTTGGCGACCTCCAGCCGCTCCGCGCCCATTTCGACCGCGAAGTCGATGATGCGCGGCAGGTTCTTGATGTTATGGCGATGGATCGGCGCATTGATGGTGAGCGGCATGTCGAATTCGCGCACCCATTGGCCGAGTTCGCGCTTCTTGGCGAGCCCGCCCTTGTAGGCCGAGATCCGCTCGGCATTTTCCTCGTCGACATCCTGAATGGACAACTGCACGTGATCGAGGCCAAGATCCTTGAGCTTCTTCAGCCGGTCGCGCGTGAGCGTCACGCCGGCGGTGATGAGGTTGGTATAGAGGCCGGCTTTGGCCGCAACTTCGACGATGTCCTCCAGGTCCTTGCGCACGGTCGGCTCGCCGCCCGACAGGTGGATCTGCAGAATGCCCAGTTCCGCCGCCTGACGCATGACGTCCTGCCATTCCGCCGTGGTCAACTCTGTGTTGACACGCTCCAGCTCGAGCGGGTTGGAGCAGTAGGGACACTGCAGCGGGCAACGATGCGTCAGCTCCGCCAGCAGACCGACGGGGGCGCGCGCACACTGAGGCGCAGCGACGGCTTCTCCGAACTCCTCGAGTGGAGCGATCTCAACGATCTCGTTCATCTAGGCCGGACTCCGTTTTCAGGCTTTCACAACACCTTTGTCTGAAAGCTCCTGCAACATGGATATGGTGTCTTTAATGATGTCTTGCAGTGGTGCGTTATATTCCTTCGCGAGCACGCTCGCGATGTCTTCGACGCTCGTCGCCCCATCACAACGCTTCAAGATTTCGACAGAGATTTCGTCGGGCTCGAACACGCGCTCAGGCGCGAGGATGAGCCAGCGTCCGCGTCCTGCGTCGTGACGCAGTTTGATGTGGTTGGGCAGCGACGGTTTCGAAGCGAGAGCGATGATGGTGCGGGTGCGCATGGTCGATTCAGTCATGGCGAAATCAAGCCTCCGGCCGAAAGGCGCCGGGCGGAATGTTGCCGGCGACATAAGCGTTATAGAGCGCGTCGAGTTGGACCCAAAGGACGTTGCACTTGAAGCGCACCGCGTCCACGCAAGCCTCCTGCTCATCACGCGACTTTGCATGATCGAGCACGTAGTTAAGAGCAAATTCGCTGTCGCGAGGCGCCTGCGTCAGGCGTCGCTTGAAGTAAGCCATCACCTTGTCGTCGATGAAGTCGTAATTCTCCAGCATGCCGGAGATGCGCTCTTTGTGGATCTTGGGCGCGAAAAGCTCCGTCAGCGAGGAGGCGACGGCTACCGTCAGGGGCTGCTCGCGCACGAACGTGACGTAGCTTTCCACCGCGAAGATGGTCGCGGCAAGCGCACCGCGCCGCGAGATCACGTACTCGCGATCGAGGCCCAGGCCGTCGGTTAGAATCAGCCAGCGCTCAATGCCGCCGGGCTCCTCGGGCGGCAGGCCGTCGTGATCGTGGATACGGTGCAGCCACTCCCGGCGCAGATCTCGATCGTGGGTGCGCGAGACGAGGGCGGCGTCCTTGCGCGGCACGGCCGCCTGATAACAATAGCGATTCAAAGCCCAGGCCTGGACCTGACCCTTGTTGAGCTTTCCGCCGTGCAGCATGTGATGGAAGGGGTGGAGATCGTGATAGCGCTCCGGTCCGACGGCCCGGATCTGGGCTTCGAACTCAGGGCGTGTCCACATGGGTTGTTCGGTGCGCGCGGCGGCGCTCTTCTGTTCCAGGCTGACTGCGGTCATAGGCGGACCTCCATTCCGTCATATCCGACTTCCCAGCCGGCGGCCTCGACATCCTTGCGGGCCGGGGAGTTCTCGTCCAGCGCGGGGTTGGAATTGTTGATATGAACATAGATACGGCGCTTGATGCCAAGCGGTTTGAAAACCTCCAGCGAGCCGTCGGATCCCGACATGGAGATATGCCCCATGCGCTGGCCGGTCTTCTGCATCAGGCCCTGATCGATCATTTCGTTGTCGGTGAAGAGCGTGCCGTCAAAGAAGATGAGTTCGGCGCCTTTGATCTTCTGAGCCAGCGGCGCATCAACTTCGGCGCAGCCTGGAACGTAGAAGAACGACCTACCTGTCTTGTTGTCGGTGATCTCAAGGCCGATCGTGTCGCCTTCGCGGCTGCCGTAATTGGTGTCCTCTCCGCCCTTCTCAAGAAAGAGCGCGATCTTGCCGGGAACCGCGAAGGCCTCAACCGTCAGCCCCAGGTCGATGCCGTCGCCCGTCAGCTTGATCTTCTCGTCGAGCGGGAGGGCGATGCGGGGCACGATATCGTTCGCACACACGTCGAAGATGGAATTTGCCTTGATCGTCGCGAGCACGCGGTCGGAACCGTAGATCGAGAACGGCTGGCGCTCGCGCAGATTGATGAGGCCGACAATGTGGTCGACGTCAGCGTTTGTCAGCACGGCCGCCTTAACGGGGCTGTTGCGCAAAGGGCCGGTCTTTTCCGGATGCAGTTCAGGGTTGTCGGCGATTTGCTGGCGCAGATCCGGCGAGGCATTGAGTAGGACCCAGTTGCGCCCGTCGGAGGAAACCGCCAGCGAAGACTGTGTTCGAGGCCGGTACCCGGGTTTGCCCGCGCGCACGGCGGAAGAGTGAATGCCGTTGCAGTTCCACTGCGGGAAACCACCTCCCGCGCCGGAACCAAGAATTTTTATGATCATTTCGATGGGCCGAGTTTGGCGCGCCGTCGCCGTTCAGAATAGGTCGCCGGATACTACAAACAGCTACGGCGGCCGATGCCGAACATCGACCGCCGCACCGAAAACTCACGGGATACGTGAGTCCGAGAGCGTCACGCTTAGATGACGTCGATCTCGGCGGGGAGGTAGCTCGTCACTTCGAGACCAACTTCCTGCTCACGAACTTCGGGCTTCGACCAGATCTTCATAGGATTTCCTCCACTTGCGAAAGGGCTACCTTCTCAGAATTGATCCTTGCGAAGGGCCAACTCTGGGGCAGACACATTTTTTTCTTGTGCCGGCCCACTCTGCGGATCGATTTTGAGAAGTCAAGACCGCACCGCTTCGAATTCTTTACATCATGGAAGGTACTCACGACGCAATTCAACGCGTTTCACGTCTGCGTGTGTAAGTGTGTGCGATCTCTATGTAATTTTGTATCATAACAGCTTGCGGCGTACGCCCTTCGTAGCGGGGGAGAGCAGACGCAGGATATAAATACGATATCGGAAAATCCGTATACATTGTTTTGGTTGTTG
This sequence comes from Hyphomicrobium sp., assembly GCA_016793445.1. Taxonomy (GTDB): domain Bacteria; phylum Pseudomonadota; class Alphaproteobacteria; order Rhizobiales; family Hyphomicrobiaceae; genus Hyphomicrobium_B. The sequence goes on along the minus strand of JAEUME010000001.1, from coordinate 341,715 downwards.
GCGCGCTCGGGCAGGGCTTTGCCCTGTCGCGGTTTGAGGCAAGTCGTCGTGCAGGACGGCGCGGCTGTCTTGTGCTCGATGACACTGGGAAGAGCCTGCGGTCGAGGGCCATATTCGTCTTGACGTGCGGGTCCAGCTAAACGGAAGGACGGCACGGTTCTGTCATCACACCGCGTTAAGGCACCATATACCTGTTTTGCGCTATAATTGGATTATTATACTATTGAGTACCATGCTTGTTCGTGATAATTGAAAAAACATTCCCTGTCAGCGGCTGGGTCAGCGGTTTTTCCGTTGCCACTTTAAGCCTTTCGACGGGGCGGCAAGTTCCCTGCTGCCCGGATGGCGCGCGCTATGCTTTAAGGTGCGCAAGAAGGCCGGCTTGGATATCGCGCAAAGGTGCGCGCCGCCTCACTTGGAGAGATCCGTGACGTCCATTCCTCTGTTGCCGAAGAACGCGCCGTTTTCGGCTGAAGACATCGACGCATTGAACAAGGTTGTCGCCAAGTCGACGCCTCTTCAGCGGAGCTGGCTGGCGGGCTTCTTTGCGGGCTTTGAAGCGGCGCAAGGCGGCGCAGCGCCAGTACCCGTTGCGCCGCCCAAGCCGCGCAGCCCCCTCACGATCCTCTACGCAAGCGAGAGCGGCAATGCCGAGAGCTTGGCCATGAAGGCCAAGAAGGCGGCCACCAAGCATGGTTTCGATGCCAAGGTCTATGACATGGCGGATGCCGATATGGCGCTGCTAGGCAAGGCCAGGAACATTATCATCTACGCCGCTACGTGGGGGGAGGGCGATCCTCCCAGCCGCGCCGTCGATTTCTATCAGGACTTGATGGGCGATAACGCGCCGCGTCTCGACGGGCTGCGTTTTGCCGTGCTGGCGTTGGGCGACACCGCGTACGCGCAATTCTGCGAGGTCGGCAAGCGGATCGATGCGAGGCTTGAGGCGCTGGGCGGCATCCGCGCCGCCGACCGCGTCGATTGCGATCTCGATTTTGCCAAGCAGGCCACCGATTGGACGGACAAAGCGCTCTCCAAGCTGGCGCCCGCTGACACCGGCGGCGGGGCGCGGGTGGTACACGTCGATTTCAAGGGCGGTGCAGCCACGGGTGAAGAGGACGACGCCGAGCCGGCCTTCACCGCCGAGAGCCCGTTGGAGGCTGAGATCTCCACTCTCATCAATCTCAACGGCACTGGCTCCACGCGCGAGACATGGCACGCCGAATTTACAACCGACGATCCGGCATTCACCTACGCTCCGGGTGATGCCATCGGCATTCTGCCCGAGAACGATCCCGTCCTCGTCGATCAGCTCCTTAAGGTGACGGGGCTTTCCTCCGACGCGGCACTGCTGCTCAAGATTCAGAAGTCCTATGACGTGACGACGCTGTCGAAGCCGCTGGTTGAAAACTACGCTAGGCTGACGGGCCGAGCCGATGTCAAGGCGCTGCTGGAGGGCGATGCGCTTGCGCGTTTTGCCGCCGACCGGCAACTCATCGATTTGTTCGAGACCTACCCGGAGGTTCTGAACGCCGAGCAGCTTGTGTCGTTGCTGCGTCCGCTCCCGGGCAGGCTCTATTCGGTGGCCTCAAGCCTCAAGGCGCATCCGGGCGAGGCGCATCTCACCGTTGGCACGGTGCGCTGGGAGAGCCACGGCAAGTCGCGCAAAGGCGTTGCCTCGACCTACCTTGCCGACCGGCGCAAGCCTGGCACATCGGCGCGCATCTACGTCAAGCCGAACCGGCACTTCCGCCTCCCCGCCGACGGCAGCACGCCCATCATCATGATCGGCGCGGGAACCGGCGTTGCGCCTTATCGCGGCTTCGTCGAGGAGCGCGCGGAGACGGGCGCCAGCGGCAAGAGCTGGCTGTTCTTCGGTGAGCGCAACTTCACCAACGATTTTCTTTACCAGCTCGAATGGCAGGATCACCTTGCCTCGGGCGCACTGTCGAATATCGATGTCGCCTTCTCGCGCGATCAGCCCGAGAAGATCTACGTGCAGCACCGCCTGTGGGAGCGCCGCGCCGAACTGCAGCGCTGGATCGCCGAGGGCGCGCACATCTATGTGTGCGGCGACGAGAAGGGCATGGCCAAAGACGTCGATGCGACGCTCGTCAAAATCCTTGCGGAGAACGTCAAGGGCGATGAGGAGGCTGGCAGGTTGAGGCTGAAAGAATTGACCAAGGCGGGCCGCTATCAGCGCGACGTCTACTAGCGCGCGCCAACCTCCCCTTGGCGTCGAGACTGAGGCGGGTGGAAGGTTTTGCTGATCTGCCATCCCGCAACCTTCCCCTGCCAGGGGAAGGCCGAATGACTTCAAAACGAGTCCAGACATGACCGACAAGCGCTCCAGAAACGAGTTCATCAAGGAAGCCAGCCATCAGCTTCGCGGCACGCTGGCGGAAGGGCTGAAGGTCCAAGTCACCGGAAGCATTGCCGAGGATGACAGCCAGCTGCTCAAATTCCACGGTTCCTACATCCAAGATGACCGCGACGTGCGCGGCGAGCGCGCCAAGAAGAAGCTCGAAAAGGCGTTCGCCTTCATGCTTCGCTTGCGCATTCCCGGCGGGGTGATGACGGCGAAGCAGTGGATCGCGCTCGACGACATCGCCACAACGTATGCCAACCATTCGATGCGGCTGACGACGCGCGAGACGTTCCAGTATCACGGCGTCATCAAGTCGAACCTGAAGCGCACGATGCAGGCCATCAACAAGGCCGCGCTCGACACCCGTGCGGCGTGCGGCGACGTGAACCGCAACGTCATGACGGCGTCCAACCCGTATCTTTCGAAGGCGCATCAGCAGGCCTACGACCTCGGCCTCGCCATCAGCAAACATCTGTTGCCCAAGACCGGCGCCTACCACGAAATCTGGCTCGATGGGGAGAAGGTTAAGGATGCTTCGCGGCCCGCCAAGAAAGACGAGGAGCCCCTGTACGGCGTCTATTATCTGCCGCGCAAGTTCAAGACCGTGATCGCAGTGCCGCCCGACAACGACGTCGATATTTTCGCGCACGACATCGGTTTCATCGCCATCCTGGAGAAGGGCGAGATCGTGGGCTGGAACGTGACAGTCGGCGGCGGCATGGGCATGACGCACGGCGACACGAACACCTTTCCGCGCACTGCCGACCTCATGGGCTTCTGCGCGCCCGACCAGGCCATAAAGGTCGCCGAATGCGTGCTCACAACGCAGCGCGACTGGGGCAACCGCGAGAACCGCTCCCGCGCGCGCCTCAAGTACACCATCGAGGACAAGGGGCTTGAGAACTTCCGCGACGAGGTCGAGAAGCGCTGCGGCTTCAAACTCGGCAAGCCGCGCGCCTTCAAGTTCGACGGAACGGGCGACGTTATCGGCTGGCGCCAGGGCGAGGACAAAAGCTGGAACCTCACGCTGTTCATCGAGAACGGCCGCATCAAGGATGTCGAGGGCCATACGCTCAAGAAGGCCCTGCGCGAGATCGCGGACCTTGGCATTTGCGAGTTCGTCGCCACGGCAAATCAGAACGTGACGATGGCCAAGGTCGCGGCCAAGTCGAAATCGAAGATCGAGAGTATCCTGAAGGCCCATGGCGTCGCGCTTGAGGTGTCCTCGCATCTGCGCGCCAATGCCATGGCCTGCGTGGCGCTGCCGACCTGCGGCCTGGCGCTGGCGGAGAGCGAGCGCTATCTTCCGAGCCTGATCACGAAACTGGAAGACAGCCTCGACAAGGTGAGCCTGCGTCACGATGATATCGTGATCCGCATGACGGGTTGCCCCAACGGCTGCGCACGGCCTTATCTGGCGGAGATTGGATTGGTCGGCCGTAACCCCGGTCTTTACAACCTCTACCTGGGCGCCGCATTCGACGGCTCGCGCCTGTCGAAGCTGTACGCTCAGGATGTGAACGACGAGCGCATCGTCGCGTTGCTGGATCCGATCTTCAAAGCCTATGCGACGAGCCGCAAGGACGGTGAGCGTTTCGGCGATTTCTGTATTCGTGCGGGCTATGTGAAGCCGACGACGGCGAGCAACCAGTTCCACGCCGACGTCAAGCTTGTCTGACCCGGCAGGCGCGCCGACGGCCTCTTTTGGCAACTACTTGGTCTCCTCGCCAGCGGGCGGCGCCGCCGCATCCGGAGGCGTGGTGTCGCCGGTCGCGCCCGCGTCCCCTGCGCTGTCGCCGGCAGGCGGCTCTTGTTCGCTCGCGCCGCGGCTCGAGATCGCAGGCTCGGTATTCTTGGAAACGGCCGGCTGCCAGTTCGTGTTGGTCATGGCGATGGTACCGCGGCGGAACTCCAGATGCTGAAATGAGATGAAGGGCAGTTTCATCTGGAATACGAGAGGCTGGGGATCGGTGCGCAATGCCTGTTCGACAAGATCGGGCCGCTCGGGCTTCACAGTGATGAGCTTTAAGGTGAAGCGGTAGTCACCCTTGTCGTCGACCACAAACGGCCTGGTGTTGAGCGACATCGGATAGAAGCGGATCGTCTCGGTGAACGTGCCGTGTCCGGGAATGGACAGCGGCGCGAACGACCGGTTGGGGTCCTTTTGGTCCTTGGGAAAATCGCCCAGAAACGCACTGTAGAAACGGGCGGAATTCTTGAGCGCGTCGGCGCGCAGGTTCTCCACGATGAGCTCCATGGCGAGTACCGTGCCGGTGCGCGCGCCATCGTTGGCAATGGTGATCGGTACGTTGAACACGTCGGAGTCGTCGTCGCGCGCATAGTGGATCATCGGCGGGACGTAGACGGAGAGCTCCGCGGTCCTGAGCGTACTTTCATAATACGACAAACCCGAGATGCCGAGCGCAAGGGCGGAGAGAATGGTGGCGAAAAGACCGCCATGGCTGCCATGCTCCACGATGCTGCCGGCATCTGGCTCGCGACGCGGCCCGCCAATCTTGAACGACATGAACCCCCCGATCTGCCCTGCTGCGCACGTTGTCTTGGGTGCGTGCTTTGAGCGTATGCGCATGGTAGCGCGCGCCATTGCGGCGAACATAGGGCGCGTGCAGCATCCAGGGCCGCGCGCCTCGCAGAGCGCGGCTAGAAGCTCGAGCAGGTATCCTTGAGGCCCCTGGGGGTTACTCGTAGATGGCGTAGACCTTCTTTGCCGGTTCGATGACTTCCCAGATTCCGGTGAAGCCCGATGGCGAGACGAAGGCATCGCCGGCGCGGAACGTGCGCTCCATGCCATCGTCGCCGGTCACCACCAGCACGCCCTCGAGCAACTGGCAGAACTCGTGCTCGGTGAAGACCACGCGCCACTTGCCAGGCTGACAGGTCCACACGCCAGACTGAAACCGGCCGTCGGCGCTCGAATAGAAATTGTGAGCCGTCTGGACGGGATCGCCCGCAAGGATCCGGTCGGTCTGTGGCCGGTAAGGCTCGCCCGGCGGAAGAGGGCCAGCGAAATCGATGAAGGGCGCAAAGCGCAGCGTGTGAGGCATGTCGATAGTCTCGTCTGCAGGTTGATAGCGTGGGCGAGGGATCTCTTACTCGCCGCGCCGGCGGTTCATGAACGCGAGGCGTTCCAGAAGGTGCGTGTCCTGCTCGTTCTTGATTAGCGCGCCAGCAAGTGGCGGGATAAGCTTTCTAGGATCGCTCTCACGCAGCAAGGCAGGATCGATGTCTTCATTCAACAGCAGCTTCAGCCAATCAAGAAGCTCGGAGGTGGAAGGCTTCTTCTTCAGGCCCGGCACATCACGCAACTCGTAGAACACGCGCAACGCCTCTTGCACGAGACGGCCCTTCAGCCCCGGGAAATGCACCTCCACGATGCGCGACATGGTTTCAGTGTCCGGGAACTTGATGAAATGGAAAAAGCAACGGCGCAGGAAGGCGTCCGGCAACTCCTTCTCGTTGTTCGATGTGATCATGACGATCGGGCGGTTCTTCGCCTTGACCGTCTCGCCGGTCTCGTAGACGAAGAACTCCATGCGATCGAGCTCCTGGAGCAGATCGTTGGGAAATTCGATGTCGGCTTTGTCGATCTCGTCAATGAGCAGGACGGGGCGCTTATCGTGCACAAAGGCATCCCACAGCTTGCCGCGCTTGATGTAGTTGGCGATGTCCCTGACGCGCTCCTCGCCGAGCTGGCCGTCGCGCAGACGCGAAACGGCGTCATATTCATAGAGGCCCTGCTGGGCCTTGGTCGTCGATTTGATATGCCATTCGATCAAGGGAACGCCGAGGGCCCCGGCCACCTCCGCGGCGAGCACCGATTTACCCGTTCCAGGTTCGCCTTTGATGAGAAGCGGCCTTTGAAGCGTGATCGCGGCGTTGACGGCAACTTTCAGGTCTTCCGTCGCGACGTAGCTCTTGGTGCCTTCGAACTGCATTGGGTGCGGCCTCGTTGTTCGCCAGGAATCCATTGACCCACGCGCGTTGAGCGCGAGCGCTTGCCAAGTACCTTGAGCCTAGAGAGCTTCCTGAGTGAAGCAACAGCGCATCGCGCCGCGCCGTGTCAACGCGGCGCGCCGTTTGGAGCCCGTGTCCGGCAAGAAAAAAGCGCCGCTCCTGTGTGGGGAAGGAGCGGCGCTTCCCGGTGGCCTGACAGGGCACACCTACGGCGCTTGTCGGGGTGGCCTTGGGTGAATCCGCTGCTGGGTGGGCCTAGCAAGCGGACCATGGGGCTTTGCGGCTTCGCGCCTCGTTCGTTGTTCGCACCTCGTGGTTGTCGTTAATGACACGGCCCGAATGGGAGAAAACGCGCCGCACAATTCCTGAATGAAAGACATCTCAAGAACAACCTTAGATTGCACAAAGGGAGTTAAGCCGACGTTAAGGCTGGGAAGAGATTTGGCAATCCCGCTTACCCTACGGGCGCACCACGCCGCCCATTTTTAGCTAAGATACTGTCACACTTACGTTATCCAGAGCGCATACGGCCGGAAACGGCCCGCACGTGCTTGACACGCCGTCCACCCCGCCTAAATACGGTGCCGACCTTGTTGGCGGGGACATGAGTCGAACAAGCGGGATTGAATTGCCCGGCGCCCTGGCGGTCAAGACTGGCGCACGTGGCCTCACGGGAGGCGGACGATGAGCAAGAAACAAAACGCGAAAACCAGCGTCAAATCGGCCTCCGCCGCAGGCCGCAAGGCCCAGGCCGTGGCCAAGAAGCAGCCGGCGAAGTCTGCGGCGTCCGTCGCCAAACCAGCGGGCAAACCGGCGGCAAAACCTCCAGCCAAGACCGCGACGCCTTCCAAGACGGGCAAAACGAGCGCGCCGAAGGCTTTTGAAAAGGCCACAAAGGCCAAAGCACCCGCGAAGTCTGCCGAGGTGGCCAAGACGCTGGCAGCATCCAAAGCGATGGCGGCCAAGGGAGTGGCGGCCGCGAAAATGCCCGCGCGCACCATCGCGGTATCCAAGAGCGAACAATCCAAAAAGGCCGAAGGGGGACAGAAGAAGATGGCAGCTCGCGCCAAGGTATCGGAGATCGTGTTGCCCCCGGACTACAGGCCCTCCGAGGACGAGCCCTTCATGAACGAGATGCACCGCGCGTACTTCCGCAAGCGGCTTCTGGAATGGAAGGATGAGATCCTGCGCCAGACGCGCGAGACGCTCGCCATCCTTCATGAGGATTCAACGCAGCATGCTGACTTGGCGGACCGCGCAACGTCCGAGACCGACCGCGCCACCGAGCTGCGCACACGCGACCGCCAGCGCAAGCTGATCGCCAAGATCGACGCCGCGTTGGCGCGGATCGAGGACGGTTCCTACGGCTACTGCGAGGAGACCGGCGAACCGATTGGGCTCAAACGGCTCGATGCCCGCCCCATCGCGACTCTATCGGTGGAGGCTCAGGAGCGCCACGAGCGCCGTGAGCGGGTCTACCGCGAGGAATAGCGCGCGAGGCACAAGAGGCACAACGCCCTTTTGAATTGGCCCGCAGGCGTTCACGCTTGCGGATGGGGCTGCGTATTTCAGTATTGTGCCACAACGAGACAACATTCACGCCCCCTTAACCCTTGGCGCGCATGCTGGGAGGTAGCTTGCGTCCTTCGCTTCCGGGCTTTCTTCTGGGCGGGGCTTTCGTATTCGTCTCCGCGCTCGCGCGCGCATGTCAAGGATGTGATCCCCGTGTCTCGTATCAAGTTGTGTCTGAGAATTTCGGCGGGCATCCTGGGTGCCCTTATCGCTCTGAGCCCCCCGGCCGGCGCCGGCGGTTCTGCCGCCAATGGCGTCGCAAGTCTGAAAGCGGCCGCTCTTGAGGCAGGGGCGTCGACGGCTGGAAAAAAGTCCATCCCCCATTACACCAGTGGCGTCGTAACGACCTCGACCCGCAAGCTCGATCTCAGCAAGTTCGATCTTGACGACTTCGGCGACGTCGCGCGCTGATCCGCACCAGCTGAATTCGGGCCTCTTCCAAGCGGCGGTTACCAACCGCCGCTATCGGCGTTATGCTGCGGCCAAACACTTTAACAGCCATGGAGGAAACAGATGACCGTGATCACCGTCCGCCGCGCCACACGCCCATTAGCCCTCTTGGTCGGGTGTGTGCTGCTAATTCCCGGGGCGCAGGCTGACTCCGCATCCATGACCTTCTTCGTAACGAGCAACGGCCCCGGTGATGGGGCCAATCTCGGCGGGCTGGCGGGCGCTGATGCGCATTGCAAGAAGCTCGCGGACGCGGCCGGGGCCGGAAATCACACTTGGCGCGCCTATTTGAGCGCAAGTGCTACCGGCGCTGAGGCCGCCGTCAATGCGCGCGATCGCATCGGCAAGGGGCCATGGACGAACGCCAAGGGCGACGTCATCGCCACGAGCGTGGACGATCTGCACGGGGCCAATAACAAGCTGTCGAAGGAAACGTCGGTTGACGAAAAGGGCAATGTGATCGCGGGCCGTGGCGACAAGCCCAACCGTCATGACGTTCTCACCGGATCGCAGTCCGACGGAACCGCATTTGCCGGCGACGACGACAAGACGTGCGGCAACTGGACAAAGAACGCGGACGGCTCGGCCTTCGTCGGGCATCACGACCGCATGGGCCTCGACGAAAGCGCGCCAATGAAGTCATGGAACTCCTCGCATGGCTCCAAGGGATGCTCGCAAGACAACCTGCGCTCAACCGGGGGCGATGGCCTGTTCTACTGCTTTGCCGCCGACTGATCCAAAGGGCCAACGTGCAGCCAGCCTAGGAACGTCATCCCGGCCTTGCGCTGGGATGACGGTGTTGAAAGGTCTGCAATCAACGACAGGCCGCGTGGCGTCGACGACGCAGAAGCGCGCTATTTGTCCAGAACTTCGAGCTTGACCTTGGAGAGGCCCTTTCCGGCCATGCCGATTTCTTCGGCCGCACGTTTCGACAGATCGATCACCCGGCCCGGCTTGAAGGGACCCCGGTCATTGATACGCACGACCACGCTCGAGCCGGTGTCAACCCGCGTCACGCGTACCCGCGTGCCGAAGGGGAGGGTCTTGTGAGCGGCTGTGAACTTGGTGGGATCGAAGCGTTCGCCGGTCGCTGTTATCTGGCCTTGCCAATAGTAGGAAGCAACGCCTTCCAGCGCATGGCCTTTGCCGTTGAGGCGCGGGCCTGCGGCTGGCCTGTAGGCTGGCGACGCTGGTAGAGCCGCGCCCACGTTCATCGCGTAGGCGTCCAGCGACGCCGGGCGCACGGCGGTCGTGACGGTCGCAGACCAGGATGGATCGAATTCTCCAGCAGGCGCGTTTTGGAGATCCCCGGCTGCGGCCGGCGCTGCTGCAATTGCAACGGCGTTGAACGCGAGTGCTGGCAACGAAACGGCCGCCCTGCGAAAAAGCACAGCATACGGCCGCCACGCGGCGACCACGTTATTACGAGATTGAATTTTCACGCATTCCCCCCGGATTGCGGCCTAAGTCCCGTACTTATGTGATTCGTGAGGCGCGAAATAAGGCAAGGCGCGGCACAAGTGTCTCGCCGCCCGCTGCAGCAGTGCGGTTATCGGCGCGCCCGTCACGAAGCATCGGGGAAGCGGTTTTCCGGTAAGGCGCACGGCAAATAAGGGTTTGGAGCCGTTCCGCGATCTTACTGAAAGCGGAACGGCCCTGTTGTGAGCGAACTCAGTTCTTGCCGAGCACGGCGACGGTCACCGGGGCGACGCCGGAGCCCGTCATGGAGATGGCCTTGGCGGCGGCACGGGACAGGTCGATCACGCGGCCGGCGATGTAGGGACCACGGTCGTTGATGGTGACGACGACCGACTTACCGTTGTTGCGGTTGGTCACGCGCACCTTGGTGCCGAAGGGCAGCGTCTTGTGTGCTGCCGTCATGGCGTTCGGATTGAACCAGCCGCCCGACGCAACGCGCTGGGGCTGCCAATAGTAGGACGCTTTGCCCGAGTAGCCGCCGCCGGAGCTGTTATGCGCATAGCTGCGGCTCTTCTTGGAACTCTTGTGGGCGGACTTCACCACCTTTTTGGAGCTCATGTGCGAGGTCTTGTGAGAAGACTTGTGGGACGCCTTGCTCGCCTTTGCCGTTGAGCCGCAGGCGTGGGCGGGCCCTTGGCAATCCCAGGCGTTGGCCGAGATCGTGGTGGTGGTGAGGGCTGCAATAGCCACGGCCGCCATCGCGAATGTCTTACGCATTGTGTGAACTCCCTGTTTCAAATTCGGGCTGGCAGCGGCCGGGAGCTTGGCGAGAACTGGCGAAAACGCCTAAACCAACTGGCTTCGAGACGTGTGGTTGCTCAAGTCGCGCGCCGCGGCTTCAGAGCGTCTCAAAAGCTCCAGGAATTGATCTCCTCCAGCGCCGGTCAGAACGAAGCGGAGCGCTTCGGCGGTTGCTGCCGTGCCGGTTCTCCCCCCGCAGGGCTCCCACCGGCGCGCGGAGAGCACCATCGCGGTCCGGAAGCGTCAAGCCGAACTTAATGTCGCATGTTAACCATATTTGGCAGCAGCCTGACGCCATTTGATTTAATCGGACACATTCGTGATGTCGGCGACAGCCTGCCGCAGCCGGTCACGCTGCGGCAGGGTCAGCGCGCGTGGAACGGCGAGGCGTAAAAAAAGCAGCGCGGCCTTTGCGGCACGCGCTGCTTCGTAAAGATGCTGACCGTGATGCTTATGCGCGCCCCACGGTAGGCTTTATTAGTTGCGGCCCAGAACCGCGATCTTCACATGGCCGAGCCCGTTGATGCCGATCGAGCTCGCCGCGGCGCGCGACAGGTCGATGACACGGCCGCCAACGAAGGGTCCGCGATCGTTGATGCGCACGACAACAGCGTTGCCGTTGTTCGTGTTGGTGACGCGCACGCGCGTGCCGAAAGGCAGCGAACGGTGTGCAGCGGTCAGGGCGTTCTGATTGTAACGCTCACCGCTTGCCGTCTTGCGGCCATGGAACTTGCCGCCATACCACGACGCGACGCCCGACTGACCGCCGCCGTAGCTGGCAGCCTTGAGCGTCTTCTTATGGGCAACCTTGTGCGACTTCTTATGGGCAACCTTATTCGACTTCCTGTGCGAGGTCTTGGCATGGTGCTTGGACTTCGCCGACTTGGCGTAGTGAGCGTGGTGATGCTTGGCAGGCTTTGCATGTGCCGCCTTCATCCTCTTCGCGCAAACGTTGGCAGGCGCTGTGCAGTTCCACGCGTTGGCAGCGTTGGCGCCGGAGGCGGAAACAAATGCCCCCGCCACGACAGCGAGCAGGGCTTTGGTCAACATCCGCATGACTGAACTCCTCATGTTTAAAAGCGGCAGCGCGGACATCCATTGCGCTTGCGGGCTTGCGATGCCTCTGCGTTATCCGCCTGCCCGCTGTTCGGGCCGTCATTCGGTTAACGTTTGAGACGTCTAAAAAGTGCAGTCCCTCGTTGCCGCCGGTTGGAAACGGGCGAGCGCCCGCTTCTTAGGCGGCAAAAGCTCAAAGCACCGATGGCGGTCAATCGGTAATTCGCGTCGCAGATATTTAGTTAATGAGCATAACATTGGGGACCTTGAGGAAAAAATCGCGCCATGGGCATATGCGCGACGGCGCGACGCAGGTGGTGAGTGGTCCGGGATGGTCGAAAGGGTCCGCTTTGGCTGGGTTTGACGAGGCGAATTCACACGCCGACAGAACTCCCGAGGTGCCCCTCGGCGAGGCGGTGGGCACATTCGGCTTGATCGGCCTGTTGTCGTTTGGCGGACCCGCGGGTCAGATCGCGATGATGCACAAGGTGCTGGTGGAGAAGAAGCGCTGGCTCGACGAGCGCACTTTTTTGCTGGCCTTGAATTTCTGCACGCTGCTTCCTGGTCCGGAGGCGATGCAACTCGCAACTTATTCGGGTTGGCGGCTGCTGGGCATTCGAGGCGGCCTGATCGCAGGAATGTTGTTCGTGTTGCCGGGCGCGATCGTCATCGCGGCACTCTCGCTGCTCTATGCAGTGTATGGCGCGATGCCGTCGGTGGCGGCGGCCTTTCTTGGCATCAAGGCTGCGGTGCTCGCCATCGTCATCGAGGCGCTGCTGCGGATCGCGCGCCGCTCGCTCCAGGATAGGACCGAGTGGCTCATCGCCGCCAGCGCGTTTGTCGCGATCTATTTTTTCAAGGCGCCGTTTCCTCTGATCGTGCTGGTTGCGGGCATGATCGGCTTCATGCGCGTCAGCGAGGCGCGCATCCAAGAGGCGATCGCGCATCCGCGTGCCGCCTCCGTTCCGTTGGGGCAGACGCTGCGCACGTTTGCAACCTGGCTTGCCGTGTGGATCGTGCCCCTGCTGGCGGTGGGGTGGGTGTTCGGCAGGGACCACGTCCTGGCAAAGCTGGCGTTGTTCTTCTCCATGCTTGCCGCCGTGACATTTGGCGGGGCTTATGCGGTGCTGGCCTATATGGCGCAGGATGCGGTGCAGCTCTACGGCTGGCTTAGCCCGGGTGAGATGCTGGATGGCCTCGGCTTGGCGGAGACGACACCGGGGCCCCTTATCCTGGTCACCGAGTTTGTGGGCTTTATCGCCGCCTACCGCCATGGCGGCGGGAATCCGGTGCTTTACGGGCTTCTGGGCGCATTCGTTACGCTTTGGGCGACGTTTGCGCCGAGCTTTTTGTGGATATTCACGGGGGCCCCCTATATCGGGCAAATCGCCGGACTGCCACGCCTCGCGGGTGCCCTGTCTGCGGTCACGGCGGCAGTCGTGGGAGTCATTCTCAACCTGTCAGTGTGGTTTGCGCTGCACGTGATATTCAAGGAGGTGCCAGAAGTCACCGCCGGGCCACTGCGATTTTCCGCGCCCGATCTTGCAAGCATAAATTGGACGGCGGCCGCGCTTGCGGTGATGGCTGGGATTGCCTTGTTCAAGCTCCGTCTTGGCATGGTGGCGACGCTTGCCATGTGCGCCGCGCTGTCGCTTGCCGCCGCATTCCTTTCAGGCAGCGTTTAGCCCGGGACGTGACGGCAGAGCGGTTACAGCCAGCCCTTTCGGCGGAAATAGAGGAAGGGCACGAGCGCGGATACGAACATCAAAATGAGCGCTAGGGGATAGCCCAAGAGCCAGTCGAGTTCCGGCATGTGCTTGAAGTTCATGCCGTAGACGGAAGCGACCAGCGTCGGCGGCATCAGCATGACCGCCATCACCGAAAAAAGCTTGATGATCTGGTTTTGCTCGTTGGAGATCATGCCGAGGGTGGCATCGAGCAGGAAAGCGATACGTCCAGAGAGCGCCTTGAGATGGTCGGCGAGCGAACCCATGTCGCGCGCGGCGCTGTCGATACGGCCGTGCAAGGCGGCATCGACGCCATTGGCTTTGGCGGCCTCGGCGAAGTAGTGCAGGGTGCGATGGAGGGAGACCGCCGATTCCAATGCGCGCGAGTTCAAGTGTCCCGTCTTGCCGACCGTGCGCAGCATGACGTCGAGGCGGCGGCCTTGCGTCTTGCTATCGTCCTTCTTTCCGAAGATGCCGGACGCCAGCCCCTCCACTTCGTCCTGAATGCGCTCGATGTGGTCGGCTTGGCGCTGCACGAGCAATTCGATGAGTCCAATCAGAACTTGCGACCCGTTACTGCATGAGGGCTCGCCGCGGCAGGCCTTCTCGGCAAAGATGTTGAACGAACGCGGGGTGCTATAGCGCACGGTGATGAGGCGCTTGCCGGTCAGAATGAAAGTCACGTTGTCGAGCGCTGGCGTATCCTGATCGACCGCCCGCATCAGCAGGGCTGTCATGAAGTAGGCGCCGCCCTCGGTATAGAAGCGGTTTGAGACCTCAATCTCGCGCATCTCCTCGCGGGTGGGAACATCGACGCCGGTTGCCTGCTCGATCGTCGCCTCTTCGTCCGCCGTCGGATTGAGAAGGTCAATCCAGACAGTGCTGTCCGTGATGGAAACACTGCCTTGGTTTCGGGCCAGGCACTTGCCGGCGACGTCATAGACCGTAATCATGTGTCTTCCCTGCCGGATTGATGTCAGTGGCAGGCGTTCTATAGCCTTGCACCGGGGTTTGCGCGAGAGATCGCCCGGCAAAGATCGTGTATTGTAAGGTTTGGTTCCCAGACGCCCGCCCGGCCGGGGCAACACGGTCCCCGGTTGAAGATGGTGTCTGCCCCTTAGGATCTGCCCCAAGGAGAAGTATCGATGGCTCTGTCCTCAAAACCTCTGGCGGCGGCCGCAGCGTTGGTCTGCCTTGGTTCGCTCATCGCCCCCGCGCACGCGCGCATCGTATGCAAAGACGGGTTCCAGAACGTGGCGGGAAGCATGATTGCGACGCCCTATTGCCAGGACGAACTGTTGGCCAAGGTCGCGCGTGAGTATGGAATGCGTGCGCCGGCGGCACGGATTCGCAACAATCCCAATTACAAACGTGAGGTCTGCCGGCTTGTCGGCGCGGACATTCGCGTCTCGGAATACTGCATGAACGAGAGCCCGAGATCGCGCGGGCGTGCGTTCTGAGGGCGGTCTTAAAGCGCGGGAATTGATGGCGGGTGATGCGGACAAGCTGAACGCTCGTTTCGCAGCAGGCGATGCGGTGCGGTTTACGGAGCGGCCGGGCGGGTGCGTGGCCAACTTGCGCGTGGCAGACCATACGGCCGTGGTCGCTTTGCAAGGCGCGCAGGTCCTTTCGTTCGTCCCCGGCGGACTGGGAGAGGTGCTCTGGCTGTCGCCCCTTGCGCGGCTGGGGGCGGGCAAGGCCGTGCGGGGTGGCATCCCAGTGTGCTGGCCCTGGTTTGGCCCGCACCCGCATGAGGCCTCCAAGCCCGCGCACGGCTTCGTGCGCGCCCGCAACTGGTCGGTCACAGAGGTGGCGGGCGATGGCGATGAAGCGCGCATCGCGCTCGCTTTCGAAGATTTCGATGCGAGGCTCGAAGCGTTGTGGCCGCATAAGGCTGCTTTGCAGATCGAGGTCACACTGGGCGAAACGCTGCGCGTCGCCTTGACGACGCGCAATACCGGCGTTGCGCCTTTCTCGCTCACGCAGGCGCTGCACACGTACCTCCGCGTCGGCGACATTGCGGAGGTGCGCGTCGAAGGATTGGAGGGGAGCCCATATATCGACCAATTGCAGGCCGGTCGCGTGGGCAAGAGTTCACGGCCAATCGTAATCGATGGCGAGGTCGATCGCATCTACCAGGACACCGCGGATCGGGTTTGTGTGCACGATGGAGCGAAGGGCCGCGTGATCGAGATCACCAAGACGGGCAGCCGTTCAACCGTGGTGTGGAACCCCTGGATTGAGAAGTCCGTGCGCCTCGGCGACATGGGCGAAGACGGCTACCGGCGGATGGTTTGCGTGGAAACCGCGAACGCGGGCCGTGATGCCGTCATGCTCGAGCCCGGCGCGCGTCACACGCTGTCGCTCGCCATTCGCGCGCACCGGGGATGACAAAGAGAGAAGACGCTTGGCCAGGCGAGCATAGCCTGAAAGCAGGACAAGAATGCCGGGCTGGAACCCGGCATTCTTATGGCCTTATGGCAAACGCTTCGATCAATGAAAGCTGGGCTCTGCTTTCCCAGCCATGGCTTGCTCAGGCGAGGTCAGGCGTGACTTCGCTCACGTCGCGCGCACGGCGCACGCTGCCGTCGAACTGCGCGCCTTCGGCGATGGCTAGCGTCTGCTTGACGATGTCGCCGTCGACACGGGAGGTGGCATGGAGGAAGACCGACGAGCCTTTCAGCGCGCCACGAACCTCGCCCTGAACAGCGATGGTGCGCGCCGTGATCGTTCCTGTCACAGCGCCGCTTTCGCCGACGGTGACGCTCTCACCGTGCACGTCACCCTGGATCTGCCCGGCGATGAGCAGGGAGCCCTTGGTTTTGAGGACGAGTTGCTGGCCAATAATCGTTATATCCGGCCCCAAGACTGAGGTCGGTGCGTCCGGCGCACGCATGATCACCTGCCCAGGCATCGCGCCGTTCTGCGACAGCGGCTGAGACATGGGCTGCGCAAACGGTGGCGGTGCTTTCGGTTGCGGTGCAGAGGAAAGCGTGCCGGTGGTCCGTGCTGGGTCCGGCGTCGAGACGCGATTGAACATTTATAACCCCCAAAAACTCTTGACTTTAACTTTGGCCCGCATCCGGTTTTTTCAGTAAGAGCACATTATGTCGAAATGTCGAACCTTGTTTCGGTATCTGGGGGACAAATAGCAAACAGGCCACAGCTTTTTCTAAGCTGTGGCCTGCGCCTGCCGGGGCAACCCGGCCGTATCTCAAGATAATCGACGTTCATGCCCGGGCCGCATCGAACCCTCAAGCATTTGCCAGATCAGCGCGGGATCCAAAGATTGACAAACGGTGCGCGGACATAACGGCCGTGACGGCCGACGTAGACCGTCGTGAACGGGGCGTCGACAACGGTGTGGCGGCCGGTCTCGACATGCGTGAACGGTGCATCGACATGGCGCTCGTAGTAGCGCCGATGATGTTTGTGCTTGCGGGTGTGAACTTTGACCACCTCGGAAGGAGCCGAAACATTCTTCGCAGCTGCACCAATCGGGGCGGCGCCCGCGCCGGCCGGAAGCACCGCCACTGCGGTGCCCGCGATCAGTGCGGGAACGAGGCCTCGTGAAATCAAGCTGGTCATATCGCTTTACTCCGATCCAAACTGAAGAACGGGCGCCATTTACGATATTTGTGCGCTGCAACGCAAGCCGCGCGGTCCCTGGGCGCCGATCTCAGGCGCCCGCAGGATCTATTCACATTGGATTCTGGGCGGTTACGCGGAAATCCGTGTCTGGTGAAAAAAACTGACCAACTTTCCAAAATTTCAACTTTAGTGGTATCCGGGTAATACATGCTCGGGCCGCCGGAGAGGTAAGAGGGATTACGACCTTTGGGCGATCCCGTCCGCAGGCACACATTCTCGGATGTGCCCGCACGCTTCGCGCAAGCTTAAGCGATGGAGCCGCCCAGGGCCCGTAAGAACGTCAGTTTGCGTACTCAAATAATGAGAAAATCCAGGGAGATGAAAATCCGATGCTAAAGCGCCTCATGATCAGCGTTGCTGCCGTGGCGGTTCTGGCCAGCCCCGCGCTGGCACAGAACACGAACCCGCCCGGCAATCTGGAAAAGCTTGGCGAATTTAAAAGCACGGGCACGTCGATGGATATTCCCACCGTCGAACAGAAGGGTGAGAACGCCAAGGCGATCAATAACATCCTCAAGAAGGTCAAGCTGCCGCCAGGCTTCAAGATCTCGCTCTATGCGGTCGTGCCGGATGCGCGCGAGATGGCTGTGGGTCCCCAGGGCGTCGTGACGTTCGTGGGCACACGCAAGAACAAGGTCTATGCGGTGACCGATCGCAACCGCGACCGCGTTGCCGATGAGGTCAAGGAGTTTGCTCCTTCGATCAACTTCAACATTCCCAACGGCGTCTGCTTCACCAAGGACGGCTTCCTCTACATCGCCGAGCAGAACCGCGTTCTGCTGTTCCCGGCAGCCGAGTTCTTCTATGAGGGGCCCGACGTCGCAGCCTTCAACGTCGTGAAGCAGGGCGAGCTCATTCCGCCGGAGGAAGAGAGCTACAACCACACCGCTCGCGTGTGCCGCATCGGGCCGGACAACAAGCTCTATATTACGCTTGGGCAGCCCTTCAACGTGCCGGCGCAGGAGAAGTTGGAACTCTACAACAAGTGGGGTATCGGCGGCATCGTGCGCATGGATCGCGACGGCAAGAACCGTGAGGTTTTCGCCACCGGGATCCGCAACAGCGTCGGCTTGGATTTCAACCCCAAGGATGGCACGGCGTGGTTCAACGACAATCAGGTCGATGGCATGGGTGATGAAATTCCTCCCGGCGAACTCAACCACGCGACCGCCGCAGGCCAGAACTTCGGCTTCCCCTGGTATGGCGGCGGCAAGGTGCGGACCAACGAATACAAGGATAGCGAGCCGCCGGCTAACGCTGTGCCCCCGGCCCACGAGTACGACGCGCATGCCGCCGACCTCGGCCTGACGTTCTACACCGGCAAGATGTTCCCCAAGAAGTACAAGGGCGGCATCTTCTCCGCACAGCATGGCTCGTGGAACCGGACCAACCCTGTCGGCGCACGCATCATGTTCACGCCGATTAATGAGGACGGCACCAACGGCCCGACGGAAGTCTTCGCCGATGGCTGGCTGCTGGATACCGGCGAATACGCCGGCCGGCCGGTTAGCGTGACACAGATGGCTGACGGATCACTGCTCGTTTCCGACGACCTCGTCGGTGCGATCTACCGGATCTCTTACGGCAACTAAGCACGAAAGCCATTGCCGGGCCTGTACCGCTCGAGGTGCAGGCCCGGATTTTTGTCCGGCTATTGGTCTGTCATCAGCACATTAAATGAGGAGCACCACGCTTGCGTACGCACGTCATACTTGCGGTCTCACTTGCAGCTCTAAGCGTTGCGGGTCCCGCCAGCGCCGCAGGCGATGCAGCCGCCGGCAAAAAGAAGGCTCTGATGTGCACGGCTTGTCACGGCGCAAACGGCATCGCGACACTTCCCGAGGCCCCCAATCTGGCCGGACAAAATCCGATCTACATGATCAAGGCTCTGCGCGATTATAAAAGCGGCGAGCGCAAGAATGCGCAGATGACCGTGGTCGCCGGAACGCTATCGGATCAGGATATCGAGGACCTCTCGGCATACTTCGCGTCGTTCAAAATCGTTGTGGAAACGCCGAAGTAGTGCGCGTCTTCCCGCCCCGCTAAGCCCTCTGTCAGGGCGCAATGCGAATCGCAGGACCGGCGCTTGCAACCGGTGGTGCCCGCAACACTGCGCAAATTCGACATACTTCGCCATGACGCTGCGAGCGAACCCCGTTTGACTGTGGCGTCTTTCGCATTGTTGCACCTTGTCGCGCCGACGGGGTTGCGTTTCTGCGCGCCAAGCAGGACAACATGCGCCTTAGGGCTTTGAGGGAATCACTTGATTTTGGGAGGACGAGGCATGAGGTCGTATACGACGGCATCGGCCGTGGCAGTGATAGCCGCTTTCTACTCATCGGCCGCGGCAACTGCACAAACCGCGCCGCCTTGTACCCATCCGAATGCTCTGGGCGTTTCACGCACCGTGCAGATCGACACCACGGGCGGTCCGGGATTTGGCTTCGAGCACTACAAGGCAAACGATTTCCTCCAGCCCAAAGAGGTCGTGCTCACATTTGACGATGGTCCCCAGAAATACTCGACCGAAGCCGTGCTCGCCGCACTCGCCGAGCAGTGCGTGAAGGCGACGTTCTTCTCCATCGGCAAGATGGCGCTGGGCTATCCCGAAATCATCCGGGAGGTCGCGCACGCCGGACACACCGTCGGCACGCATACCTGGAGCCACAAGGCAATTGCCAAGCTCAAGACCTTCGAAGAGGGCAAGGACGAGATCGAGCGCGGAATTTCTGCGGTGCACCGTGCGGTCGGAGGACCCGTTGCACCTTTCTTCCGTTATCCGACGCTTATCGATACCAAGGAGTCACTTGAGTATCTGGGCAAGCGCAACATTGCGATGTTCTCAACCGACATCGACAGTCTGGACTTCAAGATCCAGTCGCCGGAAAGCATCGTGAAAACGGTGATGACCAAGCTGGCCAAGAACGGCAAGGGCATCATCTTGATGCACGACATCCATAAGAAAACGGCCAGGGCCGTGCCGCTCTTGCTCGCCGCGCTCAAGCAGGGCGGCTACAAGGTTGTGCATTTGACGCCGAAGACAGCCGGGACGACCGTCGCGGAGTATGACGCGGCGATTGAAAAAGACGCCAAGGGACTGCCGCAAGTCGGACAAGAACGCCCCGTCAGCGCGATTGTAAAGACCGTTGAAGGCGACGTCCCCGAGGCCGAGAAGGCCGCGCGGGAGTCGGCTGGGGCAAAGGCTGCGCCCGCTGAAGCAGCCGCTTCCGCCCAACACGCGGCCGCTCCGGAGCATCAGGAGACCCCGGCGCCCGCGCAGGGCGAAACAACCTCAGAAACAGCCGAGCCTGAGGGCATCCCGCCGCCGCCAGCCGAAGAAGGCCAGGCTGAGACGGTGCCGGGGACGCACGGGCAGACGGAGATGCCGCACGGCAGTGGCGGCACGGCCGCCGCGACCGGGGCGCTCTCCGAGACCAGCGCCGCGGCGCCTGCGGGCGAGCCGCCTGCCGCGAAGGAAGGAGAGGCCGCAAGCCCACCGGCCCCCGCACCTAAAACTTGGAGCGCTCGCGCGGCCGAGTTGTGGGAATCCTGGTTTGGCAAGTAGGCCGGCAGCCGGCGGCCCCACGATAATTAGCGCATGGACAGAACGACGGATTTTGTCCGGATGAGGATTTGGCTGAATGCCGTGCGATGCGTAAGCGCGTGGTGCGGATATGACATTTGACGCCGCGCACAAAAGGAAACGGGCGACTCACGTCGCCCGCTCCTCTAGGTCCCCAAGCCTTTTAGGATCTAGGCCCTTCAGGTCCGCTGCAAATCACCAGCGTTGTCAAAATGCATCGAACACTTTGACCGATTTCTATCGGCTCGCCTTATTTCGGAAGCGACGTTCCGAGCGAATAACCGGGCAGGTTAGTGGGAGAAACTTTACCCCCAGCCGATCCCCCGATCAGCTGTCCCACAACAAAAAATTAGATCGGATGATTGTTGACATCCACAACAAAATGCACGTGCCAATTCGATTCGTTTGGGATGTGGCATTTTTGTAGCATGCGCATCTCGAGGCTCTTTGCCGTGACAGCAGATTTGGTGGCCGGTGCATGCCGTGCACACATTTCGAAACAATGGAACGCTAAATCTCCTTCGCCTTGCCGGCCTTACCTTTTAAAGCCCATGACGTGCTCAACGGTGCCGTCGGGCAACGCTCGTGCTGCGATGTGATCTGTAGTGGTTTCAGCTGTCAGATAAGTATTGTAGACAACTCGGGGTGTGCGGGCAGGCGTCACGCAGGCAGATTTTATTCGGGTAGTGGAGGGGCTTTCGATGCCGGTAGGGAAATTTTTAGCGCGCGGTTTCACCGCTTTCGTTCTTGCCCTTGCGGGGCTCATGACCTTTACGGCGCTTGCGGATGCTCATCCTCACAAGCGGTACCGGCGCAGCCACCAATATTACAACAGTTCGCGCGATGTTGAGGTGCAGGTGACCATTCACCGGCTCGTTGCGCTCGATAAAGGTGACGCCTTCAGCTCGGAAGATTTTTATGCGCGCGTCACCATTGATGGACAGGTTTTCAAATCGCAGCCCATCCGCCAGACGGACGGTGTGATTCCAAACTGGCGCTTTGCCGCGATTGTGCCTCCGGGCCGCGCCGATGTGAAGATCGAGGTGTTCGACAAGGACATTGCCGAGGATGATCAGATCGACATCAATCGGATCGATCCCAAGCGTGATCTCGATTTTGTCGTCAATTCGCGCACCTGCCGTATCGAAGGTATGGCGTCGACCTATCGTTGCCGCGTGGACGTGACGCGCGCGGGCGGCGAGCGTAAGCGGGCGGAAATGACGTTCAGCGTGGACGTGAACTACAACCCGTGAGCAAGCTCAGGTGCCGCACTCTCATTGCTGCACTCTGATTTTGGTAATCTGCGCTCACACAACGGCGGGCCCGTATGATGCGGCCTGCCGTTTTCTATTTTCCGGAAAGATCAGAGCGCGCGCCGGCGGCTGAATTGGCTCCGCCGTAAAACTCAAAAGGGCCGCTCTTGAGAGCGGCCCCCGTGAGACAAAGCATGCCATGCATGAAGCGGATGATGTTGTCCGCCCGCAGCGCTGAATTCGTTAGCCAGCTACCAGAAGGCAAACCGGCGATGAAATCGGCGACCGCGACATCGCAGCCTTGAAAATCCCACTCGACATCGGATCACCTCCTTTCAGTTGTTGACGACAAACATATGTTGCCAGTGTTTGCGACAAAATCAAGGTCCCGCGATCTGTCGCGCTTTGCGAGCGTGTCATTCGGGCCTTTAGATCCGCGATCCCCGCCGCCGTCCCAAGCGCCCGGCCGGCCAAACCACGGCACGCCGGCGGCACAGTCCCTCACGCGAGGGTCTTCATGAGGGCGTCGACCTTGGCGCTCATCTCGCTCTTGCGTGCTTCCAGGGCTGCAATGCGCGCCAGATCCGTCTCTTCGAAGGGATCGGCGTCAAGATCGAAGAGGCTTTCAAAGACCATTTCGATTCCGAAGTAGCGAACATACTTGAAGCGCGGAGATCTGAGGCCGACGCTCTTAATAATCGCAGGGTTTTCGATTAGGTGCTCATAGAAGAATTCGGTCCGCCAATCGCCGCCCGCGCGCCGTTCGAGAGTGGGCACGAGGCTTCGGCCCTGCATTCGCGATGGAATCGGCACGCCTGCAAGTTCGAGCACGGTGGGGGCTATGTCGATGTTGAGGGCAATGTCGGATGTGACGCGGCCGGCGGCTGCGTCAAAGCTGCGTGGCGGGGCGATGATGAGCGGCACGCGGATAGACTCCTCGAACATCCACCACTTCGCTGCGAGCCCATGATCTCCCAGCATATTGCCGTTGTCGGATGTGAAAATGACGTAGGTGTTATCGAGCAGGTTCCTGTTCTCGAGCGAGCGCAGGATCGCCGCGATCGACCGGTCGAGACCTGAGAGCAGCTGATAATAGGCGCGCATCGTGCTCTGGAACAGCTCATCGCTGGAAAAACGCGGAATCCAGCGCTTGCGCCCTTCTGAGTCCTTCAGAAAATCGGGTAAGCGATTGAAGCTCTCCGCAGTTGCTGTCGCAGGTCTGGGGAACGTGATGTTGGCGAACAGCTCGCGCAGCTCGAGCTTCGGCTTGTAGGGCTCGGTATCATACTCGCGCTGTTCGTGGACCTCCTTGGAGCAATAAATGAGGCAGAACGGCGCGTCGCCCGCGTATGAATCGATGAAGCTGCGGGCCTGCGCCTCCATGACGTCGCCGAGATGCTGGCCAGCGTTCTTCGGATCGAAATACTGGCCCTGGCCGGCGAAGCCGTACCAATTGTCGAACTGTGACACGGGAACAGTATTTCCGACGCCCCACTTTCCAACAAAGCAAGTCTTGTAACCAGCGCCGCGCAGGAGCACGGGATAGGTCTCCGCCATCTGCGGGCCTGAAAGAGAGATATTGAAAGCCCAGATGCCGTGGCGGCGTCCGTACTGCCCGGTGAGAATGCTGGCGCGGCTGGTCGGACAAATCGACGTCGTCACAAAACAATTCTTGAAGAGCGTTCCCCGGTCCGCGAGCTTGTCGATGGCAGATGTCGCCGCGATCCTGTTTCCCATCGCGCCGATGGAATCCCATCTCAGGTCGTCGGCGATGATAACGAGAAAATTCGGCGGCCTGGAGTTCTTGCGCCCACCGCCAGTTTCCGCTCCCGGCAGATTACCCGCCAGAAGGGTCCCCCCGGAGGCGGCGATGAGATTGCGTCTGTTGATCAAGAACGGCGCCATATATTCCGTCAGAGGTCAAAAAGGTTTGTCGTCAACGAGGTTCGCCCTGACCCGGGACGCCGTTGCGCCGTGTAGTGTGCGTTTCTTGCGTGAGTTTTCAAGAGAATTGAGGGGCATTCGCCGGCAAGGCGGCAACATCGCGGTAAAAACCGTCATAGCTGTCCTGAGCGCCGGGCAGGTCCAGCGGCTCTTTTGAAGGCGAACGGACGCAGCGATGTAGCTTGTTGGATCCCCCGGGCGAAGCGCTTGCCCGATGCAATCGCGGGGGCTTCAAGTCTGTGATACGTGAAGATGGAGACCGTGCAGACCACTGTGGCAAGCACCGGGAGCGCGACCCAGATGAACGTGTCTGGCCTACCGCTTGCGGGGCCGAGCAACTCGCCCATGAAGAGGCTGAGAACGAGGCCGTGCAGAAGGTAGATGCTGTAACTCGCATCGCCCAGGACCAGGCTGGTGGGATGACTCAATATGCCGAAGTAGGTGTTCCCTGCCGCCACGGTAAGGAAAAATACAAAGAGGATGATCTGGGGCGTAGATTCGAACGCTGTCGGAAACTGCGTCATTGCAAGGCCGAGGCTCGCTACGCCGATCCATGCCCAGGCGGGCATACGCAGAAGTCCGGCAACTTGCGGCCGTCGCGTCAACTCAATCGCGAGCATGCCGAGCGCAAAGGGCAGGACGAACGAAAGACGCCAACCGCCGAATGCTATGGGACTGACAATCGTGCCCACCGTCGCAATGACCAGAGGCGCCGCGAATGTGGGCATGGAGAGGGATCGTGCCGCGCCACACACGAGCGCAAGCAGGGGAAGGCTGAAATAGAAGAGCCATTCATATGCGAGCGTCCAAGGCGCGTATGCCACGAAGCGGCCCGATCCTTGAACGCCAGCGAGGTTGGGCATTCCCTGAAACGTCAACCACTTCATGATGGCCAGAAGATTGCGGCCGGGATCGCCGGGAAAACCGCCGCTCTTGAAAGCCACGATCGCGATCACTGCCGTCGTCACCAGCCAGTAGAGCGGCACGATGCGGAAGATCCGTGAGACATACAGTTGAGCCCAGGAGAACCTCGAATCTCTGTCGATGATCTTGGCGTAGAAGAGGGCGCCGGTGATCATAAAGAAGACAACCACCGCCGCCTGTCCGAGATTGTTGAACATATTGGAGGGCGGTGGCGACCACCCAGAACCGGCTTTGAGAAACGTCCAGATGACGAAATGATGGACAAGAACGCAAATGGCCAGGTAGCCGCGCAGGCCATCGATGCAGCCGAGGCGTGGCCAGGCGGGCGGGCCGGCGATGATCAATCGGCCGAGCAAGGCATTCACAACAACATGGACGCAAACGACGCTCGCAAGCATCGCGACGATCGCCGCACATCGCCAATCAAGACTATCGACCGCGGAGGTCAGAGAAACGGCAATCATGGGCGCTTGGCTGGGGGCTCGTCGAATCGGTGTTCAAAGAGGAAATGCTGCCCCGACTCGCACCTGTCGTTGGTGCTATTTCTGCCACGACCCGCTGATCCCGAGGGCGACGCCGCCCACTGAGCCGCCCTCGCTGCCAGCCTTTGCCTCAGCCCAGTTCCTTGTTGCTCGCCTTGACGGCCGCGCGCATCCTTTCGTCGGGCGTCAGCGCCTTCGACGCTGTGCTCGCGGATTCGGCTTCGATGTAGAGTTCCCCGCCAAGCTCCTTGAACTTGGCGGACATCTCGTCCATTCCAGCTTGCGGATCAACGGTGCCTACTTCTTCCTGCAACTCGGCGATGGCTTCGCCCACGCGTGCGTTCTGCCGGGCCGCGTAGTCGCGCACGTCCTGGGTGATCTTCATCGAGCAGAACTTCGGCCCGCACATGGAGCAGAAGTGCGCAACCTTGTGGGCCTCCTTGGGCAGCGTTTCATCGTGGAACTGGCGCGCCGTGTCGGGATCGAGTGACAGGTTGAACTGATCTTCCCAACGGAACTCGAAGCGCGCGCGCGACAGCGCATCGTCACGCAGCTGCGCGGCCGGGTGGCCCTTGGCGAGGTCGGCGGCATGCGCGGCGAGCCGGTAGGTGATGACGCCTGCTTTCACGTCGTCCCGGTTGGGAAGGCCCAAGTGCTCCTTCGGCGTGACGTAGCAGAGCATGGCACAGCCGAACCAGCCGATCATCGCAGCGCCGATGCCGGACGTGATGTGATCGTAACCCGGCGCAATGTCCGTCGTCAGCGGTCCAAGCGTGTAGAAGGGCGCTTCTCCGCATTCCTTCAACTGCTTGTCCATGTTGATCTTGATCTTGTGTATCGGCACGTGGCCGGGGCCTTCGATCATCACCTGGCAGCCTTTTTTCCAGGCGATCTGCGTGAGTTCGCCCAGCGTTTCCAGCTCGGCGAATTGCGCGCGGTCGTTGGCATCCGCGATGGAGCCGGGCCGCAGGCCGTCGCCGAGTGAGAATGACACGTCGTACTTGCGCATCAGGTCGCAGATTTCGTCGAAGCGTTCGTAGAGGAAGCTCTCCTTGTGGTGCGCGAGGCACCACTTGGCCATGATCGAGCCGCCACGCGACACGATGCCGGTCACACGGTTTGCGGTGAGCGGCACATAAGGCAGCCGCACGCCGGCGTGGATGGTGAAGTAATCGACGCCCTGTTCGCACTGCTCGATCAGCGTGTCGCGATACAGTTCCCACGTCAGCTTGACGGGATCGCCGCCGCATTTTTCCAGCGCCTGATAGATCGGCACGGTGCCGATCGGCACGGGGCTGTTGCGCAGGATCCATTCGCGCGTTGTGTGAATGTTGCGGCCCGTCGAGAGATCCATGACGGTGTCGGCGCCCCAGCGGATTGCCCACACCATCTTTTCGACCTCCTCCTCCACCGAGGAGGTGACGGCCGAGTTGCCGATATTGGCATTGATCTTCACGAGGAAGTTGCGGCCGATGATCATCGGCTCGAGTTCGGCGTGATTGATGTTGGAAGGGATGATGGCGCGGCCACGGGCGATCTCGTCGCGCACGAATTCCGGCGTGATGTGCTCAGGTATTGCCGCGCCGAAGCTATCGCCATCGGCGAGCGCCGCCTTGGCGCGCTCCAACGCCGCCGCGCGGCCAAGGTTCTCACGGTGCGCGACGTAGACCATTTCCTTGGTGATGATCCCGGCCTTTGCAAATTCATACTGTGTCACGGGTGCGCCGCTGGTGCCCCGCATGGGCTGGGGCTTGTTGGGAAAGTCGCGCGCGGCATGGGCGCCCGATACGTTGCCGTTATCTTCGGGCTTCACGTCACGGCCCTGATAGACTTCGATGCCGCCACGAGCCTTCACCCAGGTTTCCCGTATGCGCGCCAAACCCTTCTCGACGTCGATCTGAAGGCCGGCGTCGGTGTACGGTCCGGACGGATCATAGACACGGAACGCAGGCTCGCCGCTCTCCTGAGACAACGCGATGTCGCGGAACGGCACCCGCACATCGGCATGACCTTCGGGCGCAGAATAGACTTTGCGCGAGGCGGGCAGGGGGCCGGTGGTGACTTTGGGAACCATCAGATCGGACTTGCGGGTGACCTTGTTCATGAGTGAAACCTCTGCCGGGAAATGGTTTGCAGGATCGCGAGCGCCACGAACCTCAGATGAGTCCGTAGCCTTTGATGGTGAAGAAGATGCCGAGCGCCAGCATGGCGAGTGCGGAGGCCGTGACCGCCGCCGGATTTTCGATGAATTTGCGCCCCAGTGCCGCAGATTGATCCGGGATCATCATGCGGACCAAACCGCCAAGAATGGACAGCCAGCCAAAAGCCGTAACGAATGAAGGCCAGCCAGAACCCCAATCGGAATGCACGCGCACAATGGCTAGTCCGCAGACGAACAGAAGCAGCCCCGCCATGAAGACGACCGCATAGTTATCGGCGATTTGCCCGATCATAGCCTCAAGGGCGGCGCGATTGGTGAGAAGAGCAACGGAAATGGCAATGAGAGTCGGGCCGATAAGCCCGGCAATGAATTCCGAATGAGTCATGGACAGCCTCCAGGTATCGTCACGGCGCACGGCGAGCGGCAAATGAAATCGGGCCGTGGGTATGATGCGTGACATCCTAGAAGCTCCGTCCCTATCGCCGGCATGACCCGGATCAGGTTCTAAGGGTGTTCGCGCGTCGCGCGCGATCTCAGCCGGCCTACCGGCACCCCTCGGAATGGCGATATTCTGGCTCACGGCGGGCCTGCGTTCAAGTGATACTCACGGAGGGTAAGAGTGAGAGCCCTCACGTGCCCCAGGAAAGCGCCCGCCCCGGCCCAGCACATCCGTGCGAAGCGCGTGGTCAAAACCGTAGAAACCTAGCGACGGTTGTGAATACGTGGCGTTGGCTGGATCTCGCCTGCAAATGCCAGATCCTTGTCAGTTGGCTGGAGGATTGTCCGGTTGGAGGCATAACGGACACTCGATCGTTGTTCCGATCTTGGCGTTTCTGCTTTGCGCATCGACCACCCAGGGCCGCTCGATGAACGGCGGCTTGTGTCGCATGTGCTGGCGATGCCCGCATGATAGCAGCGCCACCCAATAGCCTTCCTCGTCCTGCTCAAATCCGGTGATCGTGCGTTGCATGGCGTTGCTCAAATCAAGGGCGACGTTGCGCCTCTGGCGCAGCGAACGCAAAGGAAAACCGCCCGTCCCAGCAACGAGACGGACGGCTTTTTTTCCCCCTAGACTTGGCTTATCTCACGCTAGGCCGAAACCCTATGGGGCACCGGCAAGCGCGGATCGATACCGTCTTCCTTGTGCTCCGGTTCAGTAAGCGTATCGCGCGTGCCGTTGATCCGATAGACGGCTGTGGGCGGACTGGCGCGGAAAATCGTAGTGTTCATATTGGCGCCAAACTCGAACGCAACGGACATTTCGTGATCTGCTTCGAGGCGCATGGACTGTCTCTCCCTTGACGAGACGTTTGCCCTCCCCTTGGTACACAACGCGGATTGCTCCGCCTTCATTCCATCTTTCGCGAAATTGTTCTGGCAGGGCTCTAGAGGAGAACGTTCCTCTACTTGCCACTGCGGCTTATCCTTATTCACCTCAGCTGAGCGTTTTCCTCTGTTGTCACCCCGGCGAAGGCCGGGATCCGTCCGGGCTTCAACATTTGTCCTCAATCGCGACTTGGGCAGATCCCCGCCTGACGCAGAGATGACGTTGCGGTGAGGTCACGACTTCACCTCGTTCAACATCCTCGCGGATGCTTGTGCGTGATGCAATTTGATTTTTTGCGCTTTGCACAGATGCGCTGGGTCCCGGGTCGGCGCTGCATCCGGCTTCGCTTGCCCGGGATGACAAGGTGATGGTGTCAACTCGGCAGAGCGCTCGCATCTGGATGCGATTTTATACGTCGGCGACCTAGGCCGTGGCCGCCGCCGCGATCTTCTCGCGCAGGGCCGCATCGGGCAGCGCCCCTGTCCCGGCCTTTACGTTGTCGGCCATATGCGCGGGCTTGGCCGTTCCAGGAATGGCGCATGTGATCGCGGGATGCGCGATGATGAACTTGAGCAGAAGTTGCGCCCAGCTTGTTGCACCGACCTGACCTGCGAAGTCAGGCAGCGGCTTGCTCTTGAGCCGGCGTAATGCCCCTCCGCCACCGAACGGACGGTTGACGAGCACGGCGATGCCTTTGTCGGCCGCAAGCGGAAGAAGCACCTTCTCGGCCGCGCGGTCGTCGACGGCGTAGTTGAGTTGCACGAAGTCGAGCTTTTCCGCGCGAAGCACATTTTCCAGTTCGTCGAAGGCACTCGAAGTGTAGTGAGTAACACCGATGTACTTCACTCGGCCGTCCGCCTTCCAACCGCGCAGCGTATCGAGATGCGTCTTGTAGTCGACAAGGTTGTGAACCTGCATGAGGTCGATGGTCTTGCCGGCTTTCAGCAGAGCCATGGAGCGTTCCATCTGCGTGATGCCGTCCGCGCGCCCCCTGGTCCAGACCTTGGTCGCGATGAAGGCCTTGCTGCGCGCATTGGCGGCAGCGATGAGATCTCCCGCGACGCCTTCGGAGCGGCCGTACATGGGGGAGGAGTCGACCACCGATCCGCCCGCGTTGAAAAGTGTTTCGAGCACCTGCGCGAGGGGCGCTCGCGCGGCGGGATCGTTGCCCACGTCGAACACCTGCCAGGTGCCAAGGCCGATGACCGGCAAAGGTTGTCCACTGGAGGGAATAGGCCGCGTGAGCATTTGATCCTCGGAGTTTGCAAGAGCCGCGAACGGCCAGAGCCCCGGCATCACGAGTCCGGACGCCACAAGCCCGCCAGCGAGGCGGAAAAAGGCCGCGCGCGTGAGGCCGCTCGCCTGATACTCAAATCCAGGATGGGATCTTTCATCGTCGTTGGTCAATTGCGTCATCCTCGAGTCGGGGTCTCGCAGGCGGGCAAACCAGCCGGTGGTTAGGCAAGATAGTATCGTGTGCGGGAAACGCCAACGGCATGCGCGCCTTGCCCGGGGCGCTGTCTGCGCAGCTGCGCCCGGCCGCGGCTCATGGGCATCCCCGCGGGCTGTGGCAAGGTGGTTAATGACCGTGGCTTAAGGTCTTCGGGGGGACGCGCGGGGCTGGAGAGACGGCACGGGCCTCTTGGCGCTTGGGGCGGGCCGATCGTGACAATTCGCCTTGAGTCCGGGAGCCGGCCCGCTTGATCGATATCAATATCGCCGGACCCGGCTTGAGGCATGTCTAGGCCGACAAATCGTCGAGCTATCAAGGTAGGAACACCGGCATGCTTCCCGACCTGATCAGGCGCTATTCTGCGCCCGTACCGCGCTATACCAGTTATCCAACCGCCCCGCAGTTCTCGCCCACCATCGGTCCGAGGGTTTATGAGACGTGGTTGCGCGCGCTTCCCGCGGGATCGAACCTCTCGCTTTATCTGCACTTCCCGTTCTGCCATCAGCTCTGCTGGTACTGTGGCTGCAATACGAAAGCGATCCGCCGGTACGAACCGGTTGAGGCTTATGTCGCCGCGCTGTTGCGCGAGATTGCGCATGTCAGCGAGCTTGCGGGGCCCCATCACCGCGTCACGCATGTGCATTGGGGCGGGGGCTCACCGAACATTCTCGCGCCAGAGGACATCGCCCGGGTGGGAGCCGCGCTTCAAAAGGCATTCAATCTGGCACCCGATGCCGAATATGCAGTCGAGATCGACCCGCGCACGTTGAGCGACGAACAGGTGGCGGCCTTTGCAGCCATCGGCGTCAATCGCGTATCGCTCGGCGTGCAGGACTTCGACGAGCAAGTCCAGCAAGCCATCAACCGCATCCAGAGCTTCGAGGACACCAAGCGCGCAGTCGACATGTTCCGCGCGCATGGCGTGCGTTCGATCAATCTCGATTTTGTCTATGGCCTGCCGCATCAAACTCGCAAAAGCGTTCAGAAAACGATCCTGAAGGCCCTGGCGCTCGATCCTGACCGGATCGCCATATTCGGATATGCGCATCTGCCGTCCCGGCTCAAGCACCAGCGGTTGATCGAGGACAAGGCACTGCCCGGCATAATGGAGCGCTTCGGACAATCGCGCCGGCTGCATCGCATTCTTCTCGCCGCCGGGTACAAGGCGGTCGGGCTCGATCATTACGCCAAGCCTTCCGACAAGCTGGCGGACGAAGAGGTCCGCCGCAACTTCCAGGGCTATACGACGGACGCGAGCGATGCGCTGATCGGGCTTGGCGCTTCGGCAATCGGGCATCTGCCGCAGGGTTACGTGCAGAACGCGACGGCGGCGGGCATCTATCAGGCCATGGTGGAAGGCGGACGGCTGCCAACGGTGAAGGGTATCAAGCTCAGTGCGGACGATCGCGTGCGTGCCGCCGTCATCGAACGGCTGATGTGCGGGTTCGATCTGTCGAAGAGCGCGCTGCGGGATGAGTTCGGCGCGGATGCCGAAGCCGTGATCGCAGACGCGGAGCTGCTGATCGAGGCAGATCAGGACGGCTTGGTAAAGCCGACCGAAGACGGCTTCGAAGTCACGGACTTCGGAAAGCCGTTCGTGCGTACGATCTGCGCCGCGTTCGATGCCTATCTGGGTCAGAGCAAGGCGCAACACGCGTTGGCCGTGTAAGACCTCTGCCGGCTTTAGCTCAACGCGCTGTCCATGCCCCTTCCTGACAAGAAGGCCGGTGACATCACCGGCCTTATCCATGGACCCGGCGGCTTAGTGAGCGTCGGAGCCGGGCTGCGGGCTCGTGCCGTCGATCTTGGGACGTTCCGAGCCTGCGATACGGCCGTCGTCGATGCGCACGATGCGGTCGGCATATTTCAGCGTGCGGTGATCGTGCGTGACCGCCAGAACGGCCCGGTTGGTGTCCTGTGCGACCTGGGCAAGAAGCTCCATGACCGCCTCGCCGTTCTGGGCATCAAGCGCAGCCGTGGGCTCGTCCGCCAGGATCACGGACGGCGCACCCGCAAGCGAGCGCGCAATCGCGACGCGCTGCTTCTCGCCGCCCGACATCTTGGAGGGGGCCGCATCGATGCGATGGCCGAGACCGACCTGATGCAGCGCTTCCTCGGCGAGATCGTAAGCCTCAGGTCCGCGGATGTCGCGCAGGTCGAGTGCAAGCATCACGTTTTCGACGGCCGTCAGCGTAGGAACCAGATTGTACCCCTGGAATACGAAGCCGACGTGACGGCGGCGCAAGTCCGCCAGATCTTCCTTGCTCATGCCTGCCGTGGGATGCCCGGCGATGGAAAGATCTCCGTCGGTCGGCGAGAGGATGCAGCCCAGGATCGACAGAAGCGTCGTCTTGCCTGAACCGGACGGCCCCATCAGCAAGGTCAGTTCGCCGGCCTTCAGGTCGAGGTCCACGCCTTTGAGGACCTTGACCTGGTTGGGGGCTTCGCCGAGCACCTTCACGATCCCGCGGGCTTCGACCATGGTGCGCGTATCTGCGGCGTTGGCGGTCATGTTGGCGCCCTGATGGCTGGCGTGGCTGGAACTGGTTGTTGCGAGCATTTTCGGTTTTCCTTTTTGCTTATCGGCTGAAGACGACGGCCGGGTCAATCCGGACGACCTTGATGATGGCCGAGATGGCCGCAACGACGCACATTCCCACGGTGACCGCGCACAGGCCTGCGGCCAGGCCGGGCGTCATGATGACATTGAGCTTGGTGTCCTGGGCCGCATGGATCACGCCGAAGGCGAGGCCGATGCCGAGCAGGTAGCCGATGAGCCCAGAGAGAACCGCCTGCATCAGGATGACCTTCACGATGTAGCCAGCACCAGCACCGAGGGCACGCAGTGTGGCGAACTCGTTGATGTGATCCTTGGTCGAGGCATATAGCGTTTGTGCCACGATCACGATGCCGACGATGAGGCCGAGCATTGCGCCAGCGATGAGGGCCGCGCCCGCACCCGTCTGGAACAACCAGTAGGCCTGGCTGCGCTTCTTGAACTCATCCTGCGTCAGCACCTCGGTATCAGGCAGGCGCTCCGTTATCTCGGCACGTACGCTTTCCAGATCCGCATCATCCGCCAGCGTCACACGCTCATAAGTCGCCTGGATTTCGTTGGCGCCCGTGAGCATGCGGGCCTGCTCGATGGAGGCGAAGACGTACGGCAACGTCGTGAACGAGCGGATGCGCTTCGTGGTCGCCGCGATGTCGACCGCGATGCCGTTAATCTCCGCACGGTCGCCGAGGGCGGTGATGCCGAGATCCGGGAAATAGCTCTGGTCGATCGCAACCGTACCGGGCGCCTCGAGGGCGTCACGGCTTCCTTCGACGATGTTCCAAGGCAGGGGATAGGAGCTTTCCGCGCCAGTACCGACGAGCAGGATCGCCGTCGTGCCGCCCTTGGGCTTGCGCCAGCGGGCAAAGCTCACCACCATGTCCTCGGCATTGGCCACGCCGGGGGTAGACAGGATCATGTGGCGCTCGCGGCCGGTCAGCAGCGAAGGATCGTCATAGCTCTTGGTGCCGAGCGGCACGACCCAGAGGTCGGCGGGAGCCGCATCGATGATGGCCGAGATCTTGCGCTCCGAACCCAGATAAATGCCCGTCTGGATGGCCACCAGTACAACCGAAAACACAATGCCGACGATCGTCACGAAGAAGCTCAGGCGATCGTGAAACAGATTGCGGTAAGCCAGCTTGACGACCATCGGCATGGCGCTCTTGGCCTTGCGCCTGGACCGGCTGGATTTGGCGGGGGCTGCGGCGGCCGCCTTGAGTGCGAGTTCCATGACTTGTCTCCTCCTGAAAGTCCGGGACCGTTCGTCCTATGTCGCGTTATGCGGTCTGCGGGTTCAGGCGGCAGTTCCCCGGGAGACAGGGCCGCGCGTGTGTGAAAAAACTTTCGCGGTTTGCCAGGCGGCTTGAGGCCGTTCCCCGAACGCCAGAAGGCCCGGAACCTGAGCTCCGGGCCTTCTTGAGTCTTAACCCCAAGGCGCTTGCCTTAGTTGCAGGGCACCGTGATCAGGCCGGCAATGGCTGCCGAGAAGCGGCGGCAGATCTTTTCAGCAACGGTCGTTTCGGCTTCCTTCTGCTCAGGCTTGGCCTCGTCCGCCTTGGCTTCAGCCGTCTCGGCAGCCTTCGTGTCGTTCTCTTCGACAACGGGGAGCACGACGACCTCGGTCTTGTCTTCGGCTTCGACGCCCGTTCCGGTGTTGGCCTCGTTGGTGTTCACCGCGGCCGTGCGGGCCGGGGCGGGCGTCGACTGCGTGCCGGTGAACTTGGCATCCGGCGCAGGGCTTTCAGGCACGAAGATCACCGGGGCATCGCTCGTGACCGTCTTGTCCTCCAGCTTGGCCGTCTGAACGACCTTTGCCTTGCGGGCAGTGCGTTCGGCGGTTTCGATCTTGTCGCGGCGGACCTCGGCGGCGCGCGCCAGCTCGATCTTGCGCGCATGGGCAGCTTGGCGGGCGATCTCGATCTTACGAGCCTTGGCGAGTTCGCGCTGCTTGCAGTGAGCGCTGTAAGAAGAGCGGCTCTCCGCGTAGCTACGATTTCTCATGGTGCCACCAGGGCCCGAACTCAGGTGGGGGTGCGCAACGAAGCTGCCGAGCGGGCCACCGAACTGCAGACGGACGCCCCCAGCCTCAGCCGCGCTGGGAACCGCGATAGCGGCGACGAAGAGGGCCGCGAGGGTGTTGATCGTCTTGGACATTGTTGCCTCCTGGGCATTTGAGTTGGTCACCGCTGGTCTCCTGCGGCCTTGTGGTGACTTTCTCTCCAAAGGGCCTGCTTGCGCTGTTCCGGCCGTTACAGCTGATTGGGTTGCTCGACGAATCCAGTAACTCATTGTAATAACAGGATTTTTATGCTGCCGAAAGGTTTCGGGGCAGAGCGGTCACGCTGGCGTTGAGCGGAGGTTTCGCCTCCAAGAGCCCCGCAGTCTCAGCAAGACCTGAGACGAACCGAACAATGGCCTCGACCACCAGATGGCGCTGCCGGTCGACCGTCACGATGTGATAGCTGTCGTCCAGCACCTTCAGTTCGACCTCGCCTGCGAGGCGGTCGCGCAGATAGGTCGCGTTGGACAATCCGGCATAGTCGTCCTCCAGCGGATGCACGATGAGCGAGGGCTGGCGGATGTAGGGGACCAGCGTCTGCACCGCGTTCGACAGGCGGCGGTGCTCCAGCACCATCTCCCCCGGCGTCACCGGATGTCCTGCCTCGGCATTTCCCTTGGACGCACGCATCTTCTGGATGAAATCGCGGATTTTGGGGTCCTTGATGCCGTGCGGCGCATGGTGCGGGAAGCGGAAAAGCTTGGCGAACGCGCGGGAGTGCACGAGGCCGAAGAGGCGCGCATACCACGGGATCATCCAGCCGTTGAGCCACAGCGTCGGCGCCAGCAGGGCGGTTGCGTGGACCTTGCCGGGATTCTTGGCGGCGAGCATCAGCGCGAGCACAGCGCCCGTGGACAGGCCCCCGGCGATGACCACGTCGCACTCCTTGCGCAGCTCGTCGAGCGCGTCCTCGGCGCTGCGGTACCAGTCCGGCCAGGATGTTGCCTTGATCTCGGCTTCGCTGCCGCAGTGGCCAGCCAGCCTGGGTACCGAGATGGTATAGCCGGCGCGGGCCAGGCCATTGGCGACAAACCGCATTTCTACAGGAGTTCCGCACAGCCGGTGCATGAGGAGGATGCCGACCTTGCCGCCCTTGATCTTGAAGCCGACTTCGCTTGCCATTGTCCCTTCCCCGGGTGATGCAAATTTCGATACTGAGAGGGTTAAGCCGGGCGGACCGCTCCGGCAGTTCCCTGCGAAACAGGCGCCTCAGGCCGCGCGCCCTGCGATGACGGCAATGGCCGGCTTCACCTGCTCGAAGGGTCTCTGCGCCGGATGTCTTTGCACCGTGGGCCCGGTGGCGAGTGCCAGCACGAATTTGTGCGCGTTGAAGCCGAATTCGGCATTGAGGCGCTGGTTTGCGGCTTCGTGAACGGCGCGTGCAATCAACTTGAAGCCGTTCATTAAGAACAACTGCTTGAGACGGCGCGCGCGGAACACATCGAGCAGTGCGCGGAAGCGCAACGCGACGGCCAGGCGCGTGCGGGGTGCGCCAGCGAAGTGCTTCCAAACGACCGTTTCGATGTCGCGGATGGCGGCCTCGCTCATGCCGTTGAGGAGGGCAAGGCCCTGGCCATTGGCGATGGCGGCGCGCATCGGCACCAGAAGCTGCTCAAGCGAAACGGGTGGAATATCGCTAGTGTCGATCTGGCGGCTCATCGCCTGCGTTCCTTTTCGAAAGTGTTGGGATCAGGCGGCCAAGCGCAGATTGAAGTCCGCGCCGGTGTCGAAGGCTTCGAGGGGAGCCGATTTGGCGAGGCCCGCGAACACCGACCACGGCGATCCCGCCAGAACGATGATGTCCTTGGGCGTGCGGCCATTGAGCGTGAAGTCAACTTCTTCGCCCATGATCTGCGGACGCTCGTTAATCATGTTGCCGCGCACGAAGCGGTACTTGCGGCCGTCCTCGGCCTTAATGACGCCGACGCCGATATCACGGCGGAAGCTCTCGATCTGACCCAACATGGCTTCTCTCCTTGATGCTTGAATTGGCACTGCGGACTGGTGTTCAGCCCGTCCGTCGCCGCATCATTGGAGAAAGTTCAAAAAAGAGGCTGTCACGCCGGGGACAGGTCTCACGGATCCGGTCAGATCTCGGGGCAAGATCTCCAGCGCAGCCCGCGCCCCGCGCCGGACAAGGTGCCCTGATGATGATGCATTGCGAAATGATTGAAATTTCAACGGCAGCGACCAAAGGCCGCTCGACTGCGACATTGATGGTGCCTTGATGCGCGCGCCTCCAGCGATCAATCTCCAAAAGTATGAAACGGGGTGATCCTGGCGCAGCCCCGGTGGGTCGGATGCCTGCGAGGCCGGACATTCAAGCGTGGAACGAGGTGAGAAAGCGGGAGCGCTGAAGTGCCGCTGGCGCGGCGCGTTGGGGACCACAATGCTGCCAGGGGGTGTCTGGATGTTTGGATGCGCTGCCCGGGCAAAGTGCGTGCTTCCGGTAGGAAGCTGCAAGAGGGGGAATTCCGAACGGATGCCTAGTGTCGCTGCAATGAGGGCTGGACTTCTTCAATGATGTTATCGCGCCTCATCGTGAGGCTTGAGGGCGGGCTTTTCCTGACCGCAGACATCTACCGGCGCGCGGCCAACGAAGCGCTGGCCGAGGCTGGTTTCGCTCATGTCATCGGCGAAGACGCCTTTGCGAGCGCCTTTGGCCACGACGTCACCAAAGAGCGGTTTCTCAAGTACGCGACGTCTCGTTTGTATCCTCGCAAGCAGACGGCTGATCTGCACACCCTTTTTGAGGTCACGCACAAGCACTTGCGCCAGATCGCAGGCGACATGCTGGCTGGCGTGCGGCTGCAGACGGTGCCAGGCGCGCTTAGTCTCATTGAAGCGGTGAGCGAACAAGGCGGCGAGATCGCGCTTCTGACGCGGCTTCCTATCGAATTGGCTCAGAAGCTCGTGCGCGAGGCAACCGGACGGGATGCGGAGGAACTTTTCGAACGCATCGTGCGGGAGGACAAGAACGGTCCTGTGACCGCGATGATGCAAGCGGTCTCGGGGGCGAACGGGCGGGTGCTGGTCATCGAGACGAGCGCGGAAGGTCTTGCGGCCGCGCAGGCGGTGGGTGTTGCCGCGCTGGCCGTGCTGGGGCGCGGCGAGCTCGATACCGGGATTTTCGGGGCCCACGCGGTCGTCGACAGCCTTCTGGAACTTGCTGACGAAATTCCCCAGGAGGGAAGCGAACGGGCGGAAGGAAGACGTTTACTTGCGGGCATGGAAGCCCTGATTGCCAGTGACGCGTCGTGGAGCGGCCGCAAGCGGAGTATCGAGATGAAGGTCATCGATATTCTGAACGCCAAAGGCGACGCCGTGAAATCGGTCAATCCCACCGACACCGTGCAGTTCTTATGCCGGCAGCTGGCGCGAGAGAAGGTGGGCGCCATGGTCGTCATTTCGCAGACCGGCGCGCTCGAAGGCATCGTTTCCGAACGCGACCTCACGTCCGCGCTGGCCGCGCACGGCCGCGCGCTGCTTGCGATGCCGGTCTCCAACGTAATGACGCGCGCTGTCATCACCTGCTCTCCGCAGGACAGTCTGTATGGCGTTGCCCAAATCATGACCCGCCGGCGAATCCGGCACCTGCCGGTCTCCGAGGGCGGCAAACTGGTGGGTCTCATCAGCATCGGCGACGTCTTGAGCCGCCGTCTGGAGGAGGTGCAGCTTGAGGCTAACGTTTTGCGCGACTACACAGTGGCCCTGCGCTAATGCCGCCAAAGTCCGGGCAGCCGCCCCCGCGCTGTGGCGCGCCATTGACAGGATGTGGCGATACCACATACCCAAGGGAATCCCGCTGGCGCTCTAACGCCTGCGTATGAAGCGGCAAGGCAGACTCTGGTCTTCGAGGCACGCATGACGAAGGTACGAATTTACAAGCCGGCGAAATCAGCCATGCAATCGGGCGAGGCGAACACCGAATTTTGGCACCTTGAATTCGAACCCGAAGCCAAACGCACGCCTGATCCCTTGATGGGCTGGGCCGGTGGAGGCGATACGCGGCAGCAGGTGCTGCTCACCTTCCTCAGTAAAGAGGAGGCCATCACCTATGCGACGCGCAACGGCTTGGCCTACACGATCATCGAACCCAAGCCTCGCGCGTTCGTAAAGAAATCCTACGGGGACAATTTCAGGTTTGGCCGCATCGGGAGCTGGACCCACTGACCGGCGGGCCGGGCGGCGCCACATTCAGGTCTTGACCGCAAGAACCCGTTGGAGTGCCTTTGCGGAAAAGTGGGAACTCGGGTTTTCCGGGTGGAAGCACGACAAGATAAGGGCCTTGTGCAGTCCGTGATTCCCCACTCAAACCGGCAAGGCCTTATGGGCCTGGACTTGGAGACCTTGAAACTGCGGTTGCGGGAGATATCTATCGGCCATGCCCTCCCGCTCGCTCAATCGCCTTCTGTGGGCCCTGGCCTTGCTGGGTATTCTCTACTTCGGCTTCAAGGCACAGGATACGCTTGACGCCTATTTCATAGGCGTCGGCAGCCTGAGCGTGCGTGAAGAACCTGCCCAGGATACCGTTTATCTCACGTGGCGAGGCCGGATCGATGCGCCCATGGAGGCGCGCCTGCAGGAAGCCTTCGAAAAGTACAAGGGTTCGACGCGCACATTCGTCCTGGATCTGTCTTCGCCTGGCGGGGCGATCGATCACGGCGCGCGCGTCGTCAGGCTTCTGCGCCAAGTTCGCGAGACGCATCGTGTGGACACGCGGGTCGAAGCAGGCAAGCACTGCGCATCCATGTGCGTTCCGGTTTTCCTTCAAGGCGAGCGGCGAACAGCGGCAGCCGATTCACGCTTTATGTTTCATGAGGTCAGCTTCCGCGAGGAGCTCTCCGACGACGAGGTTGCAGTCCCTCAGAGAGCCAAGAGTTCGGCGACGGACCGTCTCTTTGCGCGCTTCTTTGTACCCGCCGGGGTCTCCCAAAGCTGGATCACAAAGGTGCGTGCCGAGATGGCAGGCGGCAATGATGTCTGGCTGACGGGGGCCGAACTCGTCGACGAGCAGGCTGGCATCGTCCAGAAACTGGACTAAAAAAGGAGCGGAAGGACCGCTCCTTTTTTGCGTGCAAGACGAAACGCGTCAGTGGAAGAGCACGAGCGCCTTCTGCACCGTCTTCCACACGCCCCAAGCCAGAGGAATACCGACCAGCAGCCAGAACGGAAGGGCTTTGGCATCGATGCCACCTTTGCCGATGCCGTAGGATCCCGGCTTCACCGGGTCGGCCGCCTCGTGGAAGCGGGCGTGCTCCGCGTCGAGCTCTGCTTGCGTCATGTGCCATTTTGGATTGACGGGACGCACGAGCAGGTTGGCGATGAACCCGACCACCAAGAGGCCGGCCAGCGTGTAGTAGATCGGCGCGTAGATCTTATCGAAGGCGATACCCTGCGCGACGCGCTGATCGTGCATGTAGTTGACGATTACCGGGCCGACGATGCCCGCTGTTGACCATGCCGTGAGCAGGCGTCCGTGGATGGCGCCCACGAATTGCGTGCCGAACATGTCCGCAAGATACGCCGGAATGGTGGCAAAGCCGCCGCCGTACATAGATGCAATGATGCAGAAGGCGATGACGAGCACGGCGAGCGATTTCCAGTCTGCGGCGAAGGACGCGAGAATGTAGAGCGCGGCGCCAAGCACAAAGAAGATGAAGTATGTCACCTTGCGTCCGAGGAGGTCGGATGACGACGCCCATGCGATGCGCCCGAAGATGTTGAAGAGCGAGACGAGGCCAACGAAGCCCGCGCCGACGGCCGCCGCCGTCGCAAGCAGCGCCGCATCCTTTTTCAAGTCCGCAAACCCCAGTTCCGGCCTGCCCGCCAGCATGCCGCCGAACGTTTCCTGCAGCATGGGTGAAGCCGCGCCGATGATGCCGATGCCGGCCGACACGTTCATGCACAGCGCGATCCAAAGCAGCCAGAACTGCGGCGTCTTATGCGCATTGTCGAGATGCACGTTGTTCTGCGTGATCATGGCGTTGCTGGCCGCAGGCGGTGTCCAGCCCTCGGGCTTCCACCCTGTCGGTGGCAAGCGGTACGAAAACGCGCCGATCAGCATGAACACGAAGTAGATGGCTGCCATCGCCACGAACGTCTGCCACACGCCGGGATTGGTGGCGGTCTTGAACTGATCCATCAGCAAGGTCGCAAGCGGCGAGCCGATCATCGCCCCGCCGCCGAAGCCCATGATGGCCATGCCCGTGGCCATGCCGCGGCGGTCTGGAAACCACTTGATGAGGGTGGAGACGGGCGAGATGTAGCCAAGCCCGAGGCCGACGCCGCCGATGATGCCGGAGCCGACCCAGAGCATCCAAAGCTGATGCCAGATGACGCCGAGAGCCGAGATGAGCAGGCCGCCACACCAGCATAGCGCCGAGACGACGCCAGCTTTGCGCGGGCCCGCGCGCTCCAGCCACCCGCCCCAGATCGCCGCCGAAACACCGAGCAGGACGAAGAAAAAGGTATACATCCAGCCCAGATCGAACTGGCTCCAGTTGCAGTCCGTGGCGGTCAGCGCCTTGAGCGTGCCAGCGGCTTTTTCGCCGAAGGTCACGGCACCAGCAGAGCATTCAGGCAGCGGTTTGCCGTCCGCACCCAACAGCGCCCCTTGCAGCGGCTTCCAGAACACAGAGAAGCCGTAGGCCATGCCGATGCAGAGATGGATGCAGAGCGCCGCCGGCGGCACCATCCAACGGTTGAAGCCAGCTGATGCAATTATTCGCTCGCGGTCCAAAAGACCGGAATCGCCTTTCGAGGTCGCCGCTGCGCCCATGGACTTGTCTCTCCCCCACGGATTTCATTTTTATGATTGCTGGCCTTGCACTTTCGTCCAACGCCCGTGACCATTTGCCATGGGCCTGCCGTGACAATCAATCGGGGATGCAGAGAAAAGCGCCGGTACTGCCGAACAACCTTTGCCGCGCTGCAAAATGAGCTATGAGCCAGTTTCTCCGGCAAACCCGGGCCAGATCCGGAAGTATGGGGAGTATTGCGCGGTGCAACATCAAATTTGATCCCAAGCTCCTGCGAACGGTTCGCGGACGTCAGGGCGGAATTATGCGCTGCGTTGAGCGCCCAGGGTGCTGCGCTCAATGCGTTGCCGGTGTTGGCATGCAAGAATTGCAAACTGGATCGTATTGCCGGTCCCTGCGGCCCCTGGAGCACCCGATGAGAGACGAAACCGAAGATCGCCAGCAGATGGTGGAGCGCCAGATCGCGCGGCGCGGCATCCGCGATCCCCTTGTGCTCGCGGCCATGACGGACGTGCCACGCACCTGTTTTGTGCCCGCTGAACTGGCTCAGTCGG
Source organism: Hyphomicrobium sp. (assembly GCA_016793445.1). Classification (GTDB taxonomy): domain Bacteria; phylum Pseudomonadota; class Alphaproteobacteria; order Rhizobiales; family Hyphomicrobiaceae; genus Hyphomicrobium_B. The sequence goes on along the minus strand of JAEUME010000001.1, from coordinate 299,638 downwards.
CCTATCTCGACCGGCCGTTGCCCATCGGCGCCGGACAGACAATCTCGCAGCCCTACGTGGTGGCCCTCATGATCGAGGCCATGCAACTTGAAGGCGGGGAGAAGGTGCTGGAAGTAGGGGCAGGTTCAGGCTACGCGGCCGCCGTCCTGGGGCGCATCGCACATGAGGTCTACGCCATCGAGCGGATCGCGTCTCTGGTCCGTCTGGCGAAGAAGAACCTCGCGCAGGCAGGATGCAAGAATGTCCACGTCAAGCACGATGACGGAACGCAGGGTTGGCCTGACAAAGCGCCGTTCGACGGGATTCTTGTTTCCGCCGGCGCGCCCGCGCTTCCCCAAGCGCTCAAGCAGCAATTGTCGGTTGGCGGGCGGCTCGTCATTCCTGTCGGCGATGACCCGCACAGCCAGACTCTGTTGCGCGTGACGCGGACGGCTGCGGACGCGTTCACCCAGGAGGATCTTGGCGAGGTCCGTTTTGTGCCCTTGATCGGCGCGCAGGGGTGGACCGGCGACCAAGCGGATATTGACGAATAGTGCAGCCTGTCACGCGCACAAGGTCGTCTGCTGTGACGCCATCGCATCACACGAGCGCTGTTTCGGCGTGCCATTGCGAATGTCTCCCGGGCGCGTCGCCGCGAGCCTCACGCATGTCCCAAGGCGGCCGCTTTGACGCCAACCCGCAAACCGTGTAGCCAACCTCCACAAGCGCCCGTAGCTCAGCTGGATAGAGCACCTGCCTTCTAAGCAGGGGGTCACAGGTTCGAATCCTGTCGGGCGCGCCAGTTTTGTCGTTATTATTTTGAGCAAGAATTTTTTGGACGCCAAGCGAGATTGGCAACCAGCGCTCAAGGACTGATGAGATCCCGGTCCCGCAGAGTGCGGCGCGAGTCGTAGCAAGTCGGAAACGCGCCGTGCCTCCCAAAGACTGATCTTGCTCCGAATGCGTTCAGGGTCGAGCCTCCAGGATTATATTGAAAGGGCCCTCGGTGGCTTTGCGGACGCTTCTAAAACCACCCTCCGAAATCGCCGACGACAGCATCTTCAGGCCGGCTTGGGCGCCGAGCGCGGCACCGACGGGCTGATCGAGTGAAGTCGGCACGCAGATCATGGTCGAGGCGGCATAGTACAGCCGACTGACCGGATTGAGATTGTCTTCCAGCCGGTCGCCTGCGGCCGGTTCCACGATCATCCAACTGCCGTCAGGCTTCAGTGTCTGCCGCACATGCCGGGCTGCTCCAACGGGATCACCCATGTCGTGCAGACAATCGAAGAAGGTCACAAGATCCAGGTTCTTGCCGGGAAACTCGCTCGCCACGGCGACTTCGAACCGCGTATTCGTCGCGACGCCATGCTGTTCGGCATGCCGTCGGGCCTGCTCTACCGAACCTAAGTGGAAGTCATAACCGATGAACGTCGAGTTCGGGAACGCCTTCGCCATGATGACCGTGGAAAAGCCATGCCCGCATCCGACATCTGCGACCATCGCGCCGCGCTTTAACTTCGCGACGACGCCTTCCATCGCCGGCAGCCAGGATTCAACGAGGCTGTTAAAATAGCTTGGACGGAAAAAGCGTCCCGCAGCACAAAACAGGCACTGCGACTGCTCGCGCCAGCCGACACCTTTGCCCGAACGAAACGCCGGCTCCACCAGCGCTTGATTCTCCATCATCGTCACCGCAAGGTCGAAACCGCCCTGGAGGTAGACGGGGCTATCGGGCTCGGCGAATACCATCGCCTGCTCGGGCGGCAAGGTGAACTTGCCTGACTTGGAGTCGTAGGTCAGATAGCCGGACGCAGCCTGGTGCGACAGCCACTCGCGTGCATAGCGCTCGGCGACATTCGTTTTTGTTGCCAACTCCGCCGGTGTCATCGGGCCGTCGGTATGGAGCGCCTTGTAGAGACCCAGCCGGTCACCGATACGCACCAGCGGAACGCTCAGCGCTCCGCCAAGATCGCTAAGCATCTGCCCGACGAACTGCTTGAGCTTCGATTCATCGACCGTCTTCGTCATCGTTTCCTCCAAGATTTGCAGAACGTTCACGCCAACAGACACGGGTCTAAGCGCAGAGGCAGAGTGATAGTTTGCCGCTAGGCCGGATTTTCTTGCAGAGAGGAACAACAAGGCCCATAGGAAAGACCATGGATGCTTTATCCGAGGCGCTCAATTCGGTGCGCATGACCGGCGCGATCTTCTACCGCGCCGAATGCACCAGCCCCTGGGGCGTCGCGATACCCCCGCTGCGCGAATATGCGCATTTGCTGGCGCCGGGAACGGAACGCGTCGTCAGTTATCACCTGATGACCGAAGGCGATGCTGTTGCCCGTTTCGGCGATGGACACGAAGTGCCCATCACAGCAGGTGACGTGCTGATCGTTCCGCATGGCGACCCGCATGTGATTTCAAACGGTCGCGCCCCTAGGATCATAAACGCCGATGGAACGTTAGACCGCTACCTCGCCGGCGATTTGTCGATATTGCAGATCGGCGGCGGCGGCAAGCCGACGCGTTTCGTTTGTGGCTTCTTCGGTTGCGAACGCCATGCAGACCGGCTTTTTCTTTCCGGTCTCCCGATGGTCATCAAGATTAGTCTGCGAGGCGACGTGGCCGGCCAGTGGCTTGAGCATTCAATCCGCCACTTGGTCACGGAAGCCGGCGGTGAGCGGCCCGGTCGATCCGTGCTTCTGTCGAAGATGGCCGAAGCTCTCTTCATCGAAGCGCTGCGCCGCTACATGGAACAACTGCCTGCGGAACAGACCGGCTGGCTCGCTGCCGCTCGCGATGAGATCCTAGGAGCAACGATCGCCGCGATTCATCGCGCGCCCGGTCGCCAATGGACGCTAGACAGTTTGGCCGAAGAGGCCGCGACCTCGCGCTCTGTCCTGACCGAACGGTTCGCGCGCTTTCTCGACGACTCACCGTTGGCATATCTCGCGATGTGGCGAATGCAACTGGCAGCTAGACGTCTTCAGACATCGCGTGACACCATTCTTCAAGTGGCACTCGAGGTCGGATACGAGTCAGAAGCCGCCTTTATACGTGCGTTCAAGCGGGAGTTTGGATTGCCGCCAGCCAAGTATCGCAGACAGGTCCGGTCGTCGTCGACGGCGGTTGCGGGCAACAGCTCTCTAGCGACATCCGAACAGACGCCATCGCTTTTACGCGTGAATACGCGCCGGTGACGGCAGCCCTCATGTTGCCTGCAAATAGCGCCACAAGACGAGGTCGAATGACGGCCGGTCAGGACATCAGCTGAGAAAAGCTGTCAGCGGCAAGAACTCGATGACGTCGCCGATTGCGACCGAGTCCCGGTCTTCGTCGAGCACGGCGATGCCGCTCGTGGACGTCAGCGCCGAAAGCATCGCTGGGCCCTGATGGGGAATCGGAACCACGCGGCTGCCCGTACTGCAGGCAACCGCCGTCGCAAGAAGGAATTGACGCAGTCCCTTTTTCTTTTCCGTCTCAAAGCCTGCGGGCAGGAAAAGCGTGTCGCGCGCGCTCTCCTTGGTCACGCCGGCGAGGTGATCGACAATCGGCCGTCCGAACGCAATGAAGGTTATGGCAGCGGCGACGGGGTTGCCCGGCAAGGCAAGGATGGGACAATCATCGATATCGCCAAAGCCCACGGGTTTGCCCGGCTTGATGGCAAGCGGCCACACTTCGAGATAGCCGCGCTGCTCGATGATCCTGCGCATGTAGTCGCCGGAGCCGACCGACATTCCTCCCGACGAAACGAGAAGATCACAGTCAGGAGCCGCATTCCTCAGAATGGCTTCGATGTCTTCTGCTTCATCTGGCACAATGCCGAGATCGATGATTTCGCATCCGCACGCGCCAAGCAGGCCTTTGAGGAGCGAGCGGTTGGCGTCCCATATTTGCCCCGGATTGAGAGGCAAGCCTGGTTCGGTCACTTCGTCGCCGGTTGACACAAGCCCGACGCGCAGCCTTTGCCGAACCTGCACGGCCGTTATGCCGATAGCGTGCGCAAGAGCGATATCTTCCACCCGCACGCGGCGACCCGCAGGGAGGACGGCCGTACCTGCCCTCACATCCTCGCCACGGACACGGATGTTGCGTTTTCCCGCCTCGTTGACGCGAAGGCTGTCTCCCGCGATCTCGCAGTGCTCCTGCATGACAACGCGATCGGCACCCTGGGGAACGGCGCCGCCGGTGAGTATATGCACGGCGGTTCCGCGTTTCACGCTGCCAGAGAACGGATGGCCGGCAGCCGATCGCCCAATGATCTTCAGCGTTGATGGTGTCTGTTCGATATCTGCAGACCTCACGGCAAAGCCGTCGACCGCCGAGCTATCGCGCAGGGGTAGATCGACTCCTGCGATCAGGTCTGAAACGAGGACGCGCCGATGGGCGGCCGATACGTCAGTCTGCTCTGTGTCGTGGACGGGAGCGAGAATGCTTTTGACGGCACGGATGGCATCGGCAAGCAGGACGGGCCGCCGTTGCGGCCCGTCCGCGCGCAGAATTGAACCCTCAAACATCGCAGTTTTGTTCCTGAGCGAAATAGCGCCGCCGTGACACGCCTTCGAATGCGTTATAGTCATATAGCTATGACGCACAAGAACCAACTGCAGGCGGGTTGTTTCGCTCAGTGCCCTGGTCTGGAGATGCTGTAACGCCAAGCGGAAGCCGCCGCGATCAAGAGGAGCGTTCCCAGGAGAATGGGCGTCAGCAGGAAGATCCATCCTGGAGATGTCAACGCGACGACAATGGGGTTGGCGCCCGCTGGTGGATGCAGCGTGTCGGTTAGGACCATGGCCGCAATTGCCAATCCCACGCCTGCCGCCATGGCAGCCAGTCCTGGCCCGAACAGGCCGACCATGAGAAGGCCCGCGATGGCGGCGAGAAGATGCCCGCCGACGACATTCTTCGGCTGCGCGAGCGGACTTGCAGGGGCGGCGAACAGCAGCGCGCAGGAAGCCCCGAAGGGGGGAATCAGCAGGGCGAGATGTGTGGCATTGACCAGTAATCCCAGAAAGCTGATGGCCAAAGCCGCTCCCGTGCCAGCCAGCAACGCGCCACGCCACGGGCGCTCTGCAATCTGGGCAAATGCACTCTCTGTGAAACGCGTCGTAAAGCGCGTCTCCGCGAGTTGATCGACGTTTGACATGCGTAATCCCCCCAAAAGGCTGCGAGCAGGATCCCGCGGGATCCTGCTCGCCATGATTGCTAGCGCTTGAACTTGGCTGCTTCTTCGGAGCCCTTGGTCGCGTTGCCGGCGCTGTAGGAATGCGCACCGACGCCTGCGAGCTTGCCGCCCTGGACGACCAGATATTCATTGCGGATCGGCTTGCCGGCGAAATAACACTCAAGGATCTCGCGGGTGCCCGCGGCGTAGCGCGTTTGCGCCGAAAGCGATGTGCCCGAGATGTGAGGCGTCATGCCGTGATGGGGCATCGAACGCCAGGGATGATCCTGCGGCGCGGGCTGGGGGAACCACACGTCGCCGGCATATCCCGCAAGCTGACCGCTTTCCAGGGCCCGGACGATCGCGTCACGGTCGCACAACTTGCCGCGCGCCGTATTCACGAGATAGGCCCCGCGTTTGAAGTTCTTGAGCGACGCGTCGTTGATCATGTGCTCCGTCTCGGGATGGAGCGGACAGTTGAGCGTGACCACGTCGCAAACCTTGGTGAGGCTTTCCAGACTCGTGTGGTGCGTGAGGTTCAGCTCCTTCTCAACAGCATCGGGCAGCTTGTAGCGGTCCATGTAGTGGAGGTGAACGTCGAAGGGCTTCAGAAGCCGCAGCACGCGCAGGCCGATGCGGCCGGCGGCGACGGTGCCGACGTGCATTCCTTCGATGTCGTAGGAGCGCGTCACGCAATCTGCGATGTTCCACCCGCCCTTGATTACCCAGACGTAGGATGGGATGTAGTTGCGCACGAGCGAGAGCATCTGCATGACCACATGCTCGGCAACGCTGTTGGAGTTGCAGTATGTGACCTCGGCGACGGTGATGTTGCGGTCCATGGCGGCCTGAAGGTCGGTATGATCGGAGCCGATGCCGGCGGTCACGATCATCTTCAGCTTGGGCGCCTTGGCGATGCGTTCGGCCGTCATATAGGCCGGCCAGAACGGCTGCGAGATGACGATCTCGGCGTCGTGAAGTTCCTTGTCGAGCCTCGAGTTCGCGCCATCCTTGTCGGAGGTCACGACGAGCGTGTGGCCGTTCGACTCCAGGAATTTTCTAAGCCCGAGTTCGCCGGAGACGCTGCCCAACAGTTCGCCCGGCTTGAAATCGATCGCCGAGGGGGTCGGCGCCGTTTGGCCGTCAGGGTACTTGGAGATGGTGGGAATGTCGTCGCGCGCGTATGATTTGGGATGGCCGTTGACGGGATCGTCGTAGAGCACACAAATAATTTTTGCCATTGGGGCGTTTCTCCTGCATTGATTGGGCCAGCAGGAAGCGTGCTCGTTCCGGTCAAATCCGGAGCAAGTTCTGGCGTATCGCATACGCTTTGAGCGCTTCCTGTGTGTGGCGGCGCTAGAGGCTTATCGCGCCCCTTACCCGTCCGACGGCGCGCACTCTTGCCAGGACGCGTTGCTGGTTCAAACGAATTGAATTGGACGGTCAATCGACCGCTTCGATCAACACTGGTTCAGCGAGGATAATTCGCGCATGCGTTGATCCAGATCGAGGAGGGCCGCAGTTCGGGTGAAGGCGGCCGCCAGAGGCGGAACGGGATCTCGGTCGGTCCAGACCAGACCTATCGCCTGCTCATGGCGCGGCTCGACAAGCGGTCTCATGACGATATCCTGGCAGCCCGCAAAAATCAGGGAAAAAGCGTTTGGGATGATGCTCGACCACGCACCAGACGCGACGTGAGAACAAACCGCCAGGAAAGAGTTCGTGGTCACGCTGGGATTGAGGGGCAAGCCTAGCGCCCGGGTAAGATTGTTCATGATGCGCCGGTTCTGCATATCTTCAGTGAGCAGGCAGAGCCGTTCGCCGACAGCTTCCTTCCATCGCACCTCGGAGCGCTGGCCAAGCGCATTGTTCTTGTGTGTTACAAACAGATAGTGCTCCAGATAGAGCCGTCGCGAACGCACCTGCGTCGGAGGTTCGTTGTCGAGGTAGGTGACGCCTGCATCCAGCGTGAAATCGTTCAACGCCGCCTGGATCGCCGCGGAGGTGAGTGATCTGACTTCGACGTTGACCTTCGCGTATTGTTCTTGGAACGGCCGCGTCAACATGGCCACGGTTGGCATCGCAGCGGGAATGACACCCAACCTCAATGTTCCTTTGAGGCCGCCGCGAAGACCTTCCACGTCCAGCTTTAAGTTGTCGTAATCGGCCAAGATCTGCTGAGCCCAATCGACCACGCGCTCTCCTTCCGGCGTCAAGCCGAGGAAGCGCGGCTGCCGGATCACGAGACGCATATCAAGCTCCCGCTCCAGGGCTTGCAGCCCGGCCGAGAGCGTCGATTGCGTTACGCAACACTTTTCGGCCGCCCGGCCAAAGTGCTTTTCTTTTGCGAGCGCAACGAGATACGACATCTGTCGGATAAACATGAGGGACCTATACGGCAGACCATCGGACGAATTGCCCCCGCTACAGCAGTCGATATAGTTGGTCAACTATAACGCGCGTGGCCACGCATGGTCACGCCTGGTAAGGAGGAAGGTTAAGTGGAATCGGCGATACCGGACCATCTGAAATGTCCAAGATCGAGAACGCGACGGATAGCAGACGACTATGTGCCGGCTTTTCCTCTTTGGTCGGCACGAACCGATGAGCAGGTCAGGCAAGTGGTCATGGCCTATTTCGGCGTTCAGGCCCGCGACGACCGGGCGCGCGGACACGGTGCGTTCAAGGCGATGATCGCGTGTCTTGGCGGCCAGGATGGCCCAGGCCATCAGGATCATTTCCGCTACGTCGATGCAGAGGGTTACGATAATTGGATCGCGGCTGCCTACTGGCTGGATCCGGCCGTGTTCGAACGCTGGAACGCGCGTGCCGACGTCAAAGGCTGGTGGGAGTCACCCGATCGGCTCAACGACGGAGTTGGCTATTTCCGCGAGATTATGCAGCCACGCATGGAACAGTTCGAGACCGCATACAGTTCTCCGGAGCATCTCGAAGGCGTCGGCCTGATCATGAAGGGCGTGAGTGAGGAAGTGCAGGAGCACGGCTACTGGGGTGCGATGCGCGATCGCATCCCGCTCTCGCAGACCGACATCATGAGCCCTGCAGGGCAACTTGACGTGTTGAGCGGCGCGGCGTCCGCGGGAGGCCGTGTAAGGATCAGGGGGCACGAGAATCTAACCGTCATCCGCTCCGGCCAAGACTGGATGTCGAGCCAGGGGGCGGAGTTGGGAACCTATCTTGATGAGATGGAACCATCGCTTCGCGCCGGCATGGATTTCCTGCGTGACGAGGGCGCCCCCGTCGGCTGCTACTGCAATCGTTACGTTCGTCATATTGATGCGGACGGGAATCCGATCAACAAGAGCTTCGGGTTCAGCTATTGGCGCTCGCTGGCGCATCTGGAACGCTGGGCGGAATCCCATCCTGCCCATTTGAGTATCTTCATCACGTTCCTTCGGGTCGTTCCTCAGCTCGAAAATCTGCATCTCTACCACGAGGTGTCCGTCTTCGACGCGGACGCGCAGACCTACGAATATATCAACTGCCATCCGCGAACCGGGTTGCTGCGCGATGCGCAGGGTCCGGGCTGAGCACATACGGTCAGGAATACAGCGCCTGCAACAAGCTACATCGAGGCGGAGGGAGCAATCACCCGGGGTGTCCCAGAGCGATTGTTCCCATTCACTTCATTCGATGCCGATCATCACATCGGACGCCTTGATGACGGCGCTGGCCTGCTGGCCGGTCTTCAATCCTAATTCATCGACGGCCTCATTGGTGATCGAGGCGGTTATGATCGTGCCGTTGATGTCCAGACGGACGTGAGCGGTTGTGGCGCCTTTCTTGACGTCTTTGATCGTGCCCTTCAGGACATTTCGCGCGCTGATTTTCATGACCGGTCTCCATCACTGACTAAGTGATCCTTATTTAAGGCGCTGCCGATTGATTTGCCAGCGCAGATCTTGCTCTTGTCCGACCCTGGGGACACGCATGTTCAGCATCCCATCGCCCCATTCATCGGCGACGCTTGCGTCTTTGCATCGTCGGCGATCCGATGCAGAAGGCGTCGGGTTGCACCTGAGTCAATTATTGGAATTTGTCGGTTTTAGGGTTTTCAATTTGAGAGTTAAAATTAAGATACTTTTAGCGATCTTTTTGACCGGAAAAAATTGCTTACGTAGATTTGGCGGTAAATAAAAAAGTGGGTTGGAAATGCTGAAAAGCGAGTGAGCTATTTCATCTCGCGATGTATTCCGACTTATTCTCGAACTTTCGATGCCTTTATTCTTGCGCTTTCGACACCTTATTCTAATTGAGAGCACTACACACGCAGCGATAATTCCTCATAACAGCACTTGTTTCGCAACAACTAATTGTTCAGGGGCTCCGCCTGAGGAATTAGGGAACAAATAGGTGGGTTCAAATGCTGCCAACCGCCGACGCTTAATCTCCTAGATTTCAGCTGTTTTGCTGATCCTCCGCACCCTGGTCATTGAAATCAATTCGCAGGCATTCGCTGCATGCGGACGACGCCGTGCGATTTATTCAAGCCAGTTCAAACCCGCAACTCGCAATATTGGAAAACACGGACATGACGAACAAAACGCCTCCTCCTCCTCCCCCTCAGACCACGATCAAGCTGCTTGATGCCGACATCTATAAGGTCGAACAGGAGAATCAGAATCTCTCGGAAGGCAAGTTCAATTTCAATGTCTCTCCCAAACTCAGCGGCGGCGCCGGCTCGACGGGTGGCGGCGCGGGGAATGGCGGAAATGGCGGCGCGCAGGCTGCCGGAGCCGGCAGCGCTGCAACCGGTTCTACGTTCACATACTCGAATGCCGGCCTCGCGCTAGGCGGCAGCGCCAATGCGTCTGCAAATGGCCAGGCATCCGGCATCGGCGACACGACGGTCCTTAATGCCGGCGGCAATGTGCTGACGGGCAATGCGGCGGCGGCTCTCACGTCGGGAAGCGCGCAGAGCGGGTCAGCCCGCAATGGCAACAGCACGACGGGGAATTCGCTCGGCGGCGATGCAACGCTTTCCAATACGACGGTCACGGGCGGAACGGCGATCTCTGGCGATGGTGGCGATGGCGGCACCTCGCTAACGGGCAGCTCCAAGGCAGGTCACGGTGGCAGCGCCGATGCCAGTGCCGGCCTCGTCATTCTTGCAGGCGATTCAGAGATCCACGCGAACGGAGGCACCGCCGATGCGAACGGCGGGGTTTCGAATGTGACCGGTGTCGCCACCACGACCGGCAAGGCGAGCGGCCTTGCTACGGCTGGCGACGTCAACGCGCCCGCAATAACGTCCACCGCCGGTTCTGGCGGATTGAGCGGACCGGTGCTCAACACGCCCACGAGCGGCGTTGTGACGAGCGGGCTGGCGCAAACCAACGCTCCCGTTTTCAGCGGCACCGCTGATGGCGGACTTGCCGACCATAATACTGTTGCACCGTCCTCGACCTCGCAAGGAGGCCGAGCCACAGGCGGAGATGGCAGCGCCACGGCGACTGGCGGCGCGGCTCATGCCACCAACAACGCTGATGCAAACGTTGTTGGCGATGTCGTCGGCAATGCCCTGGGCGGTACCGGCGGCACCGGCGGCGACAGCGGCGTCGTGCTCAACCAGCATGTCGCGCCGATCGCCATTCTGCCGCTCATCGAAATGCCGATGACGCAGGACAATAGCTCCTTCATCAACGACGGGCAGGAATTTTCGTCGCAATTCTTTGTCGATCTTGCGAACGCCGGACTGCGCCCTCAAGCGCTCAATTTGACGGACAACGACAAGTATGACGTCTCGCAGTTGAATATCCTGGTCACTTCGCCGACGGTCTCGGTGACTGTGGCTCCGGAACTGAAGGCCAACGGTGTGTCGGTTGCCGGCAATGGCGGCAATGGCGGCAACGGCGGATCGCAAACGGTCGCGGCCGGAAGCGCCAAGACGGGCGACGTGACGGCGTCGTCCAACTCGGCCGGTGCAAGTGGTGGTCATGCGGATGCATCTGCCAACGCGGGAAGCTCGAATGCGGGCAATACCGCAAGTTCGAACGTAGGAGGCAACGCCGCGACGGGTTCTGTCGGCGTAACGTTCACGAGCGGTAATGCCACGAGCGGCAACGCCGCAAATGGCAACAGCACCACGGGTACGTCCGCGGGCGGCTCGTCGACGATGAGCGGCGACAGCATCAAGGCCGGAAACGCGACGACGGGCGATGGCGGAGCGGGCGGCAGCGCGACGAGCGGCGATAGCATCGGCGGCAATGGCGGCAGCGCGGAGGCCCAGGGCGGCAGCGGCGGCGGCGGCGGCGTCAGCATTCCTCTGGTCGCGGATGCAAGCGGCGAACTGACCATGACCGGTGGTGACGCTCACGCCAATGGCGGGCCAGGCGGTCTGACCGGCACCGCTACGGCTGCAGGCAGTGCGAGCGGACCGGCCAATGGCGGTTCGGTTACGACGACGCTGATAGGTCATGGCGCGAACGGCAATGCCACGGGGACGATCGACAACGATCCGTTCACGGGCGCCGCAACGAGCGGCAATGCCCAGAACAACTACGAGATCAAGAGCTCGCCGGCTATCGGCGGCGCTGCGAACTTCAACACCGTTAATCCGATCGCGTCGTCGACGGGCGGTAACGCGCTTGCCGGAAACGCCAGCGGACACTCGACCGGCGGGCCCTCCACCGCCGTCAATGACGGCGACGCCACGTCGACGGCGGCGGTGCTTGGCTATGCCGACGGCGGCGTCGGCGCAGCTGGTGGTGACAGCACGATTGTCCTCAATCAGAACATCGCGCCGATCGCCATCACGCCTCTTCTGAACATGCCGTACGACCAGGAGAACAGCTCCAAGATCATCGACGGCAGCGAGTTCCAGAGCGAGGGTTGCTCCGGCGACTGGGGTCCGCTGGTCAAGGGCCAGGTTATCAACGCGTCCGATGATGACAGCTATACTGTCAGCCAGTTGAATCAGAACGTCTCCAAGCCGGTCTTCGCCTTCGATGTTTCGCCCAAGCTCACGGCGCTCGCCGGATCGGTGGGCGGCGCTGGTGGCAACGGCGGCAACGGCGGGTCGCAGTCGGCCGGATCGGGTGCAGCCGAGACAGGCTCGGTGACGACCCACTCCGACGCTGGCGCCGGTGGCGGCGGCAATGCCGGCGCGAACGCCAACGGCGGTGGCGCGGCCATTGCGAACACGTCAGGGGCCAATGGTGGCGGCAATGCGGGCACGGGCAATGTCCTTGCCGGGTTGGTGTCAGGTTCGGCTGATACCGGTGATGCGTCGAACGGCAATTCGCGCACGGGCGCCTCGACCGGCGGTAGCGATGTTCTTTCCACGACATCGCTTTCTGGTGGCAACGCCAAGTCGGGAGATGGTGGCGACGGAGGCACTGCGGTCAGCGGCGACAGTATTGGCGGCAACGGCGGTTCTCAGGTTGAAGCCAGCGCGCAAATCGTCATTCTCGCCGGCGACTCCACCATCACCGCGACGGGTGGTCATGCGTTCGGCAACGGCGGCGCTGGCGTGAAGACGGGCGATGCATCAACGTCGACCGCCGACAGCGGCGTGGCGACGGCAGGCGTGCTCAATGCCGGCCCAGTCACTTCGTCGGGTGGTGGCGCAGGCGTGAGCGGCAACATCACAAATTCGCCCTTCAGTGCAAACGCAGATAGCGGCTACGCCCAGACCAATGCTCCGGTCTTCAGCGGCGTCGCGACCGGCGGCAATGCCGATCACAACGCAGTCTCGCCGGTGGCAACCTCGCTCGCAGGCTCGGCGACGGGCGGCAATGCGTCGGGCACCTCGTCGGGTGGTCCAGCCTATGCCCACCTTGAGGGCACGGCGACATCGGCTGGCGAAGTGCACGGCAACGCGCTCGGCGGCAACGGCGGAGAAGGTGGAACAAGCACCGTCACCGTCGATCAGAAGATGACGCCGATCATCGTCGCGCCCGTCATCAACATGCCGATGGATCAGGACAATAAATCCTTTATCCTCGACGGGACCGAGTACTCCTCCGGCTGGTTCACCGATCTGGCAGACAGCGGTCTCAACGCGGCGCGCCTGGATCTCTCGGACAACGACAGCTATAATGTCGGCCAGGGCAATTACATGATTGCCTCGCCGCAGTTCTCCTTCACTGTGGCGCCATCGATGTATGCCGATGCCGGATCACATGCCGGTAACGGCGGCAGCGGCGGTAACGGCGGCAGCCAGGCTGCGAACGGCGGCAATGCCCGCACGGGCGGCGCCGCGGCTACGTCAAACAGCGACGGGGCGGTCGGCGGCAACGCGTTTGCCTCCTCCGACAGTGGCTTGTCCAGCATCGGATCGACGTCGTCGACGAACCTCGGAGGCGCAGCTCTCACGGGCGCCGTGGCTATTGCCTTCGCGACAGGTGCTGCTGCTTCGGGCGACGTCAGCAACGGCGACAGCACGACCGGAGACTCCGCTGGCGGCGACTCGACCATGACGGGCAATGGCCTGCATTCGGGTGACGCGACAACGGGCAATTCCGGCGATGGCGGTCATGCGACTACCGGAGACAGCCAGGGCGGCAACGGCGGCACGGCTCTCGCGAACGGCGGTAGTGGCGGTGGCGGCGGTGTCAGCATTCCTCTTGTTGCTGACGCCTCGGGCACGCTGGAAATGTCGGGCGGCACGGCCCATGCCGACGGAGCCACGGCGGCCACGACGGCCAATGCCACGTCCATCGGCGGCGGCAGCGCTAGTGCGCTTGGCGGGGATGTCTCCACCACGCTCAACAGTGCGGGCGGCGCGGGTGTCAACACGGGCTACATCGACGAGGATCCGACAAGCGGCCACGCTGGAAGCGGAAATGCGCAGAACAACGCACCCGTGTTCAGCTCGGATGCGCACGGTGCGGCGGCCAACTTCGAGACCGTCACGCCGACGTCCTTCTCGTACGGTGGTACGGCTCTCGGCGGCAACGCCAGCGCTCAATCGTGGGGCGGCGACAGCCTGTCGCTCAACGAAGCGGACGCCAGCTCTCTTGCACACATCTACGGCTATGCTGATGGTGGCGCGGGCGGTGTAGGCGGTCTGAGCGGTACGGAGATCCATCAGACTGTCGATCCGATCCTGGTCACACCGTTGGTCGACATGCCCTACCATCAAGACAATCACTCGGTGATCATCGACGGGAACGAGTTCCAGTCGCTGCACGCTGCGTGATCCTAAGAGACTCTGTGCGGGCTGCTGGCACTTTCGCCAGCAGTCCGCCGGAGGCGTTTCGTCCCGCTGCATTTCCGGGAACGCACATGATTGTTCATTCGGCACGGATGATTAGCGGCTGGTGGCCAAGATTGGTGGCGGCTGCGCAAATCAAGAAGCTTGACGACGCGGATAAGAAGCCTCGACGTAAACGGGACGTTTCAGAGTTTCTGGCTTGGTCGTTCCTGCTGTCTCACGAATTTGCCAAGGAAGGCCATTTTGTCGGCACGGCTCACGCAGCCGATGACGAGGCGGACACCGCCAAGACGGCGCCCACGGAGACAGCTGCCCATCAACCGGATGCGCCCGCGCCGTCAGATGACGTTGAAAGCCAGCCCAGCGACGGCGGCAAGACTGCCAATGCCGCGCCCGCTCACGAGGGCGCTCCTCAAAATGTCGAAGCTGCTGCTGTAGAAAAAGAGGCGGTTGCGCCAGCGGCAGCGGATGCTGCGATTCATGCTGCGGTCGGTTCTGGCACGAGCTTCCACGGCGAAATGTCGGCCTTCGGCCATATGGATGGCGCATGGCTGGGAGGGGGCGGAACATACGGACCGTTCGCGCCCGCGCCAGACCTTACGTTCGACCCCGGTCCTGGGCCGAATACGGCGCCGGTCTATCCTGTTTATGAACTCATCACGTTGCCGACGTATTCCGGACTGGACCCCTTCGTCGAAAAGTTCGGTCTGGGCGGCGACTCGACGGCGCTCGCCGAGGAGGGCATGAGTGCGGCGAAAGGAACAGTCGCGGCCGCGCTGAGCTTCTCACAGACGCCGATGACCGTGCTGGGTTTCTACGTCGGCACCGACCTTCTCGACCCGCACTCTGCGCCGACCACCGCCGACGGCATTAGCACACAGTATGCTGTGCAAGCCACCGGCAGCACCGCGGAGGGAGCAGGTTCCGTCAACGATGTCCACGGATTTGCGGACGTGCTGGCGGAAGCCCTCAATGTTTCCGAAGGGTCTAAGATCCAGTCCAACAACCTTCAGGTAACGGACGGTCAAGACTGGAACGGCCTCCTCGTGGTCAAGGGCAACTATTACGAGTTCAATACGATCATACAGATCAATCTCGCGTGGGACCGCGACACCGTCATGGTGGAGCGCGATGGGACGGCTGCTCCAGCCGTGCCGTCCGCGGCATCGAACGCCGCGCCGTCACCTGAGGCCACGACCGTCTCCACCACGCCGTCACCTGAGGACACGGCCGCCTCCGCCACGCCCACGTCCTACGCTGCCGCCACCGACGAAGCGCACCCTTTGACGCTCATCGAAACCGGCGGCAACACGCAGACGAACCAAGCCAAGATCGTCGATGCGGGGCTCTTTACCGACGACATCGACGTCTCGCACGTCATTGGTCCTGAGCCTGAGGAGCCGTCCTCGCATCATCAACTCATCATGGGCGGCACGAGCCAAATCTATACAGTGATCCAGCTCAACTCGCTCGTCGGCCTCGATAAGATCGCTTACGACGTGCAAGGTGTCTTGAGCTCCATCGGGGCGAGCGCGGACACAGGCATGTTCGCCCAGATCATGGCGGGCGGCGACAGGCAGTCGAACGACAGCTTGATCAGCGTATCGAAGTCTCGGCCCGCCATCTCGGAGGATGCATTCTTCCGCCTGCATGCCTCGGATCATAAGACCGTCATCGCGGGCAACTACTACGAGTTCAATACGATCGTTCAAATCAACTACGTGAACGACAACTCCGCGAGTTTCATGAAGGGCACCGCGCAAACCGGAACGGGCAGCGGCGTCTTCGCATCGGGCGGCAGCATCCAGTTCAATTCCGCCAGCATCATCAAGAACGATCACGCCGACGATTTTTTTGTGGCAGGGCGCTACACGCAATACAACATGGTGTTGCAACTCAACGCGCTCAACAACAGCGACGACATCACTCAAAGCATACGTCACCCGCAAGCGGACAACCCACTGTTCCAGATTGACCACGCGGGCCCGGATGGGTTCTCAGGTCATTCCGGGACAGAGAATTGGACTTCGAGCGCATTCGACGACGCGTCGTTGCGTGGTCACGACGCCCTTATGTGATGCCGGCTGCGCCGGAGAGAGCGGCCCTGGACGTGGCACGCAAACTGCATCGATCTGTGAGGCAGGTGCAAGGCAGCACCGCTGTCTTTTTCAATAGTTAAGCTTTTAGTTTTTGCTTTGTCCGGGTGGTTTCATGAATGCGGAGTTACGCCCTTTCTCCGAGGACCGCAGCCCGCAGGCGCTGTCCGTTTCCCAGACTGCCGGCGAGGCTGGCGCTGACGTTGCCCGGGCAGATGATGCTCTGATGGAGCAGGGGCAGGAGGGTGCGCAA
Source organism: Hyphomicrobium sp. (assembly GCA_016793445.1). GTDB lineage: Bacteria > Pseudomonadota > Alphaproteobacteria > Rhizobiales > Hyphomicrobiaceae > Hyphomicrobium_B. The sequence goes on along the minus strand of JAEUME010000001.1, from coordinate 282,968 downwards.
GCCGGGGACGCCGGCATGGTTCGCGCGGCAGAGAACGCGCAAAAGCCCGAAAAGAGGGCCCGGCGCAGCCGGTTCGGGCGGCGGCGCAAAGAGACTGAGTCGGAGACGACGGGGCTAGCCGTTTGGCGCGCCGTCGCACGCCGCAATCTTTTCACAGTCGGCATCTTCTCGCTGTTCGTCAATCTGTTGATGCTGACCATTCCCATTTACCTGTTTCAGTTGTCTGATCGTGTTCTCACCAGCCGCAGTCTCGACACGCTGGTCATGCTCTCGCTGCTGGCTATGGGCTTCATGATCGTGATGTCGCTGCTCGATATCCTGCGTAAACAGGTCCTCGGGCGTGTGGCGACCCAGTTCGAGACGATTTTGGGCGGCATTGTACTGGCCGGCATGGTCGGCGGCCCGCGTCGCGAGGAAGGCGGCAACGCCAACGCAATGCGCCAGTTGCATCAGGTCCGCGGCTTCATCTCCGGACCGGTGATGCTGAACCTCTTCGATGCGCCGATGGCGCCGTTCTACTTCGGCGCCGTCTTCCTGGTTCATCCGCACCTGGGCATGATTGCGGTCGCCTCGGGTTTATCGCTCCTGCTGGCGGCGATCCTCAATCAGAAGGCCACGTCCGGATCGTTGCGTGAAGCCGGCACCTATTCTGCGCGCGCCGACGCCCAAGCGGAGGCGCTGTCGCGCAACTCCCAAGTCATCAATGCCATGGGCATGTTGAACGAGGCGATCCAGCAGTGGGGCCGCTCGCAGTCGCGTGCGCTGGTTCTTCAGACCGCCGCGCTCGACCGCAATTACTGGATCAGCGGTCTTTCGAAGTTCGTCCGGCTTTTAACGCAGATTGCGATGCTTGGATGGGGCGCCTATCTGGCACTCAACGGTGAAATCACCGGCGGCACCATGATAGCGGCGTCGATCATCGCCGCCCGCGCGCTGCAACCGATCGAAGGCATGATCGAAGGCTGGCGCGGCCTCGTGCAGGCGCGGGCGGCCTATGCCTCGATCTGCAATATCGTTGCTAGCGTCGAGAATGAGAAGCCGCGCATGAAGCTTCCCAAGCCGAAGGGGCATGTCATCGTCGACAAGGTGCTCTATATCCCTCCGGGTTCCAAGGAACCCGTTTTGAACGGACTGGGATTCGAACTCTTGGCGGGAGAGTCGCTCGCCATCGTGGGGCCGTCGGGGGCGGGCAAGTCGACGCTGGCGCGCATCCTGGTGGGTTTCATCACGCCGACGGCAGGCCGTGTGCGCCTCGACGGCACGGAGCTGCGCAACTGGGACCGCAGACAGTTCGGCGAGTTTACCGGATACCTGCCTCAAGAGGTGGAGCTGTTTCCTGGCGAGATCAAGCTCAACATCAGCCGAATGCGCAGCGACAGCCCCGATCAAGCGGTTTATGAGGCCGCCGTGCTGACCTCGGTGCACGAGATGGTCACGCGCCTGAACAATGGCTATGAAACCGTGATCGATGGTCACGGCGCGCCGCTTTCTGGCGGGCAAAAGCAGCGCATCGCGTTGGCGCGCGCTTTCTTCGGCAACCCCTCGCTCGTCGTCCTCGATGAACCCAACTCCAATCTGGACGCCGTCGGCGAACAGGCGCTTGCCGAGACGCTGCAGCGCGCGAAGGAGAAGGGGATCACGGTCGTCACCGTCACACAAAGACCCGCGTTGCTCAATTGCGTGGACAAGGTTCTGATCCTGCGTGGCGGCCGGATCGAAGCTTTCGGGCCCCCCCAAGAGGTCCTGCACCGGGCGGTGCGCCCTCCAGAGCCCGTACGCCCCCCGCAATCCTCTCAGATCGCACCGCCCCCATTGCCACAACTGCGCGGCGCCTGAAACCCAGCCAAATTTCCGGATCGTGTCCATGTTGAACAACTGCCCCAGCATCGATCAATGGTATCAAGCGGTTCCTCGCAGCGCGAAGCTGCCGACACGCGTGGGAATGATCATTCTGCTCGGTTGGGCGTTCGGCTTCGGCATCTGGTCGACGCATGCGCCCATCGACGGCGCGGTCGTGGCGCAGGGCACGTTCGTCGCCACGGGCCAGAACAAGCAGATCCAGCATCTGGAGGGCGGGATCATTCGGGAAATTCTGGTGAGTGAGGGTGATCTGGTGGAGCCGGGCCAGCTTCTCCTGCAGTTGGACGACACGGCCGCCAAGGCCCGGGAGCGCATGCTGGAGATGCGGGCGTTGCGTCATACGGCGATGAAGGCGCGGCTGCAGGCGGAAGCGCAGGGCCGTGAGACTTGGGAACCGCCGGAGGAATTGAAGCGGACCGGCGACGATCCGGAGGTGAGGGACGTCGTCGAAAGGCAAAACACCGAACTCACCGCGCGCCTTCTGCGGCGCCGCGATGAAGAGGGCGTGTTGCGCCGGGAGATCATGGCGCTGAACGAGAATATCGTGGGCTATCAGGCGCAGATCACCGCGACCGAAGAGCAGCTAGGCTCATTCAAATCGGAACTCGAGGACAAGAAAGACCTTTACTCGCGTCAGCTCACGCGGCGCGATGAGGTGCTCAATGTCGAACGCGCCAAGGCGCGGCTTTCGGGTGATCTCGGCCAGCTCTTAAGCCGCGTCGCGGACGCCAGGGAGCGCATCGCCAGAAGCGAGCAGCAGATCGCCCAGATCCATTCGACGGCCATTCAGAAATCGGTCGAGGAGTTGCGCCTCACGGAGACGGAGCTCGACGACCTCAACGAGCAATTGCGTGCTGCGCGCGACGTGACCAAACGGGTCGATATTCGCACCCCGGTGCGCGGCATCGTGGTGAAGCTCAACTATCACACCTCGGGCGGCGTGGTGGCGCCCGGCGCCACGATCCTGGAGTTGCTGCCGGTCAACGAAGAACTCATCATTGAATCGCGCGTCATGCCGTCCGACATTGTGCATGTCAAGGAAGGACAGAAGGCGGAGGTTCGCCTGAGCGCACTTAACTCGCGAACCGTACCCATGATCGACGCGACTGTGAGTTACGTCTCCGCTGACGCCGTCAACGAGACCGACCCCCGCAAGATGTCGATGTTCGCCCCCTCACCTCGGGGTGCGTTCGTCGTGCGGGTCCGGCTCAACGACGCCGATCTGCAGGAGAAGGTCAAGAGTTTCCGCCCGCAGCCTGGAATGCCGGCCGACGTCTTCATCAAGACGGGGACGCGCACGTTTTCCGAGTACCTCCTGAAGCCGCTCCGCGACAGCCTCGCGCATGCTTTCCGCGAAAGTTGAACGCGGGTCGCATCACACCGCCGGATGCTAAAGACCCCCAGGAAGCTTGGACTGCATCATTTTCCGGCGGTCGAACCTGCGTCCGTCGGCGACGAAGGTGCCATCGCCGACCGCGTGGATCATGCGCTTTTCTTTTCGCGCGGGGTCGATGTAGGCGGCCACAGCCTCAAGCACAACGATGTTGTGCGCGTCGATGAAATCGATGACCTTGCACTCCATGTTGGCAAGGCACGCCCCGAGCAAGGGCGCTTTGACGATCTTGCCTGGCAAAGCGGTGAGCTTGAACCTGGCAAACTTGTCGGTATCTGCGCCCGAGCACGTGCCGATGCCCACCACCGTGTCCAGCATGTCGATAGTGGGAATGGCAATCACGCACGCCTTTGTCTTGCGCAAGGCCGCAAAGGAGTGGTTCCAGGCGCCAGTCGTGATTGTGAACTTCGGCGTGAAATCCAGCACACTTGTCCACGAGATGGTCATGACGTTGTTTTTGTCCCCGTCGTGCGTCGTCACGAGGACGACCGGCCCGGGCTCCAACAGGGTGAAGGCTCTGCTCAATTTCAACGGTCGCATGCGTCAAACCCATGATGGTAGCGGACTGCGCCACTTGGATCAGATCCACGGAAAGTAAGTCTGCTGAAGTAATCTCCCGGCATGCCTTCAAGGATCAACTTTGGATCGTGTTCGAAGCCAAACCGGCGGTAATAGGCGGGTTCGCCGAGAACGACACATCCGTTGGCGCAGTTCTGTTTGAGCCGTTCAAGTCCCTCGTGGATCAGGGCTTGGCCGAGGCCTTGGCGCTGATGGTCTGGTCTGACCGAGACTGGACCCAATCCGAACCAGCCGCGGTCCTCACCCTCGATCGTCACGGGAGAAAAAGCGGCATGGCCTAAAACCTCATCCTCATTGACGGCAACCAGCGAAAGCGTCAAGGCGCCCGCGGCGCGAAGGGCATCGACGATGGCGACCTCGATTTGCAGACCGTGCTCCGAGCCTGCAAAGGCGGCGGCCGTGACGATCCTTATCTGGTCGATGTCGCCGGGGTGTTCGGGGCGAATGTCGAAGGTCATGACGTGTTCCAAGTGGCGGCCTGTTGCGGGGCGTGCGTGTGCCGGGCAGACGCGTTGAACGTGTATATTACCGGCCCCATTGACGGAACGGCAGCCGTGCAAGGCTGGCGTTGAAATATTGGACCGCGTCGGTCACCTCGCGCCCCGCCCAGGAGGGTTTGGCAAAGGCTTCATTGGCATCTTTGAGTTCGATCTCGGCGATCACCAGCCCCTCGTTGTCGCCGGTGAACTCGTCGATTTCCCAGACGTGACCTGCATGGACGAGGCGATAGCGGCGCTTGTCGATGAGGCTGCCGGTGCGCAATTCCAGGAGCTGCAGGGCCTCGTCGTGCGCAATCGGATATTCGAACTCGGTGCGTGCGCTGCCGGCTTGCGCGGACTTGATCGTCAGAAAGGCTTCTCCCGCGTCATCCGTTCGCACACGGATCGACGCGCGCGCGTCGTTGCACAGATAGGCTTGGCGCAACAGCAAGGGCGAGCCCGCGGTCTGGCGCCAATCATCGCCAAGCACCAGGAATTTGCGCTCGATCTCGATCGCCATGCGTCGACTCCGGCACCGGCTCTCACCAGAAACCCGGGCAGGGAACGATTACCACAGCCGGGATCACCACAGGCCGAGGTCTTCCCATTTGTCCGCGGGGATCTCCGCGCCGACCTGATAGTCAAATCGGGTGGCCTTCATCTGATCTTTCGTCACTTCGCAGGTGAAGGTCAGCGCGAACCAATGATGCTTGGAGCGCACGGCCGCGCCCTTGGCGGTGAGCACCTCGCCATTGAGCTGCGCGGGCGACAGGATGCTGGTTTTCATGCGGTCGGCCGTGGGCAGGCTTTTTTCGCTCCTCATGCGGTCGAGCCCCCTTATGATGCAAATCTGGCGTACCCGCTCCTCGGGTGGCAGCTTCATCAGGGCGTCCTGCAGGGCATCGGCGCGTGCGGTGCAATAAGAACCTCCAACTATAATGACGGCTAGGATTGTAAGCGTGAAAGTGGTCGTGCGCATGTGCGTATTCCAATAAGACTAAGAAGGGAAAGGGAGCCGATCAGGCATCAAGAGCATCAAAGGGGCATTAAAACGGCGAGGGCCGCCGCGTGGACCGTCCTCGAAATCGAAGCGTTGAAAACGGTGGCCTATGTGGCGGTGCGTCAAGGCTTTGCAGAACACGGGCCGTCCTGATCGCGGGGTGATGGATCATGGGTTGATCGATCACGGCCACCACCACTCAAGGGTGTCTCGACCCAATCTGCGCCGCCCGCGTCCGCCAGCAGTATCTTTTCCAAAGGTGTCGACTGCTGTAGAGGCTGTGGGTGCAACATGTGGGGCGCGTGCCTGCTTTGCGCCCATTTGGCGCGCTAGCATGTAGTTGAAATCTGGCCTGTTGGGTTGGGAAGGGCCGGGCGAATCGGCGATGCTGAACCAAACGGGTTGGTTCTGCGGCGATACCGCAGGCTGGCAAACGGCGGGATAAGACCGGCTTAGGAGGGATATGGGGTCGACAGACCGCTACGGTTTGATTGCGATCGGCGTGGCCGCCACGTTGGCCAGCGCTGCTGCCGTGCGCATGCTCGACAACTACGGATTTCTCACCTCTGCGCCGGGCCCTGGGTCGGAGACGCGGGTTGCTGTCTCCGTCATTGCAAAGACCCCCCCTGCAACCGTGACCGGGGCGTTGCGCGACACGACAGTCGATCTGGTTCCCGCTTCTTTTGCGGCGGCCGACCGCTTCGACTTCGTTGCTCATAAGGAATTACTCTGGCAGGAACTCGGCGACGACGATGGCTGGGTCGTGCGGCAGGACACTCCGGAGGAGGATATCTCGGAGTCCGAGAACCCCGATTTCTGGGCGGCGCAAACCAATTCTGCTGCCACGTCCGCATCAACGGGACAGCCGCACGTGGCGCGCCTTGCGCCGGCGCCCGACGAGCGCTTGCCATGGGAGGGCCCGGCCGTCGGCGAGGCACCCAAGCGCAGCTACACCCTGGCGCAGCGGCTGGGCGAAATCACGCCCGCCGCCAAACGGCGTTTGGCGGAAAAGTTTGAAGCCGGCCACATCGCCTGGCCCCCGACGGACGTTGCGCTTGTCGCGGTCAAGGACGAGAAGACGCTCGAACTGTTCACGCGGGCGGGAAGCGGCGATTGGACATTCGTGCATCGCTACAAAGTCCTGGCGGCGAGCGGCGAGCGGGGCCCCAAGCTCAAGCGCGGCGACAAGCAGGTGCCTGAAGGCGTGTACGGCATCTCGCTCCTCAATCCAAACAGCCGCTACCACGTCTCCCTTCGGGTCAACTATCCCAACGCCTTCGACCGGAAGATGGCCGCCAGCGATGGCCGCAAGGATCTCGGCGGCGACATTATGATCCACGGCAAGAATGTTTCGATCGGCTGTCTTGCCATTGGAGACGAAGCTGCCGAAGAGTTGTTCGTCTTGGCCTCGATCGTCGGCGTGCAGAAGATCAAAGTCATCATCGCGCCGACGGATTTGCGCGATCATCAGGTGGCCGAGCATGAGAAGGGAGAACCCGCGTGGGTCCCTAAGCTCTATGCGGAACTCGCCAGTGCAATGACACCCTTCAAGGCGCCGCCGAAGAGTTCGGGCCTGTTGTCGTTCTTCGAGAACTGACCGCGCAGGCGTGAGCCCGCCGGTTCACATCAGCGGGAAGTGCGCTGTCGCAAACCTCTCGCCGGATTTTGTGACGATCAAGGCTTCAACGCCCGTTAGCTTGGCTGCAAGTGCAAGGCTCTTCTCAGGCCCCATCACCATCATGGCGGTAGCAAGACCATCGGCCAACGCACCGGAGGGCGCGAGCACGCTGACGGAGGCGGTTCGTGGCGGCGAGTGCAGTGTCGCGGGATCGATGATGTGATGTTGCGCGTAATCGGCGCTCCATACCGTCGCGTAGTCGCCCGACGTGGCAAGAATGCCGGCAGCAGGTTGCGACAGTCCCAAATAACTTCCGGGCGTGCGCGGATCGGCAATGGCAGCGGTCCACGCTGTCTCGTCATCACGCCGGCCGGCGATGCCGATTTCGCCGGCATCGACAAACGCGTTCTCGATCCCCGCCTCGTGCAGGGCCTTGAGGCAGCGTTCCGTGGCATGGCCCTGCGCGAGGCCGTTGAGTGTTATAGCCATGCCCGGCTTGCCAAGGCGCACGCGGTTACCTTCGACCTCGACATGCTGCCAGCCGATCACGTCACGCACGGCCGACAGCTCATTGTCGCGCACATCGCGGCCTTGCGCGAACGCGTTGGCATAGAGATGCCAAAGGGGCTGCACCGTGGCATCGAACGCGCCGTCCGTGAGTTGGGAAATATGACGGGCGTGTTCCAGCATGACGAGCAGCGGACCGGGGGCATCGGCAAGCTCGCCGTAAGCGTTGAGCCGGCTCAAGGCGCTTTGGGGCCTAAAGAGACTTGCGGCATTCTCAATGGCCACGATCTCGCGCCATGCCGCGTCGAGCGCGCGCTCCAGCACTTGAGCGTCGGGGTGTGCTGCCTTCAGCGTCACCTTGGTGCCGAACGCGATGCCGTTGCGCTGCGCAGACTTGAGCTTCAAGGCGGATGGAGTGTGTTCAGGCACGGTCGCGGCCATCCTGCCGCCGGCAACAAGCGCGCCGCCAAGCAGCCCGCCTGAAATCAACACCTGCCGGCGCGACGGCTTGGAAGGCCACGTTATCATACGACGCTCTCCTTGCGGATATGCCGGACGGGAACGCGCGCGGCCTGCGCCGTGGCGGCCGCAGGAACGTTCATCGTGCGGCCTTTGCGCGCCAGGACTTGCGGCACGCAGGTCTTGGCGTCGTTATAGATCGCAACGCAATCGAGACACTGGAAGCACTCGTCATAGCGCACCTGCCCGGCGGGTTCGATGCTGCCATAGCGGCAACGCACCGCGCACAACTGGCATGGCGTGCCACACTCGGCGCGCCGCGCGATCCAGTCCAGTGCACGCACGCGCCCGACCAATGCCAGCGCCGCTCCGAGCGGGCAGATGTAGAGGCAGTAGCCCTTGAACACGAAGGCGCTCAGCCCGAGGAGTGCGAGCGCATAGATCACGTAGGGCCACGCACGGTCGAAGCCGAGCGTGATCGCCGTTTTGAAAGGTTCGGCTTCGGCCAGCTTTTCAGCCACCGGCGTCGAAACGAACGCCGCAACGAGAATGCTGGCGAGTACCACATATTTCACGAGGCGCAGCTTGCGGTCGATCGCGTAAGGAACGGTAATCTGGCGAATGCCGAGGGCGCGCGCGGCATTGGCAACAAACTCCTGCAGGGCGCCGAACGGACAGAGCCAGCCGCAGAACGTGCCGCGCCCGAAGAGCGCCAGTGTGGCGAGCACGAAAATCCAGAGCAGCAAGGACACCGGATCGAACAGCAGGAAGCCGAAATCGCCCTTCTCCTTGGTCGCATTGATAACGGCGAGGAGGTTGTGGATTGAGAGTTGGCCCTGGGCCCACCAGCCGATACCCGCCAAGGTGACGGCCAGGAAGCCCAACCTGAAGAGGCTGTAGGTGCGCGTGTTGGCCGTGAGCCTTCGTGTATTGAAAAGTCCAAGCGAGAGTATAAGGAGCGCACCGGCGGCCAGCGCAATCCTGAAGCGCTGCTCCTTCCAGACGGCGCGCCAGCCTTCCAGTTCCATTTCGGGGGCGGAGAAGAATTCCTCCGGCGCCTTGAGCGTAGCGGGAAAATCCTTCGTCTCGCGCCGCGGATAGATCTCGCTGTTCCTACGCGTGATGCGCATCGCCATCTGCCATGGCCGTGCAGGATCGAATCCTGCTTCCGCAATCACCTTCAGCACCGTCCATGTGAGGCCATGGGGCAGGGCATCCGAGGCGGCCGGTTCGACCGCGATAGCGTCGCTGATGTTGATCGGAAGAGAGTCCTGGGTGATGGATAAAAATTGCGGCACAGCCCCCGCGCGCTGCTCCGCGCTGCGAAATCCGTACCGCCCGCGGCTTGCGACGAGGATCGCGTGATCGCCGCGGTTGAGGGTGCTCATCAGATGCTCGTATGACGCCTTGCCGAGCAGGCCGCGCCCGATCGCGGGAATATTCAGATACGCCGCCCATATGTCGGTGGTTGCGGCATTGGGATCGGCGCCGGCAATCTCGTCGGCATCTTTCGGGAATGCAGGGCCGAAGGCCTTCTCGATGTCGTCCTGGCGGATCTGCGTTGTGAACAGATAGGATTTCGCGAGCAAGGCGGCTGGGTCGAGCGTCTCTCCGGTGTCGGGCTTGAGAACGAGCGGCGCGGTGCCGCCGGCCGGGCTCAAGCCGAGCTTGGCGCGTGCCACCTTGAGGGCTGCCGACAACACCGACTCGTTCATGATGCGCACCGAGACCGTGGCGCGGGATATGCCGTCGATATTGACGGTTCCGGGCGCTGCCTGTCCGGCCATGTGCGCCGGCGCAAGCTTGATGGACTGTTTGACGGACAGCCCATGATACTGCTTGGCGAAATCGACCAGTGAGTCTTCGCTAACGCCATGCTGGAAGATCGGTTCTTTGTGAGAGATCACATTGACGCCGAGAAAAGTTCCATCAGGCGAAATGGCAACAAGCAGATTGGGCGGCGTGCCCGCGTATCCGGCGATGGGCGCCAAGTCGATTGTCTCGAAAACATAACCGAGGAGTTCGTCGGACGCGGGAATGGCATGGCGGAACAGCGGCCAGATAGGCAGATCCGCATTCCGTTCGCCGACCAGATACGGCTCTGGGTAATATTTGGCGATACTGGTGCGATCGAGTTCACCGGCACTTGCGCGGCAGGCGTTGGCAAGCAGGATGGATAAAATCAGCAGCGCAATGGCGCACGCATGCCGGGCCCCTGAGCCGCACTCAACGCCGTCCGTGGACACGGCGTCGTATTGCCGTCCTCGCATCATTCCTGGTCCATTAAAGGCGAAAAAGGCCGTTCCGATCCCTCGCGGCGCCACGATGCGCATCCGTGGAAATGGATGTGACCTACGGATGCAGTCTTGTCTATCCGTACTTCCGGAGCCCCTTGCTTGTGGTGCGCACACAAAAAGCGTGCGCATGTCCGCACGCGCCCCTTGCTGGCTTGTGAATCATTGCGCTGCACAATAACCTTCAGGCGATGCAGACGATGAGACAGGTTGCAGCCTTACCCGTGCGCAAGACGCAAGGTGGATCGCTCGAGGTGATGCTGGTCACCTCGCGAGACACGGGGCGTTGGGTGTTGCCAAAGGGATGGCCGTCGCGCCGTCTCAAGGACAAGGACGCCGCAGCGCGCGAGGCCAAGCAGGAGGCCGGCGTCGTGGGCAAAATATCCTCCAAGCCGATTGGCAACTACCGCTACCGCAAGATCGAGGGGCAAACCTCACGCCTGGTGGAGGTAAGTGTCTATATCCTGAAAGTGCAAAAGGAAAAGAAGCGCTGGCGAGAACAGGACGAGCGTGAGCGGCGGTGGTTTCCGGTTGTGATGGCCGCGCGGTGCGTCCGGGAACGCAAGCTGCGGCTTCTGTTGAAGGGCCTCGGGCCACGGTGACGGCCCGCGCCGGCAAAATGATCATTCTACTGAGCTTAAACGCTTCGCACTGAAATTGGCCGTATGCCAATGATGAGCACTCCCACCTTTTCTCGCCAAGCCGGGCGAACGTTTCATTCTACTCATTTTGCCTTTATCCATGCGTCTTTTTTGACGCGGCGCAATTGTGGCCATTTGGCGTTTCACAAGCTCAAAAACAGCATGGCGAAAGTGATTTCGCGTTTAGGTAACGTGGGACTGCGTGCTAAAAGATTCCCGTAGGGATGTGCTTTATCGCGTTGTCGCGGGGGGATCATGCGAGGGCATCGGGGGATGCGCGCAGGTACGCACGACCACGGAGGCCGCAGATCGTGCCGCCGCGGGAACGTGCGCCACGCCGCCATGATGGCGGTTCGCCTGTTTGGCGCTGCCGGAGTGGCGACGCTCGCTTTGCAGGCATCTATCCTCATCACGCAGGTGCATGCCGGAAATTACGACGACCAGAAGGAGCGGTCGGAGCGGCTGCAACGCCAGCTTGAAGAGCGCCAGCAGCGCGCAGAGGAACGCCGCCAACGCGCCGAGGAGCGCCGCCAGCGTGCGGAGGAACGTCAACAACGGATGCTGGAGCGCCAGCAGCGCGAAGCGGAACGGGCGCAAGCCGCAGCCGAGCGCGCTCAAGCAGATAGCGTGCGGGCTCAGGCCGCCGCCGAACGCAATACACAAAGCGCTAATCCGGGTTCGGGGGGCACGTCTTTCACGGGTCGTGACAGTGTCTCTTCGAGGGAGACGTCCACTACAACTACAAAAGAACCCGAGTCCAGAAGCACCGTTCAGTCTTCCAGAGACGACAAGAACAACGACACGCGCAAAAAAGACAACGCCAAGGATCAAGACGACAGCAAAGACCAAGACGATAGCAAGGATCAGGACGACGATAAGGAGAAGTCCGGCCAGGACGACGACACGGATGCGGTAAATGACGACCTTGCCGCCGATGAATACCAGCCCGAACCGACTACGCTCGTAGAATGGTTCGGCAAACTCACGAATCCAAAGGCCAAGGCGGCTCACGGCAACCGCAAAGGCAAGGGTGGCGCCGTTTCGAACGCCAATCTCAATCCCAACGCTGCTCCAAGCGTGCCCAGCACGGCTGGCGCGAACACTATTCAGCCGGCAGGCCAGATCTCGCAGGGCAACGCCAACGGGAAGAAGGCGAACTCGGTCTCCAGCGCGGCTGCGCCGGCAGCCGGCGCCAGCAAGCGTGCGGCGGCATCTGCGCGCACGGCACCCGATGGTTCGCCCAAAAGCGGTGTCGTGGATTTTGAATTGCTGCAGATGGGCAGTTTCCGGCGCCATGAGATCGTTGCCTCTGGGCTTGGCCCGGACGCATCTGAGCGCGTGCGCGCGATGGGATTTCATACCACAGCGCGCGTATTTGCGCCCGGCGATCCCGCGCCCGTTCAAAGGCTGGTGGTTCCCAACGGCATGAGCGAAAAGTCGGCGTTGGCTTTGCTTGAGAAGGAAGTGCCGTCGGCACACTTCGGGCCCAATCACGTCTATCGCATTCTGCCTGCCGCAGACGCCCCGCAGCGCAGCTATCCGGCAAAGACCGCGGTGAACGGAGGCCGGGAGGAGGGAAGCTGCGTCGATGACAAGTGCTTCGCCCGGCAGCTCATGCATTGGAAAAGCGGCCTCAACGCGTGTGCGCGCCGTGCGCGCGTCGGCATCATCGACACCTCGTTCGATACGTCGCATCCGGCCTTTGCCGGGCGCAGTCTCGATCTGCAGAACTTCCGGGGGCAAGCGTCCACGGCGAGCGGCGATTGGCATGGCACTGCTGTACTTTCGGTGCTCGCGGGGCGTACCGACAGCGGCACTCCGGGTCTGGTGCCGGATGCGGACTTCCTCCTTGCGAGTACCTTTAGCACCGATGCCGATGGACAAGTTTCTGCCGACGCCGTCGCGGTTTTGCGCGCACTGGCCTGGCTGGACTCGCAAAATGCCGACATCGTCAACATGAGTTTCTCCGGACCGCCCAACGATCAAATCGAGTCGGTCATCTCCGCCATGGCAGCCAAAGGCGTGATCTTCGTCGCTGCGGCGGGCAACCGGGGCGCTAACGGTCCTCCGAGCTATCCCGCCGCCTATAAGCAGGTGATTGCGGTCACCGCGATCAGCAAGGACATGCGCAACTACCGGCACGCAAACCGGGGCGCTTACGTCGATGTGGCGGCACCCGGCGTCAACATCTGGACGGCCTTGCCGAACGCACGCGAAGGCTACCGGACCGGCACCTCGTTTGCGGCCCCGTTCGTCACCGGACTTCTCGCGGCCATGCCCGAGGCGCGCAAGAATATCCGCACCAAGGATGACGTGCTCGCCCGTGTTTCGATGCAGGATCTTGGGCCTCCAGGACGCGATCCAACCTATGGAGAGGGCCTGCCGCTTGCGCCTGAGAGCTGCAATGAGATAGGCGGGGTTGCAGCTCTGCCTTGGACGGATGAGGCAAAGCAGATGTCAGTGGGTGGAGCGGGAGCCGGAGGCACCGGCTTTGAGCCTGCCGCGCTTCCCGATACCTCAGGGGCTGCCATGTCCGCCTTCGGATTTGCGCAATAACACACAACACACGCAGCTTGGCTCCGGCGAGGCCCTTGAAGGGATAGGCCGGCCATCGCGTGCGGACCTCGCGCACCGAATATTCCGCAGCGTTGCTTCCCACCAGCCAATGCGAAAAAGCCCACCGCGACCTCAGATCCGGAAGCGGGGTGCCGGATAGAAGCGCGCGGTGGGCCTCATGCCTCTCAGCGAGCGTGACGAGCACGCTGCCAGGAGATTGACTGCCGCTTGCGATTGTCCGTTGCGGGTCGGACGTTCTCGCGCGTGGCCGTCAATGAATGAAGGGTACGAGGAACACATTTCCCAAAAGCGTGAGCATGCAAATGCGAATGGTGCGCAGAAACGTCATTTTGACATAAGGACCGCCACCGCCCCCCGGCGGCATGCTGATTAGACCCCCCTGCCGCCGCAGCGGCGGTCCTTACGCCTAGTGTTGCCCCTTGTCGTTCCACCCGTTTGAAATCAGAAGTGCTTCATCGTCGCCCGAAAGTGCGTCGCCCTTGATGCTGCGATCAATCGCGCCTTCGAGGGCGGCGAATTCCGGTGCGCCGGCAGGCGTGAAGCCGTCGTCTTGCGATTGTTGGGCGCCATTGCCGGTTTGCGCCTTATGGCTGGCTGGCCCATGCGGCGTCATGGCATGAAAGGCAATGCCCCAGCGGCCGTCTTGGGTTCGGCAGGCGTATCCGGCATATGGCGCACTGCCTGCGCGTGCGAGAGCATATTGCCGGCAGAGATGGTTGCCCTCATCGCGGAACGTGAGAACGGGCGTCACTTTGAAGAGACCCTGCTCAAACGCGCTGCTTGAGGGCGTGGTGTCGAGTGCGACACGCAGCGCACCATCCGCGTACATTGCATCGCCGTCCAAGGCGATCACGCTTTGCGGGCTGGTTGCCGGATGAGAGGCATGTCCAGCGAGCCAGCCCGCTCCCGCGATCAAGAAAACAGCCGCGCCTAAAGCAAACGCGCTCGCAAAGCTTGGTGTTTCGGGAAACAGGAACTCGCGGACGCGGCTCATGAAGGATGGGCCCGCGCTTTGCGCACCATGTGCCCTGATCCCGACCGGCGTGCTCAGCACGGTGCCGATCAGCCGGTCGGGAACGGGCGAGGTGAGGGCCTCGCAAAACATGCCAGCCAGCACGTCGCGCGTCACCTCATACGGCGACAGGCGCGCCTGCTCGGCGGGGTCGGCAGCCAGGACAGCCTCAACCCGGCGCATCTCTGCTTCATCGAGCGCACCATCGGCGTAAGCCATCAGCACTTCTTCAGGAAGTTTTTCCAAGGCGGGCTCCCGGGGCTGAGGCCGCAAGGGCCGGATTGGTGTCCATCAGGGCGCTGGCGATCGCCTGACGCGCGCGCGACAGGCGGCTCATCACCGTTCCGATCGGCAACTGCAAAGTTTCGGCCGCCTCTTTGTAGGACAGCCCGTCAATGCACACGAGCGCGATGAGGACCTGCTGGTCGCGAGGCAGGCGGTCCATTTCCTTGAAAACAGAGGCCAGCGTCAGCCGGCTTTCAACGACGTTGCGGCCGTCAGTTCCTGAAATCTCCGCGATATCTTCGAGATCGGCGCGCTCACCGCGAACCTTGGCAGCGCGCCGCGTATCGAACCAGATGTTCTGTGCGATCCTGTACATCCAACTGTCCAACCTCGTACCCGGCTGCCACTGCTCCGCGCGCGCCAAGGCGCGCTCGCAGGTGTCCTGAACCAGGTCGTCTGCCTGCTCTAAATTCCTCGTCAGCGCATACGCAAACCTGCGTAGGCGGGGCAGAAATTCGATCATTTGGGATCGAATATTCTCCGTCACGAGTTGTCCTTTTCTCAAGTCGAGGTGAGAACGCTGTGGCGTTGACTTTATTCCGCCACGATTTCAAACAGGCCGCCGCGCGCGGGCGCTGTGTCACAAATACGACGTTGATTCCGGCCTTCCGGGGGCAGGCGGGCGAATATCCAGATTTTTCGTTAATGAGCCTAAAGGGCTGCGTTCAGCCGATCGAAACCACGCGCCAGATCGGCCTTGAGGTCTTCCAGTCCATCGAGGCCGACATGGATGCGCAGTGCAGGGCCTTCTGCCTTCCAGGCCGTGGCCGTGCGATAGGAGCGCGGGTCGAAGGGAATGATGAGGCTCTCATATCCGCCCCATGAGTAACCCATGCCGAACAGTTCCAAGCCGTCGAGGAACGCGGCGAGCGCTTTTTGGGACGACGGCTTCAAGATGAAGCCGAACAGACCGCTCGCGCCCGCATAGTCGCGCTTCCATAGCTTATGGCCACGATCCGTTTCCAGGCCCGGATGCATGACGCGCGCAACCTCCGGCCGTTGTGCGAGCCAGCGCGCCATGTCGAGGCCCGCCTGCATATGATGGCGCAGGCGCACGTCGAGCGTCCGCAGGCCGCGCAGTGCGAGATAGGCTTCCTCCGAGCCGATGCTGAGGCCAAGATCCTCCTTCGCCTGGTTGAGGGCCGCCGCACAGCTTGCATTGCCGGTCACTGCGCCGAGATTGGCGTCGGCGTGTCCGACAATGTACTTGGTCGCTGCCTCGATCGTGACGTCCGCGCCAAGGGCGAGCGGTTTACAAAACAGCGGTGTGGCCCACGTGTTGTCGGCGATCACGACGAGATCGCGCGCGTGTGCCGCCTCCGCGATGGCCGGCAGATCCTGCATCTCGAAGGTCTGTGACCCGGGGCTTTCTACAAAGACAAGACGTGTGTTGCTCTGGATCAGATCGCGAATGCCCCCGCCGATGAGCGGATCGTAGTATCGTGTCGTCACGCCAAGCCGCTTCAGCATGCTGTCGCAAAAGGCGCGCGTGGGCTGATAGACCGTGTCGACCATCAGGATTTCGTCGCCCGCTCTGACGAAGGCCAGAAGCGCGGCGGTCACGGCACAAAGTCCGCTCGGCGCCAACATCGTAAACGTGCCGCCCGACAAGGCCGTGAGAGCTTCCTCCAGCGCCCTCGTCGTCGGGGTCGCGCGTCGCCCATAAGTATAGGCCTGGGTGCGGCTCTTTAGTGCCTCCACTGTGGGGAAGAGCACCGTGGAACCACGGTAAACAGGGGTATTCACGAAGCCATATTGGGAGGCCGGGTCGCGTCCCAGGTGGACGACGTCGGTGGCGGGTTGCCGGCTACCCGCTTGAGCGTCATTCTTTTTGCCCATGAAGATCCTCGCGATGCAGCCCAGAAAATCGCCCTGTGACGCATCTTGACGCTCGGGTCAAGGCTTGACCTTCGCGCCACCCTGGAGAACTGTGCTGGCGTTCAAAAAGGGGCACCTGGTTACGCTTCATGGCGCGTTCGCCTGAAGTCTGCGTCTGAGCAGGCTGTCAGGTTGCGCCGGGCCGCCACGCGGGTGTCCGGAAAAGCTTGGAAGTTATGTCGATTGCAAAGATGTTGAAGCGTTGGCTGTGTGCCGTGATCGTGGCCGGCGGCAGCCTTGCACCTGGGGCTCGCGTGGTGAGTGCTGCGCCCCCGACGACGCTCGATGCCGTGAAGGCGCGCGGCTACATCAATTGCGGAGTGGGAGAGAATTCACCCGGCTTTTCGCTCGTCGATTCCAACGGACGCTGGAGCGGGATCGAAGTCGAATTCTGTTCGGCGCTTGCCGCCGCGGTGTTTGGCAACAAATCGAGCGTGAAGTTTCGTGCATTGCCGACGTCGGATCGCTTCAAGGCCTTGCAGGAGGGCGAAATCGACGTGCTGCTGCGCGCGACGTCGTGGACTTTGTCGCGTGACTCCGATCTCGGCGCGCGGTTCACGTCCGTGCTGTTTTACGACGGTCAGGGTTTTCTGGTTCCGCGCAGTCATGCCGTTTCAAGTGTTCTGGAGTTGTCCGGCGCCTCGATCTGCGTGCTTCCAGGGGGCTCGGGAGAACGCGCGGTCGCCGAATACTTCACGCGTACCAAGATGCGCTATCAGCTCATCACCTCGCAGCGCTGGGAAGATCTTGTGCAGGCCTATGCGTCAGGCGGATGTACTGTGCTGACCGGCGATGTTTCGCTTCTGGCATACGAACGTTCCAAGCTCTCCTCGCCCGCCGATCATGCCTTGCTTGCCGAGCAGATCGGCAAGGAGCCGATCGGCCCTTATGTCCGATCGGGGGATGAGAACTGGTTTACGATCGTGCGCTGGACGGTCATGGCCCTGATCGCGGGCGAGGAGATGGGGCTTACGTCTTCCAACGTGGCCAATATGGAAAACACCAGCTTCATGGACGTACGCCGGTTCCTGGGCGTGGAATCGAATCTTGGGCAGCCGCTGGGTCTCGCGCGCGACTGGGCGCGGCAAATTATCGGGCAGGTTGGCAATTATTCCGAGATCTTCGAGCGCACGTTCGGCAAGGGAACACCGTTGCGTCTGGAGCGCGGACTCAACAACTTGTGGACGAAAGGCGGATTAATGTACGCCGCGCCCTTCCGATGAGAGATGCTCTGGCGCGTGTAGGGGGCGTTTGAGTCACGGCCAATCACGTTGGAGGCCAGATTTCCCGTGTCCGATGTAGCATCGTACGAGTTGGTGCTTCGCTATAGCATTCTCGCTCTTCCGGTTCTGGGACTTCTCGTGCTTCTCTTTCTGCTTCATTCCCGAGTGCAACAGCGCCATGAGGCGCGCGATCAGGATTCGCCCAACGCCAAGGAACGCGCAGGCAATGCGCCGCACAGCATCGTGTCGGCTCCGCCTCTGGCGCCAGGCACGTCCACGGGCGCGACGTCGGGCCTGAAACTCTATGGCGGCGAAACGGTCGAGCAGTTGGAGGATCGTTTAGCGGGCGCTGAGCAAATGGGTCAGCCAATCGCGCTCGCAATGATCTATCTGGCGCTGGGGCGGGCCCGTATGGCCAACGGCGAAATGTCCGCAGGGCTGGATGCGATGCGTTCGGCCGCGGGTCTGGCGGCCATGCATAAGCACCCCGAGCTGCACGCCGAGTGCCGCCTCGATCTGGCCGAGGCGGCTTACGAGGCGGGCGATCCCATCACCGCCTGCGAGCACTGGCAGATGGCGCGCATGGCGTTTCTCGAAGCTGGCATGCGTTCGGAAGGCGACAAGATCGACCGGCGGATGAGGGCCAACGGCTGTCCCACTGATTGGGTTCTTACGGATTTTTGAAATCCGGCTGAGGATAGGACTCGCCGCTGGTTTGTTCCGGCGCACCTGCCTCCCCGCCCTGGGCCACGACTTCGACGTTGGCCATCTCACCATCTTTCACGCTGAACTGGCGTTTGAAAACGCGGCCGCCGGATTTAGCGAGGACCGTATAGTTGCCGGGCGCCAGCACGTGAGTAGGCAACGCGCCCACGCTCTCCTTCACGGATTCGCCGCCCTGGGTCTGGATCGTCCAATGCGTATCGGGCAGCGCCTCGCCGCCTGCATGTGTGACGAGTTTGAAGGCAACCTTGGCGGCCTGATGAACGACGGAGGCTTCCGTCAATTTGCCCGCCTCCACCGTGACGTCGGCTTCAACCTTTGCGTTGGCGTCCCCGTACGTCGAGACGATGTGATAGATGCCTGCATTGAGGCGGATGACGAGACCCGGCTTTGCGCCGGTCATGACGTCGCCGCGATTGGCGAACTGGTCGCGGTCATCCGAATAAATCGCGTACGTGACACTGCCTTCCGGCGCCGGTTTGCCCGCGACGCTGACGGTAACGCGCAAGCCCCCGGCGTTGAGCACGAACCGTTCCGTTGCCGTGCTGCCGGCTTTGACCGAAATCTTGCGCGTCAGATTAGCCCGTCCGAATGCGGCGTTGATGGTGTAGTCGCCCGGCTGAAGCTTCAGTCCAGGGCTAGCTTCGCGTTTTTCCGCGACCAGCTTGGGTTTGGCACTTCCCGCCGTCTGGAAAACGCGCCAGACGACGCCTTCATCGATCTGCTGGCCATCCACCGTGAGCAGCGCAACGAGATGGAGTTCACCGTTGCCAGTGCTTGCCGCATCCTGGCTGCGCTCGATGACGGTCGTATTGGCGGGTTTGGCCGGTAGCTTGGGTTTGGCGGGTGCACTCTTCTTGACGTCGATGTCTGCGGACCAATCGCTCGCCTGAGCAACGACGATCTGGTCTGACGAGGTCGCATGAGCGTGTGATGCCGCGCCGGCTAAGGCGAGGGCAACGGCTGCTTGACACACAAGCGCCCGCGCAGCCGTCGGCGCGAGGGCGAATGCAGGCATCGAAAATTGTAGCGAAACGCGAATGTGTCCCTCTCCTTGTGTTCGAATAACTTGTCTTCGAATTACCCCGGAACGCGCGCCCATCAGCCGCCCCCCAACTCTATTGTCCTTTTCTCACCGGCGGCGATTTCAAATGTGGCCTGCAGGATGGTATCGCGCGTTTCCAGCCGGACGCTATAGCGTCCTGGCGCCAGGAGAACCTTGGGTTCACCAGAGGTTGCGTGCCAGATCGCCCGCCCTTGCGCGTCGCGCAGTTCCCAGAACGTGTCGTATCCGCTGCTGCTCGCCGTCGCGGGCGCGCGCAGCGTTGCCTCGCCCGCGTCGATCTTGAGGGTGATCTCCAGAGGCTTGCCGGCTTCCAGGGTGATCTCCTGCTGCGCACCGGCCGCGTTCTGCTCAAGCGTGGCAGACACGCGATAACGGCCTGCGTTGAGCAATCCTTGAAATTGCGGTGCAGACACCCGTGCGATCTCGCGCGCGTCCTTGCCGAGCGATTCTATCCGATAGACGAGGCCAGCATTGCCGGGGGCGGGCGATCCGGAAACCTGCGCGGAAAGTTTGAACTGAGCCGCAGGCAGAACCAGGGCTCTCATCACGTCATCACCAGGGCTTAGTGCGATGCGCTGGCGCAGCTCGGCGTATCCGGCGCGGGCGACCACATAATAGGTGCCCGCTGGCAGGCTGAAGCTGGGTTGGGGTGCGCGGGAGCGGCGCACCTCGCGCAGGCCATCGGGGCTGTCGGGATCGTCTTCGAGTATTGAGAAGCTCACATCGTGAAGCGGGGTGCCATTGTCCGGCGTGACGGCCGACAGCGAAAGGCGGCCCGACTTCATATCGATCGCCATCGTCGTTTCGGTGCCTTCCGCCAGTGAGACGGACTGCTCTTGGCTGATCTGCTGGTCGGTGATCGTCACAAGGTAGCTGGCAGGCGGCAGCAGCGCGTCGATGTCGTCGAGCCGTCCGATCAGGACGGTTGCGCCCGGCGTCGTGCCACCGGGCCCTTCGCGAACGGTGACGAGCGGCGCGCTTTGGGAGGACGGCGGCTTGGCACCCTTGCTCTTGACGGCAAGCCGCGCCGCCTTGAGGGCGAGCGCAAGCGTTGTGGGCTGGCCCGCCTCGATGTGCGCGGGGGCGCTCGCCTTCATGCCACCCATCTGCGCTTCGACGATGTAGTCGCCCGGCTTGATGTTTTCAGCGATGCCCGGCGCATGGGCTTCGGCAACGACCGTCCCGGAGTCTTTGTCAAGGACCCGCCAGTAAGCCGCGCTGGCCATGGGCTTGCCGCCCTCGGCCAGGGCAAGTGTCGCCCGCAGCGCAGCTTGGGGGAGCGGCGCAGGAGCCTGGGCAGCCGCCTCTGACGCCGCGGCAGCGGCCGGTGCATCGCCGAGCGCGCGCAGCGCCACCTCGCTGATGCCGGTGGCGAGCGCAAGCGGATCGCGCGCGTCGAAGAATGACCCACCGGTGGCCTTGGAAATGCATTGCAGGCCCGCGGCCGAGGCTGGATCGACGGCGATGCCGACGACATGAATGGGGACGCCGGGTGCCTGGGCGGCGAACTCGGTGGCTGCGGCGCACGCATCCTGGCGGCAGTTGTCAACGCCATCGTTGACAATGACGACGGCGGCCGGGCGTTCGGTCCCGATGGCGCCGGCCGCCTCACGAATGGCCTGCGCGAGCGGTCCTTTGCCACGGGGATTGAGCTTGTCGAGTTCGGCCACGACCTGCTCGCGGGCGCTGCCAAGCGGTGCAATCACTTCGACGTCCGAGCAGTCGCCGCGCCGGCGGTGACCGAAGGAGGCTAGGCCGACGCGGGCAGCATTGGCACCGGGCGCAATGAGGGGCCGGATAAGATCGCGTGCGACATCGATCTTGGCGCGCGGTTCACTGGGCGTATCGAAGCGCGCCCACATGGAGCCCGAGCCGTCGACCATGAACAGGACAGAGCGCTGGCCGCTGGGGGCGGCGTCCTGCATGGGGCGGTCCTGTTGAGGTTGAGCCTCTTGCGCACCCGATTGCGGCTTGGGATCTTGGGCGTTCGAACTGTCCGGTCCGCCCGCCGCCAGGGCGAAAGCCGCCAGAATCAGCGCCAGGACGTATCGCGTCACCATCTTGCTCACGGGTTCCCCTGAATGCTGCGCCATTGTAACAGCTTCGCAATTGCGATAGCGAGAGATGGATGTCACATCCACCGGAAAGAGCATGGACCATTCGATTTTGTCATTTCTGGCCAACCGCAGATCGGTCAAGCCGGACAAACTGTTAGCGCCCGGACCCACGCCATCGCAACTTCAAGAGATACTCACGATTGCGAGCCGTGTTCCCGATCACAAGAAGCTGACGCCCTGGCGATTCATCGCTTTCGAGGGGGACGCGCGCAAGGCCATCGGCGAGGTGTTCGCGAAGGCCTGCGAAGCGGAGGAAAAAGAACCGCCTAGCCATATGCGTCTCGACATGGAGCGTGCCCGTTTCACGCGTGCGCCCTTCGTGCTCGCGGTCATCTCGCAGATCAAGCCGCGTCCCGGCACGCCCGAGTGGGAGCAGATCCTGTCGGCCGGTGCGGTGTGCTTCAACGTGTGCCTGGCGGCGAATGCCATGGGCTTTGGGACATCGTGGATCACGGAGTGGGTTTCCTACAGCCCCACCGTACGCTCCGCGCTGCAACTCACGGACAGCGAGCGCGTGGCGGGCTTCATCTACATCGGCACGCCGGCCGAGAAACCGGAGGAGCGGGAGCGCCCGGACCCGGCCAACTTGCTCACCCACTGGAGCGCCTGACGGAACCTCGACCGAGTACGGAACCTCGCCCGAGTGTTGTCTCTCTATGTCATCCCGGGCGAGTGCAGCGAGCGCCGGGACCCAGGAGGGCTTGGCGTGACTGTCGCGGCGATACAGCAGCGATGCGCCGCTGCGGGCATTTACGCGCCATTTACCGCCCCTGGTGCATCCTGAGCCAATGTACGCCCCGAGCAGGGTGCTTGAGTATCTGGTTCGTTTCCTCGTGTCGGTAACGGAGTGGTATCTTGAGTAGCCTTTGGGACGTTCCCCACTACCTCATCATGGCCTTCTCGCTGGCGTTTCATGCCCCAGCCGAGAAGGCCAGTCGGGTATCTCTGACCACCTCATCCCACAGCCAGATCGAAAACGTGTCCGCGCGTGCAGGGGCCGACCTGCTCGATGACAGCGCGTGGTTGCGCGCGGTCAAAACCGCAGCGCCGTCGTCCGATGTTCTGGCCATCTACGGCGCCCGTATTTTTCAGACATCTTCCGGACGTTACTACGTGGCGACGCAGGCTGAGCGCGCCGAGATCCTCGCGCTCAAGGACAACGAGGAGATTGCCGCGCGCGTGATGGCGGCTGCTACGCTTCAACTCACACAGCGTCTTGCAGCCGAGACGGGCAGGCGTCCCTCGCGCGGCGCCTTGCTCATCGCGCACGCCGCTGGCCTCAAGGCCGCAGCCTCCTATACGCAGTCTCTGGTGCATGATCCATCGGCCCATGCCGTGGCGGCCATTCCCGCGCTCGCACCCATGCTCGGCGGACATCGCACGCTGACGCTCGCCGCGCTCGATGCGCGTTTGAACGCCGCGCTGGGGGCGGACCAAGACGTCAGGATGGCAGAGTCCGATCCTCAGCAGATGCAAGCCCGCAACCTGATGAGGGGCACATTGTTAGCGCCTGCTGCCCAGGGTTTGCCGCGCCTGGCGGATGCCGACTGACGCGGCGCTTGCACCGCGGAAGCGCGCAAGTCCGGCGCGAGGAGCGCTCAGTAGCGAAACTGCTCAGCCAGCACGCGCTCTTCCATTCCGTGATCGGGATCGAACATCATGAAGAGGTCGACGTTGCGCGCCTTTTCAATCTCGACCTTGATGACGTGGCGGATTTCGAAATGGTCGGCCACCGCGCTGACGGGGCGCTTCTCCGACTCCATGACAGTGAAGGTGATGCGCGCCTTGTTGGGAATGAGCGCACCACGCCAGCGCCGCGGGCGGAACGGACTGATGGGCGTCAGCGCGAGCAGCGGCGTGTTGATCGGCAGAATGGGCCCGTGAGCCGAGAGGTTGTAGGCCGTCGATCCCGCGGGCGTCGCCACCAGCACGCCATCGCAAATCAGTTCCTCCAATCGCACCTTGCCGTCGATGCTGATCTTGAGCTTGGCGGCCTGGTAGCGTTCGCGAAACAGCGAAACCTCGTTGATGGCGAGGCCCTTGTGCGCCTTGCCCGCGGCATCGTACGCAATCATGACGAGCGGGTGAATGCGCGTGACTTCCGCAGCCGCCAAACGCTCGCGCAGCGCATCCTCACGGTATTCGTTCATGAGAAAGCCGACCGAACCCCGGTTCATGCCGTAGATGGGGATCTTGTCGTTGATGTAGCGGTGGAGCGTCTGCAGCATCAGGCCGTCGCCGCCGAGCGCGACAATGGCCTGTGCTTCGCGCGGCTCCACCGCGCCATAGAGCGCGGTCAGTCTATTGCGCGCCTCGACGGCCTCCGGCACGTCACTCGAAACGAACGAGATTTTATCGAACCGGGCCTTGCTTTTTGGCATGATGCGCAGGTGCTTTTCTTCGTTGGGATGATGGGCGCACGGGGTGTATCCCCTGGCGCCAGGTCAGGGAGGCTCGCTCAAGTGGCGGAAAACGACAAGCCCTCGGCTGGGGCGGGGGTCAGGGGCGAGGTCAGCTCTCAGTGTGAGGTGGTGATGGTTTACACCACCTTTCCAAGCCTGGAGACGGCTGAATCCGCGGGCCAAACTCTGATCGCTCAGAATCTGGCGGGCTGCATCAACATCCTCCCGGGGATGGTGTCGATCTATGCCTGGCAGGGGGCGGTGGAACGCGCCACGGAGGCCGTGCTGATTGCCAAGACGGCGTCGGGCAGGGCGGACGCCTGCATGGCGGCGATCATCGCGGAGCATCCTTACGAGACGCCGGCGGTGCTGTTGTTACCTGTCGCAGCCGGAAGCGCCGCCTACCTCGACTGGATTCTCAACGGTACGCGCAGCGGGTAGGCTGCGGCCGAGGGACGAAAAGGCCGACGGTTCCTGCGAGCCCCCTACCACGTCAAGGTAAGTGCTCTACCGCTGAGCCAATCGTTAGAAAATGCCACCCATGGCTTGCAGCATGTTGTAGGCGGGCGAGCCCGGGCGCGGGAAGCCGCGGCGGCGGCCGTTGTTATTGCCCGCGTAGTAGAAGAACTTCGCCGGTTTCACCTTCCTGGCGTAGTAAGGTGCGGACTTGCCCCGCTTGGCCGATTTCGCGTGCTTGCGTTTAGAGGCGCTGCGCACGGGCTTTGCCGCAGACTCGGGCTCGAAATATTCCTCCGCGCGGGCCTCACCGCTTGGAGGGGCGAGGACGGGCGCCGCGCGGTCGTTGCGCCAATCGACGTCATCCTCCGTTGTCACGATATGCATCCGTCCGCGTGGCGGCGTTATCGTGGCGGACGGCGGTGCTTGCGTCGGATCCGCCTCGTGGCGAGGACCACCGATGGCCATCATGCCGTCAGGACGGCTGCCGCGGCGGGGCGCGGACGTATCGCCGTCCTGCCAGGGCAGACGTTCTGCGCGTCCGGTATCGGTGCGCGCTGCAACTTGGTCCTGCGCGGCGCGTACCGGTGCGGCGCGCGCGGCGGCCCCAACAGGCGGCTTGGCAACGGAGGCAATGCTTGTGCGCGGTGCCGGCGGTTGCAGACGGTTGCGCGCAACGCGCCCGTCACTGACACCATCGGCGGCGGCTGGAGTTTTGATATCCTTGGCGGCGCGTGCAGCAACCACGGCATTCGGCAGGCAGCGCCCGCTGTCAGATGGGGTCTGGCCCGAAGGGCATCCCACGCCGCAAGCCTGGGCCGTGTGACCCTGGACCAGGGTCAGCAGGATGTAATCAGGATCCTCGATCGGCAGCGTCGCGTTCACCCGCTCCATGAAGGCGCGCATGGCCCGCTTTGTGGAGGACGACCACGCGCCGGTGATTTCCCCGCCATAGCATCCAACGCGCTTGAGCTCCGCCTGGAGATCGCGCGTCAGTTGTACCCGGGTCCGGCGGTCGCCAGGTTTCGACGACATGATGCGCCCCTGGGCGGGGGCGGCGGTCACGATGGCACTCCACGCAGCCGACGGCTTGTTCACCGCGCCGGTTTCAAGCCTGTTGCCCGCGTTGCTTGCCGCAGCCAGCCTCTGGCCGGCATAGAGGCTTCCCGCGCCTTCGCCGGGCCCAATCCCGATCCCGTCAAGCGACCTGTCGGGAGCCGCCGAAATGCGGGTCATCTCCCGCAGGGATTGCTCACCGTCGAAAGGGGGAGGCAGGAAGGTGTAGGCACCGAGCGAGACACCAGTGAGAATGAGCAGAAGTCCGCCGAAACGCTGCATGGAACTCTCCTCCTCGCACTGCACTTTCGCACTGCACAACAAGCGTCAAACCCATCCGCCAACGGGTTCGACTTGTGCTAAGTCTGGCTATTAGTCAGCGTGCCGCTCGCGTTCTCTGCCAATGACTTAGTGTCCACCCGCGACGTCCGGTAGACGTTATCGCTCAGGATGCACCATATCTTTAGCTCTGGTAAATTAGAAACTCTTATGCGCAACTCGGGAGTGCGTCAGGAGCGCTGTGATGACCCCGTTTTCCGATGCCGGGAATGGATCGCCATGACGCCGATCCGATGGAGCCCGAGCGACAGACCAGATCCGCCTCTCATATGCCTGTGCATGGTTCGGGCGTGCGCAGGGTAGGGCCGGTTGATAACCGGTGGACGGTGCTCTCGCCGCAGTTTGGACAAGAGTCTGTAAGGCGAGGTGAACGCGACTTTGATGTCACACCTAGCTCTATGATTCCCTTAACAATTCATTACGAATCACGTACCTCTTGAGGTTGAGGGGATCTGTATTGCTTCCATAAATGTGATGTCTTGCACGCTAGTCCGGGAGTTCTCCACAGACGGGATCGAGCGGCGATAACCGCCTGGGATAACCTGGGGAAATTATGTGCAAGGCAAGCTCTCAAGCGTAACTGACGGGTACTTGCGTCGGGCGTCTGCCGGACCCATGGGGATGGTGCCGGAGCTCACGGACGGGTCGATCTGGTGCACGGAGAGGTTGCGCGCGTGATTGTGTGCGATTGAGAGCCTTGGTCCACGCCGGCCCCTCGCGGATGGATCACAAAAGGGAAATGGCCGGTCGTTGATGTTTGAAGCGTTCGACGCGGCCTCTCATATGGAGAGGGACTATGAGGCACCTCCTAGGTGTTCTGGGGGTTCTCGCTGCAGGCGTGCTATTGGCCGTCTCGGCAGCGATGAACTGGCGATTTGGGTTCAGTCTCGGGCGAACCGAGCTGGACGGCCAGATCTACGGCGCGGCATCCGCCGCAGCAGACTGTTTGAAAGCGCTGATACCGTTTTTCTTCTTCGCCGCGATACGAAACAAAATGTGGTCCCAGGCCGGGGCTTCGGCAATCGTGTGGGTGGTTGTGACTGCCTATTCGATGACGAGCGCGCTGGGGCACGCCGCCTTGAACCGGTTCGATACGACGGGTCAGCGCGCGCAAACCGCTCAGGTCTACCAGGATCTGCGCGATGATCTGAAGCGTGCCGAAGAGCAGGCTGGGTGGATCCCGCAGCATCGCCCCTATGAGACGGTGCAAAGCGCGATCGATGGACTGAAGACGCAGAAAGCGTGGAAGTGGTCGGAAGGCTGCACGAAAGTGTCGGGCAAGACCACACGCGATCTGTGTCAGGAGTTCCACGGACTCAACGCAGAGCTCGCCGCGGCTAGCGAAGCCCAATCCGCCAACGATCGCATATCCGGTCTCAAGGCGAAAATCGCGGGCATGGCTGGAACCACGGCTTTGTCTGAATCCGATCCGCAGGCCAAGGTGCTTGCCGATCTTGCAGGTGCGTTCCTTCCGGGCGTGAGCATCGAGCGCGTGCAGATGGCGATGACGATTTTCATCGCGATGCTGCTCGAGATCGGCTCTGGCTTCGGGATGTACGTTGCCTTCAGTCAATGGCGTATCAACGACGCCTATGCCCCGTCCGCGCCGCGTCTGCGCCGCGAGATCGAGGATGACACTGTTGCGGCAACAGTGGCAGCTCCGGCTCTCAATGCCCTGGCTGTTCAGAAGCCGCGTTCCGGTGCCAATGACAACAGGAGCATCGAAAAGCAAGCCGAACGCCCCGCTATCGAGGCGCATGCGGCAGAAGCAAAGGTGGTCGAAGCCAAGGCTGAGATCAAAGTCGAAAGCAAGGCGGCGCCTGCCAGACTGGTCGCGCCGGAATCTGACGTGCAGCGTTTCTATAAGGAGAGCATCGAGGTCCAGGACGGATCGAGTGTCACCGCTACTCAACTGTATGAGGATTACTGCTCATGGTGTGAAACCAAGGGCAAGGAACCTCTGGCCTTGCCGAGCTTCGGACGCGAGTTCGCAGATCTCGGCGTAAAGAAGGAGCGGATTGCAGGACGAGTTCGGTACATCGGAATTTCTTTGAAGTCCGACACTGGATACGAGGAGGCTATGAAAACGCCTACCTACCAAGTCGATGCAGCCTAAGCGCTGCTAACGCAAAGGGCCCCGGAAGGGGCCCTTTTTATTTGTCCGGATTACGAGGCCCGCGAGCGCATCGCGGGCCTTTTATTTTTCTGCCCGCGATCTCGCAATCATAAAGTTGGCTGAGCTGCCTTTTCCGATTTCGGGAGAGGATGTCGCAAAGCAAGAGGTGATGGACTTCAGCATTGCTCCGGCCGATTGCTGGCATCCCCTCATCCGCCCCTTCGGGGCACCTTCTCCCCACGGGAGAAGGAAGTCATTCCATGAGATCGCAACCGGTTGTAGAAGGTGTCGCGATCATACAGAGTCAATCTTTTTCCTCTCCCGGGACGGGAGAGGATGTCGCGCAGCGACAGGTGAGGGACTTCGGCACGCGCCGCTGATTGCGGCAGTCTCCTCATCCGCCCCTTCGGGGCACCTTCTTCCATGGGAGAAGGAAGTCATCCATGAGGTCGCAACCGGCTGCGGGCCGATCCGCGATTCCACTGCAGTCAGAACGGCTCTAGGCTCCAAGCGTCGACTCTCCGGCAAGGCCCGCGATGCTCAAGGCGAACGCATAAGTGAGCGCGGTGTCCTTCAAAGCCTCAAAGCGCCCCGACGCGCCGCCGTGTCCTGCGCCCATATTCGTCTTCAGAAGGATCAAATTGGCGCTGGACGCGTTGGCGCGCAGCTTTGCGACCCACTTGGCAGGCTCCCAGTACGTCACGCGCGGATCGGTCAAACCGGCAACGGCCAAAATATGCGGATACGCCTTGCGCGCGACGTTGTCGTAGGGCGAATAGGCGCGAATGGCGGCGAACTCCTCCGCGCTCAGGATCGGATTGCCCCATTCGGGCCACTCAGGCGGTGTCAGCGGCAAATCCTTGTCGAGCATCGTGTTGAGCACGTCGACGAATGGCACCTCCGCGATGATCCCCAGGAACAGGTCAGGCGCCATGTTGGCGACCGCGCCCATCAGCATGCCGCCTGCTGAGCCGCCCTGTGCCACGATGCGGCCGCGCCGGGTCAGCCCCTGGGCCGCCAGATGCTCGCCTGCGGCGATGAAGTCCGTGAAGGTGTTGACCTTGTTCTTCATCTTGCCCGCCGTATACCAGCGGTAGCCTTTGTCTTTGCCACCGCGGATGTGCGCGATGGCATAGATGAACCCGCGGTCGACCAGCGACAGGCGTCCCGTCGAGAACGACGCGGGCATGGAGATGCCATAGGCGCCGTAGCCATAGAGCAGCACCGGCGCGCTGCCATCGAGTGCGGTGTCTTTCTTGTAGAGCAGCGTGATGGGAACGCTTTCGCCATCCTGCGCGGTCGCGAACAAGCGGCGGGTGACGTAGTTCTGCGGGTTGTGACCGCTGGGAACCTCCTGGCGCTTGCGCAACGTGCGCGCCCGGCTTTCCATGTCGTAGTCATACGTCTCCGCGGGCGTCGTCATGGAGGAGTACGTGAAACGCAGGCTTGTCGTGGCGTACTCGTAGCCAGCAGCCATGCCAAGCGCATAGGCCTCCTCGTCGAAGGCAATGGAATGCTCCTGGCCATCCTCGAGCCGCGTGATCACGATCCTGGGTAGCCCGTCCTCGCGTTCCAGGCGGGTCATATGGCGGGCGTAGACGTTCACGTCGATGATCAGGCGGCCGGGGCGGTGAGGGACGATCTCGCGCCAATGGTCCATGCCTGGCGTCTCGATCGGCGTTTCAACGATCCGGAAGTCCTCCGCCTCTTGGGAGTTCGTCGTGATGATCAGGCGGTCGCCGTTATGCTCGAGCGAATATTGATGACCCTTCGATCGCGGCGCGATGAGCCGGGGTAGAGACGTGGGATCGGCCGCATCCAGGATATGGATCTCGCTCGTCTCGTGGTCGTGAATGTCGATGGTGATGTAGCGTTGCGACTGGGTCGCCGACACGCCGACGTAAAAGCCGATATCCTTCTCTTCATAGATCAAAACGTCTTCGCTGGCAGGCGTGCCGACGATGTGGCGATACACGTAAAGAGGGCGGTGGTTGGCGTCGACGCGCACATAGTAGAGCGTCCGGCTGTCCTGGCCCCACACCAGGGAACCGCGCGTATCGGGGATCTCGTCGGGCAGGTTCTCGCCGGTTGCAAGATCTCTAATGCGGATCGTGTAGAGTTCCGAACCCTTGTCGTCGCTGGCATAGGCGAGCAGCGCATGGTTGGGCGCGTGGCTTGCGCCGCCCAGATCCCAGTAGGTTTTGCCAGCGGCCTCCTTGTTGCCGTCGAGAATGACGTTTGCCGCCTCGGCGTCTCCGCAGCGCGGAATGCGGCAGAGCTGAGCATACTGTCCGCCCTTCACGAAACGTGGAAAGTACTCCCACGGTCCGTCCGGCGTCGGCACCTGGCGGTCGTCCTCCTTGAGGCGCGCCTTCATTTCCTTGAACAGCGTCTCTTGCAGCGCGCTCGTATGCGCGAGCTGGGCCTGCATATAGACATTCTCAGCCTCGAGGTGGGCGCGGATCTCAGGATCAAGCAGCGAAGGCGTGCGCATCACCTCTTGCCAGTTGGCCGCCCTCAGCCATCCGTAATCGTCGGCGAGGTCAACGCCGTGGTGCGTTGTGCGAACCGGGCGGCGGGCTGCGACAGGCGCGGCCAAAGGGGGCAGGGTGGTGAGAGACGTGTCAGACATCTGAGACTTTCACTTGCTGGCGGAGAGGGGAGGGAAGTCGATCGCAAGCTCTACTCTTGGGCGGGCGGGGTCAATACATAGGGTAGTTAACCAGCGCCGCGCCGCAATTCATGGGGCAAATAGGACTGTGTAAGAATTCATCACGTCTTGGGTTCAGGGAAATCTTACCGTTGACAATCAATTGAGCTGTGTCCAAAGACTTGGCAAGCTACGACAGCAGCGTCCACCTGGAACTTTTTCCATTGCCGCAAGTAATGCAAAGTAGTGGGGCGGTCAGGAGCAAATGAAACGCTGAACGCTGATCAGGGTCCTAGGCCGCAAGCGTTTGGCAGTATTCGACAGGTTTCACTAATGCAGGAAGAAAACGACGGCGCGGGCAGCGCCGACTTGGTGGCAATTACAGCCAATATTGTCGCCGCTTACGTCAGCAAGAATCCGATCTCGTCGACAGAGCTTCCCGGCTTGATCGCAGACACCCACGCCGCGCTCAGCCGCGCCGCGGGACGGCAATCGACCCCTGAGCGGGATGAGGGCAAGCCGAAGATTGCCGTCAAGAAGTCGGTCATGCCCGACTACATCATCTGTCTGGAAGACGGCAAAAAGTTTAAATCCCTCAAGCGCCACCTGCGTACGCACTACAACATGTCGCCAGAGGAATATCGCGAGAAATGGGGCCTGCCGCACGACTATCCGATGGTCGCGCCCAACTATGCCCGGGCTCGCTCCGATCTAGCCAAGAAGATGGGCTTGGGTACCCGCAAATAATTCGCTGAGCGCGTCTTGCGGTATTTTGCGCAACCGGTTCCTGCTTTTCCGTATAGCACTCTAGCGGTTCTCTGACGGGTCCGCGACGTGAGGTCTTTTCAGAGGTTGCGCAAGCGATCTCGCCCGCTGCAATTTCTCAAGCTCGCCGCGTTCCCATGTCATGTGCCGCGCCAGCGCGGCGTGGCGGGCCAGGTCATACGTCCAGTGTCCCGCTCTGCAACGGCGGCGCTCCTCGCGAAGCGCGCGTGCAAGAAACTGCAGGATGCGCCGCCGCCCGTTTAACGAA
Organism: Hyphomicrobium sp.; assembly: GCA_016793445.1. Lineage (GTDB taxonomy): Bacteria > Pseudomonadota > Alphaproteobacteria > Rhizobiales > Hyphomicrobiaceae > Hyphomicrobium_B. Next base: position 251,205 of record JAEUME010000001.1, on the reverse strand, counting down.
AGATCGGCCAGTTCATGAGGCCACATGGGCAGCAGGCGCTGCAGCTCGGCGCGACGCACGAGCGTGCGCGGATCGCTATACTGGTTCTGTGCGGGGAGAATTGACGAGGACTGTTTGCGCATAGACGCAACCATCGCCCCATGAGCACCCCTCGGGGATAACTTCACCCGCGACGATGAACGCGGCCGCGCGCGAATGGAAAAAATTGCGTACCGATTTATCCCCGCCGTTCACGCTTGGATTAGCTTTCATGCCTGGGCGCAAGTGCTCTGCGCTAGCATCGCCCGATCGAAAGCTTGAAAGCCGCGGGGCCACGTTCATGTTCAACGAGACGACCAGGGTTGCAACCTTGCTGGATGCCTGCGCATGCCGGACACCGCCGTGTCCTGCGCCTCCTGCCCGTGGCCCAGCGTGGCGTGATGAGCGATTGGCGTTCTCGCGCAAGGTGATTGAATTGGCTGTGACGCGTGTGTTTGACGTGGATAAGGCACAGTTGTCCGCATTTAGCCGCGGGGTTGCCCGCGCGGCGCATGCGCGCCAAGTTGCCATGTATCTCGGTCACGTCGCCTGCCGCCTGTCCTTGACGGATGTCGGGCGCATGTTCGGACGCGACCGCACCACCGTGGCACACGCCTGCGCCGTCATCGAGGACGCGCGCGATGATCCCGCGTTCGACCGCGCGCTCGATTTGCTCGAATGGGCGGTGCCCGTGATGGCTGCGCGCATGTCTTCATCAACGACGACCAGCTAAGCCAGGGGCCTTTCATGCAAATGAGACGAGCAACGCGTCCGTCACGGCGGACGCCCAAGAGCGCGTATGTGCGCGCACCGCGCATTAACCCGCAGGAGAGCCCGCTCGCATGGCTCGCCGGCCGCAAAGACAAGGACGGCCGGCCCATGATTTCGCGCGAGGAGTTCGATGCGGGCGAGCGGCTGAGGCGCGACTATCATTTTGCGCTGCTGGCGCAGAAGGTGACGGCGAGCTGGTCGGCGCTGCCCTGCAACTCTGCGTCGCGCCGATCTGCTCCCGGAGCGGGTGTCGATCTCGCCGACAACGTCATTGCGGCGCGCGAACGCGTCAACCGTGCATTGATCGCCGTAGGACCTGAACTTGCCGGAATCCTCATCGACGTGTGCTGCTATCTGAAAGGGCTCGAGAGCCTGGAAAAGTCGGCCGGCTGGCCTCAGCGCTCGGCAAAGATCGTGCTTCAGATCGCGCTGCAGGCGCTGGCGCGGCACTACGGTCTCGTGGGCTGGCCGGCCGCGCGGCACGACGGACCGGCGCGCGTGCACCATTGGGGTGCGCCGGGCTATCGGCCGATGGCCGACCTCGCCGGGAGTTGAGACGCATCACGAAAGCCAGGCGAAATCAGGCGGCCGCGATCGCGCCGGCGTCGGCACGGATGCGCGCGACCATGGAGGCGAGGCCATTGGAGCGCTGTTGGGTGAGATGTTCCTTGAGCCCAAGCTTGGCGAAGATCGCGTGGGCGTCCGTCGCCAGGATCTCGTCGGCCGTCTTGCCCTCATAGATCGCAAACAGCACGGCAATCAGGCCTTGCACGATCATGGCGTCGCTTGCGCCCTGCATTTCCAGCTTGTCCTTGCCGTTACCGCCTGCGGGCACGCGGCGCGTGGCGAGCCAGACCTGACTGGCGCAGCCGCGCACCTTGTTGGCATCGGTGCGCAGGGCCTCGGGCAGCGGCGCAAGGTCCCGGCCAAGCTCGATCACGTAGCGATAACGATCCTCCCAATCCTCAAGGAATTCGAAATCGGACAAGATGTCGGCAATCGCCATGGTATTGCAGCGCCTTTGTTGCAAGCTGCCCTGCGTGAAGCAGCCTCTTTGCAAGACACATAGGCGTGCACCGGCAGGTGGCGCAAGGGCAGGTATAACAATGCTGCGAAAGGGTGGGGCGTTTGGCGTGCGGTCAGCTGCCGCCCTTGACCACGAGGCGTCCGGACGCCTTGGCGTGCGAGGACTGCGCGCCGCCACGCCAAGTGGGCTCCAAATCGCCGGGCTTGAGGGTGCCGGTTTCGATACGGGCATCCGAAAGCTGTTGGTCGCCTGAGGAGGCGATCTGCTCGCTGACGGTGTCGTATGCAAGTTGAGCGGCAAACTGCGCCTTCTTCTTGAAGGTCCCCCACAGCGCGCTGGCCTGCTCGCACGTGGCGCCGTTGCGGTCGCAGAACGTGACGGTCCAGTGCGCGGCAAGCGCCGCGCGATTGTACAGCATTTCCTGCTGCTCGCTGTCGGCGGGCAGAAGCGCGACGCCAACCGCGACGATCATGCCCAATCTCAAGAGACCCATAACTGAAAACTCCCTGCAGCCTGACAAGGCTGGAAGAGCCGTACACGGCGATAAGAAACTGACCTTGGCGGTAAGGTTAGCAAACACCCCTCAAGAAAGCGGTTGGGCGGGGCGCACAATTTGAAATGCAATTGAGGCGATTTCACTTCGAATTTGCGGAAAATTTTATGGTTCGCCGCCCGCCGTCCAACAGTTAATGCTGTCTTAACGCCTGTTGCCTGATACTGGCGCGCTCTTGGATTTCGATTGTTGGAAGGTGGGCAGATGGCCGCCCTGAACATGTCGCGGGAGACCCGCTTTTGCCTGGCGGCATTCGCGATGCTGAGCACCGCGGTGATATTCAATCTTGTCTTCTTCCAGGGACGGCGTGTGCCGGGCGGCTTTGAGACGGCCGCACTTGGTCCAAGCGATGCGCCGGGCAATGGGATGGGTGCACCCTACGGCGCGGACGCAAGAAACTCCACCGAGAGCCGGAACACGTCCCAGGGGGCAATGGCCAGTCCCAAGCCGGCAGCCATGCCGCAGTCAGGCAGCTTCGCCGCGCCCGAACGGCCGTTGCCGGTAGCGACCGCACCGCCCGCGGCGACGATCTCCCGCATCGACTTGGTCCGCTCCATCCAGCGCGCGTTAGCGGCGCGCGGCTTCGAGCCGGGCGAGCCCGACGGCCTCATGGGCTTGATGACGCGCGCGGCGATCATGGCCTACGAATCCGACAGCGGGCTCGCTCTCACCGGTGCGCCAAGCGAGGATCTGCTGCGCCGCCTGCAAGGCGTCACACCCTCTCCGGTCCCCGCCCGCCGGGGACCGCCGGCGGTCAAGACGCTCGAAGCGGCAACGCTTGTTCGTGATGTGAGCCAGTGGCTCGGCGTGCTGGGCTACCCGGTGGCGAAGAACGAGACGTCCATGAGCGTGGCCCTGGTGCGCGCCATTCGCGACTATGAGGCCTCCCAGAAGATGCCGGAAACCGGACGTATCTCAGCGCCTCTGGTGGCGCGGCTATCGCGCGCGGCGCAAGGCAGGCTGTCGCAGACCTCGCGCTAGATATGATTGCAGGCGATAGGGGCAGCGATCCCGCCTTCGGAAAACGCGATAAATCAAATAAAGAACAGTCAGCACGATCGTTCCATGAGACGTTGGATCGTGCTTCATACGCTCGGCAAGCAAGCCGGGCTGGCAGGGAGAAGCCATGCGTCTCAAGTCCGAAATCTGGGTCAAGGCCTACCTGCGGCGCTGCGCGATGCATGGATCCAGCGGGGCCGTTATTCGCCATGGTGATGACGATGCAGGCGCCATTTACATCAAGGTGCTGCGCAGCGACGGGCTGTGCGCGCTTTTCGGCCCCGCGCCCGCGGGACTTGCCGGCGCCGACTTCGACCGCCGGTGGGTTGCAATGATGGACGGGGCCTTCGTTGCCGAGAAGGACGTCGATGCGCGGATCGACCGCGAAGCACGCATCGATTCCGATCTCTGGCTCGTAGAGATCGCGGACCAGGACGGCAATGACTTCCTCGGCGAGGACCTTCTGGCGAATAAATCTTGAACCGTTCCCTGCGTGACAGCGACGCTTTAACCGGCCCTTAATGATCTATCGCGTCAAACTATGTCAGTGCGCTGATTCTTGGCGTCCTCAGCGCAACGTCCGACCGGTAGGTGGAAGGCGAAGGCGTGGCCGGTCTGGATGTCCGCTCAAAGGAGCCATAACGCGCAAGGGTTCTGATGCTCTTGCCAATTTGAGGTCCGGTCATGGCGACCATCCTGGAATTCCGCTCTGGACGCTCCGCGCAACATACGCGCCGGGCTCCGCGTTTGCCGCTGACGAGCGGCGAGATCGTCTTGTTCCCCGGCGTGCGTTACGAGTATGACGCCCCTGCCGCGGATGTCTCGCCGAAGGGCCGCCGCCGAGGCACGCACAAGCGCGACAAACTCGAAATCAAATAAGATCGGGTGCAAGCCCATCAGTCGACCGAAGCGGTGCGCCGGCACGCGTGCCGCTAGCAGGCCGTCTCTACGAATTCGATCAGCCTGGGCAGACATATCGAGTGCAGATCGTAGCGCTCAACGATCGTTCTACGGGCGTTTTCGCGCAGTCTTGAAAACGCTTCAGGCGCGCTCAACGCGGCAATCAGCGCGCCGCTCCATCCCGCGACATCGAAAAAATCGACAAGCTGTCCGTTGACGCCGTCCTCGATCACCTCCTCCACGGGCGATGTGCGCGAGCCAATGACATGTGCGCCCGCACTCATGGCTTCCAGCATCGACCAGGACAGCACGAAGGGATAGGTGAGGTAGGCGTGCACGCGCGAAACCCTCATGAGCGCGACGAAGGTGGGATAGGGAATCTTGCCGGTGAAATGCACGCGTGACAGATCAAGGCGGTCGCCGACTTCTTCCAGCAGTGTCTGTTTCCAGGTTTTGCCTGTGGCCGGAGGCGAACTGTAGCTTTGCCCGTCACCGCCGATGATAACGGCGTGTGCGTTGGGCCGCTGTGCGAGGACGGCAGGCAGTGCGCGCATGAAAATATGAAAGCCGCGCGCGGGTTCGAGGTTGCGGTTGATGAAGGTGACGACCTCATCGCCCTTGCAAAACGACAGCGACGTGCCGGGGATCTGCACGCTGGCGTCGCCATCGGGGGTGAGGTGTGCCGTGTCGATGCCGTCGTGGATGACGCTGATGCGATCGCGCAGAAAGCCGGGATGGGAGCGGGCCTGCCACTGCGTCGGCGTCAGGATTCGGTCTGCCGTGACACTGGCCATGACGAGATGGGTGCTTGCGGCGGCGCGCGCGATGCGGCCGGCCGTGGTCGGGGCCGCGAACTCCGGATCGAAACCCAGGATAGGGTCGTCCGGTCCGTAGTAGAACTCGCCGTAAAGAAGGTGGCGGGCCTTCGGCCAGATCTCGCGCAGAAAGAGCGTTTCGCCCCAGCCGGGCGTGCCGAACACGATGTCGGGCTGATAGCCGTGCCGGTCGCGCAACTCCAAGGCCGCACCGGCGACGACGTCGCCGCGCCGCGTCATCTGCGCGTATGCGGCGGCCAGGCCGAAATCCTGTTGGCTATGGCGTTGCCCGCTCCACTTGTATTTCACAGCCGGGAGCGTGATGGCATTGGGATTGGTCTCGGGAGTCAGGCCGAGGACGTCGTGCCCACGCTGCGCGAGCGCAGGAGCAAGATGCTTGAACTGCCCGGGGAAGTTGTTGTGTACGAAAAGAATGCGCATCCCAGGTGTTCCGTGTGAGCCTATTGCCGCGAAGATCGCCAAACGACGCCACACGCCATCGTCACCACGCCGATTACGCTCACAGGTCTACGCGGGGAACGCTTACTGAAGCGGCTTTGGCGCACACATGACCTTGGCGAGCGCCGCCTCGCTTGTCGCCGCATAGGACAGGCCTTTGTCGGGTGCACGCACGACGACGAGCCCCTCGCGCGCCGCAACCGTCAGCGGTGCGTCCGCTGTGCTCATGTGGCCGCGCGCTTCGGGCGTCAGCCCCATGAAGCGATCGTCGGCAGGCACCAGTGTGAGCGCGATCTGCGTTATCCGGCCCACGGGCGCGGCGGCGAAATAGGCCGAGGATCCGTCGCGATGGAAAATGCCGATCGTCCAGCCGTGGTCAGGCAGTACGGCTGACACCGAGACCGGGCCCTTGGTCGTGTCGAAGCGGCACACGGCATAGCGTGCATCCGTACTCATGAAAGGCAGATACTGACGGCCCGGCTTGACGGGAGGAAGAACGGTCATGGTGTTGGCGGGAAGCGCACTTGCCAAGAGGCTGTAGGCGGACCGTGACGTGTCGCCCATGGCGCCCAGCGTGGAGATGATATGGATGGCGCCGGCCGCGCACAGCAGGATAGCAAAGAAGCGAACGGTGAAGAGACGGAGTTGTGCGGCTGGGGCAGGCATGCTCATGAGCAATTCTCCCGCCGGATCTCAGGCAGCATCTTATAGCGCTCGGCGCGCTCCTCCTCCGACAGACCCGTTGCCGGATCAAGCAGGCTGAAGACGATGACGAGCCGGCCCGCGCCGCCGGTTGGCAGCCAGTTGCCGGGACGCGCGTCACGTCCCAGGGTGACGATGTAGGAGCCATCCGGATTGGCGGCGACCGTATCACTGGTGAACGCATAACGCTCGGCGTCGTTGGCGATGAGCTGGCCTCGGCTATCGAAGACGCTCAAGCTCCACCACAGGCCGTGGGCATAGGGCCCTTCCAGTACGTAGTCGCAAGAGGAATGCAGGTAAGCGCCTTCCGCGTCGGAGTTGGCCTCGAAGACCCCTGCGGAATCCGACGACAGCCTCAGCGCGCTGCTGCGGGCGAAATGCGCGCGCGTGTAGGGATCGGCGTCCATGCGGCCCGCGCCGGTCCAGTAGACCCATGGCCCGTAGGTGGTGGTGGACAGCGCAGAGCCGTGATTGATCATGTAGCGCGCCGACAACACGCCGCCTGCCACGGCGATGGTGACGGCGGCCGAGGCCAGCAGCAGACGGAAGACGCGCCGCCCCAGCTTCTTCAGGCCGTCTTCGATCGCGCCTGGAATACGCGGCGGGCGCCGCCGCGCTCCGCCTTCGGCCATCGCGCCGCTCTCACTTGAGGTTTCATCGAGCGCCACGGCTTGCTCCTTGGCGTGTGCTCTCCGCGGACCCCGCCGCCGTCACCGTTGCGCCCGTTGTGTTGGAGGTTCCTGTTGGCGCGGCGCCGTCCGCGCGCCTGTCCGCAGGCTTCGTGCCGCCCGCGGGCGTGGAGGGCGGAGGGCCTGCGGGTGTGTTCGCAGGGGTGTTTGCGGGCGCTGGCTCGGGCAGGCCACCGGCTTTGCGCAGAGCCTGCGCAAGCGTCTTCAAGGCATCGCGCGTCTTGTCGGGCAGCACCTTGGCGCGGCGCGCTTCGCTGTCGTCGGGCTGGGTGATACCGGCGGCGATTTCGGACTGCTTGATCGCGGCCAAGCGTTCACGCTCGGCGATCTGCACGGGATGGGGCTCCAGGCCCGGGATCGTGGGGATGTTCATGTCGGTGTGGGCGACCGCCATGAAGTTGTGCCAGATGGGGGCTGCCTGATGACCGCCCGTGACCTGACCCATGGGGCGGTTGTCGTCGTTGCCGATCCACACGACGCCGACATACTTGCCGGTGAAGCCGACGAACCAGGCGTCCTTGGGCCCGGTGCTCGTGCCCGTCTTGCCGGCGACGCGTGTGAAGTCGAGCGCTGCCGCCTGGCCCGTGCCTTCCTCGACGACGCGGTACAACATCTGGTTCATCTGTTCGGCAACCTGACGCGTGACGACCTGGGGCGCAGGCGGCTCGTCGCGGTCGCGCGAGTAGAGCAGATCGCCCCTCGATGTGGTGATGTCGAGAATGCCGTAAGGCCTGGCAAGCTTGCCGCCGTTGGCGAACGTCGCTACGCCACCCGCGTGCTCGATCAGCGTTATGCCACCGTCGCCGAGCGCCATGGAGCAGGTCTTTCTTACACCTGCGATGCCGAGCCTTTTGGTCATGTCGATGACCTTCTCGCGGCCGACGGCAAACGACAGCTCGGCGGCGACTGTATTGAGCGAGCGCGCGAGCGCGTTCCACAACGGGATGCGTGCGCCCGAGCCATGACCGCCGCCGTAGTTCTGAGGATGCCAGTTGCCGCACGAGCGCGAGGCGTCGCGAACCGGGGTCTGCGGGCGGTAGCCGTTCTCGAGCGCGGTGGCGTAGACGTAGACCTTGAACGACGAGCCGGGCTGGCGGCGCGCCTTGGTGGCGCGGTTGAACTGGCTGTCGCCGTAGTCGAGGCCGCCAACGATGGCGCGGACCGCGCCGTCGGTTTCCGTGACGACCATGGCGCCCGAGCTGAAGCGCATCGCGCGGCCGTCCTTGGCGATCGCGCTGCGGAGCGCCTCGTCAGCCTTGCGCTGGAGCGACAGATCGACGGTGGTGCGCGCGGTGAGCACGTACTGGCCTTTGCCTTGCGCCAGACGCTGCACTTCATCGAACGCCCAGTCGAGGAACCAATCAGGGCTGGTGGAATTGGTGTGGTCGATGGCGCGCGCCGGGTTCATGCGCGCGTTGTGCACTTGGCCGGAGGTGTAAAAACCTGCCTCCACGAGGTTGTCGAGCACCTCGTTGGTGCGTGCCCGCGAGGCCGGCAGATTGACGTGTGGGGCATATTTCGTCGGCGCCTTGAACAATCCGGCGAGCAGGGCCGCTTCCGCCATGGTGATGTCGCGCACCGACTTGCCGAAGTAGTACTGGGATGCAGCCTCCACGCCGACCGCGCCGCCGCCCATGTAGGCGCGGTCGAAGTATAGCTTCAGGATTTGCTCTTTGGTGAAACGGCTTTCCAGCAGGAACGAAAGAAACAGCTCCTTGATCTTGCGCTGGAAGGAACGCTCGGACGACAGGAACAGGTTCTTGGCGAGCTGCTGGGTGAGGGTCGAGCCGCCCTGCACGACATCGTTGGCCTGGATGTTGGTAACGAGCGCGCGGAAGGTGCCGGGCACGTCGACGCCGTAGTGCTCGAAGAAGCGGCGGTCCTCGGTGGCGAGCGTCGCCTTGATGAGATAATCGGGAATCTCGTTGAGCGGCACGGCGTCATTGTGCAGGATGCCGCGTTTGCCGAGTTCGTTGCCGTTGGCGTCGAGGAACTTCACCGCGAACTGGCCGGTCTGGAACTTGCTTTCGTCGAACTCCAAGAGCGCGGGCAGCGCGAGCGCATACATGAGGATGAAGCCGCCGGTGGCGAGCGTGACGCCTTCGGAGAGCAATTCGTTGAACAGGCGCCGCCAGCCGGCCAACTGGAAGCGCGCAAAGAAACTGGAGCCCGCGTTCCAGCCATCCTTGATGGCGGCCCAGGTATCGACGAGCACCGAGTTGATCTTGGAATCGATCCCGAGCCAGTCGATGATCCGGTCGCGTCCGCCTCGCTTGTGGAACCAATCGTTCAAAGCGTCGATCTGCCTGTTGCCGCCGTCCGCCTTTGGGGCTCGCGGCCGTTTTGCCCGGATGCGGCATGACGGGTGAGGCCCCGTGCTGCCTCAAGAGATGCACCGTGGGTCGGTTTGGGTTTGCTTTTGCCCCAAACGCGCTGCCTTTGTCACGCGCGCCGTTCGGCGCTAGAAGGTTTTCCTAAGCGAATCTGAAGACGACCAAATTGTGATTATTTGAAGCCGCCGACAAGCCTTGCGGCGGGAAGGGCCGCTGAATTGACCCGATCGCCACAGCCGTTCTGGAAAACGAAGACCCTGGATCAGATGACCAGCGAGGAGTGGGAATCACTCTGCGATGGCTGCGGGCGTTGCTGTCTCGTCAAGCTGGAGGATGAAGATGAAGGCGAGATCCATTTGACGCGCTTGTCGTGCCGGCTTCTGCATGTGCGCTCGTGCCGCTGCTCGCGGTATCATGAGCGTTTTTCGCTGATGCCCGACTGCATCGAGATCACCCAGGAAAAGATTGCGCAGATCAAGTGGCTTCCGGTGTCGTGCGGGTATCGCCGCGTCCAGGAAGGACGCGATCTCGCCTGGTGGCATCCGCTCGTGTCCGGCGATCCGGAAACGGTGCATCAGGCTGGGATCTCGGTGCGCAGTTTCGCCATGAGCGAGGCGCGTGTGAAAGAGGAGAACTACGCCCGCTACATCATCGACGATTTCGAGCCCGCCTGAGGCTTGAGACCGCCTGAGAGTGCGGGCTGCGGTGGGTTGCGGATCAAGTTATCCCCGGTCAGGCGGGATGAGGTAGACTGAAGAGTTTTCAAGTAAATCCGAAGCAACTCATTGTTATACAAAATAAAAAATGAGGCATGACAGCAATTCTGGATTGACAGCGCAACGGTGATCAGGCATAGTTTAAGTACAGTGCGTAATGTGTTTGCTCAACTTGAGCAGGGACCAAGTAACGCGCCAGGAGCTTCCTGAGTTTTCACGGGCTGGCCGCAAGGCTTACGCAAGCACCGTGAACCCCAGGCCACAAGCCGGGCGCGATTTTTCGATCAACAACCCGCGAGACATGCACCATGGCGGAGCCTAAGGCCCCGTGGGGCGAGGTCGCGTTGGCGTACGCCGACGCATCCTCCTCCCTAGACGACATCGCCGCGCGGTTCCGCCTGACACAAGCGCAACTCGCAGCCGCCGCCCGCAGGCTCAAGTGGCCGCCGCGTACGGCGCCGGCGAGCAAGACAAAGGCAGCCAAGGCCAAGGTTGCAGGGAGCCAAAGCCCCGCGCGTGCGGCGGTGAAAGCCCCAGCCAAGCGGGCCGTCAAGCGCGCCGCGGTGCGGCCCAAGGATCTCGTCGTGCGGATCTACAACACGATCGACAAGGAGCTGACCAAGCTCGAGAAGCAGAAGGGCGCGTCAAGCCAGGACCGCGAGCGGGCCTCGCGCGCGCTCTCGCAAATGGTGAGCAGTCTGGAGAAAGCCGTGGAGATGCAACGCGAAATCACCAAGGACAAAACCCCTACCGTCAATCGCCGTGACAAGGAGGCGCTGAAGCATGCGGAAGAGTTGCGCCTCGAGATTGCGGACCGCCTTGAGCGCCTCCATCGCAAGCGGGCAGCTGGAAAGTGACCTGGCGGAGCTGAGCGCGGCCGAGCTGGAATTCCTCCGCTACGACTGGGAGCTGTGGGCGCGCGAGGAGCAACTTGCGCCGCTTTATGTTGCGCTTGGCGACTCGCGTTCCGCGAGCCGGCCGCCAAGCGGGGCGCCTTCCGGCGCGGGGGGGTCGCCAAGTGCAGCGCCTTCCGGCCGGCTCCGCGAAGCGGAGTCGGAAGGCGCTCTTTCTGATGTGTCCGGCGACACTCCTTCGTCGCGCCGGCCGCCGTCCACCGCGCCTTCCGGCCGGCTCCGCGAAGCGGAGTCGGAAGGCGCAACATGGAGAGTCTGGATGATGCTTGGCGGGCGCGGCTCGGGAAAGACCCGTGCCGGGGCCGAGTGGGTGCGTTCGAAAGCATGCGATCCGATAAACGGCCCTCAGGCGCGCATCGCGCTCGTGGGAAAGACCATCGGCGAGGTGCGCAGCGTGATGGTGGAAGGTGTTTCGGGGCTGCTCGCCATTCATCCCGCGAACGAGCGTCCCGTGCTCGAGATTTCCAAGAAGCAGCTCACCTGGCCGAGCGGGGCGATCGCGCAGATGTTTGCCGCCGATGAGGCGGAAGGCTTGCGCGGACCGCAATTCACGCACGCCTGGTGCGATGAGCTGGCGAAATGGTACCGCGGCGAGCGGGCGTGGGACATGCTGCAGTTTGCGCTGCGGCTGGGCGAGACGCCACAAGCCGTGGTGACGACGACGCCGAAGCCTCTGCGCTTCTTGAAGAAGATCATGGAAGATCCCGCAACCGTGACGGTGAAACTTGCCACCGCCGACAACGAGGACAACCTCGCGCCCGCATTCCTCGCGGAGATGAACCGGCGCTATGCGGGATCGGCGCTCGGCCGCCAGGAGCTGCTCGGCGACATCGTCGAGGATGCCGAGCATGCGCTGTGGCGCCGGCACTGGATCGAGGAAACGCGCATGACGCAAGCGCCTCAGATGGTGCGCGTGGTCGTGGCGCTCGATCCGCCTGTGACGTCGACGCGCGCGTCGGATGCGTGCGGCATCGTGGTGGCAGGACTTGGCGAGGACAAGCGCGCCTATGTTCTTGCCGACCGCTCGCTGCAGGGCCGCGAGCCCAACGTATGGGCAAAGGCAGCGCTCGCCGCTTACGACGAATTCGAGGCCGATACGCTGGTCGCCGAAGTCAACCAGGGCGGCGATCTCGTTGCGGGCGTGCTGCGGCAGTTCCGCGCCGAGGTTCCGGTGCGCAAGGTCTACGCGACGCGCGGCAAGTATCTGCGCGCCGAACCCGTCGCCGCGCTCTATGCGGAAGGGCGCGTCGTGCACGTGGGCCGTTTCGAGCGGCTTGAAGATCAGATGTGCGCGTTCGGGCCCGACGGCAAAGTCGATGGCCGCAGTCCTGATCGCGTCGATGCGCTGGTTTGGGCGTTGACAGAGTTGATGCTTTCGGGCGGCGCAAGCCCGAGACTGCGCGTGCTGTGAGCTGCTGGCGCTAATCGCGATCTCACCAAGATCAGAGGATCATGCAAGATGATGAGAGTGACCGAACGCATGCAGCGGCTGCTGCGGGCGCCCTTTGGCCTGCCCGCGCGACGGGCCGGCCATGTACCGAAAGCACCCGATCAGAAGGCCTCGCGCGCCAACGGGCTCGTCGCCATTCACAGCCTGGGCGAACCGGTCTGGAGCCCGCGCGACTATGGCGCCTTCGCGCGCGAAGGCTTCATGCAGAACGCGATCGTTTATCGCTGCGTGCGCATGATAGCGGAAGCGGCCGCCTCCATCCCGCTGCTGCTCTATCGCGGCACGCAGGAAATCGAGAGCCATCCGCTGCTCGATCTGATGCGCCGCCCAAGTTACGACCACACGGGGACAGATTTTCTCGAAAGCTGGTATGGCTTCCTGCTCGTCGCGGGCAATGCCTACGTCGAGGCCGTGGCGATCGGGGGAGACATCCGCGAGCTGCATATCCTGCGGCCCGACCGCATGAAGGTGATCCCGGGTCCCGACGGCTGGCCCGAAGGCTACGAGTATTGCGTGAACGGATATAGCGTGCGCTTTGCCGGCGAAGTACTGCCGGGCGTGCGGCCCATCCTGCACACAAGGCTCTTTCATCCCGTCAACGATCATTACGGCATGAGCCCGATCGAGGCGGCCGCCACCGCCATCGACATCCACAATGAGGCCTCGAAGTGGAACAAGGCGTTGCTCGACAATTCCGCGCGCCCCTCGGGCGCCCTCGTCTATGCGGCGGCGAACGGACACATGACGGCGGAGCAGTTCGAGCGGCTCAAGAGCGAACTCGATGCCAGCTATCAGGGCGCACTCAACGCCGGCCGCCCGATGCTGCTGGAAGGCGGGCTTGACTGGAAGCCCTTGTCGCTCAGCCCCAAGGATATGGATTTCATCGCCGCCAAGAACAACGCGGCGCGCGAGATCGCGCTGGCGTTGGGTGTGCCGCCGCTTCTGCTGGGCATCCCCGGCGACAACACGTATGCGAACTACGCCGAAGCGCAGCGCGCCTTCTGGCGTCAGACCGTGCTGCCGCTCGTCAATCGCATGACGCGCGCGTTCTCATTCTGGCTGGCGCCTCTCTCTCATGCGCCCGGCGACTCTCCTCCGTCGAGCCGGCCGCCGGGCGCAGTGGCAAGCGGCCGGCTCTCCGCAGGGGAGTCGCTTGGCGCCATAGAATTGCGGCCCGATCTCGATCAGGTTGAGGCGCTGAACCCCGAGCGCGATGCGCTGTGGGCGCGGCTGGAAGGCGTGTCGTTCCTGACCGACGACGAGAAGCGCATTGCGGCCGGCTATCAGGCGCTGGGCGGGGAGGGAATCAAGAAACGCCGCCCTTTTTAGTTGCGCCTTCCGACTCTCTTTCGTTTGCGCCTTCCGACTCCGCTGCGCAGAGCCGGCCGGAAGGCGCGGTGGACGGCGGCCGGCGCGACGAAGGAGTGTGGCCGGGCACCAACGTAAAATACTCGCCCGATCAGCCGCGCGTGCCCGCCGGCCATCCCGACGGCGGGCAGTGGACGGATGCGGGTGGCGGTGAAACAGGCGTAGAGCTGGCGCAAGCGCGCGGCCGTGGCGGCAATGTCAGAGTTGGCGGATACACATTCGAGGCGACGCCAGCGCAAATCATGCGCTTGTCGAACGCAACCAATGCCGCCGAGGCTGCGGTTTCACGCGTGAGGGACATTGATCCGTCGTGGCGGCCACGCCCGGGTCTCTACGAGAGCGCCGAAGGAGCCATATCGCATCAGATCGGAATCGAGGCTGAAGCCAATGCGCGCTTCAACGAACTGCGCCGCGATGCCATTCCTGGGACAAGCCATGATTGGGGCGCCAATAGGTTGCGCAAGGAATTGAGCAACAGAGGATTTACTTATAAGAGGGCGACTAGAGATCCCGGGATGCTGCTAGAGAATGGCACTTCGACCGAACAAGTTCGAATTATGAAGCGGCCAATCAAAGGCCCCTCAAAGATGGAGCCGCCTCAGAAGTTCTATTTTCAACACTATTATCGGTATCGAGCGCGGAACGATAAAAAATGGGGCCAGCCGGTTCCAGTGCCGGACAAGGATTAGAGGATCGCAAGGAGCGCCTGATGGAAGATGAAACGGAACTGCAGGACCGCTTGTTAAGTGAGCTTGAGGAGGCGGGCGAGGAGAATCTTCCGACATTGGCAAACACGATTTTTGCAGAAGAGATGACCGTCGATCAACAACGTGCTGGGATAAGGAGCGCCCTTGCCGGTTTGATAAATGCCGATCTGGTACGTGTCGCATTTGATGATGCTACTGGACGAGAGTTAAGAGAAATTTCCAAAGAACTCTCGGAGCGCGTAATCGAACAACTGGATGATCACTTGGTTTTGCGCAGCGATGGGACTTGGACTGGCGGCCCCCGGCCCTGGCCCGAGGTCGTGACGACCGAGAAAGGGAAGGCACGCGCGCGAGTAGTTCTCGAAACGCGAGGCTATCAATGGTGGCGACAATGACGGCTCCTTCCGGAGCGCTATGCGCTGTGGGCGCGGCTGGAAGGCGTGTCGTTCCTGACCGATGACGAGAAGCGCATTGCGGCAGGGTACGAGGCGCTGGGCGGGGAGGGAACCAAGAAACGCCGCCCTTTTGAGTTTGCGCCCGGCGACTCTCCTTCGTCGGGCCGGCCGCCGGGCGCGGAGTGGAGGCAACCGGAAGGTGCGAAGAAGGCATAGGTCAGACTCTGACCAGAAGCATTGGAACGACTATTACTACAGATATCGATCCTCTGTAGACCTCCGTGAAGGAGCGCACATTACGATACCGAATAAGACTAGCAAGGACTGAGGACGATGATCAATATCGAGGAAATGAAATCCCGGATACTTGCCAGCTTGGAAGAAGCAGGGTGTGATAGATTGCTTCCACTTCTCAATACGGTGATCGATCCTCAAGGCGATCAAAGCGAGGTTGTTATATACGAAAAAGCGCTTCGCGAGCTTCTTCTCGGCAATCAGATAGAGCTCGGTTTGACGTCCATTCCCTTTGGGAACCAGCCTCTCTCGAAAGACGAGGCATTGTCCGAACTCGGCAAGCTGGTGCAAAACTATCGCTTCAATGAAACTAGAAATCTATGGAACGATCTTCGTTGTTCTGGTCCACCCTATTACCAAACGCCGGAACCGGAGGCGATTTTGACCGACCGCGGCCTGCAAGCGAGTGAAGCTCTGCTGGACGGAAGAGGCTTCGAGTGGTGGCACCGCCCCGAATGAACTCGCAATGACCGAGGGCTAAAATGTTGGCGACAAATGACGGCTCCTTCCGGAGCGCGATGCGCTGTGGGCGCGCCTTGAGGGCGTGTCGTTCTTGACCGATGACGAGAAGCGCGTTGCGGCGGGCTATCAGGCGCTGGGTGGGAAGGCAACTGGAGAACCGGTCCCCACCTTTCCGGAAAACACTCCAGAACCGCCGCTGGCCATCACGACCTACATTGCGAAACAACAAAGAACGGAGCGAACATGAGTGCGCGACCGCTATTTCTCATGCCCGCATGCGCGGATGTGAGCGAACCACGGCGCCTTGAGACCAAGGCCGTGTTCGAGGATGGCACCTTCGAAGGCTACGCCAGTCTTTTCGATGCGGAGGACATGGGCCGCGATGTGGTGATGCGCGGCGCGTTCGCCGAGAGCCTGCGCGCGAAAGGCGCCGCCGGCATCAAGATGCTGTTCCAGCATGATCCGGCAGAGCCCATCGGCGTATGGGAAGAGATTCGCGAGGATGCCAAGGGCCTCTACGTGCGCGGACGTCTGATGGCGGCGGTGGCGAAAGCGCGCGAAGTGTTGAGCCTCATGCGCGTGGGCGCGCTCGATGGCCTTTCCATCGGCTTCAAGGCGCAGCGCACGCAACGCGATGCCAGGAACGGCGTGCGCCGCATCCTGAAGCTCGATCTTTGGGAGATCTCGGTCGTGACGTTTCCCATGCTGCCCCAGGCGCGTGTCTCGGCGGTGAAGATGTCGCCGTTTCGCGAGAGCGTGCCGACGGAACGCGCGTTCGAGCGCTGGCTGACGCAGGAGGCCGGGCTGACGCGCAGCGAGGCGCGCGCGTTAATGCGCGATGGCCTCGGCGGGCTCAAGGCGCTGCGTTCCGGCCAGGTGCTGGCGGGCGAGGATGCCGCGATAGCCGCGCGCCTGCGCAGGGCAACGGCAAGCCTGCACGCGGCTATCTGACGGTCTCTGGTTCATTCAATCGAAACAGCATTCGCCCGGCAAGCGCCGGGTGTTTTAGTTTCAGCGGTGCTCGAAGGCGCTCGGCTCAAGGCAAGGGCGGGCGCACCGGTCCGCAGGCAGAGGCGAGATAAGTTCATTACATCGGACGCGATGGTGCTCGTGCGCAAGGCGCGGGCCGACTGAGTGCGCGCGCAGTGCGAGGTGGCGTATGTGCGCGTGCTGATGTCGGCGCAGCGCTACGCGGACGCCTTGCGGCGCGAAGATAAGTACCGGCCCGACCAGCCGCGTGCCCGCCGGCAATCCCGGCGGCGGGCAGGTACCAATTCGCGAGGCGCTCAAGCGGGATGCTGGGCGGTCTCGCGGGGCAAAGCGTAAAGCACGCCAAGCCTGACGAAGAAGGACGCAGCGGGATGCGCGTCTTGACGTGAAGTAATCCGCTCCGGCGCTGAGCGCACGGGGCGGCGTAAAACCAAAAAGCTGAAACAAGGACAATTCGACATGGATACGACCCCCCTTGAGAGCAAGGGCGTGGGCGGAGAAACCGCGCGCGCCTTCGATGAGTTCATGGAGGCTTTCGAGGCCTTCAAGGAAGACAATAATGCCCGCCTTGCTGAGATCGAGCAGCGCGGGGCCGCAGACGTCGTGCGCGAGGAAAAGATCGCGCGCATCGAGGCAACTCTCGATACGCTTTCGCGCAAGGCCCAGCGTCCGCAGCTCGGGCCGGCTCTTGCGCCGGTGAGCGATCTTGCGCACAAGTCGGCCTTTGACGCCTATGTGCGCAAGGGAGAAGCTGCTCGCCTCGTCAAGCTTGAGGAGAAGGCACTCTCCATTGGCTCGGGCCAGGATGGCGGCTATCTCGTGCCCGCGGAAACAGAGGCAACGGTCAATCGCCTCTTGAAGGCGATCTCGCCGATCCGCTCGATTGCAGGCATTCGCACCGTATCGGGCTCCATCTACAAGCGTCCGTTCGCGACAACGGGTGCGGACTCAGGCTGGGTCGCGGAGACTGCAGCGCGCCCGCAGACGAATACGCCCGTGCTGGCTGAACTGCAGTTTCCGACCATGGAACTCTACGCCATGCCGGCGGCCAGCGGCGCGCTGCTCGATGATGCCATCGTCAATATCGACGAATGGCTGGCAGAAGAGGTGCGCATCGCGTTCGCCGATCAGGAAGGCAAGGCTTTTGTCACCGGCGATGGCGTGAACAAGCCCAAGGGATTTCTGACCTACACGACGGTCGCGAACAGCGCGTGGACGTGGGGCAACCTGGGTTATATCGCGACCGGCGTTGCAGGCGCGTTGCCAGCGACGAACGCGGGCGACAAGCTGCTCGACCTGATCTACGCGGCCAAGGCGCCCTATCGCGCGAATGCGCATTTCGTCATGAACCGGTCGACGCAGGCGGCCATCCGCAAGATGAAAGATGGCCAGGGCAACTACCTCTGGCAGCCTGCAAACGCGCCAGGCGAGATGCCCTCGCTGATGGGTTACGGCGTGGTCGAATGCGAGGACATGCCCGACATCGCCGCCAACTCCCTGTCGATCGCGTTCGGTGACTTCTCGCGTGGCTATCTGGTCGTCGATCGCGCAGGCATTCGCGTGCTGCGCGATCCCTTCTCCGCCAAACCCTACGTGCTGTTCTACACGACCAAGCGCGTGGGCGGCGGCGTGCAGGACTTCGATGCGATCAAGCTGATGAAGTTCTCCGTCTCGTGACGTAGCGCCAAGCAGGTGAGCCTGCACGGCGCCGCCCACGCAAAACGCGGTTCGCCGAAAGCCGGTTCAACGTCAAATCTTCTCGCGGGTTCTCCCTCCGCCCGCGAGGCGCCTGGGCGGCGGGAGCGCTCACATCGAGCGGTCTCGCCGCCGCTTTCACGCCCTTTTGCACATTCTTGAAGGATACAGCGATGGCACTCGTAATGACGAGCGCGCCCGTCTCCGAGCCCCTGACGGTGGAGGAGGCAAAGGCGCACTTGCGCGTCGATGGCACGGCGGAAGACGTGCTGATCGGCAGCCTCATTCTGACATCCAGGCTGCACATCGAGAGCGCGCTTTCTCTCGCCTTGATAGACCAGGCCTGGACGCTGCAGCTCGACCGCTGGCCATGCGGCAATGACATCGAGATCCCGCTCTCGCCCCTGAAGACGGTCACCGGCGTGCGTGTCAGAACAGCGTCGGGCGATTGGCTCACGGTTCCTTCGACGAGCTATCTCGTCGATCTGGCCTCCAAGCCGCCGCGCCTGGTGTGGAACGCTACCACGCGCCCGGAGCCGGGCGTGCCCGCGGCTGGAATTGAGATCGGGTTCGAGGCGGGTTTTGGTCCGGTGGGCGCCCATGTGCCCGCGCCGATCAGGCACGCGCTGCTGCTCTTGATCGCCCATTGGTACGAACGCCGCGAGGCGATCGACATCGGCTCGGATGCGGCGCGCGTTCCCGAGGTGGTCTCCGACCTGATCGCTCCGTTCAGGAAGATCCGCTTATGAGCACGCAAATCGAAATCGGAGATCTGCGCCACCGGGTCAGCATCGAGCGGCCCGTGCGCGCCGCCGATGGCGGCGGCGGTGCGGTTATCACCTGGCTCCATGTCGCCGATGTCTGGGCCGCAGTGTGGCCGCGCACCGCGGCTGAAGAGCTGACGCTCGACCGCGTCGCCGGCCGCGCGACACACGACGTCTGGATACGGCATCGCGCGGGCGTCGCGCCCGAAATGCGGCTGCGGCTTGGCGCCCGCACGTTCGATATTCGCGGCGTGCTCGATATCGAGGAGCGCGGCCGTTGGCTGAAATGCATCGTGGAGGAGCGCGATCTTTGAGATCCGCCTGCTTGTGAAGTTTGTAAAAGAGGTGATGCGATGTCGAGTGCCGGATTTGCCCTCCAGCAGGCGCTTCATGCCTGCTTGACCAGCAATGTGAATGTTCTGACCGCTCTGGGTGGGCCGCGCGTCTATGATGATGTGCCCGAGCGCGCGCAGTTTCCCTATGTCACCATCGGGCAGACGACGGAGCGCGACTGGTCGACGGGGAGCGAAGACGGCAGCGAGCACACGCTGACCCTGCATGTCTGGTCGCGCGCGGCCGGGCGCAAGGAGGCAAATGCCGTAATCGCGGCCGCGCGCGCCGCGCTGCATGATGCGGCGATTGCGCTCGACGGGCACCGGCTCATCAACCTGCGGCATGAGTTTTCAGACGCCCGCCGCGATCCCGACGGGGAGACGTTTCATGGCACCGCGCGCTTTCGCGCGGTGACAGAGCCGCTTTAGCGGTCATCGCCGATAAAGGAAATCAGCATACGGATTTAGCCTTTCCTCGCGCAAGCGGGAAGGGCGTTGGTTTAGTCACGCGTAACGGAAAGAGCCCAACATGGCAGCACAGAAAGGCAAGGACCTTCTCTTGAAGGTTGACAGCACGGGGGCGGGCGCATTCGCGACCGTCGCAGGGTTGCGCTCGCGCAGCATCGCATTCAATGCCGAGAGCGTCGAGATCACGCACGCGGAAAGCGCAGGCCAGTGGCGAGAGCTTCTGGAAGGCGGCGGCGTCAAGTCGGCACGGGTGACGGGATCGGGCGTGTTCAAGGATGCAAGCTCGGATGCATTGATCCGCTCGTACGTGTTCAACGGCACGATCCGCAACTGGCAGATCGCGGTGCCGGATTTCGGGATCATCGAAGGGCCATTCCATATCGCCTCCTTCGAGTTGTCCGGACGCCACGACAACGAGGTTGCGTTCGATCTCGCGCTGGAGAGCGCGGGCGAACTGATCTTCACGCCGATCTGACGGCGGCGCTGCAATTTTCAGGAGGATGTGGGTATGGCCAATAAGCACCGTGGCGAAGTCGAGGCCGTTCTGGACGGTACCGCGCATCGGCTCGTCCTGACGCTCAATGGGCTTGCCGAGCTGGAAGCGGCATTTGGCGAGGAGGACATGGTTGCGCTGGCCGAGCGTTTCGACAGCGGCCGTCTTAAGGCAGCCGATTGCGTGCGCATCATCGGCGCGGGGTTGCGGGGCGCGGGTTACGCGGTCACGGACGCCGAAGTGGGCAACATGCAGGCTGAAGGCGGCGCGGCTGGATTCGTGGGGATCGTCGCTCAGCTTCTGGCGGCAACGTTCTCAGGCGGCGGCGATGACGTGGCGGCCTCGCCAGGACGCGCGCCGAACATGGAGGGCCAGCAGCCTGGCCCTTTCCCTGGGACGACGTGATGGCGTTGGGGCTCGGCGTGCTTGGACTTGCGCCGCGCGACTTCTGGGCCATGACGCCGCGCGAACTTGATGCGGTGCTGCGTGGCCGGTTCGGCGAGGGCGCGCGCGGGCCATCCCTGTCGCGCCATGAGCTGGCGAGCCTGATGCAGCAGTTTCCTGATCGAGGAGAGTAGACGATGACCGGAACCGGAACGACGGACTCCAGCAGCATGGCTGGCAGCATGGATGCGGTGGCGGTTTCCACCGCGTTGGCGGCGGATCAGACGCGGGCGTTGCGCCTCGAACTCGACGCAGCGGATCTCGCGGGCAAGCGCTTTGCAAGCTCGCTGCTCGGCGCCTTCGAAGGGCTCGTCTTCAAGGGCAAGAGCCTTGGCGAGACGTTCAAGTCGCTGGCCTTGAGCTTGTCGCAAGTGGTGTTGAAGGCGGCCTTCGCACCGATCCAGGCCGGCATCGGTTCGCTGGTCTCGGGCGCATTGAAGGGCGGCCTCGGCTTTGCCAGGGGTGGCGCGTTCCAACGCGGAAGCGTGGTGCCTTTTGCTTCCGGCGGCGTCATTTCAAGTCCCCTGACATTTCCCTTGGCTGGCGGGCTGACGGGGCTTGCCGGTGAGCGCGGCGCAGAAGCCATCCTGCCGCTGACGCGCGGGCGCGACGGCAAGCTTGGCGTTGCGGCATCGGGTACGAGCGGGTCGCCAATCACCATCAACATCTCGACGCCCGACGCGGAGAGTTTCCGAAAATCGGAAACGCAAGTCGCTGCAATGATCGCACGCGCCGCAGCGCTCGGCCGGCGCAATCTGTAAGGCGGCATCCGCGTTACCTGCCCAAGCACGTGCCGAACGCAACACATACAGGTTTGCCCATGAGTTTTCATGAAGTCCGCTTTCCCACCGCGATCTCGCGCAACGCGCAAGGAGGTCCGGAGCGGCGCACCGACATCGTCGTGCTGGGCTCGGGATTTGAAGAGCGCAACAGCCGTTGGGCAGACAGTCGCCGCAGCTACAACGCAGGATATGGCGTCAAGTCGATCGATGATCTGCACGCCGTCATCGCCTTTTTCGAGGAGCGGCGCGGCCGATTGCACGGGTTTCGCTGGCGCGATCACGCGGATTGGAAATCGTGCGCGCCTCAAGGCGAGCCGGCGGCGTTCGACCAGGTGATCGGCACGGGCGATGGGATCGCGGCAGCGTTTCAACTCGTCAAGCAGTACGGCGCAGCCTTCGCGCCCTATGCGCGCCCCATCAAGAAGCCAGTGCAGGGCAGCGTCCTGGTTGGTGTCGACGGCATCGCCAAGACAGAAGGAACGCATTTTGCGGCCAATCACGCGACCGGCGTCGTGACGTTTCTTGCAGGCTCTATTCCGGCAACAGGAGAGATCGTGACGGCGGGATTCCTGTTCGACGTGCCGGTGCGCTTCGACACGGACAAACTCGAGATCAATCTGTCGGGCTTTGCGTCCGGCGCCATTCCGAACATCCCGATTCTGGAGGTGCGCCTGTGAAGGATTTGAGTTCCGGGCTGCAAGCCCATTTGGATAACGGCGCAACGACGCTGTGCTGGTGCTGGCGGCTGACGCGCAAGGACGGCGCCGTACAGGGCTTTACCGATCACGACCGGCCGCTCACGTTCGACGGCACGGTTTTCGAGGCGGCGACAGGCTTCACCGCCAGCGAGATCACGGATGCGCTCGGGCTGTCGGTTGACAATCTGGAAGTAACCGGTGCGCTGAGCTCAGCGGCGTTGGGTGAAGACGATCTGGCGGCCGGCCGCTACGACGATGCAGGCGTCGAGATCTTTCGCGTCAACTGGCAGGATCCTGAAGAGCGCGTGCTGATGCGTACGGGCAGCCTGGGGGAGGTGCGCCGCTCGGGTGCGAGCTTCACCGCCGAGGTGCGTGGCCTAGCGCATTACCTGCAGCAGCCCAAGGGCAGGCTTTATCAATACACATGTGACGCGGATCTCGGCGATGCGCGCTGCGGTCTCCATCTCGATACGCCAGCCTATCAGGCGACGGGTACCATCAGTGCCGTCTTGTCGGCACGCAAATTCCATATGGCGGGGCTCGACGGATTCGCCAGCGGCTTCTTCACCCGTGGCCTCGCCCGTTTTGCGAGCGGCCCATCCGATGGACTGAAAATCGAGATCAAGAGCCACATCAAGACGCCGGGCATGGTCACCATCGAGTTGTGGAGCGAGGCGGCGGGCCCGCCGCTCGCGGGCGACACGATCATCGTGACGGCTGGCTGCGACAAGCGCATCGCAACATGCGCAACGCGTTTTTCGAACGCCGTCAATTTTCGCGGCTTCCCCGATATGCCCGGCAACGATTACGTCACGCGCATCGCGAGCCGGCGGGGCGGTGCGTGATGGATCCGCACAGGCAGGCTCTTGTCGTCGCGGCCGCGCGCGGCTGGATCGGTACGCCCTATCATCACCAAGCGAGCTTGAAGGGCGTGGGCGCGGATTGCCTGGGCCTGGTGCGCGGCGTCTGGCGCGAGATCTACGGCCATGATGCCGAGGCGCCGCCGCCCTACGCGCCTGATTGGGCCGAAACCGATCAAGGCGAAGCGATGTTGCAAGCCGCGCGGCGGCACCTCATCGAGGTCGCTGTCGAGGATCGCGCGGCGGGTGATGTGGTGATCTTCCGGATGAAGCGCGGAGCCGCCGCCAAGCACGCGGCGATCCTCGCCGGGCCCTCCACCATGATCCACGCCATGGAAGGCGTGGCGGTGGCGGAGGTGGCGCTATCGCCATGGTGGCGGCGGCGTATCGCAGCCGTCTTTCGATTTCCTGGAGCATGACGCATGGCGACGCTTGCACTTGCAGCCGTTGGGGCAGCCGCCGGCAGCGCACTGCTGCCCGCTGGGATCGGCATTCTCGGCACGACGCTGTCGGGCGCTGCGATCGGCAGTCAGATAGGCGCGCTGGCGGGCTCGTTCGTTGATAACGCCCTGTTTGGCAGTTCCGGCGCGAGCCGCGCGGTCGAAGGTCCGCGGCTCAGCAATCTGCAAGTCACGGCATCGACGGAAGGCGCGAACATCCCCCGTCTCTATGGCCGCGCGCGGTTGGGCGGGCAGGTGATCTGGGCGCAGGACTTCGAGGAAGAAATCGTCACCAGTTCGCAGTCTTCGGGCAGCGGCAAGGGACTTGGCGGGGCAAGCGGCGGCACGCAGGCGACCGAATACCGCTACTATGCAAGCTTCGCGGTTGCGCTGTGCGAGGGACCGATTACGCGCATCGGCCGCGTCTGGGCGGACGGCGTCGAGCTCGATCTGTCGAACATCACGTGGCGGCTCTACACAGGCACCGAGACGCAAGCGCCCGACGGCTTGATCGCGGCGGACATCGGCGCGCAGTACGCTCCGGCGTTTCGCGGCGTTGCCTATGTGGTTTTTCAGCGTCTGGCGCTTTCCGATTTCGGCAACCGCGTGCCCCAGCTCTCCTTTGAAGTGTACCGCAGTGTCGCGGGGGGTGAGACGGACATCCGCGGCGTCGTCATCATTCCGGGCTCGGGCGAGTTCGTGTACGCGACCGAGCCCGTGAGCAAGTCCGTGCTGGAGGGCGTTTTCGAGGCCGTCAACGTGCACACGCGCCAAGCGGTCACGGACTGGGATGCCGGTATCGATCAGCTGCAGGCGACATTGCCCAATGCGCACGCGGCCTCCCTGGTGGTGAGCTGGTTCGGCACGGATCTGCGCGCGGGATCTTGCCAGATTGCGCCCGGCATCGAAAACGCGACGACGCAAACCGAACCGCTGCAATGGTCGGTGGCCGGGCGCACGCGCGCGACCGCGTATCAGGTCAGCCTCAAGGATGGCAGGCCCGCGTATGGCGGTACGCCGTCCGATCAGACGGTGATCGGCGCAATCCGCGATCTTGCCGCGCGCGGGTTCTCAGTCACGCTGACCCCGTTCGTCCTGATGGACATACCCGCCGGCAACGGGTTGCCGGACCCCTATGGTGGCGCAGAGCAGGCCGCCTATCCCTGGCGCGGACGCATGACGTGTCATCCCGCGCCAAGTATGGTGGGCTCGCCGGATAAAACCGCAGCGGCGGCGGCTCAGATTGCCGCGTTCGCCGGCACTGCGGCGCCATCGCACTTTGCGCTGGCCGGTGACAGCGTCGTCTATTCGGGACCCGATGAATGGTCCTACCGGCGCATGGTGCTGCATCAGGCGTATCTGGCCAAGGCCGCCGGCGGGGTCAGCGCGTTCCTGATCGGATCGGAGCTGCGCGGTCTGACCTGGGTGCGCTCGGCGGCTGGAACATATCCCTTCGTCAATGCGCTCGTGAGCCTTGCGCAAGATGTGAAGTCCGTTCTGGGAGCCGGGGTGAAGGTCTCCTATGCTGCAGATTGGTCGGAATACTTCGGCCACCAGCCTGCCGACGGCAGCCACGATGTCTATTTCCATCTCGATTCCTTGTGGGCATCAGCCTCCGTCGACGCGATTGCACTCGACGTCTATTGGCCGCTCGCCGATTGGCGCGATGGACGCGATCATGCGGACTATATGGCGGGGCATCGCTCCATCTATGACTTGGATTATCTCAAGGGGAACGTTCAGGGCGGCGAGGGATACGACTGGTATTACGCTTCGCAAGCAGATCGCGACGCGCAGGTGCGCTCGCCGATCAACGACGGGGCGGGCAAGCCTTGGGTGTTTCGCTACAAGGACATCAAGTCGTGGTGGATGAACGCGCACTACAACCGTCCAGGCGGCGTTGAGAGCGCGACGGCGACGGCGTGGGTTCCCCAGTCCAAGCCCTTCTGGTTCATGGAAGTGGGCTGCCCCGCGGTCGACAAGGGCGCAAACCAGCCCAACGTGTTCGTCGATCCCAAAAGCTCGGAGAGTTTCTACCCCTATTATTCCAATCGCGTGCGCGACGACTTCATGCAGCGCCGCTTCCTCCAGGCCTTCATCCGCGCCTTCGATTGGACGGCGCAGGGCTACATCGCGGGCGCCAATCCTGTCTCCGCGGTGACGGGGCAGCGCATGGTGGATGTGACGCGCACGCACGTCTATTGCTGGGACGCGCGGCCTTATCCGGCATTTCCCCGGCAAACGGATGTCTGGGGTGACGGCGACAACTGGCAATTCGGGCATTGGTTGAATGGCCGGCTTGCGAGCGCGCCGCTGGCTGAGCTCGTCCAGCAGATGCTGACCGACTACGATTTCAGCGCATTCAATGCGCAAGCGTTGCATGGAATCGTTCCGGGCTACGTTATCGATAGGATCATGGCCGCGCGCGACGCACTCCAGCCGCTGGAACTCGCCTACTTCTTCGACAGCATAGAGAGCGCGGGACAAATTCAGTTCAGGCACCGGGCAAGCGAAGCAGCGGTCCTGACGTTGCGTGAGGATGAACTCGTCGAGACACGGCCCGGTGCGGCCCTGTTGTCCTTGACGCGGGGGCAGGAAACAGAGCTACCCGCAAGCGCGAAACTGCGCTTTCTTTCCGCCGAGACCGACTATCAGCAGGCGGTGGCCGAGGCACGGCGTCTGGCGGGGGCAAGCGGGCGGACCGCGCAAGCCGATCTTGCCATCGTGCTCGACGAGACGCTGGCTGGGCAGATCGCGGAAACGTGGTTGTTCGAAACATGGGCGGCGCGCGAACGGGCGAATTTCGTTCTGCCGCCCAGTGCGCTGTGCGTCGAGCCCGGCGATCTGGTGCGCGTGACGCAGGAAGGACGCGAGCGCCTGGTGCGCGTGACCGAGATCGCAGAAAACGGCGCGCGCACGGTGAGCGCGCTGGCCGCGGATCCCGACGTCTATGGTGCCGTCGCCGTTCCTGAACGGCCTGCGCGGCCAGCCGTGCCCGTGCAGATTGGATCGCCCACCCTGGTATTTCTCGACCTGCCGTTGCTCGATGCAACGCGCGACGCGGCAGACGGGTACGTGGCGGCCGTGCAGGTGCCATGGCCGGGCGGTGTTGCGGTCTATGCGTCCGCACAGACGTCTGGCTTCGCACTGAAGACGGTTCTCGCCGCTCCGGCCACCATGGGCCGCACGCTCAATGCCGTGGCGGGCGGGCCTGAAGGGCGGATCGATTGGGCGAACCGCATCACCGTGCAGCTTTCCCATGGATCTGTGACCTCGGCGGATCTCGTCAGTGTGCTGGGCGGCGTGAATGCGGCCGCCATCGAGACGGCGAGCGGATCATGGGAGATCGTGCAGTTCCTCAACGCGGCGCTCGTGGGCGCAGCCACATATGAGTTGAGCGGGTTGTTGCGAGGTCAGGCCGGCACGGAGGGTGCGATCGCGCCTTTGCTGGCGGCGGGCGCACGCTTCGTTTTGCTCGACGGCGCGGTGCAGAGGGCAGGCATCACCTTCGATCAACTGGGGCTGCCCTTCACGTGGCGCTATGGTCCTTCCAACCGGGGCATCGGTGATGTCTCCTACGCGACGCAAACGCACGCGTTCACCGGCGTAGGCTTGCGACCCTATGCGCCTGTCCACATCAGGGGCGCGCGCGCCGCGGGAGGCGATCTGACCTTGAGCTGGATCCGCCGCACGCGCGCAGGCGGCGACAATTGGGATGCGAGCGACGTGCCGTTATCAGAAGATGTCGAGAGCTATGAGATCGACATCGTGTCCGGCGCAACCGTCAAGCGGACAATCTCTTCGGCAAGCGCGAGCGCCGTCTACACCGCAGCTCAGCAGCTTGCGGATTTCGGCGCCGCGCAGTCCTCGGTGGCGGTGCGGGTCTACCAGATGAGCGCGCGTTTCGGACGCGGTAGCCCGGGCGCAGCGATCGTCTGATCCCGCGCACCTAAAAATCGAAACATTGAGGGCACGATGGACCAACCAGCCTGGATGGCGGCGGCGTGGGCTGAATTCGGCGTGCGCGAAACGCTAGGGCCCGGCAACACGCCAGCCGTGCTCGCCTATTACCGCGAGGCCGGGCGGGCCGACATCAAACAGGATGCCGTTGCGTGGTGCGCAGCCTTCACCGGCGCGATGCTGGCGCGCGCAGGCATGGCGGGAACGGGCTCGCTGCTCGCCCGCTCGTACCTCGATTGGGGTACGCCCCTCGAGGACGGACGCGTAGGCGCGGTTGCCGTCTTGAGCCGTGGCAGCGATCCGCAAGCCGGTCACGTCGGATTCCTCGTCGGCCGCAACGAGCGCGCGCTTTTTCTTCTCGGTGGCAATCAGGACGACAGCGTCTCGGTTGCGGCGTTCGATGCGAAACGGCTGCTGGGGTTGCGTTGGCCGAAGGATCCGGCACCGGATGAGGTGGCCGAGCCAGCGCAGGCTGCGTCCGCATCAAACGAACACGGCCGGGACGCAGACCCGGTATTTGCGATCGCACTGGCGCACGTGCTGAAGATGGAGGGTGGGTTCTCCAATGATCCTTACGATCCTGGCGGGCCGACCAATCGCGGCATCACGCTGGAGGTCTTTGCGCGTCAACTGGGCGTCAGCCTCGACGCATCCTCGCGCGCGCGACTTATTGAAGAGCTGAAGCGGATTCCCGACGAGACGGTGCGCCACATCTATCGCACTCGATATTGGCAGCCGGGACATTGCGCCAAACTTCCTCCGCCCGTGGCGCTCTTTCATTTCGATGCTTGCGTCAATCACGGTGTGGCGGGGGCCGCCCGGCTGCTGCAACGCGCGGCCGGCAGCGCCGTGGACGGAGAGATCGGTCCCAAGACGCTTGCGGCAGTGGGAGCCCGGCCACCTTTGGAGGTCGTGGCAGCCTACGCGGCCCTGCGGCGCCAGCGCTATCGCTCGCTTGCGCACTTCTGGCGGTTCGGTCGCGGCTGGCTGGCGCGCGTCGATGCCGGCGAAGAGCAGGCGGCGCGCCTTGTCGCGTCCATGAAAACATCGCCTGCAGACAAGTCCACGGCATCGCTTCCCGAGACCCCGGAAAGCAAGCCGCCAACAAAAGGAGCATTACCAATGGACCCGATCACTTACCCCGATGATACGAACGAACAGCCGTCTACCAAGTGGTGGGGGCACTCAAAGACCATCTGGGGCGCGTTGATCACCGCGGCAGCAACAGTTGCCCCCGCACTTGGGCCGCTCATCGGCATCGATCTTTCCGGCGATGTCGTGCGTCAGGCCGGAGAGCAGACCATGGGCGCCATCCAGGCCGTTATGGCTTTGATCGGCACGTTGCTTACGATCTACGGGCGCCTGAAGGCGAACAGTCCCATTTCACGCAAGAGCGTGAACCTCAAGCTCTAATGGGGATCGCAACTGTTCATGCGGGGTTCAGCGGCGCGCAGCTTATCATGGAGACATGAACCGCGTCCTCAAACGGGTGGGTGGCCCAGCCATATGGGCCTTGACCGCCGCCGCATCGCTCTCCGCTGCAGCACTGTCTTCGGTGCCCTCGTACGCCGATGATGGCTGCGTCCCCGATTGGGGCGCAGCTGGAACCATCGTGCGCGAGCAGGGCTTGCGCACGGTTGAGCAAGTGGCGCGTGAGGGGCGCAATGGCGTTACCGGCAAGATCGTCCAAGCCACGCTTTGCCAGGCCGGGACCCGCTACGTCTACCGCCTCGTGGTGCGCGATCCCTCCGGGTTGCTGAAAAACGTGGTCGTGGAAGCAAGCGCGGGTTCCGAGTCTGGCAAGTGACCCTGGAAATTTCCATGGGAGTGCCCTTATAAGGTACGCCGAAACGTCAACAGCAATGGGCTATGAACCGTGCGCGCACTCGTCGTCGAGGATGACAAGGATCTGAACCGGCAGCTCGTGACCGCCATG
Organism: Hyphomicrobium sp.; assembly: GCA_016793445.1. Classification (GTDB taxonomy): domain Bacteria; phylum Pseudomonadota; class Alphaproteobacteria; order Rhizobiales; family Hyphomicrobiaceae; genus Hyphomicrobium_B. The sequence continues at coordinate 221,771 of JAEUME010000001.1, read as the reverse complement.
GGCGACGCCGGTTTCGCCGTCGATACGGCGTTCGATGGCGAGGAAGGATACTTCCTGGGCGATACCGAACCCTATGACGTCGTCATCCTCGATATCGGGCTGCCGAAGATGGACGGCATTTCCATCCTCGAACAATGGCGGCGCTCGGACCGTAACATGCCGGTCATCATCCTGACCGCGCGCGACCGCTGGAGCGACAAGGTCACCGGCATGGATGCAGGCGCTGACGACTATCTCGCCAAGCCGTTTCACATGGAGGAGCTGCTGGCGCGCGTTCGCGCCCAGGTGCGCCGTGCTTCCGGCCACGCGAAATCCGAGATCGAATGCGGGCCGCTGCGGCTCGACACCAAGTCTGCGCGTGTCACCTTCGACGGCCAGCAGGTGAAGCTGACGTCGCATGAATTCCGGCTGCTTGCCTATCTCATGCACCACAACGGCCGCGTCGTGTCGCGCACGGAACTGGTCGAGCATCTCTATGACCAGGACTTCGATCGCGACAGCAACACCATCGAGGTATTCATCGGCCGGCTGCGCAAGAAGATCCCCGGCGATATCATTCAAACCGTTCGGGGCCTGGGCTACCGGCTGAGCCAGGACGGCGATGAGGCGTAACTCGCTTGCTTTCCGGCTTTTCGCAACGTCGATCGCCTGGACGTTGCTGGTGCTGCCGCTGGCGGGGTACCTCATCTATCATCTCTACCGCAACGATGTGCAGACGTCGTTCGATATCCAACTCAAAAAGCTGCTGACGGTGCTCACGCTCGACAGCATGAATACGCTCGGTAACGAGCCGGTTCGTCCCAACAATCAATATGAGCCGCTGTTTGAGGTGACGCACTCGGGCTGGTACTGGCAGATCCAGCCCATCGACGGGGCTCCAGGCCGCCGTCTCGTGTCGCCATCGCTGGCCAGCGAGACGCTGCCGTCGCCATATCAGAAGAAATTTCCAACCGACGATACGGGCACGCGCTGGTCGAACGTGCCTGGGCCCGGCGGACAGTCGATCCGCACGCTGGAAGTAATCGATTCGCCGGGCCACGATCCCGAGAAGACGAAGTACTCGATTATCGTAGCAGGTCCACTCGACTGGCTTGACATGACGGTCGCCAAGTTCCGCAATCGGCTGACGACGGCGTTGGCTCTGGTGGGGCTTGGTCTTCTCGGCGTCACGTTCGTTCAGGTGCGTTTTGGTCTGTTGCCGCTGCGGCGCATAGAGAAGGGACTGGCGCTCATCCGCTCGGGCGATGCGCGCAAGCTCGCAGGCCGGTTGCCTGCTGAAATCGAGCCTCTGCAAAGCGAGCTCAATGCGCTCATCCAGTCCAACATGGATGTGGTAGAGCGCGCCCGCACTCAGGTGGGCAATCTGGCGCACGCCTTGAAGACGCCGCTCGCCGTGATCACCAACGAGGCGCGCGAGGACAAAAGCACCTTCGCGTCGAAAGTTGCCGAGCAGGCAGCGATCATGCGCGAGCAGGTATCCCATTATCTCGATCGCGCGCGCATGGCGGCGAGCGCAGGAACCTTGGGACGCGTGACGCCCGTCGAGCCGACGGCCGAGCCTCTCGTGCGCGCGCTCGAACGCATCAATCGCGACAAGGGGATCACGATCTCCATGAATGTCGGGCAAGGTGCGAAATTCCAAGGTGAGAAGCACGACCTTGAGGAAATGCTCGGTAATCTGCTCGACAATGCCTGCAAGTGGTGCCGCAAGCGCGTATTTCTGACGGTGACCGTCACGCCTGCAAGCCAGGGGGCGCAGGCTATGAAGAGGCTGGCGATCCGGGTCGAGGACGACGGACGCGGGCTCACGCCCCAAGAGCGCGCAAAGATCGGCAAACGCGGCCTGCGGCTCGACGAGACGAAGCCGGGTACCGGGCTTGGTCTATCGATCGTCGGCGACCTTGCAACGTCCTACCGTGGCGGAATGCGGCTTGATGCGTCGCCGCATGGCGGCCTGCTCGTCACACTAGACCTCCCGGCCGCCTGACGGCTTGATTTTCAACCCGTTTCTAACGCCGCCGCGTGGTGCGCACAGGCGACACAAACGCCCTTTCCCCACAAACGCCCGAATCGCAAGGTGATTCCGCCTTGCCGCGTGCACAATCTGCGGCTAGCTGGGTCAGGGATCATGCATGGGGGACGGGCACTAAAGCCGGGTCTCTCGTCAGCAGGGATTATCACGAGGTAGGTCATGCGCATAACGCGCTTTGCATTGCTGGCCGCGCTGGCTGCTGCGCTGGCGGGTTGCGGCCCCAACGGACCCGACAAATCCGATACGGGCCTTGTGCTTGGTGGCGTGGCCGGCGGCATCGTCGGCAACCAGATCGGCAAGGGCCGCGGCAACGTGCTGGCGACTGTGGCTGGCGCCGTGGTCGGTGGCATCATCGGAAGCGAAATCGGCCGCAACATGGATCAGCGCGATCGCGAACTGGCGCAGGAAGCCGAATATGAAGCGCTCGAGCGCGGGAATTCCGGCGTTCCGCGCAAGTGGAAAAATCCCGACAATGGCCGTTATGGGGAGGTCGTGCCCAGCAAGCCTTACAAACGGGGCGAAGAGGACTGCCGCGATTACACCCATACCGTTTACATCAGCGGCCGTCCGCAGCAGATGCGGGGCACTGCATGCCGCAATCCTGACGGCACTTGGCAGAACGTCGGCTAATACTTTAGCCGGAAGGCTCCCTGAGCAACCTCGCGGCGCTCGCGGGCGTGATAAAAATCCGCGACAGAAGAGCCTTCTTGGGGCCGCATCCCTTGCGCTTCGGGGGGCCGGTGCCTATTGCCATCATCCGAGCCGATTGGGATTGCGCGGATGATCTTCTGGATACTGGTGGCCGCACTTGTCTCGCTGGTGACTTTTTGGGTCACGCGGCCTCTCATGCGCGCCGCCCCTCCTGCGACGCCCGCTAGCGCAGCGGACATTGCCGTCTATAAAGACCAACTCGCCGAAATCGATGCCGATGTCGCGCGCGGCCAGCTGAGCCCCGCCGAAGCTGAGGCTGCCAGGGCGGAGGTTGCGCGAAGGCTGATCCGATTGCCGGACGGCGATGCGCCGGCGCGGGATAAGCCGGCGCAGACCGGACGCCCCACTTTGGCGTTCGTGGTGGCGACTTTGACTGTGCCGTTTCTTTCTCTGGCTCTCTATCTTGCGTATGGAAATCCGGGGTTGCGGGATGCGCCATTGGCTGAGCGCCTCGCGACAGCCCCCGAAAAGGCGACACCGGCAGATCTCATTGCCAAAGTGGAAGCGCGGCTGCGCGAGGTCCCCGGCGACGGAAGAGGTTGGGATGTCATTGCCCCGGTCTATGCTTCGCAAGGGCGCTTTGAGGATGCGATCGAGGCCTATTCGAACGCTATTCGTATTCTGGGCGAGACGCCACGGCGGCTCGAAGGGTTGGCGGTTGCAGACATTCGCGGCGCGAACGGCGTTGTCTCGAAACGGGCGCGCGCCGCACTCGAACGCGCCAAGGCGCTCGCGCCCGATCGTTTGGAACTGCAGCTTTGGCTCAGCCTCGCAAAGGAGCAGGACGGCGACGTGACTGGTGCCATTGCCGACTACAAGGCGTTGCTTGCCAAGGCTGAGAAGGATGTGCCTTGGCGTGAGCCGGTGACCGCGAGGCTTGCGCAATTGGAAGCGCAGGCCGCTGGCAAATCGGATGCCGGTGGAACAACGCCGCCGCCTGCGCCCGATGCCGGAAGCCCGCCAGGAAATGCGCCAGGCTCGATTGCGGCTCTCCCGGCAGAGCAGCGCGCCATGATCGATCAAATGGTGGCGGGATTGGCCGATAGGCTCAAGACGAATGGCAACGACCTGGAAGGTTGGTTGAAGCTGATACGTGCTCTCAAAGTGCTTCAGCGCGATGCAGAGGCCACCACGGCTCTTTCCGACGCACGCAAGCAGTTTGCCGGAAACGGCGAGGCCCTAGAAGCCATCGATGGTCTCGCCAAATCCTTGGGGATCGGCTCTTAAGCCTGCTCCCGTAAGTTTGACCGGTCCGGATGCCGGGCCGGTGTATGGTTCAGCATCGCCGGGAGGCTGGCCGTCGATGCGCGAGAGGCGAAGGATGAGGTGACGGCATGACACGCAAGCAGCGGCGAGGCATCATTATCGGGTCTGGCGTCGCCATTCTGAGCGCGGCCGCGATCCTCGTCATGTTTGCGCTGAAGGATTCCGTCGTCTTCTTTCATACGCCGAGCGATCTGTCGGAAAATCATGTGAAGCCGGGCCAGCGTATCCGGCTGGGTGGCCTCGTGGGCAACGGCTCGGTAAAGCGCGGCGAGGGCACGCACGTCACGTTCACCGTGACCGATACCCTCAAAGACATTCCGGTGACGTATTCGGGCGTACTGCCTGATCTTTTCCGCGAGGGCCAGGGCGTTGTGGCAGAAGGCGCGCTGGATGATAATGGTCTGTTCAAGGCCGACAGCGTGCTCGCCAAGCATGACGAGAATTACATGCCCAAGGAGGTCGCAGACTCCTTGAAAGCAAAAGGCGTCAAGCTGGGCGAAGGCGCTACCCACCCTTCCGCTCAGAACTAAGGACCACAGTTGAACTGAGAGATGCCGCAATGGTCGTAGAGCTTGGACACTTCGCTCTGGTGTTAGCCCTGGTCGTAGCGGCCGTTCAAATGGTACTGCCGGCATGGGGCGCGCGCCGCCGCGATGGACGGTTGATGAGCGTCGCGGAACCGGCTGCCATGGCGCAGTTGCTCTTGCTCATTCTTGCTTTTGCCGCGCTGACCCACGCCTACGTCGTCTCGGACTTCTCGGTTCAGAACGTCGCCGCAAACTCCCATTCGACAAAGCCGCTGATCTACAAGATCTCCGGCGTGTGGGGAAACCACGAAGGCTCAATGCTGTTGTGGGTGCTCATCCTCGCGCTGTTCGGCGCGGCGGTGGCAGCGTTCGGAAACAATCTGCCCGCCACACTCAAAGCGAACGTGCTCGCGGTACAGGCCTCGATTGCGTTGGCCTTTTTGCTTTTCCTGGTGACGACCTCCGATCCATTCATGCGCCTCGATCCGGCTCCGGCGGACGGCAATGGATTGAATCCTATCCTCCAAGATCCCGCGCTCGCGTTTCATCCGCCGTTTCTCTACACGGGGTACGTCGGGTTCTCGATCGCCTTCTCATTCGCGATCGCGGCGCTGATCGAGGGGCGCATCGATGCCGCCTGGGCGCGCTGGGTGCGACCCTGGACGCTTGCGGCCTGGATGTTCCTGACTATCGGCATCGCGATGGGATCGTGGTGGGCCTACTATGAACTCGGCTGGGGCGGCTGGTGGTTCTGGGATCCGGTCGAGAACGCTTCGTTCATGCCGTGGCTCGCAGGCACCGCACTCTTGCACTCCGCCCTGGTGATGGAGAAGCGTGAAGGCCTCAAGGTCTGGACCGTGCTTCTCGCCATCCTCACCTTTTCGCTGTCGCTGATGGGCACCTTCATCGTGCGCTCGGGTGTCTTGACGTCAGTGCACGCGTTTGCCGTCGATCCCGCCCGCGGCGTCTTCATTCTGGGCATTCTGATGCTGTTCACCGGTGGCGGCTTGGCAATGTTCGCGCTGCGCGCCAAGGAGTTGCGCCAGGGCGGCATGTTCGCCCCCATCAGCCGTGAGGGCAGCCTGGTTCTCAATAACGTGCTGCTGGTGACGGCGGCCGCGACGGTCTTCGTGGGAACGCTCTACCCGCTCGCGCTCGAAGGCCTTACGGGCGACAAGATTTCTGTCGGTGCGCCGTACTTCAACATGACCTTTGTGCCGTTGATGGTGCCGCTGCTGCTGGCGTTGCCGCTGGGTCCGATCCTGCCGTGGAAGCGCGGCGATCTCTTTGCGGCCATGCAGCGGCTCTGGTTTGCGGCCCTTCTTGCCGTGCTCGCGGCCATCGCGGCTTTTGCGCTCTCGGGCGCAAAAGCCTCGCTTGCGCCTTTCGGCATCGCCATCGGCGTGTGGGTGCTCGCGGGCGCCATCGGTGAGTGGCTGCTGCGGATCAAGTTCTTCGAAGCGGGCCGGGAGGAGATCGTGCGGCGTGCGCGCAATCTTCCGCGCTCGGCCTATGGCACGCTGCTGGCCCATTTCGGCGTCGGACTGATGGTCTTGGGCATCGTGGCGACGACAGCCTATCGCGAGGAGCATGTCCTTGTGATGAAGCCAGGGGACAAAGTCGAGGCGGCAGGGTACGTCGTGTCGTTCAAGGAGGCCACCAGCGGACGCGGCCCCAACTATCGCGAGGAGTTGGCGAGCTTTACGGTAACGCGAGATGGCGCTCCGGTCACAGAGCTCGTGCCGTCCAAGCGTATCTACGATATGCCCCCGCAGCCGACGACAGAAGCTGGCATCCACAATTCTTGGCGCGGCGACCTGTATATCGTGATCGGCGATCAGCAGCTCGAGGGCGGCGGCTATGCGGTGCGCGTCTATTTCAATCCATTGGTGCGCTTTATCTGGATCGGCGCGCTGATCATGTTCCTCGGCGGCGCCGCATCGCTGTCGGATAGGCGACTGCGCATCGGCGCACCTGTGAGGCGCGCCAAGAAGGGAGCCGTCCCCGCATGAGCATGACCGAATGGAGATGGCGCAAGACGCTGTTTGCGTTGGTGGGTGCTGCGGGCCTCGGGCTCGCCGGGGCTGGACCCTCCCGCGCCGTGCAGCCTGACGAAATCCTGGCCGACCCGGCGCTCGAGGCACGCGCGCGCGGCATTTCGGCGGAGCTGCGTTGTCTTGTCTGTCAAAATCAGTCCATCGATGACAGTAACGCGCCCCTGGCGCGCGATTTGCGCCTTCTCGTGCGCGAGCGCCTGAAAGCCAACGATACCGATCAGCAGGTGCGTGACTACATCGTCGAACGCTACGGCGATTTCGTTCTGCTGAAGCCGCCGATGAATGCTGAAACGCTGCTGTTGTGGCTCACGCCCATTCTCGTGCTGATGGGCGCGGTCTGGCTGGTGCGCCGCTCCGCTTTGGGGCGTGTGCCGGACGCCAAAGTGGAAACGGTGGACGCGCCGCTCAGTGCGCAAGAGCGCGCCAGGCTCGAGAAACTCTTGAAGAGCGACGAAGCCTAGGCCGCAAAATCGGTTCCCATTTTCCGCCAGTGCTCACGGGCCATCCGCACGGATCTTGGATGCCGCGGACGCGAAATCGCCGGCGGCTCTGCGGAACCGTTCGACCAGAACGGCGGTGTTGGCAATCGCCTCAGAGGCAGGTTTTGCGTCTGCGTGGGTGACGGAACTGGGACTGGCGGCCGGCGGCGAGATGACGTAGGTGCCCACGTTGATGCCGACGACTTCGGGGCCCGATGGGCCATCATACAGCATGGGCCCGCCTGACGAACCTACCCCTGTATCGCAGGTGTGGAACAGGATGGCGCGAGGGTTCGCGAAGTCGGCAGCAATGGTTTTTTCATCGGCCTGCGGGAAACCGCGAGCCATTGCGCAGGGCGCGCCGATGAGAAGCCGTGTGGCTGAGACATCCCGATGCATGCCAACCTGATAGATCTCGTTGCGGGTGGCGCGGTCCTCGATCTCCTCGCGCGTGAGGCTGCTCAAGGGCAGCCCTCCGGCCGTGCAGACTGGGCTCGAAAGCCGAGCGATGGCCCAATCGCGTTCCGCCGCGATGGGCGGACGGGTGCGCAGCGCACGGGTCCCCGCGCGGATGGTGCGGCCAAACCCGGCACGCGCCGCCCCTGCCAGCGATGATGAGCGTTGACGCAGCGACTCGCCGCCGACGTTGAACGTCACCTCGGAAAGGTCGGGTCCGGCTTGTTCCGCAGTACCGTGCAGGCAATGACTGGCCGTCGCGATCGTGTCCGGGGCGACGCAGAAGGCCGTGCAAAAGTTCGACTTTCCCACCGAGAGGACGCCGATCTTGCTGCTGAGCGCTTCGAGCTTTTGGGCCGGCAGATCCTTCCGGTCGTCGTTCCCGAAAACGGCGGCCGCTGTTATCTCAGACCAAGTTAAGGGGAGAGCCCTTGCGGGACCAGCCGGACCTGCGGAGGCAACTCCGGTGAGGCAGAATGTGCTCCAAATCAAGAGGCTAGGGAGGGCCGCATACCACAATGGGGCGGCAATGTCCGGCTTTGAGATGGCAGGGCGCTGTGGCTTCACCGGTTCGGCCTTTCCGCCGGTCCGGGAAGGACCTCCCGCGGCCGACATTACCAACTGTTAAGGCGGCCGAAATGCTGCGGTAATCCAAGCTCCAGTTAACTCCGCTTTTCAAGGCAGGGATTGCCTTCAAGAAGAGCAGGAGGTTCTTGGATGCTCGACACTCCACGTATTGCGGCCTCGGATAACACCGGGGGAGCAAAAGGCGGGCCAGTAAGACTGCGCCGCGCGCCCGTCGCCGCCTCGGCACTGGCGGGGTTGGCGGCAGCCGGCATGTTCTGGAGCGGCGCTGAGGTTCCGCTCGCCCATGCCGAAGCCAATACGGCCGCCACGATCGACACGCCTTATGGCCGCGCGCCGCTGTCGTTTGCCGATCTGGTCGAAAAGGTGAAGCCATCCGTCGTCTCGATATCGGTCGTCAATGACGTGGCGGGCAAAGTTGCCGAGCGCGGCAAGGGGCTCACCATTCCCGAGTTGCCCGAGGATCACCCCCTCCACGACTTCTTCAAGAACCTGCCCAAAGAGTTCGGTCAGGGCGAAGGCGGCGGCCGCCAGCGTCCCGTACAGGCACAGGGCTCGGGTTTTGTCGTGTCCGAAGACGGCTACGTCATCACCAACAACCACGTCATCGATGGCGCCTCGAAGATCCAGGTCCAGTTCGACATCGGCGAGAAGTATGACGCCAAGCTCGTCGGCACCGATCAGCGCACGGATATCGCGCTGCTGAAGATCGAGAACGCCAAGACGACGTTCCCCGCCGTCAGGCTTTCGAAGAAGGATCCGCGCGTGGGCGATTGGGCGCTTGCCGTGGGCAATCCTTTCGGGCTCGGCGGCACGGTGACGGCAGGTATCGTATCCGCGCTGGCGCGTGATATCGGCTCGGGTCCGTATGATTATCTTCAGATCGACGCCGCGGTGAACCGGGGCAACTCGGGCGGCCCGACCTTCAACCTCGATGGCGAGGTCATTGGCGTCAATACGGCTATCTACAGCCCGTCGGGCGGAAACGTCGGCATTGCGTTTGCTGTCCCGGCCAAGACCGTCAACGAAGTTTTCGAGCAGTTGAAAAAGGGCGGCAGCGTGAGCCGCGGCTGGCTGGGTGTGAAAATCCAGAACGTCGATGACGATACAGCGGCGAGCCTTGGCCTGACGGAAGCGCGCGGCGCGCTTGTCAGCGAGGTGACGAGTGGCGGTCCCGCGGCAGCGGCCGGCATCAAGGCACAAGATGCAATCTTGCAGGTCAATGCCGACAAGATTGCAGACAGCCGGGACCTGGCACGCAAGATCGCCGAGTTGTCTCCCGACACGACCGTCGATGTCAAAGTCTGGCGCGGCAACGAGGAGAAGGTGATCAAGGTCAAGCTGGGCCTCTTCCCGAATACCGCAGATCCGATGAAGCCCGTCGACGAACAGAAGCCCGCGCCGTCGACGCTCGATCTCAGCCAGCTCGGCCTCACATTGATGCCGGCGCGTTCGGGCGACGAGCAGGGTGTTGTCATCGCCGAAGTCGATCCGTCCTCCGACGCGGCCGAGAAAGGCCTCAAGCCCGGCGATATCATTCTTGAGGTTTCCGGCGACACGGTTAGCGACCCCAACGATGTGGTCACGGGTGTCAAAAAAGCCCAGGAATTGAAGCGCTCCGCCATCCTGCTGCATATCAAGTCCGGCGACCAGAAGCGGCTCGTGGCTGTGCAACTGAAGGACAAGAAGGGTTAATCAAGCAACCCGAGTGTTCGATGTCATCCGGGGCGGCCGGCTCAGTTCCTGCAGAAAAGTGTTCTTGCAGAAATTGGCCGGCCGCCTCGACGTCTGGAGAACGGACGATTACATTGCGGCAGTGACTCAAATGACCAGACAAGGCAGCAACGGCAACATGCGCGTTCTTGTGATCGAAGACGACCGTGAGACGGCGCAATTCCTGCAAAAGTCGCTCAAGGAAAACGGCCACACGGCCGATCTGGCGGGGGATGGCGAAAGCGGGCTTTCGCTGGCCGAGGAAGGCAGCTACGACGTGCTCATCGTCGACCGCATGCTGCCGCGCCTCGATGGGCTGTCGATCATCAAGACGCTGCGCACCAAAGGGAACCATACCCCGGCGTTGATCCTGTCGGCGCTCGGCGAGGTCGATGACCGCGTCAAGGGCTTGCGCGCGGGCGGCGACGACTATTTGACGAAGCCCTATGCCTACTCGGAGCTTCTGGCGCGCGTCGAGGCGCTGGGCCGGCGCGCGGTGCCCGAGGAACAGCAGACGCGCTACGTGGTGGGGGATCTGGTGCTCGACCGGCTGTCGCATCGCGTCATGCGTGGCGGCGAGCAAATCCTGTTGCAGCCGCGCGAATATCGCTTGCTGGAATATTTGATGCAGCATGCTGGCCAGGTCGTGACCCGGACCATGCTGCTGGAGCATGTGTGGGATTATCATTTCGATCCCCAGACGAACGTCATCGACGTGCACATCTCCCGCCTGAGGGCGAAGATCGACAAGAGCTTCGACAAGCCCTTGCTGCACACCGTGCGCGGGGCAGGATATACGATCCGTGACGGACCTCTTTGAACGCCTCGCCAAGGTCTTCAGAGCCAGCGTATTCCGTCTGGTGGCGACGGCGGTTGCGGGCTTTGTTCTCATCGCTGCCGCGCTTGCCGGGTTATTGTTCTGGCAATCCAACAACGTGCTCACCGAGCAGGTGTTGGTTGGCGTGCGGGCGGAAGCGGAAATCCTGAAACGGGAAGCGGCCAAGGGCGAAGAGGCGCTGCTCGCGGCCGTGGCGGCGGTCTCGCATCCGGAGGGTCCGGGCCTGTATTTCCTCGCGGACGACGAGGGCAACAAACTCGCAGGCAACCTCAATCGGCTGCCGCCCGAGTTTGCCGACAGCCCCCAGGGGGGCGTGTTCCTCTATGTGCGCGAAAATGATGAAAGCACCTCGGGCCGGCTTGCCGTTGCCATTCCTGTCGAGGTAGGCGCCGGGATGCGGCTGTTCGTCGGCCGCGATATCGAAGACCAAAGGCGCTATGCCGATAGCGTGCGCCATGTCTTTCTCATTGGATTTGGCGCGCTGTCGGTTCTGGGTCTTCTTGGCGGGCTTGCAGTCAGCCGCTTCATTCTCGACCGGATGGATGAAATCAGCCATACGGCGCGCTCCATCATGGAAGGCGACCTGGCACGGCGCATCCCAGTGCAGGGAACGGGCGGAGAGCTCGATCGCTTGTCCCAGAACCTGAATGAGATGCTCGACCGGATCGAAGGTTTGATGCGCAGCCTGCGCGAGGTCTCCGACAATATTGCGCACGATCTCAAGACGCCCCTCAACAGATTGCGCAACGCAGCCGAAGCCGCACTCATGGATGGACGCGGCGAGGCGGCCTACCGCGAGGGGCTCGAGAAAACGATCGAAAAGGCAGATGAGCTTCTCAAGACCTTCAATGCCCTGCTGCTCATTGCACGGCTGGAAGCAGCCCCCCTGCAGGACAGCCTGGAGGAGTTCGATCTGTCCCGACTCGTGGAGGACGTCGCTGAACTCTACATTCCGGCTGCCGAGGAAAGCGGTTTCGTATTGAGTGTCGACGTCGCAGGCGGGCCGGTCATTCGCGCCAACCGCCAGTTGATCGGCCAGACCGTCGCCAACCTCATCGATAACGCAATCAAGTATTCGCGCATGTCGGGGCCAGGGAGTGCGATCACGGTGCGTGCCGGGCCGTTGCCGAAGGGCGGCGCGATGATTTGCGTCAGCGACCGAGGACCCGGCATCCCGGCCAAGGATCGCGAACGCGTGTTGCGCCGCTTCGTGCGATTGGAGGAGAGCCGCACGCAGCCCGGTACGGGGCTGGGACTGTCGCTTGTTGCAGCCGTCGCGCGCCTGCACGGGGGAGAATTGACCTTGGAGGACAATGAACCCGGACTTCGCGCCGTTCTTCGCTTGCCTGAACGTGTCGTTATCGGCCAAGAACAATGCTCGACCGGCGATGGCGCGATGGCGTGAGACGGACTTGGGAATGGGGCACGAGCGACAGGCACTTTGGCAACGCAGCACAACGTCACCTTTCGCGCCCGAAGGTGGGCGCGGGGCCCTGCAGTTTGCAGAATTCGAGACGGAGATGCGATCGGCCGGCCGCGCCGTGCTGGCCGAACGGCTGCGGCAGCCCCAAGTGCGCGGTCTCATCGCCGGGATCTTTGAAAGCTCCCCTTATCTCAGCGCTCTGATTACGCAAGACCCCGCCCGCTTCGAGCGCCTTCTCGGCGCCGTCCCTGAGGCCGAGTGCGACCGGCTGCGTGATGTCCTTGAAGCCGATATGGCGCAGGCCAAGGACAATGCCGCCGCCAAGAAGATCTTGCGCACCTACAAGAACGAGATCGCGTTGCTGACGGCGCTCGCCGATTTGGGCGGCGTCTGGCCCGTGATGACGGTAACGGACGTGCTGTCGCGCGCGGCCGACGCGACCGTGGCGCTCGCCGTGCGCTATCTGTTTGCCCGCGCCAACGAGACTGGAAAATGGCGCTCGCCCGATCCTGACCGCGCGGAAGCACAGTCGGGCTATTTCGTGCTCGCCATGGGTAAGCAGGGGGCGTTCGAGCTCAACTATTCCAGCGACATCGATCTCATCGTCTTCTTCGACCGAGAGCGATCGAGGCTTGTTGGCGATGGCGATTTGCAGTCCTTCTTCGTGCGCATGACGCGCGACCTCGTTTCGCTGATGGAGGAGCGCACGCGGGACGGCTACGTATTCCGGACCGACCTGCGCCTGCGGCCCGACGCGGGCGCAACACAGGTCGCGCTGTCCACGGTGGCCGCGCACGGCTACTACGAGACGGTGGGACAGAATTGGGAACGCGCAGCCATGATCAAGGCCCGCGTGTGCGCGGGCGACATCGAGGCCGGCCAGCTTTTCCTTGACGAGCTCACTCCGTTCATCTGGCGCAAGTACCTGGATTACGCGGCCATCGCGGACGTTCACGCCATGAAGCGCCAGATCCATGCGCACAAGGGCATCGGCGAGATCTCCATCCTTGGCCAGAACGTCAAATTGGGTCGCGGCGGAATCCGCGAGATCGAGTTTTTCGTCCAGACACAGCAGCTCATTGCGGGCGGGCGCCAGCCGGATCTGCGCGTTCGCGACACCCTGGGGGCCTTGCAGGCACTGCTGGCGCGCGGTTGGGTGCAGGCGGATGTCGCCGCCGACATGGAGAAGTCCTACGTTTATCTTCGCCGCCTGGAGCATCGCCTGCAGATGGTGGCCGACGAGCAGACGCAGGATATGCCTTTAACCCAAGACGGCCTGGAGCAGATCGCCCGGTTCAGCGGACATCGTGATGTTGCCACGTTCTCGGCCGAACTCAGAGACGTGCTCGAAACGGTCGAACGTCATTATGCCGGGTTGTTCGAAGACGCACCCGAGCTGACGAGCGCCGGTTCCAACATGGTGTTTGCGGGCGCAACCGACGATCCCAAAACGATCGAGGAGTTAAAGAAGCTCGGCTACTCGCAGCCCGATCAGGTGCTGGCCATCGTGCGAGGCTGGCATCACGGGCGCACGCCGTCGGTGCGCACGCCGCGTGCGCGCGAGCGATTGACGGAGGTCCAGCCGCTGCTCATCGCAGCCCTTGCCGATACCGTCGAACCCGATGCGGCCATTGCGAGCTTCGACCGGTTTCTCGCGGAGCTTCCCTCTGGCGTGCAGCTTTTCTCATTGCTGAAGGCAAATCCGTCGTTGTTGCGGCTCATCGCCGACATCATGGGAACAACGCCGCGCCTGTCTCGAATTCTCTCCAAGCGCCGCCGGCTGCTCGATGCCGTGCTCGATCCCCAGGCGCTCGCCTCAGCAACAGATGGAGCCGAGATCGACCGCATCCTGCAGGCCGAGTTTGCCGAGGCTCGCCGTATGGCCGAAGGCGACCCCATGCAGGATATTCTCGACCGCGCGCGTGTCATTGGCGGCGAGCAGGGCTTTCTCATCGGTGTGCGCATCCTGACGGGCAGCATTTCGGCGGACGAGGCGGGCGCAGCTTATGCACTCGTTGCCGAACGCATGGTCGCGGCTCTTTTGGCGGAGGTCAGCCAGGAACTCGAACGAGAGCACGGCAATGTGCCGGGCGGCGGTGCCGTCGTCATCGCCATGGGCAAGCTTGGCGGGCGCGAGATGACCGCGTCCTCCGACCTCGATCTCATTCTTGTCTACGATTATGCGGAAGGCGCGCTGCAATCGGACGGCGCGCGGCCGCTCGCGCCAAGTCACTATTATTCGCGCCTCACTCAACGCCTGATTACCGCGCTGTCCGCGCCAACTGCTGAAGGCACGCTCTACGAAGTCGATATGCGACTGCGGCCTTCGGGGCAAAAGGGGCCTGTTGCGACGAAGCTTTCTAGCTTCATCGACTATCAGTCTGCCGAGGCTTGGACGTGGGAGCACATGGCCATGACGCGCGCGCGCGCCATCGCCGGGGAGCCGGGCCTGGCGCGGCGCGTTGAAACCGCGATCCTCGATGCGCTCCAGAAGCCACGCGACCGAGCCAAGATTGCCGCGGATGTGCGCGATATGCGCCAGCGGATTGCCACGGAGAAGGGCAGCGACAAGATCTGGGATCTCAAGCAGGTGCGCGGAGGGCTGGTGGATCTGGAGTTCATCGCTCAGCACCTACAACTTGTGAGTGCGGCCTCCTATCCTGGAATCCTGGACCAGAACACCCTGATGGCGCTGGGGAAGCTGGAGCGAGCAGGTGCCCTAAGCCCGAACGATGCAGCCGACTTGATTGCGTCGGGGCGGCTGCTGCACGCCTTGACGCAGATTATCCGGCTCAGTCTGGATCACGCCTTTGACCCCCGCAACGCTCCGGCAGGCCTCAAGGCGCTGCTCGCCCGCTCGGCTGAAAAGCCTGATTTCGAGGCCGTCGAAACGGCGCTCAAATCAGCCTTGGGCAAGGTCAAAGCCGCCTTTGACCGGCTTGTCGTTTAACATCGCGACGGAAGTTGCCGTTTTCTGCGTTAAACCAGTCGCAATGTGAGAACGGCGCCTGGCTGGCGGAATGCTGCGGGCGGATAGGCCATGCGGCACTCCAGGATTAATGCGGCACTCCGGGGTTAAAGAGGCATGCAGAGGGCGAGAGTGGCAGCAGTTCGCAGCGAGGGGGAGCAGACTTTGGCACTGGCTGCGGCGGCCGGCGCTGATGAAGCTGGCTTGGTCAAGCGCCTGGCGGACGGCGAGACGCGCGCGTTCGCCACTCTGCTTGAGCGGCATCTGGCGGGCATCACGGCGATCGCCCGGCGCATGTTGCGCGATGACGCGGAGGCCGAGGACGTGGCGCAGGAAGCCTTTTTGCGGCTGTGGCGTACCGGGGCCTCGCTGGAAGTCGGCCCCGCAGGCGTCCGGCCATGGCTGCGGCGTGTGGTATCGAATCTGTGTATCGACCGGCTGCGCGGCGCTGGCCGTCAGACGGTCACCGACGAGGTTCCAGAGCAGGCAGAGGAGCCCGATCAACTCGCCAGCCTGGAGCGCAGAGAATTAAGCGGACGCGTCGACGAGGCGCTCAAGGCGTTGCCCGAGCGCCAGCGTTTGGCGCTGACGTTGTTCCACTTCGAAGGCATGAGCCAGAACGAGGCGGCGGCAGCGATGGGAATTTCGGATGAGGCCGTTGAGTCATTATTGGCGCGGGCGCGCCGCGCGCTCAGGGCCTCGTTGAAGGACGAATGGACGGCTTTGAAGGATGACTGATCGGCATTGTTGATGCCGCCTGGAACGGTGATGAAGATGATGAGCAGAACGAAGACAGGATTGGACCTGCTGCAGGAGGTGCTCGATGCCTATGGCGGCGACCGGACACGCTGGCCGGCGCACGTTCGGCTCGAGCTGTCGCAATTGTTGAGTGTTTCTCCCCAGGCGCGCGAGCTGCTGGCCGGGGCGCAGGCGCTTGACAGGCTTCTGGATATGGCTCCTGCCGTCCCCAAGGAGAAGATCGACGCGCTGGCGCAACGTATCCTGGCGCAGGCCGCCCGCTCGCCTCGGGTCGCCACGAGCACAGGGGGGCCTGTCCAGGCCGCCCGGCCGGCCGTGCCGCAATGGCGCCGCTTCAGTGCGGGCATGGCGGCGCTTGCAGCCTCCTTGATGATCGGTGTGCTGGCCGGGCAGAGTTCGGCCATTGCTCCCACCGTTGGAGAAATCGCCGATGCCGCCGGCCTTAGTACGTCAGCAGATACCCAGCAGTTTGCCCACTTCGATGACACCGACCCCACTGTCTACGAGGAAGCCCTATGAGCAACGAGACCCAGGTGGAGACGAACACACCCCGTCGCGGTACGCCGCGCTGGCTCTATGGTGCGTTGATTGTGTCGCTGGGATTGAACCTGCTCGTGCTGGGTGGGGCGGCGAGCGCTTTCTGGAAGCATCGCCATGGTCATCATGAGCGGGGCTTGCTGGGCTTCGTGCGCGAGCTTCCGGCGGACCGGCAAACCGCACTGCGTGACTTCGTCAAAACAGAACGCGCCAAGCTCAAGCCGATGCGCGATGAGGTTCAAAGCGCTTGGAGCGAGAGCAACGCGGTGCTGGGCACGGAGCCTTTCGACACAGACAAGATGAAGGCGGCCCTTGGGCGCATGAACGATGCGGAGGCGCGTATGCGAACGGCGATCTCGGACGCCATAGCGCAAACGGCGGCTCAACTCACACCGCAGGAGCGAACGACTTTCAAGGCTTGGCGGGAGCGCGCCAAAGAACGCCGCTACAGGAAGTGGCAGCGTGAGTCGGACGACGACAACCGATAATTGGCGCTGATCACGGGAACGCAGGACCTAAAAAACCTGCGTATCTTGCTGTGCGGCGAAGAAGTCACGCTGACTGGAGCGCGGGAAAACGGCGGTCACCGACCAATTGGTCTCGTCGGAATACTCGATCAGCCGTCCCTGCGAGAGTTGGGCGAGTGTGCGCGCAAGAACCATGTTGAAGCTTTCGTCGCCCGCGGTCGATCCCCGAAGGGCGCCGCCCGCGCTGAGGGTTATGAAAACTTCAGCGGCATTTGCGCTGCAGCGCACGGACGCGCCGGAGCCGGGTTCGGCATTCTCGATGGCTTCCGACATCAAATTGATGAGGATCTGGCGCAGCGTCTGCGCTTCCCCCATGACCTCCAGCGCGCCGGTTGCCTCGATCGCAAGATCGAAATTGAGCATCTGCATTTCTGCCTGGTGGAAGGCCAGCATGTCGTCAATCGCCGTGCGCACACCAGCCGTGCTCTCGCGTCCCTTTGACGCCGGACGGGTGAGCAGGTTGGTGATGGCCAACGCGTCTTCTGCCGATTTGAGCAGAATGCGGCCGCTTGAGTGGATGGAGCGTGCGTAGTCGTGATACTGGGGCGCACCCAAGGGCCCGAAGACTTCCGCGTTCATGAGCTCCGAAAAGCCGATGACGGCATTGAGCGGCGTGCGCAGCTCATGGCTCATGCGGTGGGTCAACCGGCGCCACTGCGCCGCGTCCGCCGGGGCCACGATCCGGCTTTCCGCCGCCTGTAGCTCCGTCAGCGTCGCTGAAGACTGCCGCACGCGTTGGGCATTCGCGTGCGGCGCAAGCGGGTTAGAGGGAAGCTGCATTGCGGACTTGACATTTTGACTTTCGTTCAACTGAGCGGGAGGATTTCGGCTCCCCGCGAAGAACGCCAGGGCCGCCCCGACGGCCAACAGCGGGGTGGCGAGAACCTGCGGGTCCATGTGCGGTGCGATGAGGCCGGCACACGTGAGGAGGGCGGCGCAGAGAACTGCCAAACCGCGCCAGAGTTCACCTTTTCCGATGAATATCAGTGCGTTGGACAAGCGCTTCGGGCCGCCCGTCAGCGATGCCGCCAAGACATGGCTCTCCCGTTGAGTGGCGGACGTGGTCCCGGCCATTCTCAAAGCCCCTTTTCAGATATCGTGCTGTCTGCGCCCCCGCGCGGGCGCATGCGCCCTGATTCGTGAGAATCACATTCGCCGATTTGGCCGCGCCATGTCGAGGGAGTTTAAATGGCCAAAAATGATTCTGTTCAAATTGTGACGTGTTAATGTACTTGCTGCCGCAACGATTTACGGGTCCAGCATGCGCAGCACGATTTCGCTCACGTCGCGCGAAATTGGCTCTCCGGCAGCGACCGATTTGAGCGCCTCCTCAGCCAGCGCGCGACGCCCCGGTTCCAGCGCCTTGGTGCTGCGGAACGAGGCCAGCAGGCGCGCAGCGACCTGCGGGTTGACGGCGTCTATCTCCAGAACCTTGGCCGCGACGAAGCGATAGCCTTCGCCGTCGGGCCGGTTGAACTGAAGCGGGTTGCCCATGGCAAAGGTGCCGATGAGGGCACGCACCTTGTTGGGTGTTGTCAGCTTGAAGAGCGGATGGCCGCCAAGAGCGCGCACGTCATCGAGCGCGCGGGGCAACGAGGATTGTGCCTGGGCGGCAAACCACGTGTCGATGACAAGATGATCCTGCTGCCAACGATCGTAGAAGTGCGCCAGTGCCCGTGTGCGCGCGTCGATGTCATGTTGGGAAAGCAGGTTCAAGGCCTGTGCCGCTTCCGTCATGTTGGTGGCGGAGAAGTAGTGCGTCTCGAGCCGCTTCAGATCCTCCGGGGCACCATGCGCGGTCAGAAGCGTGAGCGCGGCATTGCGGAGCGCGCGCCGGCCCGCGCTTTTGGCGTCGGGCGAGAACGCACCAGCGGACCCTGCCTGCGTGTAGGCCTGCAACAAGACATCCCGCAAAGCGCCCGATGCGAACCGCGCGAAGGCGCGGTGGGATGCGTCGATGGCGGCGGGGTCCACATTGGTGCGTTTCTCGCGCGCGATATCCGATTGCGTCGGCAGCTTCAGCAACTCAGCCTTGTAGGCATCCTCAAGCGTCGTGTCCGCCAATGCGGCGGCGAGCGCCTTGGCATAGGCCGCCGCCGCGGTTTCGATGCCCTCCGGCTTGTCGAGACCAGACAGGATGGCGCGCGTCGCCAGAGCATTTGCGGCCTGCCAGCGGTTGAAGAGATCGCTGTCGTGCGTCATGAGGAACGCAAGCTCTGTATCCGACATCTCGATGGTGAGATTGACGGGAGCGGAGAAGCCACGCAGCAGCGAGGGCACGGGCCGCGCGGGAATATTGCTGAAGCGGAACGTCTGCGCGCGTTCGGTGACGGCGATGACACCGTTCTCGACCGGCGTCCCATCGGTCAACTGAAGCGGCAGATCGTGCCCGTTGGCGCCGAGAAGGCCAAGGCGCAGCGGAATGTGGAGCGGTTCCTTCTTGGGCTGTCCCGGTGTCGGGCTGAGGCTCTGATTGACAGTCAGCGCCGCAGTCTTGGAGGCGGCGTCGAAGTCGAGCTTGCAGATGAGTTCAGGCGTTCCGGCTTGCGCGTACCAGCGTGCGAAGTGCGAGAGGCTGCGGCCGCTGGCATCCTCGAAACATCGAATGAAGTCCTCGATCGTCGCGGCGTCGCCGTCGTGACGCTTGAAGTAGAGGTCCATGCCGGCACGGAACGACGCCGCACCCAGGATCGTCTCGATCATGCGCACCAGTTCCGCACCCTTCTCGTAGACGGTCGGCGTGTAGAAGTTGTTGATCTCGATGTAGCTCTCAGGACGCACGGGGTGGGCAAGCGGCCCTTGATCCTCGGGGAACTGCAATGCGCGCAGCTGGCGCACATCCGCAATGCGCTGCACGGTGCGCGAGCGCTCATCGCCTGAGAACTCCTGATCGCGATAGACCGTCAAACCTTCCTTCAAGCACAACTGGAACCAATCGCGGCAGGTGATGCGATTGCCGGTCCAGTTGTGGAAATACTCGTGCGCCACGACGCTCTCGATCGCCTCGTAGCTTGAATCCGTCGCGGTATCGGAGGAGGCAAGGATCAGCCGGTCGTTGAAAATGTTGAGGCCCTTGTTCTCCATCGCGCCCATGTTGAAATCGGACACGGCGACGATGTTGAAGACGTCGAGATCGTACTCGCGCCCGAAGCGCTTTTCATCCCACGCGAAGGAGCGTCGCAGCGCATCCATGGCCCAGTGCGCGCGCTCTTCCTTGCCGTGCTCGACGTAAATGCGCAGATCGACTTCCCGTTTCGACTTGGTCGTGAAGGTCGAGGCAATGGACGACAGGTCTCCGCCGACCACCGCGAACAGATAGCAGGGCTTGGGGTGGGGATCCTTCCAGACCGCGTAGTGACGCTCCCCGCCTGCCAGCGTGCCGCGCTCCAGGGGGTTGCCGTTGGCGAGAAGCACAGGACACTCACGCGCGTCCGCCTCGAGCCGTACCGAATAGACCGACAGCACGTCCGGCCGGTCGAGGAAATAGGTGATGCGGCGGAAGCCTTCCGCCTCACACTGCGAGCAATAGACGCCGCGCGAGCGGTAGATGCCTTGCAGCGCGGTGTTGGCATCCGGGTCAACGTAGGTGGTCAACTCGAGGCTGAAGGGCTCGCGCGGCGTCGCCTTGAGCGTGAGACCCTTATCGTCGACGAGATAGCTCTCCGCATGAAGCTCTTTTCCTGCAAGCGCGATCCGCGACAGTTCCAGATGCTCTCCGTCTAGTCGCAACGGTGCGTCTGCGCTTTCACTTGCCGGATTACGGCGAACGGAAAGGCGCGCATCGACACGCGTGCGTGTGGGATGCAGCGCGATGGTCAGGTCGACCTTGTCGATGAGGAAATCCGGCGGGCGGTAGTTTTCAAGCAGGATCGGGCGGGGCGTATCGGTCTTCATGGGTCATCTCGATGTGCGCGCGTGGCGCGAAAAAATTCAAGCTGGGAGCGCGATCGCTGCGCAGCCGGTACAACTGCAAAGTCTTGGGCCGGACCCGTATTTGTGCGCTCCTTTGCGCGAAACCTCAACCCAAGCGGCGGCGGAATTCATCGTAGCCGAATTCGCGGATGACGCGGAACGCGCCATCCTTGGATTTTATGGCGAGCGAGGGCAACGGAACACCGTTGAAGGTATTATTCTTCACGAACGAGTACTGCATCATATCGGTGAAGACCACGCGGTCGCCGGGCTTCAGCGGTTGGGGGAACGAATATTCGCCGATGATGTCGCCGGTCATGCAGGTCTTGCCGCCCAGGATGTAGTCGTGACCAAGAATGCCCGGCTTGTCCGCGCCGAGGATTTCCGGCGTGTAGGGTACTTCCAGAACGTCGGGCATATGCGTGGAGGCGGAGGCGTCAAGGATCGCGATGTCCTTCCCGTTGTGATGGATGGCGAGCACGGAGCCGACCAGAAAGCCTGTGTCGACAACCAGTCCCGCGCCAGGCTCCAGGTAAACCTCGACGTCGAACTGGGCTTTGAATGCCCTTATCGCGTCGATCAGTACGCCGGCGTCGTAGCCCGCCTTGTTGATGAAGTGTCCGCCGCCGAAGTTCACCGCCTTCACCCGGCGGACGTAGGGAGCGAATTCGCGGGCCACGTGCGCGATGAGCCCAGCGGAGCCCTCATGCGTCGCTTCGCACAAGGCATGGGCATGCAGGACGTCGATGTCCTGCCAGGGCGCGTCTTCGAGCGTGTCGCGCGTCGCTCCAAACCGCGAGTAAGGGGCACACGGATCGTAAAGATCGCCGCCCAGCGTCGCCAGCGAATAGCCCGGATTGATGCGAAGGCCGATGGCCGATCCGGCCGCCTTGAGCACGGGCAAGTATTCGCGGATCTGTGCAGGTGAATTGAAATAGATGTGATGGGCGAGCCTAGTCAGGCGCGCCACTTCTCCCGGCATGTAGGCTGGAGAATAGCAGTGCACCTCCTTGCCGAACTCCTCTGCGCCCATCCGCGCCTCATATTCTCCGGACGCGGTCGTGCCGTCCAGGGTCTCGCGCATCATTGCGAACGCGGCAGGCAGGGCGAACGCCTTCGTGGCGAGCAGAATCTTGCAGCCTGTCTCGCGCTTGATCCGCGCGGCAGTCTCAAGGTTGCGCGCCAGCAGCGTCTCGTCGAGAACGTAGACGGGCGTTGCAATGTCGGGTGGAAGCGTGAACGTCATATGCACCTAGGGTCCGTGCCGGCCTCATGGCGCAACCCAAAGGCGGGCGCGCGCGCTGTATATGGCACCGCTGCGCTCTGGCTGCTAGTGCCGTCCTCCAGACGTGGCTGGCGTAAGCTACCGGGTAAATTTACTGCGTGATCTGGACCTGGAACTGGCGCGTCATGGTTTCACCGCTCGCAAGGCGCGCGGTGACGGAAAAGGCGTCCGAGCCCGAGGCGCCCGCGTGTGCGGTGTAGTAGACGCCGGTGCCCGTTGCTTGGACGCCCAGGCACGTGCCCTGAGCGGATGCCGCAATGGTCGTCGTCTGGCCCGGACGAAACGAGATATCGCCCTTCTGGGGCGGATCGGTCACGCTGACCTGGGGTTCGGGAAGCGGCGTGCAATTCTTATCGACCCCGGCGAAGATGAAGACGCGTCCGGCACGTCCCGGTACGACAGGTGCTGTCCGGATTGCTGGATCTGCCGCGGGTGCCGTTGCAAGCGACGGCAGATTGGGTGGCCCACTGCGCTGACCCGCTGCCTCCGTGTCCGCCGCGTTTTGCGCCGTCCCCGCGCTGGGTGTCTGCCCCGAACAGGCCGTGAGCAGGAGACCTGCCGATGTGGCAAGAGCAAGGGCGCGCCAGGACGCGAGACTTTCACCCTTCATCGTGCTTCCTCCTGCGCGGGCCAGCGATAGCAGAAGGTCAGATAGAACAGCGCAAGGTAAATTGCCAGAAAAGCAGCACCGCCAAGCAGGGCCGCCGCCTCGTAAAGGGTGAAGCCATAAAGCCAGTCCGGCCCATCATTGCCGAAACCTGGAATTCCAGTGTCGGTCGCCGGCAGCTTGCTCCAGGCCCGTTGCGTGCCTAGCAGCAGTTCGTGCAGCCCGAACGTCAGCGCGCCCATGAAAGCGAGCCCGAAGGAAAGCAGCGTGAAGGCGAGAAAGCGCAGCGAGAAGGGTGCATCCTTGAGAAACAGCCAGAGGCCGGCGATGTAGCCGGAGACCATGCCGAAGGAGACCGAAAATACCGAGACGACGAGCCCGGTGAGGTCGTTTCGGATATTGAGGATGTCGGCTTCGGTCATGCGGCTTGCTCGCGGTGATCACTAGAGTGCTTTGCGGAAAAGTGGGAACCGGTTTTCCGATAAGAAGCACGACAAAACAAAATCCTAGAGCCGTTCCGCGAGTCCATCAAAATCGGAACGGCTCTAGGGGATGGCGGCAAGAAACAGGAAGGTCCCGAAGATGACGAGATGCACCGCACCTTGCAGGATGGTGGTGCGGCCTGTCGCAAGCGTCACGGTGCCGATAAAGAGCGATAGAACGAGCAGGACCATCTGCGCAGGGTGCAGGCCCAGCGTCAGCGATTTTCCAATGATGACCGAGACCGCGCTGACCACGGGGATGGTCAAGCCGATGGTTGCCATGGCCGAGCCAAGCGCCAGATTGAGACTGGTCTGGAGTTGATTGGCCGTGGCGGCGCGCACCGCGGCCATGCCTTCGGGCAACAAGACGATCGCGGCGATGACGACGCCGACGAACGACGGGGGCAGGCCCACGGAGTAGATCGCGGCCTCCAGCGATGGCGATAGGGCCTTTGCGAGCAAAACCACAGCCGTTAGTGCCACGACCAATAGCAGCAGACTGATGGCGGCGATGGTGTTGGAGGGCGGCGCATGATCGTCCTCGTTCAGAGATTCCACGAGAAAATAGTAGCGATGCCGCACGGTCTGGACGAACAGGAACACCGCGTAGAGAACAATGGAGGCCAGACTGACGAACACGAGCTGAGATGTCGCAAAGGTGGGACCGGCGGTCGTCAGGGTGTAATTCGGCAGGACGAGCGTGATGGTGGCCAAGGTGCCCAGCACGCTGAGCGCGATGGTTGCGGCGCTGGTCTGAAAGCTTTGTTCAAAGTGCCGCGCACCGCCGAGCACCAGGCACAAACCGATGATTCCGTTGAGCACGATCATGACGGTCGCAAACACAGTGTCGCGCGCAAGCTCAGCACTGCCGCCTTTCGCGCCGAGCATGATGGAGACAATCAGCGCCACCTCGATGACCGTGACGGCGATCGCCAGCACGATGGAGCCCAGCGGCTCGCCGACCTTGAGCGCGACGATCTCCGCGTGGTGCACCGAGGCGAATACCGCCGCGCCCAGCAGGATCACCGCGGCCGTGAGGATGAAAGGATTATCCGGCAGCAAACCTGCCATGATCGAAGCGACGAGCGCGCAGGCCGCCAGCGGTGCGGCCCAAGCCCAGATCGCAATTCGATTAGCCGCGCCCGTCCCCGCCATCCAGGCTCCTTGTGCTGTCGAGCTTTAGGGTAGAAAATGAGGCGGCGGGGATCAAGTCTCGACGTCAAAGAGATCTTTCTGTTCTTTTTTCTTGATCTGCCTCACGTGCCAGGGCAGGCCCTGCTTGCCGAGCTCCTCCAGGAAGGGTTTGGGGGGAAGCTGCTCGACGTTGAAGACGCCTCCCTTTTCACCCTCGGGCGCCTTCCAATGACCCTGGAACAGCATCATGGCGCCGACGACCGGGGGAACGCCGGTGGTGTAGGAGACGGCCTGTGCGCCGACCTCCTTGTTGGTCTCGGCATGATCGCACACGTTCCAGATCATGTAGCGGACCTTCTCGCCGTCCTTGTGGCCCTTGATGATCACACCGATGGAGGTCTTTCCCGAATAGTTCTCCGCAAGTGAGGAGGGCTCGGGCAGCAGGCTCTTGAGGAACTCCATGGGTACCACCGGCGTGCCCTTGTACATGACGGGATCGATGCGCGTCATGCCGACGTTTTGGAGCACCTCCAGGTGCTTGATATAGTTGTCGGAGAACGTCATCCAGAAGCGGATCTGCTCCAGCCCCTTGATATTCTCGACGAGGCTCTCTTCCTCCTCATGGTAGATGAGGTAGGACTTGACCTCGCCCACTTCCGGATAGTCGATCATGGCGGAGATCGAGAGCGGGTCGATCTCGATCCACTCGCCCTCTTTCCAGTATTTGCCGCGCTGGGTCACTTCGCGCAGGTTTATCTCCGGATTGAAGTTCGTCGCAAACGCCTTGCCGTGGCTGCCCGCGTTGCAGTCGATGATGTCGATCGTCTTGATGGTGTCGAACAGTTCTTCCTGCGCGTATGCGCAGAAGATGTTCGTCACGCCCGGATCGAAGCCGCAGCCAAGGATGGCCATCAGGCCTTTGGCTTTGAACGCGTCGTGATAGGGCCATTGGTACTTGTAAGTGAATTTCGCCTCCTCGCGCGGCTCGTAGTTGGCCGTATCCATGTAGTGGACACCCGCTTCAAGGCACGCGTCCATGATCGCCAGGTCTTGATAGGGAAGCGCCATGTTGATGACGAGGTCCGGCTTGACCTTCTTCAACAGCGCGACCGTCTCCTGGACGTTGTCGGCATCGACTTGCGAGATGTCGATGGGCGTCTTGCACTCCGCCTGAACCTTCTTGCAGCTCTCCAACCGGCGCGAGGCCAGGTGTATCTTCTTGAAGACGTCGCGGTTCATCGCGCATTTCTTGGCCACGACCGAGCCGGCGGCTCCAGCGCCGATGATGAGAACGCTATTCAATTCAAGCTCCTAAAGCTGGCATGTGAGAGATGCGCAAAGTGAGTGGCCGCAACGTCCGGCCTAGGCAAGCGCAAATCGCCAGATAGGGCAAGCGCCTGTCACGTTCAATGCCTTTCGAAGGTTTCCACCTATCCCTGCCGGGCGGGGAGCCGGGGCGGGGCGCCGGATCGATGCCCTCCAGTGGACGACCGGCAAGCCTTTGGAATAAAACTGCCTACCCCCTCCTTCAAACCCAGCAGGCAACCCTCCGACCATGACAGCGTCTCCCCCGGCGATACCCTCCGGCCGCATCACGGCCATGTTGCAGTCGGAACGGGCGCGATTTGAAGAGCGCAATCCGTGCTCGGGCGCGCTTGCGCAGCGGACGGCGGCACACTGGCTGCGGGGCGTGCCGATGCACTGGATGGTCGATTGGGGTACGCCCTTTCCCCTGTTTATCGAGGCCGCTCAAGGGGTCGCTCTGACAGACGCCGACGGACATGCCTACGTCGATTTCTGCCTAGGCGATACGGGCGCCATGTTCGGCCATTCCCCTCCCGCCATTGCCGATGCGATAACACGCCAGGCGGCGCGGGGCCTGACCACCATGCTGCCGGGGCCTGATACCGCCATTGTTGGCGAACTGCTGAGCCGGCGCTTCAAATTGCCCTTCTGGCAGGTGACGGCGACGGCATCCGACGCCAACCGCTCCGTGATCCGCTGGGCACGCGGGGCGACAGGGCGCGCCAAGATCCTCGTCATGCAGGGCTGTTATCACGGTGCGGTGGACGACACCTTCGTTACGCTGGAAAACGGCAGGCCGCGCAACCGCCCTGGGCTCGTCGGCGAGGTGCGCGACGTGACGCAGCATACGGCCGTCGTCGAGTTCAATGATATCCCGGCCCTGGAGAAGGCTCTTGCCGGGGAGGATATCGCCCTCGTACTGGCCGAACCGGTCATGACCAACTGCGGAATGGTGCTGCCCGATCCTGGTTATCATGACGCTCTTCGCGCGCTCACCCGCAAGTATGGCACGCTGCTGTGCATCGACGAGACCCATACCATCAGCTCAGGACCGGGCGGCTACACGGCGACACATGGTCTTGATCCCGACTTCTTTGTTCTAGGCAAACCGATCGCTGGAGGCGTGCCGGCCGCCATTTATGGATGGAGCGCGCCGGTTGATGCACTGATCAAGGCTTATCTTGGAAATCGCGAGCCGGGCTATTCGGGGATTGGCACGACCCTGTCAGGCAATGCATTGCAGCTTGCCTGCATGCGCGTGGTCCTCGAGCAGATACTGACGGATGACGTCTACGGCGCGGCGATGTCCTTGGCCGAGAGCCTCCAAGCGGGATTGCGCGATCTGATCACGCACCACAATCTTCCATGGAGCGTCGTTCGTGTCGGCTTGCGCGCCGAAATTGTCGCCGCTTCCCAGTTGCCGCGAAATGGCACTGAGGCGCTGTTGTTCGCCCACAGCGAGGTGGAGCACGCCCTGCATCTTTTCTGTCTCAACCGCGGCGTCCTCATTACGCCCTTCCACAATATGATGCTGGTGTGCCCGCAGACGCGCGCGGAGCACGTGGCCCGTCTGCTCGACGTGCTCGATCACGGTATGAGCGTCTTGTCGTCCCGGCCAATTATGCGTTCAAACTGAGCCTTCAAGAGAACCCCGAGACATCCATGATCAAGTTCCCCGCCAAAGATGCGCTCGCCAAGGAGGCGCAGGCCTTTCTCGATGCCAACCCGGACATCGAGCAGTTCGCGATGCTCTACACCGACCTTCCAGGTGCGCAACGCGGTAAGCTGTTGACGCGCGGCGAGCTGATGGGCGCCTATCAGAATGGCCGGTGTCTGCCGGGCTCGGTCATGTCGATGGATATCACGGGGCGCGACGTCGAGGAGACGGGTCTGGTCTGGGGAGACGGCGATGCTGACCGTCTTGTGTGGCCTGTTGCGGGCACGCTCGTGCGCACGCCCTGGGCGCGCACGCCTCAGGCCCAATATCTGGGCTCCTATTTCGAGTTGAATGGAGAAGCGTGCCTGGCCGAGCCGCGTCACGCTTTGCAGCGTGTGGTGGCTCGGCTGGCGGAATTGCATCTCACGCCGGTCGCCGCCGTTGAACTCGAATTTTATCTGCTTGACCGGGAGAGCGCGCTGGCCGGACGTCCGCATCCGCCGACGGCCCTCGTCGGCGGGGCAGAACCCAAGCACTGGCAGGCCTACTTCATGCCGGACATCGACGATTTCGCGCCGTTCTTCAGCGATCTCTACGCGGCTACGAAGCTGCAGGGCGTGCCGGCGGAGGCTTTGATTTCCGAATATTCGCCCGGTCAGATGGAGATCGGCCTGCGCCATCACGACGATGCGTTGCGCGCCTGCGACGAAGCCATGATGTTCAAGCGCGCGGTAAAGAGCGTTGCTGACCGGCACGGTTTGATGGCAACCTTCATGGCCAAGCCCTACGCGCAGTATTCCGGATCGGGGATGCACCTTCACGTCTCGTTGGCGGGGCCTGACGGCAAGAATGCGTTCGCGTCCGATGAGGACGCCAACGAATTGCTGCGCTTTGCCATCGGCGGAATGCAGGCAACCATGGCGGATGCCATGGCGATCTTCGCGCCCAACGCCAACTCCTACCGGCGCTTCCGCAAATCATCCTATGCGCCGATTGCTCCCAACTGGGGTATCAACAATCGCACCGTGTCGCTGCGCGTGCCGGCGACCTCAGGCGCAGCGCGCCACGTCGAGCATCGCGCGTCGGGAGCCGACGCCAATCCTTACCTTGCGTTGGCCTGCGTGCTGGCGGGCATGCACTATGGCATCATCAACAGGATTGATCCCGGCCCGCCCGTCACCGGCAACGGCTACGAACAGCCCCCCGCCACGCCCATGCCGGTGAATTGGTTTGCGGCACTGGAAAAAATGCGCGGTTCTGATTTCATGAAATCGTATTTTGGCGATCGGTTCGTCGATATCTTCACAACGATCAAGGAGATTGAAGCCGACCGCTTCTTCGCCGAGCCTCAGCCGCTCGATTTCGACTACTATCTGAGGACGGTCTGACGGCATGGGTTTGCCGATTGGCAAGGGCGGTTGGAAGCCCCCGGATAGGACCTGATTACCCACCCGAGTAGGGCACTTTGACTACCCGACCGGGCCTTGCGTGGATTTCGGCCGAATTCTACCCTTCGCGCACAAATTAGGAGAACGATTGCCCGAAGGTGGCCGTCCGTTCCGGGTGTGCCGGCGGGTCTCCCCTTCCGCAGGCAACGCCAAGGAAACGCCTATGTCCATGAAAAACAAGGTCATTACTGCCGATCAGGCGATAGCGCTGGTCAAAGACGGCGATGTCGTCTGTACCACCGGCTTCGTGCAAAGCTGCATCCCCGAGGCGCTGCATGCGGCGCTCGAAAAGCGTTACGTAGAGACGAAGGCGCCGAAAGGCCTCACCCTCATCATGTGTGCGGGTGCAGGCGACAGCAAAGGGCTCGGCACCGGCCGTTTGCACCACGAAGGACTTTTGCGCCGGGTCATTGCCGCCAACTTCGGCCGCATGCCCAAGGTCGCCCAGGCCGCCCAGGAGAACAAGATCCAGGGTTACAATCTGCCCCAAGGGATCATCTCGAAGCTCTACCGTTCATGTGCTTCCGGTTCGCCTGGGCTTTTCTCCAAGGTCGGCCTGCACACGTACGTGGATCCCAGGCTCGGCGGCGGAAGGGTCAATGAGGTCACCACCGAAGACATCGTCAAGCGTGTTGAGGTCGATGGCGAGGAGTGGCTGTTTTACAAAGCGACACCGATCGATGTTGCTCTCATCCGTGCAACGAGCGCCGATCCCTCCGGCAACCTTTCCATGGAAAAGGAAGCGCTCACGCTCGACAGCCTTGCGCAGGCCATGGCGGCCCACAACAACGGCGGCATCGTCATTGCGCAGGTGGAGCGCATCGTCGAGGAAGGCTCGATCAGGCCCAAGGACGTCAAGGTTCCGGGCATTCTTGTCGATTGTGTCGTCGTGGCCGACGATCCCGTCATGCACCGTATGAACTACGGCGTGATGTACAATCCGGCGCTATCGGGTGAAATTCGCGTGCCCGTCGACGCTATGCCGAAGATGGAACTCGATGAGCGCAAGATCATCGCCCGGCGCGCGGCTTTCGAATTGCCGCTCAATGGCGCGATCAACCTTGGCGTGGGCGCGCCCGATGGTGTGGCGGCGGTGGCGGCCGAGGAGAAGGTCACTCCGTTCCTCACCATGACCACCGAAGCGGGCGCCGTTGGCGGCGTACTTGCTAGTGGATCGAGCTTCGGCTCGTCGGCCAACGCCCATTCGATCCTCGATCAGAACCAGATGTTCGACTTCTATCACGGCGGCGGGCTCGACCTGACGTGCTTGGGCGTCGCCGAGGTCGACCAATATGGCAACGTCAATACCTCGCGTTTCGGCGGCAGACTGAACGGCTGCGGCGGATTTATCGACATCTCGCAAAATTCACGCGCGGTGGTGTTTGCCGGTACGTTCACGGCCGGCGGCCTTAAGGTCGAGGTCGCCTATGGCAAGCTCAAAATTGTCGAGGAAGGCCGTGCCCGCAAGTTCGTCAAGAATGTCGAGCAGATCACGTTCTCGGGCAAATACGCCGCGTCCAAGTCGCAGCCGGTGACCTACGTGACGGAGCGCTGCGTGTTCCAATTGACGCCAGAGGGCCTCGAGCTCGTCGAAGTTGCGCCGGGAATCAATGTCGAGAAACACATTCTGGCCCACATGGACTTCACGCCCATCATCAACAAGCCGCTGCCCATGGATCGCCGCATTTTCCTTGATGAGCCGATGGAGCTGATGAGCGAGCTTCTCAATCTGAAGCTCTCAGAGCGTGTCAAGTACGACAGCGACCGCAATATCCTGTTCGTAAATCTCGAAGGGTGGAGCGTGCGCAAGAAAAGCGACATCGAGGACCTGCGCAAGATCCTGGTGGATGCGCGTATGCGCGCCGGCCGCCGCGTCAACGCCGTCGTCAATCACGATGGCTGCCGCATCGCCGACGATCTCTATGACGACTACGCCGAAATGATCCAGTACATGCTGGAGAACCACTACGTTTCCACCGCGCGCTATACGACCAGCGCCTTCATGCGGCTGAAAATGAAGGAAGCGCTTTCGCGCCGCGGGCTTATGCCCCACATCTACGAACGCCCCGAGGAAGCGCACGCGAAACTCGAAAAGATCGGTTGATCGTGCCGTGAGGCTAAGACAAGAGGCGCAAGGGAGCTTCCCTTGCGCCTCTTTCGCTTTTCTAATCCTGTCGGTTAGTTAGACGACGAAGAAATCTGCGTTGGTCAGGGCCACTTTGTTGTTGATCACGGCGAAGACCACAGCAGCACCTGCTCCGTTTCCGTCTGCGTCGTAGCTCACCGCACCCGTCGTACGATTGTAGATGATGCGATCATCTGCATCATGAGCGGCGGTGCCAATGTAGAACCCCGATGTCTGCAGCGTGCCGGCCGACAGCGTCGTGAAGATCGCGTCGTCCAGGCGGATCGTGTCGTTTGCCACATTGAAATCGTTGATCGTATCCTTGTTCGTAGTGGCATTGAGGGCCGTGTCGAACAGGAAGCTATCGTTACCCTGACCGCCGACCAAGGTGTCGTTGCCGGCCTTGCCGCCGATGACGTTGTTGAGACCGTTACCTTGCACGCGCTGACCGAGATTGTTGCCGTACAAATTCAGCGCGACAGTCGTCGTGCCTGCCTCGATAGCCTCGATGGCCAAATCGTTTGCCAGCGTGTAGTTGACGGTCGCGCGAACAGTGTCGGTGCCTGAAGCGTCGATGATGACGTCATTCTGGGAGTCGACATAGTAGATGTCGTTCCCCGCGCCGCCGTCCATCGTGTCGTTGCCGGTCCAGCCGTTCAGGGTATTGGCGCCGGCGTTGCCCGTGATGTGGTTGTCGAGGGCGTTGCCGGTGAGCGTCATTGCCGTGGTGGCGGCAGCGTTGGAAGTTTCCAGGTCCTCGATATTGGCGCGCGAAACCATGTTCAACGTGTTGTTGATGGAGGTCCGCATCGTGTCAGTGCCGCCCGTGTCGACAACGTAGTCGGAGGCCGAGTCGACGTAGTAGGTATCGTCGCCGAGGCCGCCATACATCTGATCGCCGCCTGTGCCGCCATTGAGGGTATCATTGCCGCCCTCGCCGAAAAGACGATCGATGCCAGCGTTGCCGTTGATGGTGTCGTTGCCCAGACCGCCGAACAGGTCGTCGCGGCCCGCGCTACCTGCAATGGTGTCGTTGGATACTGTGGCGTTGAAGACAAAGTCGGCAGCCGACATATCCGCAAGCTGGGTATTCTGCAACGTCAACATGTGCATGGTATCGTTGGTCCATTTCTGCAGAAGCAGGCTGGAGCCACTGTTGCGTGCAAGGACCTGGATCGTGTCGAACGAGTTGATGCCGAGACCCGCGACCGAGATCTTGTCGGCGCTGCCGGCAACAGCCGTCAGTTGTCCGCGGATGTCGCCGGGGGTGTTATGCTGGATCGTGTCGACTTCCAGGTACTTCGTACCGGCCAGAAGTGCGGTGACGTCAGCGCCAGTCAGACCGTTGGCAGTGTTCCACACGTCGGTCTTGCCGGTGTAGCCGGTTTTGTTCTGGGCGTTCGTGGACGCCAGAACGTCGTGGCTCAGCGTGCCGTTGGCGCCTACGGCACCCTGGTATACGCCAAAGTTGGTGACCGTGTTGTTGGTCGTGTGGGCCGAGTTCCAATCGAGGCCCGATGTCGTAACGTTGATCGACACGCGATTGTTAGCGTGGTTCATCTGCAGCGTTGCCTGGCCGGTCGCCGTGCTGCCCGATGGGCTCACCACGGATGTTCCGTTGAGCGTGGCGCGCAAGTAGGTGTTGCCAAAGTCGGTGACGATATCGCGTCCCTGGGCGTCGAACACGAAGACGTCATTGCCGGCGCCGCCGACCATGGTGTCGTTGCCACCGCCTCCGGTGAGGGTGTTGGCGCCGTCGTTGCCGTACATGATGTTGGCCGCGCTGGTGCCGGTCGCGTTGGCGGCGCCCGTACCGGTCAACCGGATATGTTCGATGCCGGCGTAGCTGTTGAGGTTGCGCGTGACCGATGACTCGATCATGTCGCTGGTACCGCCGGTGTCGTTGACGGTGTCGTTGCCCGCGCCGAGCACGTAGGTGTCGTTGCCGCCGCCGCCATTCAGGGTATCGACCGCGCCGTCATCGCCGCTGGAGCCTCCGTCCAGGCGGTTGGCGCCGGCGTTGCCGGTGATCGTGTTGGCGATAGAGCTGCCCGTCAGGTTGATCGCGCCGGTGCCAAGGTCGTTGGTCGTGCGCAGGATCTCGACGTTAGCCCCAGCCGTGAGCGCGAAATTTGCCGAGGCGAGTACCGTATCGGTGCCTTGTCCTGCGGTTTCGACGATCACGTCTCCGGCGTTGTCCACCGTATAGGTGTCGTCGCCGAGGCCGCCCGTCATCGTGTCGGCGCCGACCCTGCCGTCGAGTGTGTTGTTGAGGCTGTTGCCCGTGATGCTGTTGTTAAGGTTGTTACCCCTGCCGTCCACGGCGGACCCCATGAGGACGAGGTTCTCGATCGTGGTGGTAATGCCGAGATCGCGGTTGGCATAGGAGATGATTGTATCGGTGCCGGCCGTGTCGGAGATGGCGTCAGACACGCCCGCCGTACCAGCGGCCTCGATCACGATGTAGGTATCGTTGCCTGTGCCGCCGTTGAGGCTGTCGTTGACGCCATCATAGCCGCCGAACAGCACGTTGTCGCCGGAGTTGCCGACGATCGTGTCGCTGAACATCGAGCCGTTGATGTTCTCGATGCCCGTCAGGGTCTGAGTCGAAACGTTGTTGGTGCGCGGGTCGGTGAATGTAACCGAGTTTACCGAGAGATCGACGGTGATCTTGCCGGTTGCATACTTGTAGTCGACCGTGTCGATACCGGCGCTGCCGGTGATGACATCATTGCCAAGGCCAGCGTCAATTGTGGCGCCGGTCTGCTGGATTGTCAGCGTGTCGTTGCCCGAGGTAATGGCTGCGAATAAGAGGTCAAAATTGGCGCGCTGGCCGTAGACGAGTTCGGCAAGCGTCACGACCGGGGACGAGCTGGAGTAATCGATCGTCTTCGGGGTACCGTAGGAGGCACCGCCAGCGGTGAGCAGCTCGACCGTGTCGATATCGCCGTTCGCGAACGGCTTGTTGGCATACAGATCACTACCCGTCAGTTTGAGATAGCCGACGAGGGTACCCGAGTTGAGGACCGGGACGGTCAGAATCGAGCCGGGATCGGTCTCGACAGCGCCAGCCAGGTTGATGCTGTTAAAGGTCACGCCAAGCGCTGCGATATTCGTGGCGGTGGCTTTGGCATGTGCAAGGAATTGGGTTACATCGGCTGTGGCCTGCAGCTGACGTGCGGCTTCCGTCGCGGAGTCAGCAGTGCCGATCGCGATCGTCTGGACCGTGCCGGATGAGTTGGTCAGCTGGATCGACGTGATCGAGCCCGACATCGCGCCAGTCGTTGCGTTGTAGGAAAGTCCCGTGCCGTTGATTTTGACGGTGTCACCAGCGACACCGCCCACAACGTTGAACTGGATCAGAGTTGACGTATTTGTAGTCGGTAGCGAAGCGTCGAATGCCCAAGCCATAGTATGTCCCTCGAATTCCTATAAGTGGGGGCGCTGAAAGCGCATCCCCTGCGCAGCCAAAGAAATCCGCTCCGAAAACGCAACGACGCCACCGAAGCCCACGCCTGCCAAACTAGGTTGCAATTCTTCTTAAGCAGTAAACGGAATGACCGGGTTTGAAGATATTTGTGACTGTGATGCCGAGTGGTTGTGCGGATCTGAATGTAAAGACTTCAATTCGTCTCTAATGTGCAGAACACATCCTGCAGGCCGCGCAAACGCGAAAGGCGCGGGCGCACAGCGCCGCCCTTCCAGGTGGTCTTTACAAAGTATGAATGCCTGGACGTCCGCCGTCCGGAGCGAGGGCTTTGCCCGTGCTACCACCGCAACAATAGGCGTCCCAAAACGGCCCCAGCCAAAGCTACAAAGCCCATTGCAATGATGTACCAGATGCTGACAAACAGGGGGCTGTCGTCTGTGCAATGGGTGGCATAGAGGGCTGCGCCCACCGCCGCAGCAAGGATGCCGCCCGCTGCACCCGTGCGTGCCGGATCGGATGGCGCGCCTTGGCGCAGAGCATAAAAAATCGCGATGAACGGCGCCAGCGACAGGATCGGGATCATCGTCATGCAGATGAGCCAGTTGGAGCCGCGCGCATGGTCCAGCCAGTGATCGGCGGGCAGAGCCATAAGCTCCATCACGACGGCTATTGCGAGTGCCCCAAGCGGAATGGTGAGCGTCCCCAGGACTGATCCGCTGCCATCCGGCCGGGCCAGCCGCCGTATCAGCAAAAAGGCACACGCCGCGACTGCCAACGTAAAGAACAGCTTAAAGTCGAAGCGCGGTGAGTTTGCCAAAGCCCACGTAAAGTCGGGACGTGGTCCCAGAACGCCGGAAAAGACCGCGGCACCTGCCAGCACGCCTACACCGAGCGCAAGGGCGATCGTCTGGCCGAGCGGCCTCTTCAGGCTTGCATTGTCGGCCACCATGGCCCGGATCAGCTCATCGGTCTTCATTGGCTTTGCTTTTCTTGATAGGTCTCCGCCAGCGCCTTGAGGCTGCGGTGCAGCTGGACGCGAACGGCGACTTCGCTCATGCCGAGGCGTTCTGCCACCTCCCGGGTACTATAACCGTCAATCGCGATGGACTTGACGATGTCACGCGCCTTGCCGGACAGCCCGTCCAGGATGCGGCCGGCGTCGTAGGTGTTGCTGGCATCGTCCTGGCCGGGAGCTTCGAGGATGTCGAGCAGGCCATCGATGGGCACCTCCGTCCGCCGGCCGCGCCGGCGAATCTCGTCAATCATCTTGTTGCGTGTGATCGCTACGATCCACGGCCCAATGGGCTTGGTCTGATCCCAGGTATGCCGCTTCATATGAATCGCCAAAATGACCTCTTGAACGACGTCCTCGGCGTCAGAGCCGGAGATCTCCGTCGATCCGAATCCGCGCCGGACCATGGCTCGCAGCGCCCTCGAAGCCTCGGTGAGGAAGCGCTGATAAGCGCTTTGATCACCGCTTATGGCCGCCCGCATGAGTTGCGACCACTCACTGTCACGCATGCGCTCCGTCACGCCCACAAGCCCTTCTGTTCTTATTCGTCCGGTGCGGTCCAACCGTTACATGTGACAAAATTGCGAGACTTCTGGCGTCTGATGGCAGTCCGGAAGGAAGCAAGGCGGCTGCCCGCTCGACCACGCATTTTGGGTTTACACCCGCTCCTGCCGCCGATCCAGCCGCGAGGGCCTTCCGCGCCTTTGGCAGAGTGGCGGGTTGGAGGCTCTGGGAGAGGTTATTGATACGTCGCTGCAACCCAAAGAATAACAACGTACGTCAAGCCATGGAGAAGCTGGTCGGTGCCGAGCGCCCACCAGAAGGGTGTGTCGTGGGATGTCCAGCTGTTGCGCTTGACGGCCTGATCCTTCAGCCAGTCGAGGTGATAGTGGATGACGAACTCTCCGCTCAGGATGGCTGCGGCGGTCGTTAAATCAAGGCCAGGAAACAACAAGAGAACCGGAGCTGTCAGGACCACGTGCGTCAGGCAGTGAGTTAGGCCGCCCAGAGCGCCGTAAATGCCTTTGGTCTGGCGTTGGTAGGCGGTTTGCAACAGAAAGTCGGCCACCGCGTGCTTGACGAGCAGGCAGGCCATCGCAGCCAGGATCAGGTTTACGTCGCTCACGTTGACATCCCGCCGTGGTTTGAGTGCTGGCCTTTGCAGGCAGCCGCCGAAGGGCTTTGACAGGCGGGGGTGCCGCGGATCGCCACAACCAGCTGTCCGAAAACGCCCGCCATCTCATTCAACGCTAGTCGAACTCATCCATTTTAACAGCGCTGTTTCCTGGGGAACAGGTGGTGGGCGATCCGCGGAAATGTCGCGATGCGTCCGCCTGTCATCCCGGCCAAGCGTCGTCACCTGTTGTCGCGGTGCTCGCTGCGCTCGGCCGGGATGACAACTTGGACGTCATTGCAATCCCCGTCCGCCGCCTGGAACGCGCAAGCCTCCACCTCCGCCTCGGTTATTGCCTGGGAACTTCAAGCCCGGAAGCCTGATCGTCGGCGAGATCTTGATCGGCAGGTCGTCAATGTTGACCTTCGGCTTGCGCCGCGGCGGCTCGTCGGACTGAGGCCGTTTGGGAGGCATTTTGGGCTTGTCGGGCTTGGGCGTCTTTATCTTGATGGAGACGCAACGCTGACCGACCTTATGCTTCCCCTCGGGGCAGCCTTTGGGCGGTATTACCTTCGGCGGGATGGTCTGGGAGTCGTCGGCACGATCAGGCATGCATCCCCGCCGCGTGCGATGTTTGCCGGACGGGCAGTCAGAACCTCTATCGGGAACGCAGATGCGCCCAACGCGATGCTTGCCTTCCGGGCACTTGGGAGGCGTGGAGTCGTTGCCGGAATTCCCATCGCCATCGTCCTTCACACAGCGCTGACGCGTTCGGCTCCAGGTGCTGCCGTTGGGGCACGTGTTGACCAGCGGCAGACAGCGGTGCGCAACAGAGCTGAAGCGGGTCCCTTCCGGGCAGGTCTCAGGCACCTCTTCGCACTGGCGCGTGCGCCAATTGAACCGCTCGCCGCGGCGGCACAGCGGCCGGATCGGCTGGCAGGTGCCGGTGATGTAATTCCAGCGCGTCTCCGGCGGGCAGGCTTGATCGACCGGGACGCAACGATCCGTGCGTTGCGAGACAACCGTGCCGTAAGGGCAGCATGTCCCATCGTCACGGCGGCGTTCGCGGTCGGGGCATACGGGGTCGGGTTTCACGCAACGGCCGCTTTGCGCGTCATACGTCGTCGCCCGCGGACAGCACGTGCCGTCGTCTCTGCGGCGCGCGGGATCGAAGCAATGCGGCGTGACGGGCGCACAGCGGTTGAATTCCTCATTCCAGCTCCGCCCCTTCGGGCATGGGCAATTCCCGCCCGCCCGCAGTATGCGGCCGTCCGGGCAGCGTGGCAGGGGCGGCGGTATCAGCGTCAGCGGGGGATCGCGCACCTCCTGCTTCTTGGGTGCAACGGCAGGAACATGAACCCACACACAGCTCGGATTACCACCGCCGCCGGCGCCAAATCCCACAGGCAACGGTCCAGGCGGCAGCAGCGAGGGATCGAGCGCGCCAAAGCAGTTTTCCGCCCAGTAACCGCCCGGTGCGGGCATGGTCACTTCCACCCAATGGATCTGCGCCTCGCCCGGCATCAGGGAGAGATGTGTCTTGCAGGTAAATGGCAGCTGGTTGGTGTCGCCCGCAGAGCAGGCGATTGGCGGATTGACGCCTGTGACCGGCGCGCCCGTCACCGCGCCTGACACGAACATCGCGTCAGCCAGCAGAACGTCGCCGTCAAACGGCATGCTGCCCGCATTGGCGATGCTGAGACCGAACTTGCACGGCTGACCGGGCAGGCAGACGCCGGGGCCGATCTTTTCGACCACGATGCCGGCGCCGCCTTCCGCGCATGCCATCACGTTGCCCAGGGGATGCATGACAGACGCGCAGTTGCGAACGCCGGCATTGCCGCCGAGCACGAGGTCGTGGGTGTCGACCCACACGACGATCTCGATGACCTCGCCGGGAGGAAGCAACGCGGCAGGAATGATGCAGGCAAAGTCAACCGCAGGGGCTGGCGTGCAGACGATGCCGGGCAGCGGTGCCTCAAAGCCGACGATGGGAACGATCCCGCCTGTACCCGGCCCCGCCAGGATCCGCGTCACGTCGGTGATTTTGATCTCGTCCGCAACGACCGCGCCCGAGACGTTGCGCACAAGAATGATGCAGCGGATCTTCGCGCCCGCGGGGCCTTCCAAACAGTGCTTCTCCACGATAATGCCCGGATCGTCCTCGGGCGGATCGATGCCGATCACTTCAGGCGTCACGAGCGGGCTTCCGGCCTCGCGCTTGGGATAATCGCAGGGTGCGAAAATCGCGACGTCGCCGATCTGGCCATAGGCCTCGGCATCTTCATGGCGGCCGTCATAGTCCGTGAACCAGCTTTCATACGGCGGCTCGTTGGCCGGGCGCACGCGCGATTTGTAGACGCCCTGCAACCCATGAACGATTTTCGCGCCGCCCGTCGAAACGCGCACCGCATCCTC
This sequence comes from Hyphomicrobium sp., assembly GCA_016793445.1. GTDB lineage: Bacteria > Pseudomonadota > Alphaproteobacteria > Rhizobiales > Hyphomicrobiaceae > Hyphomicrobium_B. Next base: position 182,964 of record JAEUME010000001.1, on the reverse strand, counting down.
ACCTTCGCGCAGATGTTCGCCGGTGGTCCAGAGCGTCTGGCGGCACTGTCCATAATCGATGTTGCCGTTCTTGTCGTAGCCATAGTTGAGCGCCACGCCGCCTTGCGTGTTGCGGTATGCGCCCGCAAGGCCGACGGCGTACTCTTCCGCCTGTTCGGCCCAGCGGCCTGCGGGTTCATCCCATCGGTAGCGCAGCACCCGCGCATTGCCGGGCTCGGCGAAAGCCGTGTAATCGTAGCTGCCGGAGGGCATGCCGCGCTGGGCCAGATACATCATGCCTGCGCCGTCGAAAGTGATGTCGGTGATCTGCGTGCCGGCGGGAATGTCCTCGGGCTCGAGCTCGATGCGCGCATCCTCGCGCAAGCTTCCCCGGTCATCGATGCCGACCGACCAGACCGCCGGACCTTCCGCGAGCGAATAATAGAGCCGTGCGTTGTTCACCGCGACAGCGAATACGCGGCGGCGCTCATCCGCATAGCCCCATGTTGCCGTGTCCTCGCTGTTGAATGCCAGGCTCGTGATGTCCATGCGCCGCGACGCATCGTAGGCGACGGCGTCGAGCCCCTGGCGGGTGCGTCCCTGCTGGCCATGATCAAAGGTGCCGCGCTGCGTACCATCGAGCGTGAAGCGGTGGATGAGGCCGGTTTCGAGGTCGGAAACGAAGAGCTGCCGGGTGGCCTTGTCGAAGGCGATGTTGCCGAGGCCGGGCCCGGCGTTGTCGCGGTTTTCAAAGCGCACGTTGGCAAACAGCGAAGCTGCACCCGTGCGCCCGTCAATTCTGTAAATCGCACCCGGCGTGCCGCCCTTGTCGACACCGAACTGTCCCGGCATCCAGCGCGCGCCGGGTGCGCCTGTCAGCAGACGGTCGAGGCCGCCGTTCTTATTCTGCGCGGCGATCTGCAGGCCGAACAGCGAGGTCGCGGTGACATAAAGGTTGGGCGGGGCATCGCCATCGGGCGCGTCCATGGCAACGCCGAACACTTGCCCGATATCGTGCGCGCTGACGGAAAAGCGCTCGGGCACATCGCTGAGCTGGCCGCGTGGGGAGGTGCCAAGCGTCGACAGATCGAAAATCCTGAGCGTCTTGCCGTCCAGATCGAGGAACGTGCGGTCGAGCGGATGCACGTCGTCGGGCACTGGTTTTTCGACGCCAACGCCGCCGAACCCCGTTACGGCGGCATCGCCTTTTCTCAAGATGGCGTCTTGCGCTGTGGCAACGCCGCATGGCAGGCCGAGCAGGCTGGCCGCCACGAGCAGCATGCGCAAAGGGATGGTCAAAAAGACCGTTCTGGCTTGGTGACAGCGCTGCATGCTCTTGCCGTTCGCGATTGTCCGGGTTCTGACGCAATGGCCTGCCGGCTGCATGTCGTGCGTCAACGTAGCATCGAACATCGTCGTTCTCCAATCATCTCGCTTAGGATTCTCGCCCCGCCAGATGGGGCGGCTCCCAGGCTACGTCGCAGCGGCGGCAAGGCCGGTTCAAAGAATAAGGGGTTCCGGGGACGCGAGGATATGTATCCAGGACCCGGTTTCTGGCGTGGCGTTCTCCTGGCGCTCTGGCGGGCAGGCACCTTCTCTGGCACAGTTCTCCAGCTTTGCCGGTTTGTCCCGGAAGCGGATGTTAATGGCCGTTGTGAACCTTTCGGCCGCAATCGCGACCAACACAGCAAGAGTGGCGGAAAAGCCCATGACACTTGGCGGACACGGGACCGATGACCGGGCATTGATCCGGCAGATTGCGATCGGCGACGCCAAGGCGCTCGAACGGCTGTTCACTCGAAACCAGACGCGCGTGTTCCGCTATCTTATGCGGCTCGTGCGCAACGAAGCGATCGCGGAGGAACTCTTGAACGAGGTTTTTCTGGGGGCGTGGCATGGCGCTGGCCGTTACGAGGGCCGTTCCGAGCCGGCGACCTGGCTGTTGTCGATCGCCCACAACAAGGCGGTAAGCGCGTTGCGCAAAAAACGCGAGATCTCGGGTTATGATGAAGAGACCGCCGGGCAGATCGCCGATGAGGACGACACGCCCGAGGTCGTGACGCAAAAGGCTGACAAGGGCGCGGCAATCAAAGCCGCCATGCAGGCCCTGTCGGCGGAGCACCGCGAGATCCTCGATCTCGTCTACTACCAGGAACAGTCCGTCGCCGAGGCAGCCGGAATCCTGCAGATACCGGAAGCCACCGTGAAGACCCGCATGTTCTACGCCCGCAAGAAGCTGGGAGAGATCCTGAAAGAGCGTGGCGTCGACAGAGGATGGCCATGACGATGAGCGAAGAAACCGAAATCCTGTCGCAAGCCGACGAGTTCGCAGCGCTTCTGCCGTGGTACGTCACGGGCAAGATCACTGACGCGGATCGGGCAAAGGTTGAAGCTTACGTCGCCGCCCATCCGCAAGCGCGCGAGCAACTTGCCGTGGCGCGCGAGGAGGCCGACGCCATCTTTGCGGCGGACGCTGAGATCGAGGTTCCCCATACCGCGCTCGACAAGTTGATGGCGAGCGTGGCGGCCAGCCCGAGCGCACGCCTGCATGGCGCGGGTGGCTCGTTGGTGGAGCGGTTTGGGTCGTTCCTTGCAAGCCTCGCGCCCCGCCAGCTTGCCTATTCGACGTTGGCGGCCGCGTTGAGCCTTGCGCTTCTCGCGGGCGCGGTGGGCATGCGTCTTGGCTCGCCCCAGTCAGGCTATGAGGTCGCGACCGGTCCGTCGCGTGAAACGCAGGCGGGCACCTTCGCGCTCATCAGTTTTCAGCCTGCAGCGCCCGCCGCCACCGTGTCGGCATTTCTCGCCGACAACAAGTATGCGATCGTCGATGGCCCGCGCGCCGGCGGCATCTACCGCATCAGAATTTCCGAGACCGTGTTGAGCAAGGAAGAGGCCGAGGCGGCGCTGGCCAAGATCAAGGCGCGCGGCGATCTCATCTCCTTCGCATCCTCCGCACCGGCCAACTGAGCGCACATTCAAAACGAGGCGTGTCATGATCCACGCGAAGTCTTTCAAGACGTCCCTGCTGCGCACGTTGGCGCTTGTGCTGACGCTGTTGTGGAGCGGGACCATCGCCAATGCGGCAGGGGCGCGCAATGGTCCCAATGCTGCGGCTGCGGGAACACCGGGTCCATCCAATCCGGCGGGCAATCCGGCCGGTGGCACAAGCGTGCCGGACCGAGGTCCGAAAGACAATCCCGATATCCCAACGCCACCTGGAGGCGATGAGCCCGGCGAGCAGACGGGCGATGCGCCGCCGGGCGGTCCGCGTCCTGGCGGTGATGGGTCTGGCGTGGGTGAGCTGCCGCCTGCCGTCGTCATTCTCGACATTCTGCGCCGCTTACCGCAATGGCCGCCGCGCGATCCCTCCGGCCGCGGGGATGAAGCGGACAATGGTCCCGATCGCACACCACCGCGCGGTGACGATGGCAGGCCGGGCAGGCCTCGCGTGTCATTGCCCAAGCCGCCTCGCGTTGTCGTGGTGGCGCCTGGCGTTCCCTTCGCGCCAAAGCCGCAGCCGCGAAGCGCAGGTGCGCCACCCGCCATCACGGGACCGGCTGGTCCCGCCGCGCTTGACCGCGAAGTGATCGTCACGCTCCAGCCCGGTGCCGACGATGCCACGGTGTTCGCGCTCGCGCAGGATTTCGGCCTCGACGGGCAGACGCTCTATACCTCCACGCTTCTAGGCACGCGTGTCGTGCGCTTTCGCATCCTGGATCAGCGCACGGTAGCCCAGGTCGTCCAGCAGTTGTCGGGCGATGCGCGCGTTGACATCGCTGCTCCGCATTACATCTACACGGCGAGCCAGGGGGCTGCGAAGCCGCTGCCCGTTCCACAATACGCGCCGCGCAAGCTGCGTCTGGCCGAAGCGCACGCGCTTGCGCAAGGTAAGCGTGTCAAGATCGCCGTCATCGACACGTCGGTCGATGCGGGCCATCCCGTCTTCAACGGCGCGCGCATCCAGACTTTCGACGCGTTGGGCGACGGCAAGAACGCTCCGGAACCGCACGGCACCGCGATTGCCGGCATCGTCGGCGCACGCGCGCAGATGGAGGGCGTGGCGCCGGCCGCGCAAGTGCTCAGCGTGCGCGCGTTCACGGCGTCCGGTCAGTCTTCGGCGCGCTCCTACACGCTTGCGATTCTGAAGGGCTTGGACTGGGCCGCGCTCAACGGCGCGCGCGTGGTGAACATGAGCTTTGCGGGACCCGCCGACCCCGTATTGGAAAAGGCGATCGCCGCCGCGGATGCTCAAGGCATGATCCTTGTCGCGGCTGCAGGCAACGGCGGCCCGTCAGCAAAGCCGGCCTATCCGGCGGCCTACGATCAGGTGCTCGCCGTCACCGCGACCGACGATCGCGACGGGCTCTATAAAGATGCCAATCGCGGCGCCTACATTGCGATTGCGGCCCCTGGCGTGGACATCGTCGCCGCCGCTCCGGGCGGTACTTACGATATCTCATCGGGCACGTCGCTTGCCGCCGCGCATATCTCCGGCATCGCGGCCTTGATGCTGGAACGCAATCCCAAGCTGTCGGGCAAGGACGTGCTTTCGGCTCTGCGTGAGAGCGCGCACAAGCTCGACGGTACAGCGGCGAAGGATACAGGTGCAGGCGTCGCGGACGCTGCCGGAGCGGTCAAGGCGGTGAACTGAGCGCGCGCTCCAACACCGTCACGTCGCCCCCGATGTAGCGATGCCCGTCGGGCTGCGCAATCGCGTCGGGCATGCGGTCCGGAAATCGCGCCCGGTAGGCGATGGCCCAGCCGTACCCGGGTTTGACCGGACGCTGTTGCGCCACGCCCGCGAGCTTGTCGAAGATTGCCGGGTCGGCGAGGCCTTGAGCGGTCTTGGCAACGAGACGGTGCAAGGCTCCCTCGCGCAGCGCGTACCAGTCCTCGCCGCGCTGCGCCGCAATCTCGGCCATCATGATAAGCGGTTCAAGCGCAAACACATGATAGTGCAGCGCCCGCCCCTCGCGCGCCATCTCGAGGGGCAGCGTGCCATCCGGCTTGATGTCGGCGAGCGCATCCTCAAAAATCGCCTTTGCGTCCTGCCAGCGCTGGTTGTCGTTCGTCGCCACCGCGACGCCGGCTTGCGCAAGGCCGAGCCAATACCAGTGATTGTTGCGTTTGACGCCCTTGTCGTCGAAGACCGCACGCGTCGCGTCGGCCCACTTGACGAGCCAGGGCTCGATGGCGGCGCGCTCCTCGGCACTCGCCCATTTGCGCACTTTCACATACGCCAATGCGGTCCCGGCCAAATCCCAACGGCGCTGAGCCTCGGCCTGCTTTGAACTCATCTTGCCCAGGTAGGCGCCGCCATCAGCCCATCCCTTCAGCCACGCCAGGGTGCAAGCGATGGTGCCTTGAGGGCTGGAGCGCTGCTGCCAGGCCCGGTCGGCCTGCTGGGTAACGAATCCCACGAATTCGACCAGCGGCGCGGTCTGCGCCTTATAGGCTTCCATCCGCGTTGGCTCGACGATGGAACCCGCGCCATCCTCGTAGTAGCGCTCGATGGTGAGATCGACGGCCGGGGCAGGGACAGGCGGACAATCTTGCGCGCGCGCGTACGATGCGGGCAGGGCGAGGAGGCTCGCAACCGCGATGACGGCACGAGGCGCGCGACGGTCGCATTTCTTGATCATGGAAGCTCGATTCCCCTTGCGTCAAACCGCGATCAAAAAGGATCAGCGCGGAGGGCTGAGATTGTCCTGGTAGATATGCATGATGCCTCTAGGGTCGCGCACCGCAAACCGGCCGTTACCAAGGTCCGTCACATTGGCTTCGATCTCGACTTTTCCGTGTCCGCCGGGAATGTCGAGCACATAAGCGGGAAGCGCGACGCCCGACAGCCGCCTGCGCAGCTCACGCATCAAGGCCGTGCCTTGCGGGATCGTGGTGCGCAAATGCGAGGTGCCGGGCGCCAGATCGCCGTGGTGCAGGTAGTAGGGCTTGACGCCACATTCCACCAGCACACGCATCAGCCCTTCCAGCGTGTCAGCATCGTCGTTGACGCCTTTGAGCAGGACGGTCTGGCTGAGTAGCCCCATGCCCGCCGTGCTGAGCCGCGCGATCGCCGCACGCGCTTGCGGCGTCAGCTCACGCGGATGGTTCGTATGGATGGCGATGAGCGTATGCCTGCCGGAGACGCACAACGCGTCGACAAGCTCAGGTGTGATACGATCAGGATCGACGACAGGCACGCGCGTATGCCAGCGCACGATCCTCACGTGCGCGATCTCCTCCAGCGCGGCGGTGACGTGCGCAATGCGCCGAGGCGACAGCACGAGCGGATCTCCACCTGTCACGATCACTTCCCAGATCTGCGAATGACCGGCGACATAATCGAGCGCGCGCTGAAGGTCCTCGCCCGAAAGCGCATGCCCCAGATCCGGGCCGACCATTTCCCGGCGAAAACAGAACCGGCAATAGACCGGACAGACGTGCGCGAGCTTCAAGAGCACGCGGTCGCGATAGCGATGCACGATGCCGGGTACCGGCGAATGCGAAAAGTCGCCGATCGGGTCGGCGCGCTCCTGGGGCAGGATATGGAGCTCGCGAACGTCCGGCACGAACTGCAGCGCGATCGGGTCGTCAGGATCATCGCGCGTGATGAGTTCGGCCATCGCAGGGGTGATGGCGATGGCGTAGCGTGCGCCGACCCGCACGATGGCATCGCGCGCATCGTGAGATGCGATCCCGGCATCGACGATGTCGGCCGGCGTTCGAAGTGTCCGCTCCAGGCTCATTGCGTGGGCCATTCATCCGTGTCGTGGTCGGGGTGCTGGTAGGATACGATCTTGTCGAGAAAGGGAGCAGCCTCAAGATCGTCGAAGGTGTGCCGGTTGGGCAGAGACGCGATCCGATCGGCATAAGGCAGCTTGCCCTCCACCCCGAACTGGATGACGGGCGCAATCGTCTCGGGTTGATCGAACGCGCCGATGGCGAGCGCCACGCCGTCCGGCGCTTCGTAGGTCAGTGGCGTGCCGCACCTGGCGCAGAAGCCGCGCTCCACGAAGTTTGACGACTTGAAGCGGGCCGGCGTGCCCCGCGTCCACGTCAGCTTGGCGCCGCGCACCGGCACCAGGGGTGCGTAAAACGCGCCGAAAGCCTTCTGACACATGCGGCAGTGGCAGACGGACGCGTCGCCGAGCGCGCCTTCCACGCGAAAGCGGATCGCGCCGCATTGACATCCGCCGGTGTGAACAGGCTCGCCCATCGTTTGATTGTCCTTTCCCATACGCCTGTTCTTTAAACGGGCAAAGAGATGCGGGGTGCAGATTACGTGCCCGCCGGCGGCAGAGGTGTCCAGAGCACAGACTCGATATTGGCCGCTCCCGCCGCCAGCATGACGAGCCGGTCGAAGCCGAGCGCGCAGCCCGACGATGGCGGCATGTGCGCAAGGGCGGCAAGGAAGTCCTCGTCGATGGGATAGCGGTCGCCGTAAATCGCCTCCCTGTCGTCCATCCACTTCTCGAACCGGCGGCGCTGCTCGGCCGCGTCGGCGAGTTCGCCGAATCCATTGGCCAGTTCCACGCCGCACACATAGAGTTCGAAGCGCTCGGCTACATTTACGTGTTCAGGGTGGGGCCGCGCGAGGGCGGCTTCGTGGACAGGATACTCGCACAGCACCTCCGGCCGGTACTTGCCAAGCTCTGGTTCGATAGCTTCGGTCAAGATCTTGGAGAAGATGTCCGGCCAGCTGTCGTCGCTGGAGATCCTGTAGCCACGCTGCTCGGCGAACGCGGCAAGCGCGCCGCGATCGACGCCGGCCGCGTGAACCGTATGATCCAAAGGTATGCCCGCATACTGCGAAAAGGCGTCGTAGACGCTCAAGCTGTCGTAAGGCTTCATCACATCGCAGGTGCGTTCACGCCATGTCCACTGCGCCCGGCCGGTCTGGGCTGCGGCGATCTGCAGGATCTGCGCACAGTCCTCCCATAGCGTCTCATAAGGCGCACGTGCCCGGTACCATTCCAGCATCATGAACTCAGGCGCATGCAGCGCGCCGCGTTCACGGTTGCGAAAGGCGGGCGCGAACGTGAAGATCTTCTCCTCGCCCGCCGCCAGCAGTTTCTTCATGGCGAACTCGGGCGAGGTGTGCAGATAGAGATCGCGGCGGGAAAGATCGCTTCCCCACAGCTCGGTCTTGAAGGCATGCAGATGTGTTTCGTTGCCGGGCGAGACCTGCAGGCAGCCGGGATCGACCTCCGCGAACCCCTGGGCGTCAAACCAGGCGCGGATGGCGTTCTTGATCCTTCCGCGGGCGGCCAGAAAAGGCCTGCGGTCGGCGTGGCGGCTTGGGTCCCACCACGCGGAGGGGCCATTTTCTCGTTTGTTCATCGACAGTTTAGCGCCGCTTTGGTTCTAGAGCATTGGCCGCACTTGGCCTTCTCGTGCGAAGCAGGTATGAAGCCCGGCAGAATCCATTCCATCCTGGCGCGCATCCAGGGCCAAGCCCGGCCCCGCCAAGTCAGTCCTGGCGCCCATTAGCTCATGAAACGGAGACCACCGCGTGGTGAAGGTTATCGCAAGCTCGGTCCGTAAAGGCAACGTCCTGGACCTTGACGGCAAGCTCGCAGTCGTAATGCACGCGGAGAACATCCATCCCGGCAAAGGCACGCCCGTCACGCATCTGGAAATGCGCCGCATCGCCGATGGCGTGAAAGTAACGGAGCGCTACCGTACCACCGATCAGGTCGAGCGCGCCTTCCTTGATGAAAAGGACTACAATTATCTGTACGATGATGACATGGGCTATAACTTCATGCAGCCCGAAACCTTCGATCAGATCACGATCCCGAAGGACGTGGTAGGCGATCAGGCCCAGTGGCTGCAGGAAGGCATGACGTGCCTTGTCTCCATGCACGAGGGTGTGCCGATCGCCATCGAGTTGCCGGCCCGCGTGACGCTCGAGATCGTTGAGGCGGATCCCGTCGTCAAGGGCCAGACGGCGTCCTCATCCTACAAGCCCGCGAAACTTTCCAACGGCGCGCGCATCATGGTCCCCCCGCACATCGGGGCTGGCACCCGCGTCGTCATCATGACGGCCGACGGCTCGTACGTTGAGCGGGCAAAGGACTAAGCTGCGCGCTATATATCATCGAGCACGCTACTTTCGGGGGAGGGCGCGGGATCAATTGCGCCCTTTCTGCCGTTCTGCGAATGACGTTTCTGCGAATGAGAGCAGCGTTTTTACTCTAGTGCGGAATGTCGAACCGTTAACCTTGTGCGCATGGCACAAGCATTGAAAGCACATGATGCCTGAAGGAACGGGCAGCAGCATTGATGACGCGAGGAACAAAGCACGCGTGAATATTCTCGGATTAGTTTATACATCTCATGACTCCGGACTGGCGCTTCTCAGCGACGGCAAGCCGAACGTCATTCTCGAAGAAGAGCGCTTCAACCGCATCAAGCACACGCTGAAATATCCGCGCATGTCACTGGACTCGGTCTTCGGGCCAAACGGTTTCATGCGGCTCGATGATGTCGACGTGATCACATGCCCGTGGAACATGAAGCGCATTCGCCGCGCGTTGCTCGGCGCGGTTTTCGGCCAGTTGCCGGCAAGCCTCAACCTGTTGCGTTCTGAGGCGCACCGCACGCATACGGTCGGCTTGCTCAACGTGCCCAACCGTCTGAAGCTCGGACTGTGGCACCAGTTCGGTCTGCGCAGGCTGCCGCCGATCGTGCAGGTGGGCCACCACGAGAGCCATGCCGCGGTGTTCTTCGTGTCACCATTCGAGGAGGCGACCGTTCTGGTTGCCGATGGCTACGGCGACGACGGCGCCACCAGCGCGTGGACCGGCCGGGGCAATCGTCTGCAACGGCAGTGGTCCGATCCGATGTTCGACAGCCTCGGCATGCTCTATACCTGCGTCTCCGAGCACCTGGGTTTCCCCTATTTCCAGGAGGGGACGGTCATGGCGCTCGCCGCCATGGGCGGGCCCACCTACAAGGACAAGTTCAGCGAGCTGATCCGGCTGCTGCCGCAGGGACGCATCGAGGTCAATAAAGAGCTCATCAACTATCCGACCCACGGTCTTATCGAACCGTTCAAACCTCGCTTCTACGAGATGTTCGGCCCACGCCGGAAACCCAATGAGCCGCTGACGGCGCATCATCACGATATTGCCTGGGCGCTGCAGCATTGGACGGAAGAAGCGCTGCTGCACATGACGCGAGAACTCTATCGCGTGCACAAGAGCAAGAACCTTGTCATCTCCGGAGGTGTCGCGCTCAACTGTGTCGCCAATGCCCGCATCCTGCGCGAAACCGATTTCGAGCGCGTCTGGGTGCCGCCTGTGGCCTCCGATACGGGCGTGTGCTTTGGCTCGGCGCTCTATCACTGGCACCAGACGCTCGGCAACAAGCGCGACTTCGAACTGACGCACGCTTTCTATGGAAAGGCCTATTCGGACGAAGAGATCGTACGGGCGTTGAACGAAGCGGGCCTCACGTACGAGCGCATGGAGGAGGGCGCGCTTCTGAAGCGCGTCGCGCAGGACCTCGCCGACATGAAGATCGTGGGCTGGTTCCAGGGCCGCGCCGAGATCGGCCCACGCGCGCTCGGCAACCGCTCCATCCTTTCCTCAGCCACGACCAACAAGATGAAGGATCTGATCAACGCGCGCATCAAGCATCGCGAGGCGTTCCGTCCTTTTGCGCCCGTCGTCCTCATAGAAAGACTGGAGGAGTTCTTCGAGTACTCCCATCCCGATCCGTTCATGACCGTTGCGCCGATGATCCGCAAGGACAAGGTTGCGCAGATTCCCGCCGCCGCGCATGTCGACGGCACGGGCCGCATCCAGACCATCGATCGCAAGGCCAATCCGCGCTACTACGGCGTGATCGAAGAGTATGCCAAGCTGACGGGAATTCCGGTCATCCTGAATACGAGTTTCAACCGCCAAGAACCCGTGGTGAATGGGCCAGCCGAAGCCATCTCGTGCTATCTGCGCACTGACATGGACCGGCTGGTACTGGGCGATTACTACATCATGGACCGCAACGAGGCCGCCATCTCGCGAGCGTTCCAGAATTTCAAGAAGGCGGCGTGAGCCGTCGTGCCGCGTTTATGATTGAGCGGCTAGTCGCAGCGGCGTTCATATTTCTCGCAGGCCCAATCTTCGCCGGCGTCACACTTATCCATCAGACGCTCACATGAGTAGCGGCGGTCTCCGCGGCGCCGCCGCTCGTCCGCGCGCGCGGCTTCGGAAATGATCGCCATCGTGGCCAGGCCGGCGGCGACGCCGATGGCGACGTTGCGCCCTCTACGCGCGTCCGCTTCTGAGTGGAACGACGTCATGCCTAATCCGAAAGCGAAAAGCGCGATCGCCGTCAACGACAACAGTCTCATGTGTGTGTTCCCTGGTTCAAGGCCCTGGCGCTGAAGTGGCGGCAGCGCCGCCAGCAAAACCTGTTCGAACAGCCAAAATACCATTTCCCGATCGGTTGCCCACGCGAGCCTGTCAACGTGGTTGCTGTTTTCTCAACCGGCAGGATGGAATGAGACAACTTACGCAGCCTCAGGGTCTTGTTCGCGCCCCCTGAAGATCAACCGCTGGTAGACGAGACCGATGCCGATCAACACCGCCCCAAGGCAAATGAAGGACAGCGCGCGCCAGAGCCCGCCGATGCCGGCAAGGTCATAGAGTGTGACCTTGGCTGCAGCCAGGATTACCAAAGCTGCAGACGCAATGCGGGCTTCGAGGGAGCTCCGCATCAGCCCGTAGGCCAGGAAGACAATGCCGAGCAGGAGCCACACCACGGACAGGGCCCAGCTTTCTGGTTCGGAGGTGTCGAGCCAGCTTGCGATCAATGCGCCGTGGAAGGCGTGGCGAGTCTCCAGCGTCACGTAGAGGAAGATCAGCGCAACGGCGAGAACGCCGGCCGCGCGCGTATACCAGAGCGGTCGCAGTCCGCGTGCATGACGGGCGACGTAGAGAGCACAAAGTCCAGGAAGCAGATAGGCAGGCAGCAAGGACGAGAACACCGTGCGGCCGCCGATCGCATCCCCTGTGACATAAGGGTTGGCGCCAAGGGCCAGACCAAAGGCCGCAATGGCTACCGCCCCTGCGCCCAAGACCAGCGAGGCCGCATCGAACACCGGGTTGTGTTTGGCAAAATTCATGCGCGCCAGTCCGAACGACATGAGCAGGGCGGTCAGAGTGGTCAGTCCCGCCTCGACGTGGCCGAATGCGGGATGGAGAATGTCCCCTGCGTTGGTGACGTGGCGAATCTGGAAAAAAGCGAGCAGGGCGGCGAATGAGACCGCGAGCGTATCGCAAATACGCACCGTGATACTGTCACCCTTGCGCTCCAGCAGGCGGGCCGATTGCCAGAAGCAGGCCGCAGGAACGCCATAGCCGATCAGCAGCCAATTGAGGACCGGCATCGATCCAACACCATCCGCGCCCATGATGCGCGGCTCCCAGGCGAGCCGCGCGGCGACGATCGCGCCGAGCACGCTGACGGCATGGCGCAGCAAGGGGAGGTCTCGCAGCGAGGCGACGTAAGCTGTCCCGAGTGCCGTCAGGGCAAGCGCAACCGTGAGATAGCCGCGAGAAAGACTGACGGTCATCGCGAAAGCGAGTGCCGCAATGGCTGCGGCTGCGAATGCGCCCGCCGCGAAGTGGTAGGCCGGGACCGTGTTCTCGCGATCGGCCTTGTCGAACTGTGCGGCAAGGATGGCGAAACCTGCCGCAAGCGACGTCCCTGCAAGCGCAAATGCGATGGAGGTATCGAACTGCGTTACGCGAAGGTAGGACAGCACGAGAGCAATGAGCGGGGGAAGCGTGGCGGCAGCGGCGTAGGGTGCAGCCGCCGTCACGCTCAAAAGCGGACCGCGCCAGATACGGTAAGCCGCAACTGCCGCAGGTATCAGAGTCCACAAGGCCGACGCGCTCAGATAGCTCGACACGTTATCGGGCAGCCGCAACACGCGCGCCGCATACGGCGCAAGCAGCGTGCGGTCGGGCGGCATATAGAGACCCGGCCAGATGGAGAGACCGAAAAGCGCCACCAGCCCGCCGAGCAGCATCGCGGTGGCCGCAGGGGCCGACAGCCAACCTGTGACCGTCAGCGCCACGAGTGCAGCAAGCAACGTGGGGGTCCACGTCCAATGGGCGAATGGCACCGCCGCCAGATACGCCATCACCAGAAACGCCATGGCGGCCAGAGCACACAGCGCCACGAGATCGGGAGACGCGTCACGGTCACGGCTGCCAGCATGTGGCTCGTAGGCGAGGAAGAAGGCTGCAAGAACGAGTTGCGCCAGGACATGGGCCATCGTGGCGGCCGTGTTCGATGTGGAAACGCCGGCGCTATCGGCGCCCATGCCCAAAATCATGGCCAGCCCCCAGCCGAGCGCGCCAGCCAGCGCGCAAACCGCAAGCCACAGCCATCCTCGCGTGCGCGACAGGAGGTAGGCTGCGGCGGCAACTGCCGCAAAGTAGAGAGCCAAGGGCCAGAAATTGGGCGATGCCGATGAGACGAGAGCGGGTGCAATGAACGCGCCCGCAAGGCCAAGTCCAGCAAGCGCTGGGCCATGCAGCGCAGATGCCAGCATGGTGAGGATGCCCGTCGCCCCCAGAAGCACGAAAGCGGCGGCAGGGCCGATGAAGCCGTAAAGGGCGTGCGCAGCGTAGAGCGTTCCAAACGCGACGACCGTACCAGCTGCCGTCATCACGCTTGGAATGTGCGCAGGCGCAATCGCGTCCGTTGGCAAGGACCAAGCAACGTCGTGGCGGCGCATCCACTCGCCGCCTGCGATCAGCGCGGCCGCCAGCAGCGCGCCAAGCGTCACACGTACACCCGGTCCGATGAGACCCGCTTCGATCGAGTAGCGCACCAGAAAAAGCCCACCGAGCGCGAGCGCTGCCCCGCCCGCCCAAACCGCCCAACGGGTGCCGAGACGCTCCTCGAGGCTGCCACGCTCGGGACGCTGCGGCGGCTCGGTTATCGTGTCTTCAGTTTGCGAAGTGTGCGCACCTTTCCTCACCGCGGGTATTCCCGATGTGGGTACGGACGCCGGAGGTAGCGCTTCTGGCACAAGCACGGCCTTGGGCGGCTCAGATGGCGGCACCGCTCCAGGGGCCGGCGGGGAAGCAGGTGCGGGCTGCAAGGAGGAGGCTTGCTCTCCTGGCTCTATTTGTCCCTTGCGCGTGTCCGTTTGGGAGACGCTTGCAGATCTCAGGCCGGCCAGATCGTCGCGCAGCCGGTCGATGGTGTGTTCGGCATGCGTCAGCCGTGCTGCCAGCTCTTTGATGTGCTTGCGCGCCATGAGCGATAGGATGAAGGCGGCGATCAGGAGAAGCGAACTCACGAAGCCGCCGAACAACATGCGATGCGATCCTGCTGTGCGGCTGTCGACGGCGGCCCCAGGGGCGTTCAGGCGTCGATCGCCTTCTTGACCTCAAACACCTCCATGATACGGCAGCCCCGGTGCGGGCCATCGACCACGAACGTCCATTTCCCTTCCGTGAAGGTGTCACACATCTTTACGCCTTTTACGAGAATCCAGTGGCCCTCTTTGCCCTTATGGATAGCGAGAATGTAGTAGGCCCAGGCATTGCGCGGCTTCTGCATCCATGACCAGACCGTGGGACGCTCTTTTCGCGCCTTGTTCAGATGGGTTTCCTTCAGCACCATCCGGTAGCCGAAGTGGGCCAGCGCGGCTTCGACCTCATCGGAGTAGGTGCCTCGCACGATGGGCTTTCTGCCCTCGGGAATGTCCCGGCCGGCGCGGATCACGTCCTCGACGCGGGAAATGCCGTAGCCGGTGATGGCGGAGAGCACGTAGGGTCCGCAAAAGGCCACGCGGCCCGTGTCGTTTGTGACGGTATTGAGGCTGGATGCCGGGCGCCCGGCGCTGACGGGGTCGTCCATGATTGAAGGCACCCTTGCGCGAAACGATGATGAGACCGACATGCTGATGGTCTATCGTTACCGAAACGTTAACGCGCCGCCCGAACGCCAGCCCCTTTACGGAGAACCGGTTCTTGAACGTCTCCTTCCTGCAGGAAATGATGAACACGCTTGCCGAACAGAGCCGGGCGCTTCTGCCCAAGTCGCTGTTTGGGGCAGACGACAAGGACAGCATCGAGGTGCTGGCTCGCGCATTGATGTCCGGACGGGGCGAGGCTTCGGGTGTCGCCATCGCGCGCCAGCTTCTCAACCGGCTCAAGAGCGCAGGCGCCGATGAACGCCGCCGCTTCTTTGCCTATCTCGCCGAGGAGCTGCAACCCGATCCCGAGCAGGTCCGTGACGCCGCGGAAGATTACATAGCCCACCCCGAGGAGCGGACGCTCAAGGCGCTGCAGGACGCGACCGAAAGTCCGAGGCGGGAGTTCTTCCGCCGCCTCAATCTTGCACCCGGCGCCACCGCCGAGATCGTCGCGTTGCGTCACGATCTGCTGCGCTTGTCAAAATCGGAACCCGGCATATCGGCAATCGACGGGGACCTGGAGCATCTGCTGCAGACGTGGTTCAACCGCGGCTTTCTGGTTCTGCGCCGCATCGATTGGCAAACTCCGGCCGCGATCCTGGAAAAGATCATCGCTTATGAGGCCGTCCACGAGATCAAAGGTTGGGACGATCTGCGCCGCCGGCTCGATCCGACGGACCGGCGGTGTTTCGCATTCTTCCACCCGTCTTTGGTGGATGAGCCGTTGATCTTCGTCGAGGTCGCATTGGCCAGTGAGGTGCCTGACGCCATTGAGCCGCTGCTAGAGGCGCGCCGCGGGCCTGCCGATCCCGCCCCGACCACGGCCGTCTTCTATTCGATTTCCAACTGCCAGGAGGGCTTGAAGGGAATCTCGTTCGGCAACTTCCTGCTCAAGCAGGTGGTGGAAGAGCTGGTGCGGGAGCTTCCTTCACTCAAGACATTCGTGACGTTATCGCCGGTCCCGCATTTCGCCCGCTGGCTCGATCGCGCCATCGCCAGCGGCGATGCAACTGTCGTGACGCCGCAGGAGCGGGAGATCCTGGGGGTGCTGCGTGACCCGCGCTGGGTGGAAGTCGCGCGCGATCTGGGACCTCAGGCCGCGCCCTTGAAAACCACGCTGCTGCAACTCGCCACCCATTATTTCCTACTTGCCAAGTCCTCAGATCTGCGCCCCGTCGACCCCGTCGCCCGCTTTCACCTGGGCAACGGCGCGCGGCTGGAGCGCATCAACTGGCTGGCAGACACGTCCGAGAAAGGTTTGCGCGAAGCCCATGGCCTCATGGTCAATTATCGCTATGAGCCGGCGGAAATCGAGAAGAACCATGAGGCCTACGCGGCCGATGGCACGGTCGCGGCTGCACGCTCAATCCGCGCGCTGCTCAAGGCTCCCGCCAAGCAGAAGGTTCTGGCTCCGCCCGCGGGCGAGGCCATTCCGGCCCTTGGGAGGTCCCTCAACACGAACGTGCGCAAGGGCAAGGATCTGCTGCGCAGGTGAGGGCGAGGCGTGCGTGTAGCGAACGCGCCGGACACCTGTAGGACATGCGCCAGACACTTGTCTTGGGTTGTGGGGCGTGCACTATGCGGGACAATGAAGCATCGGGGCTTTGACCCCGCCGAGAGGACTGTTGAGGCCTGCCATGCGTTACGGTGATGAAGATCGCGAAAGCTCCAATGTTGAAGATCGCCGAGGCGAGGGCGGCTTCGGCGGCGGCCGCGGCATCCAAATTCCCATCGGCGGTGGTGGCTTCAGCCTGACGACGCTGCTCATCATCGGCGCCATCATGTTGTTCATGGGTATCAACCCGCTCGACATTCTGTTGGGACCGCAAGGTGGCGGCGGACGGATCGAGATGCCCGAGCTACCCCATGCGGAACGCCAGCAGCCATCTGGGCGTCCGCAGATCGACATCCCCGGATTGCCGGGGAGTGGAAACTCGACTGCCAATGCCCCGCAGGGCGAAGATCAGATGAAGGTCTTTATCTCGCGCGTGCTCGCCGATACCGAAGACGTGTGGACCCGCGTGTTCCAGAGCTTCGGACAGAACTACAGGGAGCCACCGCTGGTGCTGTTCTCGGGGTATACGCAGACCGCTTGCGGCGCGGGCCAGGCGGCCATGGGGCCGTTCTATTGTCCGCTCGATCAGAAGGTCTACATCGATCTGGACTTTTATAACCAGATGAAGCGCCAGTTCGGTGTCGGTGGTGACTTCGCCCAGGCTTATGTCGTGGCCCACGAAGTCGGCCATCACGTGCAGACACTGCTGGGCATCGCCCAGAAGGTCCAGGAGCTGAAGGGCCGGGTGGATGAGGCCACAGCTAATCAGATCCAGGTGCGCATGGAGCTCCAAGCCGATTGCCTCGCCGGTGTGTGGGCCAACCTCAACGACCAGTTGAAGAACCGTCTGCAGGCGGGTGACGTCGAGGAGGCCCTCAATGCGGCGACCCAAATCGGCGACGACATGATTCAGCGCAAGATGACCGGTCGTGTGGTGCCCGATGCTTTCACGCATGGCACCTCCAAGCAGCGCGTGCGCTGGTTCACGGAAGGTTTGAAGGCGGGCCGCATGGAGGTCTGCGACACGTTCAATACGTCGGATCTTTGAGACCCAAAGCGCGAGTTTTGGAAGTACCGGGGCGTGTTCGTTCCTGGCGGCGGTTTGGCTCTGCTTGATCGAGATCAGCGCGCCGGTTTTGCGATGCTCGCAACTGGAACGACGTACCGTTTGAGTTTAAGTCTCTGATGGGCACCGCGTGACGGACGCAACTCGTAGCCGATGGTCGGTCAGGAGGCTTTATGACGACGAACATGTCCAATCTGGATCGTGCCCTGCGCCTCATCGCCGGCATCGCATTGATTGCGCTGGCGTTGGGTTTGCACGATGCCGGAAACTCGCCCGCCTCCAATATCTGGTGGGGTTGGTTCGGTGTGATCCCGCTCGTGACGGCGTTTATCGGCTGGTGTCCGCTCTATCGCCTGCTCGGCATCAGCACGTGCAAGAAGGCGAGTTGAATCCCCTCTTGAACCCTCCTCGCGCCGCGTGCCGGCTGCAGCTCTGGCTGCATCGGGCCTGCAGGCATTTGGCTCATCTTAGCCCCGCCTCGCAGGGTACGCAGGGCGCGGTCCGTTCGAACCGGTCGCGACCCTGCAGTTCAAGCTTACAGCCTTACAGTGCCGCGCCTATGTAGTCGCTGACAGCGCAAGGGACATTCTTTGCGGAAAGAGCCTTGCATAAACGCTCCGCGTCGCTCTTGGACTTGATGGGACCAGCGATGAGATCGTAAGTCGGGTTGTCCATGTCACCGCGGGCGACATAGCGCGGTTGAAGTTTTTTCAATGTGGCGGCGTGCCGGTCGGCCAGCAGGCTCCAACTCAGGCGCAGAGAGTCGATGGAGGCCCCCGATGAAATCTGGACGCCAACCGCAGCAGTCGCGGGCTGCACGGTCGTGTTGGCGAAATCGATCGGATCGGCGGCGGGATCCGCGGTCTTTGGCTTGGCCGATGCGGTCTTGGCGGCTTTGGCTGCAGCCTTGGCGGCCTGGGCTACGCTTCCGGTCTCCAAGCCCCTTTCCCCGGTCGCATCATTGTTGGCTGCGTCGGCATTGACAAGCTTGGGCAGCTGGGGCGAGCCGGTCTGACCTGCCGCAGAAGCATCGGACTCCGCAGGCGGGCTTGCCTTGGGCGCGACGACGGCGCGGTGGCTCTGGTTTGCATCCATTTGGGGCTCTGCCGTATCGAGCGTCTCACTGGAGGTTTGCGCCAGGCGTTGCTCCAATGCCATGAGCTGCGTCTTCATGGTATTGGCCCGGTCGGCGGAGGTTGCGACCTCGGTCTTGACCTTCGACAGGTCGAGTTGAACCTGGGCCATGCTCTCCTTGAGGCCGTTGACGTCGCTGACGAGGCGCGCGGCCGTGCGCTGACCCTGGCTGGATTGAGGTTCGGCGATATAGGCGGACGTGGGTGTCAGATCGTCCAACAGCGCCGGCGCCAGAAGCATCGTGCCGATGTAGGCGGTCGCGACAAGCCCGAGCATGGACCACACCACGACCTTGGGCGTGAACAGCGGCCGCTTTGCCAGGGGCAGGTTAAGGGCAGTGGTTTCCGGGCCTAGCCCGGGGCCGGTTGAGAAATTGGCCAGCGAGTGCACGGCCGGCGGAGCCTGCACGCCCGGGCTGTAGGCGGGGGCGCTGGCAGGACCGGCCGCGGCGGCGGTATGGACCGGATACGGCTGGCCAGGGCGGATTGCGTACGTCGCGGTCATAATCGGGCTATCCTATAACCTGTCGATATGTGCCTCCCGGCGGAATGTGTTGGGAGGGCGGTAAATGAAATCACGCATATGATTCGGAACTGAAAATGATCGTGGCCGAGGGCAAGAAAGGCGGCAATGGTCCGGCGGACCTTGTCTGTGGGAAGTTGTGGATGACGGCGATGCGGACACGCTCTTTAGCCCCCGATCGAAGCCGCGTCATCCTTGACCCCATCGTCTTGCCGCCGTGTCCCCGTTTTCCAAGGGTAGAGGCCGCCCCTTGCCGAAACACAGGCCCCGGGGCTATGCGTGCACGCCCGGCCGGTCCTTGCGGCTGCGGACGTAACCCCGAGAGCAGGATCGACGATGACCGCCTCTCCGCTTCTTTCAATCGTGCTGGCCGCCGGCAAGGGCACCCGCATGAAGTCCGACATGCCCAAGGTTCTGCATAAGTTGGCCGGAAGGCCTATGCTCGGGCACGTGCTGGCGCTGGCGCAGAGTGCGGGAAGCACGCGTGTCGCCGTCGTCGTGGGCACGGATATGGATGCCGTCGAGGTGGCCGCCAAGTCCGCGGTGCCCAACGCGCAGATCTTCCTTCAGCGTGCGCAACTGGGCACCGGGCATGCCGTGCTCGCTGCGCGCGAAGCGATCGAGGCGCATGACGGTGACGTTCTGGTGCTCTATGCCGACACCCCGCTGATCCGCCCTGAGACCATAGCGCGGTTGCGGGCCCGGCTCGATCTTGGCGCGGCGATCGCGGTGCTCGGCTTTCGGGCTCGCAACCCTGCGGGCTATGGCCGTCTTGTCACGGACGGCAAGGACGAGTTGATCGCGATCCGCGAAGACAAGGACGCGACCCCGACGGAACGGCGCATAGAGCTGTGCAATTCCGGGGTTATGGCCTTCCGCGTGCCGGGCCTTGCGGATTTGCTCGCGCGGATCGGCAATTCGAATGCGAAGAGTGAATACTATCTCACGGATGCGGTGGAGTTGGGACGCACCGACGGGCTTTGCGCCGCCGTAGTGGAATGCGATGAAGACGAGGTCCTCGGCGTCAACGCACGCGATCAGCTTGCAGAGGCGGAGGCGATCTGGCAGGCGCGCCGCCGCCGCGAGTTGATGCACGAGGGCGTGACCATGATCGCGCCGCAGACTGTCTTCCTTTCCTTCGACACGCAGATCGCGCGCGACGTCATCCTGGAGCCCAATGTCTTTTTCGGCCCTGGCGTGTCTGTGGCGGAAGGCGCCGAGATCAAGGCCAACTGCCATATCGAAGGAGCAAGCATCGGGGCAGGCGCGCGCATCGGCCCCTTCGCGCGGTTGCGTCCGGGAGCCAAGCTTGCCGAGGACGTCCACGTCGGCAATTTCGTGGAGGTCAAGAACGTCGCGATGGCCGCCGGCGCGAAAGCCAACCACTTGTCCTATCTCGGTGACGGCAGCGTCGGGGCAAAGGCCAACATCGGCGCGGGCACGATTTTCTGTAACTACGACGGTTTCAATAAGGCGCGCACCGAGATCGCGGACGGAGCCTTCATCGGCTCCAATTCGTCGCTCGTGGCTCCTGTCAAGATCGGCGCAGGAGCGTATATTGGTTCTGGCAGCGTCATCACGAAGGACGTCACCGCGGGCAGTCTCGCCCTGGAGCGCGCCACCCAGGAAGAGCGGCCCGGCTGGGCAGAAAAATTCCGCACGATGATGGCGCGTCGAAAGGCTAAATCTTGACTCTGCACGCTTCTTGCAGAGCTACATCATGGAGTCGCTGTTGCGCCGCAAGTCGCGACAAGGCGCGCCATCCTGAAACATTCTGTGAATTGAGAGCAATGCGTTAACCTCGTTACCTTCCGAGACGAGTCGGGATACGAGGCCGGTACTCAGCTTCAGCACACGAGGATATTTACGCGATGTGTGGAATCGTTGGCATTCTGGGCAAGTCATCCGTGGCGACCGACCTCGTCGATGCGCTGCGCCGGTTGGAATACCGGGGGTACGATTCTGCCGGGATCGCCACCGTCGAGTCCGACCACTTGGAGCGCCGCCGCGCCGAAGGCAAGCTGAAGAACCTCGAGAAGCGGTTGCTGAGCGAACCCCTCGCAGGGCGTACCGGCATCGGGCATACTCGCTGGGCCACCCACGGCCGTCCGACAGAGCGCAACGCGCACCCGCACATGACGGCCGAGGTTTCGGTCGTGCATAATGGCATCATCGAGAATTTCCGCGAGCTGCGCGCCGACCTTGAAAAGAAGGGCCACGTCTTCGATACCGATACCGACACCGAGGCCGTCGTCCATCTCATCTCCCACCACATGCAACAGGGGCTCTCTCCCGTAGAGGCGGTGCGTGCCGCTCTGGGCGAGCTTCAGGGCGCGTTCGCGCTCGGCATCATTTTCGCAGGCCACGACGATCTCATGATCGCGGCACGCCAGGGCTCCCCGCTCGCCATCGGACACGGCTCGGGCGAGATGTACTTGGGCAGCGACGCCATCGCGCTCGCGCCCTTTACCGATTCCATCACCTATCTCGATGAAGGCGACTGGGCCGTCATGCACCGCTCGGGCGTTGAGATTTATGATCGCGCCGGTAATCGCGTCGACCGGCCCATGGTCAAGTCCGTGGCCAGTTCGCTGCTGGTCGACAAGGGCAACCACCGCCACTTCATGGCGAAGGAAATTCACGAGCAGCCCGAGGTCATCTCGCACACGCTTGCGAACTATATCGACATGGCAGCGGGCCAGGTGCGCTTTCCCGATCTCGGCATCGATCTGGCCAAGGTTTCCCGCTTGACCATCTCCGCGTGCGGCACGGCCTATTATGCAGGCCTCGTCGGCAAATACTGGATCGAGCAATTCGCCCGCGTTCCCGTCGAGATCGATATCGCCTCCGAGCTGCGCTACCGCGAGGCGCCGCTTCCAGAGGGCGGTCTTGCCGTCTTCGTTTCGCAGTCGGGTGAGACGGCCGATACGCTTGCCACGCTGCGCTACTGCAAGGCAGGAGGCCAGCGCATCGCCTCCATCGTCAACGTGCGCACGTCGACGATCGCACGCGAGTCCCACGCCGCGCTTCCGACCCTGGCGGGGCCTGAGATAGGAGTTGCCTCGACGAAGGCCTTCACATGCCAGCTGTCGGTGCTGGCGTGCCTCGCTCTCGCGCTTGGCCGCGCACGCGGCACCATCAGCGAGGCGAAGGAGCAGGAGATGGTCAAGGCTCTGATGGAGGTGCCGCGCCATATCTCCTCTATCATCCGCAACGAGCAACAGTTCGTCGCAATCGCCCAGGAACTGTCCAAGGCGCGCGACGTGCTCTACCTGGGCCGCGGGACTTCATACCCCATCGCCCTGGAGGGCGCGCTCAAGCTCAAGGAGATTTCCTACATTCACGCGGAGGGCTATGCGGCGGGCGAGCTCAAGCATGGCCCCATCGCGCTCATCGACGAGAACGTGCCCGTCATTGTGGTGGCGCCGGAGGACGCGCTCTTTGAAAAGACCGTGTCGAACATGCAGGAGGTCGCCGCGCGTGGCGGGAAAATCATTCTCATATCGGACGCGCCAGCGGACAAAGTTTCCTGCAGTCTCGCAGCGCACATTGAGATGCCGACCTCTGTCAGCTTCACGACTCCGCTGCTCTACGCCGTCCCGACCCAGCTTCTCGCCTACCATACCGCAGTTGTGATGGGCACGGACGTCGATCAGCCGCGCAATCTGGCCAAATCCGTCACAGTCGAATAGCGGGGAAAAGGCCGGTCCCTCCAAGGCCCTAGATTTGCCTATTTGACGGGCATACTCTAAATTTGCCGAAATTGCGCTGATGTCGGGCGTAACGGGCAGCCGGCATTGGGGGGAAGGATCCGGGCTAATGGGAATACTGACGCGCAACGCGCCTGCTACGGCGCTGGCCGCGCTCGTGGCGCTCGCAACGCTTTCGCTGATTCAGGATGTGGCGGTTGGCGCACCCAGCAAAGCGGCAGGGGCAGCAGAGACTTCGGCCGCGACCAAGACGTCGTATGAAAGCGGCGTCAAAGCCTATCAGGCGGGCCGCTACCAAAACGCCGTCGACCAGTTGAGCACTGCCTTGCGTGGCGGCGGGCTGAGCAGCGCCGCCATGGCGCGCGGCCTCTACTACCGCGGTCTGGCCTACAAAAAGCTCAATAAGCCTGGCTTGGCCATTTCGGATCTGACGAGCGCGTTGTGGCTCAAGAACGGCCTCAGCGACGAGGAGCGCAAGGCGGCGACGGCCGAGCGCGCCGAAGCCTACAAGGCGGCGGGCCTTGGCGACGGCAACAGCGGCAAAGATCGGGTCGCGGCCTCCGATCCCAAGAGCGAGACCCCCGCGCCCGCCCAAGCTTCCGATGCGCCTCAATCCGCGACCGCTGCCTCCGTGGCGGCTGCGGCGACGCAAGATACGCCGGCGCGCACGGCCGATACGGCAGGCGTGCCGCAGCCTTTGACGATGGGCGCCGAGACGGCAGCCCCGCCGCCTCCGGCGCGTCAGGGTGGCGGTGCAATCGATCAAAGCGCTGCCCTCCAGCAAACCGCGCCCGCGGCAGCTCCAACGCAGTCTGCTGTCACCGCCGCGCAAGAGGACGCTGGGCAGGGCAACAGTGAGCAGGCCGCGCCCGCCTCGCAGACGAGCAGCCTTTCCGGCTTCTTTTCAAATCTGTTTTCCGGCGGATCGGACGCCTCCACAGCGCCGGCGCAGGCC
This sequence comes from Hyphomicrobium sp., assembly GCA_016793445.1. Lineage (GTDB taxonomy): Bacteria > Pseudomonadota > Alphaproteobacteria > Rhizobiales > Hyphomicrobiaceae > Hyphomicrobium_B. Next base: position 159,096 of record JAEUME010000001.1, on the reverse strand, counting down.
CCAACGGGCGTTACGACCGCTTCGACATCTCAGGCCAACCCGCAGACGTCGAGCTGGAGCGACACGACATCCCTGACCCAGGGCGGGGCCAAGCCGTCTTCCAAGAAGGCGTCGGACAAGACGGCGGCCGCCGGGCCTGAAAAAACGGCCCAGTCCAAAGGCGGCAAGTATAAGCTGCACATCGCGGCTCTGCGCTCGCGCGCGGCCGCTGAGGCTTTGGCGCAGAAGCTGATGCAGGAGCACGCCGGCGATCTCCATGACCGCAAGCCGGCTGTCGACGAGGCGGTGATCGGCTCCATGGGCACGTTCTACCGGGTGCGTGTCGGCTCCTACAAGACCGCCGATGAGCCCAGAGGCCTTTGCAACACGCTGCGCAATAGTGGATATGATTGTCTCGTCGTAAGCAACTGAGGCGTACCGCACAGCGCGGTGCGCGCCCCGGGACAGCATAATGAGTGCCCAGCCGCCAAAGTCACCAGGTTCTGCATCTGCCGAGCGGAGCGAGGCGCAACTCACCGCAGGCCTCAAGAGGCTGGCGCGTGATGACGGGTCTTCGGGGTGGCACCTGGGCGCGCGCATGCGCAATGCCTTCCTCACAGGGTTGCTCATCGTCGGGCCGGTGACGATCACGCTTTACATCATGTGGTGGCTGATCAATTGGGTGGATGCGTGGATCAAGCCGCTGCTGCCGACGCACTACAATCCTGACACCTATCTCCCGTTCCCGCTTCCCGGCCTTGGCCTTCTTTTCGCGATTTTGGGACTGACCATTATCGGCGCTCTGGCCGCAAACCTGTTGGGGCGCTCGCTGGTTTCGACCGGCGAGCTGATGCTGGGCCAGATGCCGATCGTGCGTAATGTCTACTCGGCGATTAAGCAGATCTTCGAAAGCGTCATCACCAGCGCTGGTCCCAACCAGAGTTTTCAGAAGGTGGGACTGATCGAGTTTCCTTCAAAGGGCTTGTGGTCGCTGGTCTTCGTCACAGGCGAAACCATAGGGGAGATCGTCGATGCGAAGCCGGGAGGCGAGAGCGATCTTCTGACGGTATTCATGCCGACGGGCATCGTCCCGCCCACAGGCTTCATCTGCTTTGTGCCGCGCGCCGACGTGATGCTGCTGTCGATGACGGCGGAGGAAGCGGCAAAGGTCATCCTGTCCGCGGGGATCGTGATGCCGGATCCCGCCGCGAAGCTGAAAGAGCTATCGGCGAAGGAAGTGTCCGGCAGCCGTGCCGCGCGTCTGTTCAATTTGCGCAGTGCCGGCAAGTCCAAGAAAGGCTGACGAGGTGCGCGTTCAGGACGCGCGGGCGCGCAGGTCCGCGATGGCCGCCGGCAATTCGTCGAAATGGCTGATGACGATGTCCGGTGCGAAGGCAGTGACGGGCTCCACGCTGTAACCGAAGTCCACCGCGACCACAGGCACGCAAGCGGCCTTTGCGGTGGCAATATCGGTTTCGCTGTCGCCGATCATGACGGCGCGCCGGACCTGGCCACGGGCAAGGCCGATGGTGCCTGTGAGGTGACGCGGGTCAGGCTTGCACGCGCCGAGCGTGTCGCGCCCGGTGAGCGCCTTGAAATGACGCGTCATGTCGAGCGCATCAAGCAACATGCGCGCGTGCAACTCGATCTTGTTGGTGCACACTGCAAGGCGCGCGCCTTGCGCGGATAATGCGTCGAGTTGTGCGAGGATGCCGGGATACGGCCTGCTCTTCACGGCGATGTTGGCGCCGTAATAGGCAAGGAAGCTCTCGAACAGATCGGCCAGCTCATCTTCGTTAACGCTGCGTCCGTGGGCGGCGAGCGCGCCGCGGATCATCGCAAGCGCGCCGTGGCCAACGAAATGGCGGATCTCCTTTTCATCGACTGCCGGCAGATCGAAGCGCTCCAGGATGTGATTGGTCGCCGCGGCAAGATCGGGCGCCGTATCGACCAGGGTGCCGTCAAGATCGAAAACCAGCGTCCAGCCGTGCATTTTTCGGGAAACTCCTCGTCATGGTGCGCCGCCCCTATAGGCCATTGCCGATCCGCCCGCCAGAGCCGCGTGCCTTGAAAGGCAGATGCCGGAGGCTTAGAGATGTTCAGACGGCATGCACGCTTGGCAAGGCTGCGTGCATGGACAGCTCAAGAGTTCGCAATCCGCATCAAGCGGGCAAGGTTTAGGAGTTTCGCCAGGCGCATGGACAAGAAGGTTATCACGCTGCTGAAATCGCAGGCCTATATCGACGGAACGTGGACTGGTGCGCCAGGGTTTGCGGTGCTCGATAAGGCGACGGGCGCGGAGATTGCGCGCGTGCCGGATCTTGGCGCGGACGAGGCACGCCTTGCGATTACCGCAGCCGAACGCGCCTTCAAGCCCTGGGCAAAGCTTCTGGCCAAAGAGCGCGCCGCCATTCTGCGCCGCTGGTATGAACTCATCCTCGATCACGCCGACGAGCTTGCTCTCCTGCTCACCAAGGAACAAGGCAAGCCGCTCACCGAAGCCAAGGGCGAGGTCATCTACGGTGCGGGCTTCGTGGGATTCAACGCCGAGCAGGCCAAGCGCATCTACGGCGAGGTGATCCCTTCGCATAAGCCGGACGCACGGGTCATGGTGACGAAGTACCCTGTCGGTGTGGTCGCGGCCATCACGCCATGGAACTTCCCCGTTGCCATGATCACGCGCAAGGTGACCCCGGCGCTGGCCGCCGGCTGTACGATCGTCGTCAAGCCCGCCGAGGATACGCCCCTATGCGCGCTGGCGCTTGCTGCGCTCGCCGAACGGGCTGGTGTGCCCAAGGGGGTGTTCAACGTCGTCACCTGCAAAGATCCCGTGGCTGTCGGCAAGGTGCTCACCACCGATTCCCGCGTGCGCATGGTGACGTTCACGGGCTCCACCGAGGTCGGCAAGATTCTCATGGCCCAGGCTTCAGGAACCGTGAAAAAGATAGGACTCGAGCTGGGCGGCAACGCGCCGCTCATCGTGTTCGATGATGCGGACATCTCCAGAGCGGTGACGGGCGCCATGGCCTCGAAGTTCCGCAACGCGGGCCAGACCTGCGTGTCGGCAAACCGCATCCTCGTCCAGGCCGGCATCTTCGATGCGTTCGTCGCCGCGCTCACCGCGGAGGTTGCCAAGCATAAAGTCGGTGCGGGTGTGGATGCCGGTGTGACGCAGGGCCCCCTTATCAACCTCCAGGCCGTCGAGAAGGTCGAAGCCCATCTTGCGGATGCGATTGCCAAAGGCGCCAAGGTGATTGCCGGAGGCAAGCGTCACAAACTCGGCAAGACGTTCTTTGAGCCGACGGTGGTGACCGGCATTGGCCGGTCTATGCGCATGTGGAACGAGGAGACGTTTGGCCCTGTCGCGGCAATCACGCGGTTTGCTACCGACGAGGAGGCGATCGAGCTTGCCAACAGCACGCCGTTTGGCCTTGCCGCCTACGTCTTCACCCGCGATCTCGCGCGCACGTTCCGCATGAGCGATGCGCTCGACTTCGGGATCATCGGTATCAACGAAGGGCTGACCTCCACCGAAGTCGCGCCGTTTGGCGGCGTGAAGGAAAGCGGTCTTGGCCGGGAAGGCTCCCACCATGGCGTGGAAGAGTTCGTTGAACTGAAATACACGCTGATTGGCGGCCTCTAGGGCGTCTCTCCTCTTAGTTGTCATGTCCATCCGGCGCGCGCGCTGGCCAAAGCAGGGAAGGTCTCGTGAGCACGGAAGATTGCAAGCGGCAAGCCGCCGCTCAGGCGCTTGAACTCGTTACCTCTGGCATGAGGCTGGGCCTCGGGACCGGCTCGACGGCGGCGATTTTCGTCGATCTTCTCGGTGAGAAGGTCAAAGCAGGCGGGTTCGACGTCGTGTGTGTGCCGACGTCGGAGGCGACACGGCGGCAGGCGGAAGCGCTTGGTATCAGGCTGTCGACGCTCGACGAGACGCCCTATCTCGACATGACGGTGGACGGCGCCGACGAGATGGATGAGGCCTTGCGGCTCATCAAGGGAGGCGGCGGCGCGCTGCTGCGCGAGAAGATCGTGGCCGCCGCCTCGGCCCGCCTCGTCATCATCGCAGATAGCTCCAAGCTGGTCGACACGCTGGGCCGCTTTCCTTTGCCGGTCGAAGTGGTGCCCTTTGGTGTCACGGCGACCCGCAATCTTGTGATCAGTCTTGCGTCCGACGCCGGATGCTTGGGCGAGATCGCGCTGCGCGTGACGAAGGAAGGCACGCCGTTCGTCACCGACAACGGCAATTTCATCCTCGATTGCGCATTTGGCGAGATCCCCGATCCCGAGACGCTGGACGATGCCTTGAAGCTCGTGCCGGGTGTTGTCGAGAGTGGCCTCTTCTTGGGTCTGGCCGATCTCGGCATTGTCGGCGCGCCGGAGGGAGTCACGGTGATCTCGAATGCCGAACTGGATTTTGAGGAGGAGCTTTGAACATGCTGTTGCGCATTTCGACCGTCCATCTTGTGGCGGCGTTCCTGGCCTGCTTCGTCGCGATCTCGCCTGTTTCCCTGCGTGCCGAGGAGCAACCTGCCCCGGCTGCCCAAAGCGCCGACCTGGAAGAACGCATGGCGGCGGCGCGCGAGTTGCTCGAGGTTACAGGTGTCACCAAGCAACTCGACGGCATGATTGCGGCGATGAGCAAGGGCTTTGCCCAAGGCGCAAAGGCGGACGAGAGTGAGAAGGGTAAGAAGATGTCAGCCGAGTTCGACGCGCTGATGCAGAGGTTCCTCGGCTACAAGGAAGAGATGATGGCCGATTTCGCCAGGCTCTATGCCGACAGCTTCACCGCCGCCGAGATGAAGGAAGTTTCGCAGTTCTATCGCTCGGGGACGGGAGCGAAGTTTATAGCCTCCATGCCTGGGCTGATGGAGAAGGGTGCGCAGATCGGCATGAAGTACAGCCAGAAGCTCCAGCAGGATGCCGCCGGCGCGGCCGGAAAACAGTAACGCGGGGCCGGCGCCTCCTCGTTGAAGGCGCATGGCGGAGGGGCGATGAGCACGAGCTATGATCTGTTCGTAATCGGGGCGGGGTCGGGTGGTGTCAGAGCCGCGCGCATTGCTGCCAGCCATGGCGCGCGTGTGGCCATCGCCGAAGAGGATCGTTTCGGCGGCACCTGCGTGATCCGCGGCTGCGTGCCCAAGAAACTTCTCGTCTATGCCAGCCGCTTTAGCGACGAGTTTGACGACTCCGCAGGCTTCGGCTGGAACCCTGGCCAGCCGGCATTCGATTGGCCCTCGCTGATCGCCGCGAAGGACAAGGAGATCGGACGGCTCGAGGTGATCTATCGCGGTGTGCTGGAGAGCAATGGCGTTAAGATCTTTGCCGAGCGCGCCGTCCTGGCGGGCGCCAATACGGTGCGCCTCGTCCGCTCAGGCCAGACCATCATGGCGGGCAAGATCCTCATCGCCACCGGTGGCAGGCCGTTCGTCGACAAGAGCCTCAAGGGTGCCGAGCACGTCATCACCTCCAACGAAGCCTTTCATCTGGATGCGCTGCCCGAGAGCATCGTTGTCGCGGGCGGTGGCTATATCGCCGTTGAGTTTGCGAGCATCTTTGCCGGGCTCGGCGCGAAGGTCACGCTGGTCTATCGCGGCGAAAAGATCCTGCGCGGGTTCGACGAGGATTTGCGCGAGGGACTGACCGAGATCTTCCTCAAGCGTGGCATCGCCATTGTGACCAAGGCCACGATTTCGCGGGTTGAGCGTATCGGGGGCAAGCGCCGCGTGACGTTGAGCAACGGCACGGTGATGGACGCCTCCCAGGTCATGATGGCAACCGGGCGCACGCCTAACACGGCAGGATTGGGCCTTGAGGACGTAGGCATTGTCCTGGCGTCCTCGGGCGCCATCGCCGTGGACGATGAAGCGGCAACCTCCGTGCCTTCGATCTATGCGGTGGGCGACGTGACCGACCGGGTCAATCTTACCCCTGTTGCCATCCGCGAGGGGCATGCCTTTGCCGATCGCGCGTTCGGACCCAAGGGTTGGAGCGTCCATTACGAGAACATCCCGACGGGTGTGTTCACGACGCCCGAGATCGGCACCGTGGGGCTGTCGGAAACCCAGGCACGCGCGAAGTTCAATGCTATCGATATCTACAAGACGAGTTTCCGGCCGATGCGCAACATCCTGGCGGGCCGAGATCAACGCACGCTGATGAAACTGGTGGTGGATGCCAAGACGCAGCGCGTTGCCGGGCTCCACGTTCTGGGGCCGGATGCGGCTGAGATCGTGCAGATGGCCGCCATCGCCATGAACATGGGCGCCACCAAGGGTGATTTCGACCGCACCATGGCGCTACATCCCAGTGCCTCGGAAGAGTTCGTCACCTTGCGGGATAAATGGATGGCGCCCGGGGCGGCGGCCGCTGTGTTGCCTCCGCGCGGTTAGGGCCGGATCCTCGAGGGGTTCCATCAGGTTACCTGCTGGGGCTGTCGAGCGCTGACTTGTCCGCTTGCACGGGGGCGCAGCCCGCCCTACCACCAGCGCTCAACAGAGAGCCGCAGGATCGAGAACGATGAGCAGATTGGCCGGAAAAATCGCAATTGTGACGGGAGCGGGCATCGGGATCGGGGCGGCCATCGCCGAACGCTTTGCCCGCGAGGGCGCCTTTGTCTACGTCACGGACATCAACGGCGAGACCGCAGGCGAAACGGTTGCGCGCATCGCCAAGGCGGGCGGCAAGGCGGCCGCCGTGGTGGTGGACGTGTCCAAGGGGCAGGACGTGACGGCTCTCGTCCGCCGTATCGATGCCGAGCACGGCCGCGCCGACGTTCTGGTGAACAACGCGGGCATTCTGGTGCGCGGCGAGGTGCGAAACCTCACGGATGCCGAATGGACGAAGCTACGAGAGGTCAACGTCGACGGCGTGTTGCGGCTGTCACGGGATGCATTGCCGCTCCTGCGCAAGTCGGCCGCGGGGTCCATCATCAATATCTCGTCCATCATGGCCAACCGCGGCTTGCGTCCGCTCGCCGCCTACACCGCGACCAAGGGTGCGGTCACCGCTCTGACCAAGGGGCTTGCGGTCGAGTACGCGCTCTTTAACGTTCGCGTCAACGCCATCTCGCCAGGATATATCGAAACCGCCATTACCGATCGCATGCTGCGCCTGCCGCAGGCGCGTAAGTTCCTCATCGATAAAACGCCGATGGGCAGGCTCGGCTCACCGGACGATTTGACCGGTGCTGCGCTCTTCTTTGCTTCCGACGACAGCTTATATTGTACAGGGGCAGATCTGCTGGTCGACGGAGGTATGGCGGCAGGCCTGTAAACCAAACTTGAATGGCGGCTGAGAAGCGCGCTACGGCGCATGTTGATGCAACCTTTGATGCCGACAGCAGCGTTTGCGGTGCTGGCGCACCTAGGCGTAATCTCTTATAAGCCCCGCTCGAGACAGAGAATTAGGTTGCCAAGCGGCGGGACCGGCCCCGGCCGGAGCGGCGTTATTTGGAGTCTAGACAATGGCAGGCCTCAGGGCGAGTGAGAAATGGTCACCGGCAAGCTGGAGACAGCTGCCGATCGTGCAGGTGCCCGACTACCCCGACGCCCAGGCGTTGGCGGATGTCGAGGCCAAGCTCGCTACCTTTCCCCCGCTCGTCTTTGCCGGCGAAGCGCGCGACCTGAAGCGCCAGCTTGCCGAGATCGCCAACGGCCAGGGCTTCCTGCTCCAGGGCGGGGACTGCGCCGAAAGCTTTCTTGAGCATCGCGCCGACAACATCCGCGATTTCTTCCGCGTTTTCCTGCAGATGGCGGTCGTGTTGACCTACGCGGGCGGCCAGCCTGTGGTGAAGGTCGGGCGCATTGCGGGGCAGTTCGCCAAGCCGCGGTCCTCGCCGACCGAAAAGAAGGACGGCGTGGAGTTGCCAAGCTACCGCGGCGACATCATCAATGGCGCGGAGTTCACCGAGCAGGCGCGGATCCCCGATCCCCATCGTCAGCTCGAGGCCTATCGCCAATCGGCAGCAACGCTCAACCTGATCCGCGCTTTCGCCAACGGCGGCTACGCGGATTTGGAGCGCGTTCACCAATGGAATATGGGCTTCGTCAAGGATAGCCCCCAGGGGCATCGCTATGAGGAGCTGGCCTCGCGCATCGAGGAAACGCTGAGCTTCATGCGGGCCTGCGGGATCACCTCGCTCAATACGCCGCAACTGCGCACCACGAGCTTCTACACGAGCCACGAGGCGCTGTTGCTGGGCTACGAGCAGGCTCTGACGCGCAAGGATTCAACGAGCGGGGACTGGTACGCGACCAGCGGTCATATGATCTGGATCGGCGACCGCACTCGTCAACCCGATCACGCCCATGTGGAATACGCACGCGGCATCAAAAACCCTATCGGCCTCAAGTGCGGTCCCTCACTCGATGCCGATGGTCTGCTGCGCCTGACCGACCTGCTTAACCCGGCCAACGAACCGGGGCGCCTGACGCTGATCTGCCGCTTCGGTCATGACAAGGTCGAGGCGCATTTGCCCAAGCTCATCCGCGCGGTGAAGAAGGCCGGCAAGTCGGTCGTCTGGTCGTGCGACCCCATGCACGGCAACACCATCTCGGCCGCCACGGGCTATAAGACCCGGCCTTTCGACCGCATCCTGCGTGAAAGCCTGTCGTTCTTCGAGGTTCATCGGGCCGAAGGCAGCCATGCCGGGGGCATCCATGTCGAAATGACCGGTCAGAACGTGACCGAGTGCACGGGCGGTGCCACGGCCATTTCCGAGCAGGATCTGTCCGACCGCTACCACACGCATTGCGACCCCCGCCTCAATGCCGACCAGGCCCTGGAACTGGCATTCCTGGTCGCCGAGCAGCTCAAGAAGGAGCGGCTGAACGAACGGGCCGAGCCCAAGACCCTGATCGCTTGAGAAATAGAGTGCGACATTACTGCCAGCCTTTACTTGACGTAGAGCAAGGTCGCTGGCAGTAAGGTCAAATTAATTTCCTATAAGGAACGCTCTGATCTCAGGAGGATACTCAATGGCCCATAAAATTCTCTGCGCTATCGACGGCACGCCCCACTCGCACCGAGCTTTGGAACTGGCGTCCGAAATGGCGACGAAGCTCGGAGCGGCCCTTACGGTTTGCTCGGTTAACATCGTTACAGGCAGCGGGCGCGGGCCGCTCATCTCGCTGAAGCCCGATGCCGAGATCGAGACCGTGCTGACGTCGGCGGTCGGCGACGCCGGAAAAGCCGGCGTGAAGGATGTGAAATGGGTGCTCCTGCGCAGCCGCGAGGCAGCAACGGGCGTCGTCATGTACGCTGAAGAAGGCAAGTACGATATCATCATAACCGGTACGGGTGACAAAACCGGGATTTCACGCCTCATGCTCGGCTCGGTTGCAGCCGACATTGCAGGCCGGGCGCACTGCTCGGTGATGATCGCGCGCTAAGGCGAAGAACCAGGCGGGACGTGGCAATCGACACGTAGACGAGACCCGGCGCGCTCCTTAGAACAGCGCCATGACACAGACCGCCGTTCATTCGCTTAAAATCGCACTCGCGCAGCTGAATCCCGTTGTCGGCGATATCGCCGGTAACGCGAGGCGGGCGCTGGATGCACATGCCAGCGCCAAATCGCTCGGGGCCGATCTCATCGTCTTTCCCGAGCTATTCCTCAACGGTTATCCACCCGAGGATCTCGTCCTGAAACCGGCGTTTCAGGACGCGACCCGCGTCGCGCTCGAAAAGCTTGCCGAGGATACGCGAGAGGGACCTGCGATCCTCATCGGCGCCATCTGGCGCGAGGATGGCAAAGTCTATAATGCCGTTGCGCTGCTCGATGGCGGGCGCATCGAGACCGTGCGCCTCAAATACGACCTGCCGAACTACGGCGTGTTCGATGAAAAGCGCGTATTTGCTCAGGGCCCCATGCCCGGGCCGATCAACGTGCGGGGCGTGCGGATCGGCGTGCCGATCTGCGAAGACATCTGGGGCGCGGACGTCGTCGAGACGCTTGCCGAGACAGGCGCGGAGCTTCTGGTCTCCCCCAACGGATCACCCTTCGATTGGCCCAAGCCCGATATCCGTATGAACGTTGCGGTTGCACGCGTCACGGAGAACCGGCTGCCGCTTGCCTATGTCAATCAGGTGGGTGGGCAGGATGAGCTGGTTTTTGACGGCGCCTCCTTTGTGCTCAACGCGGACTGCAAGCTTGCCGTGCAGTTACCCGCATGGCGCGAGGCCGTCGCGCTGACGCACTGGAGCCGGGCGAATGGGGGGTGGCGCTGCGAGCACGGCGAGGTGGCGGCCATCGAGGAAGGCGTGGCGGCCGCCTATCAGGCCTGCGTGCTGGGCTTGCGCGATTATGTCGGAAAGAACGGCTTTCCCGGCGTGGTGCTCGGCCTTTCCGGCGGTATCGACAGCGCGCTCGTGGCGGCGATCTGCGCTGACGCGTTGGGGCCGGACAAGGTGCATGCCATCATGTTGCCGTCCAAGTTCACATCCGACGACAGTCTGACGGATGCAGAAGCTTGCGCGAAGGCGCTGGGTCTGCGCTACGACAAGGTGTCCATTGAGCCCGCGGTGTCCGCCCTGAACTGGAGCCTGAAGGACCTGTTTGAGGGCACCCGGCCCGGCATCACGGAGGAAAACCTGCAAAGCCGCGTCCGTGGCACGATCCTCATGGCGATCTCCAACAAGTTCGGCGGCATGGTGGTCACAACCGGCAATAAGAGCGAAATGTCCGTCGGCTATGCGACCCTTTACGGCGACATGAACGGCGGCTTCAACCCGATCAAGGATCTCTACAAGCTGGAGGTCTATGCGCTGGCGCGCTGGCGCAACGCACATGTTCCTTCAGGTGGGCTTGGCGCGACGGGGGAGGTGATCCCGGAGCGCATCATCACCAAGGCGCCCACAGCTGAGTTGCGCGCCAACCAGACCGATCAGGATAGCCTTCCGCCTTACGAACAGCTCGACGACATCTTGCGGTGTCTGGTCGAGAACGAGATGCCGTTGCGCGATGTTGTGGCGCGGGGGCACGACCTCGAGACCGTTCGCAAGGTCGAGCGACTCCTCAATCTGGCGGAGTACAAGCGCCGGCAGGCAGCGCCGGGCGTCAAGATATCAGCACGCAATTTCGGCCGCGACCGGCGTTATCCGATCACCAACAGATTCCGCGAGGGCCTTGATGCTGCTCCCCAAGCCGCCGCAGCCGGCGCAACGAGGCACCTCGTCAAGCCCACTACCCACACTGGCGGCGACGGCTGATGCAACGCGGGCGCCGTTGGTTAAGTTTTCGCCAACCAACATTTGAGACGCTTGCGCTTTCAAGAGCCGACGGAACGCAGGCATGGGCAAGGCAATACTGGAAGCAGCGCGTCCCTCCATGTGGGAGATCGAACGGCCGATCCCGCCCGCCGGCGCCAGCGCTTTTGTACGCTTCGGCCACAAGCGAATTGCCTTATCTCAGATTGCCGGTTTGTCTCTGGAAGAAGTGCGCAACCGGCAAGCCATGGGCTTGTTCGTAGCGGCGACGGCGTTCATCTTCGCCGCCAGTGTCTTTGCCTATTTCGTCTTCGAGCAAGGGGCGATGGCGCGCTTCCTGATCGGCACGTTCTTTCTGGGCGGACTTGGTGTGGCCGGGCTGATCGAGGCTATCCGTCTCAGGGCCGTTCGCCACTACGAGCTGACAATCACGCTGGTGGGAGGCGAGCGCGCCGTATTTGCCAGCGCTGACCGCGCCGACATCCAGGCTTTGGCATTGCGTCTTGCGGCCGAGTTAGGCTCGGCGGAATGAGGCGCGGCGCACCGCCGTATTGCGTGCCTGTTTTCACGCCGCCGAAACACCGTTAGAGCCATTCCGTTTTGATGGAATCGCGGAACGGCTCTAGCTTTTCTTGCTTCTTGTCGGAAAACCGGTTCCCTCGACTTTTCCGCAAAGCACGCTATAGCCGATTGCGATCTCATGGGATCACGTCCTTCTCCTTTGGGGAGAAGGTGCCCCGAAGGGGCGGATGAGGGGGCTGGCGCAATTAGCGGCGCGTGTTGAAGTCCCTCACCTGTCGCTTCGCGACATCCTCTCCCGTCGCCGGGAGAGGAAAAGAGTGGCTCCGTATGATCGGAAAAATGCACTAGGATGCCGCTCGAAATTTGCCCAAGCCTTGAGTCATACATGAACCCCATTCTCCGCTTCGCGCCGAGCCCGACAGGCCGTCTCCACATTGGCAACGTGCGTACCGCGACACTCAACTGGCTGTTTGCGCGCAAGTGCGCAGGCAGCTTCATTCTGCGGCTCGACGACACCGATCTGGAGCGCTCCACCCAAGAGTTCGCGCAAGGCATCCGTGACGACCTGATGTGGCTTGGGCTCACCTGGGACCGGGAGGAAAGGCAATCCGACCGCACGCAATTCTACGATGCCGCTGCCGACAGTCTGAAGGCGCGAGGGATTCTTTATCCGTGCTATGAGACGGAGGACGAACTCGCCCGCAAGCGCAGCCGTCAGCGCGCGCTCGGCAAGCCGCCGATCTACGATCGTGCCGCGCTGCAGCTAGACGCAGATGAGCGCCGCAGGCTCGAAACCGAGGGGCGCGCACCGCACTGGCGGTTCCGCTTGCCCAACACCGCTTCGGGTCAGGGCCTGACACCCCAGCCGACGATTGTCAGCTGGAACGATCTCATCCGCGGCGATCAGATCGTCGATGTCGGCTCGTTGTCCGATCCCGTTCTCATCCGCGCGGATGGCACGTATCTCTACACGTTCACCAGCGTCGTCGACGATATCGCGTTCGCTGTTACGCATGTCATCCGCGGCGAGGATCACGTCACCAACACTGGCGTGCAGTTGGCCATTTTCGAAGCGCTGGGCGGCGAAGCGCCCGCCTTCGGCCACCACAGCCTCCTGATCGACGCGGAGGGGAACGCGCTGTCGAAGCGACTGGGTGCGCTTTCGGTGCAAAGCTTCCGCGAGGCGGGCCTCGAACCGATGGCGGTGTTGAGCCATGCCGCGCTCGTCGGCTCCTCCGATGCGATCGAGCCGATCCGCACGCGCGAGGAACTCGCAGCCAAACTGGACCTGAGCAAAATTTCCACCGCACCAGGCCGTTTCGATATCGAGGAGCTCAAGGGCCTCAATGCCAAACTGCTCCACAAGCTTCCCTACGAGGACGTCGCTGATCGCCTCGCGGTCATGGGGGTGGGCGGCGGCGCCGCGTTCTGGGAGGTGGTACGCGGGAACGTTGGCGTGCTGTCAGACACGCAAGCGTGGTGGCAGGTGGTGGCAGGTAACATTGCCCCGGTGATCGAAGACGCCGAGTTTCTCTCCACGGCGGCCGCTTTGCTACCCGAAGAACCCTTCTCGCACGACACCTGGGGCGCGTGGACCAACGCGGTGAAAGCTGCCACGGGCGTGAAGGGGCGCGGGCTTTTTCATCCCTTGCGCCTTGCGCTGACGGGAACGGATCAGGGGCCTGAGCTGAAGGGGCTTTTGCCCTTGATAGGACGCGACAAGGCGCTCGTACGGCTGCGCGGCGGCACTGGGTGAGGGCTCAATCCCTGTGCAATGAACGCGGCTTCAAACACGTAAAGGCCCACTGCGGAATAGCAGTGGGCCTTCATGCTTGATGCGATGCCATGGTGCGCCTTTGCCAAAGGCTCTGCGTGTCAAAGCGCGTATTGAGCGGCGCGTTCGGGGTCCTTGGAGGCGACGATCCTGGCGAGGTCGACGATCACCTTGGCCTGCTTCCAGGTGGCATCGTCCTGCATCTTGCCATCGATCATCACGGCGCCAGTGCCGTCGGGCATCGCCTCTAAAATGCGCTTGGCGAACAGGACTTCGCCTGGATCGGGTGAGAAGACGCGCTTGGCAATTTCGATCTGCGAGGGGTGGAGAGACCATGCGCCCAGGCAACCTTGAAGGAATGCGTTGCGGAACTGCGCCTCGCAGGCGGCGCTGTCGGCAAAGTCGCCGAACGGGCCGTAGAACGGCTTCAAGCCGTAGGCGAGACACGCATCCACCATCTTGCCGACAGTGTAGTGCCACAAGTCCTGCTGATGGAATACGCGCGCGGCGGCCTTGTCATCACCGGGATCAGCCAGCACGCCGTAGCCTGGATGGCCGCCGCCGACGCGCGTGGTCTTCATGCCGCGCGAAGCCGCAAGGTCGGCGGGCCCAAGGCTCATGCCATGCATGCGTGGAGAAGCCGCCGCGATCGCTTCCACGTTGTTGACGCCTTCGGCGGTTTCAAGGATCGCGTGAATGAGGATCGGTTTTGATACTTTGTGCTTGGCCTCGAGCTGCGCCAGAAGTTGGTCGAGGTAATGGATGTCCCAGGGACCTTCCACCTTGGGCAGCATGATGACGTCGACCTTGTTGCCCGCGTTGGCGACGATCTCCGTCACGTCGTCGAGCATCCAGGGTGAGTTGAGGCAGTTGATTCGGGTCCACAGACCGGTCGTGCCGAAGTCGAACTCGCGCGCCATGGAAATGAAGCCCTTGCGCGCCGCCTCCTTCTCGCCAACCGCGATAGCGTCCTCCAGGTTGCCAAGCACGACGTCAACCTGCTTGATCGTGTCCTTCAGTTTGGCGCGGATCTTCTCATTGTGCGGCGGGATGAAGTGGATCATCCGTTCCAGCCGCACGGGCAATTGCCGGTAGGGTTCGGGGGCGCCGATGGCGAGGGGAGCGAAATGCTTGGCGGGCGTGCGGGTAATGGCCATCCGGCAGGTGTCCTTCTTGTCTGGCGGAAGATGTGCGTGTGGCGCGCACCATAAGTGGCGCAGGGGGGGTGTCAATTGGCGAAGGTTGCCGCATGGCGCCTGTGGATGCAATCAAGGCCGCACGGGGGCACCCGATACGGCCTTGTGCTTAGAGGTGTGCTCGAAACGGCTTGCCGTCTACATGAACATCGCATCCACCGAGACAAAACGGACCTGTTGGAGATTGGCCAGGCCGCCGGTCGATGCGGTGACGCCGAAGTGCACCGCCTCCGACGAGGCGAAGTAGTCGGCTGCAATGTCTTGGGTCAGCGAACCCACTTCAACGCCATCGAAGGAATAAGACAGCGTGTGGGCTGCCGCGTTCCACTTGACCTGGACGGCGTGCCAACTGCCGTCCTCGATGTTACCCAGGCTATGGGCTGCCGTGAGGGCTCGGGTGGCGAGGGAAGCATCCGTATCGAAGAAGTTGGTGTGGTCGGTAGCAATGTCGCGATAGGCGCCGCCGCTGTTGTACGTATCGAACTCAATCCCAAGTCCGTTCGCGATTCCGGCGGCGCCCAGGCTTGATCCGTTTCCGCCGATCGCGTCGCTGCCACGCTCGTCATTGTGCAGAACGAACGCCAAGCCATCCGCGCCGGTCGCATCCTTGCTGCCAAGGAATATGTCGAACTTGATGTTGAAATCGTGAGTCAGATCGATCATGTCTTCCGACATGATGCCACCCACTTTCTTCGCCTGGTCGGGCGTCAACTGCACGGCGCCCCCGGTGCGGTTGTAACCCGCCGAACCCAGCATCGAGAAAGCGGGTGCGTTGTGCATGTCGTCATGATCGACAGTGATGGGCTCGAATGTGCCCGTGACGTTGTTGAGGCGCACCTGATGCAGGTTCGAGGCGCCGCCGGTTGCGGAGGTGAACCCGAAATAGGCCATATTGGAACCGCCCAGGAAGGCTGTAGCAATATCCCTGTGGATGGTGCCGACCGTGCGCTCATCTATGCTGTAGGTCATCGTCTTGGTGTCAGCATCCCAGCTGACGCGGATGGCGTGCCAGAAGCCGTCCTCCACGTCGCCAAGCCAGGCCGCCTGCGTGACGAAGCGGGCGTTGCCGACAGCGTCGGTGTCAACGAGCTGAATGTGATCGGCCGCGATATCGCCAGCGGCCTTTCCGTTGTCGTAGGTGTCAAACTCGAGGGCCAGTCCATTTCGAATGCCTTCGGCGCCCAACGCATTGGCGCCGCCGCCGAGCGCGCGCCCCTGAACAGGGTCATTATGGAGCACGAAGGCGAGTCCGTCCGCGCCCTTTTCATTGTTGCCCAGGTAGACGTCAAAGTCGAAGACGAAATCTTTGGACACGTCGATACGCATTTCGCTCATGACGCCGCCGACTTTCTTAGGGCTGTCGGTGTTGAGTTGAACGATGTTTGTGTTGGAGTCGTAACGAGCGCCCCCCGACAATGTGATCAGGTCGGCCATGTTGGAGATATCAAACGTGTCGTAGGTCATGGAGCCCATGGACCCCATCATGGTATCCGTGGCTCCCATCGACGTGTCGTGGGTCTGCGATGCATGAGGATCGACGTAGGTAATATCGTTGGTGAAGATGCGCACCTGTTGGAGGTTTCCGACAGCGCCGGTCGAGCCGGTGAAGCCGAAGTAGGCGTGATTATCGCCCTTGAAATACATCTCCGAAATGTCACGCTGGAGCGTTCCAGCGAGCTTCCCATCAACTTTATAGCTCAGCGTCTTGGTGTCTGCATCCCAGACGATCTGGATCATATGCCATGTGTTGTCTTCGATGTTCCCGAGGCTTTTGACAGCCCCGATCTGCCGGTGGTTTACCGCCCCATCGGTAACGAAGAAGCCCGTATGATCCGCGCCAATGTCACGGAACTTCGCGCCGTCGTTTGAGACATCGAACTCGATGCCGAGGCCATTGTTGATGTCATAAGCGCCAAAGTGACCGCCGGTGCCCCCGATAGCATCGCCTTTCAGCGGATCGTTATGCAGGATGAAGGAGATCCCGCCCGTTCCTGCTTCCTTCGCACCGAAGCGTATGGCGGCGTTGATGGTGAAATCATGCGTCAGATCAATCGCCGAGTTGGAGACCACGTCGCCCTTCTGCCACGCGTTGTTCCCGGTCAGCGTGAATATTTTGCTCGGGTTATCGAACGTAGCAGCGCCATTGAGGGTCATGAAGGTATCGGCCTGGGGCACGAACAGTTCGCCGCCCGTCTCGACATTGATCATCGAGGCCACCGAAGGCGTACCCTTGTTGTTGAATGCGAATAGCATCCAATAGCCCGGGGTCACGACGTTGGCGTTATCGGGCAGATCGACGTGCAAAAGCCCATCGGCCCCGATCGTAAAGTCGAGATTGATGATGCGCGTATCCGAATTGGTCGAGTGCGTGGTCGAGCCGTTCTTCACCAGCGTCAACTTGGTAATCTCATTTGGATTGTCGACGCTGAGCGTGAACGTATCGCGTTGCTCCACCTTGTCGGGCGCATCAAGGATCGTCGGCCGCGTCGCGAGCGTGCCGTCGTCATTGAAGAGGTAGCCGGGCTTGTAGATTTCGCCGTTGAGGTTCTTGAGTGGGCCGGGTGCGCCACCGCCGAGCGACAGCACGGTGGCATCCGGCAATAGAAGCGTCGTCGAATGGTACAGGCGCGGGATCTCGGCCGAGTCGCCATAGGCCCAGGCTTTCGTCTCGGGGTTCCAGAGGGCGACTTCATAGGTCACGCCTTCCAGCTTGTTGTTAACCGCGCTGCCGCCCGACAGCATGACGGTGCCGTCGGCGAGCAGGATCATGTTCGACCACGAATGCGCGCCGCGCGGCGCGGCGACCTGTGTGTACTTAGGCTGCGGACCGCTGATATCGACAATCCACGCAGTGTTGTTGTTGCCCAATGTCAGTATCTTATCCGGGGCGAACATCACGCCCGGTGCATCTGCATATTTCTTGAAGGGGATCAGGGACGTCGATAGAATGCGGCCTTCCCCGGAAGGATCGAAAGTGACGATCGTACTGGAACCCTTAGGCCCCGATGACGTCAGCGCGACTGCGCGGCCGTCGCTGGCGAGCCAGGTTTGAGGATAAAACCAGCCCTTTGCGAACAGGTCCGTGGTAGCGCCATTGAGCGTGGTCCAGCCGACGCCTGGCGTATAGAGTTCGGGCGTGCTGACACCCTTGAATTCGCCGTCGCGGCCGCCCAGCGCGAGGATCTTGCCATTGGCAAGGGTGATTTCGGTCGGGTACCAACGTGCGTAGGACATATCGCCCGTCGGCGTCGGCACAAGGGAGTTGTCCATGTAGTTGAAGGTGTTGGAATCGGCAACGCCGCCGTTGCTCGTTCCCAGGGGCCGCGTATCGCCGCCGGCAATGAGGATTTCCCCCGTTTCGGGCACGATGATCGCGGCAGAGCAGAACAAGTCGGTATGAACGGTGTGCTCAAGCGTAAGATGGGTGTTGGTGACCGGGTCCCACACATCGAAGATGTGCATGCCGCCCTGCTGCCCGAGCTCGTCGGTCCCGAAGCTGAGGACCCGGCCGTCCGGGGTCAAAGTTGACTGAATACCAATGATCGGCCAATCAAATACGCTACTCCAAACACCTTGACCCATTGCCGTACGCCTCGCGCTTGTGTGACGACGCGGGGGCTAATGCCGGCTTGCTCCGCGTCCCAAATCCGCACACTGGTGCGGTTCTCGGACGGGGCTCGGCAGGAAACGTGCAAACGGGAAAGGCGCGGACCTGGAAGGCCCGCGCCGCTTCAAACAAGCTTTAAATTAAGTGTTAAGGGGACTAGCCGAGCAGGGCGCTTCTGGGGACGATCAGAATTGCGCTAAAAAAGCGCGCACCCCCTGCGCGAGGATTCACCTCTTGTGACTTCCGCGGCGCTTCTCGGGATGGAGTGTCTTTCCCAAAATGAACTCATCGCGCCCGATCACATGGCTCGTCGATCCCACAATGAGCGGATCGGGCCCGGTGACGATCCGGGTATTCTTCTTCGGAAAGTCGAGACTTGAGAGGAAGTGCTGCATACAGCCTAAACGGGCACGCTTCTTATCGTCAGATTTCACGATTGTCCAAGGGGCGTCCGCTGTATCGGTATAGAAGAACATGGCCTCCTTGGCTTCCGTGTAGTCGTCCCATTTGTCCAGAGATGCCTTGTCGATGGGCGAGAGCTTCCACTGTTTCAAAGGATCGTGCTCGCGTGATTTGAACCGGCGCAATTGCTCCTCACGCGTCACGGAGAACCAGTATTTAAATAGACGGATGCCCGAGCGAACCAGCATCCTTTCGAGTTCGGGGCACTGACGCATGAATTCCAGATAATCGTTGGGCGAGCAAAAGCCCATCACGCGTTCCACACCTGCGCGATTGTACCAGGAGCGGTCAAAGAAGACGATTTCGCCGCCGGCGGGCAGGTTCTCGATATAGCGTTGAAAGTACCATTGGGTTCTTTCTCGCTCGGTGGGTTTTTCCAGTGCCACTACGCGTGCGCCGCGCGGATTAAGGTGTTCCATGTAGCGCTTGATCGTGCCGCCTTTGCCGGCCGCGTCACGGCCTTCAAACAGCACGATAATCCGTTCGCCTGTCTCCTTGACCCAGCTCTGGGCCTTCAACAATTCAACCTGAAGATCTGCCATCGCCGCTTCGTAGACCTTGACCGACATGCGGGTTTGGTAGGGATATTCGCCGGTCTCAAAGGCATGGCGGATCGCGTCGGGGTCATGGCGCATGCGTGCGGGCGAAAGCAGTGGGGTATGCGCAGGCGGGGCTTCGATTTGCGGACTCGCAGGCGCGGCCGGCTGCGGCATTGCGGGCTGTTCTGCGGTGCCTGGCTCTTCGGTTGCGGTCATGGCTTTGTCAATCCTCGTGCCGGTTTCTGATGTCGGTCGGTATTCGAATGTGACGGCCAGCAAATAGCGTGGGATTGATCTTCATCAATTTTGCGGGTGGCTTGCGGGCGCAGGCTTCTTTGCCGCGATCTTGCGGACCTCTTCGTCGATGTCAATCCGCGCGCAGCCGGCTGACGCGCGCAGATCGTTTACGGCATCAGCCCTGCGCCGCGCCCGCTCAAGCTGTTCTTGCTTCTTCTTGAGGGACTCGGCCGTGTACGGCTCCCCCATCCAATTCTTTATCATGCCAAGTACACTGGGCGCCGGTCCTGCTTTGTCCTTGTCGATAGCCTCTTGCAGTGCATTGATCTCCGCGACGCGCTTCTCCATAGACTTGTCCAGCCCGGCGCATGAGGCGTTGTCTTCCTGCGCTGGCGGCTTATCAACCCAGGCATTTGCCTCGGGATCTGCGCGCCGTGGCAGACCTTGCGCGCCACTTCCAATGGGCAAAAGTAGAACGGCCAGCGCAAGAGCGCCACGACAGTAAGGGAGCCATGCTCCTGCAACGGGTTTGAAAGAATGCTTCTCCATCAGAGCCCCCCGGCGAGCAGCGTTCAGCACCTCCAGCGAACTGGCTTGGCTGGAATCGTCGTGCAGGCCGTAGAACGTTAAACCCGGCGCAGATCCGTCGCGGCATCATCAAGCAGCCGGAAACGGCGCCATTGGGGCGCGGTGTAAGTACCCCTCATGACCCAAAGAGAACAAAGCCCCTCAGGGGAGGTCTACCGTCTCGACCGCCACCTTGGACGAGGGCGCACCGGGCTGCAAAGCCCAATCGTGTACGTTGCGCATTTCGCCCGTCTCGCGCACCCGCGCCAGCCTGGCCGTATCGATCTCGCCCGCTACCCAGGCGGCCTCGTTCAAACGGCCCTCGGCAAGAACGCCCGTGTCCGATACGCCATGTTCGGAAGGGACATAAATGCCAGCGGCCCCGGCATTGAAATCGACGGCCGGAGACCAGGGCGCATCCCCTACGGTCGGGCTCTGAATGGTCGCGATCGTATTTTCCAGGGCGCGTGCCTTGCAGCCGGTGCGCACGCGGTGATAGCCGGAGATCCGCTCGGTGCATGAAGGGACCAGAACGACGCCCGCACCGGCCTGCGCCATCGCATGAACCAGGAGAGGGAATTCGCTGTCGTAGCAGATCGCAATGCCGAACGTGCCAATGGCCGTCTTGAAAATTCTTACCGGACCGCCTGCCGAGATCCCCCAGTCACGCTCGAAGGGCGTCATGACCAGTTTCTCCTGAACGCCGACGCTGCCGCGCGGCGTTACGAGCTGAGCCGCATTGACGAAGCGCCCGTCCTCCTTGAGCACCGGCCCGGAGCCGACCAGTATATGGACGCCGTGCGTGCGCGCCAGATCCGCGTGCAGTGCGACGCGGCTATCGGCTAACGCCGCGACCTTGCGCAGCGTGGTCTGCAGATCGCCGTAGACTTCAGGGCCGAAGGTCGCGGCCTGTTCGATCGCCGCGTACTCGGGGAAGACAAGAAGCGAGGCGCCGGTTGCCGCGCCATTCTTCACCCACAGGGCGATCTTGGTTTCCCATTCGGCAAGCGACTTGGGCTGTCCAATCGGATACTGGGCTGCTGCAACTTTCAGGATCGATGTGCTGGTCATCAAGGCGGCCTGGACTGAGGAGAGCTTAAGGACATGGTCGGCAGCAAGGCGAAAGCGCCACTAGAGCGCCTTCATCCAGAATTGCATACGGTGGACCGTCTCCTCGTCCTGGTCGACGTCCTTCCAGTTATAGGTAGCGACGATGCCATCGGCCGGTGCGTAACCTCGCTTCCTCCAGAAGCCGTCGAGAGGAAGATAGTCCTTCGGTTTCAACGGATGATCATCGGGGCGCACGACGCGGCAGAAGGTGGAATGCGTGAAACCGCCAAGCTTGCGCGCCTGGGCTTCGCGATGATCGAAGAAGGCGTGCCCCAGCCCAAAGCCGCGATGGGAGGTCAGCAGCACGCTTTCACCGCAGTAGAAAATCTTGGAGATGTCGTAGCCCGCGTTCTTGAACGGCTCGCCGAACTCGTCGGCATGCTCAATCATCGGCGCTCCGGTGGAAGCGCCGATGATCTTGTCGCCGTCACGAGCTACGACACACACCGCGCCCTTTGCGGCCGCGAACTTGGCAAGATAATCCTCTTCATAGGCAAGAGAGCCATCGTAGAGGTAGGGCCAATCGCGAAACACGACGATTCTCAGCCGTGCCAGATCCGGGAGCACGGACTTGATCGCGTCTCCTGTGAGACTTTCCACCGAGATGTTCTTGGCGTCAGGCTTCATCGGTTCAGCCTGCGACTTGGGTGATCCAGTCGGTCAGATTGTAATAGGTCGTGACACGCGAGATCTTCCCGTCGCGGATCGCAAAGAAGGTGCCGGCCGGCAGCACGTACTTCTGTCCCGTGGCGGGCGGGAGACCCTCGTCGGTGTTCTTATAGACGCCATGGACATTGAACTCGGCGGCCGCGCGCGAAGCGTCCTTCGACACCATCACGACGATGTCTTTGAGTTCTTCCTTGTAGTTGTGAGACATACGGGCGTTGAAGGCGCGAAACTTATCCTTGCCCTGGCGCCGCTCGCCCTGGTTGATGTCATGAATGACATCCTCGGTCAGATATTTCAGCATACTCTCGGTATCACCGCGATTGAAGGCGGCGTAGTAATCGCGGATCAGCGCGGCGGCTTCGGCGCGCGCGGCGCTCTCGGCCGGGGTCTCGGGGGTGACTTCGGTCGGTTTCATGGGCGTCTCCTTCAAGGTATCGGGAGTGTGATTAGCAGGTTAGGGCTTTCGTACAAGCCCCGGTCGTGCGCCATTGCTGCGGCGGGTGAACGCGGGGAGATATTAACGTCTCCAGCTCAGTTGTCGCGATCGTCCGCGAGGTGGAAGCTGTGCATCATACGGTGCAGAACCGGCCCCAGGATCACGCCGGTCGTAGCGATGATCACGATGCCGGAGTAGATGGCGTAAAGCCCGGCGAAGATCTTGGCGGACGCGGTCGGCAGCTCGCCCACCGGGCCCATGCCGGACAGGATCATAGCGGCGTTCAGGAACGCATCCACAAGCGGCATGCGCGCGAAGTAGACGTAACCTGCGATACCGGCCGCCAGAGACAGGAGAATGAGCAGGGCGGCGAAAGCCCCATTTTTGGCGAGGCGCTGGAAGAACACGCGCCGGGGCGCAAGGGCAGACTGGCGTCTTGCGGGGTTTCGCGATTGCGGCATGGGATCTCCCGGCGCCTGTTTGAAGCCTGACGGGCAAGGAGGATTTTTAAGGGCTCCTCCGGCGCTATTGCGCGCGTCTTATGGGAAAGATCAACACGTATTCACGCTGCGAACCTATTGCGGCGAACTGGGTCATGCAACGGGCCGCCGGCTCATGGACATTGATACGAATAAGCGTACGATTGCGGACGCTGGCGCTGAACCGATGCGGACCGCCCCTCACTCGCCCCTTTGGGGGCTCCTCTTCTCTTTGCCACGCGGGAAGAGGAACGCTCTCGTGCTTGAAGCTTGATAAACCGGGCGGAGCTCTGACTCCTGCGCGCGAGGGAGACGAAGGTGGCAACGACTGCGACCTTCCCCCCACGGCGCACCGTCCACGATTTATGGCGTGACGCCTTCAAGAATCTTGGCCAGCCGCCCCTTGGCCACGCCGGGTGGCACGAACGCCTTTACTTTATCGAGGTTTTCCGGCTTGCCGACCTGCACGACGGCGATCATGCCCATCGCGAAATGGGGCAGACACTTGAAAACGTACACGCCTTCTTTTTCGGCCTTGAATTCGACCACCGCGCTAAGCGCTCCCTTGATCGGGGCGGCGCCTTCAACCCACACATCCCTCACGCTTTCAGCGTTATGGTTCTTGTCTGTGGGGACGAATTTCACGGTATCGCCTACTGCGACCTTAAGGAAGCTTGGCTGGAACGTCATCGTCTGCCCTTGGTCGTCTTTGTTGCGCATCTCGATGGTGTGCTCGGCAGCGTAAGACACTGCCGAGAAGATGATGCTGGCAATTGTCAGGGCGGACGCGAAGGCAAAGGCTAAAAGGTTTCGATTTGACCGGCTCATGAGCGCTCTCGTTGGCTGCTAAACTATACTAAAAAGGTATACAATAACGACACGCGAAGCAAGCCGCGCACTTGACGCAGCCGCCGCACGCCGTGCGTTCACGCATGTTTTGACATTTTGTCCCAGTCAGCGGATCAAACGCCTACCGCGGGCTTGCGCGCTCGCGCCCAGGCTCGGGACCCCTACTGTCAGCGCCAAACTCACCAGTACCGCTGGCGCGACGGAGATGCGGCAATTGACAGCGCGGGATGTTGCAATCAGCCTGGAGTGCCATATCTGAGCAATACGGCGTCAGAATGCGGTGTGTTGAGAGGTTTGCCATGAAGCGTTTGAAGACCGGCGATTGGGTTGTGGTGGCGGATGGCGCGCGCGGCATCGTCCTCGTCAACGATGGGACTGCATTGGAGCCGGCGTTGAGCACGGTGCGCACCTATGGCCAAGACAATCCCAAGACAAGCGAGCAGGGTCGCGACAAGCCCCCGCGCACGTTTGAATCCGTGGGCACGCGCAGATCGGCCGCCGAAGGGCCGGATCTTCATCAGCGCGCTGAGGACCGGTTCGTTGCCGATATCATCGCCGACCTTGCCAGGGACGCCGATGGCAATGCGTTCGCAAACGTTGTGATCGTCGCGCCACCCGCAGCCCTGGGCGAGATGCGCAAGGCCGCCGGCGACGGACTGAGTGCACGCGTGTCTGCATGGATCGACAAGGATCTCACCAAAGAGCCGGTGCCGTCCATCACCAAGGCGGTCATGCGGGCGCTGGAGGATTAAGTCTCCTCGTCTTTTTTACTCAAGTGCCGCACGCATGCAGAACGACGTGTCTGGTGTGCGGCGCTGTGCGGTGCTCGAATAGATAGATACCCTGCCATGTTCCAAGCATCAGTTTGCCCTGGGCTACGGGGATCGTCAGCGTCGTCTGAGTCAAAGCGGCCTTGACGTGAGCTGGCATGTCGTCGGGGCCTTCGCAGGTGTGAAGGAACAGCGGATCGCCATCGGGCACCAGCCTCTTGAAGAACGCCGTCAGGTCGCGCTGGACGTCCGGGTCGGCGTTCTCCTGGATGACCAGGGATGCGGAGGTGTGGCGGCAGAAGATGTGCAGCAGTCCTATCGACATTCCGGTTTCGGTGGTGAAACGCGCGGCTTGCCGTGTGAATTCGTACAGCCCCGTTCCGCGTGTGGCGATCGAGAGCGTCTCTTGAGATTGCCGCATCATTCAGATCTCGAGATGAAGAATTTTCTCTTAGCTGCTGGCGGGTATAGCGGGCTTTGCCACTTGCGTTGCGAGCCTTGTGTCGTGCACCCTTGCACCGGCGCTGAGCGCAGGCCGGCTGGAGCCCAGCCAGCATAGCGCCCGCCGGGTCATGAACAACCAAGAAAGGGGTATGCTGTTGAGCCGTGCGTTTGTCAGGGACGATGATGGTGGAGAAGGGAGCGAAGATCTTCCTGATCGCCTGATCTCTCCCCACCGCAATCTTGTGACCGCTTCTGGCCTTGCCATGATCGAGGCCGAACTCGAGAAGATCAGTGCAGCCTACGCGAAAGCGCAAGGAGCGGCCGACCGGATCGAGCTGCAACGCATCTCGCGCGAGATGCGTTACTGGAACGCGCGGCGTGCGTCGGCCGAGGTTCAAAGCGAGCCGCCGGCGGACGGTGTCGTGCACTTCGGCTCACGCGTGACGATCCAGCGTGAGGATGGCCGGCGCCAAACCTATCGCATCGTCGGAGAGGATGAGGCCAATCCGTCCAAGGGGACGCTGTCCTACGTCTCGCCTCTGGCCCAGGCATTGATTGGGCGGCGGGTTGGCGATGAAGTGACGGCAGGTCAAGGGCGCGCCGAGATCGAGACGATCGGCTGACGGCGGACGCGCGCGTCCGCCGTCATCGCACCTATCGCCGCCATCGAGCTTTAGACGATTGAGCGCACCACGCCGCCGTCGACGCGCAAGGCCGCGCCGTTGGTCGCGGAGGCTTCCATCGAGCACACGTAGACCACCATGTTGGCGACCTCCTCGACGGTTGCGAACCGCTGGATCAGAGAGGAGGGACGGTGCGTCTGCACGAAGGTCTTTGCCATCTCGTCGGCGCTGATGCCGGCTTGCTTGGCAAGCGCTTCCAAGAAGCCTTCCACGCCGTCGGACCGCGTCGGCCCGGGGAGCACGGAATTCACGGTGACGTTAGACCCTGCCGAAAGTTCGGCCAGACCGCGTGAGATCGCAAGCTCGGCCGTTTTGGTGAAGCCGTAGTGAATGAACTCCTTAGGGATCTGTATGGCGGACTCCGATGAGATGAAGACGATACGGCCCCAATTCCGTTTCAGCATGGCGGGCATCAGGGCGCGAGACAGGCGGATGCCGGACAATACGTTGGTTTCGAAGTAGCGGGTCCAGTCGGCGTCGGGGATGTCGAAAAAGTCGTTGGGCTCAAAGGTGGCGGCATTGTTGACGAGAATGTCGATATCGCCCTTGCCCTCGATGATGGCGGCACATCCCTCGGCCGTTGAGACATCGCCCGCAGCGGCAACGAGCTTGGCCCCGGGCACCTGCGATAGAAGCCGGTTGATCGCGCCCGAGACCTTGTCGGCCTTGCGCCCGTTGATGAGCACCTTCGCACCCGCTCCCGCCAGGCCTTTGGCGATAGCAAAGCCGATGCCGCCCGTTGAACCCGTGACGAGAGCTGTTTTTCCGCTAAGATCGATCTTCATTCGGCGCCCTTGCATATCCTCGCTTGGTTCAAACTTCTTGAAGTATGAGTAGGACGTTGGGGTCTGGCAAGTTCAACTGATGGGTGAACGGCGCATGGACGCATCGCATCCGGGAGGCTTGAGATATGGTGAGGAGAAGCGATAGGCGCAATCGGCTTTTTGCTGCGGTCTCATGTCTGGCATTGGTGCCATGGGGGAGTGCCGCGGAGGCCTTGGCCGGCGAGGCCAAACCTCCGGCCGTGACTGAGGCCACTCCAGGCCTGAAGCGCACCATCCTGCAAAAGACCGACGTGCCCGGCACGAGCTATGAAGCCACGGTGTTGCGATTGGATCTGGCGCCCAATTTCGAGATTGGCCGCCATACGCATCCCGGTCCGGAGATCAGCTATCTCTTGGAAGGAGATGTCACATACCTGGTGGACGGCCAGCCGCCCGTTCAGGTGTCCTCAGGCGGTTCAATCAGTTTTCCGATGGGCTCCATCCACGCCGCCAAGGTCGGGCCGAAAGGCGCAGTGATGGTCAACACCTACGTGCTGGAGAAGGGTCAGCCATTGCTGACCAAACTTCCCCCGCAGCCGTAATGCGCCAAGCGATGCATCTTTCCGCAATGGCTCTCCTCGCGCTTGGCTTTTCTGCGTAAGGCGGAACGTCCCGTTCACGGCGCGCAGAACAGTGATCGGGCGGATGTTACCGGAGAAGAAACCGCGTCACGAAGCCGGAGAGCCATCCGAATGGCGGGCGAAGGGCGCCACTCAGGTTCCATCGGCTCTGCTCGAAAATGCCCTTTGCGTGGCTTAAGGACTTGAAACCCTCGACGCCGTGATAGGCACCCATTCCGCTCGGGCCGACGCCGCCGAAGGGAAGATCGTCCTGAGCGTAATGCAGCAACGTGTCGTTGATCGTCACGTTGCCGGAAGTAGTGCGCTCGAGCACCTTGCGGCGATCTTCGCCGTTGCCGCCGAAGTAGTAGAGGGCCAACGGTCGCGGTCCGGAATTGATGCGCGCGATCGCCTCGTCGATGTCCCGATACGCCACGATCGGCAGAACCGGTCCGAAGATTTCCTCGTTGAGGATGCCCATGTCATCGGTCGCGCCGAGAACCACGGTTGGTGGCAGCGTGTGCGGACGCGTGCGTGCGGCCTCGGGATTTTCGCCGACCTCGATGACCTTTGCGCCCTTGGCTTGGGCTTCGTCGAGGAGTTTACGCAATCGGCCGTAGTGCCGCTCGTTGACGATAGACGTGAAATCGGCGCTCGCCGGGCCAGCCGGATAGAGCGACCGCACCGCTTTGTCATAGACCGCGAGGAAGGCATCGACCTCGTTTTCTGGAATAAGCGCATAGTCAGGCGCGACGCAGATCTGACCGGCGTTCGAGAGTTTGCCGAAGGCAATGCTTGCCGCAGCTCTTTCGAGAGAGGAGCCCTTTTCAACAACGACAGGTGATTTACCGCCGAGCTCGAGGGTTACCGGAACAAGGTTCGCGCTGGCAGCCTTCATGACGGCCTTTCCGACCGGCGTGCTTCCGGTGAAGACAAGGTGATCGAAAGGCAGCGACGAGAAAGCGCTACCTACATCGGGCCCGCCCGTCACAACGGCCACCTGCTCCTCCGGGAAAATCTCGCCCAGCATCTCGGCCAGGAGATCGCCTGTCGCGGGCGTGTACTCCGACGGCTTGATCATCGCCCGATTGCCGGCAGCAATGGCGGTCGCGAGCGGCATTAGCGAGAGCCCGACCGGGAAGTTCCAGGGCGACATGATGCCAACCACTCCGAGCGGCTGGTGTACGACGCGTGCGCGCCCGGGCATGAATTGCGTCTCCACATGCCGCTTCTGGGGACGCATCCAACCTTTGAGATTGCGGCGGAGATAGTTGATGCCCTGGACCAGGGCCACGCCCTCGAGGATCATGGTCTCCTTGGCAGAACGTCCCTGGAAATCAGAGTTGAGCGACTTCTCGAACTCGGGGAGGCGCGCCCGCACCGCCTTCTTCAGCTTGAGCAGGTCCGCCTTCCGTGCCGCCAGGGTCGGCTGGCCGTCGCGCAGGAACGCCGCACGCTGGCTGGAGAGGATATCGGTCAGGCGAGAGGCGACTGCGATGGTGACGTGGACATTCATGACTTAAACTCCTATGTTGACAGTGGCAACTTGTGGGTCATACATAGCTGCAAGTGTTGACGCTGTCAACATATGTTGCTGACGTCAACATTCTTGTGAACGTCTTGTGAAGGAGAGGCCGGAAATGCAGGAAAAGAACGCTCGCCCTTACCACCATGGCAACCTCAAGCGGGTGGTCATCGCGACGGCGCAAGACATGCTTAGCGAGGAGAAGGGCTGGCAATTCACGCTGCGAGAAGTTGCGCGCAGGGCGGGCGTCAGCCATGCCGCGCCTTACAAGCATTTTCCGGACAAGGGTGCGCTGCTGGCCGAACTGGCGATGCTCGGCTTCAATGAGCTTCGCGAACAGCTCTCTGGCGCAATCGAGCGGCCACGATCAGCACGCGCGGAATTCTTGGCGGCGGCCAAAGCCTACATTCACTTCGGCACGACCAATCCCTCCCTCTACAGGCTGATGTTCAGTGCCGACGTCGACAAGACAGCCTTTCCAAATCTGAAAGAGGCTGGAGCGGCTGCTTTCGCAGAGCTGCTCGTCATCCTGGAGCGCGGCCAGCAGAGCGGCGCGTTCAAGAAGCAACCGGTGCGCGGCCAGGCTGTGGCCTCATGGGCACTCGTGCACGGCCTCACGTTGCTTGCGATCGATGGTCAACTGCTACCCGAAAAGGTTGGCGCGAGGCCGATCGACGCTGTCCTCACGTCCATGCTTGAAGGCTTGGAAAGCTGACAGGCGACAACGCTTGATGTCTGTTCAGGGCCAAGAAGCGGGCTTCCAACAATCTCTTAGACGTGGGCAGCTTGGGCATCAGAACCAGGCAGTCGGGACTGCAGCAGCGTGTGCACTGGCGGCGGTTCGTGTGCACTCGTGTGCAAAACGGGTGCAGTGCGCTGGGCTGCTCCGACCTCTGATTGGAATCCAGAGGTATATTTTCGGGAAGCTGCGCGGTAGGGAGGGAACACGCGGACGGAGATTTTGGCGATCAGTCACAGGCTTGGCAGTCTGTCCAATTCCGGGTGGGACGGACTGACACTCGAGAAAACTAGCAAGATGAAGCACTTAAGCCACAGATTTTGCATTGCCCCCATGATGGATTGGACCGACCGGCATTGCCGGATGTTCCACCGTCAACTGTCGCGCCATGCGCTGCTCTATACTGAGATGGTCACCGCCGAAGCCGTGATCCACGGGAAGCGCGAAAGGCTGCTCGGTTTTTCGAGCCGAGAGCATCCCATTGCGCTTCAACTGGGCGGCGCGGAGCCCCAGCGTCTGGCGGAGGCGGCCTCCATCGGCGAGGCCTTCGGATACGATGAGATCAATCTTAACGTCGGCTGCCCGTCGGATCGCGTGCAGGAGGGCCGCTTCGGCGCCTGCCTCATGGCTGAGCCGGACCTCGTCGCCGGCTGCGTCGCGGCCATGCAGGCGCGCGTCGAAATCCCGGTGACCGTGAAGTGCCGCATTGGCATCGACGATCAGGATGCGGAGGCCGATTTTCAGCGCTTCATCGAGACGGTGGCAGAGGCAGGGTGCCGCACGTTCATCGTGCATGCGCGCAAGGCGTGGTTGCGGGGCCTGTCGCCGAAGGAGAACCGCGAGGTCCCGCCGCTCGACTACGCGCGCGTCTACCGGCTCAAGGCCGCGCGTCCCGATCTGGAGATCATCGTCAATGGCGGTATCGAGACGCTGGAGGCATGCGACATCCATTTGCAGCATGTCGATGGCGTGATGCTGGGGCGCGCGGCGTATCACGATCCTTATGTGCTGGCGGAGGTCGATCGGCGATATTTCGATTCCGCAGCCGCGGTGCCGTCGCGTGCTGACGCCTTGACCGGCATGCTGGAGTACGCGGAAGCTCATATCGCGCATGGCGGACGCCTCTCGAACATCACGCGCCATGTCCTGGGCCTTTATCATGGGCGGCCGCGCGGGCGCCTGTTCCGCCGCCATTTGAGCGAACGGGCCGTCAGGCCGGATGCCGGCGTCGATGTCTTGAAGGACGCGTTGGCGCTTGCGGAAGGCGGGGCCCACATGGAACGGCAAGGTGCGGCCGCAGCGGAGTGATGGGAACGCATGGAAGTCTCCTTGACGGCAGGCGCTGCGGCGATGCTGATCGCCGGGTTGACGGGCGCAGGGTTTGCGACAGGCTTTCTCGCGGGGCTTCTCGGCGTCGGCGGCGGGGCGTTTCTTGTGCCGGTCCTCTACGAGCTGTTTGCGCATTTCGGAGTCGATGACAGCGTGCGCATGCACATGGTGCTCGGCACCTCGCTCGCCGTCATCGTACCCACGTCGCTGCGCTCGTTTGCAGGGCACTACGCCAAGGGCGCCGTCGACATGACGGTCTGGCGGCGCATGGCCCCATGGGTGGCGCTGGGCGTCGTTTTAGGCGTTCTGATGGCGAAAATATCGAGCACGGCGGGACTGAAGTGGGTGTGGATCGTGGCCGGCTCGATTATCGCGTTGAAGTTCGCGTTTGGCCGGGACGAGTGGCGGCTGGGGCGCGAATTGCCGCGCAGCAGGGGGCTGGAGGTTGCCGCCGTCATCATCGGGCTTGTGTCCGCGTTGATGAGCATCGGGGGAGGCATGTTCATCGTCTCTTTGTTGACGCTGTACGGCGTGCCGATCCATCGCGCAGTTGCGACGTCGGCGGGCTTCGGGCCGGTGATCGCGGTGCCGGGCACGCTGGGCTTCATGTGGGCGGGATGGGGGGTGCCGCTGCGCCCGCCGTACTCGATCGGATACGTGAACATTCCGGCGGCGCTGCTGATCATGCCCGCCAGTCTGTTCGCCGCACCTCTTGGCGTGAGGGCGGCACACGCCTTGTCCAAACGCAAACTGGAGATCGCGTTTGCGATCTTCCTCATGTGCGTGGTGGCACGGTTTGTCTCGTCCCTCGTAAGCGGCTGACAGAGCGGTTGAAGGTATAGGCCGCGACCACGCCGGCGGCGGTGACCGCAAGAGCGAAAAGGACGCCGCGGATAGCGCTCTGCGAGGCAAGGTCGCCCTTCATGGCGATGTTCACCAGCATCACGGCGCCAAGAGCGGTCCCAAGAATGT
Organism: Hyphomicrobium sp.; assembly: GCA_016793445.1. Lineage (GTDB taxonomy): Bacteria > Pseudomonadota > Alphaproteobacteria > Rhizobiales > Hyphomicrobiaceae > Hyphomicrobium_B. The sequence goes on along the minus strand of JAEUME010000001.1, from coordinate 127,616 downwards.
AGGCGCGGTGTTCATCGCGAACCGGCAGCATCCCCGTCAGCCCATAAAAACCGTAGATGGCCGGGGCGAGCATCAAGGCATAGAACGGAGCGGCCACGATCGCGAAGAGGTGGCTCAAAAGCGCTGTGAACACATTGAAGTGTCCGCTCGCCAGCTCACTGGCCAACAGGAAGACGCCGAACCCGGCAGCAAAGGCGCGCATGTAGGCGCGCAGAAATTGGAAGAAGCGCAACGCCGTGCGCGGCGCGTTGTGCAGCGTGTCCTTCGCTTGAGTGAGCGCCGCCGCTGCGTTTGCGCTGAGTGTCTGGGCGGCGGTTGGTTGCGCGATGACCGCGCTGCGGCGGGTTGTGCGCGTGTTCATGATGGCCGCGGTGCGTGCCGCAGTTTCCGCCAACGCGCGCTCCCCGCGTGTCAGCGGCCGCGGAGAGGGATTGGATGCCTTCGAGGCGGGCGGTAACAAGGAAACCTCGCGCAATACGCTGACGCAGGAATTTCGCGGGCAAGCGTAGCGGGAATTTCCAAACAATTCGGATCGGGCGGCCGCCCGTCCGGCGAGAGCGCGTTAAGAGTTCCGCAACGAAGCGCATGAGCGCCCGGAGGGAGCTGCAACTTGATGTGAGTCGTGACAGGGCTAGGTCTATACCGCGATCTTCTGATTGTACTCACCGACCTCGGGGAAGCGCGTCAGTACGCCGTCAAGGTCCTTGAAGATCGCCTTCATATTGGCTTCCGAGGTTGGGCTTTCGACGACGATGACCAGCTCAGGCTTATTGGAGGAGGCGCGGATCAGACCCCAGGTGCCGTCCTCCAGCACCACGCGCACGCCGTTCACCGTGATCAGCTCGCGGATGCTCTGGCCGGCGATCTTCGCGCCCATACTTTCCTGCTTTTTGTAATGCTCGATGATGCGGTCGACCACGCCGTACTTCTTTTCGTCATCGCAATGGGGCGACATAGTGGGTGAGCCCCAGGTCTTGGGCAGCGCATCGCGCAGATCGACCATGCTCTTGCTTGGATTGCGCTCGAGCATGTCGCAGACCGCAAGCGCTGCGACGAGGCCGTCGTCATAGCCGCGGCCCAAGGGCGTATTGAAGAAGAAATGACCCGACTTCTCGAAGCCGACCAGCGTCTTGTTTTCGAAGTTGAAGCGCTTGATGTAGCTGTGGCCGGTCTTCCAATAGGTCGTGGTCGCGCCATTGGCCTTCAGCACCGGATCGGTGGTGAACAGGCCGGTCGATTTCACGTCAACGACGAACTTCGCGTTCTTGTAGATGGAAGAAATATCGCGCGCCAGCATCACACCGACTTTGTCGGCGAAGATCTCGTGGCCGTCGTTGGCGACGACGCCGCAGCGGTCTCCGTCGCCGTCGAAGGCGAGGCCGACATCGGCGCGCGTCTCCAGCACTTTGGCTGAGACGGCGCGCAGCATCTTCATGTCTTCTGGGTTGGGGTTGTGGTGGGGGAAGGAATGATCCAGTTCCGTATGCAGCGGGACCACCTCGCAGCCGGCGGCTTCGAGAACCTGCGGAGCGAAAGCGCCCGCCGTACCATTCCCGCAGGCACAAACGACTTTGAGGCGGCGCTTGAGCTTGGGACGCTCGGTGAGCGACTTGATATAGCGCTGAGCCATGTCGTCTACGAAGACGTAGCGGCCACCCGCCTTCGCCTCGTAGGCGCCAGATAGCACGATCTCCTTCAACTCGCTCATGTCGTCAGGGCCGAATGTCAGTGGCCGCGCCAGGCCCATCTTGATTCCCGTCCAGCCGTTGTCGTTGTGGGAGGCCGTGACCATGGCGACGCCTTCGACGTCGAGCGCGAACTGCGCATAGTAGGCCATGGGCGACAAGGCCAGGCCGATGTCGTGCACTTCGCAGCCGCCGGCGAGAAGGCCCGTCATCAACGCCTGCTTCACCGCCCCCGAGTACCAGCGAAAATCATGGCCGACCACGATGCGTTTGGGGACGCCCCGACGCGCAAACAACGTCGCGATGCCGAGCCCCACCGCATTGAGGCCCATGAGGTTGATTTCTTCCGGGAAGAGCCAGCGCGCATCGTATTCGCGAAAGCCTGTCGGTTTCACCAGAGGCAGGCGTTCAAAATCGGCCGTGTTGGGTTTAAGATCGGCACGCGGTTTGGGCAGCATGAGGCTCAAGCCTTTCTGAGGGTGAATCGCGCGCTGGACCCTATCGGCTTTGCAGACGCCGGGGAATGGGCAGGCGGCTTTTTTCCGCGCTCTGCTAATAGGGCAAAGATGGCAGAGCGATGGCCGGTCTATTCGTGCAGCACCAGCGCATTGGGGCGCATTTCGACGCGCGACAGCCGGTTCAAAAAGGTCATGCCGAGCAGTGTCTTGTGAAGTTTGCCCTGTTCGGTGACGGCGCCGCGAACGTTGCGCACCGTGATGTCTCCGATGGAGATGCTGCTAAGCTCGATAGGGGCGACCTTGGTCGTTCCGTTGGCGGTGCGCACTTCATGGGTGAAATCGGAGGATCTCAGATAGATGCCGGCGCGCTGGGCATCATCGTAGGTCAGCGCGACCAGCGTTGCGCCTGTGTCGACCAGCACATCCACCCGTGAACCGTTGATTGCCACTTCGGTTTCGAAATGCCCTGAGTCGTTGGCCGCGATTTCGATCTCGTCGGAACTGCGCCGTTGCGATGGTGAAGCGCCCTCAGCTGGGCTCTTTTGCTTATGGCCGATCGTGCCTTCGATGGCGATGGCCGCTAGTTTCCCGACGTCCTGGCGATGCTTGATGGCGTAAACGGCACCCACGGTCATGAGGCCCACGAGTGCGACGAACTGAACGAAACCAGATGAGCCCGACATACTTGGGTTTTCCAATTGTTGGACGGCGGACGGCGACGCAGTCGTTGCGGCGCTCACTCGCGCAAGGTCATGAAATCTCCCGAGATCTCATAAGACCGCAAACGTCTTAAAAAACTCATACCAAGCAAGTTTTCGTTAAGACTTCCCGGCTGGGCCACCAGCGCCTCCACGTCGTCGATCCGCACCGCGCCAATTGCAAGGCTCCGCAGGCGAACTGCGGCAGCGTTATGCTGGCCGTTGGCGGTCTGGATCGGAACGCTGTAGTCGAGAGACGTGGTGTCAATGCCCGCGCGCTCGGCGTCTGACTGGCGCAGCAGCACGGTGCTGGCCCCGGTGTCGATCAACAGGTCTATGGGGGTACCGTTCGCCGACCCGCGCGCGGTGAACTGGCCTTGGGCGTCCCGACGGATCATGACCGATTTCAGGCCGCGCCGTTCCAGGCCGGACATATCGTCCGCCGGCTTGCTTGCGCCCGCACGCTGAAGCCAGGCCGCGATGTCTAAGTTGGGTGAAAGGTACATCCATGCGCCCACCCCTGCCGCAAGCAGGATGGGCACGAGGAACCGGCGAAGACGGAAGTGGCCATCGTGACCGCCGCGCGTTGAGATGGCGTAAAGGGCCACCAGCACGAAGGCGACGGCGGCGGCAATTCCTATCGCGGACGTCTGGGCCAAGTCTTCCCCACCGGTGCCCAGATAGATGAAGAGCGCGGCGAGAAGAAACGAGAAAAGCAGGAGCCAGCCGACCACGTGCCGCCTCCTGTCGTCAAGATTTGGCCAGTGCTGCGGGAGCCTTGCGGGACGGCAGCTCGGCCATGATGCGCTTGCGCTGTGCGTCCGTCATGGACGACCAGCGCGCGATCTCTTCCAGCGTGCGCAGGCAGCCGGTGCAGCGCTTGGTTGCCGGGTCGATGGAGCAGATCTTCACGCAGGGCGATTCCATTGGCGCCTGGATACCGGAGGGATGCTAGGCCATGCGCTGTGCATGACGGGTTGAGACAGATTGTTCCTCAGATACGGTCAATTCCGTTTGCTGACAACCGCGACACGTCCGCTGAGCCCAAGTCCGCTGAGCCATTGGCACCGTGAAAGATAAATGCGGCGGCTTGCCGGACTTAGTAACGGTTGCCGGAGGCCCGGTAGGGCTCATCCGAACCATAGGGCGATACGGACATGCGCATGCGCGGCTGGCGGGTGGATCGTGGCAGCATATCGGGGTCTCGGTGGCGTTCGCGGCCCAACGGCTGGAGCGGCGCGACGGCATGCAGCACGCGCTGTTTGGGCAGCGTGACAGTCACTTCCGTACCCTTGCGCAGCTCGGACTTCAGCGTGAAGGTTCCGCCGTGCAATTGAATGAGGTTCTGCACGATCGGCAGACCGAGGCCCGTGCCGCCTTCTGCGTTTTCGTGCGCCAGCGATCCTTGGCCGAACGCCTGCATGACCTTCGGAATCTCGTCTTTGGGAATGCCCGGGCCAGTATCGCGCACCGACATGAACAGTCCGCCGTCGGTCATGAAGCCGATGGAAATAGTGATGCGTCCGCCCTTGGGCGTAAACTTCAAGGCGTTAGACAGTAGGTTGAGGCAGATCTGGCGCAGCGCGCGCGGATCGGCCCAGACCTGTGGCAAACCCGGCGCGAAGTCCTCCACGATCTGGAGTCCCTTGCTATCGGCCTTGAGCTTGACGAGGCGTTCGCAGTCCTCCGCGACATCGGTCAGGCGGATGGTCTCCTCATGGAGCTCATAGCGTCCGGCTTCGATGCGCGACAAATCGAGGATCTCGTTGATGATGTGCAGCAGGTGACTTCCCGAGGCATAAATGTTTCGGGAATACTCCCGGTACGTCTCGCCGCCGAGCGGACCCAGAAGTTCCTTCTCCATCACCTCGGAAAAACCCATGATGGCGTTGAGCGGCGTTCTCAGCTCGTGGCTCATCGTGGCAAGAAAGCGCGACTTCGCCTTGTTACCCGCTTCGGCGCGCCTGCGGGCCTCATCCGAGATGGCCTTGGCTTCCTCGAGTTCCGCGATCAATCCGTCCTTTTCGGCGCGGAACTCGATCATGGACAGCGCGGTCGAGTAGAGGCCGCGGGTCAGGTAGACGAAGAACAGATGAATGCCGATCGCCATCGAGGCGAGTGCGAAATAGAATGGATTGGACAGCCAGAGCAGGCGCGCGGCGACGGCCAGCGTCATAGGCACGGTGCCCGCGAGGAAGACGCCGCGCACGGTCGAGGCGAACGTCATGCGGATCGCCAGCACCACCATCAAGGTGGCGAAGATGAAGACGTGCGAGGAGAAGGCCGCTTCACTGTGGCCGGTGTGCATGCCGCCAAAACCGATCAGCGCGAAACCGGCGAGCACCATGCCGTTCAACAACTCAAGCAGCAGGAAAAAGCGTCGCCATTCAGCGACATTGACCTCCGTGCGTGGCATCGCCAGCAGCTTTTTGCACTGCGCGTTCATCAGCCATCGCGTGGCGATGACCGCCGCGATCCAGGCACCAGCTTCCGCCCACGATGCCCAGAACATTGAGGCAATGGAGAAGATGATGCACAGCGCTGGCATCGCCAGAGGGGCGCTGGTCTCGTTTCTGGCGAACATGGCCAGAAGTTCGTATTCGAATTCCGGCTTGATTTCCGAGCCGTTGACGAGGCGTTCGCGGAACAGCTTAAGGTCATCTGGCTTTTTGGCGCGCTCGGGCCGGAGCGGACGACGCCCGTGAGGCTGCGCGATGTCGGCGTTGTCGTCCATCAATGTTGCCGCTATGCCAAATTGGCCAATTGAGTGCCCCTCCCAAAAAGGAGGCTGCTTTTCCATCGGGGTTAATTTGGCGGCAATTCGCTAACTTAGTGTTTAATATGTCCACGCAACGATACAGGATGGCGAGAGGATCCGGGCGGCGTTACGACCGGCAGGCTGTGGCGCGCTTGATAGCGGCGGTCATAATGGCCATCGTCGCCGCTGTGTTTGGCCATAACCATCTGGGAAACAATCCAAAAAGCACAGATCCCGTGCCCGCCGAGGTGCGTGGCGCAGCCCGTCCGGTCGACGGGGACAGCATGTTCGTGGGCCGCGACGAGGTCCGCCTCAAGGGCATCGACGCGCCCGAGGGCCGCCAGACATGCACACGCGATGGCCGCGACTGGGATTGCGGCCACGCCGCGCGGGACGCGTTGCGGCGTCTTATCGGCAATGACGTGGTGGTGTGCCGGGGTGTGGAGCGCGACAAGCACGGGCGTGTGCTGGGGTATTGCACGGCAGGAGGCCGCGACCTCAATGCGGGCATGGTGGCGTCCGGCATGGCGGTGGCGTATGGCGGATACAACCGTGAGGAAGCCGAGGCTCGGGCGCAAAAGCGCGGGCTTTGGGGATCCGATTTCAAATCGCCCCGCGACTGGCGGCATGAACGCGGCATCGGACTTTAGCAGGGACGGCGTTGACCGTTCGCGATTGAGGGAACCGCAAGCGCTTTGGCCCGCCCGTTGGACAAGCTGACTGCCGAAATCCGCGCGTGCCGGATCTGCCGTGATTCCCCGCGCGGCAAGCCGCTGCCGCATGAGCCGCGGCCGGTCTTCCGCGTCAGCCCTTCGGCAAGCATCGGCGTGTTCGGGCAGGCGCCCGGGACGCGTGTGCATACGTCCGGCGTACCCTTCAGCGACCCTTCCGGTGTCCGCTTGCGTCAGTGGATGGGCGTCAGCGACGATGAGTTTTATGATGTGCGCCGTATCGCCATCATCCCGATGGGGTTCTGCTTTCCCGGCCTTGACGCGAAAGGCGGCGATCTGCCGCCGCGCGCGGAATGCGCACCGCTGTGGCGCGCGCGTCTGCTTGCGCAACTGCCAAAACTCGAACTGGGGCTGCTGGTGGGCCAGTACGCGCAGGCTTGGCATCTGGGCTCCCGCCAAGCCGCGACGCTGGCCGAGACTGTTGGCGACTGGCGCGCGATCACATCAATAGCCGATGGCGCAATGCGCTTGTGGCCATTGCCTCACCCTTCCTGGCGCAACAATGCCTGGCTGAAGAAGAATCCATGGTTCGACGACGAGTTGGTCCCCGCGCTGCGCAGGGATGTGCGGTCCATCCTCGACAAGGATTAGGGATTTTATCGTTGCGGGGCTCAGGCGGCTACGAGCGTTGCCGCGGGCTGATCCCCAAACCCATCATCGGTGCCTTGCCAGGTTTCGCGATGGGCCTGCGCTTCCAGGTCGTCGCGCAGAAACGCCAAGTCGAAGCCCGCCTTGGCGAGCTTGTCGAGGACATAGCCGACAGGTGCGGTGCGTGCGGTTGCAGCGGCCCACACGATGGCCGCGCGTTGTCCGCTGGAGCACATTGCCAAAATCGGTCCGGGCGTCTGAGCCAGGATGCGGCGCAGGGCGCTCACTGTCTCGTCTGCGAACACCTCGTACGTCGCGGTGGGAACATGCACAAACGCCACGCCCGCCTCGGTTGCCGCTTGCATGGCTTGAGCCGAGGTCAGCGCATCGGGCTTCTCGCCGTCGGGCAGCAGGCTTACAACCATCCCGAAGCCGAGTTTGGCCGCCTGAGCATAATCGTCCCGTGACAGCGATTTCGCGATCGCGAATGTCTCTGTGATGGCCACGGGTGCGAGCATGGTCCGGCGAAGTCCTCCTGAGGGGAGATTTGACCGTTTGCCCAAGTAAAACAAGGGCACATACCACAATGGTTGAAAAAAAATACCACCGTTCGCATTGACGGGCATGTGAAAGAAAACGATTATTCTAAAACCGCAATGATGTAGAAACTGCGTTCTGCTCAACCCCGGAGTTCGGCGCATGCTTGATGAAATGGACGTCAAGATCCTGAGAATCCTGCAGGAAGATTGCACGCGGCCGGTCGCGGAGATCGGCAAGGAAGTCGGACTGTCCACCACGCCGTGTTGGCGGCGGGTGCAAAAGCTGGAGGAGGCCGGCGTCATCAAGCGACGGGTCGCAGTCCTCGATCCCGACAAGGTGAATGCCGGGGTCACGGTCTTCGTATCGATCAAGACCGATCACCATTCGCTGAACTGGCTGGAAAAATTCCGCTCCGCGGTTGCTGATTTCCCCGAGGTGGTGGAGTTCTACCGCATGTCCGGAGAGGTGGACTATCTGCTGCGCGTGGCGGTCCCCGATATCGGGGCCTACGACACATTCTACAAGAAGCTGATCTCACGCATCGAGATTGCCAAAGTCTCGTCCGCCTTCGCCATGGAGCAGATGAAGTACACGACATCTCTGCCATTGCAGTTCGCGTTGGAAACGATCCACTCCAAGGCGGACAAGGCGCAGGCCTCTTGAGCGCGTAGACGAAGCTCATGGACGCGCGTGCCGTTTTCTACGCGCTCCTCTTGTCGAGACGTGTGATGAGGCTGGAGGTATCAAAGCGGTTGCCGCCTGCGGCCTGGATCTCTCCGTAGTAGCCGTCGACAATGGCGGTGACAGGAAGCTGCGCGCCATTGCGGTTGGCTTCGGCGAGGCAGAAACCTAGGTCCTTGCGCATCCAATCGACCGCGAAGCCGAAATTGAACTCGCGCGCGTGCATGGTCTTCCAGCGGTTCTCCATCTGCCAGGACTGCGCAGCCCCCTTGGAGATCGTATCGATCACGGCGGCCACATCGAGGCCCGCGCATTCGGCAAAGTGGATCGCCTCCGACAATCCCTGGACGAGGCCGGCGATCGCAATCTGATTGACCATCTTGGTGAGCTGGCCGGCACCGGAAGGCCCGATGCGCTTGACCATGCGTGCGAAGCTCGCGATCACCGGCTCTGCGCGCGCGAAGGCGTCCGCATCGCCCCCTGACATGACGGTGAGAACGCCATTCTCCGCACCGGCTTGACCGCCCGAGACGGGAGCATCGATGAAGTAGAGGTCCTTTGCGGCCGCCGCTTGCGATAGCTCGCGCGCCAGTTCGGCCGAAGTTGTCGTATTGTCGATGAAGATGCTGCCCTTGGACATGGCGGCGAACGCGCCATCGGCACCCGTTGTCACCGCGCGCACGTCGGCATCGTTGCCCACGCACGCGAAGACGAAGTCCGCGTCCTTGGCAGCCGCCGCGGGGGTAGGGGCGCTCTTGCCTTTCGGAAACTTGGCGAGCCAGTCCTGAGCACGGGCGGGTGTGCGGTTGTAGACGGTGACGTCGTGCCCGCCGCGCGTCAGCAAATGCCCTGCCATGGGAAAACCCATGACGCCCAAACCAAGGAAGGCTACGTTCGCCATCGTTCCTGCTCCAAGTTCCTCGATGATGCTGTGGTTTGGCTTCTAGAGCATGATCCCTTGCGAGGGAATGAGATCAATGCTCCCGCCTCTTCGTCGGATCGCGTTTTCTCGAGGCAAGCCGGTAGCCATCGCGGACAACGCTCTGGCCAAGGGTGCGCCTGCTGGGAATGAGGCCACAAAGGGGATGTCACGCCAGTGGGTCCGGACCAGCCCCGGCACGTAATGAAAGGATGGGCCACGCCCATGAGAAAGGATGAAACGGCAACCGGCACGGCTTTGCCCGTGACGCTGGCCGACATCGAGCGCGCTGCCCGCATCCTCAAGGGCGCGATCATCGAGACCGACTTCGATCTGAGCCGCACCTTGAGCGCTATGTTTGGTGCCCAGGTCTGGCTCAAATTCGAAAACCTTCAGTTCACCGCCAGCTACAAGGAGCGCGGCGCGCTCAACAAGCTTATGAGCCTGACGCCCGCAGAGCGCGCGTGCGGGGTAATTGCGATGTCGGCCGGCAACCACGCCCAGGGTGTCGCCTATCACGCCCACCGCCTCGGCATTCCGGCAACGATCGTCATGCCGGCGACGACGCCCACGGTGAAGATCGAAAATACCAAGGCGCTGGGGGCTTCGGTCATCCTGCATGGCGACAGCTTCGAGGAGGCGTCGCGCTTTGCGCGCACGCATGGCAAAGATCACAATCTCACCTTCATCCACCCCTTCGACGATACGGTCGTAATCGCTGGACAGGGGACCATCGCACTCGAAATGCTGGCGCGGGTGCCGGACCTCGATACCCTGGTCGTGCCGATCGGAGGCGGCGGGCTGATATCAGGGATCGCGGTGGCGGCAAAAAGCCTGAAGCCTGACATCCGCATCATAGGTGTGGAAGCCAAGCTCTATCCCTCCATGTACAACGTCCTCCGTCACGCCTCGCTGCCCATAGGCGGTGAAACGCTTGCCGAAGGCATCGCCGTCGTGGAGCCCGGACACATCACGCGCCGGATCGTCTCGGCGCTGGTTGACGACATCCTGCTGGTCTCGGAAGCGGAACTGGAGCGGGCGCTCACCTTGCTCATCACGGTGGAGAAGACAGTGGTCGAAGGTGCGGGCGCGGCGGGACTTGCCGCGCTGCTGGCGGATCGCGCGCGGTTTCAGGGACACAATGTGGGCATCGTGCTGTGTGGCGGAAACATCGATACGCGCCTGCTCGCCAGCGTTCTGACGCGCGAATTGGCGCGCGACGGCCGTTTATCGCGCATCGCGCTCGATCTGCCCGACCGGCCCGGTCAACTCGCCAAGGTGTCGGGGATTATCGGCGGGCAGGGCGCAAACGTCGTCGAAGTCTACCACCAGCGTGTTTTCACCGATCTGCCCGCCAAGGGCACCGAACTGCATCTGGTCATAGAAACACGCGATGCGGCGCATCTGCAAGGCGTGTTGGCCGCGTTGCGTGAGGCCGGCTACTCGGTGCTTGCGAAGGGCGGCGGCGGCGTGCGCTGAGTGACTAGGCGCGAAGCTGACCCAAAATGGGAGAGGGCCCCACGCTTGGCTGCGGCGTGGGGCCCATCAGGGAGAGTGAGGTCGTGAGGGAAGAAAACTTCAGTGATTGGGAGCTTGGATGGTCTGCACATAAGGCGTTGACGACAAGCCGTTGTCTTGAGGCGAGTTCAGCGACGTTACGAGCAGGATGCTCGTGGTTGCAAAACATGTCACCATCGAGATACGCGCGAGGGTCCAGGTTTGCGTATCGTTGATTTTGGCTGCTTCAAGGTTCATGAGGCTATTCGTTTAAGCTTAAGTGCGGTCCAGTAACTCCCTTGTAACTGAAAATTCTCTTCTGTGCGACCGCGCAGTCGATCTATGGCTAACGTTAAAATTGTTGATTTCATACTTTGTAAAGAATTCTTAATACGCCCCCGCGATCCTGCGGCTATTGAACGGATTTTACGCAACCGCGATTTCGATGACGGCCGGGCCGCGGCTCGTCAGGGCCTGCTCCAGGGCAGCGGCAAAATCACCGATGTTATCAGCACAAAAGCCTGCGGCGCCGGTCGCCTGAGCCAGGCGGGCAAAATCGGGATTGACCAATGTGGTGGCGATGACGCGCGGCGGGTTTGATTTCAACTGAGCGGTTTCGATACTTCCAAGTTTGTTGTTGTTGGCGATGATGATGATCAGTGGCAATTCCAATTGGACGGCAGTTGCCAATTCCGCCCCGGTCATTTGAAAACAGCCGTCGCCAGCAATGGCAACAATAATACGGTCAGGATATGCAAGCTTGGCGGCAATGGCGGCCGGAAGTCCATATCCCATCGACCCCGATAGCGGGGCGAGTTGGCTCGGATAAGCGCGGTAGACGTACTGGCGCTGGAGCGTGGCTGCATATTGGCCCGCGCCGTTGCACACGATGGCGCCGGCGGGAAGCCGGCGAGCGAGGTGAGCGGCAACCTGATCCAGCGGCACGAGACCGGCGGAAACAAAACCGCTTCCAAGGCCTCCGCCGAGCGAGATCTCGTATTCGGCGCGCAACGTGCGACGCCAGTCTCGCCATCGGTTCGTTTCAGGCGGACGCAAATCGCCTAGGGCGAGCCCGATTTCAATCGGGCTGGCGGCGATAACGAGATCGGGCTTGTGAGGTCTGCAAGCCTCGGCAGTGTGTGCGTCCGGCGAAATCACCACCAGCTTCTGGAGCGCGCTGCGCGGTTTGATAAGTGTGTAACCTCGCGTCGTCACATCGTCGAGACATGCGCCAAGGGCAATCACCAGATCGGCGCGTCGAACCGCTTCGACTAGTCCCGCATGGGGCGCAAAGCCCAGGTGTCCGGCATAGCAGTCGTGTGAATTGTCGAAGCGATCCTGCCTCCGGAACGAGGTAGCTACGGGAATATCGAATGTTCCCGCGAATGCAGCGAGCGCCGCGGCGGCCTCAGCGCTCCACGTGGCGCTGCCTGCGATGATGAGCGGGCATTCGGCGGCATCAAGAAGCTTCTCCAACTGATCGACGTCTTGCGCGGAGGGCTTGCGATCTCGAGGTGCGGCAAGGGGCGGTTGCGCCGTCTGAGCACGCTCGTGCAACACATCCTCCGGAAGTCCGAGGACGACCGGTCCCGGCCTGCCGGAAACAGCCATATGGAATGCGTGTGCGAGGAGTTGGGAGAGACTATCTGAGTTCTCCGCGATGGTGACAGACTTGGCGATGCTGCCGAAGACCCGCCCAAGATCGATCTGCTGGAATGCCGGCGCGCCGGAGCGGGTGCGCGGGGGTAATCCAACGAGCAACACCATCGGCGATTGATCCTGCGAAGCGATATAGACGCCGGCAAGAGCATTCGCCGCGCCCGGACCGCGCGTGACAACCGCCACCCCTGGACGGCCCGTGAGTTTGCCTGTCGCTTCGGCCATCATGGCGGCCGCGGATTCGTGGCGCGCAGTCACCGGACGCAGACGTTGTTCTGCGTGGAGCGCGGTGAGCAGCCCCAGGAAACTCTCGCCGGGCACCATGAAGACGTGCCGAACACCCTCAGCGAGGAGGTGATCGACCACGATCTGTCCGCCCGTGCGCATCGCCCAATCAGTGTCCGTTTTCCCCGCCGCAGGCCAAAGCCGGCGTGCGAGGCCCGAGTTATCCACAACGGTTATCTAATGCGTGGCGCCGCAACGGGCAGCTATTTCTTCCGCGCCAGGCGCGTCAGCCGGGGCAGAGGACGTCATGAATGGTTAATCTTCGCTGGTCTCGGGGGTGCAGGATCTCGACCCAGGGCTGCCTTCCAACATGGGCGGCGGGCTTGCTGCGCAGGCACATGGGAGCACACACGTGGGACGTTGTCGCGCATGCCATTCTCGTGGCGTCCCCAAAGTAGCCGTGACTCAGCGCTAACAGGGTACCTGCCGTCCGCGAGCACGGTACTTCTAGGCGCAGCGGATGGGGATGGCTATGGTGCCGCCGCCGGGAACGGCAGCGGAGAAGCCTGCGGGCATGTCAGCACGGCAGGACAGGGACGACAGGTCGACGGTATGAGGCTTTCACGTTCGTGGCCGGGCGCGCACAAGGCGCGGGCAAGCGCGGCGGCGCAGGCATGGCTGCCGGCCGGCCTTGCAGCAGTGTTGGCAATCATATTGGCCGTGTTGCTTACCGGCTCCACCGGAATGATTGCGGCCCGCGCCCAAGACGCCGCGAGTGCCGTTCCCCCACGCCCGGAAGATCCGCGCGCCGCGAAAGTGTATGCCGTCTTCAACACCTATTGCACGCGCTGTCATCAGACCGGAAAGCTCGATAGAGCCGTTGCGGCCGGTGGGCTCGCCAACATCTTGGCGCTCTCCGATCTCGCCAAGGACAACCGCCTGATCACACCGGGCATTCCCGATGCGTCATTGCTCTATCAGGTGGTGGCGACGGGTCATGCACCGCTCGATGTGTTCGGCAGCGGCGTCCAGATGCAGGGTCCGGGGCCAGATGACATCCTGGCCGTGCGCCAGTGGCTGCGCGAAATGCCAAGCCGCACGCAGCAGTGCGCGGGGCGTGAGCCCATCACCGCCCTGCAAGTGGATGGTTGGGTCGAGGAAGCTTTGCGCGTGGAGCGCGAGGGCGCGCGTGATGTGCGCTTCATTTCGCTCGTCAATCTCTACAACGATTGCATGACATCGGCCCAGATCGCGGCCGCGCGCCAAGCAATATCGAAACTGCTCAACATGCTTTCCTGGGACGCCGCGCCCCATGCGCTGAAAACGGTTGATCCCTACGGGACCCTGCTGTCGTTCAGCCTGCAGGACTTCGGGTGGCTTGCAGGCCACTGGGAAACCTTGGAACGCGCCTATCCCAAAGCGCTCGCCGTGCCGCTATCGGATAAGACACGGCGGCTGGCGGGCGCGGCAAACCCCATCGTGCGCGGGGATTGGCTGGCGCAGGAGGCCAGTACGCCCAAGCTTTATTATCAGCTCCTGGGGATTCCTCAGAAGCTATCCGAACTCGCCAAGATGAATGGCATCGACATCGACTACAACGTGCGCGTCTTGCGGGCGCGGCGTGCCATCGTGCGCCAGAGCGAAGTGACGCGCGGCAACCGCCTCGTCGAGCGTCATCCGGGCGCGCGCGGCGGCTTCTGGCTGGTCTATGACTTCGCGTCCAGCACCGCAGACCAGGATCTGTTCGAGCACCCCCTGGGGCCTAAGGCGGGTGGCGGCGTGCGCGACCCGTTCAAGCCGGATCTGGTACGGGTGATGTTCACGCTGCCCAACGGATTCCTGGCCTACGCGCTCTATGATGCGGCGGGCAACCGGCTCGATCAGGTTTTGCCGGGCGTCGACGGGCCGATCTATTCCGGCGCGGCAGGGCCGACGTTGGCGGGCGGTGGATGCTTTTCCTGTCACAGCCTGGGCGTGACACTCGTGCGCGATGCCTATCGCGCACAGGTGGCGCGTTTGACGGCGGTCCCTGCCGAACCGGCCAGTGCGGGTCCCGGACTTGCACCACCTCCGGCCGAGCCGCCTCCTCTCAGCGAGATGGTGCAGACCGCGTTGCAACTAGCTGCAACCGATGGTGAGCTGTTGTTGCTGTCGAATTCCGACAACGAGCGCTATCGCAACGCGATGATCGCGGCTGGAGTGGATCCGCAACTCACGCTGGAAGGCGGCGAACTCATCAGCGCGCTGGCGCGCCGCTATCAGTCGGGCACCGACTACGAGGGCGCCGCAAGCGAACTCGATTTGACGCCTGAGACCTTTACGGCGGCGCTGTCGAAGGCGACGGGGGAAATCGCGCTGCTGGCGCGCCGCCTCCAGCAGCATCGGTTGCCGCGTTCCGCGCTCGACAAGATCTTTGCCTACCTGAAAGGCGTGGACACGCCCGAGGACAAAACGAAGACCCAACCACCCGCCGCAGGCGACGGCAAGATTGACCTCGACCTTTGGATCGACAAGGCCGATCCGGCGCCGGGCGATCTCATCGTCGTCAACGCCGAGGCCGATTCAGACTGTTATCTTACCGTCACCAACATCGATCCGGCCGGGCGTGCCACTGTCATCTTTCCCAACGACTTCGAACCCGACAATCTGCTGAGCGCGGGTAAGACCATACGCGTGCCGGGAGCGGATGCGCCCTATCAGTTGCGGCGCAAGGATGAGGGGCGTGAGTTGATCCTTGCCCAGTGCTCGACCTCCGCAGCTCCACCCATGGGCATCGAGCACGAGTTCGGGCGCCAGCGATTCACGGTGCTTGGCGATTGGGAGAACTTCGTCGAGGACGCTCTCGTGACCGAGGCCGACTTGCGCACGAACCCTGAGAAGGCTGCGCGTGCCCGGCGGGCGCGCCTTGAAGCCATGCGCCGGGACCGGGGCGCCGCCAGCGGCGATCGTGCGGATGCCTCACCGGGACGCAGGCTGGCCGACGGCCGTGCGGTGCTCGTTCTGCAATAGGTGCAAGGCGTCACAGATCGCGTTCCAGGCGGCCCAATGCGAGCCACGCGCCTGCGAAGATGGAGGATGCGGCGAGGAGCGACTGGACGCTCAACGTCGAAAGTCCCGTCAGCCCCTGGCCGATGGAGCAGCCCAGTGCGAACACGCCCCCGATGCCCATGGCGGCCGCCCCGCCCAGATGGCGCAGCACGTCGCCGCGATCGGCAAAGCCCGACACCTTGAAGCGCCCTGCAAGTACGGAAGCAAGGAAGCTGCCTGCAAGGGCGCCGAAGACGCTCGCCGCGCCAAAGCCCGGTAGTCCCAGGGCGCTTGAACGCTCCAGCCAGTCGATAGCGTCAGCCACGGGCCGCACGAAGCTCAGCGACGTCGGCGACATGGGACGCAAGGCCATGTCATCGTAGGCGAGCCCCGAGACGAACCATCCCGCGGTGATGAGCCCGCCGACAACAAGTCCTGCCAGAAGGTTGCCGGGATCGCGCGCCAGTTTCGCCTTGGCGAATGCAAAGCCCAGCAGAGGTACGATGAGCGCTGCGGCCATCGCGGCGCGGGCCGTCTGGATTTGAACACCGGCCACGGCCGTGAGCGGCCCTGACAGCCGCGCCAGTTCCCGGTTGGCAGAAACGTCGAAGGCGGTTGCCGTCTCGAAGGCCGCGCGCAGCGGTGAGATGATGCCGGAGATGGCTGCAAAGGCAGCGATGGCGAGTACGGTGAGCACGACCAGCGCGCGCAGATCGCCCGCGCCAGCGCGGATCAGATTGCGGCTGGCGCATCCGCCCGCATAGACCATGCCTGCACCGAAAACCAGCCCGCCCAGCGTGGCCCCGATTGCGCTAATGGAGGGCGCAAGGAACATCGACAGCGACAGGTCGGCCAACTGAATGGCGTCGAGCGTCTGCGCGCCCGCGATGGCGACGGCGGCCGCAAGGGCGACCGCGCCAAGCCGCCCTGGACTTGCAAAGGTGCGCCAGTCCGATATTGCGCCCATGACACAGAAATTCGCCCGCGCAGCGGTGTAGCCGAACGCCAGACCGATCAGCAATCCGCCGAGGAACAACGCCTCGCGGGCATTGTTTTGCAGCAGTGTCTTGAACGCTTCCATCGAACGGTCTTGAGCCTCATGTCTTATCGCGCGGAGATGTTTCAGGCAGCCCGGCCGTGGCGTCAATTGCCGTCATAGGCTCGTCATCCCTTAGCACTCAACTGTGGCTGCGCGCACAGCAACCGGCCGTAAGGTCTTTACAGGGGGGGAGGGTGCCCCTAAATGCACGTCCTCGTTGGGTGGCCAAATCGCCAAGCCCGGCGCGTTGTCCTTCGGGTTTCACCCGCTTTCTGTCGAGGTCAATTGCCCATGGAAAAGTTTGCCAGCGCGCTGGACATGGTCAAGGCGCTCAAACCGGATATGCCGGTGCTGGCCGCGCGCCCGCATGCGGCCGGCCGCGCGGCGCGTTGGTTCACGCAGAACTTCCCCGGCGAGGTCGCCTATGCCTACAAGGCGAACAGTTCCGTGTTCCTGCTTGGCGCGCTCTTTGGAGCGGGAATCACCCAGTTCGACGTCGCTTCTGTCGTCGAGCTTGAGGACGCGGCCACCATTCCCGGCGTGCGGCTGCACTTCATGCATCCCGTCAAGCCGCGTCACGCCATCCGCAAGGCGTACTTCGACTATGACATCAAGTGCTTCGCCTTGGACACCGAGGAAGAACTGCAGAAGATCGTCGAGGAGACCCGCGGCGCCAAGGACCTCGAGCTGTTCGTGCGCATCGCGGTGCCGGCCAAGAACAGCCGCGTGCCGCTGGAGCGAAAGTTCGGCACCGCCGGCGCCAAGGCCGCAAAGCTGCTCGTCAAAGCGCGCCAGGTTGCCGATGAACTCGGCATCACCTTCCATGTCGGCTCCCAGACGACGACGCCCGACGCCTACGCCATGGCGTTCGAGGAAGTGAAGAAGCTCATCGTCAGGGCCGGTGTCGTCGTGGACGCCATCGACGTCGGCGGCGGCTTTCCCTCCCAATACACCGACAGCGTGCCCGCGCGGCTCTCCGACTTCTTCGACGTCATCAAGGCGTCAATGGCCAAGCTGCCTGTGACGGAAGACTGCCGCCTGATCTGCGAGCCCGGCCGTGCGCTCGTCGCTGAAGCCGAAAGCCTCATCGTCAAGGTCGATCTGCGCAAGGGCGACGAGCTTTACATTAACGATGGTGGCTACGGCGCGTTGTTCGACAGCGCGCAGCTCGGTTTCGTCTTTCCCGTGCGCCTCATTCGCGAGGGACTCGATCCGAAGGAACCGCTCGTGCCGTTCGAATTCTGGGGACCGACCTGCGACAGCATCGATCATATGAAGGGGCCCTTTCTGCTGCCGGCCAGCGTGCGCGAGGGCGACTACATCGAGATCGGCAATATCGGCGCCTACGGGCGGGCTCTGGCGACGCGGTTCAACGGCTACGGCGCCTATCACGACGTTATCCTGCAGGATGAACCCATGTACTCCATCTATCTGGAGGAACAGGCCAGGATCGCCAGCAAGGCCTGACCGGGTGAGGTGTTAACCGGGAAGAGATCACGATAATTTGCTTGTGCCGCAGATGTGGCCGATCTGCCCCGCCAAGCGTATCATTACAACGAGCCTGTGGATCGTGGGGACAGTGCCACCGCCGGCTTACACGCGTTTGATAGAAGTTTTTGAGTTTTTATTTGTTGCGGGAAATAGATATGCGGAAATTCAGATGGCCCTGGCGGGTTGACGTGCTCGACGCAGCGGGCAAGGAGGTCGTACGCACCCGGCTTGGCGAGATCGACTACGAGCTCAAGCAAATCATGTCGGATGTCGCGCGCGTGTCGGTCTCAAAGGATGGCCGCCTGCTTTCCAGTAGCGTGAGAAAAACCGCTTTCACCCGGCGCGATCCTGCTGAGTAACCGCGGCTCACGGAATGCCCACCCTGCTGGGAGAGAGCCGCATGGAAAGATGGGTGCGCGCGGGCGCGCTAGCCGCGCAGGTGCTACTTGCCGGACTTGCAGGGGCCGAGGCTCAAGAGGTTGCCGGCGCCAGATCTCCGGAGCCCGTTACGAGCGTGTCGCAGAAAATTCTGCAGCGCTTCGACGTGCCGGGCACACCGTATGAGGCGATCCTCATGCGGGTGGAGTTTCCGCCCAACTACGATGTGGCGCGCCACGCACATCCTGGCCCAGAGGCGAGCTTCGTTCTGCAAGGCCAATGTACGTTTCTATTCGACGGGCAAGAACCCAAAACGCGGGTTGCAGGCGAGAGCCTGGAACTTCCAGCCTATGCTGTGCATGGTGCAAAGGCAGGCCCGGAAGGCGTCGTTCTGATCAACACGTTCATCCTCGAAAAGGGCAAGCCCATCTCAATTCCTCCAACCGATTGAGCGCGCGCAACGGCCAGCGCCGCACGGAACCTGCCCACGAAAAAGCCCGGCGGAGAGGCCGGGCTTTCTTGTCTGGATCAGTTGTCGAGGAAGCTGCGCAGCTTGCGCGAGCGGCTCGGATGCTTGAGCTTGCGCAGCGCCTTGGCTTCGATCTGGCGGATACGCTCGCGCGTCACCGAGAACTGCTGGCCGACTTCCTCCAGCGTGTGGTCGGTGTTCATGCCGATGCCGAAGCGCATGCGCAGCACGCGTTCCTCGCGCGGCGTGAGCGAGGCGAGCACACGGGTCGTCGTCTCGCGCAGGTTCGACTGGATCGCAGCCTCGATAGGCAGCACCGCGTTGCGGTCCTCGATGAAGTCGCCGAGGTGCGAATCCTCTTCGTCGCCAATCGGCGTCTCGAGCGAGATCGGCTCCTTGGCGATCTTCAGCACCTTGCGCACCTTCTCGAGCGGCATGGCTAGCTTTTCGGCCAGCTCCTCCGGCGTCGGCTCGCGGCCGATCTCGTGCAGCATCTGGCGCGAGGTGCGCACGATCTTGTTGATCGTCTCGATCATGTGCACGGGAATGCGGATGGTGCGCGCCTGATCGGCGATCGAGCGCGTGATCGCCTGCCTGATCCACCACGTGGCGTAGGTCGAGAACTTGTAGCCGCGGCGGTACTCGAACTTGTCGACAGCCTTCATCAGGCCGATGTTGCCTTCCTGGATGAGGTCGAGGAACTGCAGGCCGCGGTTGGTGTACTTCTTGGCGATCGAGATGACGAGGCGCAGGTTGGCCTCGACCATTTCCTTCTTGGCCTGCCGCGCCTCGCGCTCGCCCTTCTGCACGGCTTTGACGATGCGGCGGAACTCCGGGATCTCCAGGCCGGTCTCGGTGGCAAGGGTGTGGATCTCGCCGCGGATCGTCTCGATCTGCGGGCGTTCCGCCTTCACAAATCCAGTCCACTTCTTGCCGTTGCTCGACATGCGGTCGAGCCAGGTCTGATCCAGCTCGTTGCCGAAATATTCGTCGATGAACTGCTGGCGCGGCACGCCGTAGCTGTCACCTAAGCGCATAAGACGGCCTTCAAGACCGATCAGGCGCTTGTTGATGGCGTAGAGTTGCTCGACGAGGCTTTCGATACGGTTGTTGTTGAGCGAGAGCGATTTGACGGCGGCGACGATTTCCTCGCGCAGCTTGTCATAGGCCTTTTGCTGCTGGCGCGTGCCTTGCTCACCCGCGACCTGCTGCTCGAGCTTCTTGTCCTGCTGCTTGCGCAGCTTCTTGTAGGTGCCGGCAATCTGGTCGAAGGTTTCCAGAACCTTCGGCTTCAGCTCCGCCTCCATAGCCGCCAGCGACATGGCGTTCTCGAACTCGTCGTCGTCCTCCCCGCTCATCTCGCCTTCGCCGGATTGAGCGCCTTCGCCCTCGGAGCTGTCCTCATCTTCCATGCCGCTTGCGACGGCCGGAGGCGCCTTGCCTTCCGGACCCTCGTAGGTGGCCTCAAGATCGATGATGTCGCGAAGGAGAATCTTGCCCTCGTTCAACTCGTCGCGCCAGATGATGATGGCTTGGAACGTCAGCGGGCTTTCGCAAAGACCGGCGATCATCGCCTCGCGGCCGGCCTCGATGCGCTTGGCGATGGCGATCTCGCCTTCGCGCGACAGCAGTTCCACCGAGCCCATCTCGCGCAGGTACATGCGCACGGGATCATCGGTTCGCTCTGCGGGCTCGGACTTGGTCTCGGACTTGGCCAGAGCATTCTGGGGGACCAGCGCGCGGCTCTCGTCATCGTCGCCGGCGTCATCGGTCTCGGCGGTCTCCTCGCCTTCGTCCGATTCAACCACGTTGATGCCCATGTCTGACAGCATCGCCATGATGTCTTCGATCTGGTCCGGGAGGACCTCTTCAGAGGGCAGCACGGCATTCAGCTGATCGAGCGTGACGTAGCCCTTGGCCTTGGCCGCCTTGAGGAACTTTTTGACGGCCTGATCCGACAGGTCGAGGAGGGGGCTGTCGCGCTCGGGCGCGTCGGCCGCTACCTGTTCCTTGTCGTCGTTTTTCTGCTGTGCCTGCTGTGCGCGTGCCATCGCTATCCTTCGCAGTCCCGAAATTGCCGAGCCTCTACCCTAATAGGCGGGAGAAGCGGTTTTGCGCCAAGGCAAGCTCCGGGAGTTCACGCAACCAACGTGCAGGATGACAGCCCGCTGAGCGCGCATGGGAGCTAACCCAATGATATTTCTTAACTTGCACGCTTGGCCGGCGGTTCGGCCGGCGGCGCGTCGATATGATCCGTGCTGTCCAAATGCTCCAGGGCCGCCGCCTGCGCCACCTGGCGCTTGAGGTCCAACAGCCGTGCCTCGGCTTCTGGCGTGCAATCCCGGTACCAAGCCTCCTCAGCGGCCTTCACAGAACGCTCAAGGCCGTCCTGGCGCCGATGCAACGCAAGAACATGCCGCCATCCGGTTTCGACATCTGTGGCAGACGCCTCTGGCTCGGCAAAACGGTCGCTTCTGTGCGTAATCGTTCGCTCGACGAGGTCCACCACCTTAGAAACCCCCATTTTGCTCAATTGGGTGCGCAAAGTCCCGCTGTCAAGTGAATTCTGCATCGCGTGCAGGGTGAGGATTTCATCGCGCAGCGCTGAAAGGGGCCGGGATGAGAACGAGATTTCGGCCAGTTCTTCGGCGTGGTCGGTGATCAGCCACGGATGGTTCAAAATTGCCTTGATTATCAATGCCTCGCGCTGGGGCGTCGCATGCGAGATGGCGGTGAGTTCGCAACTGGGCGCCGACGGCGCGGGTTCGCCGGTTGGTGAATAGCGCGCAGGTCTCCCGAAGAGGCGGTTGCGCTCGCGCTGGCGCCAGTCGGGAGGAGCGATGGCCGTCCCTTGCGCCGTCTGCGGCCCGCGCCCTCTGCCCGAGAAGCTTGCACGTGCGCTCGGACGGCTTCGGCCCAAGGCGAACAGGCGGTCGCGCAGCTCGCGCTCGTAGTGACCACGCACTATGGGGTCTATGATTGAGCCGGAGAGCGCCCGCAGCCGGGCTTCAAGGGCCGCGCGCTGCTCGGGCGTCGCCAACGGACCCGCAGCCGTTTCGCGTTCCCACAGCACGTCGATCAGGGGGCGCGTGCGGCCTAGAACCTCGGCCATTGCCGCTTTGCCTTGCTGGCGTATCAAATCGTCGGGGTCGAGCCCATCGGGCAGGAAGGCGAACTGCACGCTGTAGCCGGGCTTGAGGTGGGGCAGCGCGGTGTCGACCGCGCGGTAGGCGGCCTTCTTGCCCGCTGTATCCCCGTCGAAGCACAAGGTCGGCACCTCGGTCATGCGCCACAGAAGTTTGATCTGGTCTTCGGTCAGCGCCGTGCCGAGTGGCGCAACCGCCTCGCCAAACCCTCCTTCGTGCAGGGCGATGACGTCCATATAGCCTTCGACCGCGATCACGCGGCCCTTGTCGTGCGCCAGCGGACGCGCGCGCGCTGCGTTAAACAGCACGTAGCCCTTATGGAAGAGCGGTGTTTCCGGAGAGTTCAGGTATTTCGCGGGTGCATCCTTGTCGAGCGCGCGCCCACCAAAGGCTATGACGCGGCCTTTCATGTCCTGGATCGGAAACATCACGCGGTGACGGAACCGGTCGTAAGGTTCGGCGATGTCGGGACCCGCAATCACCATGCCGGACACAGCCATATCGGCTGCGGAGAAGCCTTGCTCTTTCAAGTGCTCCTTGAGCGCGTGACGGTTTGCGGAGGCAAAGCCCATGCGGAACGCGCCGATCGTACCGGCCGCCAGCCCGCGTTTCTCAAGGTATCGCCGGGCCTCGGCCCCGGTGGCTTGCTTGAGTGAGGCTTCAAAGAAGCGTGCCGACGTTTCCAGCAGCCGGTAAAGACGCTCGCGCTGGTCCTCAGCCTCGATGTTGCGCCCGCGGGGCTCGGGCTTTGGCAGCGGAACACCTGCCTCTTCCGCCAAACGCTCGACGGCTTCGGAAAAATCGAGACCTTCGGTTTTCATGACGAAGGTGAAAATGTCGCCATGCTCACCGGTCGCGAAGCAATGATAAAAACCCTTGGTATCGTTGACCGTGAAGGACGGTGTCTTCTCAACCTTGAAAGGCGAAAGCCCTTTGTACTCCCGCCCCGCCCTCTTGAGCGCAACCTTGCGCCCCACGACTTGGCTGACGGGCAGCCTGGCGCGGATCTCATCCAGGATCTGGGGCGTGAAGCGGGTCAATGGGTTAGAAAGCCTACATAGGTATGTGATGCAAGCTAAGCCTTAGTTCGATTCGCAAAGGCCGAATCGTTTAAGCCCTGCCGCAGCCATAGTCCTGCACACAATTCACAGGCGCTACCCGTCATTGCCAGGGATCGGGCGTGGACGTGAGGACTGGGCCGAGGCCCCCTCAACCCGTGAGCGCCGCTTTGACCGCTGCCGACGCCTTCTGGAAGTCCATTTGGCCGGCATACTTTGCCTTGAGCGCCCCCATCACCTTGCCCATGTCTTTCGGGCCGGCAGCGCCCGTCTCGGCGATGACGGCCGTGATCGCGGCCGCGACGGCGGCCTCGTCCATCTGCGTGGGCAGGTACTGCTCGATGATGGTGATCTCGGCCTGTTCCTTCCCGGCGAGGTCCGGGCGGCCGCCATCGGTGTATTGCTGAATGGAGTCGCGGCGCTGCTTCACCATCTTGGTCATGACGGCAAGGATCCCCGCCTCGTCGATCGCGCCCTTGGCCTCGATCTCGGCGGACTGGATGGCGGCGTTGATGAGGCGCAGAACGGCGACCTTGTCTTTCTCGCCTGCTTTCATTGCAGCCTTGAGATCGCTGCTAATCCTGGTGCGCATGGCATCCCCGTCCTTGCTGTGGTGCAGCGGGCGGTGTAGGCGCTCTTGGCGCATCGATCAAGCAGCAGTGGCGAGGGGGCTGGTCTATCGCACCCGCAAATCCCGCGCCGCGGCGCCCTTGCGGCCTGAAAACGCAGGGCGAACACGGGCGCGCGAGGGCAATTGACCTCATGGGGTCCATCGCCTAGGGTCCGCCCGATTTCAAGCAGGCGCAGGCGGCCGTTAAGGCCGGTTGCGAGCGGCGGGCGCCGGATGTGCCCTGAAGTCCCAACACGCACGAGAGACCTGACGCACGATGAGCGAGCCCACCCCCTGGAGCGAACCAGTTGCCACGGCCAAGCTCGTTCTCGATGATGGCAGCGTCATCTCCGGCATCGGGCTCGGCGCCACGGGACAAGCCGTGGGAGAAGTCTGCTTCAACACCGCCATCACCGGCTATCAGGAGATCCTGACGGATCCCTCCTACGCCGGTCAGATCATCACGTTCACGTTTCCCCATATCGGGAACGTCGGCGCCAACCGGGAAGACACCGAGACTTCGAACCTTGCGTCGCGATCGGGCGTGCGCGGGTGCGTGCTGCGCGCTGCGATCACCGATCCGTCCAACTATCGCGCTGCCGAGCATCTTGATCACTGGTTGAAAGCGCGTGGCATCGTCGCGATCACGGGTGTCGACACGCGCGCGCTCACCGCGCGCATTCGCGAGAAGGGGATGCCCAACGCCGTTATCGCCCACGAGCCGTCCGGCAGGTTCGACCTAGATAAGCTCAAGGCCGAGGCCAAGGCATGGCCCGGGCTGCTGGGCCTTGATCTCGTACCGGAGGTCACGAGCGGCCAGAGCTACACCTGGGATGAGATGCGATGGGTGTGGAACAAGGGCTATCCCCGCAACGAGACCCCGGAATTCCACGTCGTCGCCATCGACTACGGCCTGAAGCGCAATATCCTGCGCTGCCTGTCGTCAGCCGGCTGCAAGGTGACGGTGGTGCCGGCCACCACGAAGGCCGATGAGGTGCTGGCACGCAATCCCGACGGCGTCTTCCTGTCGAACGGCCCCGGAGACCCGGCGGCCACGGGCGCGTACGCCGTGCCCGAGATCAGGAAGCTCGTCGCATCCGGTAAGCCCGTATTCGGCATCTGCCTTGGCCATCAGATGCTCGGCTTAGCGCTGGGCGCCACGACCAAGAAGATGCACCAGGGCCACCACGGCGCCAATCATCCGGTGAAGGACTTCACGACCAACAAGGTCGAGATCGTATCCATGAACCATGGCTTCGCGGTCGATCGCGACAGCCTGCCCAGGGATGTGCAGGAAACGCACGTGTCGCTGTTCGACGGCTCCAACTGCGGGCTCGCGCTCGAGGGCGCGCCCGTGTTCTCTGTCCAGCATCACCCGGAGGCTTCGCCTGGACCCCAGGACAGCCACTACCTCTTCACGCGCTTCGTAAACATGATGCGCGCGCAGAAGGGACTAAAGCCGGTCCGCGAGCGCTGACGTTGCGCGTAAGAGTGCGCGTCGAGGGCCGCGTGCTGGCCTGCGAGGCGCCCTGGCAGCCGGAATCTGCCCCCTTTGCATCCTTGCCAATCTCGTAAGCTCTGCGCAGCGCGCCCGCTGCAATGGTATTGCTTTTTGAGCGACCGACGTCTCATTGTCGCCGCGGCCGTTTTGTGCTCTTAAGCGGCGGCCTGGGTCAACCCGGCCGGCGGGCAATGGCCCGCAGTCTGCGAGGATACTGCAAGGAGTCGATCGTGCGCGCTCTCAAACGTCTGTCTGCATTTGCCGTTTCGGCCCTCCTTGCGGTGGCAGCGTGTGCGCCGGCTTCCGCATGCGAGTTCCAGCGCGGTCCGATCTTCAAGCTGCTGGAGGAGTGGACGAAGACCTGCAACCACCCTCTGTGTGGCCGCATTCACATCGCGGAAAGCTGGCGCCTCAAGGATCACGCCAAAAACTGTGAGGCGAAAGGCTGGATGTCGATGCGCGAGGACGTGCGGGCTACTATCGTCGCGGGCGGAGCGGTACTGTTCGGCGAACAGCACGACAATCCGCTGCATCACGAGTTGCGCTCGCGGGTAGGATTCGCCTCTTACGCTTCTGCGGTGTTCGAACAGATCCCGGCCGACAAGGCGGCCGCGCTCGATGAGTTCCTCACCTCCACGAAACTGAGTTACACGAGCGATGCGCTCGAAAAGCTCAAGGCGGCCATCGATTGGGACAAGAGCGGCTGGAAAGAGTATGCCTACGATCCTCTGCTCACGGCGGCCCTCAAAGGGCAGGTGCCGTTCTACGCCGGGGATGCGGATCGCGACACCATCAAGAAGGTTGCCAAGGAAGGCCCCTCCGCATTGTCTGACGAGGAGAAGGCGCGCCTGAAGCTCGATGTTGCTTTGGGCGATAAAGCGGACGCGGCCGTTCTCGATCAACTCTACGAAAGCCATTGCAAGCAGATGCCGCGCGAGACCTTGGGCTCCATGGCGTTCGCGCAGCGCTATCGCGATGCGGTGCTGGCGGACGCCGTTCTGAAGGCCATCGAAAAGCGCGGCTCCACGCTGCTGATCGCCGGCAACGAGCACGTGCGCAAGGATCGTGGCGTGCCATGGTACATCCGCCAGCGTGCGCCCGAAAAGAAGACGCTGTCGATCATGATGCTCGAGGTCGAGGACGGCAAGACCGATCCGGAGGCCTACGTGCCGCGTGACGAAGAAGGCAAGCCCGCTGTCGATTATGTGATCTTCACGCCGCGCGCGCCCCACAAGGATCACTGTGCGCAGATGATGAAGGAGAATTGAGGACGTGGCCTCCTCGCGTGAGGCACCCGGCGGATCGCGAGAGGCTGCTGTAACCCTTTTTGGTCCGTGTCCAGGGATCTGCCCGTCGGCTTGGTCAGCCGGCCTCAGTTTAAACCTTTCGCATTTTT
Source organism: Hyphomicrobium sp. (assembly GCA_016793445.1). GTDB lineage: Bacteria > Pseudomonadota > Alphaproteobacteria > Rhizobiales > Hyphomicrobiaceae > Hyphomicrobium_B. The sequence continues at coordinate 101,062 of JAEUME010000001.1, read as the reverse complement.
AAGATCGATCGCGCCGCCCTTGCGCGTATAAACCCCTCCGGCCAGTTCTTGTGGAGGTGACATGCGGCGTCTCGTTTTTACCATTCTGGGTCTCGCAACCGCGGCATGCGTCCCGGCGGCGGCGCGCGCTGACGATTGCAGCGGCGAGGTCGTTGCCGCGTTTCAGAAGCAGCGCGCCTCCAAGGCGTTCAGGGTTGCCATGACCCAGCCATCGGCCGAGGGCGACGTTGAACTGACCGTCGATTACATGCCGCCCGATAAGATGCTGCAGACTGTCAGGTCGCCCGCGATGCCGGGCGAGCAGCAGACCATGCTGGTGGGCAACCACGCCTATGCCGGCTCGGATGGCGCGTTCGAGGAGCTTCTGCCCCAGTTCACCCAGTCGATCATTGCCGAGTTCAACGCCGCCATGGGCTCGACCGGCAAGGAGATCGGAACTTTCGAATGCATGGGAAAGACAAATTTTGAGGGCAAGGAGCTTCTCGCGTATCGTGCGCTGGACAAGGCGGCGCCTGCCGGAACCGCGCCCGATAAGATCCTGGCGCGGACCGTCTACGTCGATCCCGTAACCGGTCTTCCTGCATTCAACGTGGTCGCGACGGTGTCTGGAAAGGATGCCCCTGTGCTCAAAGTCAATTACAGCTATCCCACCGACCTCGTGATCGAGGCGCCGCAAGGCGCACCGGTTCAGAAAGCTCACTAAGTATCATGGCCCGTCAGTTGCCGGGCTCGAAAAGACTTCGATAGGAAAATCGCCGATGCGCCGCCTCTCAGTATTTCTCGCTGCCCTTGCCGTCATGACCGGGACAGCGCTTGCTCAGGGCAAGCCCGAGGGGGCCAAGAAGAACGCCAATCCATGCCGCGACGAGGTCGCCGCGGCGTTGCAGAAGCTGCGCAACTCGTCGTGGTTCCGCATGGAGACGACGATGATCACGGAAAACGGCCTGACCAACATGACCGTTGACTACGTGCTGCCAGACCGGATGCATCAGAAGGTCAACGTCGTTGGTCATCCGGTCGTCCAGGAGGTGATCCTGATCGGCGACAAGGCGTGGTCCAACGAAGGCCAGGGTTGGCGCATTCTTCCGGCCGACATAACCGCCCAGCTCATGACTCAGATGCGTGAGAACGTTCTGACGGTTCAGGAAGAAGTCGGCAATTACAGCTGCAAGGGTCGCGTCAAGCTAGATGGCAAGGACGTGATTAGCTACAAGCTCGAAGACGAGCCGCCGGAGAACGCGCCAGCAAGCAAGAACGAAGCCTACCGTATGTTCTATGTCGATGCGATGACGGGGCTGCCCACGCGCAATGCCATTGTGACTCCAGGACGCGAAGACAAGCCCATCTTCAAGACGAGCTACAGCTTTCCACTCGATCTGAAGGTGGAGCCGCCCAAGGATGCCAAACCGCTCGAGGCGCCTGCCGCTGAGCCCAAGGAGGAACCAAAGGCTCCTTGAGCCGGCGCGGTTCTATACTCCCCCAATCGGCGGGGTTGCTGACGCACGCATGCACGCTAACTTGCCTGCGGACCTTGGACCGGAGGACTTGAAATGGGCGAGACTCGAACGGGGAGCTGTATGTGTGGCAAGGTGCAGTACGTAGTGCCGCGTGACATGAAGACCGCAGCGAAATGCCACTGCCAGATGTGCCAGAAATCGACTGGCACCAGCAACTTTACTGCCGCCGTCTATGGCATCGACGATCTGAAGATCACCGGCGACCTCAAGAGTTACACGTATACATCTGACGCCGGCAATTCCGTCACCCATCATTTCTGCCCGAACTGCGGATCGAAAATTTTCATTACCAACCCCACAGCCTTTCCGGGCTTGGCATTGGTATTCGCGGGTTCGCTCGACGACTCGCACGATCTCGTCCCGCAGTTCGTGGTATTCAACAAGCGCCGTCCGGCCTGGGATGGAGACAACCCCGACATTCCCCATTTCCCCGAAATGCCGCCGGCCTGAACCCGGTTCCTTCAAAGCCTTGATTGTCTGCAAAAAAAGGGCAGGGATGGCGACATTCCCGCCCTTTGCGGCGAATGGCAGCCCGGGTATAGCCAAACCCGTTGCGCTGCAATAGAAGTCAGCCTCGCCATGCCCAAACGCACAGACATCAAGTCTATCCTCATCATCGGCGCCGGCCCGATCGTCATCGGCCAGGCGTGCGAATTCGACTATTCCGGAACACAGGCCTGTAAGGCGCTTAAAGCCGAGGGCTACCGGATCATTCTGGTCAACTCCAATCCGGCGACGATCATGACTGATCCGGAACTGGCGGACGCGACTTATGTCGAGCCGATCACGCCCGAGGTCGTCGCCAAGATCATTGCCAAGGAGCGGCCTGATGCTGTGCTGCCGACCATGGGTGGACAGACCGCGCTCAACACGGCGCTGGCATTGCATAACACCGGCGTGCTGAAGCAATACGGCGTGGAGTTGATTGGCGCGAAGGCCGAAGCCATCGACAAGGCCGAGGACCGCAAGCTGTTTCGCGAGGCGATGGACAGAATCGGACTCGAAAGTCCGCGCTCGGCCATTGCATCCTCCCCCGCCATCAGGGACGCGGACGGCCAGGTCGTGGCCTACGATCGCGCAGCAGGCTTTCTGGAAGCGATGCGCCTGCTGGAGACGGTCGGCCTGCCAGCGATCATCCGCCCGGCCTTCACGCTCGGCGGCACGGGCGGCGGCGTCGCCTACAATCGCGAGGAGTTCGAGCAGATTGCCCGCTCCGGCATCGACGCCTCTCCTGTCGGCCAGATCCTGATCGACGAGAGCCTGCTCGGCTGGAAGGAATATGAGATGGAGGTTGTCCGCGACAAGGCGGACAACTGCATCATCATCTGCTCCATCGAGAACGTCGATCCGATGGGCGTTCACACGGGCGACTCCATTACGGTCGCGCCGGCACTGACGCTGACCGACAAAGAATATCAGATCATGCGCGACGCCTCGATCGCGGTGCTGCGCGAGATCGGCGTGGAGACCGGCGGATCGAACGTGCAGTTCGCCGTCAATCCGGCCGACGGCCGCCTCATCGTCATTGAAATGAACCCGCGCGTGTCGCGCTCCTCCGCGCTGGCCTCGAAGGCCACGGGGTTCCCCATTGCCAAGGTCGCCGCGAAACTTGCGATCGGCTACACGCTGGACGAACTGGAAAACGATATCACGGGCGGCGCAACGCCCGCATCGTTCGAGCCCACCATCGATTATGTCGTCACCAAAATTCCGCGCTTCGCCTTCGAGAAGTTCGCAGGCGCCGACACCACGCTCACGACTGCGATGAAGTCGGTTGGCGAGGCCATGGCCATCGGGCGCACGTTCTGCGAAAGCTTGCAGAAGGCGCTGCGCTCCATGGAGACGGGGCTATCGGGCCTGGACGATGTGCATCTGGAAGGCATCGGCCAGGGCGACGACAAGAATGTCGTGCGCGCGGCCGTCTCGCGGCCTGCTTCCGACCGCCTGTTGAAGGTCGCGCAGGCGTTCCGCCTGGGGTTCAGCGAAGAGGAAGTCCACCAGTACAGCAAGATCGATCCGTGGTTCCTGGCTCGCATCAGGGAGATCGTGGACGAGGAAGCACGCGTCATCGCCCACGGTCTGCCAAAAACCGCGGCGGGCTTGCGCGGTTTGAAGGCCATGGGCTTTTCGGATGCGCGCCTGGCGCGTCTTGCCAAGACCACGGAAGGCGCCGTCGCAAAGCTGCGGCGGGATCTGGACGTCTTCCCCGTCTTCAAGCGCATCGACACTTGTGCGGCGGAATTCGCTTCGCCCACGGCTTACATGTATTCGACCTACGAAACGGGGCTGTTCGATTCCCCCGTGTGCGAGGCCGATCCGTCTGAAAAAGAAAAGATCGTGATCCTGGGTGGCGGACCCAACCGCATCGGCCAGGGCATCGAGTTCGACTACTGCTGTTGCCACGCCTGCTTCTCGCTGACGAAGGCGGGTTTCGAGACCATCATGGTCAACTGCAACCCCGAAACCGTATCGACCGATTACGACACTTCGGACCGGCTGTTCTTCGAGCCGCTGACGGCAGAGGACGTGCTGGAAGTCATCCGCACGGAGGGCAAGCGCGGCAAGGTCAAGGGCGTCATCGTGCAGTTTGGCGGCCAGACGCCGCTGAAGCTCGCCAGCGCCCTGGAGGAGGCAGGTGTGCCGATCCTTGGCACCTCGCCTGATGCGATCGATCTTGCCGAAGACCGCGACCGGTTCAAAGCGCTCATCGACAGGCTCGGCCTTGCGCAGCCCGAAAGCGGTATTGCCAAATCGCCGGGCGACGCGCGCGCCATTGCCGACAGCATCGGCTATCCGGTTGTCATCCGTCCGTCCTACGTCCTGGGCGGCCGCGCGATGGAGATCGTGCACGATGGCGCCGAGATCGACCGCTATGTTGCACGCCTGTCGGTGACGCTCGACAGCCCCTCGGAGCTTGTCGTGTCCGACAGGCGCCCGTTGCTGGTTGACCGCTATCTGACGGATGCGGTGGAGGTGGACGTCGATTGCCTTGCAGATGGCAAGGACACGTTCATCGCCGGCATCATGGAGCACATCGAAGAGGCGGGCATCCATTCTGGCGACAGTGCCTGCTCTCTGCCGCCATACTCGCTGAAGCCTGACATCGTCGCGGAGCTGGAACGCCAGGCGCGCGAGCTGGCGCTCGCGCTCAAGGTCGTGGGACTGATGAATGTCCAGTTCGCAATCAAAGACGGCAAGGTCTACATTCTCGAGGTCAATCCGCGCGCCTCGCGCACGGTGCCGTTCGTCGCCAAGGTGATCGGGTTGCCGATCGCTTCCATTGCCGCTGAGGTGATGGCAGGCAAACCGCTGGCCTCCTTCAATTTGAAGGCGCCGAAATTCGATCATATCGCCGTGAAGGAAGCGGTGTTTCCGTTTGCCCGTTTTCTCGGCGTCGATCCGGTGCTGGGTCCCGAGATGCGTTCGACCGGCGAGGTCATGGGCATCGACCGCGATTTCGCCATGGCGTTCGGCAAGAGCCAGTTGGGCGCGGGCCAGAAGCTTCCCTCGGGAGGGACCGTCTTCGTTTCCGTCAAGGAGAGCGACAAGAACCGAATCATCGGACCGGTGAAGGATCTGGCGGCCATGGGCTTCAGGATCATCGCGACGCGCGGCACCAAGCGCCATCTGGAAGCCAACGGCGTCCCTTGCGAGACGATCAACAAGGTGCTCGAAGGCCGGCCCCATGTCGTGGACGCGATCAAGAACGGTGAGGTTAATCTCGTTTTTAATACAACCGAAGGCGCAAAGGCCTTGGCGGACAGCAAGGACATCCGCCGCTCGGCCTTGCTTCACCACGTGCCCTATTATACTACTTTAGCGGGGGCGGCTGCGGTCACGCGAGCCATCAAGGCGCTGAAGTCGGATACGCTTGACGTCGCCCCGTTGCAGGGTTTTGCGTACCGGTAACAGTTCCGGCAGGCTCGAGGTGATGATCCGGGAAAAACCGGCTGGCCGCCGTCTGGCAGGCCGCAGGGGATATCCTCGGGCGGGTCTTGTTCACCTATCCGGTTCGCTGCATTCCTCAGGTCGATAAGCGTCGAAGTGAGGTGCCGCACACAGTGTGCGGGCTTTTGAGGAGACGTTGGAGATGTCGATGGAACGGGTTCCGATGACAGTCGCGGGCTTGAAGAGCCTCGAGGAGGAGCTGCAACGCCTCAAGGCGGTTGAGCGCCCGCGCATCATCGCCGCCATCTCCGAAGCACGCGCCCACGGCGACCTCTCCGAGAACGCCGAGTATCATGCCGCCAAGGAAGCCCAGGGCCTGAACGAGGCGCGCGTTGCCGAACTCGAGGACAAGATCTCGCGCGCGGAAGTCATCGATACGTCGAAGCTGTCAGGCGACACTATCAAGTTCGGCGCAACCGTGTCGCTTGAGGACGAAGATACCGGCGACAAGGTGAAGTACACCATCGTCGGCGATCTGGAAGCAAACCTGCGCGACGGTAAGATCTCCATATCCTCGCCCATCGCGCGCGCCCTCATTGGCAAAGCCAAAGGCGACACCGTGGAGGTTACCACGCCTAAGGGATCGCGCTCCTTCGCGGTGCTGAAAGTGGAGTGGAAGTGATACGGTGGGGCGCTCGGTTACTGTCTTACATCCTCGGTCGATGCGGCACACACGTTCTTGTCCGCCTGCTGCAGGATAAATACCCTGTCGTCACCTTCGGTGCCTGATAGCTCGACGAAGTCGTCCGCGCCTTCCATTGCGATGCCGTAGTCGCCTGTCTCAAGGCGCACGGCTCCATCTTGCGCCGCGCTCAACGTGAACGCCCCACCGTCCCCTTCGAGGAAACAACTCATGCGGTCAGCGTCGCTCTTGCAGATGGCGACATTTGTATACCAGTGGGTCTTGTCCTTGAGCTTGATGCCGAAGCCGAGTTCAATCGCCTCCTCGGTAATTGGCTTGCCGTCGGGATTGACTTTCGCCATGTCGATTTCGATCTCCGCCACCCGCTGCGCCGGATGGGCTTTCAAGTGATCGTCTGAATAGGAGCGCGCATAGCAGGGTTCGCCGCCTGCGACGGTTGCAAAGTGTGATTGAAACAACGACTTGGTCTTGCCCTCTTGCGCGAATGCGCAGAGGGGAGGAAGGAGCGCAAACGCGAGGATTGGGATGAGTAGGCCAGAGGCTTTAACCATCGTAAGACCTCTTTGTTTCAGATGTTGGAGGCTTCGGACGCGGTAATCGGCACACCGCTTTCGCGCTTGGCCCGGCGGATGGTCAGAAATGTTTTCACGCTGGCCACATTGGGCGCGGACGTCAGATCATTAAGGACAAAGGCCTGGAAGGCGGTGAGATCGCGCGCAACGCACTTCAGCATATAGTCGCTTTCACCCGATAGCATGTGCGCCTCGCGCACGATGGGCCACGACAGCAACGCGTTCTCGAAAGCACGCAGGTCGGCTTCGGCCTGATTATGCAGGCGCACCATCGCGAACGCAGTGAGCAAGAAGCCAAGCGCATCCTCATCGAGGATTGCCGTGTAGCCGCTGATGAGGCCAGCCTCCTCCAGCGTGCGGACCCGGCGCAGGCACGGCGGGGCCGACAGGCCGATTTTGCTGGCCAGCGCGATGTTGGTGATGCGCCCGTCCAACTGAAGTTCCCGAAGAATGCGCCAGTCTATGGCGTCGAGGGTAAGGGCCATGGCTTGCCATTTTTCGATCCGCAAATCGGATAATAACAGCAAAGTCGATCGAAGTCTGTCTTTGCAATTATTTCACAACGGACCGGGGCGGCATGGCTCTCGACAGTCAGGCTCAGGCCCGTCACAAGAGGAAAAACTATGCGGCAAGGGAGGCCCATGCGTGGGGCGTGAAGCGACAGGCGTGGTCAGAGGCAAGCGGGCTTGGATCATTTCGGACGGCAAGGCCGGTCACGAGATCCAGATGCGGGGCGTCGCCGAGGCGCTGGGCGTTGCAGCCGAGGTCAAGCGGATTGCCGAGCCGGGAGCGATCTCCAAGTTGACGGCGCCCTATGGGCGTCCCCCCCGCGCGGCTCATTTTGGCGCGTCAGGCAGCAACTTCGCGCCGCCGTGGCCCGACATTGCCTTTGCGACGGGGCGGCTCACGACGCCCTATATCCGCGCCTTGAAGCGCAAGGCAGGCTTGAAGACCTTTACGATCATCCTGCTCGATCCCAAGACCGGTCCCCGCAGCGCGGACTTGTTCTGGGTGCCCGAGCATGACGTGCGGCGGGGCGCCAATGTCGTGACGACCCTGACCTCACCCCATCGCTATGGTCCAGCCCGTCTTGCCAAGTTGCGTGCCGATATGCCGGCTGCGATCGCCGCATTGCCGCGTCCGCGCGTTGCGGTTCTGATCGGCGGCCCCAATGGCGACTATCGCTATGGTCCAGGGGATTTGACCCGCTTCGTTGAGGCGTTGACGGGTCTTGCAGACAGTGGCGCCGGTCTGATGATCACAGCGTCGCGGCGCACGCCACCCGATCTCCTCGATGCGATCGATCAGGCGACGGCTTCGGCGCATCGCATCCTGTGGCGCGGAGAGGGCGACAATCCCTATCCGCATTTTCTCGCCCACGCCGATGCATTTGTGGTCACTGCGGATAGCGTCAACATGGTGGGCGAGGCCGCCGCGACGGGAAAGCCCATTCACGTGTTTCATCCCGACGGCGGCAGCCCGAAATTCGACCGCTTTCACGCAGCCATGCGGGCCAAAGGCATCACGCGCGCGTTGGGAGCGCCGTTCGTTCTTGAGACATGGAGCTATGCGCCGCTGGACTCGGCCCGCACCATCGCAGACGAGATCGAACGCCGCTTCCTCGCCCGCATGCACATGATCCCGGGGCTTTGCGAGAGCGGTGGGAGCAGGTGATGCGCACCCGCAGGTGGCTCGCTGTCGAATTTGCGCTGCTCTTTATCGCCGCGCCCTGCCTCATGCGCGTGATCATGTTCGACCACGGCGTACCATTGTTCTGGGCGCTCGGTCCGGTGATTGCCGTCATTGCCGCGCTCACGCTCTTCGACCGCACCTTCGATTGGCGGTCAGCCTTGCTGACGCCCATGCCGGCAGGCACCACGCGCGCAATCTTGGCACCCTTTGCGCTGGCCGCGCCGGCCGTGCTTCTCGCCGTGTGGGCGCTGCTGCCCGATCAGCTGTTCAACCTGCCGCGTGAGCGCACGAAACTATGGGCAAAGATGCTTGTGCTCTATCCCTTCACCTCGGTACTCGCGCAGGAATTCATCTATCGGGTGTTTTTCTTTCACCGCTACGCGACCCTCTTTGTGCGGCCCGCTGTCATGATCGCGGTGAGCGCAACTGCGTTTGCTCTGTCGCACGTCATCTTCCGCAACCACCTGGCGTTGGCTTTGACGCTGGCCGGCGGACTGCTGTTTTCCTGGCGCTATTGGAAGACACGTTCGTTCGCCGCGGTTTGGATCGAGCACACGCTTTGGGGTTGGCTGCTGTTTACGAGCGGACTGGGCATCTATTTCTTCGCCAATTCCAAGAACCCGGCCTGGGGGGCGAACCTGGAAACGGGGGACAAATCAGCGCCGTTTTTCCTGCATGGATTCCAATTGTAGCTGCTGGATCTCTGCAAGGCGCTGCCATTGCTTTGAGATCAAGTGATCCAGCTTCTCGTGGAGATGGCGGATTTCGAGTTCGGCCTTCAGGTTCACCTGATAGTCGTTGAGCGAACGCAGGCGGTCTTTGGCTTCCTGGCGCTTCTGGCTCATCATGATGACGGGGGCCTGAATAGCCGCGATGGTCGATAGGATCAGGTTGAGAAGGATGAATGGATAGGCATCAAAGGCGCTTCTGTCGCCGGCGGTGACGTTGTATCCCATCCAAAGCGCGAGGAAGAGAGCAAATACGATCAGGAACGACCAGCTTCCGCCAAAGGCTGCAAGCACGTCGGACATCCACTCTCCGAGCGTCCTGTCCTCTTCGTATTCAGCCTCGATGTTTTCCGCCAGCGTGTCGTGGGAGGAAAGGCTCTCGGCGACGCGCCGCTCAATCTCAGAAATATCGCCATGCTCGGCCTTGAGCAGTTCTTCGACATACTTGACCCGATAAAGATCGATGACCCGGCGCGAGATCATAGCGTCGGCGGGAAGGCCGGGATGGTCGCGGCGTATGCGCTCGACGAGACTGGGGCGCAGCGTCTCGATGTTGACCATCTCCTTCTTGAGCCGGTACTTGCCGGTGATAGCGCACAGGACGCGCTCCTTGGCGGGGCGGTGCGTATTGGGATCAGATGGCGTATTGGTTGTTTCGGCCATGACGTGGCTCCCGTGTGGTCTTGCGCGTTGGGGGAAGACTGGGTGCTTCCGGGAACAGAGGTCTTACTGACGTTAGGTAGTGCCGCTCCCCTGACTTGAAAGTCAGATTTCGCCTATTCGCGATCACATGCAGGCGATGACCTTACAGCTTTGTGATTTTCAGGCCGCGGAGAGCGGCGGGCCGGGTTGAGATGCCTTTGGGAATGGGCTAGAACCCGGCCAAATCATGCCATTTGCGAACCCATAAAGGAGGCGCCATCCATGGCCGCAGCCCACCAGTACGTCTATCACATGCACAAGCTCTCCAAGACCTATCCGGGGGGCAAAACGGTTCTCAAGGACATTTCACTGTCGTTCCTGCCTGGCGCCAAGATCGGCGTGGTCGGCTTGAACGGCGCAGGCAAGTCGACGCTGCTCAAGATCATGGCGGGGCTCATGGACGACTTCGTCGGCGAGGCGTGGGCCGCCGACGGCATCAAGGTCGGCTACCTGTCGCAGGAGCCGGAGCTCGATCCAACGAAGGACGTGCTCGGCAACGCCATGGAGGGCGTCGCCGAAAAGAAAGATATCCTCGACCGCTACAACGAGATCGCCGCCAACTACTCCGAAGAGACGGCGGACGAGATGACCGAATTGCAGGATAAGATCGATGCCCAGAACCTGTGGGATCTCGACAGCCAGGTGGAGCAGGCGCTCGACGCATTGCGCTGCCCGCCCGGCGATGCCGACGTGGCGAAGCTGTCGGGCGGCGAGAAGCGCCGCGTCGCGCTCACCCGCTTGTTGCTCTCGAAACCCGACATCCTGCTTCTCGATGAACCGACGAACCATCTCGACGCCGAAAGCGTCGCGTGGCTCGAGCGCTATCTCAAGGAGTATCCCGGCTGTGTCATCCTCGTGACCCACGACCGTTACTTCCTCGACAACATTACCGAGTGGACGCTGGAACTCGATCGTGGCCAGGGCGTGCCCTACAAGGGCAACTACTCAAGCTGGCTGGAACAGAAGGCCAAGCGCGAAGCGACCGAGAAATCCCAAGAGGAGAGCAAGCAGAAGGCACTCGCTCGGGAGTTGGAGTGGATCCGTTCCTCACCCAAGGCCCGTCAGGCAAAGTCGAAGGCGCGTATCACGGCCTACGAGAAGCTGGCTGAGGAAGCGGGACGCGAGGAGACGGGACGCGCCTCTATCCAGATCGCAACCGGCCCGCGCCTGGGCGGGGTCGTCATCGAGGCGGATGGGCTGACCAAGGGCTTTGGCGACCGCCTTCTGATCGATGGACTGTCGTTCAATCTGCCGCCGGGCGGCATCGTGGGCGTCATAGGCCCGAACGGCGCCGGCAAGACGACGCTTTTCAAGATGCTCACCAGTCAGGAGAAGCCCGACAAGGGCACGATCCGTCTCGGCGAGACCGTCAAGATCTCCTATGTCGACCAATCCCGCGCGCACCTCGACGACAAGAAGACTGTTTGGGAGGAGATCTCCGGCGGTCTCGACCAGCTTTCGCTGGGCGGCAAGAAGGAAGTGCCTTCGCGCGCGTATTGTGGCTGGTTCAACTTCAAGGGGGCCGATCAGCAGAAGAAGGTCGGCATGCTGTCGGGCGGTGAGCGCAACCGCGTGCATCTCGCCAAGCTTTTGAAGGAAGGCGGCAACCTTCTGCTGCTCGACGAACCGACGAATGATCTCGACACCGAAACGCTGTCTGCTCTGGAAGCGGCATTGGAAGATTTCCCCGGCTGCGCCGTGGTCATTTCGCACGATCGCTTCTTCCTCGACCGTCTGGCGACACACATCCTCGCGTTTGAGGGCGACAGCCACGTCGAATGGTTCGAAGGCAACTTCGCGGACTACGAGGAAGACAAGAAGCGCCGCCTCGGCGACGCCGCCGTCGAGCCTCACCGCATCAAGTTCAAGAAATTCGAGCGCTGATTGGGCTCATCACGCCGGGATGACGGGTGAGGTGAAAAAGCCGCCGGCCTTGCGGGCGGCGGCTCGAACTGCCTATGACGCGCAAAGAACGCCAGATCAGCTTTTGCCGTCGTCGAGGATCGGCAGCTTCTTGGCGTCGGCGGCGCTGATAGACACTTTGACGGGCTTGCCTCCCGAGGTGATCATATTTGCCGGAATGGCCACGACCTTTGCGCCAAGACCTGCAGGACCGCCCGCTGTGACGTGGATCTCGCTGACCTTGCCCGAAGCATCGGATGTCACGCGGTTGACTTCGCCGATCTGAACGCCGTCGGATGCCATCACGGGCGTCCCGATGGCCAGATCGGTAGCACTGAGTTCGCTGGCGGCTGGCGCGGCCTCTCCAGCTGCAGGAGCCTCGGCCGCCGCGTCCGCCGGCGCTTCGGCGGGAGTTGCTTCAGTCGCAGCGGCGTCTGGCGCGGCGGTTTCTTCCGCCGGAGCTGCTGCGTCAGCAGGGGCCGCTTCTGCAGGAGCAACCTCCTCGGCGGCAGGCTGCTCTGTCGCTGCCGGATCGGCCGCCGGCGCGTCGTCGGCGGCAAATGCCGTCGTCAGCGACAAGGCAAGGATCGCAGCCGCCGCGACCGGCGCGACCTTCAGATTAAAATACGTCATGAGGTTCTCCCTGGGTGCCTCTCAATTGAATCGATCGGGCGTCAGTTGTGTCCAAAACTGTGACGACAAGCGGGCCGCTTGACGGGTCTTGCGGGGACAATCGTGCGGCAAAAGCCACCTTGGCAAGGGGGCAGGTGAGCGCTTGCAGTGCATGCCGCCCCTGGACACGTTGGAGCGTGCTTTCCCACTGCTAATATTATCAAGTTGCCCGCCCAGGCAGGACAAAATATCGGCTCGACGTGGGGTGGACCCTGCGTCGTATCAGAAAAACCCGTTCTGTTCCGTTCGTCCGAAGCTGCTCAAGCCGGTGGTTGCGCTCGGGACACGCGCTTTGTTTTTTCGGTGCGCCAGCCCGCCAAATCCAAAGAAAGAGCGCCTGGATGGCCAGGCGCTCTCTCTAAACCGTGCCGGAAATAGGTAACCCGCTTACGAGCGGTTCAACGCCAGGATGAGGGCACGAGGGTTGTTGCCGTTCTCGGAGATGTAGTTCTGGAACAGCGTGTCGAGGAACGAGGTCATCCAGAAGCCGATGACCTGAGCGTCCCGCACTTTGTAGGCGTCGCCGCGGCGAACGATCTTCCAGCGGATGTCATAGCTTTCGCCCGAGCGCAGCGTGATGCGGCTGTCGACGGTGGTGCCCCCAACGGTTTCCTCGCCCTGGCCAACGACCACCGCCGAGGCGACAGGATATTTCGGCGCTTCCTTTGCAGCGTAGTTGGAAATGAAGCGGATCATGCCGTTGAAATAGGCCGGGCGATCAGCCTTTGGCAACGTGCGCGCATGTTCGCCTAATGCTGTCAGCCCGATGGAGGGCACGTCCATGTGCTTGCGCAGAACGTTGGAAAAGGCGACCGAGGAGCCGGATCGCTGAGCTGCCAACAACTCGTTCTGAACCCGCTGCATATAGCCGGCAGGCGTCTCGGCACGGGCCGCGCCGGTCAGCGAAAAAGCAGCGGCGAGTGTCGCAAGGACAAGGAAAGCAAAACGGTGTGCACGCATCGTGGCAGTCATCCCCAGTGAAACAATATTCGTCACGTCAAAACTCCTCGACGCGATCCCGCCAACTGGCCGGTCGCTCGCATTCTAGCTTGCGAAGAACGTCCGGCGCTTTTCGCAATTCCCTCTGGTCCGGACGCGTCCATTCTTGCTCCCGGCGCAATGCTTGTGCAACCCTTGGCGAATTCGTCCAGGCTAATCCGCCAAGCAATTGGCACGGCAATCTCGGCGAAAGAATGCCCAAGGGGTTGTTAGCAGCGTGGCGGCTGGGGATGAGTGTGCTGGCCCCAAAGCGTGGCAGCCCGCGCGCCGCCTCGTACCGGCCCCGCGCGGCCATCGGCTGGCTGAGGCCTTCCACATCTGGCACATCATTGGCGAGCGTTACAGGATACATTTACTGGGCACTTCCTACCGGCACTTCCGCGCTCACGATCCAAACTGATGGTGATGACCCTAGACCGGCTTGGTTAACGGGCGGTTGAACGATGTCCCAAGTGTATAGCGCACGAATATGCCTTGACACATAAACATATCTTTATATCTATGCGGCATGGATACGAACCCGCACCTGCCGATTACCGAGCTTGTTGGCGCGCTCAAAGCTGCGGCCGAGCCGACGCGCTTGCGCATTCTCCTTTTGCTTCAGGCTGGCGAATTGAATGTGAAGGATCTCACGCTCATCCTGGGCCAAAGCCAGCCGCGCATCTCACGCCACTTGAAGCTGTTGGTCGAGGCGGGGCTCATCGAGCGTTTCAGGGAAGGAAGTTGGGTCTATTTCCACATTTCGGACCGTTCCGCGGGCGGGCGGCTCGCCTTGCGCCTCGTGGCCGATGTTGATTCCTCCGACAACGACGCACGCCGGGACCGGGAGCGGGCTGAGGCCCTGAAGCGCGACCGCGAGGCGGCCGCGCAAAAATTTTTCGAGGATCACGCTGCCGACTGGGACCGCATCCGCGCACTCCATGTCTCGGAGGTTGATGTGGAAGCGGCCATGCTGGATGCCCTGGGGCCAGGTCCGTTCTCGTTTCTTCTCGATCTGGGCACGGGGACCGGGCGCGCGCTGGAGTTGCTGGGAGATCGCTATACGCGCGGTCTCGGGATCGATGTCAATCAGGCCATGTTGACCTACGCACGCGCGCGCCTTGCGAAGTCGGGCAACGCCAGGGCGCAGGTTCGCCATGGCGACATCTATGCGCTGTCTTTGCAGAACCAGTCGGCTGACGCCGTCGTAATGCATCAGGTTTTGCATTTCTTGTCCGACCCCGCGCTTGCCGTTCGTGAGGCTGCCCGCGTGCTGAAGCCGGGAGGCAAGCTGCTTGTCGTCGACTTCGCGCCCCACGCGCTCGACTTTCTGCGCGAGGAGCAGGCGCACGAACGGCTGGGGTTTGCTCGTGCCCAAGTCACGCAATGGATGGAAGACGCAGGCCTGCTGTCGCGCAAGTTTCAGCAACTCGCGCCAAACGAGGCGGAGAATACCAAGAAGCTTACCGTGTCGGTCTGGCTGGCCGAGCGCCCCGTAGACGCAGACACGCAAAGGCAAAACAACGCCGCCAAGCGCGCGGCCGCGAGACTGGAGGATGCCCGATGATGGCTGAAATAAAAGAGAGAAAGAGCCGCTTGCTCGGCACGGGCGACATCGATGTCTCCTTCGAGTTCTTTCCACCGAAAACCGAAAAGATGGACGAGCAGTTGTGGGCGGCCATTTCGCGGCTTGCTCCGCTGGCGCCGGAGTTCGTGTCCGTCACGTATGGCGCAGGGGGGTCCACACGCGAGCGCACGCATGCCATTGTTTCACGCATTATCCGTGAGACAGGATTGCGTCCAGCCGCGCATCTGACCTGTGTCGATGCGACGAAGGAGGAAGTGAACGAGGTCGCGCGCGCCTACTGGGCGGAGGGTGTCCGGCATATCGTAGCGCTGCGGGGCGATCCCGCCGGAGGCGTGGGGTCGCGCTACCAGCCCCATCCCGGCGGCTACGTCAACGCCGCCGATCTGGTGAGCGGTCTGAAGAAGATCGCGGGCTTCGAGGTCTCGGTGGCGGGTTATCCCGAAAAGCATCCCGAGAGCATCACGCTCGCCGCCGATATGGATAACCTGAAGGCCAAGGTCGATGCGGGCGCCGATCGCATCATCACCCAGTTCGGTTTCGACAACACGCATTTTTTGCGCTTCCTGGAGCGTGCACGCGCAGCGGGGATCTGGATCCCGATCATTCCGGGGCTCGTCCCCATTCACAACTTCCGCCAGGTCGCGGGCTTTGCGGTGCGTGCGGGCGCAACCGTCCCCTCGTGGCTTGCGCGGCGCTTCGAAGGCATCGAGGACGACGTGCAGACGACGCATCTGGTGGCGGCGGCGGTCGCCACAGAGCAAGCGATGCAGCTCGTCGATGAAGGGATACGGTCGTTCCACTTCTACACGCTGAACCGGGCCGATCTGGTTTATGCGATCTGTCATCTGCTTGGCTTGCGGCCGTTGAGGGTTGCGCCTTTGGAAAAAAGGCAGGCGGCTGCCGGGTGAGAGAAGATCTTGACTCAACTGGGTCCCGGTTCTCGCGAGAGGGCTCGACCGGGATGACAGGCTGAAGCATTTTACGCGCTTTGCGGCAGGCTCTCTGAAAAGGGGAGTCGCAAAGCGTAACAACACGATCCCGCGCTTTGCGGCCGGCTCGCGGAGCGCGAGTCGCCTAGCGCAACAAAAAAGCAGGAGGGCCGCGCCGCCGAGCCGGACGGCACGGGGGAGACGGTGGGCTCTAGGCGCATGGCGCAGACCCTCCATGCAGGATTGGTCGCTGCAGCGATCTGAAAGGTTCAACGGCCCGGAAGGGTCAGAGTTCGAGGTTGGAAAATGAGACGCAAGCCAAGCTGGGCCGCGCTGGAAAAGGCCGCCAGGGAGCGCATCCTGATCATCGATGGTGCCATGGGCACGATGATCCAGCAACACAAGCCGACGGAGGAAACCTACCGCGGCAAGCGTTTTGAAGATTGGAAGCAGGACGTGAAAGGCAATAACGAGCTGCTTTCGCTGACCCAGCCCGACATGATCTACGACATTCACGATGCGTATTTTGCCGCGGGCGCCGACATCGCCGAGACGAATACGTTTGGAGCTCAGGTCATTTCGCAATCCGATTACGGTATGCAGGCGCTCGCCTATGAAATGAACGTGGAAAGCGCCAGGCTCGCGCGCAAAGCGGCGGACGTCTGGTCGAAGAAGACGCCAGACAAGACGCGCTTTGTCGCCGGTGCGGTCGGGCCGACGAACCGCACCGCGTCGATCTCGCCGGACGTCAACGATCCAGGCTTCCGCAACGTCAACTTCGACGAGCTGCGCGCCGCCTACAAAGAGCAGGTGAAGGGTCTGATCGAAGGCGGCGCCGACATCATTCTGATCGAAACGATCTTCGACACCCTGAACGCGAAGGCGGCCGGTTATGCGACGCTGGAAGCCTTCGATGAAGCCAATCTCGAACTGCCGATCATGATCTCGGGAACCATTACCGACCGCTCGGGCCGCACTCTGTCCGGCCAGACGGCGGAAGCGTTCTGGTACTCGATGCGTCACTTGAAGCCGTTTTCGATCGGTCTCAACTGCGCGCTGGGTGCGGAACTGATGCGCCCGTATATTGCCGACCTTTCTCACGTCGCGAGCGTGCGGATCTCGGCCTATCCGAACGCGGGCCTGCCCAACGCCATGGGCGGCTATGATGAAACCGGTGATGAAATGGCCTGTAAGGTCGATCCATGGTTCGCCGATGGCTTGATCAACATCGTCGGTGGCTGCTGCGGCACGACGCCCGATCACATCTCGCACATCGCGGAGCACGCGAAGAAGTACAAGCCGCGTCCGATACCTGAAATCGAACCCAAGATGCGCCTCTCGGGACTGGAGCCTTTTGTGCATGGGTAGACGTGCCACACGATGAAGGCAGCCCCCTCATCCGCCCTTCGGGCACCCTCTCCCCGAGGGGGAAGGAAGGGGCAGACTTGATGCACTTTCCTCTCCCGGGACGGGAGAGGATGTCCCGAAGGGACAGGTTAGGGACTTTGACTGGTTGTGACGAGCCAAGCGTATGACAGAGCAGTTGGCAAAAATTGCGCGCAGGTTGCGGCGTCGACAAACCGAAGAGGAACGCAAACTGTGGGCACGACTACGCGACCGGCGACTGAATGGTTTGAAGTTTCGCCGGCAGGCACCGTGCGGTCCTTTCATCGCAGACTTTTTGTGCGAGCAGGTTCGACTGATCATAGAACTGGATGGTTCTCAGCACGCACGAGAGGAGCACGCGCGCGCCGACGAAGAACGCTCACAAGCTTTGAAAGCACTTGGCTATGAGGTCATCCGCATATGGAACGCGGAAATAAAGAACAACATCGAAGGTGTTTTGGATGGAATTCTGGATGCTGTCCGCAAACGGCCTCAGCCCCCTCATCCGCCCTTCGGGCACCTTCTCCCCAAGGGAGAAGGAAGGGGCAGACTTGATGCACTTTCCTCTCCCGGGACGGGAGAGGATGTCGCGAAGCGACAGGTGAGGGACTTGCCAACGACAACTGAGAACAACCCAGTAATTGGAACCGGGACAACGAAATGACCACAGGAAACGCAGCGCAGGTTTTCATTAACGTCGGTGAGCGCACGAACGTCACGGGTTCGGCAAAGTTCCGCAAGCTCATCGAACAGAACGATTACCCTGCGGCCCTGGCGGTCGCGCGCCAGCAGGTGGAAGCGGGCGCGCAGATCATCGACATCAACATGGACGAAGGCCTGCTCGACAGCGAGAAGGCGATGGTGACGTTCCTCAATCTCATCGCATCGGAGCCCGATATCGCCAAAGTGCCGGTGATGATCGACTCTTCCAAATGGTCGGTTATCGAGGCCGGGCTGAAATGCGTGCAGGGCAAGGCCATCGTCAACTCGATTTCCATGAAGGAAGGCGAAGGGCCTTTCCTGGAGCAGGCGCGCAAGGTGCTTCGCTACGGCGCCGCGGTTGTCGTCATGGCCTTCGACGAGCAGGGCCAGGCGGACACCATCGAGCGTAAGGTCGGGATCTGCGAGCGCGCCTACAAGCTCTTGACCGAAAAGGTCGGCTTTCCACCGGAAGACATCATCTTCGATCCCAACATCTTTGCCGTCGCCACAGGTATCGAGGAACACAACGGCTATGGCATCGCCTTCATCGAGGCCGCACGCCTGATCAAGGAGAAGATGCCGCTCGTGCATATCTCGGGTGGCGTGTCGAACCTATCGTTCTCCTTCCGCGGCAACGAGCCCGTGCGCGAAGCCATGCACTCGGTGTTTCTCTATCATGCCATCCAGGCCGGCATGGACATGGGCATCGTGAATGCGGGCCAGCTCGCGCTTTACGACGACATTCCAAAGGACCTGCGCGATCTGTGTGAGGACGTGATCCTCAATCGCCGTCCAGATGCCACCGACCGATTGCTGGAAGCCGCGCCGCGCTTCAAGGGAGAAGGTGGCGCGAAAGCCAAGGAAAAGGATCTCTCCTGGCGCGAGAAGTCCGTTGAAGAGCGCCTGTCGCATGCGCTCGTTCATGGCATCACGGAGTTCATCGAGATCGACACGGAAGAGGCGCGAGCGAAGGCCGAAAAGCCGCTGCACGTTATCGAAGGCCCGCTGATGGCCGGCATGAATGTCGTCGGCGACCTGTTCGGAGCAGGCAAGATGTTCCTGCCTCAGGTGGTGAAGTCCGCGCGCGTCATGAAACAGGCGGTCGCGTATCTGCAACCCTTCCTGGAAGCGGAGAAGAAGGCGTCCGGCCTCGATCAGATGCCCGCCGCGGGCAAGATCCTGATGGCGACCGTGAAGGGCGATGTGCACGACATCGGCAAGAATATCGTCGGCGTCGTTCTCCAGTGCAATAACTACGAGGTCATCGATCTTGGCGTCATGGTGCCTGCGGCCAGGATCCTCGAGACGGCGAAGAAGGAGAAGGTCGACATGATCGGCCTGTCCGGACTTATTACGCCGTCCCTCGATGAGATGTGCTTTGTCGCGGCCGAGATGGAGCGCGAGGGCTTCGACTGCCCGCTGCTGATCGGCGGCGCGACGACGAGCAAGGTGCACACGGCGGTGAAGATTTCTCCCAACTACGAACGTGGGCAGGCTGTCTACGTCCTCGACGCCTCGCGTGCGGTCGGCGTCGTCTCCAATCTGCTGTCCGAGGACGAGAGCCGGCGCTTTGTGGCGCAAGTGAAGAGCGATTACGCCAAGGTCCGCGAGGCCCACCATGCGAGTGAGGCGCGCAAACAGCGCATCACTCTGGCGCAGGCGCGCGCCAATGCGTTCAAGATCGACTGGGAGAATTTCAAGCCGGTAAAGCCCACGTTCATGGGGCCTCGCGCTTTCAAAAACTTCGATCTCGCAAAGCTCGTGCCCTACATCGACTGGACCCCGTTCTTCCAGACTTGGGAGCTCTCGGGCCGCTACCCGCAGATCCTCACCGACAATAAGGTCGGCGCGGAAGCCAAGAAGCTGTTCGACGACGCCCAGGCGCTGCTGAAACGCATGGTCGCGGAAAAGTGGATAACGGCGTCGGGCGTGGTAGGCTTCTGGCCCGCCAATTCGGTGGGCGATGACATCGAACTTTACACGGGAGAACCGCGCCATTCCAAGGTTGCGACTCTGCATACTTTGCGCCAGCAGATTGCGCGCGATCCCTCGCGCAATCGCGCGCATACCGCGCTCGCCGACTTCATCGCCCCCAAGGAGACCGGGCTTGCCGATTATATCGGCGGCTTTGCGGTAACCGCGGGCCTTGGCGAAGAGGAGGCGATCGAAAAGCACATTCCCAAGACAGACGACTATAGCCGCATCATAGCCAAGGCTCTGTGCGACCGCTTCGCAGAAGCCTTCGCAGAAGCCATGCACGAAAAGGTGCGCAAGGAGTTGTGGGGCTACGCGCCAACCGAGAACCTCTCCAATGATGATCTGATCTTAGAGAAGTATTCGGGCATCCGCCCCGCGCCGGGTTATCCGGCGCAACCCGATCATACCGAGAAGAAGGTGCTGTGGACGTTGATGGACGTCGCCAACGCAACCGGCATCGCGCTGACCGAAAGCTTCGCCATGTGGCCGGGCGCATCCGTCTCGGGACTCTATTTCGCCCATCCCGAAAGCCACTACTTTGGCGTCGGGAAAATAGAGCGCGACCAGGTGGAGGACTACGCGCGCCGCAAGAAGTGGACGCCGGAGGACGCCGAGCGCTGGCTCGCTTCGGTCTTGAACTATGATCCCAAGCGTCTCAACGCGCAAAAGGTAGCGTGAAGAGAAACGCTGCAGAGTCCGGATTTGGCGCGGTGCTTAACCGGGCGTAAGTCCTGATGGCCGGACGCTGCGGTTCGAGCACGGATCAATTTGCACTCTGTTAAGACGTCGCAACTGAAGCTCGCGTTCGTACCTGCCTCCGGTGGCGTACGGTGATATCGGCATGGGGCTTTGGCGATGAAGTACGGGCGGCACTTTCCAGGATTCGTGTTGGCGGTCATCGCGGCCGCATTTGCATCTTCAGTTGAGGCATCGGCGCAATCCGTTGAGATTTCGGCGGAGGACTGGGCAAGGTCGCGCATCTACCTGGGCGGCAATGGTCAGGAGGTGGCTCAAGTTCGCAAGTCGCTGGATATGATCTTTCAGAACATAGACGCCGATGGTTCGGGCGTGTCGCGAAGCGACTATGAACTTCTCGAAAAGAAGCAAATGGCGCAGATGCGCAGTCAGGCGTTGGGCGCCATCCTGCAGAACGATCTCGACGGCGACGGCCGCGTGACGCGCAGTGAATTGGAAGCGGTCCTGAGGCAACAGTCACTACGCCCTCTCTCTTCGGGAACCGCGCAGGTCGAGCCAACGCCGGAGCAGGCAAGGCAGATCCTGGATCGGCTCGTGGGCGATGCGTTGAAAGCCGACAGCGACGCAGATGGCGTTATCTCCTTCGCCGAGGCCTATCGCGTTCCCGGCAATCAAGGCGCAATAGCCTACAGATTTGCCGCTCAGAACGTGCTGCCGCAGTCGTTCGACGCGGACAAGGACGGCCTGATTTCGAAAGCAGAGTTCGAGACGGTCGTGGACCGTGTGCTGGGCGAAATCGACGCCGACGGCAACGGCATATTGTCGATTGAGGAAAGCGCCGCCTTCACCCAGAAGGCGGAGGCTGCGCGCCGCGCTGTGCAACAGGCCGACCAAAGGCGCCTGCAGGAAGAGCAAGCCGCCGCCCAGGCCAAAGCGTGCGGGCTGCCCGCGCCTGCGGCTGGCGATAAAATCCTCCTTCTTGGTGCCTACGAGGGAAAGACACTTTCCAACGTCTCGATCGGCGGTGACGATCTGGAAGTGGGCGCCGCGCACATCGAAATCGAAGCGGGCGACGAGCCGCTCTTCATTGTTGCGGTATCCTTCGAGGCCATGGTCTGGCATGTGACGGGTGACACCAAGCGTGTTGCGCAGTTCGTGGCACTCTCCAGTCAAGCCATGCCGAACGGCAGGAACCGTGCGGCGGTGAGCGGCCTTGCCAAGGATCGGGTGTTCGTTGCCGCCGCCGCCAACTGTCTGAGACATTTCGACAGGGCCGAGTCCGGCCAGGGTTTAAAGGCTGCCGCTGCGATCAAGGGGCTCATCGGGCGAGCTCCCGACAACGTCGTCGCCTCTTATGGCGTGAGCAAGGTGCTGCTGCCCTCCGGCATCCAGGATCCGGATGCGAAGTTTCCGATCACACGCATCCTTCCCAAGACCGGAGCAGGCGCGGCCATGTGGCGCGAGAGCCTGCGCTATGCGCCGGGCGGCGTCGCGGATCTCGACGCAAGCGCGGTCGTCTCGCCGCTCCCGGTCAAGGACTATGACGTGCTTCCTCAGCAGGCGGGGCTCGCGCAGCTTCTGGATGAAGGCGCGCTGGAGGCCGTGGGCAGCCGCCGCGTCCGCAGGTTCGGGAACCTTACCATCGTCGGAGAGGCAAACGTAGAGGGCCAGCGGGCGGATGAGGAATTCTCGATGCCCGGTGAGTTGAAGATCGTCAAGAAGCTACGATTTCCAGCCGGTCTCAGCGGCGGGCATTCTGTGGCTTTCATCCTCGGTAAAGGCGTTCCCATGCCGGATGGAAGCCCGGGTCACAGCCGGGTCATAAGCGAGGAAACAGGGCAGATCATCGCCGGTCCTGGCCTGCGATAGACAAGGCGAGCCTTCTGAAAAAGGATCCTGTTTGCGGCGGGCTGGCGCACTGTCGGTAGGCCCCCTTATCTGCTAGCGTCATCCCATGCCGGCAATCATTTCTGTCATAGACGTCTCCAAGACGTACGCCTCGGGGTTCACTGCGCTGCATGGTGTGGACCTTGACATCAACGAAGGCGAAATTTTCGCCCTGCTGGGTCCCAACGGGGCCGGCAAGACGACACTCATCAATATCATTTGCGGGATCGTGAATGCATCGTTTGGCTCGGTCAGCGTCGCCGGTCACGACAACGTAACCGAGTTCCGTGCCGCGCGGTCCGCCATCGGACTCGTTCCCCAGGAATTGACGCTCGACATGTTCGAATCCGTGTGGGCGACGGTGAACTTCAGCCGGGGTCTGTTCGGCAAGCCCAAGAATCACGCCTATGTCGAAAAAATCCTGCGCCAGCTCTCGCTATGGGACAAGAAGGACAGCCGGATTCTCAGCCTGTCAGGCGGCATGAAGCGGCGGCTGCTGATTGCCAAGGCGCTGGCGCATGAGCCGCGCATTCTGTTTCTCGACGAGCCGACGGCGGGCGTGGACGTGGAATTGCGGCGCGGCATGTGGGACGTCATCAGCGGCATGCGCGCCGATGGCGTCACGATCATTCTCACCACGCACTACATCGAAGAAGCCGAGCTGATGGCGGATCGCGTGGGGGTGATCCTGAAGGGCGGCATCGTTCTAGTTGAGCGCAAGGACGAGTTGATGCGCAAGCTGGGCCGCAAGATGCTGGTGCTCGACTTGCAGTCGCCGCTCGTCACATTGCCGGCCGGGCTCGATGCGCACAACCTTGTGCTATCCCCGGATGGCAAGCACCTCACGTACACCTTCGATACGAAGAGCGAGCGCACGGGCATTACCGCCCTTCTGAACGATTTGCGTTCGGCCGGAGTTACGTTTTCAGACCTGCGGACGGAGGAAAGCTCGCTGGAGGATATTTTCGTGGATCTGGTCAAGAAGGCGGCGCAATGAACATCGTAGCCGTGCGCGCGCTCTTCGCATTCGAGATGTCCCGGTGGCGGCGCACGCTGATGCAAAGCGTCATCTCGCCGGTGCTGTCGACGTCGCTCTATTTCGTCGTCTTCGGAGCTGCGATCGGATCGCGGATCTCTGAAGTGGAAGGCGTGAGCTACGGCGCGTTCATAGTGCCGGGTCTCATTATGATGCTGATCCTGGCGCAAAGCACCGCCAACGCCTCCTTCGGGATCTACTTTCCGCGCTTTACGGGAACGATCTATGAGATCTTGTCGGCGCCGGTGTCGGCGTTGGAGATCGTGCTGGGGTATGTCGGGGCAGCAGCGACGAAGTCAGTTATCCTGGGATTGATCGTCCTCGTCACGGCAAGCTTCTTTGTGGAGGTGCGCATAGCGCACCCGTTCTGGATGCTGGCCTTCCTGCTGCTGACCTCGATTGCTTTCAGCCTGCTTGGCTTCATTGTCGGTCTTTGGGCAGAGGGCTTCGAGAAGCTGCAGCTCATCCCGCTGCTCATCATCACGCCGTTGTCGTTCCTGGGCGGCACGTTCTACTCGCTCAACATGCTTCCGCCGTTCTGGAAGACCGTGACGCTGCTCAATCCGATCGTGTACCTGATCAGCGGCTTTCGCTGGAGCTTCTATGAAATCTCGGATGTGAGCGTCGGCGTCAGTCTGCTTATGACGCTTGTCTTTCTCCTCGTTTGTCTTGCCGTCATCTGGCTCATCTTCAAGACAGGATACCGGCTCAAAGCCTAGCTGCTCGCCACGTGCGTCCTTATGAGAGTGATTGGCTGAGCCTGCTTTAGGCGGACATGCCGTTGTGCTATCGAGTAATTTTACGCATCGAGCGCAGGGCTGAGGGCCGAATGCGCCAAGAGGGGGAAATCTTTGCTGAGCAACCTCATCCTGGTCGTGCTGCAATTTTTCGGAGCCTACCTTGGCGCGCCGGGGGTTCTGCGCTTCATACCGGTGTCGGGCGATTTGCGATTTTTCGTGCACGCTGCCATCTACGCCGTGCTCGTTTGGATTATCGGCCTGCTGGCGTCCCTGGTTCTAAAAGACGTGCCCCAGCGCTCGCCAAACGCGTTGGCGCTCTCGCTGGTGCTGGCTCTCATCGGTGCAGCGGCGGTCATCTTCGTGCCAGCCGTGATCAATGCGATCCCGCTGAAGTTCCCGCACCTGTATGTACCGCTGATGTTGGCAATCCTCGGCTACTTCATGCGCCGTTAGCACGAGGAGCAAGGGCAAAAGAAAGGCGCGAGTGCCGGAGCCTCGCGCCTTTCAAGTATTTATTCCGTTGATCAAGAACCCGCCTTTGGTTCTTTCGGTTTACCGATACGGGGGGCAACCGACAGACCTTCGTGATCGATGGCTAACGCGTCTTACCCGCGTCTTCAAAACATCCCGAAAACGACGGCGGCCACGAATCCAAACGAGAGGAAGGCTGCCAGCACATTCAGTCTCATTCTGACTTCCATCGACGACTCCTCGTTGGAGAGGTTTCAGGTTACGACACCGCCCTTGCGAGCGGCGCGGAGCGAACGCTAGATGCGACTTAGGTGCCATGCCAAGCGAAAAATGTTTTGCGCTGCCGTGCGCTCGGCACGCCTGAGCGGCCAAAGCGCGCATGGTGGGCTGGACACGCCATCAGGCGCGATTGCCTTTGTCTGGTTCTAATGGGAAGTTTTGCTATCCGCCGGATCACGCAAGTACCGGCATTTGCTAGTATCGTAGAAGAATGTCACGATGTGCGCTTATGCAACGCAAATGTTGCTCCGATGACCGAAGGAAAGGCGTGCGTCGCACAATAAAAAAATGTCGCTAGACCGAGGGAACAAAACTCAATGACGCAATTCAGGGCGCTTGTGATCGATAAAGCTGCAAAAGGCTTGGCGGCCAGTTTCAAGCAGGTTGAGCCCAGCGCGCTGATGGAGGGCGACGTCGATGTGCGCGTCACCCATTCGACTGTGAACTACAAGGACGGGCTTGTTCTCTCCGGGCGCCTACCGCCCAAGCGGCTGCCGATGATTGCCGGCATCGATTTTGCCGGCGTAGTGACGGCATCCTCCAACGCGCGCTTCAAGCCGGGCGACGAGGTGATCTTGAATGGCTTCGGAACGTCCGAGCGTCATCATGGCGGCTATGCGGAGCGTGCGCGCGTACCGGCGGAATGGCTTGTCAAACGGCCCACGGCCTTCAGCGCGGCGCAGGCCATGGCCATAGGGACCGCAGGCTACACGGCGATGCTGTGTGTGCTGGCTCTGGAGGATCATGGCGTGACGCCCGGCAAAGGGCCGGTAGCTGTTTCAGGCGCTGCGGGTGGCGTCGGGTCCATTGCTGTCTCGGTGCTGTCCAAGCTTGGCTATCATGTCATCGCGTCCACGGGGCGGCGCGAAGAGGAGGCGTACCTGAAGGCGTTGGGCGCAAGCGAGATCATCGATCGTTCGGAACTGTCAGGACCCGCCCAGGTCTTCAGCAAGGAACGCTGGGCAGGCGCTATCGATGTCGCTGGATCAACGACGCTGGTCAATCTCATCGCGGCGACGATGTACGGCGGCTGCGTGGCGGCCACGGGCCTTGCTCAGGGCAGCGATCTGCCCGGCAGCGTAATGCCCTTCATCCTGCGGGCCGTGACGCTTGCTGGCGTGGATAGCGTGATGGCGCCCATGGCCAAGCGCGAACGCGCATGGGGCCGGCTGGCGCAGGATCTTGACCCCGCCAAGCTTGAAGCCGTGACCACCACCCATGCGTTCGATGAAGTCCCTCAGCTTGCGGCCGACATTCTACAAGGCAAGATCCGCGGCCGGATCGTTGTGGAGATCGGCTGAGGCGGCGAGGCTATAGCCGTTTGCGCAGGAGGATCTCGTCGATGCCCTCCTGCACGAGGCTGTCGAGTTCAGCCGCACGCACAAAGCCGTGGCGTTCATAGAACTTGAGTGCGCCGGTATTGAAGGTGGAGGCCGCAACCCACAGGTTGCGCTCGCCTGATGCGCGTGCCTCCTCGACAAGCATGTCGAGGAGATGAGAGCCCATGCCTTTGCCTTGCGCGCCGGGCACCAATCCGAGGAACTGGATATAGGGTCCGCGCAGCCAGTTGAGACGCAAACCAAGCGCGCCCGCGAGACGGTTCTCAAGGCGGATCGCATAACGCGGTGCGCCGGTCTCATCACTGGCGAGGTACGCCTTCAGCGCGGCTGCCGGGAAAGGGTAGCGCGACCATGGCTCCATGGCGGCAAAGATCGCCGCAAGCTCATGTGCCTCGGCGGGAGTGCAGGGCGATGCGCTGAGCGTGGCGGAGATTGCAATCGGTTCAGTTGGGCTTTTGTGAAGCAGGCGGGGCGACATAGTTGCGGGTTCCCTTGCGCGCAGGCTTCACGGTCATCGTGCCCCAGGAACTTGCCGCAGAGCCGGCCGGGCCTTCCTGCGTCTTGCTGTTGCCCGCCAGCAGGCTGGTGAAATGATCGTAGTGGTCGCTGTCGCCTGGGCGATTATCGTAGCAGGTGTCCACAATGACCGGCTTACCGGCCGCCAGCAGTTCCGAGACGGTGACGAAACCATAGCCCTCTTTTTTCAGGGCCGCGATGACGAGGGGGAGGGCGTCCGGGGTATGCCAGCCGCGGCCGTTGGCATGGCCGATCAGGATCGACCCGGGCTTCACGCGCTTGACCGCGGTGCGCACGATTGCTTCCGCGCTTGTTCCGGGTGAAGGGTCGCCTGTCGAGACGTCCCACTGAATGGCGAGCAACCCCGCATCGTTCACCGCATTGAGGGCTTGCGGATTGCACGCGCCATAGGGGAAGCGAAACATCCTCAAGCGGGGCGGGATGGACTGCATCGCGTCAGGAAACTTCGACAGGCATTGGTTTTGACTGAGGTTGGTGCGGATGTCCTGCCATGCGCGCTCCGGCCCGAGGATCTCATCGGCGAGCGCGTCGCCGCTGAGCAGCCGCAGGTTGCGGTGGGCTTCCGAATGGTTGGCGATCTCAAACAACGGATCGGTCATGAGTTGCTGGGTGCGTGCCATATGGGACCGCATCCATTTGCCACCTGCAAACAGCGTCGCCTTCACGTTCTCTTGGCGCAGCGTGTCGATGATGCGGCCTTCATAGCCGGCGACTTCATGACTGAGTTCGCAAAGGTCGAAGGTGAGCGCCACGAGCTTGAGGCCCGCTGGCAGGTCGACGCGGCGGATGGACCCACGCAGATTGGGTGCAACGGGTTCGTTTCCCACGAGGGGTGTTCGCGCAGGCGGGGCGCTGAACCGCCGGTCGCCTTTTTGAGTGACTTCTTCCCCAGCCACCGCCTTGAGAGCCTCGTGGGAAAAACACGCGCTCTGCAATGCCTGGCGTGTCGCAGTGTCTGCCGGTTGGGCGTGTGCAGGCAAGGCACACAGCGGAGCGGCCAGCAGGGCCGCAGCCGCCAAACGCGTGGCAAAAGGCGATGTGATAACTCGGCGGATCACGCTTTGATTACTTCCCTTTGAACTGAGGCTTGCGCTTTTCCAGGAACGCGCGGCGGCCTTCCGCGTAATCGTCGCTCGCAAAACACTGGGCAATGGCGGCATCGAGCGCGACCATGTCCGGATTTTCCGGATGGCGCACGATCTCGTCGATGACGCGCTTGGCCGCCATCACCGACAACGGGGCGTTGTCGGCGATTTCGCCGGCGAGCGTGCGCGTGGCGGTTTCAAGATCCATGGCAGGTACCAGACGCGAGATCAGGCCGATAGCCAATGCCTCGCTGGCGCTGTAACGGCGTCCGGTGAAGAGAAGTTCCTTGGCCCGGAAGGCAGGGATCGCGGCCAGGATCGGGCGCACCCAACGGGCGTTATAGCCTATGCCTAGCTTTGCCGCGGGAATGGCGAACTGACTTGCCTCGTCGGCAAGGCGCACATCGCAACACAACGCAATTCCCAGTCCGCCGCCCAGGCAGAAGCCGTGGATCATGGCAAGGGTAGGCTTAGGGCATCCCATCAACGCGTTGAAGGCAGCGTCATTGAGGGCGTCGTAGGTCTTGGCGGCCTCACCCGTGCGCGCGCTGTCGAACTCGGAGATGTCGGCGCCCGCCGAGAACGCCTTCTCGCCTGCGCCGCGCAGAACGAGCGCGCGCACCTGAGGATCCGCCACGGCGGCCGCCACATGCTGCGGAAGGGCGCTCCACATGGCTGCCGTGAATGCATTCATCCGGGCCGGGTTGTCGGCGATGAGAAAGGCAATCGCGCCTTCCTTGACGTAGCGCAGGGCGGGAACGGCGGCAGTGGCGCTGGCAGTCGTCAAGGCGGCATCCTCGTACAATAGTCGTCAGGTGGCCATTTATCGGGGTTGACCCCGGGGGCGCAACGCGCCATTTCGACTGACAGGGATTACTTTGGTTGACACCGAAATCGTCCCCACAGGTGTCCCTTGGGACGCGATGTTGCTATAGTATGTTTTACTGTTGCGCTCCGGCTTCGTTGACCGCGCGCGCAACCGGGGTTAAGCCCGCCCGAGACCCCCTTCCTGTCCCGCCGGCCGGATGGATGGGACAAGACGCACGGCCCTTCAAAGGATGCTACTCTGTGACTAAGCGCTCGACAGCCCATGGCACCGTCCATGGCACGATTAACAGCAAGATCCAGAGCCTGGACCCAATTTGGGCCGAGATCCGCCAGGAGGCGAGCAACGCCATGGCTGCGGAGCCAGCGCTCGGCAGTTTCATCTTTGCGACCGTGCTGAGCCACAACAAGTTGGAGGAGTCGATCTGCCATCGTCTGGCGCAGAGGCTTAACCATACTGACGTCGACGCAGGATTGATCGCGCAGACGTTCCAGGCGGTGCTCGAAGCGGAGCCCGAGATCAGCGGGACCATGCGCGCGGATCTCGCCGCTGTTTATGATCGCGATCCGGCCTGCACGCGCTACCTCGACCCGATTTTGTACTTCAAGGGTTTCCATGCCCTGGTCACGCACCGCTTCTCCCATGAGCTGTGGAAGTCGGGACGGCATGACTTCGCCTACTATCTGCAGAGCCAGTCCTCGCGCATGTTCGGCGTCGACATTCACCCGGCTGCCCGCTTCGGCAAGGGTATCATGCTCGACCATGCGACCGGCCTTGTGGTGGGCGAGACCGCCGTCGTCGGCGACAACTGCTCGTTCCTGCATGCTGTGACGCTCGGCGGCAGCGGCAAGGAAACCGGAGACCGCCATCCCAAGATCGGCAACAACGTGATGATCGGGGCGGGCGCCAAGGTGCTCGGCAACATCAGGGTCGGAAACTGCTCGCGTATCGCGGCAGGATCGGTTGTGCTCGCTGATGTGCCGGCGAATACAACTGTTGCCGGGGTTCCCGCCCGCATTGTTGGATCCGCCGGCTGCTCGGAACCCGCGCGCGTCATGGAGCAGACATGGGTTGACGATTTCGGCGGCCTGTAACGGGCAAGCGCCTCAGATTCAATTTGCTGCGCCGCGGCGCCCTCAACCGGAGAGAAGACCTTGAAGAAAGACGAGCTTGCCCGTTTGCAAACCTACTTGCGCAAGACCTTCGGAGCCCCCTCGCTGGAAGTGAAGGCTCAGCCCAAGAAGGACGATATGGCGGAAGTCTTCATTAACGGAGAATTCGTCGCCGCGCTTTATCGCGAAGTCGAGGACGGCGAGACGTCCTATCAGCTTCACATGGCGATCCTCGATATGGATCTTGAAGGCGTCTGACGACGCAACCATGGTCGCGTGTGAGCAAACAGGGCGATAGCACTTCGATGACACTTTACAGTCTGGGCGGCGTGTCCGCGACCCTTGCTGCAGAAGGGCGCTGCTGGGTGGCCCCTAATGCTGCCGTGATAGGCAATGTAATTCTCGAGGAGGACGCCAGCGTGTGGTTTGGCGCCGTGCTGCGCGGGGATAACGAGCCCATCCGCATCGGCGCGCGCTCCAATGTGCAGGATGGCTGCGTGCTGCATACCGACCCCGGTTACCCCTTGGTCATAGGACCTGACTGCACTGTGGGTCATATGGTGATGCTGCACGGTTGCTCGATCGGACGCGCAAGCCTCATCGGCATCGGGTCGATCATTCTCAACGGGGCCAAGATTGGCGAGGAATGCGTGATTGGCGCAAATACGCTGATCCCTGAGGGGAAGGTGATCCCGCCGCGTTCAATGGTGATCGGCTCGCCCGGCAAGATCGTGCGCGAACTGACTGAGGAGGAGGTTGTGCGCTTTTCCGCGGGTGCTGCGCGTTATGTCGCCAACTGGAAGCGCTACGCCTCCGGCTTGAAGTCTATTGCCTGATCGCTTCAGAACCGCTTTTTGCAAGTGGCCTGGGCTGCAAAAATGGCCCGGGCCGGACGCGGGGGGAAGCGTCCGGCCCGGTAACAGGCCCGGGAAGGGGGCGGGGGATGGCAGGGTGAGGTCCCGGACCTGGATTCAGTCGTGATCCTTCTCCACGAATTCAGGGTTCGCCTGAACGCCAGCAACGGCTGACGAGGGAGCGGCGTCGGAGGGATCAAGCGAGACCCACACCCGCGGATTGATGTAGGACTGGCGCATGACATAGTGGTACGGCGTCTGCGTCCACAGCTTTACTTCCTCGTTCTTGTTGTCGAGCACGAAGTCGCCTTGGGTTGTGCGCGCCGTCAGGATCGCGTGGCCTTCGTTCTTCTCGTCGCGAACGACTGTCATCAGCAGCGCGCCAGCGGGCCAGCCGCGATCCATGAGCATGCGGCGCTTCAACAGCGCATAGTCCTCACAGTCGCCTCTCTTGGAGGGCAGCGTCCAAAGCTCGTTGACGCCGTAGATCTCCATATCGGTCGCGGGTTCGACAATCTTGTTGACGTAGCGATTGACCTGATCGAGTTCGCTCAGCCGATCCGGCGTCGCCTCGAAGCGCACGTCATTGGGCGAACCTGCCTGGGCACATTCATCAGGGTGCCCGTCGCAGAACCGTACGAAGCCGTAAGGCGGCGGCGCATTACCAAAGATGCGCATATACGCCGGAGACCGCTTCGACGAAATATTCTTGACGCCTTGCGCGAGGGCCGGAGTAGCCCCTGCGAACGCTATTGCACTCAACGCTGTTACAACGCTTACGCGACCGCACTTCATGTTACGCCCTCGGATACGGTATGCGACTTTACAACACGCAGTTCGATTTAGCTTCAACAACTGGTCCCGCTTTTGAACCAATCTTAGTTCAAATTTTAATCGCCGTATTTGGGCAAGATGGCGGGAAATTCTTGGCATCAGTTTTTCCGACAACCCGGAGCATCAAAAGCTGCGGTTCACAGAAGACTTCGCCGCAAAATCTCGATGTCGTGAGTTTCCTCGAATTGAAGTCCAAGCCCCTGCCCATGATGCCGCCGCACCACGGCCTTGAAATCGCCAAGCATGACGGGAGCGCCGATGGGCGGGCGCGCTGCCGTGCCCACCGAGGCGCCCGATACGGAGATATCGAGCACATCCACGTCGATGGTGATGTTCTCATCCGTGCGCAAACGCGCCTTGCGGCCGCTCGTTCCAATGCGCTCGTGCAGACGCTCCTCCTCGTCGGGAAAGGCGTCGCGGTTGATGAGCCAGGTAATCTGTGCGGCGAGTTTTTCTCGCTTATGGGGCGTGATCTTGAATTGGACAGCAAACCCGTCGCGGTAGGCGCGCGTGACGATGGCTTCCAAGCCGCCCAAATGCTCGAAATAGGCGACGATCCGTTCGTTCACTTTGACCGGGACATCGGAAACGATGCCGGCTCCGCCAACCGAGACATCCTGCAGCTCACAAGGATATTCCCGGCGGTCCTCGCGCATGAAGCGCCCGGCAAGTTTCAGCGGCACGCGGCGATGCCGGCGCAAATCCGGCACGAACCGCGGCGTGTTAGCGGGCGTGCGGCTTGCGCGCGCGTCCTGTGCTGGCAAAGGCATGAATTATCATCCGCCACTTCGATCCGGAGAGGCCCTGACACGGGGAAATCCGGTGTTGAACCGTTGGGACCGAGTATGGCGGGCAGGACCTTAATGAACGGCTAATCGCCGCTTCGTTTTTGAAGCGAGTGATGGTCCACCAGATGCGGGCGGGGAGGGGCCACCTGCGGGCTGCTTTGGATTTGCTCAGCGCTCGTCGTCGCAGCCGTCGGAAAGACCGCCGTCGTAGACGCGGAACTGGCGGCGGTCGACGCGTACGAGCCGCGCATTGTGCACGTTGGGCATGAAGGGCGACTGGCGCGCCATGGCGTCCGTCAGGGTGTGGGGGCGGCCGTCAGGCCAGATGAGTTCGTGGCAGATGAGGCGGCGTTCGCTGATCAACTCACTGCCAAGCCAGGCTGGGGGATCGATGGGGGTGATGGACCCAAGATAACGGTCGACAACTTCCCGGGTATGCATCAAAGGCGTGACCACGATCTCGAAGCGCACCTTGCGTGAACTCTCCGTGCCGCCTTCGATCTCGAATACCCCGACAGCGCCTTGCCGGGCGATGACTGAGAATTCGCGTTGGAGGGTGATCTTGTCTTCCAGGCAAAACAAATCGAAAACGTTGACGCCACGGAACTCGGCGGCGAATGCCTCGCAGATACGTGTGCCAGCCAACCGGAAGCGGGCTGTTTCAGGATTAATACGTTCCAAAATGAACGTGTCGGGCAAGATCTTTGCGATTTGGGATGGCTCAATCTCGAACCGTTTCGGGGCGAGGCGCTCCCCACGCATTGAGTTCCAGTAGCTGTAGAGCTGGCGCGAGATCGCTTCTTTCATTTTTGTACACATGCCCGATTGCTATTTCCTCACAGCCGGGGCACCCAATTCACTGTGTCATTGGGGGACAAGGGAGATACCGCCGACTTATCTCGCCAAGCAAAGAGCATCGATCATGCCAGCCGGTCACGGCTGGGCCCGGCATGGTGCGGGCAGCTGCGAACGGTGAATGGTTTAGGGTTGCCGGATGCCCGATTTGACTTGCGTGCGCCCACGTGGTCTGCCCGGGCAGACGAAAATCAAAGGATAGACGCCAGTGCCGCAACGCCAGCCCATCTTCAACGTGCCCTTGGCGGTGTTGGCCCTGCTTGGGGTGATCATTGCCGTGCATCTGGCGCGGCTGACCCTCAACGAGGACGACGGGCTTTGGTGGCTGATCGCTCTGGCCTTCATTCCCGCCCGGTACTCGGGCATGGCGCACGACATCCCCGGCGGCGATCTTGCGGCATATACATCCTTTTTTACTCATATGTTCGTTCATGCCGATAAGGTTCACCTGGCCATCAACGGCGCGTGGCTGCTGGCGTTCGGTTCAGTGGTGTGCCGGCGCGTCGGCGCCTTGAGGTTCCTGGTTTTCAGCTTGTGCTGTGGGCTCGCCGGCGCACTGTTGTTTCTGGCGCTGCACGCCGGCCTCCTGGCGCCGGTGATTGGGGCTTCAGGCGCCATCGCCGGGATGATGGGGGCGGTCATGCGCTTTCTGTTCCCGGCAATCGACCGCCGCGAAGGCTGGATGCTGCGGGAAAATCCCGCCTCCATACCGCTCATGCCGCTTGGCGCAGCCTTGCGCGATCGGCGCGTGTTGGCGGCGACGGCGGCTTTTGTCGGCCTCAATCTTCTGGCGATGATCGGTTTTGGATCGTTCTCAAGTGAGGGGGCGATTGCCTGGGAAGCGCACTTGGGAGGCTATTTCTTCGGGCTTTTTGCATTCGGACTGTTTGATATTGCGCCGCAGCGAGGCTTGCCAACGTTGTCGGAAGATCCAACCAACGTCGCATAATACGCTTGCCCCTGAAATTATTTTACCGCACCATTGCAGGTAACCGGATCTTTTAGAATCCGGAACACGGGGAACAACCGAACTCGCAAGTCCGAGCGAAAGGAGGCGCAGCTTTGATTATTGCAAACATCCTCAAGGTAAAGGGGCGCAGCGTAACTACGGCGCGCCCAGACGATACCGTGCAGGAGATCGCCGATCGACTCGCGCAAAGGAAGATCGGCGCCATCGTCATCGTCGGTGGGGGGGGCTCGGTGACCGGCATCATTTCCGAGCGCGATCTCATTCGTGTCATCGCGCAGCGCGGTGCTGACGCCTTGAGCATGCCGGTGTCAGAAGTCATGACGCGTGAAGTCGTGGTATGCGGCGAAGCCACATCCGTTGACGATATCATGGAAATGATGACCAACGGGCGTTTCCGCCATCTTCCCGTCGTCGAGGAAGGCCGGCTCGTGGGGATCGTTTCGATTGGCGATATCGTGAAGCATCACATCGCCGAGGTCGAACTTGAAGTGTCCGCGATGCGCGGTTACTTCGCGACCGGCTGACCACCCACCGCAAGCACTGGGCGCTGGGCCGTACCAACGGCCCCGCGCTTGGCATTTCGCGCTTCGACTTCGCGTGCGATGTCTTCAATCTGACGCGCCGCTGCGGCGTACCCGCTCTCGATCAGATCGTTACCGCGGTGGAAGTCGAACAATCCGAAGTCCTGCAGACGCGGCGAGATCATTGTGTCGGGTGGATCGCCCGCAAGGCGCGAACGCGCGATGCGATCCTGCACGATGTTGAAGGCGTCGACCATTACGGTGGAGATGCCGGGCGCGCCATCGCCACGTCCCAGGAGCTGGCGCTGCAGCAGGGCTTTCACGCCACGCGCTGGCGTGGTTGCTGCCTCGATTACCTCTGCGCCATCTTCATCGCTGGAACCATAATCCACTTCGCTGGCATGCAGCACGCTGCCACGGCCCAGAATGTCGAAGTTCAAGTTGACCGCGATGACGTAACGCGCGCCGAGCGCACGGCATACCGACACCGGAATAGGATTGACGAGCGCGCCATCAAACAGCCAGCGGCCGTTGATGCGTACGGGCTTGAAAATGCCCGGAAGAGCATAGGAGGCACGAACGGCATCAACCAGCTTGCCACGGGACAGCCAATGCTCATGACCGGTGCCGATTTCGGTGGCCACGGCCGTGAAGCGCGTTTCGAGCTCTTCGATACGCTTTTCTCCCAGGTGGCGGTCGAGACGCTCGCACAAACGCTGCCCGCCGATCAGGCCGTTTCCCGCGAGATTGAAGTCAAGATAGCCAAAGATGCGCCGCGGCGTGAGTTCACGCGCGAAACCTTCCAGGTCGGCAAGATGGCCAGCCGCAAAACAACCCCCGACGACAGCGCCGATCGATGTGCCCGCAATGATGTCCGGTTTGATTCCTGCCTCGGATAAGGCCTTGAGCACGCCAATGTGCGCCCATCCGCGTGCTGCGCCACCGCCTAGTGCCAAGCCAATCTTCAAACCGGCCATAAGCTTTCCACTCCTTGGCTCTTGCGCTGATCTCATCTGCGCCCTGAAAGCGTGCAGGAAGACCATGCCATGCCTCGGTGCCTTCTCGGCAAGGGGCTCGAAACAGGATCAGACTATAGAGTGAATCCCGTTAAGGCCACACTACCGCAAAGAACCTACCGATAGTTAAGAAGTGGGTGAAGCTGGCGCGTTTCAAAAGGGTTTACGCCATTCACACTCAGGCGATCAGACGGTCTTGCCGCGCGGCAGTGCAACATGCTCCAAGACGAGTGTGTTTGCGTCTCCGGGGGGCACGACGAGGCGCCGGTAAAAGCAGCTTTGCGCGCCTGTATGGCATGCAACGCCTGCACCTTCGACATGCGCGACGATCCACAACGCGTCCTGATCGCAGTCGGTGCGGATTTCCACGACACGCAGCAGATTGCCGCTCTCTTCGCCCTTTTTCCAGAGCTTGGCGCGCGAACGGCTCCAGAAATGCGCATATCCGGTGGCGATCGTTTCGCGAAGGCTTTGTGCGTTCATGTGCGCGAACATCAAAACATTGCCGCTGTCGCGGTCGGTGACAATGGCGCTGATGAGGCCGTTATCGTCGAACTTGGGACAAAAGCTCTTGCCCAGTTCAACCTCGCTGAGATCGCCGCGCTGTGCGAAGGGCGTTACGTCTTTTGAAGTCATCGTTGGGGCCTGAACATGAGAATGAGTGACATCAAGCGCCCGAGTCCGCAGTCTGCACGAGCGCAAGAAAACGATTGCGCCAGGCCTCGTCGGTTTGCAGGCAGCCCATGAACCGTGCCGTTACCGTCTTGGCGCCCCGCCGGCGGACGCCGCGCATGGACATGCAATCGTGCTCGGCAACCATCATGACGCCCGCGCCGCGTGCGCCAAGCCCATCCATCAGCGCCTGAGCGATCTCGCCCGTCAACGCCTCCTGGGTTTGGAGGCGGCGCGCGTAAATCTCCACGACACGTGCAAGCTTGGACAAGCCGACGATGCGTCCGTCGGGAATGTAGGCGACATGCGCAATGCCGCGGAAAGGGGCGATGTGGTGTTCGCAATGACTTTCGAATTGGATGTCCTTCAGCACGACCATGTCGTCGTAGCCCGTCGCATCCTCGAAAGTCGACGACAGTTCGGCGATGGGATCAGCCCGGTAGCCGGAGAAATACTCGCCATAGGCCTCTGCCACCCGCTGGGGCGTCAGCGCAAGTCCGGGTCTGGCGGGGTCGTCCCCAGCCCAGGCCAACAGGGTCCGCACGGCTTCCTCGGCTTGCGCGCGCGTCGGCCGGCGGGGCGGCAGCGTCTCAATATTCGGGGCAACGGTCGCTGATTTCTTCATGGATGCGAAAATTGCTTATGACCTGCGGCGATGGCATCTAATGGCGGTCTCGCTCTTGCCCGCCGTAACCCTTATATAAGAGCCCAGAGCGGTTTGAACGATACCAAAATGCGCCCCGCCCTTGGCCGTGCGCTTGCCACGGCCTTAAGGGTTAAGGGGTAATGGGATGCCATGGCTGATCTGGATGAGATCTACAACACAAAACTGATCGAGTTGGCGGGAGCTTCGACCCGGGGCCAGCGGCTGAGCGCGCCCGACGCCACGGCGACGGCCCATTCGAAATTGTGCGGTTCCACAGTAACCGTCGACCTCACCGTGGCGGGGGGAAAGGTCGCCGACTATGGGCAAACGGTGAAAGCCTGCCTTCTGGGGCAGGCTGCAGCCTCTGTGATGGCGCGTGAGATCGTCGGGTCCAGCCCTGGTGAACTGCACGCGATCGCTGCGCAGATGCGCGCCATGCTGAAGGAGAACGGTCCGCCGCCCACCGGGCGCTGGGCTGATCTTGCCGCGCTGGAGCCAGTTCGGAACTACCGGGCGCGCCATGCTTCGACGTTGCTCGTGTTTGATGCCGTCGAAAAGGCTCTGGACGAGATCGCCGCCAGACCGGCCGTTCCCGCCAAGGCTCTTTGAGAGGCAGCTATGCGCGAGGGTCTTGGCGTCCGCGTCTGCAAGATGGCGCTCAAGATGCCGATCCATATCTATCGCTGGACCTTCAAGCCGCTTGCCGGCCATCACTGCCGCCATTGGCCGAGCTGCTCGCAGTATGCACTCGACGCCATCGACACGAACGGGGCCTGGCGAGGCTTTTGGCTGATGGTATCGCGGCTGGTCCGGTGCGGTCCGGGCGGAACGCACGGTGTTGATCCGGTGCCTGATATCCGTTCCGAACATTATCCGTTTGCGCCCTGGCGCTACGGCCGCTGGCGCAGGGTCTACGAGCCTGCCGATCAAAGCGCCTCGATGGATGCAATGTCCGAGGTTGAAAGATCGGGCAAAATCTGAGGTGCACCGGATTGAATTCAGCCAAGCGACTCCGGTGCCGCTCTCGACATGATCAGTACTGGCGCAAGAAATCGAGACCATTCCTCGACATGGAAAGGGGCAGGCCCGCGCGGGCCTGCCCCTTATGCCTTTGCGCCTCCTCTGCGCAAGGGATCTGCTACGCCGGCGGAAGCTGGAAGTAATAGTGACCAAAGAGCGTGATCGCCGCTCCCACCAGCAAGGCCGCATAGGGCAGGAAGCCGGCACGGCGCTGACCCAGATCCTGGCTCTTGAGATCCAGATCAATCAGCATGTGATCAGGAAAGCGGCCCTTGTCTTGCACGTAGTGCCGGTACAGGAACACGGGGATAATGAGTGCGCCAAATGCAAGCCCGTACCAGAGCGCGTTCGGGTTACCCCATACCTTGGCGCCGACGCCCATCAAAAACAGGTTGAAAAAGCCAAGCAGCGCATTGAAGGCGACAAGCCAGTTGGGTGCGCGGTAGGGACGGGGAATGTCTGGGCTGTCGATGCGATGGATCCAGGTCGATTGCAGATTGAGGAAGATGAACAACATGTACCCGACGTTCGAGATCGAGAGGATCAGGTAGTAGGCAGTTGCATCCGAGGCAGCAAACGTGAGCAGACCAAGATTGAAAACGAGGTCGGTCCACATTGCGCGCGTAGGGGCGCCGTGCTCGTTGGTGTGCGCCAGATACTTGGGCAGCCAGCCGTCCACGCCCCCTTGGTACAGCGTTCGTGATGATCCAGCCATCGCCATCATGATGGCGAGGATCAGCGCCAGGATCATCATCATCTCGAGCAAGTGCGTGACGAATTGCGAGCCGCCACCCACCATGTTGCCCATGGCGGCCGCCACGCCTGTACCATCCACAATGCCTGGTGCGGTCATGCCTTCAAGGCCAAGGAAGCCTTGGAAGGTCGTGGCAACGAGCGAATAAATGACAACGCACAGCAGGCCGGCGGCGATGATGGCTTTCTTCGTATCCGACGCTGGGTTCTTGAATTCGCGCGTGTAACACACGGCTGTTTCGAATGCGTACGTGGACCAGCCGGCGATGAACAGGCCGCCGAAGAAGTAAGTCCAGCCCGCGTTGTTCCACTCGCCGGTAGGCGGAACGAAGGGTGTGTAGTTCTCATAGTTGACGCCGCCATTGAAGAAGGGAACGACACCCACGATGAGCATTGGGATGACGACGAACAGGCCGATCCACATTTGAACGCGCGCCGTTCCCAGGATGCCGCGATGCTGGATGGCGAAGGCGATCAGCATTAGAACGGCGCCGATGAAGAATGTCGGTCCGATCTCGATATTGGCGAGGCCGAAGAATGAGAAGCTGGCGAGCTTCAACGTGCGCAGCGCCGGGGTCGCAGCGTCAGTGACGGCGGCCATGGCGATCTTGGCGGCTTCTTCCGCGGTTTTCCCGTCGATAGCTGCCG
Source organism: Hyphomicrobium sp. (assembly GCA_016793445.1). GTDB lineage: Bacteria > Pseudomonadota > Alphaproteobacteria > Rhizobiales > Hyphomicrobiaceae > Hyphomicrobium_B. The sequence continues at coordinate 61,540 of JAEUME010000001.1, read as the reverse complement.
CGTTGGCTGCATTCTGCAACCATGCGAGGACTTCCGGTGAATCGGTATGGAATGTCGGGATGGGCGCGATGGCGTTGAGAATGTAACCGGCCGCAATCGCGCATCCCAACGACAACACGGGCGTCCAGGCGTACCAGTTGCACCACACGGAAAGTGGCGCAATGATTTTACTGTAACGAAGCCAGGCGGCCGCCCCGTATACCGCTGCACCACCCGATTTATTTTTGAACAGGCCGGCTATTTCGGCGTAGCTATACGCCTGGAAGAGGCCCATGATTACAGATATGGTCCATACGGCAAAGGCGAGTTTGCCGACCGTTGCACCGAGGCCGCCGATCGAAATCAGCACAAGAGCGGGTACGCCGCTCGCAATCCAAAATGCACCTTTCCAGTCAATCGTCCTGTGCAAGCCGCCGATTTCGGCCGACTGTTGCACGCCCACATTCGGGCCGCTTGCTATATCAACCATTCTTGACTCCTTATGGTCCCTCCCGGTCGCAACTTGACGCCGGATAAGATGGCGGGCATCCTGCCGCAGGTTTGCGTCTGATGCAAATAAATTGCATGCTATAAATGATTGCAATGAACGCAAATCGATGCTGCACTGCACGAATATGTTCACGCAACGCGGCAAGATAGTAGGCTTGCAGCTCTTGTGCACTCCAACCTCGTGAACCCCATCCAACGATGAAACAGTCCAAATCGGCTTCTCGGCAGGGACCATCCAAGGCACAGGCTACCCATGACAAGGCCGACGTTCCGCTGGAAAAGCGCGTCGGCGAGGTCATCAAGCATCTGCGATTATCTGCCAACCTCACGCTCGCCGAACTCAGTGCTGGCGCGGGCATGTCGAGCGCCATGTTGAGTCGCGTTGAGAATGGAATGGCGACAGCTTCGCTCGATTCCCTTGAGCGTCTGTGTCATGCCCTCGGGGTGAACCTGTCGGACCTCTTCAGGCAGACCGAGCAGAATGAGGGGTCGGCGCAATTGCTCAAGAGGTCCGATCAGATGGAGGTTGTGCGGGTCGGCACCAAGCACGGCCACACGTATAGGCTGCTTTCCTATGATCGGGGCCCTCGCAAGATCTTCGAACCCTTCTTGATCGAGATGGACCGCAAGAGCCAGTCCTGGCCGCGGTTTGCCCATCCAGGCGTCGAGTTCATCTACATGCTGCAGGGGCGGGTGGAGTATCGCTTCGGCGACAAGACCTATATTCTTGAGCCGGGCGATGCCTTTACGTTCTCAGGCGACGTGGTGCACGGGCCCGAGCGCATGCTCGACGAGCGCGCGAAGTTTCTGGCCATCATTATGTATCCGGAATGACATTACGAAAAAAAATAGCCGGCAGCGCGAGGCCACCGGCTAGTTGAGGGGAAGAGACGTGGAGACGCGCGGTTTACTTAACCCCCCGCGCCGGGGATCCAGTTTGTGCCCGCCAGCGGCACGCGCGCCATGGCGGCCGCTTCGAGGGTGAGTGCGACGAGATCTTCAGGCTCAAGGTTATGGAGATGGTTCTTGCCGCATGCGCGCGCAAGGGTCTGCGCCTCGAGCGTCATCACCTTCAGGTAGTTGGCAAGGCGCCGGCCGGCGGTGACGGGATCGAGCCGCTGCATGAGGGCCGGGGTCTGTGTCGTAATCCCTGCGGGGTCCTTGCCTTCGTGCCAATCGTCGTATGCGCCCGGCGTCGTGCCGAGAGCAGCGTATTCCTTCTCCCACTTGGGATCGTTGTCGCCGAGCGCCACCAGGGCGGCCGTGCCGATGGCTACGGCGTCGGCGCCCATGGCGAGGGCCTTGGCCACATCAGCGCCGTTGCGAATGCCACCCGATACGATGAGCTGCACTTTGCGGTGCATGCCCAGATCCTGCAGGGCCTGCACAGCCGGGCGGATTGCCGACAAGAGCGGAATGCCGACGTGCTCGATGAAGACCTCTTGCGTGGCGGCCGTACCACCCTGCATGCCGTCAAGAACGATAACATCAGCGCCTGCCTTCACGGCCAGCATCGTATCGTAATAGGGGCGGCTTGCGCCGACTTTCAGATAGATCGGCTTTTCCCAATCGGTGAGTTCGCGCAGCTCGTTGATCTTGATCTCGAGGTCATCCGCGCCCGTCCAGTCGGGATGCCGGCAGGCAGAACGCTGGTCGATGCCCTTTGGAAGCTGGCGCATCTGCGCGACGCGATCGGAAATCTTCTGGCCAAGCAACATGCCGCCGCCGCCCGGCTTTGCGCCCTGACCAATGACAATCTCGATGGCATCCGCCTTGCGCAGGTCAACAGGATTCATGCCATAGCGCGAGGGCAGGTATTGATAGACGAGATACTTCGATTGTCCGCGCTCTTCCGGCGTCATGCCGCCGTCCCCTGTGGTCGTGGAGGTTCCCGCTAGAGAGGCACCGCGCCCGAGCGCCTCCTTGGCGTTTGCAGACAGCGAGCCAAAGCTCATCCCCGCGATCGTAATCGGGATCGACAACTTGAGTGGTTTTTTCGCAAAGCGGGTGCCGAGCACGACGTTGGTGCCGCATTTTTCGCGGTAGCCTTCCAGCGGATAGCGCGACATGGAAGCGCCGAGCATGACCAGATCGTCGAAGTTCGGAACGCGTCTCTTCGTGCCGCCCCCGCGGATGTCGTAGATGCCGGTCGATGCCGCGCGGCGGATTTCGGAAAGCGTGTATTCGTCGAACGTGTACGACGTTCGGGGCGTGGTCGGTGGGTTATGGTAAGTCATCAGTAGGCATCCGCATTGTCGATGTTGAAGTTGTAGAGTTGGCGGGCCGAGCCGTAGCGGCGGAACTCGCTGACATCGACCTTGTTGGCCTCGCCTGCGAGCTTGAGAAGCTCGATCAGCTCCACGCGATGCTCGTCGCGCATCTCCTTCTCGATGCAATCAGCCCCCAGGCTGGCGACGGGCCCACGGACATAGATGTGCGCTTCGTACAGGGAATCCCCGAGCGCTTCGCCCGCTTCGCCGAACACGACGAGCCGGCCGTTCTGGCCCATGAAGGCGGACAGGTGACCGATGTCGCCTTTGACGACGATGTCGATGCCCTTCATGGAGATACCGCATCGCGCCGATGCGTTCCCCTCGATGATGAGACGGCCGCCGCGCCCGGTCGCGCCCGCACTCTGGCTGGCGTCGCCTTTGACGTGAATGAGGCCCGACATCATGTTTTCGCCAACGCCCTGACCGGCGCTGCCTTCGATAATGATGCTGGCCTGACTATTCATGCCGCCGCAGTAATAGCCGACGTTACCGTCGATATTGATGGTAATCGGGGCATCGACGCCGACGGCGATGGAGTGTTCACCGGCCGGATTGGTGATGGTCCACAAGGTTTCATTGGTGTCCGGCTTGAGTTGATGGAGAGTGGCGTTGAGATCGCGCAAGGACGTTTTCGCCAAGTCAATTGTCGGCATCAGTTGTGCTCCCAGAAGTATACGGTGGCGGGTTTGGGCTCCCAGACGCGCGCGGACTTGATGCCGGGGAGGCAGGTGAGACTCTTGTATTCGGAGGCGAACGCGACGTACTGATCGGTCTCGGCCATCACCGCCGGCTTGCAGGCGATGGGATCGCGCAGGACGCCGAAGCCAGTTTCGGTTCCCACGACGAACGTGAAGAAGCCGTCGAGGTCATCGAGGCTCGCCTTCAGTGCCTCACCCAGCGTCTGCCCGTTGTTCATCTGGCGGGTGAGATAGCCGGCAGCAACCTCGGTATCATTCTCGGTTTTGATTTTGATGCCGTCCCGGCGCAATTCGCGGCGCAGGGAAGCGTGATTGGAGAGCGATCCGTTGTGCACAAGGCACTGATCGCGTCCCGTGGAGAAGGGATGCGCGCCATTGGTCGTCACTGCAGATTCTGTCGCCATTCGCGTGTGCGAAATGCCATGCGTGCCGCTCATCTCGGCGATGGCGAATTCCTTGGCGACATCGTCAGGGTATCCGACCTCCTTGTAGATCTCCAACCGTTCGCCCTCGCTCATGATCGACACGTCGGGAAGGTTGGCGGCAAGCCACGCCTCGGCGCGGGCCACATCGTCCGCGTCGAGCGTGACGACGGCATGAGAGTAGCGCTGGGTGATGGGCGCATCGGGCGCGATAGCGGCGGTAAGTTTTCGCGCGGCCGCCATGATGTCGTAGCTCTCGGAGGGGCCAGAAAGGGTAAGCTTGGATTTGCCTTTCTCACCCGCGCCGTAGATTGCAAACCCAGCCGAGTCGGGTCCTCTGCTGCACAGCGTCGATGTCATCTTGGCGAGAAGTGCGCCAAGCTGAGGCTCCAACGCTTTGTCCTTGATGAAGAGTCCTGCAATTCCACACATTCGATTTTATTTCCTTTCAAAGCGGCAAATGTCGCCCGCCAAGCCATGTGCTCAGAAGAAGCTGAGATAGCGCTTCGTCTCCCAGTCGGAGACGTGACGGTGGTAGTCGATCCATTCTTCACGTTTGAGCGAGACGAACTCGTCGACGAAATCCTCACCCAGTTGAGACTTGAACAGCTCATCGGCTTCGAGCGCGGCGATGGATTCTCCAAGCGACTGCGGAAGCACATCCACCTTGCGTGCGGCCACTTCCTTGGGCGTGAGGGCGTAGAAGTTGATGTTCTGAGGCGGACCGGGATCAAGCTTGCGGTCGATGCCGTCGAGACCTGCTGCAATGACGGCGGCTTGGGCAAGGTAGGGGTTCATGCCGGAATCGCCGACGCGCAGCTCGACACGTCCATAGGGAATGCGCACCATGGCCGTGCGGTTGTTGTCCCCGTAGGTGACAAACACAGGCGCCCACGTTGTGCCGGATGCGGTGCGTCCGACCACCAGGCGTTTATAGGAGTTGACGGAAGGCGCCAGCAGCGCGGTGAGCGCGCGAGCATGGGCGAGAATGCCGGCGGTGAAGTGGTAGGCAAGCGGCGAAAGCCCCATGCCTGATGCATCGGACGCATCATGAAAGAGGTTCTTCCCTTTGGCATCCGCGATCGAGCAATGGATGTGCATTCCGTTGCCCGTCATGGAGCTCTTGGGCTTCGGCATGAACGAGCAGATAGCCCCCAGCTCGTGAGCAATTTCGGCCGCGGCCATCTTGAACAGGATGATGTTATCGGCGGACGTCAGCGCATCGGCATACTTGAAATTGATCTCGTACTGCCCGTTCGCGTCCTCATGGTCGATCTGATAGACGTCGATACCCAACACCTGCAGGCTTTCCGTCACCCGTTCCAGAAAGGTGCGGACGCGCGAAAGACCGCGATAGTCGTAGGCCGGCTTTTGCAGGCAGTCGGTATCATCGAATGGCGCGACAGAACCGTCGGCAGTACGTTGCAGCAGACTGAATTCCGGCTCGATGCCGGTGTTGAGCGTCCATCCGCGCTCGGACAGGCGCGCAATCTGCTGCTTGAGAATATTGCGCGTATCGAGGCCGTGGGCGGCGTTGTTCACCGTGCCCGTTCCCATGACGCGGGCGTATCCCGGCGCCCATGGCAGAAGCTTCAGCGTCGAAAGATCACCAATCAGCATGTATTCGGCTTCATGGGGGGCAAGGCGCATGCCGAACACGCCGCCGCCGGCAAAGCCGACGCCATCGGTGAGAACATCCTCCAGGTGATCGATCGGGACGGACTTGCTCTTGGCAACGCCATAGATGTCGACGAACTGTGCCAGCACATAGCGGACGTGATTTTGAGCGAGAAACTGCTTGGCTTTGTCGAGATCCAGGTTTTCTGGCGTCGAGAGCTGGCCCGGCGCTTTGCGCCAGGACCAATGGTCGGAATGCAACATGTCTTCCTCGGGCAGATGTTGGACCGCAGATTGTCTGCTTGTTAGGGCATGAACGGCATACAACAAACTTGCATAATGTGCAACATTTTTGTATTTGATGAAATCGGGATCGGGGAATAATACCGGTGCGCATCCACAGATTTTGCGGTTTGAGGGACATGACGATGAGCAAACGAGGTGAGGGCACCGCGGGGCATCCAACGGCCAAGGATCTTGCGCAGGGACGCGCCGGAACGTCCGCACGTATCAATTTCCAACCGTACTGGTGGGAGACGGCGCCCCGAGAGCAGGGCGTGGATCTGCCACCGCTGCCGGTGAAAAGCGACGTGGTGATCGTGGGATCAGGCTTCACGGGCCTGTCGGCAGCCCTCACACTTCAAAACAAAGGCGTGAACGCGGTTGTGATCGATAGCGGCGTGCCGGGTTTTGGTGCGTCTACCCGTAACGGAGGACAGATCGGGAGCGGCAACCAGAAATTCCGCGTCAAGCGCCTGATCGAAATTCGCGGCAAGGAGAAAGCCACCGCCATGCTTCGGGAAGGCACACAAATGCTCGACTACATCGAGCACTTGATTGTGTCGGAAGGCATCGGTTGCCATTTCCGGCGCTGCGGGCGCTTTCGCGCGGCCATTCGGCCCGAGCACTACGAAGCGATGGCACGCGATATGGAGGACTTGAAGGCCGTCGCGGGTGTGGAAAGTTTCATGGTTTCGCGCGCAGAGCAGGCAAGCGAGATCGGCTCAGACGTATTTTTCGGCGGATCTGTTCTGCCTCACGATGCGAGCCTGCAGCCGGCGATGTATCATTCCGGGCTCATGGCTCGTGTTCGCGCAAAAGGCGGAACGGTCGCAGGCAACGCTGCCGCTGTGGCCATCGACAAGGACACGGGCGGCTTTCGCGTGAAGACAAGCCGCGGGGTTATTGCGGCGCGTAACGTCATCATCGCCACCAACGGCTATACGGGGGATCTGGTACCCGCCCTCAAGCGGCGCATCGTGCCTATCGAATCCGGATTGATCGCAACCGAGCCCCTGCCGCAGCAGCTTTATGACAGGCTGCTGCCGAAGGATCGCGTCTACGGAAACACGAATCGCGTCTTCTACTATTTTCGCGGCGCGCCGGATGAGCGACGGATTATTTGGGGCGGGCGCGCGGGCCGTATTGCGCCGAACACCTCGCCAAACGCCTTCCGGCATCTTGCCTTTGATATGATCGGCGTCTTTCCCGAACTCGCCAACGTCGCCGTTACGCACGCGTGGGACGGGAAGATCGGATACACCTTCGACGAGGTGCCCCATTTGGGGTGCACGGCCGCAGGCGTGCACCACGCACTTGGCTACTGCGGGACGGGCGTGTCACGCGCCACCTACTTCGGCCACAAGATCGCACTGCAGGTGCTGGGCGATCCGGAGGGACGCACCGCTTTTGATGATCTGGTGTTTCCGGCCTTCCCGGCTCATCCCATCGCAGAGCGGGCGGTTCCGGTCGTGGAGACCTGGTACCGCATCAGGGACGCGGTGAAATTCTAAAAAACGAACCTCTCACAGCAAAGGAGAAGATCAGGAATGGCGACCAAGACTTCAGTGCGAACGAATGTATCATCGGGCGGCGCGTACGAATCGATCTTTGGCTATTCAAGGGCCGTGCGCGCGGGCAACGATGTGCATGTATCGGGCACCTGTGCGCCGGTGGGACATGAGAAGAGCGATGCGTACACGCAGGCCCGTGCAGCGCTCGCCATTATCGAGAAGGCATTGGGAGAGGCAGGCGCCAAAACGACGGACGTGGTTCGCACGGTCGTCTATCTGCGTGACATCAACGATGCCGAAGACGTGGCGCGCGCGCATCTGGAGACCTTTGATAAGGTCCGTCCGGCCAGCACGCTGGTCCAGGTCACCTCGATGCTGCGGCCCTGGCAGAAAGTCGAGATCGAGGCCTACGCCAAGGTCTGAGCGTGCGTGAGGCACTGCTTTGCATCCCACACAACGAAGCAGCGGGCGGGCCTGAGCCTTCGTTCAGACTCGCTCGCCTTCTCCGGTCCCCGCGATTGGCTGGCCGGGTTCTTCCGGGCAACGAAGGGGTCTTGCACGTCAGAGCCGCTGCTTGATCACCTTGAACAGCGCGTCTTTGAGCGCCTGTTCGTCATAAGGTTTGTGGATGATGGGTGCCAGGCGGAACCGCTCCGGGATCATCGTGGTGTCGCCATAGCCCGTGGCAAAAACGTATCCGATACCTCTCTTTTCGAGTTCCTCCGCAACCGGGAGGGACGTGCCTCTGCCGAGGGTGACGTCGAGCACGGCGCAATCCGGCGTGCTCCGGGATAACACGCCAAGAGCCGCTTCCGCGGAAGACGCGGTGAGGACGCGTGCACCCAGATCGCCCAGCATGTCCTCCACATCGAGCGCAATCACGAGCTGATCCTCGACAAGGAGGACGGTTCTGTTCTGCAGAGAAAAATCGGGCGATAGGGACTGCGCGTCTTTCGGCTGGCTCTGTGCGCCTGAGCGGAAGCCTGGAGAGACGTACCGTGACGGAATTACAAAAGCTGCCTTGAGGCCAACCTCTTCATAGCGGATATCGCTCGTTCCATGGAGATCGAAGGGCACGCTTCGTTGCAGGAGAACCGACCCGAAACCTTGGCGCGTGGGTGGCTTGGTGTAAGGACCGTTTGACTCGGACCATTCAAGCTCGAGATCGCCCAAGCCGTTGACCATCCAATTGACGGTCAACCGGCCTTCTGCAACCGAGAGTGCGCCGTGCTTCACAGCATTCGTCGCCAGTTCATGGGCCACGAGAGCCATTACGGAGAATGCGCGCGCATCCAGCATGACGTCCTCGCCGTTAAGCAAAACTTGGCTCTCGGGATAGGGCGACAACTCTGCGGTTAGAAGTCTGTGCAAGGAGCCACCGCCGTCAGACCGCACGATCTGATCATGCGCGAACGACAGGGCCATGATGCGGCCGTTCAGAGCTGCGATGTAATTTTCCAGAGTTCCCTCGGCCGGTTGACTGACCAGAGACTTGATCAATGCGAGTATGTTCTTGACCCGGTGATTGAGCTCGTCATTCAAGATCCTTTGGCGCGCGTCCGATCTGCGCCGCTCCTCCGAAAGGATCTCGTTTTGGCGCATCAGGACGTCGCGCAAACCAACCTGCATCGCTTCGGCAAGATAACGGTGCTCGACAGACCATGGCAGGGACTGGCCTTCCACGAGTTCCTTCCAGATTGCGAAGCTCTTGCGGGGGGTGAGCCGGTCGCCGAGGGGACCGCTTGGATAGGTCTTGTTGGGATCTCCGCCCCACTCGAGCGTGCGTACTTGCTCCTTGCGAAAGAAGAAGAGATAGTCACGCGGAATTTGCGAAAGTGGGATTGCCAGGACACCCGAAGCTTGCGCCGCATAGTCCTCGGCGTCGGGCAGCTTCTGGGCAAGATGATGGGTGGCCCAAATGGACGTGTCCGGCTGCGTGCCGGCAAGCTTTGCCAAGGCGGGGATCTGCGAGGGCGGCGGCGTTGAGCCGATCGACGACCATACGCCATTGAGCCACAGACCTACGCCGTCATTGGGTATGAGCTGGGCAAGCTCGACGAGCCTATCGCGCAGGAAGACGTCGATCGTCTCCTGGAACGACATTTCCGATACAAGAGCATCCAACTGCCGCCGGGTGCGCAGCGCGGCATCGAAACGCTGCCGATTGTCGATCACCACCAGATGCTGGGACAAAAACTCCACGAACATCGCAGATGCAACGCGGTGCACCATCGTGACGGTGCGCGGGGTGTAGTGGTGACAGGCGACCAGGCCCCATAGCTCGCCATCGACGATAATCGAGAGGGACATGGACGCAGCGACGCCCATGTTGCGCAGATATTCAAGATGGATGGGCGACACGCTGCGCAGATGTGCAAAAGAGAGATCCAGCGGCTGACCGGAGGCGTCGCGCTCCGGCTCGATTTTTCTGCCCACGCCGTTCACGTCGGCGATGACGCGGATGGCGTTTTTCAGGTAGAGCGCGCGCGCCTGTTGAGGGATGTCGGATGCCGGAAAATGCTGTCCCAGAAAGCTCTCCAGGTCGGCACGCCTGGCTTCACCGATGACTTTGCCGGAGCCGTCCTCGGCCAACTGATAGAGCATCACGCGATCGAATCCCAGCAGCGTCTGGACGAAACGTGGCGCAAGACGGGCCACAGCGGCGAGGTCTGCCAGTGCCGCCGTTCGCGCGATGAGAGACCTGGCGATATCAAGAGCCGAGGCTTCTGGCGCTTGCGGTGCCGGCTCGAATTCAATGATGATGGAGCCGGCATGTTGGTGGATCTCGATATCGAACTTTGCCCCACCGAGCTCCTGGCCAAAGAGAAGACCGGCGTGGGAAGGAATAGGAGATCGGGCCAGCGCGTTCATCAGGCTGTGCGCACAGCCTTCACCCAAAACGTCCGTGAGAGGCCGGTTCAACGGATCTTCAGAAAGCCCGAGCATCGATTGGACGTTGTCGGAGCGGCGGACGACCATGCGTCCACGTATATCGCAGGCGAGCAGGCAGCCATGAGGTTGAACCGTGCCGGGAATGTGTATCGGTTCGCGGTCGCAGGACGTGAGATCAACCTCTCGATCCATGATCCGTTGGCCTATTTGTGGGAGAGCGCAATGGAAAAAAGCTTTCGCGCGGTGTCTGCACTCGCGGATATGTCCAGGCCGGGCACTTCCTCAAAGATGTCTATGAACTGCCGCCATGTCTGACGCGCCTTCAATTGAACGGCAAGGTGGCGCGCGCCGAAACTCCCATCGTAACCCAGTTTCCTGGCCATACTCATGAGCACCGGCGCCCCAAGAGACGAACCTTCCATGACATAGAGTGCGCCAAACCAGTTCTCCTTTGTCGGCTCGAAAGGCACCTCGAATGTGCTTCCGGAAACGGAAAGTCCCAGGTCCGCGCAGTCGTCGCTCAATTCCTTCAAGGCAAATGTTGGCCGAAACGCTTCATCCGACAGTGGGTGGGCCGAGAGCCAAGGCTCGATCGCAGATCGCAAGGCATGGGTCGCAATAAGGCAGCGAGCGTAATCCTCACTCATATTTATCGTTGCGAACTTCTGATCGAGCCTCTGATGATCGCAGGCGGTAGCCGCCCGCAAATGGTCTCTACGTTTCCCCATGAGCCCACATTCATTCGCCGCCGGTTTCGATGTGCGGCTCGTTTGAGCCAACACTTTCTTGCCGGTCAGATCTAGCAAACGCGGTATGAGGAGGAAAGCTGCCCTTTACCCGTGAGGCTGAAACCTGCCTTGAGCCAAGTCCCACCAGGGCACCTGACACAGCGTAGCGCTTTTTGGTGGCGCCTGTCTGTTCACTAATGCACACAGACGCTCTACCATTATTTTTCTAGGTCGCAGCTTTGTTTGAAACCGCCGCGAAAGCAGGTACTGCTGCGAACAAAAGAGGCGAACAATGAGCTTTGCCGTCCAGACGACATCCGCCAGACACGGCCAGAACAATCTTCTGCGCGCCCTGCGCGAGGAGGACTACGGCTTGATCAGCTCAAGTCTGATCGCGGAGGACAAACAGGCGGGCGATTTGCTGTACCGGCCGGGCGACAACATTGCCCAGGTATATTTTCCATGCGGACCAAGCCTTGTCGCCTATCTGGTGACCAGCATAGATGGCCGTGAGGTGGAGAGCGTTCTTGTGGGGCGCGAGGGCGCGGTCGGAGGCATCGTCAGCTCGGGTCACCTTCCCGCGTACTGCATGATCACGGTCAAGTTCGGCGGTCCGTTCTTGCGGGCGCCCGTCGCCACCATTGAAGACGCCAAGGAGAAATCGGCGACATTCAAGCGGCTGTTTTCGCGTTACGCCGATTGCCTGCTGGCGCAGGTCTTTCAGGCGACCGCCTGTAATGCCATTCACTCCATCGAGCAACGCACCGCCAAGTGGATTCTCGCCGCGATGGATCGAACCGGGGATCAGATCGTTCCCCTGACCCATGATGAGCTTGCCTCGCTGATGGGCGTCGGACGGAGCTATGTCAGCCGGGTCATTCAATCATTCAAGGCGGACGGCATATTGGAGACCTCAAGGGGATCGCTGACGGTACGCGATGAAGATCGTATGCGGGATCGCGCCTGCCAGTGCAACGAGAGCGTCAAGGCTCATTTTGAAACCGTATTGGCGGGCGTGTACCCGGACCCGGCGGACGCCGGTTGAGGCCAGAGCCGGGGGAGATCGCATGGCCTTGACGGCGGCGTTTCGCAACGCGTCAGAAGGTTGCGCCACGATTATAGCTTTCGACGAGTTCGTTATAGTCGCGCATGAGCCGGGGTGGCGATCCCTCGACCATCCAACCGCCTCCGGCCTGAAGCATCATCTTGTCGCCCTGACTGTAGGGAATCTTGTCCCGGAGGCGGCGCATCAGTTGCTTGGCGGTGGTGAGGAACGACTTCGCGCTATCGATAAAGCTCGAACCGATCTTGCTGTCCGTGTTGGCGCTGGCGTAGTCCTCCGACGCCTTGGCGATGGCTTCGTAATCCGCCAGGGCATCCTTGATCTTTGGAAGGTCGGGCTTATCCGCGCTCTGGACACGCATCAGGTGCTTGGCGCGTATCATCAGAGCTTGAATATGATAGCGGTCCTTGCGGCCCTCGGTGCTCTCGATCTCGGCGAGCCTGTCGGCCGCCATCTTGTCCTGGATGACATCAATGCCATCGCGCAATTTTGTGTCCGCGCTTGCGAAAGCAGTCCAGGCGGCAACGAGACGAGGGTGGAGGGCTTTGCCCTTGACCATCTTATCGTCCTTGTAATCCTCCTGTGTGTAATAGTCGTCGGCTTCCTTCAGGAGCGGTTCGAGCGCTTCGACGGCAGAAACGTAGGCAGACGCCGCAGCCTCGAGTTCTGCATCGTGCGGTTCGAGGCTGTTCGCTTTCTCGACACTGGCTTTGCAATCTGACGTATCGTAGATCGTGTACGTACCGTAGATGATGCGTTCCTTGCCGGTAGGGCCCTTCTTTCCCACCCAACTGAAATAACGCGAGCGAGACTCGTAGGAGCGCTCCGAGAGGCGGTTGATGCAACCGACATAGGCGTTGATTTTCTCGTTCAGCGCCGTGCCCTCTGCGCAGGCGGCGCCGGTGACACAGGACACGCCGCCGAGAAGGACACCTGCACCTGACACGATTGCGCGGACGGATCTCATGGGGCCACTCCCTCGATTGGCGATATCGCTGCCGACTATATACCTGCGCAGGAAGACGAGAAAGCTAGGCAACCTCTGGCCTTGGGCCATGGCCATCGCCCGCTAGACGGCTCGCCTGAGCAACCAGCCGGATCGCGGGTTGAGGGGTAGCGGCTTCTTCTTGGTCCGGTATCGGATCGACAGAAGGATGGCGGCGCAGCATCCATGTTTTCAGCAGACCATACAGCGCCGGGATGACGATCAGCGTCAGGATGGATGACGTTACCATGCCGCCGATCATGGGAACCGCAATGCGCTGCATGATTTCAGATCCGGCACCCTCGCTCCACAAGATGGGCAGGAGGCCGGCGATAATAGCCACAACCGTCATCATCTTGGGGCGGACGCGGCCGACCGCGCCGGTCATGATCGCATCCTCGACATCCTTGCGGCTGAAGGCGCGGCGCTCGCGCGCGCTGGCCGCCAGTGCCGCCTCATGGCTGCGGTCGAGATAGTGCAGCATCACAACGCCGGTTTCCGCCGCGACACCGGCAAGTGCAATGAAGCCGACCGCCACCGCAACCGAGAAGTTTATGCCGAGCCACCATGTCAGCCAGATGCCTCCGGCGAGTGCAAAAGGCAGCGATAGCATGACGATGAGCGAGGGCGCGAGTTGCCCGAAATTGAGATAGAGCAACAGGAAGATAATTGCGAGGGTGAGCGGAACGACGCGCTTGAGGCGCGCCGCCGAGCGCTCCATGCTTTCATACTGGCCGCTCCAGATGAGTTGCGTTCCCGCCGGCAACGTCACGTGGGTTGCGACGGCGGCCTTTGCATCCGCGATATAGCTCGCAAGATCCCGGCCCTGAATGTCGACGTAGACATAGTTGGCGAGCTTGGCGTCCTCCGTGCGAATGCTGGCCGGGCCTCGCGTCAGGCTGATGCCGGCCACCTCCCCCAGGGGGACGGTTCCGCCGCCGGGCAAGGACACATGTACCTCTTTGGCAATGGTCTCAGGATCTGAGCGCAACGCGCGCGGATAGCGCATGGCAACCGTATAGCGCTCACGGCCTTCCACGGTTGTCGTGATGGGGTCTGCACCAAGGGCTGCGCGGATGACATCCTGCACCGCGGCGATGGACAGCCCATAACGTGCCAGCAGGTCGAGCTGCGGCGCGATTTCCAGATAATATCCGCCATTGACCCGCTCGGCATAGGCGCTCGTCGTGCCAGGAACGGACTTCAAGGCGCCTTCGACGTCGCGCGCGGCCTTTTCGATGCCGGCGAGGGTGTTGCCGATAACCTTGATCCCGACTGGCGTCCGGATGCCGGTCGCCTGCATGTCGATGCGGGCCTTGATGGGCTGGGTCCAGGCATTGGAGACGCCGGGAAACTGCAAGGCGGCGTCCAGCTCTTTGATGAGAGCCTCCTTGGTCAGACCAGGACGCCAGGCGCTCTTGGGCTTGAGGTTGATGATCGTCTCGAACATCTCCATCGGCGCGGGATCGGTGGCCGATTGCGCGCGGCCTGCCTTGCCGAAGACGCTTTCGACTTCCGGGAACGATCGGATGATGCGGTCCTGCGTCTGCAGCAGTTCGGCTGCCTTGGTCACCGACAGGCCCGGAAGCGTGGTGGGCATATAGAGCAGCGTGCCTTCGTCGAGATCCGGCATGAACTCGCCGCCCATGCGCGACATAGGCCATGCGGTCGCCGCCAGAATGGCGAGTGCAAGGACGATGGTGGCGCGCTTGAACTTGAGGACCGTGCGGATTACGGGCCGGTAGAGGGCGGTAATCGTGCGGTTGAGCGGGTTCTTGTGTTCGGGCGCGACCTTGCCGCGAATGAAGATCAGCATCAACGCCGGAACCAGCGTCACCGACAGGATGGCTGCTGCGGCCATGGCAAACGTCTTCGTCAAGGCGAGGGGGGAGAACAGCCGGCCTTCCTGGGCTTCGAGCGTGAAGACAGGAAGAAACGAGACCGTGATGATGAGCAGCGAGAAGAACAGCGCGGGGCCGACCTCGCGCGCCGCCTCGATGATGATTTCGCTGCGTGGCTTACCGGAAGGCGCGCGCTCGAGATGTTTATGGGCGTTCTCGATCATGACAATGGCCGCATCGACCATCGCGCCGATGGCGATGGCGATGCCGCCCAGGCTCATGATGTCAAAGCCCATGCCGATGGCTTTCATGCCAAGAAATGAGGCCAGCATTGCCATGGGTAGCACGAGGATCGCGACAAGCGCGCTGCGCAGATGCAGCAAGAACGCGACGCAGACCAAGGCAACGATCAGAGATTCCTCCAACAGCACCGATCTCAACGTATCGATCGCGCGGTGGATGAGGTCCGAGCGGTCGTAGACGGGCACGATCTGTGCGCCATCCGGCAAGGACGGCGTGATTTCATGCACACGTTGCTTGATGTTGTCGATGACCGAGAGGGTATTGCTGCCCGGACGTTGCATGACGATGCCGCCGGCAACCTCGCCTTCGCCGTTGAGTTCCGCAATGCCACGGCGCTCATCGCCGGTCAGTTCGACGCGAGCGACGTCCTTGAGCAGGACCGGTGTTCCGTTGTCCGCCTTCAGGACGATGCGCTCCAGATCGGCAACGCCGCGCAGATACCCGCGCCCGCGTACCATGAATTCGTGCTCGCTCAGCTCCAGCGTGCGCCCGCCGGTATCCTGGTTGCTTTGCGCCACTGCCTCGCGAACCGTTTGAAGAGATATGCCGAGACTGCGCAGACGGCTCGGGTCAACGACGATGTTGTACTGCTTGACGAAACCGCCGAGACTCGCGACGTCCGAAACCCCACCAGCCTTGGACAACGCGAAGCGAACATCCCAGTCCTGAAGGGAGCGGAGCGCCGCCAGCGACATGCCCTTTCCCTGGATGGCGTACTGATAAACCCAGCCGGTACTCGAGGCGTCGGGGCCAAGTGCCGGCGTCACGCCGGACGGCAAGCGGCTTGCGGCGGTGCTCAGATATTCCAGCACCCGTGAGCGGGCCCAATAGGTATCCGTGCCGTCTTCGAAAATCACGTAGATCAGCGATCCACCGAAGAAAGAGAGCCCGCGCACGGCCTTGGAATGAGGCACGGTGAGGAGCGCCGTCGTCAACGGGAAGGTGATTTGATCTTCGATCACCTGGGGGGCTTGCCCTGGAAACTCCGTGTAGACGATGACCTGGGTGTCGGAAAGCTCAGGGATGGCGTCGAGCGGCAAGGAGCGGACAGCCCAAGCCCCCGCAGCCGCAGCGATGGCTGCAGCGATGATCACGAGTACGGCGTTTTTCGCCGACCACGTCATGAGCCGCTGGATCATTTGCGGGCCTCGGTGTTGCGCGGGGGAGCGAATGCCTTGATCGCGGATTGGAAGTTGCTTTCCGCATCGATGAGGAAATTGCCGTTGGTGACGATCCGGTCGCCATCGGCAAGGCCCTGCAAAATCTCGACGTATCCGTTGGAGCGCCGGCCTACTTTGACCTCGTGAGCGCCATAGCGTCCGCCCTCCTGTGCCACCAGCACAACCTGCCGGTCTCCGGTGTCGATGACAGAAGCAGAGGGGACGGCAAGCGCGTCGGCAGTCTCGGGCAACGAGATGTCAACGTCGGCGTACATGCCCGGAAGGAGCATCCCGCCGTCATTGTTGATTTCGATGCGCACTTTCGCAGTGCGCGTTTCGAGATTGAGTTCGGGCATGATCAACGCGACCTTGCCGCTGAAGACATGTCCAGGGTGGGCGCGTGCACGCACTTCGACGGCTTCACCTGGCTTTAAGCCGGCGATGTCGCTCTCGGGTACGTTCGCAATGACCCAGACAACGGAAAGATCAGCCATCCGGAAGGCGGCATCGCCAGCCTTCAGCCGCTGACCGGGCATGACGGTGCGCTCAAGTATGACGCCATCCTTAGGCGCACGCACGGTCATCGTGCGTGGAACGCGGCGCTCTTGCCTGATGGTGTTGATGAAGTCCTCAGAAGCGCCGAGGTCTTGAAGACGGCGGGCTGCCGTGATCTGGGTCGGCGGCCGGGCGCTTCCCGGTGTGCCTGTTGAAGCGTTGACATCAACCAGGAGCCAGGTTCCCTGATTGATCATCTCCTCGCCATACAGTTCCATCAGGGCATCCCCCGTCTTGACCGGGGTGCCCGAGGTGGTGGAGCTAACGCTGTCGACGAAGGCGTCGAAGCGTGGGGCAATGACGAAGACGCGCCGTTCGTCGAGCGCGACTGTTCCAGGTGCACGTATGCTCGCCGCAAGTTGACGCCGCGTCGCCAGAGCGGTTTCAACGCCCGTACGCTGGATCTTCCCCGGTTCAATGGCAAATGTCTCCGCGGTGCCGGGCGCGGCCGCGTCCCCGTCCCCGTCCTCGTAGACGGGGATATAATCCATGCCCATCTCGTCCTTTTTGGGAACGGGCGAGATGTCGGGCAGACCCATCGGATTGCGATAGAATTTGACGCGCCGTTCGCCTTGGCCCTGGGACACCATCGAACCGTCCGGCGAACTGCCGGCAAGCGCCTGGGGCATTAGCGTCTGATCCGGCCCCGCGACGGCGCCCTTGGATTTGCGGCAGATTGGAGCGGCAAGATACGTTTGACCGTTTGCGTCGGTGAATGTCTGAAGTTCGCCTGCCGGCGCGTCGATCGCAGGGGCCGCCGGCGTTGACATGTCAGCCGCCGCTGCGGGCGATGTCGTGAGGGCGACGGCCGCGCCGATTGCGGCAAAGAGGAAGGAGGGCTTCCTGGAAACGAGCGGCATGGCGTGGCTCTCCGAGCCGAAAAGTGCGCTTGGATGTTTCAAAGCGGCACAAACGCATTGCCGCGATGGAGTAAACGCAAGCGCCATGCCGGAGCGCGCATGACCGTTAGGCCTCGTCGCTCATGGGAACGGTGTTGGATTTCGGCGTGTTCGAGACTGCTGGTCGACGCCGCTCAATCGGCCGGGGCGTCGATGCTGGCCTTGACCCGCGCCTCGGTCAGTTCCGCAGAGCACAGCTCGATGAAGCGGAGCGCATAGCCGCGAAGGTAACTGCCGCGGCGTACCGCGATGCGCGACGTGTTTTCCTTGAAGAGATGCCGGGCGTCGAGCAGACGCAAGCCGGGATCACGCGCGGCATCAAAGGCCATCGACGCGATGATCCCGACGCCAAGGCCAAGCTCGACGTAGGCCTTGATGACATCTGCGTCGAGCGCCGCAATGATGATCTCCGGTTCGAGACCTGCGGCGGCAAAGGCATTATCGATGCGCCCGCGCCCGGTGAAGCCCTGCTGATACGTGACGAGGGGATACTCGGCCAACCCCTCAAGTGACACCTTCTTTTCCGCCTCAAGAGGATGGCCCGCGGGCACGACGATGCCGTGATGCCAGGAGTAGTAGGGAAAGGTCACAAGTTCGGCGGCGTCCTGGAGGGCTTCCGTGGCGACGCCGATGTCGGCCTGGCCGTTAAGGAGCATCGAGACAATCTCCGTCGGACCGGCCTCGTGGAGCACCAGATTGACTTTCGGAAACTCCTTCTTGAATGCGGTAACGACCTTGGGCAACGCATAGCGCGCCTGGGTGTGGGTCGTTGCAACCGCTAGGCGGCCTTTCTCCTTGTTGGAGAATTGCTCGCCCAGCTTCTTGATGTTCTGGGTGTCGAGAAGAATGCGCTCGACGATGCCGACGAGTTCCTGGCCCGGCTCGGTTAACCCGAGCAGGCGCTTGCCCTTGCGCACGAACAGTTCGACGCCCAGTTCATCCTCAAGGTCCTTGATATGCTTGGAGACGCCTGACTGCGACGTGTGGAGCGCGTTGGCGACTTCGGTAAGATTGAAGCTGCGCCGCACCGTCTCCCGGATGATTCTGAGCTGTTGAAAGTTCACGTCGGCCACCCTCTTTTTCTTAGTAGCTTGGCTCTTCGAAGACGCGCAAGCCGGATTGTGAGATGCACAGGTGCGCTTGCCGGTCTCAAGCGCAAAAGGCGGCGATCTCGGCGGGCATCATCTCGGCCTCGACATCTTTGGAACGGCACCTGGACGTCTTCGCATCTGTAGCGAATGGCACGCGCTTGGCCGCGCTGTCTTCCAGGAGTGTAGTTAACCTGCGTGGCAGCGCATGGCCGGCGCCTTCTCAGGCTGGCTATTTGTCTATTGCCGGCAAGAGGCAGGTCGCAGGTATAAGGTTCTCTTTGGAGAGATCAGCGCAGAAACGCGATGCTACAAATGAAGGTGAAAGAGGCGATCGTCGCAGTAATCGGGAGCAACCGCTCGAGGACGTATTTGGAACTTTGCATGATTGCGCCTCTGGCATGGTCTTCAACCGCGGCGAACATATTGGTGGCGCGGGAGAGGGCGAACCAATTACTTCTGCAATCGATATGCGGGATTCTGCTAAAGGAGCGGAAAGAACCCTTGCGGGCGTCTCACGGACAGCCGTGACCAGAGCGCTTCACGTCGTTTGCAGTTCGCTAATAGCCCACGTTTTCGCCAACGGAGGTTCCTGCTCACGGAGCGTCTCCGCTCGATTGTTTATGGGCGGCTATTGCCTGGGCGACCCAGGGTACGATCTTGCGTGCGATCCGTCCGAACGCTTGGTCTAGCGCCTTCGCCGCTCCGGCGGTGTCCGCCGACGCAAGCGGCTCGTGCTCGCGAAACACCTGGGAAGCCACGATCGTGCCTTTCTGCGCAATCTTAACAGAAAGATCCAGGTCCGCGGCAGGCGTGGCGCCGGTTACGATGCTGAATTTTCGAATATCGATGACCAGCTGCACGTCGGGTTCGACGGTCTCGATAAATCGAGCAACGGATTTGAAGCACTGCGAATCTTCAAGCGCTTGGATAAGTTTGACCTGGAGAAGCGCCGGTACGCTGTCGGAAAAACTTCCATCCTTGAAGTTCTTTGCCGCGTCCTGATCTCCCAATACCGGAATGCGTTCTGAATTTATCGACATGAGCCCTACGGGTTCAGGCACAGTAATTTCCGCATCGCTCGGATGAGTGCATTTCTTGATATCCTGCGGAACATTGAACGTGAAAATCTGGCTCTGCGCTTTTGCGGTGGCGCCACCCGTCATGCGTTCCAGTCCCGCCATGATGCCGTCCACGCGGTCAGAATTCCGGGACAACGCCTCTGCAAACGTCTTGATGTTATTTATAGCGTCGTGAACCGCATCGGAATTGTCCCCGAGAATCTTGTCAAATCGGCCAAGAGCGTTGCGAGCAGACTGTGAGAGCGTCTCTCCGGCATTGGGCGGTGCACGCAGGAGCGCAGGTTGTGTGTCGGTCGATTGAAGCGGCGGGGCCGTTGCGCTGCCACCGCTCAACACGATAACGGGTGCGCCGGTTAGGCCTTGGAAGTCCATGCTCACCGCTGTGTCGCTGCGGACCGGTGTGGAGGGATCGATGGAGATCGTCGCCAGAACCTCCATCGGACTTTCAGCATCCAACTTCAGCGAACTGACCTCGCCGACGCGAACGCCGTTGAACAACACGTTAGATCCCACGAGAAGGCCCGAGACGCTGCTTTGGAAGAGAACCCGGTATTCGGCTCTCCGGCCGATGCCTCCGGTATTGTGAAGCCAATACACGAACGCGAAAATGCCGCCGATGACCGAGAGCGTAAACAAGCCGATCAAGACGTATCTTGCCTTGGTTTCCATCTGGTGCTCTCACTCTGCTTTCGTCAAATGGCGGGCGGCGAGCGCTCCACCACGGCGGCCGTGGAAATAGGACACCGCCCAGGGATGCGTCGATTTAAGTATCGTCTCCATTGGTCCGCAGGCCACGATCTTTCCGTCGGCGAGAACGCCGATCCGGTCGCAGACGGCGTGAAGCGTCTCGAGGTCATGGGTGATCATGAAAACCGTCAATCCTAAGGTCTTTTGCAGGGTCTTGATGAGTTCGTCGAAGTCTCCCGCCGAGATGGGATCGAGGCCGGAAGTGGGCTCGTCAAGGAAGACGAGTTCCGGGTCCATCGCCAGTGAGCGGGCGAGCGCGACACGCTTCGTCATACCGCCAGACAGTTCCGAGGGGAGCTTATTGTGGTCGTCCGCTTTGATACCGACCATTTCCAGTTTTACGCGGGCGATGTCGTCGAGAAGGCCTGGCGAGAGATTGAGGAATTCACGCAAAGGAAACTGCACGTTTTGAATGACGGTCAATGACGAGAAGAGAGCGCCCTGTTGGAATAGAACACCCCACCGGCGTTGAATGGCTTGCCGCGCCTGCTCGCTCGCCTGGCTCAACTCGGTTCCGAGCACTTCGATTGTGCCTTCCCGGACCGGCAACAGTCCGATGATCGTGCGCAGCAGTACCGACTTCCCGCTGCCGGATCCGCCGACAAAGCCGAAGATTTCGCCCTGCCGCACGTCGAACGATACGCCATTGAGGACTGTGCGTTGACCAAAGCCAACAACCAGATCCCGAACGCTTATCAAGGTGTCCATCAGGCGGGCTCACATGTCGATGGATGCAAAGAAGATGGCGAAGACTCCATCCAGAACGATCACAAGAAAGATCGCCTTGACGACTGAGGCGGTCGTTTCCAGGCCCAAGGACTCCGAACTCCCTTTCACCTTCAACCCTTGCGCGCAGGCGACAGCGCCGATGACGAGCGCCATGAATGGCGACTTGATCATTCCCACCTTGAAATGCGTTATCGAAATTGCCTCCTTGAGCCTCGCTATGAAGATGTCCGGCGCCATGCCACCATAGAGCCAACACACCAATTCGCCACCATACAGCGCCGACATCGAGCCCAGGAATGTAAGAATGGGAAGAGCAATGATGAGGGCGATAACGCGCGGCAGTATCAGCACCTCGACTGGATCCAATCCCATCGTCTGCAAAGCGTCGATCTCTTCGCGCATCTTCATCGAGCCGAGCTCGGCCGTGTAGGAACTGCCGGATCGCCCCGCAACCATGATCGCCACGATCAGGACGCCGATCTCGCGCAGAACCAGGATGCCGACCATGTCGACGACGTATTCGTCAGCGCCGAACTTCCGGAAATGGAAAATGCCTTGTTGTGCGATGATGGCTCCGATGAGGAACGTTATCAGCAGAATGATGGGTACAGCCTGCCAGGCGACACGATCCAAATGGTGGACGGCAGAGGTGAGCCTGAAGCTCGAAGGCCGCAAGAGCGTGCGCGTGAAGGCAACGCAGATCTGGCCAAGCATCGCGGCGAGAGAGGCCAGGTCATGAATGGCGCTGACCGTTGCTTTTCCAAGAGCCTCCAGCCGAACGACGAGATCGTTGTGCCGCTCGGCGGGGGCGTGAGGTACGGCGGAAAATCTGTGGACCTGGGCATAGAGATCGACAAAACGATCTTCCAAATCCACGATCCGCGCTGGCGGTCCTGCGGTGCTGGACACAAGCGTCAATTGTGACAGAAGCGTCGCGCCAAATGTATCGAGCTCGGTAATTCCCCCCGCTCCTACCGCCGCTAGGCGGTGGCCGCCGCAGGTTGCTCGCGCCTCCTCGATGAACCTTTCAAGCTCATGGACGTTGGCCGCAGTCCAGCTCCCAGCAGCCGCCAGAGATATCGAACCATTGAGTTCCGTCTGGACGAGAGACGGTGGACGAGCCGCTGCACTTCTAAGCATTGCTCATGCTGCCGTGAGTAAAAACTGAAACCATTGAGCCGCCCCCATGCCGTCGAGCGCCTGGACCAATTCCCGCCAGGGATCAAATACAATTGACATAGTGCTGCCCCGTCGCCCCCCAGCGGAACCGATGTCTAACAGCAAATCTAGCCGTTTGCACCAGCGCAGTCTCGGGACCTGCCGGGCAGCGGAGCTGTGTCTGGGGATTGTTCCGTGAGTGCGTCTGAAGGCAAGCCCCACCGTGTGGCCGTTCTGCTAGGTGCTTTTCAGAAGCGGTCTATCGTTAGGCGTGTATCACTGCGCGGTACCTACTTTGTTGGAGGCCCCCTGTGACAAGACAAGCAAGCACAAAAGATTCCGCGCTACGTCGGGCGGCTTCCTGGCTTGCTGGGTTGTTGCTGAGTTTCTGTGTCAGCGCTGCCATTCTATGGATGGCATTTCCGGTTATTTTTCGCGATTACGAAAGAGTGCAAAGGCCAGAATGGGCGTGCTACTGCCAAATCAAAACAGGCACCTCTCTGCGAGAAAAGTATCTAAAGCCAGTTCCAAGTTCTTTCCCGCTCTCGAAGACTGTCGACCGGCTGCCTGACGACATTTGTCATAAACTATCGCTCATCATGTTGGACAGCGCCACCCTGGTCCATCCTCCCCCGGTATTTGCTCGCTTGCCACCACAAGATGTGCCTTGCGACCCCCAAAAAATGGTCCCCGCTTTTGCCGTTTGGATTGGTCTTGGACTTCTAATCCTTATGTGCGGCTGGTTTATAAAATCGCGGCTCGTGAACTAATCCGGTCCCCCAGCGACGTGTTCGAATTCCAATGACGCGTTCGAACTGGCGCCAGTTCCTTTAGGCGCTTGGCCTAGTCCATCTTCAGCCCGCCATACTCACGCTGCCACATGTAACTGGATTTTGGCAGCGTCACATTAGAAGGTTAATGCAATGAGACTGTTGACAGTGCCGCTCGCGGCGGCGTGGATCCTTGGTTGGGCGAGTGCTTCCATGGCGGAGTTCAAGACCATCGAAGGAGCCGCCGGATATCGTGAGAAGATTGCGCTGCCGGCGGATGCGGTGCTTGATGTTGAACTTCGAGACATATCGCGTGCTGATGCGCCGGCACCCTTGCTTTCGGCGATCTCGGTAAAAGCGGCAGGTCAAGTGCCGATCAAGTTCAAGCTCGGATACGATGACGGCATGATCGACGAGCGGTTCAGTTATGCCGTGAGTGCCAAACTGCGCGTGAACAATAAAGTCGTGTTTCGCAGCAGCACAACACATCTCGTGCTTACCCGCGGCAATCCCGGCACCGTCGACATCATCATGGAGAAAATAGCTTCCAGCGGCATGGAGAGCTCGAATCCATTGTCGCTGTTTTCTGCGAGCTGGCTTGACGAGGACATCGTCGGCGGTGGCGTTCTTGATCGCGCGCGGACGATGATCAGGTTCGAGATTGATGGAGCGGTCGCGGGCTTGGGCGGGTGCAACAGGTTTACGGGGCGCGCGAAGATAGAAGACCAACAGCTGGAGGTTGGCCCCTTGGCAGCCACGCGGAAGGCATGCACGCCGGCGCTGATGGATCAGGAAACGAAATTCTTCGATGCCATGGCAAAGGTGCGGTCCTTCGAAATAGATCAAGCCACGCGCAAGCTTGTCCTTAAAGACGAAACGGGGGCAGCCTTGGTGAGGTTCTCTGCTGAATAGGCGGGGCCGTTAGGGCACACGCGAGTTGGAGAAGGTGTGCGCCGAGATGTCCGCGTTCGAGGCTGCGCGCCGCCTTGGGGGAAGCGGCTACAAGGTGGCCGGCGCGTTGTTCCGGCCGGCGGAAGCGGATTTCGCCGATCCCGCGGCAGTGCGGGCTTGGCTCGCCGCGCAATTCAAGAGGCACGTCTGACGGCGCGGACACCTTGGCCTTGCCGTCGTCAAACGTGGAGATGCGAAGTTCTTCGAAACCGCTGAGTTGAGTGCGATCAAGCTCATGCGCGCTGGCCAGTTCGCAGTGCGCTGGTATGACCAGCGTCGAGAGTTCGTATTTGATTGACCGCGTCAGCACCTGAGTGCGCATGTCTCTTGCCGCTCGCGATGGCGAGAGAGGGTTTGCGGCGGTAGCTAAGCCACCCGACAGAGTTCGAACCCTGCCGCAAAAACGAAAGAAAGCATTTATAATCAATACGCTGTGGCGGAGGGGGTGGGATTCGAACCCACGGTGGACTTGCGCCCACGCCGGTTTTCAAGACCGGTGCCTTAAACCACTCGGCCACCCCTCCGCGATCGGGCACGTGCCGGTTCGCGTTCCTATACGGTTCACAGCGCCGTCTCAAGACCTGACGGCATTTACGCGACGCTAAGCCTATTTTGCCATGCTTCCGGCGTCCTTCGGCCAATCTCCCCTGTTAGGAGATTTCGGCGCAGGAGCGTGCTGGTATGCGTAAACGAGTATAGTGCGAATGGCAGATCGCAGATGGTTTGGTTTGGCGCCCCCCGTAGGGCTGGCCATCAGCGTCGCGGCACTGCTTGCTGCCTGTTCGGGTACGGGCGAGGGGCCCTCGAACGCGCGTCTCTCCCGCCCGGCGTTCACCGAAGACGAATATGGCGTTACAACCTCGCCGCGCGTCACGTCCTCGCGCGGATCGCTGCGCAAGGGCGGCGGCGGCTTCAAGCTTGGCAGTCCATACAAGGTGGCGGGCCGCTGGTATGTGCCCCGCGAAGATCCCAATTACGACCGCATGGGTATCGGGTCCTGGTATGGCGACGACTTCCATGGCCGCAAGACGGCTAACGGCGAAGTCTTCGACATGCATGCCTTGACGGCGGCCCATCCCACGATGCCGCTGCCGAGCTACGCCTACGTTACCAACCTTCAGAATGGCCGCACGATCCTGGTGCGTGTCAATGACCGCGGGCCCTACGTCAACGACCGCATCATCGATCTGTCCCATGCCTCGGCGCGGGCTCTCGGGTATATCGGGCAGGGGCGGGCGCGCGTGCGCGTTCGCTATGCCGGCCGCGCACCCTTGAACGGCGACGACCGGCGCGAGCGCACATTCCTCGCCAGCCAGCGTTGGAACGGGGGAAGCGGCGATAGTGCTGTCGCCTATGCCGAGCCGCCGCGCGAGCGGCTGCTGGCGCCGCGTCCAGCGCCCGCATCGACAGCGGGGGGCTGGTCGCCAACGGCCTATCGCGCAGCTCTGGCGGGCAAGCGTGATCCCAACCCCGCGCCCCGCCGGTATGAGGAACCGCCAGCTCAGACTTGGAGCGATCGGCGCATGGCGCTCGCAGCACCCCGCGAAGACGATTCTTATCGTTCCGTCCAGCGCAGCGATCTGCCGGCCGCCGATGGCGGTCTCGTCTGGCAGGCCACGCCGCGTGCACCCGCGCGTTATCCCTCCACAGGCTCCGTCGAACGGCCGCTGTCGTCATCTTCTCCGGCTTATGTACAAGTCGGCATGTTCAGAGAACGTGGAAGGGCTGAGCGCCTGCGTGCGCAACTGGGCGAACTAGGGCCGGTGGAGGTCGCGCCTGTTACCATGGGAGGCGACTATCTTTACAGGGTCCGCATCGGCCCGATGGCGTCGCAAGAGGCCCACGCGACGCTGGCCCATATTTCCTCCCGCGGCCTGACGGGCGCAGCCGTGGTCTCCGAATAGCAAGGCAATACCATCTTTGTGCCGTTGACAGCGCCCATGTTGGCCCGCGACACTCATCGAAGCCTGATGAAGGCCTAATGTGAGCTGATGCCGAAATCGATGACCCTTCCGGTTGCGAGAGCTGGGCGCTGGATACTCGCTCTTGTTCTCCTCTCATTGAGTGCATTGCCCGGATTGGCGCAGGGGGACCAGGGCTACACGTCCAAGGCGCCCCGCGCCATCCTGGTGGATGCGGGCACGGGCGCTGTGCTTTTCCAACAGAACGCCGACGAACTTGCGCCTCCTGCCAGCATGAGCAAGCTGATGACGCTTGCCGTGCTGTTCAAGGCGATCAAGGAGGGCAAGGTCTCCGCGACCGACGAGTACACCATGAGCGTCAATGCCTGGCGCAAGGGCGGGGCACCATCGCGTACGTCGGCCATGATGGTGCCCGTCAACACCACAGCAACGGTCGGTGATCTCATCAAGGGCATTGCGGTTCAATCGGGCAATGACGCCTGCATTGCTGTCGCCGAAGCGATGGCGGGAAGCGAGCCGGCCTTTGCCAAGATGATGACCCAGGAAGCCCGCCGCATAGGACTGACAAAATCCACGTTCGCCAACGCGACCGGATTGCCCAACGAGAACCATCTCATGACAGCACGCGAGCTTGCCTTGCTCGCGCAGTTTCTGGTCAAGGAGTATCCCGACCAGTACGGCGTCTTCAGCCAGAAGGAATTCGCTTACCGCAAGCACAAGTTCTTCAACCGCAACCCCCTGTTGTTTCTCGATATCGGCGCGGATGGTCTAAAGACGGGACATACAGAGGACGCCGGCTATGGTCTGGTTGGATCGGCCGTCAGGGATGGCAAGCGCTTGATCGTGGTTGTCGGCGGATTGCCGACGGCAGACGCCCGCAAGGCGGAGGCCGCCAAATTGCTGGAATGGGGTTTCAATTCATTCAGCAAGGTGAGCATCTTCGACGACGGCGAAGTCGTCGGGCGGGCCCGCGTGTGGGGCGGCCGGCAAATGTACGTTCCGCTGGCGAGCAAAGGGCCCGCCACAATCGATCTGCCCAAGTATCCGGCCAACCAGCGGCTGTCGGCGGAGATCGTGTATCGCGCGCCTCTAAAGCCCCCCGTGCGCAAGGGCGATCAGGTTGCGACCTTGAGGATCTCCAGCACCTCCAGCGCGCAGGTGGAAATTCCCCTGTATGCGCAGGAGGATGTGGAAGCTTCCGGCTTGACGTGGCGAGGCATCGACACGCTCGTTATCATGGCTTTGCGGCGGTTGACCTTGTAAGGTTTCTCCGCAAAGTCGCGGGCCAGCCGGTCCGCGTTAGACGCAGGAACAAGAATGCTACGCGGAAAATTCATCACCTTCGAAGGCGGAGAAGCGGCCGGAAAATCGACCCAGGCCAAACGCCTTGCCGCGCGCCTGGAGGGCGCAGGCTTGGGAACGCTCGTGACGCGCGAACCCGGCGGCACGCCCTTGGGGGAAGACATTCGCGGGCTCATTTTAAAGGACCATCCCCAGGAGCCGGTCACAGAGCTGCTGTTATTTGCGGCGGCGCGCGCCGAGCACATGACGAGCGTGATCCGGCCAGCGCTCGACGAGGGAACCTGGGTGATCTCTGATCGCTTCATGGACTCAACGCGTGTCTACCAGGGCAAGCACTACCGCATCGAGCGCGAGTTCATAAGCCAACTTGAGAAATACACCGTTGCGCCGGATTATCCCACACTGACACTGATTATCGATCTCCCCGCTGAAGTGAGCATGGAGCGCGCCAACACGCGAGGCACTCTTTCGCGTTACGACGCCGCGCGTCTTGAGACCCACCAGCTCCTGCGCGAGGGTTTTCTCGAGATCGCGGATTCCGAACCTGACCGGTGCGTGATCATCGACGGCATGCTGACGCCTGACAACGTCGAGGCCGCCGTTTGGCAGGCGGTCAACGAGCGCCTGCTGGCCAAGGTTTTGTAAGCCATGGCGCGCGCGCCGGCAGCGGCCGACATCGAGGCAATTCCCGAAGCCGATCGGCTGGAGGGATTTCCGCATCCGCGCGAAACCCAAACTCTCTTTGGTCAATCGAAAGCAGAGCGGGTTCTGTCGGACGCGCTCGCGTCGGGCAAGATGCATCACGCCTGGTTGGTGACGGGCGGGGAGGGCATCGGCAAGGCGACGCTGTGTTACAAGGCGGCCGGCGCCCTGCTGGCGCGCGAAGGCGAACGCGGCATGTTCGCAACGGGTCTCGATATCGAGTCGGGCTCGACGACGGCGCGCCAGATCATGGCGCGTTCTCATCCCGGGCTCATCGTCATACGCCGTCCCTACGACATCAAGGCCAAACGCTTCACGGCCACCATTCCTATCGACGAAGTTCGCCGGCTGCGCTCGTTCCTGTCGCTGAGCGCAGGCGACCAGGGGTGGCGCGCGGTCATCGTCGATAGTGCGGACGAACTTAACGTCAATGCCGCCAACGCCCTGTTGAAGTCGCTTGAGGAACCCCCGCCGCAGACGGTGTTTCTCATCGTCTCGTCGACACCGGGACGTTTGCTCCCCACAATTCGCTCACGCTGCCGCACGCTGGCGATGGAGCCGCTGACAACCGGGGATCTGCGCAAGGCCGCACAAGCGGCCCTGACGGCCGCGGAGAAGCCTGTGCTCAAGGAGGAAGATTTCACCAGTCTCGAAACGCTGGCCAAAGGCAGTCCTCGCCGGTTGTTGGCGTTGCTGGAAGGTGGCGGGCTCGCTCTTCAGGCCCGCCTGGATAAGATCTTTATGAGCCTGCCGGTGCTCGACGTGGCGGCCGCCCATGCGCTTGCAGATGATCTGCAACCTGCTGCCCAGGAGCAGAAATTCGAGCTTTTTTACGATCTTTTGTTCGACCAGCTGATCCGCACGGTGCGGGCGGGTGCCACAGGCGAAGGACGCAGCGGGGACCTTGCCCTGGCAAAGCGGCTGATGGGCGGTGGCAAACTTGCCACCTATGCCCAGTTGTGGGAAACACTGGTGCGCGACAAGGCGGACGCCGAGGCGCTCAATCTCGATCGCAAGTCGCTCATCCTAGACACATTGTCCCGGCTCGAAGCGGCGGCGCGGGGATGAAGCGTGCCGTTCGTCATAATACGCACACGCCCATCTCCAAGCCCTTCTCAAGGATCGAGAATTTTTCGTGTCTCAAACATTCTACATCACGACGGCGATTTCCTATCCCAATGGCGCGCCGCATATCGGACATGCATACGAGGCGATTGCAACGGACGCGATCGCGCGCTTTGAACGGCTTAACGGAAAGGACGTGTTCTTTCTGACGGGAACGGACGAGCACGGCCTCAAGATGAAGCAGACGGCCATTAAGGAGGGCCTCACCCCGCTCGAGCTGGCAGACCGCAACGCGCCGCGCTTCGTTGAGATGGCAAGCGTGCTTGGGCTTTCCAACGATGACTTCATTCGCACGACCCAGCCGCGCCATTATGAGGCGTGCGCGCAGCTGTGGCAGCGCATGGAGGCCAACGGCGACATCTTCAAGCAGACGTACGGCGGCTGGTACTCGGTGCGCCAGGAAACGTACTTCAAGGAAAGCGAGACGGAGGTCCGGGACGGCCAGCGGTTCGAGACGCAAAACGGAACACCGGTCGAATGGGCTGAAGAGGAAACCTACTTCTTCCGCCTATCGGCCTATCAGGACAAGTTGTTGGCCTATTACGAGGCAAACCCCGATTTCATCCTTCCGCCCGAACGGCGCAACGAGGTCGTCTCGTTTGTGAAGATGGGGCTTGAGGATCTTTCGATCTCGCGGTCGACGCTCGACTGGGGCATCCCGGTACCGGGAGCGCCGGGGCATGTGATGTACGTGTGGATCGACGCACTCAACAACTACGTGACGGCGACCGGCCTGCTGAACGCGGGCGACAATGCGCGCAAGAAATACTGGCCAGCCGACGTTCACGTGATCGGCAAGGACATCATACGTTTCCATGCCATCTACTGGCCTGCGTTCCTGATGAGCGCAGGGCTGGCGTTGCCCCGGCGAGTCTTCGGCCACGGCTTCGTGTTGAACAAGGGCGAGAAGATGTCGAAGACAGTGGGCAACGTCATCGACCCTTTTGATCTCGTCAAAGCCTATGGCCGCGATCAGGTACGCTACTTCTTCCTGCGCGAGGTCATGTGGGGCCAGGACGGCAACTACTCGCCCGAAGCGATAGCCAATCGCATCAATGCCGATCTGGCCAACAACCTCGGCAATCTGGCGCAACGCTCACTGTCCATGATTTACAAGAACTGCGACGGCAAACTGCCGGCCCCGCAAGCGTTGAGCGACGCAGACAAGGCGCTGCTTGCGGCAACCGATGGGCTTTATGCGCAGGCGCGAGAAGCGATGAACCGTCAGGCGATCACAACCTATCTCGATGCCGTTTGGGGTGTGATCGGCGAGGCGAATCGCTACTTCGCGGCAGAAGAGCCCTGGGCCAAGAAGGCGACAGATCCGCAACGCATGGAGACCG
The DNA here is from genome assembly GCA_016793445.1 of Hyphomicrobium sp. Taxonomy (GTDB): domain Bacteria; phylum Pseudomonadota; class Alphaproteobacteria; order Rhizobiales; family Hyphomicrobiaceae; genus Hyphomicrobium_B. The sequence continues at coordinate 30,903 of JAEUME010000001.1, read as the reverse complement.
TTCTCTACGTGACCGCGGAATGCGTGCGTCAGTTTGCGATCCTGGCGAGCCCTGTGATGCCGGAGAGCTGTGACAAGCTGCTCGATCTGCTCGCGGTGCCTCAGGACCGGCGGACGTTCGATTGCCTCGGCCAGAAGGGCCGCCTCACGGCAGGCACCATGATCCCCGAGCCGCAAGGCATCTTTCCGCGCTACGTCGATCCTTCGGAAGAACCCGCAAAGGCCGCAGGCGCTTCGGCTGAGGCCCAGCGCCAAGCCAAGGCTGCCAAGGAGGCCAAGCGCGCGGCCGAGCGCGAGAAGGCCAAGAAGGAAGCGCAGGCCAAAGCCGAGGGCAAGAAGACCTGATGCTCGTCGATCGCCATTGTCATATCGACCGCCACGAGTTCGCGAAGGATCTGGATGGTGTCGTGGAACGCGCCAAAGCGGCCGGTGTCGGCATCCTGGTCGATATCTCCACGCGTATCCGCAAGTTCGGCGAGGTCAAGGCGCTCGTAGAACGGTTCGACAACGTCTACGGCTCGGTCGGCACGCACCCCCACAATGCGCACGAAGAACTGGACATCCCGGTTTCCGAAATCGTGCGCCTGTCGCGCCATCCCAAGATCGTATCGATCGGCGAGGCGGGGCTGGATTACTTCTACAAGCACTCCACACCCGCCGCGCAGGCCGAAGGATTTCGCAATCACATCGCGGCCGCCCGCGAAACCGGATTGCCGCTTGAGATCCACACGCGCGACGCCGATGCCGATACGCTGGCCATATTGAAGGAGGAGCGTGCCAGGGGGCCGTTCCCCGCCATCCTGCATTGCTTCACGGGCGGGCGGGAACTAGCCATGGGCGCGGTCGACTTGGGTCTTTACGTGTCGTTCTCCGGGGTGATCAGCTTCAAGAAGTCGGAGGCCCTGCGCGAGATCGCGCGCGACATCCCGATGGAGCGCTTGCTTGTCGAGACAGACGCGCCGTTTCTCGCACCCGAGCCCTATCGCGGCAAGCTGAACGAGCCTGCCTATATCGTCCACACCGCCAAGGCGCTCGCCGCCGTCAAAGGTGTGAGCGAAGACGAGATCGCACGCACGACGACGGAGAATTTCTTCCGGCTCTTCACGAAGGTGCCGAGGCCTGCGTCCTGTCATGAGGCCAGCGCATGAGCTATCGGTTCACGATCCTTGGGTGTGGTTCTTCCGGCGGTGTGCCGCGCGTGGGCATGACGTGGGGGCAGTGCGATCCCGACAATCCCAAGAACCGCCGGTTACGCTGCTCCGCCCTTGTGGAGCGCACGGGCGCGCGCGGCCGGACGGCCGTACTGGTCGACACCTCTCCCGATTTTCGCGCACAGATCCTGGCGGTGCGCCTGACCGCGCTCGATGGCGTCCTTTACACGCACGACCATGCCGACCACACGCACGGCATCGACGATCTGCGCATGGTCGCCTACGCCATGAAAAAGCGGGTCGACGTGTATTTCGATGCGGCGACCGGCCAAAGCCTGCGGGAGCGTTTCGCCTACTGCTTCAAGACGCCGGAAGGCTCCAGCTATACGCCGATCCTCAATGGCTACGAGATCGACGGCATAAGCCCGGTGGTCATCAATGGGTCCGGCGGCGCGGTTTCTGCGTTGCCCATTCCTCAAATGCACGGCGATATCCCGAGCCTTGGCTACCGCTTTTCCAATCTTGCCTACTCGCCCGACATTTCCGATCTGCCGGATGCGTCGGCAGATCTCCTCCAGAACCTCGATGTTTGGATCGTCGATGCCTTGCGCTACACGCCCCATCCCAGCCACTTCAACGTGAAGCAGGCGGTGGCCTGGGCTGAAAAACTCAAACCCAAGCGCACGATCCTCACGCACATGACGAGCGATCTGGACTATGAGACGTTGAAGCGGGAATTGCCGGAAGGCATGGAGCCCGCCTATGACGGCATGACCATTCCCTTCTCCTGAGAGCCGCTCTCCACGTCCCCGCTGTTCATTGACATCCGCCCGGCCCACCCCATTTTTATCCGCAGGTCCCGCGTTGAACGGCAGGGTTCCCAGACGAAGGGAGGACGCCCGTGAGCTGGTTGAAGGACAACGATCCCGTTCCCGGCGATGCGCGCAGCTGCGATGTCATCGAACATCTGATCATCCCGCGCGCAAGAGACCTGGGTGGATTTGAAGTGCGGCGCGCGCTTCCCTCAGCGCAACGTCAGATGGTGGGTCCTTTCATCTTTTTCGATCAGATGGGTCCGGCCACATTTCTCGATGGTGAAGGCATCGACGTGCGCCCGCATCCCCACATTGGCCTGTCGACGGTCACGTATCTCTTCGAAGGGCAGATCTTTCATCGTGACAGCCTGGGCACGGCGCGGGCCATAGAGCCAGGGGCGGTCAATCTGATGACGGCAGGACGCGGCATCGTGCATTCCGAGCGCACCCCCGCGCAGGCGCGCGTCAACGGTCAGCGGTTGTTTGGCATTCAATCATGGATGGCACTCCCCAAAGTCCATGAAGAGGCGGCCCCGCAGTTTTCACACTTCAGCACCGAAGAGCTGCCGCGCCTGACAGGCGAAGGCAAGCGTGTACGCATCATCATCGGCGACCTCTACGGCGAATGTTCGCCGGTCGATTTTCCGCACGATTGTTTCTATGCCGAAGCGGTGCTCGCCCCGGGAAGTGTCCTGCCGCTTGACGCCACGCATGAAGAGCGTGCGGTCTACATCGCGTCGGGTCGCATCGATGTTGCGGGCCAAAGCTTCGATAGCGGTCAGCTTCTCGTATTCCGGCCTGGAGACCGTATCTCGATAATGGCAGAGAGCAATGCGCGGCTCATGCTGTTTGGCGGCGAGCCGATGGAGGGTCCGCGCCATATCTGGTGGAACTTCGTTTCCAGCAGCAAGGAGCGCATCGAGCAGGCCAAGGCGGAGTGGCGAACCGGCAAATTCGACATCGTACCGGGCGATGCGGAGGAGTTCATCCCGCTTCCCCAAGATGGACCGCCACCGCACGGGGCCGAATAAAAAGAGGGGCCAGAGCAGATCGCTCCGGCCCCATCTTACGTCTGCCTGGAAGGCTTGACGTTATACGGCTACCAGCGGCGGCGGCCGCCGTGGCATACGTTCCAGCACCGGTGGCGGCCGTGCCGCCACCCGCAACGGCGATGGCAGTGACGCCAGCTTCGCCAATGCACCTGTTCGGCTTGGATGCCCTCATGCAGGACCATAGGCTTTAAAGCACCTCCGCTGATTGGAGCAGCCTGCGCACTTGCAGACACGCCCAAGAAAGCGACGGCGCCGGCAGCGGCCATCAGAAGTTTCCTCATGCACATATCTCCTCTGAGAACCAAGTTAGGATACCTAGAGCTAGGCTTAAACGCAACGAAGCCGCCCGCGCGTTCCGTCGCAAAAAAGTTTGTGCGATACAGCACACGACAGCTTATGATCGGGACGACGAAAAGAGGTGCGTAACGCGGTGAAGTCCATACGCCGACAATGATCAGCCACGTCCGCGATAAGACGCGACGCCTTGATCGGGCAGCCACACACCCTCAGGCAGTTTTCCGGTCTGCCAGAAGACGTCGATCGGCATCCCGCCGCGCGGATACCAATAGCCTCCGATGCGCAGGTAATGCGGTTCCAACAGGGACGCAATCCGCTTGCCGATCGTAACGGTGCAATCTTCGTGAAACGCACCGTGGTTGCGGAATGACGCGAGGTAGAGCTTGAGGCTTTTGCTCTCAACCAGCCAATCGCGCGGCACGTAGTCGATGACGAGGTGCGCGAAGTCCGGCTGACCCGTCACAGGGCATAGCGAGGTGAACTCGGGCTGCGTGAAGCGCGCCAGGTAGTGCGTATCGTTGTGCGGATTGGGTACGCGCTCGAGGATGGCCTTGTCCGGATGGTCCGCTAGCGCAACCTGCCTGCCAAGGAGCGTAATGTCCGATGCTTTGCGGACCATGAGCTTGCGTCGCCTTCTATTTTATTCAGCGCCAACTATTCCGCAGCCATGCGCGCTTGCCGTGATGGTCCGGTATAGATGCACCCCTCATGGCAACTGTCGCGGTGGATCTCGATCTGCGCCAGCTCCGGAACCTTGTTGGCAATCCTGTTCCACAGCCACACCGCGATCCGTTCCAGGGTGGGCTTCTGCAGTCCTTCAACCTCGTTCAGCAGGCGATGGTCGAGGGCATCGCGCGCTTCGGCGATCGCGGCCGAGAGGTCGTCGAAATGCAAAACTAGCCCCGTGTCCGCGTCCGGCTCGCCATCGATGATGACGCGCGCGCGAAAGGAATGCCCGTGGATGCGGGAATTCGGGTGGCCTTGCGGTGCCGAGGGAAGGAAGTGAGCCGCCTCGAACAGAAACTCTCGATAAATGCGCATGGAGGCTCAAATACGGGATTTCGGCAGATCAGGCCAGCCCCGCCGCGTCGCAGGTAAGCTGATCTAGCCCGCTTTCGGGCCCAAAACCGTTAATGGCACCTCCCAAAGCTAGCGGATCCCCAGAGCCTTGTGGGTCTGGACGGAAAGCCGCCAAGGTGGATTGGCCATGCAATAGGCGATGGCTGCCTTGGTATTCTCCGCCTGCTCCGGGCCATCCATGGGCTGGAGAAAGAAATGATCGAAGTCGAGACCGCGCACCGCGTCCGGCATCAGTTCACACTGGGGATAGACAAGCTTCACTTCATTTCCCTGCGTCTGCCGCAACGGCGCACCCGCCTTGGGCGATACGCAGATCCAGTCGATCCCCGCGCACACCGGGAGCGTTCCGTTCGTCTCGATCGCAATCGCGAAGCCCTCGTCGTGCAAGGCATCGACAAGAGCGTCATCGACCTGCAACATAGGCTCGCCCCCCGTCAGAACGACCAGCCGCGGGCCCTGCGGCGCGGTGATGACCGCGCGGCACGCCTTGGCGAGGTCCTGCGCCGTTGCGAATTTGCCTCCGCCTGAACCATCTGTGCCGACAAAGTCCGTATCGCAAAAGCGGCATACGGCGCTCTCCCGGTCGGCTTCGCGCCCGGTCCACAGATTGCATCCGGCAAATCGGCAGAAGACAGCCGGGGTTCCGGCGTTCGCGCCCTCGCCCTGCAGGGTGTAGAAGATCTCTTTGACCTGATACATGGTCCACGCGATGGTTGATCTTGTTCGCTCCCTATAGAACGGGCCGCACTGGAAGTCATCGCGGCATCAGGGGCACGCCATATCGCAGGAGGGGAGATCGCTTTTCTTCCCCTGACCACGCGACGTCATCGCTTAAAGCGCGCGGGGAACGCCGACCCCTATGACCTCGCGACCGATTTCAACCTTCAAGTTCGACGTGTGACAGCGCTTTTCGAAAAAGGCATCTCAGGGTGCATCCGAAGTCATAACCCAGAAGGTGCGCAGCGCGGGCTTCTTGGAGATCATTTCGACGGCGGTGCGGACGCCTGCGGGCTTCTCGGAAGCCTTGCCCACGACCGGGAACAGCATGAGGAGGAGCGCGACGCCAACCGTGAAGTTCACCGAGCGGACCGCTGAGCTGTTCGAGTTGCGTGCCATCTGGGTTGACCTTGGGTTGGGGGCTGCCGGTTTGTCGCTGGTTGAGGGGGTTCGGTTCAGCGCGTCGTGTAGGCGTGTGATAGCCCCGCAGGCGTGCGCTCTCAGTTCCCGGCGGAACAGAGCTTTAAGCCTCTAAGATGCAATGATTATTCGGGTTCGCCCCGGTGAGGCATTACGGGCGGTGAGCTGGCGGTGCTGCGCCGGCGCGCTGCTGCTCGGCCCGGTAAACCGGCTCAGCCTTCGTCCGTGAGCGCCTGCCGTATCGCCTGGAGCTCCAACTCGGGATCGGCGAAACGCTCGTAGTCCATAGGGCTCTTGGCGTACCAGTAACGCGCGTTGCCGGCGTCGCCTTCGACCTTGTGGTGGAGCGCGTGCAGCCAGTTGGCGAGCGGATCGCCATCATGGGCCTGCACGATGCCATGCGCGCGGCTCCACGCCCCGGCCTGGGCGGCATCAAGCGCCCTGATCAGGTCGCCAGCGGCTTCTGGTTGTCGTGCCATGCATGCCATCCCTTCGCCCGCAGCGCACAGGCGGGGCAATGTCCGCAACCGTAACCCCAGGGATGCCTGCGGGTCCGGATGCCAACGTAACAAGTGTGGGTCTCCTCCGTGACGAGGTCCACCAGGGCCGCTCCCCCAAGCTCCTGCGTCATGGCCCAGGTGCCCGCCTTATCGACATACATCAGCGGCGTTTCGATACTGATGTGCCGATCGACCCCAAGCGAGATGGCGCGGGCCAGCGTCTGCAGCGTTTCGTTGCGGCAATCCGGATACCCTGAATAGTCCGTCTCGCACATGCCGCCGACCAGCGTGGAGATGCCCCGTCGCCAGGCGAGTGCTGCTGCATAGGTGAAAAACAGCAAGTTGCGTCCGGGCACGAAGGTGGAGGGCAGCCCGGTCTTGCCGACCTCGATCTCCTTGTCGCGCGTGAGCGCGGTTTCGCTGATCTCGCCCAGCGCCGGCAACTTGAGCACCCGGTCCGGCCCCAGCCGTCCCGCCCAATCGGGAAAGTCTTGGCGGAGGCGATCAAGGATTTTCGTGCGAGCTTGCAGTTCGACGTGGTGGCGTTGGCCATAGTCGAAGCCGACAGTCTCTACCCGCTCGTAGCGTGCAAGCGCCCAGGCGAGGCAGACGGTCGAGTCCTGGCCTCCGGAAAACAACACAAGGGCGGCGTTCTCAGTCACGGATCGGACTCACAGTATCACAGGCTCTTGCCATCGAAGTGGCGCGGGTTAAGGGTTTGAGGATCGACCCCGTCGAGGCAGCGCACGTTCACGGCCACCATTTCGCGGCCATCGGGGGCCGAACCGCGGGAGAAGGAGTGGATCCCGCACGTCTTGCAGAAGACATGATGAATGATCTTTTTGTTGAACTGATAATCGGTCAACGCGTCCGCGCCCGACAGCAAGGTGAACTCCGATGCCGGCACGAACGCCAGCATCCAACCGGCCTTCTGGCAGATCGAGCAATTGCATGTCACGGCCCCGCTCAGATCGGCCTTGGCCTCGTAGCGAACTTTTCCGCAGTGGCAGCCGCCCGAATATATCTTGGCTTCAGTCATTTTGTGTCTCCTCTTGGGGCATGCCGCCCGCTAGGGTGGGCGGCGCCCGCCCCAATAGACTTTTCACTGTCTCCAAACGAGGTTACAAGGCCGCATTCCCTTCTAGCGAGCCCCTAGGGCTTATCAACTCCTACCTCCTCAAAGGACGTGACATGACGGCAATCGTCGACATCATCGGGCGTGAAATTCTCGATAGCCGGGGTAATCCGACCGTTGAGGTTGATGTGGTGCTGGAAGATGGCGCCTTCGGCCGGGCGGCGGTCCCCTCGGGCGCCTCCACCGGCGCGCACGAGGCCAACGAGCTGCGCGATGGCGATGCGTCTCGTTATTCTGGCAAAGGCGTGCTGAAGGCCGTGGATGCGGTCAATGGTGAAATCTACGATGCGCTTGCCGGCATGGATGCGGAAGACCAGCGCGGTCTCGACGCGGCCATGATCAAGCTCGATGGCACCAAGAACAAGAGCCGCCTGGGCGCCAACGCCATTCTGGGCGTCTCGCTCGCCGCCGCAAAGGCCGCGGCTGAGACCTCCGGCCTGCCGCTCTATCGCTATGTGGGCGGCGCGACGGCGCACATCCTGCCTGTGCCGATGATGAACATCATCAACGGCGGCGCGCACGCCGATAACCCCATCGACATCCAGGAATTCATGATCATGCCGGTGGCAGCGGACACGGTGGCGGACGCCATCCGCATGGGTGCCGAGATCTTTCATACCTTGAAGAAGAATCTGAAAGAGGCTGGCCACAACACCGGCATCGGCGACGAAGGTGGTTTCGCGCCTGGCCTCAAGAGTGCGGACGAGGCTTTGACCTTCATCATGAAGGCTATTGAGAAGGCTGGCTATAGGCCAGGCGGTGATGTGATGCTGGCGCTCGATTGCGCCTCTACAGAGTACTTCAAGGACGGCAAATATCGTCTGGAAGGGGAAGGCAGGACGCTCTCCAGCGAGGAGAACGTGAAGTATCTCGAAGGTCTCGTCTCACGCTTTCCCATCATCTCCATCGAAGACGGCATGGCCGAGGATGATTGGGCAGGCTGGAAGATGCTGACCGACGCGCTTGGCAAGCGCTGCCAGCTCGTGGGTGATGATCTGTTCGTAACCAACACCGAGCGATTGAGCGAAGGCATTGCGAAGGCGACGGCCAACTCGATCCTGGTCAAGGTCAATCAGATCGGCTCGCTTACGGAGACACTCGACGCCGTCGCCATGGCCCAGCGCGCCGGCTACTCGGCGGTGATGTCGCACCGCTCCGGCGAGACCGAAGATTCGACCATCGCCGACCTCGCGGTCGCGACGAACTGCGGGCAGATCAAGACCGGCTCCCTGTCGCGCTCCGATCGCCTGGCCAAGTACAATCAGCTTATCCGCATCGAAGGGGAGCTGGGCGACGTGGCGCGTTATGCCGGCAAGAGCATTCTGAAGACCAGCGCCTGAGGCGAGAATTGCCGTCAGGTTCATACAACAAGATAACACCTGCTGGGCCAACGCGCGTGCTGGAATGCCCGCACGCGCTTTTTTTTCACGAAAAACCGAACCTTGCGGCTAACAGGCTATTTTCGGTGGGCTCGGGAGACAGCGCGTCAAAGACGACGTGGCGAACTTTCTTTGAAAATCGAACGGTGTTTTACGGCCTCTTTACCTGAGCCCCGCTAAGGTCCTTCTCGTGCTCCAGTGATCCCCCAAAAAACTTGGAGACCCGTGAAGCCGTGCTGCGTTCCGATACGCATGAAGTCCAAGTCAGGTACCGTCCCCGCGTTCGGCAGGTGCTGGTGTTGCTTGCTTGCCTGATTTCGAGTGCCTACTTTGGATTTCATGCGCTTCATGGCCGCCACGGCCTCGAAGCTCGTAATCAGTTGATCGAACGATCCACGCTCTTGGATTTCGAGATCAAGAGCCTCGAGGCTGTGCGCGCGAAGCTCGAGCGGGATGTCGCGCTCCTTTCCCCCGACAAGCCCGATCCTGACATGGTCGAAGAAATCGCGCGCGATGTGCTCGGTTACATCCGGCCCAACGACATCATCGTACCGGAACGCCTTTGACGGTTGGATATTGCTTTCCTTGCACATCATCCCCACTTGATGCGTTCGTCCTGGCAGGTAAGCTATGCTTTCTAAGCCGGGCCAGACGTAAGGATCGTGCGATGAGTGAAAGCAGCAGGCCATCCAAGGAACCACCGGTCGAACTGGAAATGCCCGACGGCGTCGAACAGGCGGAACAGTCCGTGGAGTTGGTTCGCGCGTGGATTGCCGACGGCACCTTGATGGTATCGCTCAACGCCGATGCATTTGGGGACCGTGTTTCCGATTGGGGTCGGCTCTTGTCGGAACTGACCGAACACGTAGCCAAGGCCACCGCGCTACAGGGTCACATGAGCGAGGCCGAAGCTGAGTCCATCGTCCGTCAAACCTACACGGCAGCTGGGCTCGTGCAGGGCAGCCAGCCGCGCGCGCGCAGCTCCGAAGGGCGCATTCTGCGCACCAAGCATTAGATATAGAGCGGAATGAGATATAGAGCGGAACGGTCGCGCTCTCGTTATCCTGGCTTCGAGTATTCTGGATCAGTCCGTTGACGCACAGCGGCGCCATGAGCGGGCGTACGCGTGGCTGTGGCGCTTCGGCATCAAATGGCATGTTTCCACAGCAACGCGAATCGATTGCCCCACTTGGGCGTGGATGATCCGGCCGGGTCACTTGCCGTGCGCTGCAGCCGCCTTCTAAGCATGTGGTGAAAGCGTGTGCGTTCGTTCGACTTTCTATTCACTCGGGGGACGTGCAAATGAAACTGCGTTCGATGGCAGCGGTGGTGGGTCTTGGGCTCCTGGCAGCGGGGTGCTCGGCGGATGGTGGCCTGCAAACCACCGCCTCGATCAACAAACCGGCTGAGCAGGCGGTGGATCCCACCTGCGTGGCTCTTACCAACCAGATCGATATGCTTCGGAAGGAAGGCAATATCGAAAAGCTGGAGCAGGCAGCGACCGGCAAGGGCGCAAGTGTGAAGGTGAAGCGCGAGTCGCTTGCCAAGCAGGCCGAACTCAATCGCGTCAATGCTGATTTCCAGGGGCGCTGCGGTCCGAAGATGCCGCAGGTCGCGTCGTCGGTCCAAGTACCGGCCGTGCAGCCGGTGCAAGCGCCGCAGAAGCCGCAGTAATTGCGGGCAGGATGAAGGAACGGCCTGCATACGGTCACGGCTGTATGCAGGCTTGATCCAAGCCAGCTATTCTGTGGATCTTCACCGCGCGCGTCTTGCCCTGGTGCAGCTTCGCCACACCATGGCCATGAGTGCTTGCGAAGCTTTTTCTCCTATGTTCAACAAAGGTCTTGAAACGCTGCGGGCATGATTTGCGGAAAATCGCAGCTTCGGTGCGAACCTCACAACGGACACGGTTAGAATGCGGCAGCTTATCGGTCTCGGCTTGGCATGTATGACAGCGGCAGCTTTGGCCGGCTGCGGTGGTGCATCGGGCGGCGATCCGGGCGCCAAGCCGTTGCCCATGGGGCAATCCTGCGGGTCGATTCGCGGCGAGTTGAACCGTCTCGACTCTAAAGGCGTGCCTGCACTCGTAGAACGCGCCAGCAGCGGCGGCAAACTCAATCCGGCCCAGCGCGCAGACGTTGATTCCTACAACAATCTTCTCAACCAGTACCTGGGCGCGCGCTGCCACGTCTAGCTCGCGCTTGCTTTTATGGTGAGGTCGCTTGTTCAGAATGCTTTCATGGCGCTGGACGCGATGCATCACGTCTGACTATTTTTACGACCGACGTGACATTTCCGAAGAGGGAGAACCCCACCATGGATGACAATGCGCGCGCGCTTGTGGTTTTTGCTTTGGTCGGCATCGTGGCCGGTTTTCTGGCTTCCATCATCGTGGGCGGCGGCGGCATCATCCAGTACTTGTTGTCGGGTGTCATCGGTGCGTTCGTTGGCGGCTATCTGCTGCGTGCGATCGGTGTCAACCTTGGGATCTCCAACCCGCTCGTGTCGCAGATCGTGACCTCGACGATCGGCGCCATCGTTGTTGTGCTCGTTGCCAGGATGATCTCTTGAACCGCGCTAGGGGCATCTTCTCCTGCAAAATTCCGGAGCGATAAAGGGTGCCCACGTTCGCAACCAGGCGCATCGTTCCGTTCTCCGCTCGTCAGATGTTCGATCTGGTTGCCGACATAGAGCGGTATCCTGAGTTCCTGCCGATGTGCACCGGGTTGCGGGTGATCTCGCGCAAACCGGCCCCGCAAGGTGAGGAACTGGTTGCGCGCATGAGCGTCGGCTACAAAGCCATCCGCGAAAGCTTCACGACGCGAGTGATGTTGGTGCCCGATGACATGCGCGTCGATGTCGCCTATCTCGACGGACCATTCTCCCATCTGGAGAACCGCTGGCGCTTCGTCGATCTCGCCCAGGGCTCCGAGATCGACTTCTACATCACCTATCAGTTTCGCTCCGCGATGCTCGGAATGGTCGTGGGCGCGGTGTTCGACCAGGCTTTTCGCAAGTTCGCTGAAGCCTTCGAAACGCGTGCGGGCCATGTCTATGGAATGCCGGGCTCTGCACGGTCGCTTCCGCAGAGTTGACAAGTCAAGCGGCGCGCGACCCGGCACGACATCCCTGTCTCAGTAGATCGCCTTTTCCCCGTTCTTGACGCTTCTTAAGCCGATCACCGTGTCGAGGCCGCGCGCACCGGTCAGAATGGTGCCGTCGAGATCGGCGCCGGTCAGATCCGCGCCCGAGAGATCCGCGCCGCTCAGGTCGGCCCGCGACAGGTCCGCGTTGACGAGGATCGTGCCCGTGAGGTCGGCGTTGCGCAGGTTGGCGAAATTGACCTGAGCATGGGTGAGGTCCGCGCGCTTCAGAATAGCGTTGGAGAGGTTTGCGCCAGCGAGTTCGGTTCGCCAGATCACCTCAATGAACCCGGTCTTGCCGAAGGGCGCGCAATAGGCGTCGGTTAGATCCGCACCGGCCAGGTTGGCGCTCGACAGGCGGGCAAAGATGCGCGCCTTGCGCAGGTTCGCACCCTTGAAACTCGGCGCTTCGGCAGCAGACGCGGTCAGTCCGGAGAACGAGTTTGGGCGCAACAGGGACGCGCCTTGAAGATCGGCGGCGTCAAACTTCGCCCCAATGATGGAACTGCGGTCCAGGACGGCTTCCTTCAAGTCCGAGCCGCTCAGGTTGGCCCCTGTCAGGTCGGCGCCAAACAGGTTGGCTTTGGCGAGGCGCGCGCCTTTGAAGTCGACGCCCGCCAGATCGAGGCCGTTCAAGTCCTTGCCAGACAGATCAGGTGCCGCGCCCTTGTGGGCACCAAACAAGGCCTTGGTGAGCTCGCGCGCCGTGTAATCGGTAGCCTGTGCGGATCCGGCGAGCAGAAGGAACGCGACGAGCGCCAGCCAGCGAGCAGATCGCAGCAAGGTCATTTCATCACCTCATCACCTCTTCGATCAGATCCAGCGCGGCGTTGACGCTGGCGAGGCGGATTTCCCGGCGGCTCATCGGGCCGAACTGGAATTCACGGGCTGCCATCACCCCACTACGGTCGCGCGCAGCGATATAGACCAGTCCGACAGGTTTGGTGTCCGTTCCTCCGCCAGGACCCGCCACCCCGGTGACGGCGACGGCGATGTCGGCGCGTGAGCGCACCAGGGCCCCTTGTGCCATGGCGGCCGCCACCTGCCGGCTAACGGCGCCGAGCTTGGCGATAAGCGCGGCTGGAACCCCGAGGCAGTCGCTTTTGGCTTCGTTCGTGTATGTGACAAAGCCACGATCAACCACGTCAGACGAGCCTGGGATCTCGGTCAGAAGCCCGGTGACGAGCCCGCCTGTGCAGCTTTCGGCGGTGACAACACGGATGCCACGCACCCGGCAGGTTTCGAGTAACGCTTCGGCACGGGACAACAAAGCTGGTGTGAACATGATTTGGCTCGGAATGACGCAAAACGTTCCAGGGAGCGCTTCGGGCGAAGCGCTCCCTGGTCATGGTATCATGCGAGGCTTATCTAGAGAGAGGCGGATTTTTGCAGGGCGCCCGGCTGATCAGGCGGCTGCAAGCCTCTCGGCCTGGCTCAGCAGGCCGTCGAGGACTTCCCGACTGCCGGCGCCCATGGCACCGACGGTCTTTTTCTGCGCATCCTGCCAGATTGGGAAGGCATCCTTGAGCACGGCCTGACCCTTGGGCGTCAGGTGGAGGCCGCGGCCACGCCGTCCGGCGGGCGGATCCATGATAATATGGCCAAGCGCCAGCAGGCGCTTCAGGTTGCGCGACAGTGTCGACTTTTCGATATCGAGCTCATGGCCGATCTCGACAGCCGTTATGCCATCACGGGAGGCCAACTGTGCGAGCAAGGTGTACTGGCTCGCGGTGATGCCGAGTGGGCGCAGGGCATCGTCGTAGACCCGGGTGATGATACGCGACAGTTGACGCACGCGGGTGGCGAGACACGTCTCCGAGGTGGCTTCAGCGATAGCGCTGATGGCAGTCTCGGATGGCCTAGCGTCGAGGTTCTGAGGCATAATGTTCATGTCGGCTCCCACGTTGGTCGTGGCAATACAACCACTAGTCCCCTAGATGCAGCGATTCTGCCAGAAGGGTCAACGATTCGGCCGTTGTTAAAAAGCAACGCTGAGGGCGCAATAGTACGTTGAAGCGGAGAAAATAAACTGCCGCGATCTAGGCCGGAGTCGTTGCCCGCTGGAGGGTCGCAATCGCTTGCGCGGCGAGGCCCTCGCCGCGGCCGACGAAGCCCATCCCCTCCATCGTTGTCGCCTTGATGCCCACGCGATCCGGCGTGATGCCGAGCGCGTCCGCGATCAGCGCTTTCATGGCATGCCGGTGCGGACCGATCTTGGGCGCTTCCGCCAGCACTGTCACGTCCACGTTCGAGACCGACCAGCCGGCGTCGCGCACGAGCTTTGCCGCATGCGCCAGGAAGATGTGAGAAGCCGCGCCTTTCCACTGTGGATCGGATGGCGGGAAATGCTGGCCGATGTCGGCCTCGCCCATAGCCCCGAGTATGGCGTCGGTGAGGGCGTGCAGAACCACGTCGGCGTCTGAATGGCCTTCGAGCTTGTGCGTGTGAGGGATCTTCACCCCCCCGAGCCAGACGTGGTCGCCTTCCGTGAACCTGTGCACGTCGAACCCCGTGCCGGTGCGCGTTTCCGCTGCAAAAGCGCGGGCAGCCTCGGCCATGTCGATGTCCTCCGCAGTGGTGATCTTGATGTTGGCGGCGCTGCCCTTGACGAGAGCCACCTGGATACCAGCGCGTTCGGCAACGGCGGCATCGTCGGTCAGATCCGTTGCGCCGTCGCGGGCAGCTTGCCGGTGGGCGGCCAGAATAGGGGCAAACTGAAAGCCCTGGGGTGTTTGCGCGCGCCAGAGATTTTCACGACCGACGGTGGCTGTAATCATGTCCGCGGCATCGCCGCGCTTGAGCGTATCGGTGACGGGCAGTGCCAGGATCGCGCCTTCGGCCGTCTTGAGCGCTGCGCAGAGACGCTCCACCTCCTCAGCCGATACGAACGGCCGCGCGGCGTCGTGAATGAGCACGTGCGACGGGATTTGCTCGCTTCCGTTCGCCGCAAGGGCCTCAAGTCCGCACAAGACCGACTGCTGGCGCGTCGCGCCACCTGGGACGGGGGGAAGGATCTTGGCAAAGGCAGCGGGCGGCAACCTCTTTTCCACCCACGCCAAGACATCCGCGTAACTCTCCGCGTCATCAGGATGAATGACCACCTGGATCGCGTCCGCGAAGGGCGGAAAGGCCATCAGCGTGTGGCCGAGAACCGGACCGCCGCCGATCGCAACGTACTGCTTGGGCCGCCGGTCCCCGCGCGTTGCGCGCGATCCACGGCCGGCGGCGACGATCAGGGCGGCTGTCTTCAAGGTGCAAGAGCTCCAAGTTTAAAGTCTCGCCGAGGGTTAGACGTGGCGCGGCAATACGGCAACCGGGAAAGGGCGTTGTTTGCACTTGCGAATGCGTGTACGCCTGCCTATTGTGCCCAACGGCAAGGCATGCACAAATAGAAGGCATACGTCGAATGGTCTACAAGCTCCTCAACGCATCCCCATTCGACCGTAGCGGCCAAGATTAACCAATGAGCCACGGCGCCGCGAAAACCGCATTTGCCCGAACCATCGAAGCTGTGTGCCCGGTGGCTTTGGCGCCCATGTCGGGGGTGAGCGATCTGCCGTTCCGGCGCTTGGCGCATCGTTTGGGTGCGCCTCTCGTCGTGTCCGAGATGATCGCGAGCGAGGAGCTTGCGCGTAACGCCAAACATATTCTGCGCCGCGCCGAAGGCCGCGAGCTTGCTCCGTTCGTGATCCAACTTGCCGGACGCGAAGCAAAGTGGATGGCGCAGGGTGCCGCCATCGCCGAGCAGAAGGGCGCGGATGCGATCGACATCAATATGGGTTGCCCCGCGCGCGAGGTGACGGGCAAGTTGTCCGGCTCAGCCCTGATGCGCGACCTCGATCATGCCCAATCGCTCATCCGGGCCGTGGTATCTGCGGTCAAGGTGCCCGTAACGCTCAAGATGCGCCTTGGCTGGGACGACAAAACGCGCAACGCGCCCGAACTGGCCAAGCGTGCGCAGGACGAAGGTGTCAAGCTCCTCACCGTGCACGGCCGCACGCGCTGCCAGTTCTTCAAAGGCAACGCCGATTGGGCGGCCGTTCGCACGGTCGTCAATGCCGTATCGCTTCCCGTGCTCGTCAACGGCGACATCCTTACAGTCAAAGACGCCATGACGGCGCGGGCCCAATCGGGCGCCAGGGGTGTGATGGTGGGCCGCGGCGCTTATGGCGCGCCTTGGCTTCCCGGACGCATCGCCGCGGCATTGCAATCGGGCATCGATCCCGGCGCGCCATCCCTGGACAAACAAAGCGAGATAGCGCGCGCGCATGTTGCCGGCATGCTCGAACACTATGGCGCCGAGCTGGGTTTGAAAAACGCGCGCAAGCATATTGGCTGGTACCTGGTTTCCTCCGGCCGGCCTGAGCCAGTCGTAAAGACATGGCGGCGGCGGCTGTGCACCCAGGATGATCCGCGCGCCGTACTGAATGATCTTGAACAATTTTATGACCAACCCGAAAGGCTTGCCGCATGAGCCGCATAGCGTCCCGCAGGAGAACGGACGGCCCGCCAACCGTGGCCGATGGTGCCTTGGCGATCCGCGAGGTCGACAGCGAGGCTCTGCTGGCCGCGCTTCCTCATCCCATCATGGTGATTGACGCAAACAACCACATTACGTTCGCCAACGCCGCCGCCGAAGCCTTCTTCTCCATGGGCGAGGCCGTGCTCAAACGGGCGCGCATCAGCGACGTGGTGGCGTTCGGCTGTCCCCTCCTGGGCCTGATCGAACACATTCATCAGACCGGTTCGACGGTCAACGAATACGGCATTGAGATCGCGACGCCGCGCTTTTCGCAGCCCAAACTTATCGACGTTTATGGCGGACCGATGCCCGACGATCCCTCGCTCATGTTCATCATGATCCAGCAGCGCAACATGGCGCAGATGATAGAGAGGCAACTGACGCACAGGGCAGCGGCGCGCTCCGTATCGGGCATGGCCGGCGTCCTGGCCCACGAGATCAAGAACCCGCTCTCCGGCATTCGTGGCGCCGCGCAACTGCTTGAGCCCGGCCTGTCGGATGATGACCGTACGCTGACGCAGCTCATCTGCACCGAGACGGATCGGATCCGTAATCTCGTCGACCGCATGGAAGTCTTCGGCGACGAGCGCCCCATCGCCAAGGAAGCCGTCAACATTCACGACGTGCTTCATCACGTGCGCAAGATTTCCGAATCCGGCTTCGGCCGCAACCTGCGCCATGTGGAGGACTATGATCCCTCGCTCCCCTTCGTGCTCGGCAATCGCGACAAGCTCGTTCAGGCCTTCCTGAACCTGGTGAAAAATGCGGCGGAGGCGATAGGTGAAAGGCGTGAGCACGGGCGCATCGTCTTGACGACGGCCTTCCGTCCCGGCGTGCGCCTTGTCGTGCCGGGTTCCGATACGCGTGTCAGCCTGCCGCTGATGATCCAGATCGAGGACAACGGCGGCGGCATCCCCGAGCATATCAAAGCCCACCTGTTTGATCCCTTCGTCACCACGAAGGTGTCGGGCACGGGACTGGGGCTTGCGCTCGTCGCCAAGATCATCTCGGACCACGGCGGCATCATTGAGTGCGACAGCGAGCCCAAGCGTACCATTTTCCGCGTCCTCCTGCCGATGCAGGACCGCTCACGCAACTTCGCAAGCAAACAAGCCTAGAGGACTAGAGGCATGGCACGCGGCACGGTGCTGATCGCAGACGACGACACAGCCATCCGGACGGTGTTGAACCAGGCGCTGGCGCGGGCAGGATATGCCCCCCGCGCCACCGGTAACGCGGCAACGTTATGGCGCTGGGTCAGCCAGGGGGAAGGCGACGTCGTCATCACCGACGTGGTCATGCCCGATGAGAACGCCTTCGATCTCATTCCTCGCATGAAGAAGCTGCGGCCGGATCTGCCCATTATCGTCATGAGCGCCCAGAACACCTTGATGACGGCGCTGACGGCGGCGGAGAAGGGCGCCTACGAGTATCTGCCCAAGCCGTTCGATCTTAGCGAAGTCGTTGCGGTTGTCGGTCGTGCGCTCTCCGAGCCGGGCCGCAAGCGTCCCGCGTCGGGAGCAGAAGTTGACGGCGAGGACCTGCCGCTCATCGGCCGCTCGCCGGCCATGCAGGAGATCTACCGCATCCTGGCCCGGCTTACGCAGACCGATCTCACCGTGATGATTACGGGCGAAAGCGGAACCGGCAAGGAACTGGTGGCGCGCGTGCTGCATGATTTCGGCAAGCGACGCCAAGGGCCGTTCGTGCCGATCAACATGGCGGCCATTCCACGCGAACTGATCGAAAGCGAGCTGTTCGGCCACGAGAAGGGCGCCTTCACCGGCGCCCAGACGCGCACGCCGGGACGCTTCGAGCAGGCGGAAGGCGGCACGCTCTTTCTCGATGAGATCGGCGACATGCCCCTTGAAGCGCAGACGCGGCTGCTCCGTGTCCTGCAGCAAGGCGAGTACACGACCGTCGGCGGGCGTACGCCGATCAAGACTAACGTGCGCATCGTTGCGGCCACGCACCGCGACTTGAAGAGCCAGATTCAACAAGGCCTGTTTCGCGAAGACCTGTTCTATCGACTGAACGTGGTACCCTTGCGCCTGCCGCCGCTGCGCGAGCGCGTGGAGGATATTGGTGATCTGGTGCGCCATTTCCTGCGGCTGGCTGGACGCGAAGGGCTTGGCCAGAAATCGATCGAGACAGGCGCCATCGAGCGCCTCAAGGCTCATCCGTGGCCCGGCAATGTGCGCGAACTGGAAAACGTCGTGCGCCGCCTCGTGGCGCTCCATCCCCAGGAAACGCTCACGCTACAGATCGTCGAGCAGGAGCTTGCCGGATCCGAGCCGCCGCCCAATTCCGGCGGATCCGCTGATGAAGGCGACCTGACGGAGGCGGTCGAGCGATATCTAACGCGCTACTTCGCCTCGTTTGGGAACGAACTCCCGCCGCCGGGCCTCTACGATCGTATAATTCGCGACGTCGAAAAGCCCCTGTTGTCGGCGGCGCTCGCGGCAACCCGCGGCAACCAGATCCGGGCAGCCGAGCTTCTCGGGCTTAACCGCAATACGCTGCGCGCGCGCATCCGGGACCTCAACATCCGCGTGTTACGGACCGTTGAGGGTTAGGGCGTCAACCGCTCAAACGCCGGGCCCATCTCGGAGATCCTCCAGTATTGCGCGGCGGGAATTGATGTCTTCTCCGAAGACAGGCTTGACGGCCAACGCTTCCAGGTCTACGCCACAGTTGTCGCGAAAATGTCACAGTTTGGGTGCTTGGCTAAACGCCTGAGTGTGGCAACGACGCTAAACGGGTCGTGGCTGTAGAGTTTCGCCGGGTCGCGCTTGGCCTGCGAAGTGTTGAATTCTAAGGGGTTGGTGGGCGACGCGCTATGACGATGGGCGAAAGCAACAGTCCGTCTGCCGAGCCGGCGCAACTTGGCATCGGTCCCAAGACGCTACCCGCCTCTCGCGCCATCATCCAAGACGAGGCAGGGCCTCTCAATCCATCCGAGCGGACCGCCCTGGTGGGTCTCGTCATCGTCGTGCTTTCGATGGTGTCGGCACTCGTCAGCTATTTGATCCTGACCGGCCTGACGACCATTGCGCCGCGCAATGAAGTGGTGTGGGCGGCGCTCGCAACCAACGTTGTGCTCATTTTGGCCATGCTCGCGGTGATCGCGCGCCAGGCCATCGGCATGTCGCATGCCTGGCGGCAACGCATCCCCGGTGCGCGGCTGCAGACACGCATCGTCGGGCTGTTCTCCATTGTGGCGGCGCTGCCTGCGCTGCTGCTGGCGATTGCGGCGACCACGACCTTTTCGCGTTCGCTCGACGGCTGGTTCTCCACCCGCACCCGCGCCATCGTCGAGAACTCGCGCGACGTCGCCAAGGAGTATGTGGAGGAGCACGGCAAGATCATCCGCACCGACGTCGTCAACATGAAGCGCGATGTCGACGGGGCGGCCGCCGATCTCAAAGACGACCCGGACGCTTTCCAGAAATTTCTGATCGGGCAGGCGGGTTTGCGTGACCTGCCGGCGGCCTACATCATCGACAAGGACGGCGTTCCGGTCGTGATGGCGATCGAGGACCCCAAGCTGCCCTACCTCGTGCCGCCTCTGAGCGATATCCAGCAAGCGGACGCAGGGCAGGTGCCGCTGCTGATGCCGGAGAGCGATTACCGTGTTGCGGCCATCGCTAAACTCGATCAACTCCCTGGCCGTTACCTCTATGTCGTGCGCTCGATCTCGCCCAAGGTGATTTCGCATCTGCAACGCACCGAGCAGAATGCGGATGAGTACAACCGGCTGCGCAAATCGCGCAGCGGCCTGAAGATCGCGCACGGCCTGATCTATTTCACGATCTCGACCACCGCGCTGCTGGCGGCCATCTGGGCGGGCATGTGGTTTGCAGGCCGGTTCGTCGCGCCGATCCGCCGCCTCATAGCGGGCGCGCAGGAGGTTTCGCGCGGCAATCTCGATATTGCGCTGCCGGAAAAGCGCGGCGAAGGCGACTTGCGCCGCCTGTCGGAAACCTTCAACCACATGACGCGCGAGATCAAAGGCCAGCAGCACGCGCTGATGTCTGCCAATACGCAGTTGTCGGAGCGGCGCAACTTTATCGAAGCGGTCCTGTCGGGCGTGTCGGCCGGCGTGATCGGTCTCGACAGCGCCGGCCAGATTACCCTGCTCAGCCGGTCCGCCGAACAGCTCCTGGGTCTCTCGAGCGAGCAGGCGGTCGGCAAGCCTCTGTCGGAGGTCCTGCCGGAGTTTGCCGCCGTCATGTCCGAACGCGACGAGAGCGGGCTCAAGTCCAAGGGCCAGCTCGAGGTGAAGCGCGAGATCGGGGATGACGAGCGAACGTTCGCGGTCAAGATTACGCGGGAGCGCGCAGGCGAGGGTGACGTCGGCTCGGTCGTGACGTTCGATGACATCACGGAGCTTGTGCAGGCCCAGCGCACGAGCGCCTGGGCGGATGTAGCCCGCCGTATTGCTCATGAGATCAAGAACCCGCTGACGCCCATTCAGCTCTCGGCGGAACGGCTGCGCAATAAATTCGGCAAGCAGGTGAGCGACAACCGCGAGCTTTTCGAGCAGTTGACGCAGACCATCGAGCGCCAGACGGGACAGATCAAGAGCATGGTCGACGAGTTCGCCTCGTTTGCGCGCATGCCCGCTCCGCAGATGACCGAGGGTGATCTTCGCCTGCCCGTGCAGGAGCCTGTCATTCTGTTTCGCGAAAGCAACAAGGATATCGACTTCAAACTCACGCTGCCCGATGCGCCGGTTAAGACGCGCTTCGACACGCGGCTCATTTCACAAGCCATGACCAACCTGGTGAAGAACGCCACCGAGGCCATCGAAGGCTTCGGCCCGGCGCAAGGACGGCCCGAGGGCTATCGCGGCCGGATCGAGGTGCACATGAAGCAGGATGGCGAACGCGTGACAATCGAAGTGATGGACAATGGAATCGGCTTGCCCAAGCAGAACCGCTCGCGCCTGCTGGAGCCCTATGTCACGACGCGCGCCAAGGGGACGGGGCTCGGCCTTGCAATCGTGCAGAAGATCGTCGAACAGCACGGCGGAACGCTCTCGCTTGAGGATGCGCCGTTGAATGAGACGCGCACACGCGGCGCGATGCTGCGGGTGGTGCTGCCGGTGAAGGGCGTCCCACCCTTGGAGGCACGCAACGGATCTGGAGGAGCGGCACATGCCGAGGTAAGCGCCGCACGCTCTGCTTGAACACGAACAAAGTTCCAAAGATAGCAAGAACAACTAGGACCTCACGGGAGGCAAGACATGGCAGCAGACATCCTGGTCGTCGACGATGAGGCCGACATCCGCGACCTTATTGCGGGCATTCTCGAAGACGAAGGCCATCGCACGCGTCTGGCCCGCGACAGCGATGAAGCCCTGAAGGCGATCGAGGACCGGCGTCCGCATCTGGTTATTCTCGACATCTGGCTGCAGGGCAGCCGTCTCGACGGGCTGGAGGTGCTGAGCGTGATGAAGCGCGCCTATCCCGATCTGCCGGTCGTCATCATTTCCGGCCACGGCAACATCGAGACGGCGGTTACCGCGATCAAGCGGGGCGCTTACGACTATATCGAGAAGCCCTTCAAGTCCGACCGTCTCGTGCTTGTGACGCTGCGCGCTCTGGAAGCCAGCCAATTGAAGCGAGAGGTCAAGGAACTCAAGGAGCGCTCGGTCGTATCGGCCGACATGATCGGCAAGTCGCCCGCGATCAACCAGCTCAGGAACCAGATCGATCGGGTGGCGCCCACCAACTCGCGCATCCTGATCCGCGGCTCATCGGGAACGGGCAAGGAGCTCGCCGCCCGCGTCATCCACCAGAAATCGCATCGAGCCGATGGACCATTCGTGGTGCTCAACGCTGCGGCGATGGCGCCGGACCGGGTAGAAGAAGAGCTGTTTGGCACCGAGGATCGAACCGGGGGCCCGCGCAAGGTCGGCGCGCTGGAGGAAGCTCACACCGGGACGCTCTACATCGACGAAGTCGCTGACATGCCGATGGAGACGCAAGGCAAGGTGCTGCGCGTGCTCGTCGAGCAGAAGTTCACGCGCCTCGGCGGGGCGCAGAAAGTCTCCGTAGATACCCGCATCATCTCCTCCACCAGCCGCGACATCGAACGCGAGATCGAGGAGGGCCGCTTCCGTCAGGACCTGTTCCATCGCCTCAACGTCGTGCCCTTGCGCGTGCCGAGCCTTGCAGAGCGCCGCGAGGACATTCCCGACCTCATCCATTACTTCGTCGGTCAGGTGGCACAGGCTTCCGGCCTCGCCCCCCGCCAGATCGGCGAGGACGCAGTTGCCGTGCTGCAGGCGCATGATTGGCCCGGCAACGTGCGCGAGCTGCGCAACAATATCGAACGCCTGATGATCCTGGCGGGCGGAGATCCCGGCGCCATCATCACCGCGGACATGCTGCCTGAGGAGATCGGCTCCAACGTGCCGCTGCCGGTCAACGGAGGCGCCGAGCACCTCATGAGCCTGCCGCTGCGAGAGGCACGCGAGATCTTCGAACGCGAGTATCTCATTGCGCAGATCAACCGCTTCGGCGGCAACATCTCGCGCACCGCCGAGTTCGTGGGCATGGAGCGGTCTGCGCTGCATCGCAAATTGCGCGCCCTGGGCGTGTCCTCCGATCAGCGCGGCGGGAACGCGGCCTGATCGCAACACAGCATGACTGAAGCGCTTCCCCGGGACCACGCATGAGCCGCGTCATCTACGTCAATGGCCGCTATCAGCCTTACGCCAAGGCCGCCGTCCACGCAGAAGATCGCGGTTTCCAGTTTGCAGACGCGGTCTACGAGGTGATCGAGGTCTCGGGCGGCAAGCTGGTCGATGCGCGGCGGCATCTGGAACGCCTCGCTCGCTCGCTGGGCGAGATATCCATGCCGATGCCCATGTCCGAAGGGGCTTTGCGCCAGATCATGAGCGAAACCCTGCGGCGCAACCGCGTGCGTGATGGCCTCATCTATATTCAGGTGACACGGGGCGCGGCCCCGCGCGACTTTGCGCTTCCAGGCCCGGATGTACCTCAAAGCGTCATTGTTCTAGCCCGCAGGCAGGTGAGGGCGGCAAGTGATGCACTAGCCGAAGAGGGGATCGCGATCATGACCATGCGCGATCCGCGCTGGGCACGCTCTGACATTAAGACCGTCATGCTGCTGCCAGCCGTGCTCGCCAAGGCAGAAGCCAAGCGACAGGGTGCGCGCGAGGTCTGGTTCACAGATGAGAACGGTGCGGTGACGGAGGGCGGCTCCAGCAATGCCTGGATCGTCACGCCCTCCGGGAAAATTGTAACGCGCGCTTTGGACAACCGGATCCTGCCCGGCATCACGCGCGCTTCCGCCATGGACACTGCGCGCCACCTGCAACTCCAACTGGAGGAACGCGCCTTCACGCTTAAGGAGGCCTATGAGGCGGCAGAGGCCTTCATTACATCAGCTACCAACACAGTCATGCCAGTGGTTCGCATCGATGACAGGCTGATAGGTTCAGGACGCCCTGGCCCTGTGGCGCGACAATTGCGCCATGCATTTCATCATATTGCTGAAATATCGGCACTCTAACGACCAAAGTTCGGGCAATGTTTGGATTTGCGGGCCTTTTAATCGCCCCCGGATCGACTATCTTACCGGCGGTGCCTGGGGCATGGAACGGCAAGAGAGCAACCCCGGCAACCGCGTTAACAACAGCAACAATAACGGCGGATAAAAACAATGGCCGAACGCGCTCAGAACCTCCAGGACACATTTCTCAATTATGTCCGCAAGAACAAGACTCCCTTGACGATCTTTCTCGTCAACGGCGTGAAACTCCAAGGTATCGTAAGCTGGTTTGATAACTTCTGTGTCCTGCTGCGCCGCGACGGGCATTCCCAGCTTGTCTATAAACACGCCATCTCGACCATTATGCCCGGTGGTCCAGTGAACCTCAACGATCAGGACGGCGAAGGTCTCGGCGGGTGACATCAACGCCTGTGGACACGAATGATGAAGGCGGCGAGCAGGGCGGCCGGACCTTGAAGGCTCGCCGGCGGGCGCCTGAGGAAACGCGCGCACCGCCTTCGCGCGCGCTTGTGCTTGTGCCTGTGTTCAAGGCGCTGCGAGATACGCCTGCACAGCACTCGCCCGAAAATCGCCTTGCGGAGGCGCGCGGCCTTGCCGAGGCGATCGAACTGTCGATCGTCGACTGTCTGCTCATTCCCGTTGTGACGCCGCGCCCGGCGACGTTATTCGGCACGGGCAAGGTGGAGGAACTGAAGGGCATTGTCGCTGAAAAGCAGATCGGCCTCGTGGTGGTGGATCACGCGATTTCCCCTGTGCAGCAGCGCAATCTGGAGAAGGCGTGGAATGCCAAAGTCATCGACCGCACCGGGCTTATCCTTGAGATCTTCGGCGCGCGCGCCCGCACGCGCGAAGGCGTGCTGCAGGTGGAACTTGCGCATCTCACCTATCAAAAGGGCCGCCTCGTGCGCGCCTGGACCCACTTGGAGCGCCAGCGTGGCGGCGGCGGCTTTCTAGGCGGCCCTGGCGAAGCGCAGATCGAACTCGACCGGCGCATGCTCCAGGATCGTATCGACGCGATACGGCGCGAACTGGCCGAAGTCGCCAAGACGCGGGAGTTGCACCGCAAGGGCCGCCGCAAGGTGCCATATCCCATCGTGGCAATCGTGGGTTACACCAACGCAGGCAAGTCAACACTGTTCAACAAGGTGACGGGTGCGGGCGTGCTCGCCATGGACCAGGTGTTCGCAACGCTGGATCCGACCATGCGTGAAGTTCGTCTGCCCGGCACGCGCAAGATCATCCTGTCGGATACCGTCGGTTTCATTTCCGATCTGCCGACGATGCTTGTCGCCGCCTTCCGTGCGACGCTGGAAGAAGTCGTCGAGGCCGATCTCGTCCTGCATGTGCGCGACATCGCGCATGAGGAGACCGAAGCCCAGGCGCGCGACGTCGAAAAAGTCCTGGGCGAATTGGGCATCGACACCATTTCCGCCGACCGCCGCATCTTGGAGGTGTGGAACAAGGTGGATCTGTTGCCGGCGGAACGCTTTGGCGAAGTGCGCCGGGAGGCGATGCGCCATGACGTGAAGCCGGTTCTCGTTTCAGCCCGCACCGGCTCTGGGCTCGACGCTTTGCTTTCCGCCATCGACGCCCGGCTGGGGCAGTCTGATGAGACTCTGGAGATCACCGTGCCCGGTCATGAGGGTGCGCTGATCGCCTGGCTCTATGAAAATACCGATGTCATCGACCGGCAAACAACCGAAGCGGGCGACTTGGCGCTGCGCGTGCGCGTCGCTTCGGAGAAAAAGGATCGCATCGTAAGCCGCTTGCGCAAGGCCGGCCTGCCCGTGTGAGCGGTATTCTCCTCAAGACCAGCCGCCTGAAAGTGCGCGTCTGATCGATTTGCAGCCAATACGCTGGACGTCCGCCGCCAAGTACATCGCTTGCTTCCTCGCTCCCGCTCCGTATCTTCGCCTCATCCGCGGTTTTGCCGGTGATCTCCATTTATGTGGGCACGAGCAGGGGCGTAGCGCATGGAACATCGCTATCAGTGCGCCATCGCAGGGGGCGGACCTGCCGGGCTAATGCTCGGCGTCCTGTTGGCGCGTGCCGGCGTCCATGTCGTCGTCATCGAGAAGCATGCCGACTTCTTGCGTGATTTTCGCGGCGACACCATTCATCCCTCCACCATGGGGGTCATGGATGAACTGGGCTGGCTTGAAGAATTCCTTGCGCTGCCCCACCAGCGCGTGCGCGAGTTGATTGCGCAGTTTGGCGCCGAGCGGATCAAGCTGGCAGATTTTTCGCGTCTTGCCGTGAAGACTCCTTACATTGCGATGATGCCACAATGGGACTTCCTCAATTTCCTGGCGGCAAAGGGCAAGAGCTATCCGAATTTCAAGCTGGTGATGAATACCGAGGCGACGGACCTCCTGTATGATCTTGGCCGCGTGGTCGGCCTTATCGCCAAGTCTCCAGGTGAAGATCTGATGACCCTGTCTGCCCGCCTCGTGGTGGCGGCAGACGGGCGAAGCTCGCGGTTGCGCGAAAGAGCCGGACTGCGGCCGATGGATCTTGGCGCTCCCATGGACGTGCTGTGGTTTCGTCTCCCGCGCAAACCCAGCGACACGCAAGAAACGCAGGCCCGCTTCGACGCCGGACGGCTCTTCATCATGCTCAACAGGGGCGATTACTGGCAGTGTGCGTTCGTGATCGGCAAGGGCCTCAACGAACAGGTTCGGGCCGTGGGGCTAGAGGCTTTCCACGCTCGCATGGCGCCGCTCCTGCCTTTCGAGCCAATGCGGATGCAGGCCCTCACCCATTGGGATCAGGTGGCGCTGCTGACCGTCAAAGTTGACCGCCTGGCAAGATGGGCGCGGCCGGGATTACTGTGCATTGGCGATGCCGCTCACGCCATGAGCCCGGTGGGCGGTGTTGGCGTCAATCTGGCCGTGCAGGACGCGGTCGCTGCCGCCAATATCCTCGCTGAGCCCTTGCGAACCGGCAGCGTCGATTTTGCCGATTTGATGCGTGTGCAGGAACGCCGCGAATTCCCCACACGCATCACCCAGCGCCTGCAGATCATCGTGCAGAATACAATCATCAAGAGAGCTCTCGACGGCGCCACCACGATGAGGCCGCCACTTTTGCTTCGCCTGTTGCTCGCAACGCCCTATCTTGGAAAACTGCCCGCGCGTCTCGTCGGATTGGGCGTGCGCCCCGAGCACGTCTCGCAAGCCATCCGCACGGGAAGCGGGTAAGAGCTCATGACGGCAACGTTACCGATTGCCAAAAAATTTCGGCTTCCAATTCTGCCGCATGCGGTGTATGCAACGCGCCTTCGCGCAAATTTGCGTTTCTCAATTGTTATGTTTTTCGGGGAGATCCCCATGACGAGCACACGCCTAGTCTTTGCCTGAGGGGCCACGCGTCCAGCGTTTGCGGATGCCTGATCGCCTAGTCTGTGCTGCGCCTTCGTGCGTAACCACTTCAATCAAAACATCCGCGCATAAGGCCTACTGCGGCCGAAGTGCGCTTGCTTAGAAAGCGACGTGTTTCGTCATGACGTCTCGTGCATCGGCTGCACGGGCCGAATGCGCCCCCCTGCGTGTGCGCCGGCTTGCTCAGGTCCGCGCCATGGTCGCCCGGTTCGCTCCGGCTGATCGCGCGCGCCTTGATCGCCTCGTGGCGCTGCATCCCTATCTGGAAGACCTGCTGTGGTCGTTTCCAGGGCTCGCCCATGCATTGTCATGCGGCGCCTACGACGATGCGTTGTGCGAGCGCGTGCAGGCGATGATCTGTGCAGGAGCTGCTTTGCAGCATGCCGCCCGCGAGCTTGGATTGCCGCTCTGGCTGCGCCGCCTGCCGCCCGAAGCATTCAACGGAAAGATCCCCGAACTGCCCTCCGATCCCGGGTTCGGGCTTAAGGTCTGCAATCATCTGCCGCATGCCCAACTCGATGCACGCCGGTGGCTGGACAGCGTCTCGCTCGGCTATCGCATCTGCGATGGCAACTTCGCACTTTGGGTGGCGCGCAATTGGGGGGCCTTCTCTCCCTGCGATCCACGTCCCGCCGTTGCGGTATTGGGATTGCTCGCGTGGCACGCCGAACGGCCGCATGCAGGTGCGGGCCTTCACGTGCCGGCGGAATGGAGCCGCCAGGTGGGACTGCACGAGGCGCGCAGGCTGGGCGGTCTTTGGCTCTTTGAGCTGCAGATGGTGCTCTACACGCAGGTGCGCGCAAGCACGCTTGCGCGGGCTAACGATGCAACCAGTGTCGGAGGCATCACGTTCGCGCGCCTGCGCACGCCTCAAGAGCTGGCCGAAGAGGGCTCCATCATGAACCACTGCGTCGCGACTTACGCACCTGATCTGGCCAAAGGGCAAAGCTTCCTGTGGAGCCTGCGCGACGAGACCGGCGCGCGCATCGCGACACTCGAGGTGCGCATGAGCGCGAATGGCCGTCCGCGCGTCGTGCAGTTGCGCGCAAAGGCCAACGCGGACGTGCCCCATCGCGTCTGGCAATCCGTGCAGATCTGGCTTGGAGGCTGGAATGAGCCGCAAGCGGCGAGCCCCAAGTCGGATGCCTTGCCCGACGCACGCACCTGGGCGCATCTGTGGAAGCCCTATTGGCGCACCAAGGGCATGGGCGCTCTCCTGCCACTGCGCCCACCCTGCCAGGGCCTCGACCCACTCCTGGAGGCGTTGGATCACGCGCTCTAACGCGAAAGGGGTCTAGCCGCCCGATGAAGCGATCTTGCCCTTCTCTATGGCCTTGGCTTCGTCCCATAGCGCGTCCATTTCCTGCAGGCTCGACTGGGAAGGGGCACGGCCTTGTCCGGCAAGGCGCTGTTCGATATGCGAGAAGCGGCGAATGAATTTCTGGTTTGCGCCGCGCAGCGCGGCCTCAGGATCAATTCTGAGATGGCGGGCGACGTTGGCGACGACAAACAGCAGATCGCCAAATTCTTCCTTGATGGCCTCTGGAGTCGTCGGCGTTGATGACACGAGGGCGGTGTCGTCTGGAGCGGGCAATGCGACCTCTTCCAATTCTGCAAGCTCCTCGCGCACCTTGTCGAACACGGGAACCAATCCAGGCCAGTCGAAGCCGACGCGGGCGGCTTTCTCCTGCAACTTGATTGCGCGCGTCAGGCCCGGCAGAGCCGCCGGGATATCGGCGAGGATCGAAGGCTGCGCAGGTTCTCCGTTTCCGGCCCCATGTTTCAGTGCCTTTTCTTCAGCCTTGATCTTCGCCCAGATGCTATCGACCGCGCCCGGAGATCGCGCCGTCTCATCACCGAAGACATGGGGATGGCGGCGGATCATTTTCGCCGTGACGCCTTCCACCACGTCGCCAAAAGAAAACGCACCCGCCTCCTCGGCCATGCGTGCATGGTAGACGACCTGAAGCAGCAGATCGCCCAATTCCTCCTTCAGATCGCCGAGGTCGCGCCGTTCGATGGCGTCGGCCACCTCGTAGGCTTCTTCCAGCGTGTAGGGTGCGATGGTCTGGAAATTCTGCGCCAGATCCCAGGGGCAACCTGTGCCGGGCGTGCGCAGCGCGGCCATGATTTCAATGAGGCGCGCAATATCGCGTGAAGGCTCGATGGTCTTGCTCATAAGCGGGTTCCCGTTTCGTCGGCGGTGAACCTAACCGATCAGGACGGGACAGGCGAGGGCGGCTGACGGACGCTTCCAGGGCGGCTGGCTGCGGGGCCGAGTCTCGATGCAGTCAGAAGAACCGCGCAAAGCGGAAAGAGCCAACCAACCCAGGCGGCAATGGCGTAGGCGGGTTCAAACGGCAATTTGAGATAAAGGGCGGTGCCAATCATCAGCCGGAACCAGACCGCGCCGGTGGTGACCGCAGCCATCGCCAGCATCAGCCGTGCGTGATCGGCGCGGCGCTTTTCGAGGATGGCGCGCCAGCCCATGCCGAGCAGCATGAGCCAGACCAGCCCCTGCACGAAAAAGCCTGCCCGCGCCCAGACGCCCGATGCGCTCAAAACGGCGACGGGAATGGCCGTCAGCCCTCCAACGACCACAAAGACGCCAACAGCCCGCCCCAGCGCACGATGAAGATGAGGTCTGTGGCGAAGCCAAATTGCTGGCGCCAGCAGAGCCAGCGCTCCGGCAGACGCCACCATATGCAGCGGAAAGAGGATGGGCGCACGTTGCGCCAGCAAAAGCATTTCATAGGGCAGACGAACGAGTCCCAGCCCCGAGAGCAGGGCTACGATCGAAATAGGCATCATGAGGAGCAGCGCTATGAATCCCAAGGCCAGCCGCAAGGGAGAACCCCCAGCCAAGATAGAGGCGCGGGCGCGCAACTTCGGTTCCGGATGTGCCATTGCCGTTTCGCTCATGGTGCTGATCGTGCCATCCGCCTATGGCGCCTTCGCGGCGGACGAAAAGGACGTTGCACCGCGCGCGAACGTGGAAGCCAGCGCGCTGGCCGGGCGCTGGAGCGGCAATTATTTCGGCTATGCGGCGGTGCGTGAGAGATGCGGTGGCCAACCTTGCACGTTGACGATCGATCTCAGTCCCTGCGCGTCGGGCTGGTGCGGTGTTCTGGTCAACGAGGAGGGCGGCTGCGGCGGCCTCGCCATGACCGTGCAGGCCGGCAAAGGCGACGAGACCTACCGGCAATTCGACGGCCATCTCACGCTCGATCCAAAGGCTGCCAGCTACACGATCCAGGCCACGCTCTGGACCGAAGCAGAAAGCAAGAAGCCTCGGCTGGGGATTATCGGCGATACGGGCAAGGAGATGATGTTCATGCGCCGCTCGTTCCCGTTCCAGGCGGAGCTTTCGCGTGCGGGTGATGCCGTCTGCACGAGCGAGAAGGCGACGAGCTGAGTGAACGCGTCGGCATCTGGCCGGAGTGCGTTTGCCGCGCGCGGTGCATCTGATAGCATGCCCCGCGATACGTGCAACGTGCGCGCCGGGCCGGGGGTCAATGTACATTCTCTTCAACGCCCTTCTGATGGTGCTGGAGCTGGCGGCCATCGTGGCCATCGCCTGGGCCGGGTTCAGCTACCCGCTCGCCTTCGCCGCGGGCACGGCGGCGATTGCGTTTTTTCTAGGCATGCGGCTCGAATACGCGCGGCTGCAAAACGAGATCCCCTTTTACTTCGACCGCGTACCGGGACGCACCACGGTGCTCGTCTGGCTGGTTGCGGGGGGCGAAGCTTTTGCAAAAGCGCTGCTGG
>JAEUME010000002.1:2500-599586 GCA_016793445.1 Hyphomicrobium sp. | reverse complement strand
GCTTGCTGGCCACGCGTTTGGCGATGGTCCTGGCCGTCTGGATTTCTGTCTCATGTCCACTCCTAAGGTGGCTACGATGAGCTCAAAACCCTCCGTTCCTCAAGCCGCCCGTTTTGACTCACATGCGTTGATGTCGGACAGGCGACCATCGCTTCAATCCGCACGGGATCAAAGTAGTCGGTACCGAGCGGCGAATGAACACGGTCTGCCGGATATAGCCGTTGCCATTGATCTATCACGAACACGAGATCATCATCGCTGAGATACGCAAGCGGCGTCTCAATGCCAATGATGGCTTTCATCTCGCGACTGGCCTTGATGACGTCGACCGCCTCCGAGAACTTGCGACCGCTGAGAGCGAAGCGATTTTGCATGGCTTCCTTTGCGACATCGAACTCTGCCCTGTGCCAATCCGCCTTTTGCGGCAATGCTTTCGCGATCACGAACAAATCTTTCCGCGAGCATTCCTTTGTGAAAGTGCCGGTGGCGCGCTCTTCTGCGTAGTCGATCACTCGCCCTTTCAGCTCCGAGAGAATCTTGTCCAGGCTGGCAAGGCTCGCGCGAATGACGAGGATATTTGCGAGCCATTTGTCCTCCATGCTCTTCTGGCCATCTTGGCGGACGGCATATCGTAGGGACTGTCCATCATCGTCGACGCGTGCCAGGCTCATGACGTACGGCTCAAGAGCAAGGATCGCAGCGCGTAGCGCCTCGTCGCCGATGGCCTTATCGTTGAGCCGGGTCCAATGCGCCTTGATGTTATGGTCGATCGGAGCCGACTGAGCGAGTGCACCAGACTGATGCAGGGTGGCGATCACAAACTTCTGCGTGAGTTCGACTGCATGCCGGGCGTTGTAGAGGATGGGCAGCACGAGCGTATCGCGCTTGCCGAAGAGTTTCTTCTGCAAAATGGCATCCGCCAACTCGATTGCCGCTTCGAGATAGCCGTCAGCGTAGTGCAGTGGATGCCCCTGCACACCGATACAGGCATTCCAGGTACTGTTCTCAGTAAGATCGAAGAAGGGATCAGACACGTTTCATGCTTGGCTCTGGTCAGATACGCTCAAACAGTATTGCATGCACGAAGACCGAAAGCACCGTCAGTCACTTGAGAATCGAGAGCGATGATTTGATTGAGTAAGCGGTGGCATAGCGCGGCTCTGCCTACCGCGGTCGCGATACTCCTGAGACCGGACACGACTGGCGGCCATCCGAGCGTGGTTCCATGATGCGATGTCGCGGTCCGCTCTTGGGATATTGCGGGCGACAACCGAAAATCTGGTACCTCATCGATTTTTTTCGCGGACTTCGACTGGACTTCGTCGGAAAAGGAAGCACTACTGACGTCGTCGCGGTGCACACGCGACTCCTTGCCCGCCTCGGCCGCAGACCGAGGCTTTGGGTGGTGCGAGCGCCGGCATAGGGCCAGCGCCTCGTTAAGGAGACGCCATCATGGCTCGTGCCCAGAACGTCAAAACAAAAACCCAGACTTCTGAAACCAGAAAAATTTCCACCGCTGCAACGGCCGTTACGCGCGATACGAACAAAGCTGCGACCATCGTAGCGCTACTGAAATCGAAACGCGGCGCCACAATCCCAGAGCTGATGGAAGCGACCGGCTGGCAATCGCATTCAGTACGTGGCTTTCTCGCTGGCGCCCTCCGAGCCCGTCACGGGCTCGAGCCAGTTTCAGAAAAGCGGGACGGCGAACTCCGCCGATATCGTGCGCGCTGATTCCGCTGATGTCGCAAGACAAAGCGGGACAAGCTCTGCGTGAGCTGGAAGATGCTTCGCGCGGCACTCTGGTTGCGCAATGGCGGCGGCACTATCGGTCAGAGCCGCCGCGCTATGCCAGCGTCGAATTCATGCGGCAAGCCATCGCCTACGCGATCCAGGAGCGCGAGCTTGGCGGACTTCCCGCCGCTGCTCAACGAGAATTACTCGCCATTGCGAAGGGCACGCAATCCGCAGGCACAAGCTCGAAGATCAAAATCAAACCTGGTACCAAGCTGCTTCGCGAGTGGGATGGAAATACCTACGAGGTTCTGGTCACGGACAAGGGCTTCGTCTGGAATGGTACGACATACGGCAGTCTGTCGGCCGTTGCGATGGCAATCACCGGCGCGAAGTGGAGCGGTCAACGGTTCTTTGGACTTCTGAAAAAGCGGGGAGGTCCGGATGGCTGACCGCAAGCGCACGCGCTGTGCGATCTATACCCGAAAATCGTCAGAAGAAGGTTTGGAGCAGGATTTCAACTCGCTCGATGCACAGCGCGAGGCCTGTGAGGCTTACGTCCTCAGCCAGAAGCATGAGGGCTGGACGGTTCTATCTGACCGCTATGACGATGGTGGCTTCTCGGGAGGTAATATGGAGCGGCCGGGGTTGGTCCGATTGCTGGACGACATTCGTGCAAAACGCGTTGACGTGATCGTCGTCTACAAGGTCGATCGATTGACCCGATCGCTGGCCGACTTTGCAAAAATCGTCGAGGTATTTGATGCGCAAGGCATCTCCTTCGTCGCAGTGACACAGCAATTCAACACGACGACGTCAATGGGACGACTAACGCTGAACGTGTTGCTCTCCTTCGCCCAGTTTGAGCGCGAAATCGCCGGTGAGCGCATTCGCGACAAGTTCCGCGCTTCACGCCAGAAAGGAATGTGGATGGGTGGCTCGGTGCCGCTCGGTTACGAAGTCAAGGATCGTGCGCTCGTCATCAATGAGATAGAAGCGGCAAAGGTCCGGCTGATCTATAAGCAATATATGGAACTCGGCTCAGTTCGCGATCTGGCGGGCTATCTGGATAGCAACGGTATCCGCTCACACCGGCGCGCCACTCAGTCTGGCAAAGTCATTGGCGGCCATCGAATTACACGGGGCAGTCTGTATCTACTCCTCCAGAACCCTGTCTACATCGGAATAGTCGTGCACAAGGGCACGAGGCATCCGGGTTTGCATCAGCCAATCATTGAGCAGGCATTGTGGGATCAGGTCCAGGCAAGTTTATCGGAGAATCGCGTCGAACATCGCAGTCAAACTCGTGCCCGAGTTCCGAGTCCTCTCGCCGGTCTCGTGTTCGATAGCTCGGGCGAACGGTTGACGCCGACGCACTCCAGGCGCGCGAGCCTCCGCTACCGCTACTACGTTTCGCAAACATTGGTTATCGGACGGCCGAGATCGGACGTTGCCAGTAAGCGGTGGCGAATTCCCGCAATCGAACTTGAGAATACAGTCCAGGCCGCGCTCACTTCGTTTCTCGACGATCAGAGCGAACTGAACTCGATTTTTCAACTTGGTCAAATGACGCCGGTTGAGACTACGGCAGTTCTCGAGTCGGCGACAAGCCTGTCACTTTCCCTCGGTAAGTTGGATCTCGCTCAGCTCCGCAAAGCTCTTCAAACCTATGTTGCCCGCGTTGAAATTTCCGATACGACAATCGCGGTCACGTTAAGCCTCACCGAACTGCGTCATGCCCTGAGACTATCGCCGCCGAACGGAGGTCAATCTCATGTTCACACGATCGTCGCGCCGGTACGCGTTACGAAGCGTGGCGTCGAGCAGCGATTGGTTGTCGGCGGAGGCGTGATGACTCCAGTCAAGCGTGACGAGACGCTCGTCAAAGCCGTGGCTAGGGCGTGCGCTTGGTTCGATGACATTCGAATGGGCAAGATTGCCGACCTGTCAGAAATCGCAATTCGTGAGAAGTTGCCTCGGTCCTACGTTCAAGCTCATCTACCACTTGCTTTTCTTGCGCCGAGGATCGTCCAGGCAATCCTAGACGGCACGCAGCCCGCCGATCTGTCGGCGAAGCAGCTCATGTACCGCACGGATCTGTCGGTAGAGTGGGCGAAGCAGACCAGTCAGCTCGGCTTCGCCGACTGGTATCGTCAGTAGCCCATGAATCCCGCTTCCTGGGCTCGAAACGCTGCCAAACTGCCAGCCCGAAATCGGGCTCTGGAGACGCGGGCTGCAATCACGGTAGAAAAGTGCCAGCGGGAGACCATGCGTTAACCCGTCAGCCGAGCACAATAACGCTAATAGGCGGAATTTGCGAGGTAATTTGACGATTCTCGAATCGCCTAGCGTAGACGTCTCTCACCGGCAGACTGGGTGGCTGTGGAGGCAGTCTAGCGCGAACGGGTCTCTGCTGTTTAGGCCAAATAACAGGGTATTTTTGTGATTTCCGGGACTTCCGGCCTCTCGTTTCGTGAGGAAACCCCGTCTTCCCAGGCAGTTACACCCGAAATGGCACCTTCAGGAACAGCGAATTTCAAATTGCCGATCAGGGGCGCTTCCGACCTGAACAGGCCCGGCTGCTAGTCAATTCAGGGCGCCATCGCCCCCTGCTCACCAAGTTGGCGGGTGGGGGCTTACGCCGCCAGACTCACCCGTGTATTTTGATCGGTACGCCCCTGGTCCCCTGCTTGCGCAGGTCCGGCCTCGCGGCCCCAGAACCCCAGAACGACAACTTGGACCTCGAGGTGACGCGGCGTTCGCGCGAACGCCAGTCTGTGCTTTCGCCCCGGCACCTCACATCTTGGAAAGGTGTCGTTGATGACGCAACTGACTGTCACGAACTTGGCCGTAGGTAGCCTCAGGCCCTACGACCGTAACGCCCGCACGCACAGCCCGAAGCAGATCTCTCAGATCGCGGCGAGCATCAAGGCGTTTGGATTTAACAACCCGGTTCTGATCGACAAGGACGGCGGCATCATCGCCGGTCATGGTCGGGTCGAAGCCGCCAAGGCGCTCGGTCAGAAAACCGTACCGTGCGTGCGTCTCGAGCACCTCGATGACGCTCAGAAGCGCGCCTACATCCTCGCCGACAACAAGCTCGCCGAGAAGGCCGGATGGGATCCTGAGATCCTGAAGATCGAGCTGCAGCATCTGACCAGCCTCGATCTCGATTTCGACGTCACGGTCACCGGCTTTGAAATGGCCGAGATCGACGTCCTGTTGAGCGATGCGCCGCCGGAGTCCGATCCGGCCGACGAGGTTCCCGCGGTCGACCCCAGCCCTGCGGTCACGCGCCTCGGCGACATCTGGCAGATCGGACCGCATCGCCTGATCTGTGGCGACTCGACAAAGGCCGAGACCTATGCGCGCTTGCTTGACGGCGAGCGCGCTCAGATGGTCTTCACCGACCCGCCGTACAACGTGAAGATCGACGGCCATGTTTCAGGGCTTGGCAGCGTCAAGCATCGTGAGTTCGCCATGGCGTCGGGCGAGATGACCACCTCCGAGTTCACGAGCTTCCTTGCCGATGTCTTCGGCAACCTCTCTGGTCACTCGATCGACGGCGCAATCCATTTCGTCTGCATGGACTGGCGTCACATGAATGAGGTGCTCACCGCAGCCACGCCGGTCTACAGCGAACTCAAGAACCTTTGCGTCTGGGCGAAGACCAACGGCGGCATGGGCTCGCTCTATCGTTCGCAACATGAGCTCGTCTTCGTCTACAAGGCCGGCACTGCGCCGCACGTCAACAATGTCGAGCTCGGCAAGCACGGTCGTTATCGCACGAACGTCTGGTCCTATGCTGGCGCCAACACGTTCAGCAAGACGCGCGAAGCCGATCTCGAAATGCATCCGACAGTGAAGCCCGTGGCGCTCGTCGCCGACGCGATTCTCGATTGCGCGAAGCGCAATAGCATCGTGCTCGACGCCTTCGGCGGCTCGGGCACGACCTTGGTCGCGGCCGAGCGTGCCGGGCGCCGCGGCTATGCAATCGAACTCGACCCGAGGTATTGCGACGTCATCATTCGTCGCCTTGAAGCGATCACGTCGTGCGAGGCGACGCACGTCGGCTCGGGCAAGAGCTTCCGCGAGCTGGCTGCCGAGCGAACCGCTGTCGCCAAGACGATAGCGCATGAGGAGAGTCTCGCATGACGAAGTTGGGAACCAAGCAGCCCTCGCGTCGGACGCGCAAAGCGGCGAGCAAAATCGATGTCACGGCCATTCTCACGAAGCCGGTCAAGGTCGGCAAGCAAGGCCGCGAGCAGCGCATGACGCCGTTCGAAGTCGGCCTGCGTGCGCTCGCGAGGAAGGCGCTGAAAGAGCAGAGCCTCAATGCGATTCGGAGCTTGCTCGATATCGCCTTGAAATATGAACTCGCCGCGCCGCCGCCACCACCACCGATGCGTGGCGGCGTTCTCGTCGTGCCTGGTCGGCTCACGCGGGATTCCTGGGAAGCGCTGTTCAAGAATCCGAACGACAACGACAAAGAAAAAGAATAGGTGCGCGTGATGCAAGACGACAACGATGAGATGGCCATGGACGTGCCAGTAGGTCCGCCGAAGCCGCGCAGGGGATACAAGGCACCGCCTGAAGCACATCAGTTCAAGAAGGGCAGGTCGGGTAATCCGCGTGGTCGGCCCAAGGGTGCCAAGGGCAAGAGGCAGATTGCCGAAAAGGTGCTTCTTGAAAAACACGAAGTCGTCGAAGGCGATCGCAAGGTTCAGCGAACCACGCTTGAGCTCATCCTGCTCACCTTGCGCAATAAATCGTTCGAGGGCAGCAACCGCGCGTTCAAGGACTTGGAGAAGCTCGCTGCAAAATACGATCCGCAGCCGCAGACGAAGCGCGTGGGCCTCTTGGTTGTGCCCGGTCGGCTCACGATGGAGTCATGGCGCGAGTTGTTCGAGGCCAAGAACGATCCGACTCAGTACGACCCGGATGAGGAATAGGGAAATCGAGTCCTGGCCGCGACGTCGGGTTCACCTTCTGAGAACACATTTATTTCAGCGGTCGCTATTGATTGCCGCGAGCACCGCATCCGCCAAGGCTTTGGCATCTGCTTGCCGATAGCGCGCGTAGCGGTCGTTCGAGGTCGGAGATGGATTTGGTGTCAGTGCATACTTGTCAGGCTTTTCGGTAGACAAAAGGGCAATCTCGGACAGTGGCAGGAGCCAAGATGCGGTCAATGCGACCGTCGCTGGATCAAAAGCCACAGCGATCAGGTAGCGGCCTGGCACCTCGCTATGCGTGGCCTTGCGGACATCGAAGGCGACCGTTCCCCGCGCTGCATTCGGGATGGCCGACTTCACTTGCACAGTGATCGAGCGATGGGTCTGCTTGTCGAGGACGATCAGATCGATCCCGTGGTCATCGGAGATCGGCACAAAGGGCGAGAGCCGCCCACCTGAGGCTAGGATTAGCGTTGCCGCGACGAGCGTTTCGGTGACTTTGCCTTTTTGGCTGGAACTGAGGTTGCGCGGCGTGTCCATGACGCTTGAGACTCATAAGTGTCGCTTCACGGGTCGTCACATCGCTTCC
Source organism: Hyphomicrobium sp. (assembly GCA_016793445.1). Lineage (GTDB taxonomy): Bacteria > Pseudomonadota > Alphaproteobacteria > Rhizobiales > Hyphomicrobiaceae > Hyphomicrobium_B. The sequence goes on along the minus strand of JAEUME010000002.1, from coordinate 592,311 downwards.
TTTGCCTGTGAAGTCCAGAGAAATGAGACTCATCGTCTGTAGATCGATCGACTGAGGTGTCGAAACCCTTACGAGTGGACAAAGAAAGTTCCCGCAGGGGGACTGTGATACCCGCTGCACTGGGCGTATTTTGTAGATTGCCGACGCTCCCCTCGAACATACCGGCAGGTGGGGTTCAGAAGATCGAACTCGATCGAGCGTTGAGGCCTACTCGCGAATCGAACCGTGAGTCCGAGGAACCTACAAAGCCCGCGCCGCGGGACGGTGAAGGACAATATTCGGAAAATCGACCGGAGAGCGATGGGCCGATGGTGTTTCCCAGCAATCGGGGTCGCGCACCCCTTCTTTCGGAGACTGCCATCATGGCCGGTTATGACTCTCACTATTACGATGCCTACCCCGCAATCAAAGGACTGCTCGCCCGTGGCGATAACGTCTCGGACATCGCCGCCCATCTTTCTGTCGAGCCGGGATACGTTGCGGCAATTGCGGATGAGACCATTCGGATCCGGGACGTCAATGCGCTTGATATGACGAACTATCCGGCGTTGCCGTGCTCACGGCATTCCGACGTGAGCTCGGCTCTCGATCGGCTCAATGCCGCCCTCCGCGCGCTTGACGCAGACGACGCTTCGGAGACGGCGCGTCATCTCGTGGCGCTCCGCGGAATTCTTGAATCGTATCAGATGTACTGGAAGCGGTGACAATGACGTCGGGAGGCCAGCTGCTTGTTAGCTGGCCTCCTGCTTCTGCCAACGTAAGGTGGTCGCCATACCGAGCGCTGTGGCGACATTTTCCTATCGCGCAATCATGACACTTTGCGAATGAGCCAGCTGGTCAATCCGGCTTCAACGACCATTTCGGAGAGCTTGTCGGGGCCAATGACGACAATGCGATCGTCATCCGTCGAGATCGTGCCGGTGTGGTAGACGAAAAACATGCGGTCGAAGGCCCCGCCTGATCCAGCGCCGTCACATACTCGGCAAGCTCATGCGAAGTCGTTCGAGACTTCACTTGAACAAAGGCGCGCTCTCCGGTGCTCGGCAACATCAGGTCGAGATCGAGCGTTTTTTGAGTTTTCCCCACCACACCCAGTCTTCTCCAACCACTGGCCGCAAAAACTAGATCAACGAGCAACTCGAAATCTTTTGGCTCGAGAAGCCGGATCAAGCCGATCACTGCCGAATGGATCTCGGACAGCGCATGGATGGCTTTCTCGACATCGGGCAGCTTCAATCCGTTGATGCGCCGTATCGTATAATCGGCTACGTCCACGCTGCACGAGGTGCCTCTGTAGGCAGCCAGCTTCGTAAGCGATCCGGCCAGGCGCTCTTTCGTTAAGGCATCGCCGTTGATATCGGTGTGTTTCCAGCCGCCTGAGACCGATCGCCAGACGCCACGACCATCATCACTCGGCTGTGCAGGTGATGCGTCCAAAAAGCCCCAACCGAGTCTCTCCCCAAAGAACGTGATCCACAGAATGCTGCCGCGATCCTCAAAGAATGTGCGGATCTCGTTCGCAAACCTCGTTGCCGTCGATGCCGTCTTGCCTTCGACGAGGAAGCCCTCCCGCAACGCCATCCAGTTCCCGCTTGAGCATTGTACAAAGCGGTCTGGACGTGAGCTGCCGAAGCCGAAACGAATGATCCCACGCGCCAAGCACTCGGCTTCCCAAAGCCCGCCTTCGCCGAGCTTGATGTAGCGAACAGCCTGCGGGGCGATTTGATTGAGGTTGAGTGTCATTCGGCAGTCCCATTCGATGCGATTCGGTCGACGCAAACCTGACGTTGCGTCTGCTTTAGCGTCAACACGATGCATTCGCACTGCCGCCGCCAGACGTATCTCGATAACAAAGCGGCTGAGCAACTCGCAAGCCTTGCGCAGGCGGCCAATCGCAGAGCTTTAGGAATCGCTTTGGTGAACTTCTGGGAACGCAGGTGACTCCCTAGCCGGGCCGGGCGCGATGAGAAGGGTCCCAGAGTGGGCTGACAAATTACAGCAGCGCATCAGTGGCCACCAGAGCTTATGCAGCCGTGCATAGATGTTGAGGTGCGCGGGCTCTACGTTCCGGGCACCAGCGCCTCTGGACCTCACATTGGACTCCGCTGCCGCCCATGCAGGTCACACTCCCTCTTGCGCCGAATCACGTCAGTGTCGGCCGGCTATGCGTGCACCGTGCACCATTGGCTGGGCGACGTGTGAACGGGAGATATACTATGATGGCACGCGCACCGACGCGCATAGATGCCGACAAGCTCACCATCGTGCGCGACCTGTTCATCGCCACGGCCGATGAAAACTACATCACCGCGCGCTGGTGCTATCAGCAGAGTCTCAACATTGATTTCATCTGGCTCGCTGTCCACGCGCTGGAGAAGTATATGAAGGCCGCCTTGCTGCTGAACGGTCGGTCGACCACCGACTATAAGCTCGGATCCGGCAAATCCAGGTCATTCGGCCATGATCTTGAAGCTCTCTATGCCGAGCTTGGAATTGTCGCTGCAAAACTACTTCCCGCGCGCTTCGCCAGACCCGATGTCATAGATGTCGGCGCATGGATCGACGAGACGATTGCAGAATACATGGCTCGCCTTCATGCCAAAGGCAACGCCGACAATCGATACATGGTTTTCGGGTACGCCTTCCTTCCAGACCAGCTGGCGAAGCTCGACCAAGCGGTCGTGGATCAGCGCTCGCTCGGAATTGAAAAGGGCAAAACGTTCGCTCCTGACGATGTCTTCAATGGGCGAGTCCGAGACGCTTCATATCCGGCTCTGCCTTGCTCAGCGCCGCGCGGCATGTGTCGGTTAGCGTGGCCTTATTCTTCCTTATGCATTCATACAAACGGCCCTCTCCCGCTTGCACTTTGCTGCAATACTGGAGCAAGTCGGCGCTGCACTGCTTGGCATAGACCTGAAGATTCGCATTGGCGGCGAAGAAATCCTCAACGCCCCTGTAGACGGCAACGGCGCATTGCGCAGAAAGCTTGTTTTCGTAGGCATAGAGGCACGCGGCAACGCGGCCTTCACCTAGCGAAACGCCTTTACAGTACGTCTTGAGTTCGCTGGCACACTTCGAGTTGACCTCCGCGACTATGGATTGTTGTGCATTTGCGACCGGGGCGCTCAACAGCATCGTAGTCAGCGTGGCCCCGAAAAATTTTTTAAGGCTCATAAATAGATCATCCCTCAAGCGTTTTTTTCCTGCTGAAACCTTGGCTTCAGGCAGCAGAACGTTGCGGCCCGGTGCGGATTGGGCCGTGAAGCGTTTAGGCGCCTCCTTGCAAACAGTCGTCACGAATGCACTGTGAATGCACTAGCCTTCAGTCAGCTGGACAACACTTATCGGGCTTGACACAATCGATCTAGATCAAGATTGTTCAAAATTCCAAACGCGGGTGAGACTGTATGATCGAGATGCCGCGGCTTATCTCTCTGTCGTTTGACGATGCCGGTACGTTCGCCAGCGCACTTACGCAGGCGGACGTCTCATGCACGCAAACGGCCGCAGGACCGATACAGTTTGATCTTGCGATCTGCGCAAACAACCGCCTGCAACTGCACTTTACTTCGATGCCTGTTGGCAGCTGCGTCGCGGTCGGCAAGACAGCCGATAACGCGAAGTGCTTCCATATTCCTCTCGGCAACACGTCCCTGGTCAGTATGTTGGGACGCAAAATGGATGCCGCCTCGCTGGCAGTCTACGAGGATGGCGGAGAGCACGCGGTTCGTGCCGCTGACGGTGCAAGTCTCGCTTACATCGCAGCGTCCAAAGAACTGGTCCATCAGGTTTGCGAAATGTCTGGAGGGATGGACTTCGCGGCGGCGATGCCTGCGACCCATATCTTGTCGTCCGATCCCGAAAAGATGGTTCAATTGAGGTATTTCCTGGAGGAAATCTCTAAACTCTTCAGCCTCACACCCATTGCAATCGCGAACTTCGCAGTCTTCAGAAATATCGAGCAAACATTGATGACACTGCTCTTGTCCGCAAGCGGTTGCGATGAGGAGCGCAACTCGAGCGCCGGCAGAACGCCCGTATCTCGCGGCCGCATCCTGCGCAAAATCGAGGAACTTTTGCGAGAACGAGCCGGTGAGCCGTTGTACGTCACGGACCTTTGTGCCGCGACCGGCGTCAGCCAGCCAACGCTCTATCGCATTTTTTCGGACGTCCTCGACATGAACCCGAAGCGCTATCTACAGCTGCGCCGGTTGCACCTCGTTCGCGAGAAGCTTCTGCATGATCCCAATCCCGCGCGCACTGTTTCTTCGGTCGCCTATGACTGCGGATTTTGGCAGCTCGGCCGCTTCGGCCGCGACTATCGCGCTCATTTTGGTGAAACGCCCTCGCACACCTTGAGACGAGCGCGGACGTTCAACATTGGACGCGAGACAGCTGCAAGCCTAAAATCCCAAGGACGCTTTTAAGTAGCCAGTATGCGAGCGCACTTCCAATCCGCTGTCGATCGTGCTGCCATCGTGCTCGATTTTGTTAGACAGATAGCTGTAGCCGGCGCCGAGCGCAAAACTATCCGTCAGCCAGTATTTGAGGCCGGCGCTCATTTGCACGTAATGGCCACTGTTGCTGCCAAGGCTCCCAGCGATGCCGTCAATCGATCCTTCGAATGCCAACCGGTCATCAAAGGCGTATGTAGCATATAGGCCGAGCGTCGGGACGAGTGTGGTCTTGCTGACGTATTCGGGGCCGGCAGATACTTCCTTGTTGCCGGCAAATGCGCGGCCGCTGACCGAAGCATTGGCATCGATGACATTAAGGCCAAGGCGGCCGCCTAACTCGAAGTCATGAGACTGCGTAAAGGTATATCCCAGGAATGCGGAGTAGGTCTGCACGTCGAGCGATGATGAGAGTTCGTAGCCCGTGGGGATCGTTATGCGTCCAAAATCCAGTGATGCGTGATTGTCGATCAGTCCTTTCGTGCTTATGCCGTCATAGCCAAGGTCGAGACGCCAAGCCTTGGAAATTCTCCAATGCAAATCGGCCGAGACCGACGTGTCGTGATCGTCGAGCCCAAGGCGTCCGAAATCGTAACCGCCGCCCTTCCCGCCTGAAGTGATGGCGGACAGATCGCCGTCCAGCCTGCGATAGGCAACGCCCGCGTCCACGACCCAAGTCTTGGATAGCGACGGGTTGCTTTGAGCCTCCTGGGCATGTGCAGGAGGAACGAGGCAGAACGCGCCAAACACCAAGACTACATTGCATTTCAAGGATCGCATTGAGCCACCGTCTTTCAAAGCCAAGATTGTTCCTGCCGCTCCCAGAGACGATGTACGCAGAACAAGACTCCTCCCGACAGTCTTCAGAGACTATCAGGGGGGCAGCGACGCGAGCTATGTCATTTTAAGTCAAAAAGGCGCCGTGGAAGATTTGCATGCGCCAATAGGCGGTGGCCACTGCATGGCGAAATAATTTCGTAGGCGTATATATCTTTTATCACTGCCACTTGCCGCCGGCAGATCTCCAGAATGAATGAAACTGACCTAGTGGTGCTCACGAACACTGGTTAAGAAGGATGGGAAAATTCCATTAGGAGGCCCAATGTTTAGCCGGAAATACACCGCCTCGGGCGCCAGCAAGCAATCTAAGCTTCAGAAATCCCTGAGCGCAATTTTTTCCCTGCTTGTTGTGACCGGGCTTGTGGCCGCGAACATCACTCGCGCCTTAGCGGAGGCAGTCAAGAAGCCGAACATTGTCTTCATTCTGGCGGACGATCTGGGTTGGAAGGATGTCGGCTACCACGGGTCCGATATCAAAACACCGACACTCGACAAACTCGCCAGTCAGGGCGCCAAACTCGAGCAGCACTACGCAATGGCGATGTGCACGCCCACGCGCGCGGCGTTTATGACCGGCCGGTACCCGATGCGCTACGGCTTGCAGATTGGCGTTATTCCCGGGGCGGGAACTTATTCGCTCGCCATGGATGAATACCTGCTGCCGCAGATGCTCAAGGAGGCTGGCTACAAGACCTACATGAGCGGCAAATGGCACCTGGGGCACGCCAAGAAGGAGTTCTATCCGAACAACCGCGGCTTCGACTCGTTCTACGGGGCAACCGTCGGTGAAATCGATCACTTCAGTCATTCGGCCCATGGGGTCGATGACTGGTACCGCAATGATGATCCTCTCAAAGAAGAGGGCTTTGACAACAGCCTGTTCGGCGCGGAGGCGGTCCGGCTGATCGAGGCCCACGATCCTACAGACCCGATGTTCCTTTATCTCGCGTTCACGGCTCCTCATACGCCGTTCCAGGCCCCCCAAGAGTACCTCGACCGTTATCCTTCGATTACGGACAAGAACCGAAAGAGCTATGCGGCGATGATTTCCGTGATCGACGATGAGGTGGCAAAAGTCGTCGCCGCTCTGGAGAAGAAGGGCATGCGCGACAATACGCTGATTGTGTTTTCCAGTGATAACGGCGGCGTCCGCTCGTCCATGTTCTCCGGCGATACGAAGGTCGACGGCGGTCTGCCTGCGAGCAACGAGCCCTACCGGGACGGCAAAGGCACTGCGTACGAAGGGGGTACGCGTGTCGCTGCTTTTGCGAATTGGCCGGGGCGCATCAATGCCGGCGTCGTCAATCAGCCCATGCATATGGTCGATTGGTATCCGACGTTCGCCAAGTTGGCTGGCGTCACGCCTTCGAAGAACAAGCCGCTCGATGGCATGGACGTATGGTCAACCGTCAGCAGGGGCGCCGTCTCACCGCGTAAGGAGATGCTCTATAATGTCGACCCGATGGGCGGTGCGCTTCGCGCGGGCGATTGGAAGCTGGTGTGGAAGGCCTCCCTGCCTCCGAAGATCGAGCTGTTTGATCTCGCCAAGGACCCGTCGGAGGCGAAGAACCTGGCTGACAGTGACCCGGGAAGAGTTGCACTCATGAAAAAGCGCTTGACCGAGCTTGCAAGCCAGATGGCGCCGCCGCTACTGCTCATGGAAGCTATCCGGCTGACATATTATGTCCCGCCTGTCTCGGCTGATCCTGCAGTCGTCTTATCGGGCGGCGACTGACCTGCGACTCAAGCCGAGTTAACAAACAGCAAGGAGCCTGCCCCGCGGCAGGCTCCTTTTGCTGCCCGAAGCGCCAGTGAACGTAAATAGGCATGATCTCGCATGCGTCGGCAGAATTATTGCAGCGGGCAATAGACGCACTAATATCGCCCTGGGCAATCTCGAAGCCGCGTGGAGCAACACAAGGATGACACTGGCTCCACAATCGCGCCGGGCATGATGTCGCCAGTTGCGCTGTCCTTGGGGCAGCCGGTCGCCGTCGCGGCAATTGCCGCGCTCGGTCTTGCTGGCGCATTTTTCTTCTCCGGGATCGGCTTTTGGGATCCGCAGGACCGGGCCGGCGACACACGCCCTGCCGGCGGTACCAACGCGCCCATAAAACTCAGCTCCTCTGAAGTTCCGGGTGCTTTGACGGCAATCGACAAGGCGCTGACGGCCAACTCCGACCATGTGTTTACCGCCTTGCTCATGCATCAGGATCAAAAGGCGCGCCTAAAACGCGAACTCGAAAACTCGTCAATGCGCATCGGTGGGCTCACCGTGTGGGACACGATGGATCAAGACGGGGATCGCATTCGCATAGGGCATTCCACGGCTGCTTACAGTGCAGCAAGCGCCAAGGATACGAGGAAGCGCTCTCCGCCAGACAAGCTGCGGACGCCGCGAACCTCTTCTCCCATGTCGCGGTCAATCACCTGAAGTGAAAGATCGTCACCGGGCGCGCGGGACAGGCGGTAGCGGGGCGCCAGCAGGCGCAACTGATCGCTTGCCAGTTCTAGCAGGACGCCGAAAGTGTGACCTTGTGCAAAGCGTCGGAACTTCGTGCCGTCGGCGGAGCCTACGGCGTGGTTGCGCGCAGCAGCTTAGGGCTTCCATCCCCAGCCCGTGCTCTTCATCGCGCGTGAATAGGTGGGCCGAGACTTCAGGTTGGCGACCCACGCCTGGATTGATGGACGCCCATCGAGCAGGCCGATGTCTTGAGCCCATGCCATCAGCGAGCCGTTCATGATGTCGGCCGCCGTCATGCGATCTCCGAGCAGGAAGGGGTGCGCCGAAAGATGGAGCTCTATGTAGGAAGCAACGTTGTCGAATGGCGTCAGGGCTGGCCCCAGACCGACGGTTGCAACACCGCGCTCCTTGGCCTTTTTTGCGCGCACCTGTTCAAATATTGCCGGCTCAAGCGTCCCGGCGGAGAATGCCATCCAGGTGCAGTAGTTTGCCCGGGGCGCGATGTCGGTCACAAGAGGCGCGAGTCCGGCATCTGCAAACCGATCAGCGAGATATAAACAGATCCCGAGAGATTCGAAGACAATCGTGCTGTCGATCTCAAGCGCCGGTACTTTTCCCAGTGGATGGATCTTTAGGTACACTTTGCTCTTGTGTGCGCCCCGCCACATACGACGCGCAGTTCATAGGGAGCGCCGATTTCTTCCAAAAGCCATCGCACCTTGACGGCACGGGTGCCGGGAGCGAAATGCAATCGGATGCGTTCCCGATCAACCTCCACGTTTATCGGCGCCATTTTCTGGCTTCGCTCTCCATTCATTGAGCACCGCCAGTGAGAATGATGTCCGCCACACCGCGGGGATTTTCGACTGACGAGAAATGACCGGTATTCGCAAGTGTGACCAAGCGAGCGCCTTTCAGCGCGGCCTTCGTGCGCTCCCGTTCTCGAACGCGTGACCAGTCCTTGTCGCCGTAGATCAGCGTTACAGGAGCTTTGACGGCGGAATACCGCTCGCGGGCTTTGGGCCAGGATTGCCACTGCTGAAGCACTTTGCGAGCCATACGCTTGTAGTGCTGCCGGCGCGCGACGGTATCTAACTCGGTGAGAAGATCAGCGGGTAGCTTCCGTGGGTCGGCAAAGCCGCCGCCCATGATCGTGCCAAGGACGAAGCGGTTTTCGAGGGCTCCGCCAATCGGGCCGAAGACAGGCACTTGCAGACCGCCAATGATGGCATTCGCAAACCAGTTGCCGCGGCGGATGCCATTCCCGAACCGGGTCTCGTAATCGTAGGTGTTGAGCGCGTAGACCGCGCGAACGCGATCGGGGACCTCGGCCGCAGCCGTCAGCACAAGCACGGCGCCGATGGATTCGCCGACCAGTGTCACGTCGCGCAGATCGAGCGTTTCTAGAAAGCCGACGACGCCAGTGCGCAAGTAGGGTTCATCGAACGGCGCGGTCGGATCAATCGGAGAATGACCGTGGCCGGGTAAATCGACCGCATAGACAGTAAACGTCTCAGCTAGGCGCGGAGCCAAGTCGCGAAAATACTCGAGCTGGGTGCGGATGGTGTGCAGAAGCACCAGCGGCGGGCCTTCACCGAGCTTCACATAGCGCAAGCTAAGGTCATCGGATACTTTCAGCATAGCAGGGTCGCGGCCAGAGATCGTAATCATCATGTGCTCCATCAGTTTCGATTGCTGTTGATGGGTCGTCACGGTGTCTGAGCTGGAGGACATGGAGAGCTAGAGACTCTCACGTTGTCACGAGCGTTCGAATGAGACCCGTGCAACCGCGCCACTTGGCCTTCCAACCGGCGAATTCGTTCTTCCAAACTGAGAAGATATTCCCCCATCGGATCATCCATCCCGGCGACGGCCCTCACCCCAAGGCCGCCATCGCGCCAACAACCGTTGCAGCATTTCGAACTCCTGTTTTCTTGTGCGCCAAGTCGCTGCTACTCCGCAGCAGTCAATATCCTCAGTTCCGCTATGCGGCTGTCGCCCATTGGCTCCGGCATCGCCTTCGGAGCGGGCTTAATCCGGAACCAGGAAGCGTAGAGCGCCGGCAAGAACAGCAGGATCAGTATGGTGCCAACGGCCGTGCCGCCGATGAGCGTGAAGGCCATAGAGCCCCAGAACACGGACTCGGTCAGGGGTATGAAGGCCAATACCGCGGCAAGGGCGGTCAGGATCACGGGGCGCGTGCGCTGAACCGTCGCCTCAACGACGGCGTGATAGTCGTCGAGGCCCGCAGCCTGGTTCTCCTTGATCTGCTCTGTCAAGATCAGGGTGTTGCGCATAAGGATGCCGGCCAGCCCGATAAGTCCGAGAATGGCGTTGAAGCCGAATGGCTGGTTGAACAGGATCAGAGTCGGAACGACGCCGACAAGGCCGAGCGGCGCCGTCATCATGACCATGGCCATGGTCGAGAGGCTGCGAACCTGCAGGATGATCACGATCAAGGTTGCCGCGATCATCATCGGAAAGATCTTCACCAGCGCGTTATTGGCTTTGAGCGACTCTTCGATGTTGCCGCCCATTTCGATGCGATACCCGACGGGAAGCGCGGCGATCAGCGGCTGAAGCGCCGTCATGACCTGCTTCGAGACTTCAGGCGGCTGTGTCGCCTCGTTGATGTCCGACCGAATTGTGACGACCGACATGCGATCGCGACGCTTCATGATCGGTTCTTCCAGCCGGATTTCGGATTTGCCAATTTGATCGAGCGGCATAGAGCGTCCATCCCGGCTCATCAGAGAAAAATCAGCGAGCCGCGATGGATCGAGGCGGCTCGTGCCGGCGCTGCGCGCCACGACCGGCACGTTGCGGATGTTTTCGCGAACCTGCGTGACTGGAATGCCGGTGAGCAGGAACTGCAGCTGCTGCGCGGCTTCCGCCCGCGAGAGGCCAATCAGGTTCAGACGATCCTGATCGGGAACGAAGCGCAACACGGGCGCGCGATTGCCCCAGTCGCGGTTCACCTGCCTGACGTCCGGAACGCTCCGCATGATCTCGAGGGCTTTCTCCGAGAGGTCGTACAATTTCGCCGGATCAGGGCCCACGATGCGAAACTCAACGGGGAACGGCGTGTAAGGACCGAACACCAGCTGCGTGACGCGCACATAGGCTTCCGGCGCAAGCCCTTTCGCTACCGCGTTGCGCAGACGATTTTTCAAAGCCTCGCGAGCCTCGGCATCGGATGTCAGCACAACGATCTTCGCGAAGGCCGGGTCGGGCAGCTCTGGCGACATGGCGAAGAAGAACCTCGGCGCGCCCTGTCCGATATAGCTCGTGACTATTTTTGCATCCGGCTGGTCCTTGAGCCAGTGTTCGATCTTTTCGACCGTGGCAGTCGTCGCCTGGATGCTCGTGCCTTCCGGCAGTCGAACTTCAACCAGCACCTCCGGACGATCGGATGTGGGAAAGAATTGCTGCTTCACGGCGCCCATGCCGACAACGGACAGCGCGAAAGCGATCGCGACGGCTGAGCAGGTGGGAAACTTGTGCCGAACGACAAAACTTATGATGCCGCGCAGGCGCCGGTAATTCGGCGTATTGTAAATTGCGTGATGACCGCCCTCGACCGGTTTGATGTTAGGCAGCATTTTGACGCCGAGGTATGGAGTGAAGATCACCGCAACAAGCCAGGAGACAATCAGCGCGAAGCCTACGACCCAGAAGATGTTGCCGGCGTACTCGCCCGCGGTCGAGCGCGCGAAGCCAACCGGCATGAGGCCGATGATCGTTACCAGTGTGCCCGAAAGCATCGGGGCCGCCGTGTGGCTCCAGGCGTAGGCGGCCGCCTTGATGCGGTCCATGCCCTCTTCCATCTTCACGACCATCACCTCGATGGCGATGATGGCGTCGTCGACGAGAAGGCCGAGCGCAAGGATAAGTGCGCCGAGCGTGATCCGATCGAAGAACCGGCCGGTTTCCAGCATGATGAGAAACACCACGGCAAGTGTCAGTGGAACGGCCGCCGCTACGACGATGCCGACGCGCCAGCCAAGGCTGAGCAAGCTGACCAGCAGCACCACGGCGAGCGCCATCGCGAATTTCGTCATGAACTCGCCGACCGCTGCGGTGATGTTCACCGCCTGGTCGCTGACCTTGGCGAGCGCCATGCCGAGCGGTAGTGTTTCAGCGATCGCAGACGATCGGTTTTCCAGAGCCTTTCCAAGTTCCAGCCCGTTCCAGCCCTGCTGCATCACCACCGAAAGCATGATGGTCGGCTCGCCCTGATGACGAATGATGTAGGTCGGGGGATCCTCGTAGCCGCGGCGCACTTCGGCGACATCGGAGAGCTTCAAGGTGCGTCCACCAGCGACGATCGGTGTGTCGGAAATGGCCTCGACGCTGTCATAAGCGCCTTCGAGCCGGATAAAGACCTGTGGGCCGTTCGTATCGATCGACCCTGCTGGCGTTACGGTATTTTGCCGTTGCAGAGCGGCGGCAATGTCCTGTGCGGACACACCGAGCGTCGCCAGCTTGGCGTAGGAGAATTCGACGAATATGCGTTCAGGACGCTCGCCCAGGATGTTGATCTTCTTGACGCCCGGGACATGTAAAAGGTCCTGACGGACCGCCTCGGCTTGCCGTACAAGCTCGCGCATCGGCATGCCCTTGGCTTCCAGCGCATAGAGAGCAAAGCTCACATCGGAGTATTCGTCGTTGACGAAAGGACCGATTACGCCGGGTGGAAGATTGCGCGCCTCATCGCCCAGCTTCTTGCGCGCCTGGTAGAACTCCTCCTCCACCGCAGCTTGAGGCGTGCTGTCCTTCAGCGTGACCGTGAGGAAGGCGTAACCTGGCCGCGTCATCGTTTCCACGCGGTCGTACCAGGTGAGCTCTTGAATCCGTTTTTCGAGCGGTTCGGCAACAAGGTCTTGCATCTCGCGGGCAGTCGCGCCCGGCCAGACCGCCGTCACGGTGATGGTTTTGATGGTGAACGATGGATCCTCCGCCCGCCCGAGATTGACGAAAGCGTACACGCCTGCCGCTGCCAGAAGACCGATGAAAAATAATGTGACGGCTCGCTCGCGGACGGCGAGTGCGGACAGGTTGAAGGTCATCAGTTCGACGCCTCTGCTTTGGAGTTGGTCCTGACGATCGCGCCGTCTCGCAAAAGATGCGCGCCGAGCGCGATGACCGGCTGGCCGACCTCAATTCCGGAGACCACCGCGTTTTCCTCGCCGAGCCGCTTGATCTGCACGGGGGCGAAGCGCACGGTTGTGGCGTTGTTCTCCAGTATCCAAACGCCTGTGCGATTGCCGTCATCCAGCACCGCGCCGATCGGCACCTCGACGTCGGAGCGGTTTCCGTTGGCGGCAAGTCGGATTGTTACCGTCGCGCCGAGAGGAGCCGAGGCGGCGTCGCCATCGAGGACGTAGCGCGCCTCGTAGGTCCGGGTCTGGGTATCGGCAGCATTCGATATCTGCCGCAGGCGTGCGATTGCGCGGCGGTCGTCGCTGCTATAGACGCTGGCTTCTGCGATCGCGCCGATCGCGGGCCGGATCGTTTCGGGAAGCGCTACGAGCGCCTCGCGCGGACCGGCATGGGCGAGCTGCACGACGGTTTGTCCCGCTGCAATCACCTGCCCGGGTTCCGCAGGAGCGGTGACGACAGTACCGTCAGCGTCGGCGACGAGTGTCGAATAGGTCGCCTCATTCTCAGCGACTTTCGCTTCAGCTTCAGCCGCTGCGAGCTGCGCTTCAGCCGTGTCCAACGCGGCCTTCGCCTGTTCATAACGCTGCGGGCTCGCTGCAATCCCACCGTTTACGAGCGTGGCGTAGCGCTTCTCATCCGCGCGCGCCTGAACGAAGGTCGCGCGTGTAGCGATCATTGCATTGCGTTTGGCGGTCAAAGCGAGACGCAAATCGGTCTCGTCGATCCGCATAAGTGGCTGGCCGGCCTTGACCTTCTGGCCGACATCGACAAGGCGCTCGACAATCTTACCGGGGACGCGGAAGCCTAAATTGCTTTGGACCCGCGCTGCGATTGTGCCGGTGAAGGCACGTTCAACCCCAGCCACGCTCGCGGCGTTGACGACCTTTACCAGCGGTGGCGGGGTGCGGGGATCGGCAGCAATTGGTGCCCCCCGGTCTGGCGCATTCAAAGCGAACGCGATGGCCGCTATGCCAGCTGCCATCAGCGCCAGCGTGCCGATGAAAAGCAACAGTTTGCGCTGCATGTCGCCAACCTCCCAAACTTAGCTGTCGAACGCACGCTATAAAGTAGATAGCGCTCGACCACAAGCTATTTTTTGAGGAGACAAGTTGACATGGGCGAGTCAGCTATACAGACCCTGATTTTCCGCAGAACTTGCGGTGCCTTGTGATAGCTTGCATCCGAACGCCAATCCACATATAGAGTTCAATTGAAATCTAAACAAAGGATGCCAAGATGCGAGTAAGCCGCGCTCAGGCAGAGGAAAACCGCCAGAACGTAATCGATGTCGCAAGCCGCCTCTTCAGAGAGCACGGCTTCGATGGCATCGGTCTCAAAGATCTGATGGAAAATGCCGGAATGACGCAGGGTGCCTTCTACAAACAGTTCGAGTCGAAAGAGGATCTGGTCGCAGAGGCGTCGGCGCGGGCTTTTGAGTGCGCTGCGAGCCGATGGTCAGACGCTGCAATCGCGAATCCGAAAGATCCGCTAGGTGCTGTGATCGCGTTCTACCTGTCCAAAGGGCACCGCAAAGAAAAAATGGAGGGCTGCCCTTTGGTGGCGCTCGGTGCCGATGCGGCAAGGCAAAGCGCTGATGTAAAGGCTTCGTTCGAAGCCGGGATAAGGGAGCATCTTAGCGTCCTCGCGCGTCTGATCTCCAAAGCAGACTCGCCAGAGAGACGGATCAAGGCCATGGCTATTCTCTCGACGATGGTCGGCGCGGTCACGCTCTCGCGCGCCGTCAACGACCCCCGACTCGCGCAATCCATCCTGGATGCGGCAGCTGAAAGCGTTCGCGAAGCCGCGTCTTCGTGAGAGCGGAAGCCGTGAACCGTGCGCTGACAGCGGCAAGGCGCTCGCGCGGCAAAACTACAACCCGCCAGAATTGCCGATAGGCACAAATGATATGAGAATGCATGTCAGGCAATAGTGCTTCACTGGACAACGGGCGCTGCTCACACGAACGTCGGGCGAATGCCGGCATGAAAACCGTCTGACCTTGGCCAAATTCATTCCGCTTGCCGCGCTCCTTGTTGTCGTGTGCTGGAACATGGCGGAAAAGTCCGAATTCGCCCGCCTAGTGCGGCATTGGCCGACTGCAGTCGTCCTGCTTACGACTTTCGGATTGATACTTGGCGCGGACCTGACAGCGGGCATCATCGCGGGATGCCTCGTCGCTGCCTTGCTCAGTCTTTTCGAACGCAGGGTCGAATGATCGTATCGTCTCGGCGCTGGTCACTCGGCCATTGAGCATTGACAGCTAAGCGGTTCTTGATCCAGTAAAGGTGCTATGGGGTCCCGCGACGTCCCCGTGAGGCGCCAGCCCAAAGATCGCGTCCATCAAACCTTCATTTGAGAAGGGAGGACGCGCTGTGCCGTCTCCGTCTGAAATTACCGTTCCGCAACTCGCCCGATTGATCGGTCTGCCGAGCGCTCCATCCATCATCGATATCCGCTCCAAAGAGGACTTTGCTGCCAATCCGCAGCTCGTTCCCGGATCGGTGCAGCATCCTTTTGACGTGAGACCCGCGATTGAGCCGGACAAAAAAGCCGCTGTCATTATTTGCAAAGACGGCACCGCTCTCAGTCAGGGCGTAGCAGCACGGTTGCGGCATCAGGGTATAGCTGCCGAGACGCTGGAAGGCGGATTTTCCGCTTGGCAGGCCGCTCGACAACCACTCTTGCGAACAGCAAAACTACCAACGCGGGACGATCAAGGACGAACAGTCTGGGTCACGCGTGCGAGGCCAAAAATCGATCGCATCGCTTGTCCGTGGCTCATCCGCCGGTTCATTGATCCCAACGCCGTCTTTCTGTTCGTAGCGCCCACTGAAGTGACCGCAGTTGCGGAGCGTTTCTCAGCGGCGGCCTTCGACATTGAGGATGTCTTTTGGAGCCATCGCGGCGAGCGGTGCACGTTTGACATCATGATCCAGGAATTCGGGCTCGAAATTCCCGCCTTGCATCACGTTGCGACAATCGTCAGGAGCGCTGATACGGCGCGCCTCGATCTGGCGCCAGAAGCAGCCGGGCTGCTGGCTGTGTCCCTTGGGCTCTCGCGAATGTATCGCGACGACTTGGAACAGCTGTCGGCGGCCTTGGTGATTTACGATGGTCTCTATCGCTGGGCCCGGGACGCAAGCGATGAAACACACAATTGGCCGACCGCGCATGGAGCAAAGTCATGACGGCAGTCGATACCAAGACGCCCCCGACACAATCGAGCCTTCAATCCGTTTCGTTCAATGAAGCTTCGGTGACCTGGGCCAAGATTGGCGTTCTCAACTTTGGCGGTCCGACCGCCCAGATCGCGCTCATGCACCGCATCATTGTAGAAGAAAAGAAATGGCTTGATGAGCAACGCTACCTCAGCGCGTTGAGCTTCTGCATGCTGTTGCCGGGTCCCGAGGCGATGCAGCTTGCGACCTATGTCGGCTGGCGCATGCATGGTCTGAGAGGCGGGCTTGCAGCAGGCCTCCTGTTTGTACTGCCGGGCGCCTTAGTCGTGCTGGCGCTTTCCATGATCTATGCCGCATTCGGCAAAGTGCCGGTCGTCGAAGCCGTCTTTCTCGGAATCAAAGCTGCGGTACTTGTCATTGTCATCGAAGCTTTGCTTCGCATCTCCAAGCGAGCTCTCAAATTGCGGGAGCATTGGATCATTGCCGGTCTATCATTCTTGGCAATCTTCTTCTTGGGGGCGCCGTTCCCCCTCATCGTTTTAGCAGCTGCCGTATTCGGATACTTTCATGCCGTTCCGCAAGCGGCGAAGCAGATTGATGCTCCCGTCCTGACCACACCAGCGGAAACCACGCGTACGATCGCAATCTGTGCGGTCATCTGGTTTGCGCCGCTCATCGCGCTTGCGGCGGCCTTCGGACAACACCACGTCCTGACGCAACTCAGTCTCTTCTTCTCCAAGCTTGCCGTCGTCACTTTCGGCGGCGCCTATGCCGTGCTCGCCTACATGGCGCAGGACGTCGTTTCTCAGTACGGCTGGCTCGATGCAGGTGCCATGATGGATGGGCTAGGGCTTGCCGAGACGACGCCAGGACCACTGATCCTAGTCACGGAGTTCGTCGGCTATCTCTCGGCGTATCGACACGGTGGCGAGCCCGCACTTGTCATGGGCCTTCTCGGCGCCTTCATAGCTCTCTGGGCAACCTTTGCTCCGTGCTTCCTGTGGATCTTCGCTGGCGCACCTTATATCGAGTGGATCACGCACCAGCCGCGTCTCCAGGGCGCGCTCGCGGCGATCACGGCCGCGGTCGTCGGCGTCATTATAAATCTCGCAATTTGGTTTGCGCTTCACGTGTTCTTTCATAACGTGACGCTCATTGAAGTCGGGCCGCTCAAGCTTTGGACCCCGCAAATCACCTCGCTTGATGGACGCGTCGTGCTGCTCGCCGCGCTCTCTGGTTTCCTCCTCTTGATGCGACATTGGAGCTTGCTGAGCGTTCTCGCCATCGCGTCGGTGGCATCACTGGCCATGCGCGCAGCAGGCCTATGATCAGGGCAGCAAAAAGTATGCGGTTCACAGAACTCATTCTCGCATTGAGTCTATTAGCAGTAGCGTCTGTGCGCCCTGCCGCAGCAGGCCCCGACACCTATCGCAAAATGACCGGCGCCGAGATCAGATCCAGGGTCATCGGCATGGAAATCAGTGAGCCACATTTCTCCGAGCAGTACTTGAGAAATGGAGCGGTCAGGATCGTTTCGCTTGGACGCAGGTACATAGGTAAGTGGAAAATATCCGGCGTTCAGCTGTGTATCGAGGCGCCAACTCCAGAAGACTTGACGTGCCGGGAGATCTGGCGGTCCGGCGAAAAATACCAGCTCCGCTTTCCAGGAGACGCCGTCCCATTCGACGTGGACATCCAAACACACCAGGATCGCGGCTGGTGAGCTGAATTGAATGCTGTCTAACCTCGTAGGAGGTGGCTATGAGTCGCTTGTTCAAGCTTGCAATCGCAATTTCGTTCGTTGGTCTTCTCTGTCAGCAAACATCCGCCGCCAAGGCGGAGGCGGCGGCCTCCGTCGATAGCGCCAGCATCGAGCAGGCCACCGGCCTCAAGGGAACTTTCAACAAGGACGAAAACGTATTCAAGCTTTCCAAGCCTAGAACCGACGTCAAGATCAACGTCGACGGTTGGCAGATGCCGCCATTTATTGGCCTCACGTCATGGGCGGGCTTCACCGCTAACAATGACGGACAAACCATGATGATGGGCGATACCGTGCTGTTCGAGGACGAAGTCAACCCGGCGATGAGCGCCGCCCTTGACGCGGGTCTCGAAGTCACGGCCCTTCACAACCATTTCTTCTTCGACGATCCGAAGGTCTATTTCATGCACATCGGAGGCATGGGAGAGGCGGCCAAGCTCGCCGCTGGCGTCAAAAAGATCTTCGACAAGGTGGCCGAGATTCGGGCGGCCAATCCGAGCCCCCAAAAGACATTCGCGGGCGGTAGCATCGGCGTTCAAAACGCCATTTCTGTCGAGCCACTCGAGGCCATTTTTGCGACCAAGGGCCAGGCCAAGGATGGCATGTTCAAGGTCGTCATCGGCCGGCCGGCCAATATGCACGGTATGCCTGTCAATAAAGAGATGGGCATCAATACCTGGGCC
This sequence comes from Hyphomicrobium sp., assembly GCA_016793445.1. GTDB lineage: Bacteria > Pseudomonadota > Alphaproteobacteria > Rhizobiales > Hyphomicrobiaceae > Hyphomicrobium_B. The sequence continues at coordinate 573,766 of JAEUME010000002.1, read as the reverse complement.
GCATTCGCTGGCACCGATGACAACGCGGTGGTCGACGGCGACTTTGCTATGACCGAGTCCGAACTGCAGACCGTGCTCAAGGCCATGCGGAAGCAAGGAATCAACATCGTTGCGATCCATCACCACATGAGCGAAGAGCAGCCGCGCATCCTGTTTCTGCACTATTGGGCCAAGGGCAAAGCAATCGCGCTGGCGACAGCCATCAAGACAGCGCTCGTTGCGCAGGCGGGTGTTGCGAATTGAGCCGTTTTTGGAGCTAGCTTGGATATCTCGTGACGGTCACCAGAAGTACGCAATGGTGAGCAATTATCGAACCTGCTTCACGGCGTTTCGCACGATCTCGGCGTAGGACAGGTCGAGGCCAATCTCGAGGCAGAGCTTGAAGAACTCCTCGGGCGCGCGACCCTTATCGAACCCATGCTCGCGCACTAGGCTTCGTGCGCACTTGCAAATCGAGGTTATATCGCCAGATGTCAAGCAGTCGGGATCGCCAACTTGCTCGACGAAGGCATCGATAACCGCATCGGGAAGTTCGGGCCCGTATAGAAAGTAGCGCAGGTAAGGAATGAAATGAGGATGAGTGTAGATGTCCTCTCCCTTGGTACCGTTGCGTTCGAATACACCCCGGTGGGATTCTTACAGGCCGCGATGCTTGATTGTACGCAACTGGTCGGCATGAATGCCGTGCGCCAAAGCAATTTCGTTGACTACACTGAGCGTGGCCAAAAGCAGAAGCAACAGTGAGACGCGCGCGGTCCGCAATCCGGTGTGCGTGTAGAGCAGCTCCTTTTTTGTCGTGAGACACTTCATGTTTGGTTGTCCAAACCCGGCAACACTTCATTCGTGCCTTGACAGCGCACGGTGATGACCGACAGCGCGGGTATATGCGTGACCATTCCTTGTTTCAGCTTTTTTCCAAGCTCATCGGCCTGAGCGACAGGAGGAGTGCTATCGACAAGAATCGCAACGTCGGCATGAAGCTTGTGACCGAGCCACCTGGCCTTCACATCGAGAACGCGTTGGATGCCTGAAACGTGCGTTGCGGCGTGGCGAATCTCGCCGATGATGGCCGGATCAATCCCATCGAGCATGCGGGTCAGCACGGCCTTTGCCGACTGCCAAACAATGCCAAAGATGGCGAGCGTTATCAGTAGCCCAACGACTGGGTCGGCGAGCGGAAACCCGAGCCCCACGCCGATTGCGCCGGCCATGACAGCGAGGCTCATGAGGCCATCGGTGCGCGCGTGATAGCCATCAGCTACGAGGGCGGCGCTATTTATTTCGCGACCGACGCGAATGCGAAACACCGCCACGAGTTCATTGCCGACGAAGCCGATCAGACCGGCGAGTGCGAGCCAGCCCAAACAGGTAATCGGCTGAGGGTTGAACAGCCGATCTATGGACTGATAGCCCGCAACGAGAGCGCTAAACAGAATGACGAGGACGATGGCAATGCCGGCCAAGTCTTCCACGCGACCAACGGCGGCTTATGGGATAACTGGTCGGTTGCGAGTCAATGAAAGGCAGAGGAAGCTGACATTTCTACGCCTGCTGCCAAGCTCGGCATCCCAAAGGCTTTCGACCTTATCACAGATCCCAAGGAGGAATACCCCGAGACCGGATTGCGGCATTCCTGGAATGCTGGGCCGGCAATGAAGATCGTCGTAGATACGGAGCAAAGCCTGAGGAAATATCCGCCGATTGCTCCCGGCACAGCTGATCCGTATCATCCGCCATATTGACCTCGAGACAGCCCCTCTTCGACCGCTCGGCAAGCCCTCATGAGAAGTACAAAAGCATAGAATTTTTCATTCCTGAGCATTCACACGCTGGTATACCGCGCCTCAAGCAAGTCCATTTCGCGCACAATCTTGCGCACCGCCACGTCCGACAACGATCCCGCGCGCCCAAGCCGATAAATCTCATCGCGCTCCGCCCGGATGCCGGCAAGCCGCAGCGCCTTCTCAATTCCATCCGCCTTCCGCAGTTGCTCCGCCTCCTCCCCAATTTTTATCGACCCTTCTATCCGGTAGCGATACCCTTCCATCACGCGGGTGGCGATTGGATCGACTTTATGGACGATGTACCGCGCCGTTGCGGAGGGAGCTTGGCTCAGGCCTGTATTCTCGCCGCGTATGTCCCGATGAATGCAGGGCGCGCGCGCACTCGGCTGATGTAATCCGCAACGATCGCGTCGTTCACCGTCCAGCCAATGCTCTCAGCCCAGCCGCCGCAATGGCCGAGCAAAAGATCCGGGACGGTGAAGGTGTTGCCCATCACATAGTTTTTGCTGCCGAGCCGCTTAGCGAGCGTCTCGATCGCACGATCGAAATCGTAGCGGCAGGCCTCCTTTACGGCAGGGACGCGCAGCCCTTCGGGCAGAACGAATTTGTGTTTGGAAACTGTCCAGAGGCAACTTTCGACATCGTCGGTCGCGAACTGGGTGAAGCTGTCCTGATGCGCCCGTTCGATCGTACCAGCTCGGAATGTGCATTGACCGTGCTTGTCCGCGAGATATTGGCAAATCGCGACTGAGTCGATGATAGCGTCATTACCGTCGAGCAGAATAGGCACCTTGCCCGACGGATTGAGGGAGTTGATCGAAGCGTTACGTGGGGGGCACCGGATCGACTGTGAACGGCTGGTCCAATTCATTCAGCATCCAGGCAACACGGAAGGCGCGCGTCTTGAGCGAGCCAATGATTTTGTACACATGATCCTCCCAGGCAGCTTGATTTCCGAAATAGGCCACCCCTGCTTCTGTCGCTGCCCGTCACGCTTAAATTTCCAAGAAACGTAGATAGCAAGTTCGTCACTAGAGCCCACACCTACCAATTCTCATGGTAGGGCCTCACCTCGACGGCAAACGACCAAGCGGAACGATCCTGGTGGGCGACGTGATAAACCTCTTCAGCAATCGCAGCAGGCTTGCAGAAGAAATCGTCAGGTTTGTTGGGAAATATGCTGTCCCGCGTCCAAGGCGTGTCGATGGCTGCATCTATCGTTACGTAAGCGACGTGAACTCCCTTGGGTCCAAAGTCGCGTGCCATGGACTCCGCTAGTATTCGCTGCGCCGCCTTTGTCGGGGCAAACATCGCTGCCGCCGGCTTCCCGCGCCACGCTGCTGTGTTTCCGGTTACAATCAGCGCCCCTTGACCGGCGGAGATCATCGAAGGCACAACGGACTGGGCAAGCACCATGAGTGCTGTGGTATTGACGCGGAACATCTTTTCGAACGTAGAAGCATTAGCCGCTAGCAGAGGTTTGAATTCGCCCATGACAGCGGTGTGGATCGCGACGTGCGGCTGGCCAAGCTCCAATACTACCTTCGCAATCGTCGACTTCAGTTGATCAAGATCGGCAACGTCACAGACATATCCGCGCGAACCCTCCAGCTCCGCTTCTAGCTTCTGCAATCTGGCTTCTGTACGAGCCAGCAGCGCAACCCGATAGTCGCCAGCCGTGAAACGTCTAGCCATCGCTGCGCCGGTTCCATCACCGGCGCCTGTAATCAAACAGACTGGTTTCTGCATCGTGGCCTCATCTGTTGAGGAACTGGATCACGCGCGCATCCGCCGCGACCGGTAATTTCCCCATCCGCTTTGGACGAAGGATTTCAAGAATGTGCCGAGTGCGCTGGCGTTAGAATGGGGATCACCGCCATGCGCGATGCGCTTGAGCTGCTGCGTGTACCAGACGACTTCCATGAGGCCCATACGATCGACGGCTTTAATACCCGTTTTGATGGGGCGTACGCGCTGTTGGCTGTCCTGTCCTCGGAGTAACAACGCCGGCGCATCCGGGTCGATGGCGAGCAGGCGCGCCAAGCCAACAATATCAAGAACCCCCGAATTTAAGGCAGTGTTCATGCCAGCGAGGGTACGGAAACCGCCCGTGACCATCAATGGAGTCGCGACTAAGCCTCGAACCCTTTCAGCGAACACCAGAAAGTATGCTTCGCGAGACGCCGTCGATGCCTTCTGCGGCTCTTCGACCAAACCGCTCATGGCCGGCGCTTCATAAGTGCCGCCAGAAATTTCGATCAGGTCGATACCTGCATCGGCAAGTTCAAGGATGGTTTCGACGGATTCCTCTTCCGTGAAACCACCACGCTGAAAGTCAGCCGAGTTGAGCTTGATCCCGACGGGGAAATCAGGTCCGACATTTTTGCGGATCTCCTCGTACACGGCTAGAACAAAGCGACGGCGTTTCTCCGCTGTGCCACCCCATTTGTCGGTGCGTTGATTGTGGTGCGGTGATAGAAACTGATTGACGAGATATCCGTGGGCAGCGTGGAGCTGAACTCCCGTGAAGCCTGCCTTCTTGCAGATCACCGCACTACCGCCAAAACGGCGAATGATGTCCTCAATCTCTGCGCTGGTGGCCTCGCGCGGCGTGTCGAAGAATGCCGTCATATCTGGTCGAAACGGTATGGCGGATGGAGCGATGTTTTCAGCGTTTAGACCCTTGGGCGACTGCTTTCCCGGATGGTTTAGCTGAGCCCAGATGGCCGCGCCTTGATCGGTGGCGGCACGCGCCCATTGCTGCAGTAGCGGCAGATCCCTCTCATCTTCGATTGCGACGTTGCCAGGCTCACCGAGCGCGCGGCGATCAATCATGATGTTGCCGGTGATCAGCAGCCCGATGCCGCTTGTCGCCCATCGCCGGTAGAGCGGGATGAGTTTTTCCGTTGGACGATTGTCATAGCTGCCCAAGGTCTCGCTCATCGCGGCCTTGGCAAGCCGATTGCGGAGCACGCTGCCGTTGGGCAGGTGCAATGGCTGAGATAGCAAGTTTGATTGGGTGTCGATACCCGTCCGCTGGGTTGGCCTGTTCATTCGCTTGTCCTGTCAATATCGCACAATTGGCTGCAGTATCGATCGGTGCATGAAACGCACCGCCATTGACGCTGTTTATGCCGGTAAGCCCATTTGCTTGCGCAAGCTCTTGTCAAATGCGATTTCCGGGACGTAGCGGCGTAGGAGCCGGATGTAGCCGGCATCTCGCAGTGCTCGGGCTGTGGCTAGTCCGATACCCGTGGATGCGCCAGTGACCAGGGCCGTGCCACGACCAGTTTTGCTCATTGTCAGCTCCTCTTGAAATCAGTGGCACAGCCCGCTGTGGCGGTCGCGAACATCACTTCGCAGACAGAAAGCGCTCGATCTCCGCCGCGACTTCAACGGGGTGTTGCTGATGCGGCCCGTGTCCTGCAAGAGGATAGACTGCCACTTCCGCATTGGGCAGTTCGCGATAAAGCAGCCAAGTGTTCTTAAGTGGGAAGAAGGGGTCCCGGTCACCGGAGATAACAAGGAACGGCTGCTTCAGTTGCTTCAAGCGCTCATAGTGATCTGTCTGGCCGCCCATAAATCCGGAGACCGCCTCAACCATCTTTGCGATGATCTCTGGTTCAACGACCGGCTCGCGGTCCTTGCGCACGGCCCAACGATCGATGAACGCCTGCGTTTCCTTCTCGCGCCCTTCCGCGAAAAACAGATAGCGGACGTCTTCGAAGGTGTACGTTTCCTGAAGTGCAATGCCGAACACGATGTCGGTGGGCGGTGCCGTCTCCGCATTGCCCGCGGGACCTGTACCGATGCCGATGACCTTGCGGACGAGCTTCGGCTCCTGCAAAGCAATGGTCTGACAGACGAACCCGCCCATGGAGAACCCCAGAACGTCGATCTGTTCGTAGCCAAGTTTGCGGGCAAAGGCCGCCGCATTGCGCCCCTTTTCGTCGAAGTTCTTGGCCGCAGTGCCCGTGGATGAGCCGACGGCGGCATCGCTGAAAAGGATGACGTGGCGCGTCCTGGCGAGTTCATCGACAAATGCCGGATCCCAATCGTCCAACGTACCGCGAAAGCGATGCAAGAAGATGATAGGTGTAGGGTCAGCGAGATGCGCGGGGCGCAGTTCCCGGTAGGCGTAGCTTACATCCCCGACTGCTACGTGCTTGGTTGGGACGTCGATAGCGTTCGTCATGATGTCCTCCATTATACAAGATCATTGTATGCAATTGGCGTTTTTCTTCTGAAAGGGATAGCGTTTCGCGCCGCGTCACACGGTGACGACGATCTTTCCAAACTGGATGTTCGATTCCAGGTATCGGTGCGCTTCAACGATCTGATCGAAGGGGAAGGTCTTGGCGATGACTGGCTTCAGCGTCCCTGCTTCGAGCCCGCGCGTGATAAATGAGATCGCTGCTTCGCGACGAGACATGTCAGGCATGAGTTCAAACAGTGTGTAGCCCCGAATAGTGAGTCCCCTTTCCGACCTTGGCGATGTCGATGAGTGCGCCGTAGGCAGTGATGTACGCCATCCAGACAGCCGCCGCCTCGACTGCATTCAGCCCCTTGGGACGCTTGACGACAGCGTAGGCGGGTACAACCGCAACGTCGGCGTAGATGCCATGAGCACTGAGCGAGAAGGTAGGAATGACACTGACGGGTTCACCGACGGCGAAGCCGCCAACGCTGGGGCCCAGCTCAAGCACGATAGCCGAGGCTTCATAGCCGTTTTGGGCAGGCAAGGCGGGCTGCTCCAAGTAGGCACCAGAACGGAACATCTGCTCAGCGCGATTGAGGCCAATGGCCTCGACACGCACACGCAACTCGCCTTCGTTCAAGGGGCGGTCAGGAACGTCTTCGATCTGGAGGACTTCGGGACCGCCGATGCGGTGGAAGCGAACAACGCGGCTCATGATAGCTGCCTCTCTTTGTGGCTGACGGGTAAACTCGTTTTGATTACGATAGTAATTATTGAATTAGATGACGATCGCCATTATAATTGTCAAGTCCCCCAACCGAACGAGGGCTTCGCCGATGCGCGTTTCCAAGGAACAGGCTGCTGAAAATCGCGAGCGTATTCTGAAGGCGGCGTCACGCCTCATACGCGAGCGCGGGATTTTGGGAGCTGGTGTCGATGCGCTCACCGAGGCCGCCGGTATGACGCACGGTGGCCTGTACAGTCAGTTTGGCTCCAAAGAGCGCCTGATTGAGGAGGCTTTAGCCGACGTCATTGCTGAGAAAGGCCGGGAGATGAGCGAGGCTGCTGATCTCGGCAAGTACGTGTCCAGCTACCTTTCAGCGGAACATCGTGACGCGCCCGGGCTCGGTTGCCCACTTGCAGCCTTATGTTCTGAGATGCCTCGTCAAAGCGAGGGCGCGCGTTCGCGCTTCACGGCCGGATTACGGGGCATGATCGCCGCGCTGAGCGAGCGGCAGAATTCTGGTGCAAAACAGCGTAAGCGCGACGAAGCCGCACTTGCGATGGTCGCGTCTCTCGTTGGCGCCCTTGTGCTGGCTCGCGCCGTCAATGATCCCAAGCTATCAAACGATATCCTTCGTGCCACGAATGCTAATCTTGAAAGCTGAGACGTTTTGGTCATCTCGCGAAGACGATCAAGTCCGTTTCGGGTCAAACGCATTGGCCGGTAACCAAGCCATGGAAGATTTGAGCCAAATCCGGTCGTCGTGTCAGTCAGTTCGTTGTGCGCGGCGGTGAGAAAGTAGGCCAGTGGAGCGGCGGCGTTGTGCTGTCGCGTGGCGGAGTAAAACCCGTCCACTGGTTAGGCTGATCCTTTTCCGATTCGGAGGGATTGGCGGGGATGTATGCCGTGGAGATCTACGCGGCGGTTCGGCAGTTTGTATTCGTTGAAGGCAAGAGCCGCAGGGAGGCCGCCCGCTTTTTTGGGTTGAGCCGGGATACAGTGGCGCGGATGTGCCGGTATTCGGCCCCACCGGGTTACCAGCGGACGAAGCCGCCCGAGAAGCCGAAGCTCGGTCCATTGCTGCCGGTGATCGACGCGATCCTGGAAGCGGACAAGGCGGCGCCTCCGAAGCAGCGGCACACGGCGGTCAGGATCTTCGAGCGACTGAAGGCCGAGCATGGCTATGCGGGCGGCTACACGGGCGTGAAGGACTACGTGCGGATTGCGAAGGGGCGGCTGCGCGAGACGTTTGTGCCGTTGGTGCATCCACCTGGCCATGCGCAGGTCGACTTCGGCGAAGCGATCGGCGTCATCGGCGGGATCAGGCAGAAGCTGCACGTGTTCTTCATGGACCTGCCGCACTCGGACGCGCCGTTCATCAAGGCGTATCCGGCCGAGACGACGGAAGCATTCCTCGACGGTCACGTCTCGGCGTTCACCTTCTTCGGCGGCGTGCCGCAATCGATCCTCTACGACAACACCAAGCTGGCAGTGGCCCGCATTCTCGGCGACGGCACGCGCGCTCGCACGCAAGCGTTCTCAGGGCTCGTCAGTCATTATCTGTTCCGCGACCGCTTTGGTCGGCCTGGCAAAGGCAACGACAAAGGCAAGGTCGAGGGGCTGGTCAAGAACGGTCGCCGCCGGTTCCTGACACCGGTGCCGACGGCATCGAGCTTCGAGGAGTTGAATGCCACGCTTGAAGCGCATTGCCGCGAGGAATGGGAGCGGCGCGCCAGCCGGCACAGCGAGACGATCGGCGAGCGCCTGATGGCTGACTTGGCCGCGTTCCGCGCGCTGCCGGATGACCGCTTCGAAGCGTGCGAGAAGCGCTCAGCGCGCGTGTCGTCGACATTGCAGGTGCGCTACCGCATGAACGACTACTCGGTGCCGATGGCGTATGGCTATCGTGACGTGCTTGTCAAAGGCTTCGTCGACGAGGTGATAATCCTGTGCGGCGCAGACGAGATCGCGCGGCACAGGCGATCCTATGGACGGGCGGAGTTCGTGTGCGATCCACGCCACTATCTGGCGCTGATCGAGCAGAAACCGGGTGCGCTCGATCAGGCGGCGGCATTGCAAGGCTGGCCGCTGTCGCCGGCGTTCGCCGATCTCAGGCGTATGCTGGAAACACGCATGGGCAATCGAGGAAAACGCGAGTTCATCCAGGTGTTGCGGCTCATGGAGACATTCCCCGAGAGCGTGGTCGCAACTGCTGTCGGCGATGCGATCCGCTTGGGCGCGCCCGGCTTCGATGCGGTCAAGCAGTTGGTGATTGCGCGCGTCGAGCATCGTCCACCGCGCCTCGACACCAGTGTCTATCCCTATCTGCCCAAGCCGACCGTCGCCACCACGCGCGCGGCCGATTATGCGGCGTTGCTCAGCGCCGCTAACGATGGAGTTGCCGCATGACACCTGTTGCCGAAAAGAGTTCACTGGAAAGAGGTCAAGCCAAGCCGCAGGTCCTGCTTGCGCATCATCTGAAGGCTCTGCGCCTGCCGACGTTCCTGTCGCAATACGAGAAGGTCGCCGGCGAGTGCGCCCGCGATGGCGTCGATCATCCGCGCTATCTGCTGCGGCTGGCCGAACTCGAACTCATCGACCGTGAACGCCGCATGATCGAGCGGCAGATCCGCGCGGCGAAGTTCCCCGCAATCAAGACGCTCGACAGCTTCGACTTCATGGCGCTTCCCGCACTCAACAAGATGCTGGTGCTGGAGCTGGCGCGCGGCGAATACATCGGGCGTCGGGAAAACGTGATCGCGCTCGGGCCGAGCGGCACCGGCAAGAGCCATATCGCGCTGGCGCTCGGGCTTGCAGCCTGTCAGCGCGGCTTCCCCACCGGCTTCGTGACCGCGGCCGGCCTCGTGCACCAGTTGATGGAAGCGCGCGACGAAAAGCGGCTGTTGAAACTGCAGGCGCATCTCGCCGGACTGAAACTGCTGATCATCGACGAACTCGGCTACGTGCCGCTGTCGGTGACCGGCGCCGAGCTGTTGTTCGAGGTGTTCTCGCAGCGTTATGAGCGCGGCTCGACGATCGTCACGTCGAACCTGCCGTTCGAGGATTGGACCAGCGTGTTCAGCTCGGAGCGATTGACAGGCGCCCTACTCGACCGGCTAACGCACCACGTTCACATCCTCGAAATGAACGGCGACAGCTATCGCCTCAAGCAATCGAAGGGCCGGCGACGCAAGGCTCTACGCGCCAAAGACACCGAGGCCGACGCGGGCGTAGCAGCCAGCGCCGTTGAACCGACCGACCCGGAAACCGGCGAGATCAACGGCCCCGAATAGTGCCATCACCGTCAATGACGAAACGCGAAAGCACGAAGGGCCCCTCGCGAGGGGCCCTTCGTGCTTCAACACACCCGCGCCGTCCCTGGCCTGCTTTTAGTCCGCCGCACTGGCCCGGAATCGGTCCGGCGTTGACAGCGGCATGGGTTCGCTCTACCGATCGCAGCACGAGATGATCCTCGTCTTCAAGAGCGGCACCGCGCCCCATATCAACAACGTCGAACTCGGCCGGCATGGCCGTTACCGCACGAACGTGTGGACCTATGCTGGCGCCAACACCTTCAGCGCGACCCGTGACGCAGACTTGGCGATGCATCCGACCGTGAAGCCGGTCGCGCTGGTTGCCGACGCCATACTCGACTGCTCGAGGCGTCGCGGCATCGTGCTCGACGCGTTCGCAGGCTCGGGCACGACGCTCGTCGCCGCCGAGCGCACGGGCCGGCGTGGCTTCGGCATCGAACTCGATCCGGCGTACTGCGACACCATCCTGAAGCGCGTCAGCAGCGTCGCTGGCGTCGAACCGCGCCTGCTTGCGACCGGGCAGACGTTTGCCGAGGTCGCGGCCGAGCGTCTCGGCAAGGCCGCTTCTGTGCAGGGTGTGTCCTCGGAGGTCTCGTCATGAATGCCGAGGACGACGATAAGGTCGGCTACTGTAGGCCGCCGAAGCACAGCCGGTTCAAACCCGGCCAGTCGGGCAACCCGCGCGGGCGACCGCGCAAAAACCGCAGCATCGAAACCATGATCAAGCGCGAACTCGATCAAACGGTCGTGCTCAAGGAAGGCGGCCGCGAGATCCGCTTGAGCAAGCGCGAAGCTTTGATCAAGCAACTCGTCAACCGCGCCATCAGCGGCGACCTGAAGCCGATGCAGCTCGTGCTCGCGCATCTCGAGAAGCACAAGGACATCGAGCCCTTCACAGCGACAGAGGCGGATGACGCAGAGTTGCTGAAGGCGCTCGGGTCGCAGCCCACAGGAGACGGCAATGACCAAGGCTGAACAGCTGAAGGCGCTCTATCGCTCTAACTTCTCAGCTTTCTTGAGATTCGCGTTTCGGGAGCTGAACCCCAAGACGGACTTGGTCGACACCTGGCACATCGATGTGCTGGCTGACCATCTGGAGCGAGTGGCCAAAGGCGAGATCACGCGGCTCATTATCAACCTGCCGCCGCGCTGCTTAAAGTCGCTGGCGGCCTCGATCGCGCTCCCCGTGTGGATGCATGGGCGCAATCCCGAACTCAAGATCATGTCGATCACTGGCTCGCGTGAACTGGCCGGTGACTTCGAGCGCGCGACCGAAGACCTGCTGAAGTCGCCGCGCTGCCAAGCCTTGTTTCCGCATCTGAAGCCCGAGGGCCGCGGCGGCAACCTCTATCTTCCTCATGGCGGGCAGCGGATCTCGGGCGTGGTTGGTGGCATCCTGGTCGGTCGTGGCGCCGACCTCATTGTCGTCGATGATCCGATTTCGCCCGCCCGTGTGCACGATGGGCCACGCCGTCGCGCCGTCAACAAGTGGTTCGACGCCGAGGTCATCCCAAGGCTCAACGACAAGGAGGAAGGCCGGGTCGTCGTTGTCATGCAGCGGCTGCATCACGAGGATCTCAGTGGCCATCTGCTGTCGGGCGAACAGCCGTGGGTACACCTCAACTTGCCGGCGATTGCCACCGAGGACGAGGAGTGGAAGCTGTCGCGCGGTGGCATTATCACGCGCCAGAAAGGCTATCCGCTGGCACCCAAGATCGACAGCTGGGTGCCGCTCTATCGGCGCATGCTCGACATCGGTGCTTATAATTTTGCCGCGCAGTATCAGCAGAAGCCTTACGTGCACATGAATGATGAGGAGGTGCGAGGCGGCTGGTTTGCGCAGCCAGATGAGTTTGGATTCCCGAAGGGCGCTTTCTGTCGAGTGCCTGAAACGACAATCTTGGCTTACGAACTGTTCGGGATCGGTGGTCGTCATCCGGCAACACCGCCGCGTCAGATGACGCTCGAAGAATGGGAGCGGTATGCCGTTTGGACCATGGACTATCAACGGCGCCTCCTAGAAGACCCGAAAGCTGAATGGGGGCCGCCCGAAAACGAAGCCGCACTTCTCGCCGAGTATCGGGATGGTCCTTCTAGATGCGGGCAAGCGCCGATGGACGATGATGGACCTTGTTCGTTCTGAGGAGATCCCCAAGCTCAGAAAGGGCAGCTACTTTCCGGCCTTCCTGGAGCCGAGGCGCGCGGCCGAGAAGGCGCTCACCGCCGTCATCCAGGAGGCCTACGTGCAGGGCGTCTCGACGCGCTCCGTCGACGATCTCGTCAAAGCGATGGGCATGACCGGCATCTCCAAGAGCCAGGTCTCCAGATTGTGCGAGGAGATCGATGAGCGGGTGCATGCGTTTCTCAACCGGCCGATCGAGGGCTCGTGGCCGTATCTGTGGATCGACGCAACGTATGTGAAAGTGCGCGAGGCCGGCAGGATCATCTCCGTTGCCGTGATAATCGCTGTCGCGGTCAACGCCGACGGACGGCGCGAGGTGCTGGGGCTCGAGGTCGGGCCGTCGGAGGCCGAGCCCTTCTGGACCAAGTTCCTGCGCAGCCTCACGCGGCGCGGGCTTCGTGGCGTTGAGCTGGCGATCTCCGACAGCCACGAGGGCTTGAAGAAGGCGGCGGCCAAAGTGCTCTCGGCGACGTGGCAAAGGTGCCGCGTGCACTTCATGAGGAGCGCGCTCGCGCATGTGGGCGTGAAGCAGCGCCAGATGGTGGCCGCCGCCATCCGAACCGCCTTCACCCAGGAGACGGAGAAGGCCGCGCGCGCCGAATGGAAGGCGGTTGCCGGGCGCTTGAGAGGCCGCTTCCCCAAGCTCGCCGATCTCATGGAAGACGCGGAGGACGACGTCTTGGCCCACATGTCCTTCCCCAAGGAACACTGGCCGCAGCTCCACTCGACCAACCCGCTCGAAAGGCTCAACGGCGAGATCAAGCGGCGCACCGACGTGGTCGCGATCTTCCCCAACGAGGCGGCGATCGTGCGGCTCGTCGGCGCCATGCTCCTCGAGCAGAACGACGAATGGGCTGCCAGCCGGGCCCGCTACATGAGCCTGGAAAAGCTCGCCGCATTCAGCGATGATCCACAGGGCGGCCGCAAGCGCATCGCGGCAGCCTGAGCAACGGCCCGAGTCATCTGCGAGCTCAGGCCATGACCGGAACTCTTACACCACGCCAAGGGGCACGATCCGCCCGCTCCTTTCGTCCACGCAGCAACTAGCAGACGGAGGCCCCATGAACTAACATTGCAACAGGACCACGCGATGGGGGATGGTCACCGCATAATGGAGTTACGGTTATGGCAGAACGGTCCCCATGGACGAATACCATGTCAATCCAGCTCGCAGGCCGATCAATTGCCGCAATAATATTGCTAACTTCCTCCTCGTTTTTGGCTCGACCAGAAGCGATTGCGAATGACTTGAATAATGCCGAGAGGTCACCCCCCGCGGCGACTTCGAGTAGCCAATCTGACATCGAACGTATCGATAACCTCCTCGAAGAGGGCGACGTTACCTCTGCGCGCTCCGCCAGCGATCAGTTGCTGTCGAAGGCACGAGTAGGAGCAGATCCGCAACTGGTGGCACAAGCGTTGGCTATTGAGGGACAAGTATTTCTCACTGCGAACGACAATGGGCATGCACGAAGTTCGTTTGACGAAGCGCTTTCGATTTTGAGAACGTTGGGAGGAGATCTGCCTGATGTAGCGCAGAGCATCGCGCGTGTTCTCGTCAACCTCGCGGTTATTGATGAATTAGAGGACGATGACTCGTCGGCCGATAGGCGCCTGTCGGAGGCTCTCGCCATTCAGGACAAAGTTCTTCCGCAAGAACACATTGATCGGGCTGCCGCGCTCATTGGATTTGCAAAAGTGAGCCAAATGCGCGGCCAGTATTCAATTTCAGAAAAATTCTGGCGGCAAGCGCGGAAGATGAGGGAAGCGCTGTATGTTCCCGGCCACTACAATATAGCGGTCACCCTGGAGGGACTTGCCGGAGCGCTTGAGGCTCAAGGGAAGCATCAAGAAGCTGAGGAATTGCTTAGGCAGGCGCTATCGTATCGCTCGACATCCAACAAACCAGGCAATCCGCATCTCGCGTCTGTTCGCCAACACCTTGGTGTCAACCTACGCCGACAGGGCAAATTAAAAGAAGCCGAAGTGCTGTTGTTGCAATCGCTCAAATTGCGGCAATCGTCGAGCGCGTTACCGGGTGATCGCGCGCGGAACATGGTGGATCTTGCCCTCGTATATATTTCGCAAGGTCGCCTGCTCGAAGCCAAAAAGCAGCTCGAGGCTGCTCTCGATATTTACAAGGCCTATTTCATCACTGAAGCCCATCCTTGGCATATCGATGCGCGAATGCCTTTAGCCCTTGTCAACAATCAACTGGGAGACGTTAAGACTGCACTGACCCTGGCCCGTAAGACTTCGGCAACGCTCGCTGCCCGACCGCCCGCAAATATTGTCATCGCCAACATTCAATTCCAGGACCACATTGCCTACGCATGGCGCGCACGCGACTCTCAACTGTCCGGAGCCGGTGCGCTTTTGACGGAGGCCTTTGAAATCGCGCAGCGGTCTGGTGTAACGAGCGCTGCAAAATCTGCGAGCACAATGGCGGCACGTCTCTCAGCAACGGATGCAGCGCTCCAGGCTCTCGTTCGCAATCAACAGGATGAGAGCCGGCACTTGGCGCAATTGGAGACGATGCGCACGGGCGCACGCAGCTTAAACGCCAGCAGTAATAATGAGATCGATGCGATGAGTCGCGACATCGAAGTAGCTGAGCGCAAACTCGCAAGTCTGGATGGCGAGCTCCATGAATTATTCCCGGCGTTCGCGAGCTTGGTGAAACCGGCACCACTCAGCGTAAAGGATGTCCAGAGCAAGCTGGCCAAAGACGAAATTCTTGTTTTCGCCTTTGTCGCTTTCAACGACATCTATGTTTGGGCCATCACATCTGAAGACGCGCGATGGACGAAATCGCGAGTGACACCCGAGGCTGCGGAGAAGACGGTCAAAATGCTAAGAGCAGGACTTGTTTCTGGACCTGCCGATAAACCGCCCTCTTCAAATTTCTATGACCTCGGCCTAGCTTATTCCTTCTATACAGACCTTTTCAATGCTGTGATCCCTCTGATGGCAGAGAAGCGGCGCATTTATTATGTTCCGACGAGCTTTCTCTCGACCTTGCCGCTGCATGTTCTGATCGATAAACGCCCCGACGTCGCCAAGCCGGGTCGGAAGGATGCTGCGGCGTACAAGAACGCGGGTTGGTTGATACGGCGCCACGAAATTTCCGTGCTGCCCAATGTGGCCGTGATGAGGTCATTTGGTTCACCCCCCAGCAATGATCAAGATCGGAAAACTATCATTGGTTTCGCAGATCCCGTTTACAACCGCGAACAGCACCGCGAGGACAGCCCACTGCCGGTCAGCCGCGGCGTTCCGAGGGGATTGCCTTCCGGTCGGGCACCAACCGAAGCTACGCCGATTACTGCCGTCGCGGCGCTCAAAACGTTACCGAGATTGGACGGAACAAGAGGGGAGCTTACGTCGGTGGGGACGGCGCTCAAAGCGGACGCGGATGATCTTTTTTTTGGCGCAGAAGCCAATGAGGCGACCGTCAAACTGCTCAACAGACAAGGCAAGTTAGCGAGTTACAAGATCATATACTTCGCGATGCATGGCCTTACTGCCAATGCAGCCTGGTACGTGAAAGGTAACGGTGGTGAACCTGCAGTCACCGCAGAAGTTGGCAACAGCGAACCTTCACTCGCCATGGCGGTTCCGCAATCTCCCAGTGGCGAGGACGATGGGCTGCTTTCGACATCGGAGATTGCAGAACTTAAATTGAATGCAGATTGGGTTGTGCTGTCGGCGTGTGACACGGCCGCTGGTGAAGCGGGTGATGCTGACGCGCTGTCGGGATTAGCGCGCGCCTTCTTTTACGCCGGCGCTCGATCGCTCATCGTTACGCAATGGAGCGCGAGCGATAGCGATGCCAAAGAGATTATGACGAAGACTTTTGCAGCAATCGCTGCGGACCCAACGATCAAACGCTCCGAAAGCCTTCGCCGCGCGATGCTCGCACGTATTGATGGAGCGAAGCCTGGCGATAAACAATGGGACTCTTACCCCAGCTATTGGGCGCCGTTCGAATTGGTTATCGGCGCGAATTAACGCCGATTACCATTCCAAGCGGGCACCAAGCCGTCCTCCGACGCCAAAGACATCTTCGCCACCGCGCACGTTGACAGCACCGTTGAAGGATAGACCGTTGTTCAAGATGACGTTGCCCTCAAGTTGGCCAAGGACCCGCAGTTTGCCCTCGTCCACCTCGGAAGCTCCCGGCGGCAGACCAAAGCCATCCAACGTATAGCCGTTGATATAGACGTCGCTATAGAGCATCCCAAGAAGGGCTAGTGACCAGGTTCGATTTTCTGCATCGTCCCAAGTGCGTCCCAGCCGTGCGCCGCCCTGGATGCGGAAAAGCTGGCCGTTGTCGAGACCTAGTGTCGTCGCGCCGTCACCGTAATTTGTTGCGCTGTAGATGAAGCCGACGACGGGCTCGAGATATGCCCCGCCGGACAGATCGAAGCGATAATAAGCGTTGCCACCTACTGTATAGGTATACTCATTGACGCTGCCAGCTTGTTGCGTTGCTTTCTCAAGTGCATCCGGGCTGTCATCGATGACGAGAACTTGCCCCTCACCGCAGGTCACGGGACTTTTCACGGTCGAGCGCTGTTTGAGCGACAGCAGGTCAGTTTTGAAGAACCCGTCAACGCTGAATTGGTTGTGATGATATGAGCCGTAAGCCCCGACAAATCCGCCATCTTGTGTTTGACGGGCATTCGACACATTGCCGAAATCGCTGAATTTGCTCGATATATGCGTGCCGCCGCCGAGAAGTCCGAACTGCACAGTCTCCAGTCCATCGTCGCCGAAACGACGGTAAGTGACATCTCCGCCGGCGATTCCACCCACGGTGGTCTGCCGCCGCTCAAGATTTTCTCCGCTACCCGGAGCGAGATTATCGTGGCGCTCATAGTCGACGAAAGCCTGCGCCCAAGCGCCTTGGGATGGCGTTGACTCATCAACGACGATGCCCTGCTGAGCGGGAACCGGTTCATAATCTTCCGCCACGCCCTTCGTCTTGGCTTTGGAGCTTCCAGCGGTAACTGTCTTTGATGGAGAAGAGTCAACCGCTGTGGACTTTTTGGCGGCGGTCGATGCCGAAGGGGGAGGCAGATCAGCGGGTGGCGCGGCGGTTGCCGCGACTTCCGACGCTGCAGCAACAGCAACTGCGGAGGAGGCCAGTTCTTTGCGTTGACGAATGAGTTCTTGAGCCTCGGTATTTGTCGCTTCAACAGTGCTCAAAACGGGAAGCGCTATCGGGCCCGACGCTACGGAATTTGCCCCCCCAGCGTTGCCGGAACCGATACTCGAAAAACCTGGCACGTCATCTTTGATCTCGCCTTGCGGCGCGTAACTGAGTACTGCTCCGTTCAGAATTGAGTTATTCTTCAGATCGTCCAAGCCTGCGGTGCGCACGGTACCGGGAATTCCGCTGTTGTCTTTTCTGTCAAATGCATTGAGGCCTCCAGTTAACTTAAAAGTAATCGGGGCCCCTGGATTGCTATTCGCTACCTTCACGAATCCCGGGTTTGCACCACCCAGATTCGCCGAATTGAATTGTTTGATGAACGCGGTATCCCCAATTGCCAGCCCGGAAAGATCTTCGGCTGTGCCATTTATCAATTCATCTGGCGTCATGCACACCGCATGCACGTTATCAGCATGCGCCGACGAGCTAACCAGAACCATTGCCGGGGTGATAGACGTTGAGATCAGAAGGACCGCACAGAAAGCGGATGTTAGCTTCCGCGCCGTCTTGGGTAGAAGAGCACCACGGGACAAAAGCATAACTTCGGCCTCGCCAACAAATCTCGCTAATAAAAATTCGGCAGCACCTTTGCGGTACCCTTGATGATCACCACTCCACTGATTCGCCCCGGGGCGCAATAAGCCCCGTGGGCAAACTAATGTCTTGCTCTGCATGCTGATGCTGGCGGGCTACGCCTGTCAGTGCTGCACGCGGGTTATGAACGTCATCCATTCTGCGTGCTGAACAGGCGCATGGCCTTGAAGCGGCTCTTGATATTGGTTCAAGCGGCCCGCCTGTTGAGAAGCGGCACTTTGGGGCGCCGGAAATATCCCTATTTCGCCGCGAGGGTTTTGGCGACCCTGAAGCCGACGTGGAAATACTTCTGATCGGCCACCGTGGTCTCACGGTAAGCAGCGCGGATGTCCTCCGGCCAATAACTCCATCCACCGCCCCTGATCACCCGCTTGGAGCAATCTCCAGAGCTTGCCGCACTACCGTCGAGCGGGACCCCCACATAGGACGCATTCCAACAGTCCTGCACCCATTCGCCCGCATTGCCATGGACGTTGAAAAGTCCCCAGGGGTTTGCGGTGAAGCTGTTCACATCCTTGGTACCCCAGTTGGGAGAACTCGGCGGCGGCTGTGGCGCATCCGCTGCCGCGCCCAGGCTTTCCGTAGAAATAGTGATGCCGCGCTTGTTTCGGCCTTTCTGTGCGGTCGTAGCGGCCTGCGCCTGTCGCTGTCGCGTATCATAATTGGCTTGTTGCGGCGATATTGTCCGACCCCACCAATAAGGCGTAAAGGCCGAAGCTCGCGTGACATACTCGCGTTCCGCCTCGGACAAGAGGCGATACTGACTATTGGTCTTTTTCGACAGCCACTCAACGTAGGCCTGTGCGTCCTTCCAGCTCACACATACGACGGGATGAGTACCGGTCTGCGTGAAAACGGGTGGGGCCGCATAAGTGGCATCCTTTGATAACTCCCACTTTCCGTTGCTCTCAGCAAAGCAGCCTTTTGACGGCGTGTAGTTTGCCTCAGCCACGAATGCACTGAATTCGTCGCGAGTGATCGCAAACTGACCGACCGCAAAAGGCGTGTTGAGGGCGACCTCATGAGCCGGACCTTCAGACACCCGGCGGCCTGGCTCATCCACGGGCGAGCCCATCACAAATTTGCCGGCACCGATGACCACCATCTTTGGGCAACCGTCGCAATCCGCGAAGGTGGACCCAGGTTGTTGCCCAGGTTGTTGAGTGTTCGGCGGTGGCGAACCGGCACTACCTTTTTCCGGCTCTGCCTCCGACTTCTTGGCAGGCGCGGCTTTCTCCTGGTTTGGACTACGCCGCATCTCGCCAAGCTGGCAGTCTTGATGATCTGTCGGCATCGAGATGACGATCGAGAGTTCGTCCTCCTGATACTTTTTGATTTGATAGTGGCACTCGAGGTGTTGGCCGCGATATTCGACAGTGAAGAAATTCACGTTGTCATGCCGAATATCGCCGGCACCGAGCTTAGAGTGAAAAACCGAGTTGTCGTTGCGGATGACGATGTAGGTGTCGGTACCCCTCAAGTCCCACTCACCCACAAATGCTTGAATGGCTTCGTCCGACTGGGCCGAGCCGAAGCTCAGCGCCAGAACAACAGTTCCGAGCCACAGCGATTTTGACCGAAGAGGTAGCATGACCGGCCTTCCTACGTGATAGAGTTCTATCGCGAGCGCTTGAGCGTTCCGATGATGCAGCGATGCGCCTGCTCTTTTGGCACTGCCGCGACGAGCGTCATGATCATCTCATTGCCCTTCTCCTGGCTTGGAAAGGCAATATTGTAGGAACAGCTCAGTTTCTCGGGATAGTCGAGTTGGTAGGCAGCGCCGCGTTCACCCTGGCCATATCCGCCGGTCACGGTGATGCCTGGGCGAACGGTATCCGAGAACAGAGCATGGTTGTTCTTTATCTCGAATTCGATAGTGCGGCTGCCATCCGTCGTGATCCAGATTCCCTCGAGCTGCTTCACAGCCCGGTCGGACATCGGCGGCTCAGCAAGTGCTACACCCGTAGAAAGCAAGGTAGCTGCACCCATAATGGAAAGGAATTTCGACTTCATCGGTGGTCTCCTGAACTTTGTCTGTTTACTTATCTGCACGGGACAGCTTGCCCTGAGGGCAATAGTCGGCTGACTGCGTTTCGTCGGCTGCTTCCAGCACGAGAATTGCGCCGTCGGCAATTGTCGTTATTCTGTAGGCGCATCGAACGCCCTGGTGTTTATTGTAAAAGACTTCATAATGTGCTGAGCCAGTTCCCTTTTGGATTGTTCCAGCGCCGAATTTATCGTGGTTCCATCTCGAACCGTGAATAGTGAGTTTTCCCGTACCGTCGCCAATGACCCACGTTCCGTTCATCGGGTTCTCGGCGACGGCCGTTCCTGCTGACACGGCCAAAAGGCCGAGGCTGATAAGTGTAGTTTTTGCTCGCATTTTCTTACTCCAAGTATCCGCTGTGGTTGTTGATAGCTTATCGGGCGGTTGATCGCCGTCGTCCAGTCCGGTGACGCCCATCGACTTTGTTGGCTTCCAAATCGATTGGCGGGCGACTATTCGACGACAGGGATTGCGAGAGATTCGTCTCAGGATCTGCGAAGTTGGCAATTGCGCTCCGAAATTCACGCAAGCACTGTCCGTATATTGTTTCCAGTGTGCCTGTCGAAGCGACCATCATCATGCGATACACCGATGCTTCGCGGGTCAGAAATCCCGCTTTCGTTGCCGCAATGACAACCTTTCGCGCGGTTTCATCAGACATTACCGGCACGAGCAGCCGACCGAGGGTCGACTGATCCAACGTGCCTTTGGATTCTGACCACAGCCTCAAAACGCGCGGCGTCGTTTCCCCGTCCAGTATCGCGGCAAGCAGCCTATCTTGCTTCAAGCCCATCCGGAGCATCTTTGCCGGATCTTTCAAAAGGCCAGTGAGGTAGCTGTTGTGTCGTTCGATGTAGGCTGCAAACTCGGCAGTCGACTCGATATTGAAGCCGGAAAGCAAAAAGTAGAACTCTGCAAGCTGGTAGAAGGGGTCCGACCTCAAAACGGAAGCAACGCCCTCCGACTTATCGGCACTGATTTCAATTATCCGATTGGTGAACCTCAGTCGTGAAGCACGAAATGCCTGCAGGGCCGCGATATCCTTGCGCAGCTCCCGCTCTTCGTCCTCGTCCCTGGTCATCTAGACTGCCTCAATTCTTGGGAGGTCTGATGATATCGATGAGATCCTTCTGCGCCTCCGCTGGCGCCAGTGGGTTGTGGGCACCCTTTTCCTTTTCTTTGGCTTGAGGATCTTGCTGCGCTGCACGATCGATAGGCTCAGACTCGCACGGGCCGGCGGATGGAGATGGCCAGCAAACTCCCTCGGCGCTCAAATTCTGTCCCGCGCGAGCAGGCACTGCTGCGATGTGGAGGACAATCGCGGCCATACAGCAAGCCCGAAAAATCAGTCCCGACGCACCATCGCGCATGTTGAGCAGGTTTCATGCTGTGACTAAAATAATTGTGCTGATTATAGTCAACGGTGTGGAGTATGACAATACGGATTTAGCTACAGAGTACTCCACCGTCGACGCTTGAGACGGTCTGAACTGCATAACACACCGGTTAGGCGTTCGAGCAAGCACCATCCTTTGCACAACGCAATTGATGCCTCCAATTGAATTGGTGACCAGCAATTCCAAAGAGTTGCAGTGCCGTTGCTGATTCCGCGACTTCTTGCTAGGCTTTTATCGTTCAGCAAATGGGAGAAACTATCATGCGATTTACCCTACTCATTGCAGCACTCGGCATAGCCGGAAGTGTTCTTATGGTTAGCGGCGGTGCCAATGCTGCCCACTATGAGGACGGAGACACGCGGTGCCGCAACGGCATCAAGCAAGTCTACAAGTGCAATTATGACCGGTGCCGCTGGAGAAACACTTACTCCAAATGCCGTCGGCCGAAATACGGCTACTGATGGCCTCAATTCAGCAAACTTAAACGTTGGGTGGCGTCGTCATGACTAGTGTCAATCGCAGATCTGTGTTCCAAATTCTCGCGACGGGCATAGCGTGCACGACGCTACCAGAAATCTTTGCTACGGCGCGGGCGCAGGCTCCATCTTCCCTTCGAGTACGGGAAGACGTGGTGTCGTTCTCAAAAGACGAAAAGAAGGTTGCGTCGCTTCGTGCTGGCGTCGCGGCCATGAAGCGCCGCTCAGAGGCCTCTCAGCACGATAAACTTGGCTGGTCGTACTGGGCGGCCGTTCACGGAACAGATCAAACCCCACCTCGGTCTCTGCAGAGCATTTATAATCAGTGCCGGCACTCATCAGCCAGACCCGCGGCACACTTCTTATCGTGGCATCGCGCATACCTGTACTTCTTCGAGAAGGTTCTGGTTCAAACGGCCCAGGACGCCGGAGGCGTTGCCTTTTCCCTTCCGTATTGGGATTGGTACACGCAGCCAACATTGCCTTCCATCTTCACTGAAGGGTCTGCCAAGATCAATTCGCTTTGGCATCAGCGGGAAAGTACGAAGATTGACAGCGGTAGTTTACTCAAGGCGGCATTCGAACAGCGCATGTTACTGTCACAAAATAAGACGAGAGGGTTTTCGCTTGAAGTTGAACTCAACCCACACAACCGGGTGCATGGCTTGGTAGGTGGAGATATGGGCGACCCATCCCTTGCGGCTCGCGACCCAATCTTCCTGCTCCACCACGCAAATGCGGATCGCCTATGGTCCATCTGGATTAACGAACGCGGTGTCCAAGGCCTGCCTGCTGCTGGGGGCCCATGGGATAAGGAAAGCTTCTCGTTCGATGTCGAAAAGACTTGGTCGATTTTGGCCTCCGGCGTTCGAGACGCCCAGAGCCAACTTGGCTACCGTTATGAGGACGAAACATGGGTGCTGCCGCCTCCCATCTCGATTGCCGACAAAGGCCGCGATCGTAATGCAGATGATGTAGTCGTTCCGGAAGAGGACAATCTTGATCTGCGCGAAGATCCGGCCTTATCGCATATTGGAAACGAACTTGATGACGAGAAGGAGCCTCAGAAGCTGTCTGCGGAATCAAATCGCGACGAATCTGTTCCAAGCGCCTCGAACCCAGCACTCGTCTCCAGCGTGCGAGTCGCCAGCGCTCCGGTTCGAGTTGATCTGGCGTGGCCGCAGGATACGGCCGCAAGAATTGCCGACGACAAAACTTCTCTTCCGAAAGTTGAACTCGTCATCTCCGGCATAGACGTCGACAGCCTTACCGGTCGCAGCTTCACGGTGGCCGCATTGATCCCTGATTCGAATGGCGCGCTTCGGCGCGTATTCATCACGGAACTGAATACATTCACCCTAAAGCTTGCCCAAGAACACGCCCACCACGACGACCCTCATCTCGACAGGACGAAATCCCACGCGGCAATTCTGAGAATACCGATAGATCACGTCATTGCAGACACGCCTCGTGCGACTCTCAGTCGGGGGATGTCGTTCGTCCTTGACCCAGGATCTGAGGACATAACGACGCCGGTTTCAATTGAAGCTGTTCGCTTGATGACGGTGGAGTAAGCCGACTTCGGTTTATCGCTGTCTGACCAACTAACTGGCTTTTAGCGTGGATACCATCATGCACCAAACGATCGCTAGACTCGTACTCGCCATCACGCTTTGCCTGAGTTCTTGGGCCAATGCCGCAGAACTTAAGGAATTAAGCCGGGATCCGAATCTCCTCAACAAATTGCAGACGCATAGCCTCGGATTTCAAGCTGCGTCAGACGAGGAGTTCCTCAAAACTGTTGGTCAAGGCTTGGCATTCGACTCAGAGTCCAGCCTTGAGCTCGAAAAAACCACCTCACTTCCCAGCGGAAATAGAGTCCTGAATGTGCGACAAACTTTCCAGAGCCTGCCGATCTGGGGAAAGAAAATATCGATAGTACGCGCTCCCGATGGTTCGATCCGGGGCATCAGTGGCATGGCTGCCTACGGCTTACCGACCAACTTCCTAGACGCCAAATCGCTAACTGCCGAGGAAGCCGTTGCTAAAGCAATCGAGGCCGCGAAAGCGCTGCCGCACGCGTCTGATCTGAGTGAGATTACCAACGTCGAGAAAGAGAAGGTAATTTTCATCTACGACAGCGGCGAGAGCGTCATTGCATATAGGGTCGTGTTTCAAGCAAAGGCTCCATCGCGACCGGAAGGCATGGTGCGACCGTTCGTGATTATAGATGCTCAGCGTGGTACGGCCGCAAAGATATGGAACGGTGTAGTCAACGCAGCAAATGGCACTGGACCTGGTGGTAATGAAAAATCCGGGAAGATCGTGTACGGCCAGAAGGGATGGCCTGCGCTTGACATTTCGGAGAGTGGTTCTCTTTGCTCATTCGAGAACGGGCACGCCGTCGTCATCGACATGGGGGGCGGTGTAACTGAAAACAAACCCTATACATTCCGCTGTCCTCAAAGCCAGGGCAGACAGGTAAATGGGGCCTATTCACCTCTCAATGACGCAGCGTTTGCTGTTCAAACGACATTTGAAATGTACTCCTCTTGGCTGGGTGCGGCCCCGCTCAAGACGTTGAAACTCCCTGTTCGTGTGCACTTCGGCGAGAAGATGGAAAATGCCTTCTGGGATGGCGCGACAATCACGCTTGGCGATGGGGGCAGAGCGTTTTATCCGCTTACGTCTCTCGATGTAGTCAGTCACGAAATAGCACACGGCTTTACCGAGCAGAATTCCCACCTGATTTATGCCGGTCAATCTGGCGCCATCAACGAGGCATTTTCTGACATGGCCGGCACAGCCGCCGTCACCTTTGCCAGAGAAAAGTACGGGCTAAAATTGACAGATCCGGAGTTTGCTATCGGACGCAACGTCATGAAGGGGAAAGACGCCAGTTTAAGGATTATGTGTTCCCCAGAGAAGGACGGGAAATCTATATCTCGGGCGAGTGATTATAAGCCAGGGATGGATGTCCACTATTCAAGCGGTGTGTTTAACAAGGCATTCTGCATTCTATCCAAGTCAGAGGGCTGGTCCGTACGAAAGGCGTTCGAGGTTTTCCTACGCGCCAACGAGAATTTTTGGTCTGCTGACGCAAATTTCGATACGGCAGCGGACGGCGTGGTTCAATCGGCGAACGCATTAGGTTACGACACAGCGGCAATACAAAAAGCGTTCTTACAGGTTGGTTTGCACCTTCCAAGCGCATCGCAGCCTGCCGCGACCGTGAACCAGACCGGCGCAATTTGCAGCTATCTGGGCGATTCTATTCCTCAATCTATTGAAACGAATTCAGCCGACAAAGGCGCGCTAGACATGATCCAGAAAATCGTTTCGGCATCCGGATTGGCGCAGAATTTCACGGTTGAAGCAGCCACTGTACCAAACGCAGCGGCGCTCATAGTCGGGAACAAGCGGAAGATTTTGTACAATGCCACGTTTCTCGACGACCTAAACAGACGCATGCAAAGCAACTGGGCGGCTCTCAGCGTGTTGGCCCATGAAATTGGTCATCATTTGAATGGACACACGCTGCAGATTTCCGGCAGTCAACCTCAACTCGAACTTGAGGCCGATCGTTTCTCAGGATTTATTCTTCAACGACTGGGCGCGCCTCTCAACGGAGCACAAGCAGTAATCTCAACGCTCGGACAAGCGGGATCTACGACACATCCGTCAAAGTCGGATCGACTTGAGGCGATCGCTACCGGCTGGAGAGATGCTTGCGCAAAAGACGCCGACTGTCCGAAGGACCTCGACTTGGCCCCACCCAGCGGTGAGGTGAGCGGCCGAGAGCCAGACCTATCAGCAGACCCAGCGATGCCTAAAGAACACAAGCTAACGCCCAAGGCTATTATCATGCAGTAAGGTTGTATCTGAACTGTCCGACGATCTTACGCTAATCTGCAGGGTCACGTCAGCGAACTAGACCGTATGTCCGCTGGGGACACGGGTCAGCGAATCGGTGACCCGCCTCGACGTGTCGACTAAGGCGCGTAAGCGCAACGGGGTTTGCTTCGCGTGAGCGAGGCCTATCCCCAGACACGGGGAGCGGATCAGGATGGAGACTATCATTTTCGTGGGGCTGGACGTCCACAAGAAGACGATCGCGGTGGCCACGCTAATTCAATACACGCTATTAATCGGGTTGAGGAAATATCTATGATAGTCTTACGCGCCCGCACCCTGCTACTCGCAATTGCCTCTGTAGTGTCTCTGGCATTAGATTTAACGGGCTCCGCTGCAGAAGACAGCGCGCTTGTCGATGGGATCGAAAGGGATCTTCTGTCACGAGGTCGCGTCCGGCGCGGAATGCCACAGGTCCGGCCAGAGTCGGCTGACGTAATCGATAAGGTTTTTACCGGCCGGCAAAAGCGGGGCCTCAATTTACAGGAACAGGACGAGCTTTACGCCGCCACCAGAGAGCTTCCCCAGCGGGACTTCGAAGTCACTTTCGAACTCAACTCCTCGGCAATTACCCAGGAAGCCAAGCCGATACTTGACGCTCTGGGTCAAGCCCTGGCGCGCGCGGATCTAAAAGGAAACCGGATTATAATTGCCGGCCACACGGACAGAACCGGTTCCTGGTCGTATAACAAAGATCTGTCGCAGCGACGCGCCGAAGCCGTTGCAAAATACCTGTCTGAAAACTACGGGCTTGATCCCCAGAACCTGTATTCCGTCGGGTATTCGTACGACAAGCTGAAGAACCAGTCTCAGCCTAACAATGCCGAAAACAGACGCGTCGAGGTGATAAACGGCGGTGGTAGACAGACCACCAGTCCATAGATTGCATGATTGCTGGCAGCAGGTCGTGAGGTTTTCCCCGGCTGCGGGAAAAACCCAAACGCTGCATCAGTCGTCAGGTCAGGAGAAAATCTTGAACAATCCGAGCAGCATCGCGGTGGCGCCGATCATCGCGACCGCCTTGTCTGGTCGCATCCCATGATCGAGTCTTTCTGGCGCGTTGGCTGAATGTGAGGCGAGGATGTGCCCACGATGTCGGATGTGGACACAAGTGGCGATGAGCGTCGTGGCAACAAGCGCTGGCCGGAGGCACTGAAGCGGGAGATCGTTGCGGCGACGTATCTGCCTGGGGCTTCGGTCTCAATGGTGGCGCGGTAGTACGACGGTGCGCGTCCGGCGAAGGCCGTCTTGCGGGTTTGTGGTAAGCGGTGCTCGGCTCCCACATTCCGGTAGGGCTCCGGTCGTGGCTTGATGCCAGGCCATGAGCGATCGTTTTGACCATACGCTTGAGCATACGTTTGACACGAAGGCCGACGCGCGGTGCGCGTCCGGCGAAGGCCGTCTTGCGGGTTTGTGAGACATAGGTCCTGTTGGTGACGGTTTGTCACAACAGGGATTGTTCCGTGCCTATGTCTGGAGATAGGTCTTCGCGGCGCTACGACATCGTGGCTGAGACGCGGCGGCGGTTGAGCGAGGCGGAGAAGGAAGCCGTTGCTGCCGAGGCCTCGGTGCCGGACGTCAATGTCTCGGCGATCGCTCGCCGGAACAGCATCAGTCCGAGCCTCTTGTTCCGTTGGATCAAGGTCCACGGCCCCCGGCGCGGTGAAGAGACAGCCAATGCGGCGCCGGCGTTCCTGCCGGTAGCGCTGCCTTCTCCGGAAGCGGTCGCGTCCTCTGGGCCGGAGAAACCGCGGAGCAGGCGGAACGGCCGGACGTGCCGCGCACCGTCGCCGTCCGTTGATGGCCGCATCGAGATCGAGCTTGGCAACGGGCGGCTCCTGCGTGTGGGCCCGGGCGTTGACGCGGTGAGGCTCAAGCGCCTGATCGACCTGCTGGAGGCGTGATGATCCCGGTTCCCTCCGGCGTGCGCGTGTGGATCGCGAGCGGGCACACCGACATGAGGAAGGGCTTCGCCTCCCTGGCTCTCCTCGTGCAGGAGAAGCTGGCCAAGGACCCGCACGGCGGGCACCTGTTCGTGTTCCGGGGCCGGCGCGGCGACCTCATCAAGATCATCTGGCACGACGGGCAGGGCGCGTGCCTGTTCGCCAAGCGGCTTGAGCGCGGGCGCTTCATCTGGCCGACGCCGTCGGAAGGCGCGGTGCCAATGTCACCGGCCCAACTCGGCTACATGCTCGAGGGGATCGATTGGCGGGCTCCGCAGCACACCTGGCGCCCCGAGATCGCCGGATAGATGCGCGCCTGTGACTGTGGCGACTCGGATCGTGGATTATCGTTTCGGGGCCGATCGGAAGGCCGCGAAGCAGCTATGATTGCGGCCCATGGCGCTCGATCCAACGCAGCTTCTCGACGACATCGCAATGCTGAAGGCGATGCTGGTGGCCGAGCGTGCCGCACGGGTGGCTTGCGAGAGCCGGGCCGAGGCCGCCGAGGCGAGAGCCCTCGACCTCGACGCCGAGATCGCCAACCTGAAGCTCACCATTGCCAAGATGCAGCGCGCGACGTTCGGAGCCTCATCCGAGCGGAGCGTGAAGCTCCTCGATCAGCTCGAGCTGCAGCTCGCCGAGCTCGTCGAACGGAAAGCCGAGGAGAAGGCCGCGGCCGAGATCGCGACGCCCGCCACCGCGCGGCCCGAGAACCGCAAGCCGGCGCGGAGGCCATTGCCGGAGCACCTTCCGCGCGAGCGCCTCGTGCATCAAGCCCCGTCGGTCTGCCCGTGCTGCTCGGGGACGAAGTTCCGCAAGCTGGGCGAGGATGCGACGGAGACGCTGGAACGGGTGCCGGCGCATTGGAAGGTGATCGTGCACGTGCGCGAGCGGCTCGCCTGCCGGACCTGCGATACGATTGTCCAGACGCCCGCGCCTTCGCATCCGATCGCGCGCGGTCGTGCGGGCCCGCATCTGCTGGCCGATGTTCTGTTCGGCAAGTTCGGCGCGCATCTGCCCTTGAACCGGCAGAGCGACATCTATGGCAACGAGGGCGTCGAGCTCGACATCTCGACGCTCGCCGATCAGGTCGGTGCCGCCTGTGCCGTGCTGAAGCCGCTTCTGGAGCGGATCGAGGCGCATGTCCTCGCCGCCGAGCGCTTGCATGGTGACGACAGTGTGCTGCAGAAGCACACAGAAGGGATGGTCCTCATGACCTGACATTCTGTGTGCACAAGCTGCGATGACGATGAGGGCGGGTCCCTCGGGATCGGCTTTCAGGAGCGGGTCCCAAACCACCCCAAGCGGCTTCGCTTAAGAGGCGGGGTCGTGAGCGTTGGGGTCAAGTTCGGGGAACACCCTGGACCGGTGTGCATCCGAGAGACGAACGAAAGTGAACCTACCGATGAAGCGTCGTTACGTGGAAAGCGTCGTCAAAACCAGAGGTGTGTCGTCCCTCTGGGATCAGCTCGCCAGATGCCTGATGACCGGGCGAGCGACGACCGGCGTTGAGGGGGCGTGAAGCGGATGCTGGCGTTATCGCGGAACTGCAGGAACCAGTCGCTCCGATGCCAAGGGAGAAGCACAAGCGGAGAAAACCGTGAGGCGAGCGTACCGAAGCGGAGCACTGGGACGGACCGATCCGTAGGAGCGATGAGGGCTCGTAATGGGCCCGGAGCGAAGGGATCGGATCAGGTGGGCTGGCCATCGTCGCAACTGGCAACAGGAGGACGCCGATGAACCAGCCAAGCAAGCCGTTCAACATCGACAAAAGAAAGGTGTACGAAGCGTATCTGCAGGTCCGATCCAATGGTGGTGCGGCCGGCGTCGACGGAGTCACAATCGAGCAGTTCGAATCCGACTTGAGGGGCAATCTCTACAAGATCTGGAATCGAATGAGCTCGGGCGCTTACTTCCCGCCGCCTGTCCGCGCCGTCTCCATTCCGAAGAAGAGTGGAGGCCAGAGGATTCTCGGGGTTCCGACCGTAGCGGATCGCGTGGCGCAGACAGTTGTCAATCAACTGGTCGAACCGGAGCTCGATGCAATCTTTCTGGCAGATTCCTATGGCTACAGGCCCGGCAAGTCGGCCCTCGATGCCGTGGGCGTCACGCGTGAGCGATGCTGGAAATACGCTTGGGTGCTCGAGTTCGACATCAAGGGTCTGTTCGACAATATCGACCACGAACTCTTGCTGCGTGCCGTCCGGAAACATGTGACGTGCGCATGGGCACTGCTTTACATCGAGCGCTGGCTGACGGTGCCGATGCAGCAGGAAGATGGCGCTATCGTCGAGCGAAGCCGCGGCACCCCACAGGGTGGCGTGGTCAGTCCGATCCTGGCCAACCTTTTCATGCACTATACGTTCGACACCTGGATGACGCGGAAGGCTCCCGGCCTGCCCTGGTGTCGGTATGCGGATGACGGGCTGGTGCACTGCCGGAGCGAGAAGGAGGCGCAGAGCGTTCGCGAGGCGCTTGCCGCTCGTTTGGCTGAGTGTGGCCTGGAACTGCATCCAATGAAGACGAAAATCGTCTACTGCAAGGACCATCGGCGCAAGAACAAATACGAGACGGTCAGCTTTGACTTTCTCGGATTCTGCTTCCGGCCTCGATCGGTCAAGGGGCCCTCGCAGAAAATGTTCTGCGGGTACACTCCGGCGGTCAGCACGTCTGCGCTGAACGCGATGCGGGAGACGATCAAAGGCTTGAAGATTCGCAAGCGGACCGAAGTGACGCTGGACGACATCGCCCGCGAACTCAACCCCATCGTACGGGGTTGGATCGCATACTATGGGCGATACACGCGCTCAGCGCTCTATCCTCTGGCTCGCTACCTCAACCAGACGCTGACCGTCTGGTTGAAGCGGAAATACAAGCGCTTCCACCGGCGACTTGGTCGCGCGCGCGACTTCCTTGCGAAAATCGCTCGTGAGAACCGAAAGCTCTTCGTGCACTGGCAGCTTGGCGATGGTGGGGCACTTGCCTGATGGGAGCCGGGTGAGGCGAGAGCCTCACGCCCGGTTCTGCGAGAGGCTGGAGGTGCAATCCCTCCGGCCTACTCTCCCGACCGTGCCTGTGCTGGCCAAGGGCAAGACCCACACCGGCAGATGCTGGGTCTACGTGCGGGATGATCGGCCGTTCGGCGGGGGAGCGCCGCCGGCCGCCATGTTCTACTATTCGCGTGATCGGAGAGGTGACCATGTCGAGGCGCATCTCGTCCGCTGGTCCGGGCTGCTGCAGGCCGACGCCTACTCAGGCTACAACAGGCTGTATGCGACTGACCGCACTCCGGGCCCGATCCTGGAAGCGGGCTGCTGGGCGCATGCGCGCCGGCCGTTCTTCACGCTCGCCGATATCGAGGCCAGTGCCCGCCGAAAGGCCGAGGGCAAAGCACCAGCACCGATCTCGCCGCTGGCGCTGGAGATCGTGCAGCGCATCGATGCCCTGTTCGAGATCGAGCGGGGGATCAATGGCAAGATCGCCGACGAGCGATGTGCGGTTCGCCAGGAGTTGAGCCGGCCGCTCGTCGACGAGTTGGAAGCCCGCATGCGGGCCGAACGACCAAAGCTCTCGCGCGGCAACGACCTCGCCAAAGCCATGGACTACATGCTCAAACGCTGGGCCGCGTTCACCCGCTTCCTCGATGACGGCCGCGTCTGCCTCTCCAACAACGCCGCCGAGCGTGGCCTTCGCGGTATCGCCCTTGGAAGAAAGTCGTGGCTGTTCGCCGGCTCCGATCGCGGCGGTATGCGCGCCGCCGCCATGTACAGTCTCATCATCACGGCAAAAATGAACGGCATCGACCCGCAGGCGTGGCTTGCCGACGTTCTCGCCCGCATCGCCGAGCACCCGCTTCACCGGCTCGACGAATTGCTCCCGTGGAACTGGAAGCCCGAACTCGCAGCCGTCAGCCGGGCCGCCTGACGACCGCACACCTGCGGCGCTCAGGTCGATATGGTGCTACAGTTGAGCCGCAAAGAGGCGCGTTCGCATTGACCACCGCTGGAGCCCAATCGGAAAATCTGTAAAGCGCGGTGTATTGATCTACCGCGCCCGCCCCCCCATCGTGGGCGGCGAAGTCGAACTTGAGGCGCGAGGCGTCCGGCAAGAACTTGTCTTGCCTACTGCGTAACTAATCCGTGGCTCTCGGTGCACTAGCACCGTGAGTCGGCAACTGGCCCTCAGTGAAAATCAGAACCAAAAGGGTCTCGGAGGTCGAGCTGACATTCAGGTCGCGCGGGCCATCACAGGGTAGTTGTTGCGGTGCACTGAGTGCCTGTCTCTCCGCTTGCGCTTGATGCAACACGCGTGTTGCGCACTGACAAAGAGTCCGGTTGGGGTCAAAAACGTCGCCGAGTTATCGGCTGCGTTTCGTCTGCTAACGCCTCGGCGGCGGTCATAGATTTCATTAACTCAGGCTACGAATTCGCGCGGTTGCAGCGAATCTGGGCCTCGACTTCTGCCGCAAAGGACGCATTGGTGGTGTGACAGGCGCCGGTTGGCCGGCCGCCGAATTTTTCAGGGCTCGCCTCGCGAAACGCGGGGCTTCGGGTGGTGGGAGCGCCGATGTGGCGCGCCCTTCAATCCTCGGAGCCCAATATGACCATGCTTGAAGCCCGATCATCGACCCACACAAAGAAGGCTGCGTTGGCGGCGCCTGCCAAATCCACCAAAACTAAGTTGCGCGCACAGCCTCGGCCGGCGCCGGCCGCAAATCGAGCCGAGACACGCGAAGAACAGCAAGAAGCGCGTGTTACCAAGCACGATCGCGTCCTGACGCTACTGAGCCAGCGCAGCGGCACCACGATACCAGAGATGATGGAAGCGACCGGCTGGCAGCAGCACAGCGTCCGAGGCTTTCTAGCGGGCACCGTCAAAAAGAAACTCGGCTTCACGCTCACGTCTGCAAAATCCGAGGGCGAGCTGCGTCGCTACCGTATCGAAACCACGCGCGGTCGCTGACATGAAGCCAGCCTCGATCGATATCGCGGCCGAGATCGCGCGCCTCGAAGCTCTGACCAACTTCGAGCTGCGAGGAGAGTGGCGGCGGGTGCATGGCATGCAGCCGCCGAAGAGCCTCTCCCGTGATCTCCTGCTGCGCGGCATCACATACAAAATCCAGGAGAGGGCGTTTGGCGGCCTTTCCAAGTCGTTGCTGCGGAAGCTGACTTGTACTGCACCTGACGCATCCTCTGCACAATACGGTAGGTCCGCGCCGCGCACCACCGTCAAGCCGGGAACGCGGCTCGTGCGCGAATGGAATGGTGAGACGCATACCATCCTCGTGCACGCCGACGGCGTGGAGTGGCGCGGCAAGCGCTACCGGTCGCTCTCGGTCGTCGCGCGCGAAATCACTGGCGCCCACTGGTCCGGTCCGCGCTTCTTCGGCCTGACCTCGAAGAAGGGGGCGGGCGATGGCTGACGCTGATCTGGATGCCGTGCGACGGGCGTTCGCTGATCTGACGGGCCTGTTCGAGGACGCGGCGCTGGTTGCGTCTGCCGGCCAGGGCGTCAAGCACCTCGATGATGGGCGCCGTCAGTTCAAGCTCCTCTCGACAGCGACAAACCGCATTCGAAAGCGCCTCAGCAGTTTGGAGGGGCGCCTCCGATGAAACGACTGCACTGCGCCATCTACACGCGCAAGTCCTCTGACGGAGGGCTGGAAAAGGAGTTCAACTCGCTCGATGCGCAGCGGGAGGCCTGCGCTGCTTTCATCCTGAGCCAAAAACATGCTGGATGGACGGCACTGCCCGACCTTTACGACGACGGGGGTCTCTCGGGCGGCACGATGGAACGTCCTGCGCTTCAGCGGCTGCTCGCCGACATCACGACCGGCAAGGTGCGGATCGTGGTCGTCTACAAGGTCGACCGGCTGACGCGCTCGCTGGCGGATTTCGCCAAGATCGTCGATGTGCTCGATGCGCATAGCGCCTCGTTCGTATCCGTGACGCAGCAATTCAACACGACAACATCTATGGGCCGGCTCACGCTCAACATGCTGCTCTCGTTTGCCCAGTTCGAGCGTGAGATCGCCGGAGAGCGCATCCGCGATAAGATCGCGGCGTCGAAGGCCAAGGGCATGTGGATGGGCGGCAACGTCCCACTCGGCTATGACGTCAAGGAGCGCAAGCTGATCGTCAACGACGCCGAGGCCGAGACGGTGCGCATGATCTTCCGGCGCTACGCCGAACTCGGGTCGGTCCGGACCCTCGCGGACGACCTTGCCGGGGTCGGTGTGGTGAGCAAGCGCCGGCAAGGCGCCTGTGGCGTTCTGGCGGGCGGCAACCGGTTTTCTCGCGGAGCACTTTATACCTTGCTGCAGAACCACATATACCGGGGCGAGATCGCACACCAGGGAAAGGTCTACCCCGGCCAGCACGAGGCCATTGTCGATGCTGGGTTGTGGCAGATCGTTCAAGAAAGGCTCGCCAGCAGTCGGCAGTCACGAGCGCTTGGCGAAGCGGCACAGGAGCCAAGCTTGTTTGCCGGGCAGATCGTGGATGGTGACGGACAGCGCATGACGCCTACGCATGCGGTCAAGAAGGGCCGGCGGTACCGGTACTATGTGTCGACGGCCCTCATAACCGGCACACGCTCACATCATGAGACGGGCTTGCGCGTGCCGGCCGGCGATCTCGAAGGTCTCGTTCTCGATCGGCTTCGAGCATTTTTTGCATCGGAACAGGATCTCGGAGATGCGTTGTCGTACTTCGATCTCGACGCCGCCACGCTGCGCTCGGCGCTTGCGAAGGCCACCGAACTCTCGGGCAGCTGGGCGACCCTGCCGTCGATCAAGATCCGCGAACTCGTCCGGCCCATTGTCGAGCGCGTGTGCGTGCGTGTTGATGAAGTTGTTGTCAGTCTCAACAGAAAAGAGATCGCGAGAGTCTTATTGGGTGAAGCTCAAGAGCTGCCGGGAGTAGATCGGGAAGCAATTGAACTCCGCGTCGAAGCCAAGTTGCGCCGCGCCGGCAAAGGCATCCGATTGATTGTAGGTGGCGGCCGTGCTGCCAAGCCCGATGGCCAGATGATCGCTTTGCTTCGGAATGCGTATGCGACCCGCGATGCTTTAATGTCGGGACGCGACGCAACTATCGACGCACTCGCGCAGCGGCTCGGTGTCAAGCGGGACTATCTGTCGGCGCATATGCGCCTCACGTATCTCGCGCCCGGTATCGTCAAAGACCTCTTTGAAGGATGCCAGCCTGAGACGCTCACAGCGGCACGCCTCGTCTCACTCTGCAAAGACCTGCCGCATGACTGGCAGCTCCAGCGCGCAGCCCTCGGTTTCGAGACACGATAACGTGCTGTCCAGTTCCGGAAAACGATGCGAGTCTGACCGGCCGAAAAAGGCCCACAGAGATAAAATGGGCGACAGGGCGAGGAACGTCGTGCGGAGACACGGGTGCGGTAGGGGATCGGAAAACGTGTGTCGACAAGGCGCGGAAAAGACGCTAAAATTCCACTCATAAAATTTGAATAATATGCAGCTATATCAATGAGTTAGACGATGGCTGGGGGACTAGGATTCGAACCTAGACAGGCAGAGTCAGAGTCTGCAGTCCTACCATTAGACGATCCCCCAATCCTCGACCGTGGACGGCGCCTAGCGGGTCTGGGTTGGAGGGGGGCTCTTACCAGCACTTTCGGCCCGGCGCAAGGCTTCTGCATGGGGCACCCAGAGAGGCAGCAGCGATCCACGAGGACAAGGCGCAGAGGCTGCCACCGTGGACCGGCGACCGCCTCTGCCAAACTTGGTATGGCTAAAAGCCTATCAGATCACACCGAGCGCGCGCATCGCTTCCGCCACCCGGGTGAAACCCGCGATATTTGCGCCCAGAACGTAGTTGCCCGGCGCTCCGTATTCTTGGGCTGTTTGCGCGCAGCGATCATGAATTCCATGCATGATTTCGGAGAGCCGTTCTTCGGTCGTCTCGAAGCTCCAGGAATCCCGTGAAGCGTTCTGCTGCATCTCGAGCGCGCTGGTCGCAACGCCACCCGCATTGGCAGCCTTTCCAGGGCCGAACAGGACGCCGGCTTCGAGGAATATGCGCACCGCTTCGGGCGTGCAGGGCATGTTGGCGCCTTCGCCGACGGCAATAATGCCATTCTTGACGAGCGTCCGTGCGTCCTGACCGGTGATCTCGTTCTGCGTTGCCGAGGGCATTGCGATGTCTGCGGGAACATCCCAAACGCGGCCGTTCGGAATGAACGTCGCGCCCTTGCCGCGCAGCGCCGCATAGTCGGAAACGCGCCCGCGACGGCGCTCCTTGACCTCCTTCAGAGTGTCGAGATCAATGCCGCTTTTCTCAACCACATAGCCATCGGAGTCGGAGCAAGCAATGACCAATCCGCCAAGCGCGGCGACCTTCTGCATGGTGTAGATCGCGACATTACCCGCACCTGACACGACCACGCGCTTGCCATCAAAGCTCTGGGCGCGCGTGCGTAACATGCAATCGACGAAATACACCGCTCCGTAGCCTGTGGCCTCGGTACGCACTTGCGAACCGCCCCACGTCAACCCCTTGCCCGTCAAAACACCAGACTCGTACCGATTGGTCATGCGCTTGTACTGGCCGAACATGTAACCCAGTTCGCGTTGGCCTACGCCGATGTCTCCTGCCGGCACGTCCGTGTACTCGCCGATGTGACGCCCGAGCTCTGTCATGAAGGACTGGCAGAAACGCATGATCTCGGCGTCCGACCGGCCCTTGGGGTCGAAGTCCGAACCACCCTTGCCGCCTCCGATGGGCATGCCAGTCAGAGCGTTCTTGAATGTCTGCTCGAAGCCTAGAAACTTGATCGTTCCGAGCATCACGCTCGGATGAAACCGCAGTCCGCCTTTGTAGGGACCGAGCGCAGAGTTGAATTGCACGCGAAAGCCGCGGTTAATCTGGACGCGATTCTTGTCGTCCACCCACGGCACGCGGAAAATGATCTGACGCTCAGGCTCGCAGAGGCGTTCGATAAGTGCCCCTTCGGCGTACTCGGGATGTTTTGCCACGACGGCACCGAGGCTATCGAGCACCTCGCGAACCGCCTGATGAAACTCCTCCTCCCCCGGATTGCGCCGCAGTACTTCCGCATAAATCGGCTCCAATTTCTCGTCTAACATGAAATCCTCTGTTGCTTGGTCAGTTAGGGTAAAGGCCGTTGGCCGAACGCCGTCAAACGCTCTTCAATCGAGAGGCTGGGGCAAACAAACGGCCGTAATCCCTCAGGCGTATCCGTCGCCATCCTTTGAAGGACAGGCGACCGCCGTCTCTGCCAAGCCATGTCATCGATTGCCCGGATACCGGCTACGAAGAGGACCTAAACTGCAAATCTTTGGCAAGCAGTCCTTGACATCGGGTAAGCAGCAGCGCGCAGCCCGGGACGAAATGCCGGCGGCGTTCAAACATCGGCGGCAAAGTTCGAAGTGGAAAGGCGCTGACGGGATCATGCCGGCACCATGGTAACAACCACTTGGCTTGTCAACGCGCCGCACACGCTCGTGTCTTCTGCGTGGCGCTGGCAAGATGCTGTGGGATCGCAGGCTGGTTGTCCATCCCGGCGGCTGACGCTTGGTTTGCTTTGGTCGGAAGCATGCCCTGGATGCTGAGAAGCTTCATCACCTCCCTGCGCAAACAGCACGAGCACGATTACAAGTTGGCGTAACTCTCACCAGACTATCGCTCGACCATCCCATGGCGGTAAGGTGGCGCATCAAAGTTGGAAGACCTCATGAAGACCCATAAGGAGGAGCCATGTGGGACATGTCGATCCCGTGGTGGGAGTTCATCGCGCGCGCGATCATTGTTTACATCTTCCTCATTGTCCTTCTACGCATCACGGGCAAGCGTCAGGTCGGCCAACTTGCACCGTTCGATCTGGTTTTGCTGCTGGTCCTGAGTAACGCCGTGCAGAACTCCATGACCGGCGGAGATAACTCCGTCATTGGCGGACTTATTTGCGCTTTGACGCTCGTTGGTGCGAACTGGCTCATCGGATACACGACTTACAAGAGCAAGCGCCTTGAGGTGCTCGTTGAGGGGCGGCCGCAAGTGCTAATCCATGATGGCCACCTTTATCGCGATATCATGAAACGTGAGAAGCTGACGCAGCATGAGCTTGATGCAGCACTTCGGGCCGCGGGGTGCGCAACCATCATGGAAGTTCATTTCGCAGTGATTGAAAACAACGGGCAAATCAGCGTCCGCCGCAAAGATCCAGCACACCCGGCTGCGCCTCCCGCGACGACCGCGCCATGAACTGCGGTTTTAATGGCTGGCCAGCCTTGATATCTGGTGTCCGCCTTCACTTCATGAGCACGTAGCTGCCCGGCGCATCGGCCAACGGAGGCAGGCCCTTTTCTGCGGCCCCCAATGACGGGGGAGCACCATCACCGCTGGATTTGTCGGCAAGCCAGTGTACCCATTCCGTCCACCACGATCCTTTGCGTTCGGGCACTTCGACGGCCCAAGCCTCCGGACTGATTTGAAAGTCGCGATCGGAGCGGGTTGCAATCTGATAGCGGCTGCGCTGATCATCGGGCGCCGCCACGATGCCGGTGTTATGGCCACCTGCGCCAAGCACGAACGTGACGGCGGTGTCGGTCAGGCGATTCCACTTGTAGACCGAACGCCAGGGCGCAACATGGTCCTTCTGCGTCGCCACGCAGAAAATCGGCGCGCGGATGTCGGAGATCTGCACCGGCTCGCCATCAACGTCGAAGCGGCCTTCGGCGAGATCGTTGTTGAGATACAGGCGGCGCAAATACTGCGAATGCATGCGATAGGGCAGACGGGTGCTATCAGCATTCCACGCCATCAGGTCGTTCATGGGCGCACGTTCACCCAGCATGTATTCGCGCATGTTGCGCGACCAGATGAGGTCGTTGGACCTCAACATCTGAAATGCGCCCGACATCTGCTTGGCGTCGAGGAACCCCTGCTCCCACATCATGTCCTCAAGAAACCGAAGCTGGCTCTCGTCGATGAAGAGCTGCAGCTCGCCAGGCTCTTCAAAATCGATCTGGGCCGCAAGGAACGACAGACTAGCGAATGGCGAGCCGTTATTGCGTGCAAGCGCGGCCGCCGTGATGGCCAGCATAGTGCCCCCGAGGCAGTAGCCCACGCCGTGTACCTGTCTGGCGGGGAGGATGGCCGAGATCACATCGAGGGCCGAAAGAACGCCGAGCTTGCGGTAGTCATCGAGACCCATATCGCGGTCGGCTGGATCGGGATTTTTCCAAGAGATAACGAATACCGTGAAGCCGTTGTCGACCAGATACTTCACCAACGAGTTTTGCCGCGACAGATCAAGAATGTAGTACTTCATGATCCACGCCGGCACGATCAGTACCGGCTCTTTGTGAACCTCGTCCGTCGTCGGTGCATACTGGATGAGTTCCATCAGCCGGTTGCGGTACACGACCTTGCCGGGCGTGACCGCCACGTCCTCGCCAGGGCGGAAATTCTCGGCGCCAACGGGCGGCTTGCCGCTGACGGCGCGATCCCAGTCGTCCAAGAAGTTCTGAAATCCGCGGACGAAATTCTGACCCATCTCCTTGTACGTCGCGGTCAGTACCTCGGGGTTCGTCAGCACAAAGTTGGAAGGCGCAAAGACGTCGAGGATCTGGCGGGCAGCAAACTCGACCGCCCGCTCGTGCTGGGCCGAGACGCCCGGCACGCCCGTCGTCGCCACGTGCCACCATTGCTGTGCGAGCAGATGGGATTGATAGAAGACGTTGAAGGGAAACTGCTGCCACGCTGGCGCAGAAAAGCGGCTATCCTGCGGAAGAGGCTCCACGCAGAGCGATGCACTGCCGTCATTCCCGGCGCCGCGTAACGCGCACGTCATGGCATATCGTTGCAGCCGCAGAACCTTGCGGAAGCTTTTTTCGACGAGTTGCAGGCGCTTGCCCGGCGATGCGGTCAAATGCGTCAGCCAATCGAGATAAGCACCCATGAGCGACGCCGGCGAAAGCCCCATGGTTGCTTTTGCCATAGACGCGTGCGTCGCCCGATCGAGCACCTCGGCCAATGCGGTTGAGGTATAAGAATCGCGCTCCAGCGGTGAGGCGCCACCAGGCTCGGAATGAAAAGGCGCGGCGTTTCTCGCCAACTTCAACGCAAGCGCGGCGCCTTGCGGCTCACTGCTTTTGGAAGGCGCCAGAGCCCCGTTTGCCGGAAGGTCCATTTTCAGTTCCTCATTTCTACCAGACTGGACGGATGGACCAGATCATTCATGACGTTAATTGTTCAACGGTGTCGTACGTATGAACATGAGAACAGATCGAAAATGATCAAGGTCTGACAACGCGCGGCAAGTCCCCGTCCACACGCTAGGTCTTCTTCTTGTATCTGCCCAACAGCACAGCCTGCGCGAGAATGTGCCCCTGCATCGCTGCTTCGAGCGATGCCTTGTTGGCCGGTGACAGCGCACCGAGCACGCAATCTAGAGCGTAAAGTTTATGAAAATACCGATGCTCCCCGATGGGCGGACATGGACCACCATAACCGGTGCGGTTCCAGTCGTTGAGCGCGGACCGCGCGCCTTGCGGAAGCACCTTGCCACCTTGAGCAATACCGCTGCTGGCCGGGTCCATATCGTAAACGACCCAGTGCACCCAGGTGCGTTGGGGCGCCTTGGGATCAGGCGCGTCGGGATCGTCCACGATGAGCGCCAGACTTTTCGTCCCCTCCGGCACGCCCAACCAGGACAGTGCGGGCGAGATATCCTCACCCTCGCAGGTGTATTTCGCCGGTATGGTCGCGCCATCGCCGAACGCAGGCGAGGTCAGCTTCATGGCCATCAATGACCCTCCAACTCGTTTGCCTCTCATGCGGTGCGTTGCGCCAGCGTAGCAAATTTCCTCCAGCCCGTGAGGTTCAACATCCCTTTGGTACCTCCATCGGCGGATTTGCCGCGCCGTCAGCACCAATGCGAATCGAGGCCACATCTTGACCATGCCAGCATTCTTATCATATATTTCTGTCATGACAGAAAATACCGACATACGAAAAGATCCGATTCTGCTGCCACCCGCCGTCGAGGAATTCATTCTCAAATGGGGCGACATGGGCGGCGTGTGGGGCGTCAACCGG
The DNA here is from genome assembly GCA_016793445.1 of Hyphomicrobium sp. Lineage (GTDB taxonomy): Bacteria > Pseudomonadota > Alphaproteobacteria > Rhizobiales > Hyphomicrobiaceae > Hyphomicrobium_B. Next base: position 532,886 of record JAEUME010000002.1, on the reverse strand, counting down.
TCGGTCGCGCAAATCCACGCGCTGCTCTACCTCGCCAGCGCGCCTATGACGGCCGAGGATATTGCCGAAACGCTTTCCATTGCGCGCTCCAACGTGTCCAACTCACTCAAGGAACTCTTGGCGTGGAACCTCATCCGCCGTGTGCCCGTACGCGGCGACCGGCGCGACCACTTCGAGGCCGAGATCGATATCTGGGAGGTCGTCACGCGCATCGCGGTCGGCCGCAAGGCACGTGAGATCGATCCCGTCATCGCGGTGCTGCGCAGTTGCGCTCAAAGCGCCGACAAGGATGCGCGCGTCACGCCACAAGCCCGCGCACGCCTCAACGAGATGCTCGAGTTCACGTCGTCCGTCGACCGCTGGTTCCAGCAGATGCTGTCGCTGCCGCGCAGCACGTTAAAGGCCATGCTGAAACTGGGGTCCAGAATTTCAACCCTCATTCCGGTGCGCCGGACGTGATTGCCCTGGTGACGCCAAATGAGGTCTCACGTCGCATATCCGGGAGCGCGCCATGCTGCGCAACGCCAAACAACCCCCAGAACGGCAAGAAAAGATTGTTACGTCACAGGCGGCGCCCATCCCAGATACCGCGCCAATCGAGAAGCTTGGCGACATCCGCTTTCGTGCGCTCCTTGGAGCGCAGCAATGGGCCCTCCTGCCTCCCGCCGTTCAACAGCGCTTTTCAAAGCGCGTCGCGGGTGGCCGGACAGTCGTCTATAAGGGGAAGGTCACGGCGACTGCCTTCAGCCGCGCCGGTTTCGCGCTGGCGCACCTGCTGCGCTTGATCGGTTCGCCCCTGCCCATCAGCCGCGCTACCGGCAACCCCAGCGTCGTCTCGGTCACCGAGGATGCGGCCTCGGGCGGGCAGTTCTGGACGCGGCTTTACGTGCGCGAGCGCGGCTTCCCGCAAGTCATTCACTCGGTGAAGCGTTTCGCAGGGCCGACAGGACTTGAAGAGGCCGTGGGCTTCGGCATCGTGATGGCCCTGCGCTTGAGCGTTGTGGATGGCGCTCTGGTCTTCTCGAGCGCGGACTACGCATTGTGCATCGGGCACTGCCGCATTTCTTTGCCGAAGTGGATCACGCCGGGAGCCCTCACGGTCACGCACGAGGAAATCGACGCCGCCACCTTCCGCTTCACCCTTACGCTGCGGCACACCGTATTCGGAACACTTGTGCATCAGGAAGCCGTCTATAGTGAGGAGACGCCCGCATGATGCGTGTGCTTCTCATCGGCGCGACCGGCGCCTTCGGTGAACGTCTGGCGCGGGGGCTGACGCAGATCCCTGCGCTCGACGTGGTCCTCACGTCGCGCAGTCCGACGCGCGCGCAAACGCTGGTGGATGCGTTGCGTCCACGTGCGCGATGTGCAGCGATTGCGGCGCTGGCGTTCACACGCACGCAGGACGACGCGCGCACGTTCGAGACTCTGCGGCCCTGGCTGGTGATCGACGCTTCAGGTCCCTTCCAGTCAGCAGGTTACGGCACCGCCCGAGCCGCAATCGAAGCCGGTGCCCACTGGATCGACCTCGCCGACGCGGCGGACTACATCACCGGCTTTGCTGCGGCACTCGATGCGACGGCGCGCCGGAATGGCGTCGCTGCCATCGCGGGCGCGAGTTCGACGCCGGCTCTGTCCTATGCTGCGGCCGAAACGCTGACGCGCGGCTGGAGAGGCATCGAGGCCATTGACATCGCGATCTATCCCGGCGGTGACGCGCAGGTGGGGCGCGCCGTGCTGGAGGCCGTGCTGAGTTATGCCGGGAACCCCGTCGCCGTATGGAAGGATAACAAACCCGCCACCGTGATGGGTTGGGGTGTTGCCCGGCGCACTCAAATCCCGGAACTCGGCGTGCGCTACCGCGCGCCGGTCGCCACTTCGGATACGGCAATTCTGCCTGCCGCGCTTGGCGCCGCCAACGTCGCATTCTACGCAGGGTTGGAAAGCCGGCTCGAACAATTCGGCCTTGTCGCTTTGGCACGCCTGCGCGCCGCCGGGTGGCTGACCGATCCGGAACGGTTGGCGCCTGTGCTCTATCGTGCGCGCGCCATGACGCGCATTTTCGCGCGCGACACTGGCGGCATGACCGTGACGGCGACGGGACGTGACGCGCGTGGCACGCCAACGTCCACACAGTGGCTGCTTGTTGCCCTTAACGGCGACGGGCCTAACGTTCCGGTGCTGCCCGCTCTGGCAACTGTGCGCCTGATGCTTGTCTCGCGAATAGCTCCAGGAGCACGCCATGCGGCGGGGCTGCTTGCGCTAGCCACGATCGAGGCCGAGATGACGCCATACGCCTTGACGACTTCAATCCGTACGCTTTCGCAGACGGCAGCGCCCGGATCTGCCGTAGAAACGGCGCACTGCTTTAATCCCCGTTGAAATGCCTCAGATTTGCCACGTTGGCCGCCTTGCCACGCCGCAAAGCAGCCGGAGTTGTCGCTCATACGCTAAGCCGCGTGAAAGACATGAAGGATTCGGCTTGGCGCGGAAGCAGCGTTGCAGTCCGCGTAAAGTTTTGAGCACTGGCATACATCGTCACTACAAAAGGGACTTGGAATGAAATCCGATAAACACGCGCGCGGCTCACGGATGTATCGTGCGTCAGGATCGCTCACCGGCTTCTTGGCGCTGGCGGCTTTCGCCATGCCCTTGCTTGCCTCTGTCGCCGTCCAGGCCCAGCAAGCCGCACAGAATCTGACGCCCGAGCAGAAGGCGAAGATCGAGGAGATGCGCAAGAAGCGCAAGCAGCAAGCCAATCCGAATGCCGCAAACGATGAGCAGCCTCGCCAGAATCCGAAGGCCGGCCGCAAAGGCACGCCTCCTGACACGGCCCAAAAACCGGTAATGCAAAAGCCGGCGCCGCAGGTTCTGTCGCCGAAGAAGTGGACACCACCACCTGCCGCCGCCAAGACGATTACACCGCCGCCCAAGCTCCCGGCGGCCGCAAATCAAAACCTGCAGGATAAAAACCTGCAGGATAAGAAGCGCCGCCCCACCGTGGTGCGCAAGCCGGGCACACCGCCCAATCTCGATGCGCATGCTCCGGCCGGAAATCCGCCTCGCCGGGCCTTCAATCCTGCCTACCCGGTGGCCCCCGGTGCCGTGAACGCTCCGCGAGCTATCAATCCGGCTTTTCCGCCCGCGCCGCAGGCGGTCAAACCCGGCTCTCCGAAGGCACTCCAGCCGGCCGCCGACAGCGCGCGTCGCCACCCGCCGGGCGCGCCGCCGCCGAACCTTGAGGCTATCAAGCAGCAACGCCAGCAGATCGTCAGCAAGCGATCGAACGCAGTCGTCATCAAGGAACCCGACAGCCGCGTCATCGTGAAACGCAACAACCGCACGATCATCACGCACAACGAGTCCAACCGCTTCCGCCGCGTTGCGCCAAACGCTCAGGTCGAACGCCGCAACGGCCAGAACGTGACGGTGATCCAGCGGCCCAACAACGTCGCAATCTATAACATCACCGACGACAACGGCCAGCTCGTCCGCCGTTACCGGCGCGGACCGGACGGCCGCGAGGTCGATATCATCGACAACCGCCGCAACAAGAGCAAATGGCGGCGCAATCTCGCCATCGGTCTTGGCGTAGGTGCGGGTGTGGTCGCGGGTGCCGCGATCCTGAATTCCATGGTCGACGTGCCGCCGCCCCACGTTGGCGTTTCGCGCGACAAGTACATTGTCGACTATGACGACGCCGACGAGGAGGAAGTCTACGAGGCCTTCAGTGCCCCACCCGTCGATCGCATCGAACGCCGCTATACGCTCGACGAAGTGCGCGCGACCCCGAACCTGCGTGAGCGCATGCGCCGCGTCGATCTGAGCGACATCAACTTCGAGACGGGCTCCTGGGAGGTTGATGAAAGCCAGTATCAAAAGCTGGAGCGTGCCGCCCGCGCGATGATGCGCGTAGTCGACCGCAATCCCAACGAGGTGTTCCTGATCGAAGGCTACACGGACGCGGTCGGCTCGGATGACGACAATCTCACGCTGTCCGACCGGCGGGCGGAGTCGGTCGCCGTGATCTTGAGTGAGGAATTCAACGTCCCGCCGGAAAACCTCACCACCCAGGGCTATGGCGAGCAGTATCTCAAGATCGATACGTATGGCCCTGAGCGCGCCAACCGCCGGGTTGCCATCAGGCGCATCACGCCGCTGATTTCCGAAAGCCGCTAATTCAAGCGGCTTTGGTCAGACAACGCGACAAGATCAAGGACCCGTCAATCGACGGGTCCTTTTCTGCGGCCTCGATCTTAGTCTCACTTCCTTCTCCCGCGGGGAGAAGGTGCCCCGAAGGGGCGGATGAGGGGGCTATCGCAAATCAGCAGCGCGTGCGGGAGTCCCTCACCTGTCGCTTCGCGATATCCTCTCCCGCGTCCCGGGAGAGGAAATGAGTGGCTGGCTCTATAGATCGCAAAGCGATCTACCGCCTTATTGGCCTTGCTTCTAATTGGAAAACCGGGTCGCCACTTTTCTGTAAAGCATTCAGCCGTTGAGATCAGCTCGCCGGACCAACCGGGAACTTCTTCGACCATGAGCCGCCGTCGGTGTCCTTCATGGTCACTTCCAGTTCGCTCGCCGACGTGGAGCGCTTCATGTCAAACTCGACCATCGGATCCTGCGACAGCGCAATGGAGCCTTCGGCGGTGAAGACCTGCTCGTCACCTTGCTTCACCGTGATCTCGGAGACCATTTTCATCGGCGTGTAGAGCAATGTGATCTGGTCCATCACCATGCCGGTATGGTTGGGGTGGGACAACTTTATGCGTCCGCCCATGTGAATGGAGGTCGCGACGGCATCGGCAATGATGGGCTCGAAACTCATCTTCCCCATATTGGCCGCGATTTCGGCGGGATCACCGGCCGGAGGCGCCGAGCACGAAGCCTGCCCACCAGCGAACTTGACGAGCTGGCTCACCATGTAAAGCTTGCCATCGCTCGCCTCGACCACGGCGCGCACATCGGACTGAGCGTTGACGCGGAACTCCGACCTCAAGGAAACCTGCTCGCGCGCGCCGCCCATGTGAAATACAGCCACGACGGGGGTCGGATTCTCATCGATGATGAAGGTCACCGTTTTGACCGTGCGGCCGTCCTTGAAAGCTGCGCCCACCGAGATCGGAACCCGACGCATATCCTCGGGCCGATTGGGCGCATCGAGAAAGATCAGCCCACGGCCGTCCTCGATCTTCTTGTCGCCGTAGACGCTGCCCTTGATTTCATCCCAAACCGTGCCAGCGCTTGCCGTGCCGGCTGCGAAGGCCAAGGCTGCCATGAGGACGGCGGCGCGCAAGAAGTTGGTGACGTGTGCGTTCATGGTGCGAACCCAGGAATGAAAATCCAAAAATGATGGTCATTTCTGGCAGATTCTATTGCGCTTGCGCGCTCCATCGTCAACGGATCTTGTGTCCGCGCGCTCATATTAGACGGGCGCTCAGCGCTGTTGTGCAGCGCGCCATCCGGCCGCGATAGCCTCAGCCTCGCTGCAGAACCAACGCTCGCCGCGCGCCTCGTCGATCTTCACTTTGTCATACCAGGCGCTCCAAGGCGCATGATAAATCATACCCTTAGAGGATACGTTGCCCTTGATGGCGCACCCCTGGGGGGCGTTGGCTTCGGCCGTCTGCCAGCGCCCATGGCGGAAGTCCCAGGGGGCGGTATTGTCGGCCTGCCAAAGCCCGCGACGCGCCGCGCGCGCCTCGGCTTCCTGTGACACATAGAGCTCAGAGTATTTCACGAATGCCCGGGCCAAGCCTTGTCTAACCAAGGTCGCGTTGATGTCCTCTCCCTCCACGAAGCAAACCGCCAGAATGCGGCCATACTTGTCGGTGCCCGCCGCATCGCATGCCACGGTCTGACCACGTGTAACTTCGGTAAGCTTCTGTTGCGCTGCTAATCCACACCGCCACGGTGATCCGCTGCCTGTCTGGCAGGACTGCGCCATTTCCGGCGCATCGATGCCTTCCAGACGAATGCGGCGGCCGCCAATCTCCAGCGTATCACCATCGATGACGATGGCATCGCCAGCGATGACGGGCTGGACCGGCGAATAAGCCCCAACGTCTTGAGCAAGAACCGAAAGAACCGCGGCGGCGCCGCTGGCAGCAGCGCACTTCAGCTTGCCATGAGATGATTTTTGCTGAGCCATGACACACGGCTCGCTGAGTCGTGTGTCACAACCTTGGCGGACTCTGGATAATAATTACAACCTTTGATAGCTGATGCAACTCAGGAATCGCGCTAACGGTCCCAGATCCCATATGCGACCGCGGCGAGCGGCTGCGGGGCGAACACAACGCGATAATGCCTCACGGCCAAGGGCCAGGGCGGATCGCCCCCAGCGCCCGCTGCGACTGGCAGCCAAGTCTCATCGCCGTCTGCGCTTGCATAGCAACGCGCGGGCAGCGGCGCGGGGGGAACGAGAGGCGAGAGATCTTTCTGGATGCTCCCGGTCCTGTAGGACGCCGCCGCAAGGGGCAAAGGCACGCTATGGGTATAGGGCGCGGGCGGTGGATCGATCACGGCCCCGCTGTAAGATTCTGGCGGCGCGGGCGCCGGGCCCAGGCGCATTGCATGCTGTACGAGGAGTGGCTCAGCCTGCCATGCACGCTCGGCGGGCATGGCTTGCAGATTTCCGGGGGCGCCGTGAGGCAAGGCATCGGACGACGCTAGATCTGAAGGCGCGGGGGCGCGGTATTTCACCGGGAGGGCCGCCGTATCGGCTTGACCATTGGCGGCTCGCAAGCACGCGCGCCTGTTCGCAATGAGCGTCGACGCGCTGAAGGTCGCTTCGCGGGCCTGCCCCCTTGGCGCACGCTGTAGCGGCGCGGCAGGCAACGACGCGGACGGCTCGACGGCAGTACGCGCGACGATGACGATGGGACGGGCAAACTGCACACCTGCGGTCTTGCCGCGCTGGTGACGCAGCTCACACAGGATTTCCGAGGGCTGCTCATCCCAGGACAGCCAAAGCCTAGCGGTAAGCTCAACCTCTTCGTCAAGCTCGAGCCGCGCACCGCCTTCCGAAAGGTCGCTGATCGTGCAAGGCACAAACCGGTAGCCGATGCGCACACTGGCGCGGATGTTCGTACTGCGCCGGCCGAAGGACCGCCGCTCGTGATAGGAACGTTGCAGGTTCATTGGCAAATCAGCCGACTGATAGTGCGTACAGACCGTTGCTGTTTCTTGTACGCTCTCGAAGGTTAACCAATCGGATTATGCGTGCGAAAATAATTGCTTACTTTGCCCACCTGCCGTTCTGCGTGAACGTCATTCAGTAAGAGGGAGAGCTGGATGGAGGTCAGCGACCGTCCAACTTATCGGCCATGACCGAAATGGTCTTCACATAGACCTCGGCCTTGTTCCACTCCCGGATGACGTTGTAGTTGGCCGTGCCAGGCCCCCAGCCCGCGCCGCGTTGCCAACCATGACCCTTGAGGAAGTTGGCCGTGGAGGCCAGCACGTCCGCTGAGCTGTGAATGAGATCGCGCCGCCCGTTGCCGTCGAAATCGACGGCGTACTTGACGTAGGCATCTGGAAGGAACTGCGTCTGTCCGATCTCACCTGCCCAGCCGCCGACCAACTGGCTGGCCGCCATATCGCCCCGGTCGATGATCTTCAGCGCCGCGAGCAACTCTTTTTCGAAGAATGCTGAGCGGCGGCAATCGTACGCCAGCGTCGCCAACGATCTCACGATCGACATTTGGCCACCCTTTTGCGCGCCGTATGCGGTTTCCAGACCCCAGATCGCGACCACGACGGCGCCCGGAACACCAAAGCGCTTCTCGATGGCGTTGAGCGTACCGGCGTGCGTTTTCATCAGCCGGCGGCCCTTGGCAATCATCGCGTCGTCGACACGGCGGCGATAGAACTGCTCGAACGACAACTTGAAGGAATGCTGACTGCGATCGAGCCGGACCACCTTTGGATCGTAACTCACCCCAGACAGTGCGGAATTGATGGTGCGCGCCGAAATGCCCTTAGCTGCGGCGCGCTGCTTGAATCCCGAGAGCCAGTCGGCAAATCCCGCGCCCGAACTCCCGCACGATGCGGCCATGGCAGGGACGCTGGAAATCGCCCAGAACACCGACATGCAGGCTGCTGCAATCGGTAATACGTAGCAACGCTTAGCTGACATTCTTCATATGCTCCATGAGGTCGGGAACCCGCGCGGGACGATATCGCATGGTTTGGCACGAATATGTTGGTCAAGTGCGGCAACAACGCCCATTTGATGCGCCTTGGCACTTTCCGCGCACATCACCTTATCGGACGTATGGTGGAAAAGACCAGGATTGACGCTGGAACGCCTTGGCTTTGCAGTGACATAATCATCAACGATAGAGAATCGAAGATAATTGTGCGCCCCCCACGAAGACGGGCGTCAGGACTTAGATTTCGAGGCGTGACCGATGACGAACCAAAGACCGCCCGTTCCGCCGCCACTCTCCGCCTATCGGCCGAGCAACGAGCGTGGCCCCATGCCGGCCCCGCGCCGGGGCCAGCCACCGCCTCATATGCGACCCAGCCGTCCTGGCGCTCCGAAAGAGCGGCGCAAGCGCGGCGGGGGCCTGCTGACGGGGCTGCTCTACACGTTCGCGTTTGTGTTTGTCGTCGCGGGCGCGGGTATCGGCTATCTCGTGCTCAATCCGCCAAGCGATCTGATCCGCCAGACAATCGCCGAGCAGGTGAAAGACAAGACCGGACGTGATCTGATCGTCGCCGGTCCGGCGGCTTTCTCGTTCTATCCCGGCCTTGGCGTGCGGCTGCACGACGTCACGCTGTCCGGTCCGCCGGGTTCGCCCGCAACCCTCGTCAGCATGAAAGAGCTGGACGTTAACATCAAGACGATGCCGCTCCTCAACCGTCAGGTCGAGGTGCGCCGCCTCATCTTGCGCCAACCCGTGTTCGATCTGCGCGTCGACAAGCAGGGTGGCAAGAACTGGACGTTCGCGCAGGCTCAAGGCCTCGCACGGTACGCGCAAGCCGACGCCAACGGCGCCGCGGGAGCCACAGCGACGGACGCGCCCAACGTTGCGCGGAGCACGCCGGGTCTTCGGCTGCCAACTAAACTTTCCGAAGTCGAACACCTGGAGCTCGATGACGTGCGCGTCGAGGATGGCACATTGCGCTACACGGACGAGCGCACTGGCAAGACGCAATCGGTCAGCGCCGTCAACATGAAGATCAATCTGAAATCGCTGAGCAGCGCGCTCTCCGCAGACGGCGATTTCTCCTGGCAGGGCCAGAAGACCGAATTCAACGGCCGCGTTTCTCCGGTCCGCATGGTGCTGGAAGAAAAGCCCGCGCGCCTGATTTTCAGCGCCGTCAACCCGCACATCAACGCCACGTACGACGGCGAACTACAGGTTGGTGACGGCGCGGATCTGGAAGGCAAGGTCACGCTCACGAGCACGTCGGTGAAGGGACTGGCGGGTTGGCTTGGCACACGTGTGCCCCAGGTCAGCGGACTTGGCCCGTTGTCGATCGCGGGCAACCTCAAGACCAACGGTAACGTCACGAGCCTCACCGGCGCCACCATCAATCTCGACGGAGCCACGGCCAAGGGCGAGGCAACCGTGACGACAGGCGGGGCACGGCCTTATGTGCAGGCCAATCTGCAAATCTCGGAGCTCGATCTCAACAAGTACCTCGGCGAACCTGGAGCCGCACCGCCCTCGCCAGCACCCAAGGCCCCGGGCGGCGGAGCCCAAGCCCCCGCTGGCGGGATGAAGGGCGGTCAGGACGCCATCGAACAGCTGCTCAGCAGGCCCGCCACAGGTCCCAAGGTCCAGGGTTACGAAAGCCGCGCGGGCTGGTCGAGCGCGCCTATCGACCTCGGCCTGCTCGGCGTGGCCGATGCAGATGCCAAGCTGCGCGTCGGCCAGCTGCTGTTCCACAACATCAAGGTCGGTCAGTCTGCGCTGACCATCGGGCTCAAGAACAAGGTGCTCAAGACCTCCTTCGACAACATTCAGCTCTACGAGGGACAGGGCAAGGGCTTCCTCAACGTTGACGCCACTGCAACTGCGCCGGGTGTTGGCGCCAACTTCACGCTCGAGGGGATCTCCGCGCTGCCCTTCCTGAAGGATGCCGCCGACATGAAATGGCTGGCAGGCAAAGCGCGTGTGGCCCTGCAAATTGCAACGCGCGGCGGCAATCAGCTCCAGATGGTTCAAGCGCTCAACGGCAAAGCGGACTTCACCTTCGCCGATGGCGCAATTGTCGGCTTCAACTTGCCGGGCGCCATCCGCGGCGTGAGCCAGGGTGACCTTTCCGCCCTCAAGCAGGCGCCGTCGGAGAAGACTGACTTCAGCGAACTGGCGGCCAGCTTCACCATCACCAACGGCGTCGCCCAGAATCAGGATCTGCGCATGACGAGCCCGCTCCTGCGCGTGACCGGCGCCGGCAGCGTGCAGATGCCGCCGCGCACGGTCGACTACACAGTCAAACCCAAGCTCGTGGCGAGTCTGGAGGGTCAGCAGGGCAAAACGGATCTTTCAGGTCTGGAAGTGCCGGTGCGCATATCCGGCTCCTGGGACAAGCCTAAGATCGAGCCGGACCTGAGTGGCGTCCTTGCCAACCCGGACAAGGTTGTCGATACGGTCAAACAGATCGGCAAGAAGTTCAAAGGCAAGAATGCCAACGAGATCGCAGAAGAGCTGCTGGGCAAGAACGGTTCGACAGGCTCGGTAAAGACCAAGGACCTGCTCAACAACTTGTTCAAGAAGTGACGCTGGCTTCTTCCGACCACCCAATTCAGCCGCTGGTTCAGTCTCGAAAAGGTGCGCGAAATCGCGCACCGCGCGCGCTCAAAACCCTTTCGCATGACGTGTCACGGCGGCACTAAAAGAACGGCGCGTGGCGCTGTGACAAAATGATGATTAAGCCTGCGTAAAGACGAGACAAAAAAAAGTGTGCCGGGGGGCAAAAAATATCTTGCATGGGGGGGCGACTGGCCTCATATGCACCCTCTCTCGTCTGTCCACCTGCCAGCATGGTCGAGGTTTTCCAGAACCAATGAGGTAAGGAGCGGGCGAGTCAAACGCTGTCTGCTGGTTGGGGAGGGTCTTATGGCCTATAATGACGCCCTCTTCCAATTGGGGATGGACTTGACTCGTTCAAGCACCGCCCAAAAGGAAGATCACTGTGAAGTTGCGTCTGATGTGCGCAACGAGTCTGTCGCGGTAACCGCCGCTCCAGGCGCCAAGGGTTCAGGACGGAACCTTTTCATTGATCTGCATGGAGCCTCGCGGCTGGGTGACGCCAAGTCAGCCGAGCGCGCGCTCAAGGTTGCGCTCGGTGCGCTCGGCAAGCAGCCGCGCGCCATCGAGATCAGCCGCCTCGCGGACGGCACGCTTTCTGGCGTGGCCGTGCTGGGTATCGGTCATCTGTCGTTCCAGGCGAACCCCAAGAGCGAGTTCGTCGCGGTGGACGTTCGTGGTTGCGCCGGGCTTGACCCGCACGCCGCCATGTTCGCCTTGGCGGATGCCTTCGCAGCGCGCGAGGCCGCGATCCAGACGACGCGGGCTTCCGACGTCGTGTTCCTTCCGGCTGCAAAGTCCGTGAAGGTGCGCGCGAAGGCGGCCCCCCGCCGGCGTGAAGCCAAGGCAGCGTAACGGGCACGATCGTCACGCAAGGGATACCGCCCACGGTCCGTGGTTTCTGCGGACCAAGGCTGTGCTGTGCGCCTCGATACGTACCGCCGCGACCTGAGCCAACCAGCAGATCAGCTCAAAGCACAAGCCGCGTTTTCCGATCATTCCGGAAAGCGCGGCTTTGTTGCATGGCGCGTCCGGCTCTCCTGAGCCGGCCGGACGCAGGCCCATAATGGCGCGTCCGACTCTCCTTCGTCGAGCCGGCCGGACGCAGGCCCATAATGGCGCGTCCGACTCTCCTTCGTCGAGCCGGCCGGACGCGCATGGGTCAAAGGCGCCCCGCATCGGCGTCGGCCGACTCCTCAACGGCCACCTCGCGTTTGGAGGCGGGCCTCACCAGCAGCGCCGCGCCCGCATCCGGATCGAGCTTCCAGGCAAACAGCGCCGCCGACAGCCCCGAGATCAGCGCGATGGACAAGAACACCGGCGGGAAGATCGCGGGCGTCATGGCGCTCGTGCCATCGATGCGCATCATGATCTCGAGCCCCAGCGCGGCGACCGACACGCCAACCGCGCCCGACAACTCCTGCACCACGGAGGCGAAACTTGTGGCTTGCGATAGCCTTTTCTCAGGGATGTCGGCGAAAGACAGCGTGTTGAGGCCCGTGAACTGCAGCGACCGCGACAGCCCGCCCGCCAGAAATATCCCGCTCATCAGCAGGGCTGGCGTCGCGCTGGTGAACACGGCGGGCAACGCTGAGAAGATGGCGGCGATGAGGGCATTGGCGATAAGCACGTTGCGATAGCCCCAACGCCGCAGAATGCGTGCCGCCTGTGTCTTCATGAACATCGCGCCAAAGCCGGTGGCGAAGATCAGCAGGCCTGACTGGAACGGCGTCAGCCCGAAACCCTCCTGGAACAATAGCGGCAAGAGAAAGGGCGCTGCGCCTATGCCCGTGCGGAACAGAAAGCCGCCCATGACGCCGGCAAAAAACGTCGGCACGCCAAGCAACCGCAGGTCGATAATAGGCCGTTTCGCATAAAGCGCATACCAGACGTAGGCCCCTATCAGACCGGCGCCTGCCAGCAGCAAGGCGGCGACCACGTCGTGGGGCACGAGATCGAGGCCCAGTAGCGTCGCTCCTGTCAGGAACATCGACAGGCCCGGACCGATCAGCAGAAAGCCCTTGAAGTCGAAATCCTCTTTGTTAGCGACGCGGATGTCGGGGATGAAGCGTGTGACGAGAAAGATCCCGGCCGCCGCTACCGGCACGTTGATCCAGAAGATCCACCGCCAATTGAAATAGGTGGAAATGAAACCGCCAAGCAGCGGCCCGAGCACCGGGCCCATAAGTGCAGGGATGGTAAGCCAGGCGGCCGCCGCGATGATCTCCGACTTTGGCACGCTGCGCCATACGATGAGCCGTCCAACAGGCATCATCATCGCACCGCCAATGCCCTGCACGACGCGTGAGGCGACGAGCGCGCCAAGACTGCTCGACAGTCCGCAGAAGATCGAACCCAGCGCGAAAACAGCCATGGCGGCGCGGAACACGTTTTTTGGTCCGAAGCGGTCGGCCGCCCATCCCGACGCCGGGATGAATACCGCAAGAGCCAGCAGATAGGTGGTGAGCGCAAGTTTCAGGTGGATTGGATTGAGACCGAGATCGCGCGCAATCGCCGGCAGCGACGTCGACAGCACGGTCGCGTCGAGATTGGCCATGAAAAGGGCTGTTGCAACGATAAGCGGAACGGTGTTGCGCCGGAGGACTTCGAGCATGGCGGGATGTGTATCACGCCTGCTGGCAGCTTCACGCTCATCTTCGGTCGCACGGCATGGCCGCAGACTGGCTTGCCAGGTTGTGTGGCGAAAGAACCCTCAGGCAAACCTGCTCAGGCGGCGTCGGCGCCTTTTTCTGGTTTGTCCAGAATACGCTGCAGCGCGGTGAAGAAATGCTGACGCTGCTTTTCCGGCAGGCGCGAGGCAATTTCAGTCTCCAGGTTTCGCGCGATGGGAAGGGCACGCTCCAGCGCCTTGCGGCCCTCATCGGTGAGTTGCACCGCATACCGGCGCGCATCTGCCCGGCTGCGGCGGCGGGCCAGGTAGCCCTTCCTGACGAGGCGGCGAACCATGTCGGCAATCGTCGAGCGGTCGATGCCCGAACGCGCGCAGATCGTGGTCTGGCTGGGACGATCCTCCCGGGCAACGATTTCCAGCACAACGAGCTGGCGGGCGGTCAGATCCTGCCCGACGGTGGCGGCGGCAAACAGATCGTCCATGTACTGGCTCGCCCTGTGGAGGCTGTGCGCCAGACCTTCCACGCTGGAAATATCAAGATCTGAAATCGGCTTGGTCTGAGCCATGGGTCTATTCCCCTCAATGAATGATTGGCCCGCAGGAAATGCGCAACTGGCAGGATAAAATATGAACGCGTCAGGACTATCCGTTATTCCCGCAAATATTATCGACGCGCAAAATCCTGGCGCATCTTGCGCGGAAAATCGTGAAACGGAACGTGGCAGTCCGCTGAGCGCTACTCTCGCGACAGGCCTTTGACGGTCAGTTCGTCGAGGTAGGCCTTCCAGCGCTGGTCCTTCTCCTTGCCGAGCAGGTGGAGATAGCCCCAGGTATACAGCCCCGTGCTATGGCCATCATCAAAGGTAATCCGCGTGGCGTAGTTTCCGACGCCCTTGAGGTCACGGATGCGGACGTTCTTCTTGCGCGCCACCGTCACGCGTTGATCCGGCGAGTGGCCGCGAACTTCAGCGGACGGGCTCATGACGCGCAGCATTTCGGCGGGTAGTTCAAACGAGCGGCCATCCGGGAATGCTGCCTTGAGGGTGCGGCCATCGTCCGTCACGTCAAGGACAGGTGGCGGCGTGAGGGTTCCTTTTGCGCGTTCGACCTCGGTCCAGGTCTTGGCGGCGATATCACGGTAGATCTGCGCATGCAGGCTTTCCGGATCGGTCGCGACGACAGGCTTGCCCGTGTCCGACTTGGCGCGGATGTCCATGTGCAGCGGCACTTCTCCCAGAAACGGCACGCCAAGCTTTGCCGCTTCCTCGCGTGCGCCGCCATGTCCAAAAATGTCCGAGCGCGTTCCGCACGAGGGACACGAGAAGTAGCTCATGTTCTCGATGATGCCGAGCACGGGTACCTCCAGCCGCTTGAACATGGCAAGGCCCTTGCGCGCATCGATCAGCGCGAGGTCCTGCGGAGTGGAGACGATGACCGCTCCCGACAGAGGAATGGCTTGAGAGATGGTAAGTTGTACGTCGCCGGTACCGGGCGGCATATCGACGACCAGCACATCGAGATCGCCGCTGTCATCCGCCCAGGCGGTTTCGCGCAGCATCTGGTTCAAGGCGGAAACGACCATGGGGCCGCGCCAGACGACCGGTGTTTCTTCGTCCACCATGAAGCCCATCGACATGACCTTAAGGCCCCATCCCTCGAGCGGCTGAATGGTCTTGGCCTGGCTCACGCGCGGCTGGCCAGAGACGCCTAGCAACCGTGGCTGCGAAGGGCCGTAGATGTCGGCGTCCACAATGCCGACCTTCAAGCCCAGGGCCTCTAGGCCGAGCGCCAGATTTGCAGCCGTGGTCGATTTGCCGACACCGCCCTTGCCAGAGGCCACGGCGATGACATGCTTCACGCCGGAAATAGGTTCGATCTGGCGTGCAGATCCCCCCGTTGGCTGCGCCGCAGCCTTGCGCGGGCTCGCGCCATCGCCCGTAAGGCCACGATTGCGCGCCTCCTGCACTCGGCGATGTTCGAGGAGGTTGGTGACACCCGTAGAGCTGCTTTTGACGCTTTGTGCCGTTCCGGGCGCGGCTTCAGCCGTCAACACGGCGGTGACACCAGACACGCCCTTGATGTCGGAGACGACCTTCTCAGCAGCTTTACGCAGATCTTCAAGGTCGGCCGCGCGCGCGGCCGGCACCGTGATCGAGAAATAGACGCGACCGTCTTTGATCATGATTTCGGAGACGAGACCGAGGTCCACGATATTGCTGTCGAGTTCAGGGCCGCGCACACGCCGCAGCGCGTTCATCACATCGGACTTCTCGATGGCCATCTTAAACGTCTCCCGGGACCTGATCGGCGCGCCTCAGCAGCGCCGTTGAGCGCTTCTTTTGGGCTTACATGAGCGCAACGGCGGCGGCGCGCAAGAGCCGCGCTGACGCGCCTGCACGTCAGCAATATGGTTGGATATGGTCGCGGCGCCTCGATTGGCGCACCAAAGTTTCGCGTGGCCGCTTGTGGCGCGACAGGGCGGCTTGCTAGAAACAAGGCCATGACAGATGTTCGATCGATCGCGGGCGTGATCCTGGCCGGAGGCGGAGCACGCCGCATGTTTCCCGCCAACCCCGCTGGCGGTGACAAAGGTCTTGCCGCGCTCGCCGGACAACCCATGATCGCTCACGTCATCGCGCATCTGGCGCCCCAGGTTCCCCGCCTCATCATCAATGCCAATGGCGATCCTGAGCGGTTCGCGCACTTCGGGTTGGAGGTGGTGCAGGATGCGGGCGAACCCGATCAGGGACCTCTCGCGGGCCTGCTCGCCGCCATGGCTTGGGCTGAGCGCTCGGCCCCCGATGTCAGCGCCATTCTCTCGGTTTCCACGGACACGCCTTTCCTGCCTGCCGATCTTGCGGCCCGCCTTGCGGCAGAAGCCGGCACCGGCGCAGCCATTGCCGCCAGCCTCGGGCGCGTCCATCCTGTCATTGGCCTGTGGCCACTCAGCTTGCGCGAGAGCCTGGAGCGCGCCTTGTCCGAACGGCGGCGCAGCGTGGAAAAATTCGCACGCCAGAGCAATGCTGTTGCGGTTGCCTTCGCCCCTGTCACGATAGAAGGCCAGACGATCGATCCGTTTTTCAACGCCAACACGCCCGAAGACCTCGCCAAAGCGCACGCACTCCTCGCCTCAACATTCCGACCCAAGGAACAAGCCAATGGCTGACCGCGCCGCCAACGTCGCAACGCCCATCGTCGGCATCGCCGGCTGGTCAAACTCCGGCAAGACGACGCTGATCGAGAAACTCGTTGCGCATTTCGCGGGCAAAGGCCTGCGCGTGGCGACGATCAAGCACACGCATCACAAGTTCGACATCGACAAGCCCGACAGCGACACGGCCCGCCACCGCCGCGCAGGCGCCAGTGAAACGGCCATCGTCTCGGGCTCGCGGGTTGCAGTGATCGAAGAAATCGAAACGCGCGGCGAACCATCGCTGGAGGACATCGCTGGCCGGTTGAAACCTGCCGACATCATTTTCGTGGAAGGCTACAAATCCGCTCTCATTCCCAAAATCGAGGTTCGCCGCCAAGCGGTTGCGGGCGAGCGGCTGTTGGCGGCGAGCGATCCGCTGGTTATCGCCATTGCCGCCGACCATGACCTCGACGGACACGGCAAGCCCGTACTTGGCCTTGACGACGTGGCCGCGATCGCGGGATTGATCGAGGCCGCGCTCGGACCATTCGACGCGGTGCGCCAACGCGCCTGACGATCTTTATCGTCTTGGCAAGGCAGGCAAGCAGGACCCATGCGGCGAACTTGCCCGGATGACAGCCGCCGGTTGACTTGAACCACGATTTACGGTGCCTGGACAATCACCGCCGTGACCAGCGCCCAGGGGTTGCGCGATGCTCCCCAGGGTTCGATATTAGGTCTATTCGCCGAGCCGCAGAGAGAACCGATGACCGGCGCAAGCGCAACGACAGACAGTATTCGTCCCCTGGTCGACCCGTTCGGCCGCGGCATCGAATACCTGCGGGTTTCGGTGACGGACCGCTGCGACTTCCGCTGCGTCTACTGCATGTCCGAGCACATGACCTTTCTGCCCAAGAAGGATCTGCTTACGCTTGAGGAACTCGCCCGGCTGTGCACAGCCTTCGTGCATCAGGGCGTGCGCAAGCTGCGCATCACGGGCGGCGAGCCGCTGGTGCGCAAGAATATCATGTGGCTTTTCCAGACACTTGGCCGTCATCTGGAGTCGGGTGCACTCAGCGATCTGACGCTGACTACCAACGGCAGCCAGCTTGCCAGATACGCGGCCGACCTCAGGGCCGCGGGCGTGAAGCGCGTCAACATCTCGATCGATACGCTTGATCCGGTGAAATTCCGCGCGATTACCCGGTGGGGCGACCTTGGCGTCGTGCTCGAGGGGCTCGATGCCGCACAGAAGGCGGGTCTCGCCGTCAAGATCAATGCCGTGGCCCTTAAAGGGGTCAACGAGGACGAGATCGAGGGCATGATCCGCTTTGCTCACGGGCGTGGCGCCGACCTGACACTCATCGAGACCATGCCGCTCGGCGATATCGAAGGCGATCGAACTGACCAGTATCTTCCGCTTTCGGTCGTGCGCGCGCGGCTTTTGGACCGCTTCACGCTAGAGGAC
Source organism: Hyphomicrobium sp. (assembly GCA_016793445.1). Classification (GTDB taxonomy): domain Bacteria; phylum Pseudomonadota; class Alphaproteobacteria; order Rhizobiales; family Hyphomicrobiaceae; genus Hyphomicrobium_B. The sequence goes on along the minus strand of JAEUME010000002.1, from coordinate 514,887 downwards.
ATTCCCTACCGCACAGGCGGGCCAGCGCGCTACGTCAAGGTGAAAGAGACGGGCGGACGGCTCGGCTTCATCACGCCGATGACGCACAACTTCTGCGAAAGCTGCAACCGCGTGCGCCTCACCTGCACAGGCACGCTCTATATGTGTCTTGGCCAGGACGATGCCGCTGATCTTCGCGCGCCGCTACGCGCCTCCAGCGATGACGCAGCGCTGAACGAGGCCATCCGTGCAGCCATCGCACGTAAACCCAAAGGCCACGACTTCGTCATCGACCGCGCGACGAGCAAACCCGCCGTTGCGCGGCATATGAGTGTGACAGGCGGCTGATCGCTGCCGCAAAAAAACCTGCGCGAGGGCGGCTGGCCGTTGCGTTCCGGATCGGCTCCATATCTTTGTTTTTTCGTTATTTTTTATCGAAAAAGCGGTCCACGCTTTTCCGCAGAACACTCCAGAATCCAGGCATCCCCCTCCCCGTTTTCCCCAATGGTGCGGATGAACGCACAAAACGAACGATCATTCTTCTTGACTTCGCCACTTTTCTGATCCAAACGGAACCAGCAAAAAAAGCGAGCGTTCGTTTTATGCGACGGCAGAGGCTAACGCGATCTCGCAGAACGCGGTGCTGTCGTGTGGGGCACCGCGCGAAGGCGCGAGGACTGCCAATAGCCTCCACCGAGCATCTGATGAATAAAGGCACGAAAGGGAGACAGGCAGCCGATGCCTAAGCTGAAGCCCGAGACAGAGCATGCGCGGCGCCAGAACATTCTAGATGCCGCACAGCGCTGCTTTGCACGGCGCGGTTTCCACGCCACCTCGATGCAGGATATCTGCAAGGAAGCTCTTGTTTCGCCGGGCGCGTTGTATGTCTACTTCGACAGCAAGGAAGCGCTGATCGCTGGCTTGTGCGAGCGTGACCGTGCGGAACTGACAGAGCGTCTGGATGGACTCTGCCAGGCTCCCGATTTCCTCGCGGCTCTTAATGCCATTGGCGAATCCTATTTCGTCGACGATCCAGCCTCCAAGCAGCGCGTCGTGGTGGAGATGGGTCTTGAATCAACGCGCAATGCGCGCGTTGCCGACATTTTTCTGGGGGCCGACAGATTCTGTGCCGAGGCCTTCAAGGCCATGTTCCAGCGTCTCAAGGATGAAGGCCGCATCAATCCCACGTTGGACATCGAGATGCTGACCAAGGTGTTTGTGGTCATCGGCGATGGCCTTTTCTGGCGCCGGGCCGTGATGCCTGATTACGACGTCCGCGAAGTTCTGCCAGTTCTCACGTCAATGATCGGGACGCTGGTCAGACCCGTTGAATCTGAAGGCGGTACGCTTGAGGAGACACACTCATGAGATGGTCGCGTCTCTTCCTTGCCGTCCTGGCGGCGGCCGCCGCCGCGGGCGGGGGTTATGTCTACTGGCGCGGACACAAAGACACGCTGCTCGCTAAATTCGAGCACAAGGCTGAACCCGTAGATAGCGCGAAGACGCCCGCTTACGTGCCCGCCATTTCTGTCGTGCGGGTGGCGAATGCCGATTTCGTCGAGACCGTCATGGTCTCCGGCTCTCTCATACCACGCGAAGAAACCCTGATTTCGCCGGAGATCGAAGGCTTCCGGGTCGTGGACCTCTACGCAGACGCAGGCAGCGAGGTGAAGAAGGGGCAGGTTCTGGCCCGCCTCGTGGCGGACCAGCTCGATGCGCAGCTTGCCCAGAATGACGCTAATCTCGCCGGCGCCGATGCCGCAATCGCGCGGGCCCAAAGCCAGATTACCGAGGCCGAAGCCCGCGCCCAGGAAGCACAAGCCCAGCTTGCCCGTGCGGTCCCCTTGAAACAATCAGGCTATCTGTCGGGGTCGGTGTTCGACCAGCGCGAAAGCGCCGCTCGCTCCAGCAAGGCGCTCGCGGTCGCCGCGCGCGATGCGTTGAAATCGGCCCAGGCGCAAAAGCTGGAGGTCGAGGCGCAGCGCCGGGAACTGGAATGGAAGCGCTCGAACACGCAAGTGACATCGCCCGTGGATGGCATCGTCAGCCGCCGCAACACCCACATCGGCGCCATCGCTTTGGCTACCGGCGAACCCATGTTCCGCATTATCCAGAACGGCGAGATCGAGCTGGATGCGGAAGTGATCGAGATGGACCTCGTCAAGGTGAAGGAGGGGCAAAAAGCCCGCATCAACGTTCCAGGTGTCGGTGACTATGAGGGCACTGTGCGCCTCGTCTCTCCTGAAATCGATAAGATGACACGCCTCGGGCGGGTGAAGATCTTCCTGGGCAAGAAGCCGGAACTCAGGATCGGCACGTTTGCACGCGGCGTCATTGAGACCGGCCGCAGCAATGGCATCGCCGTGGCTCCCGGCTCGGTCATGTTCGACCCGGCCGGGCCTTTTGTTCAGATCGTCGTGAACGACAAGATCGAGCGCCGCGACATCAAGACGGGACTGGTCGCCAATGGGCTCGTCGAGGTGACGTCCGGACTTTCACAAGGCGACGTCATCGTCGAACGTTCGGGCACATTCTTGCGCGAGGGCGACGTAATCAAGCCGGTGTTCGCCAGCGAAAAGACAGCCGAGGTGAAGTGATGCGCATCAACTTCTCAGCCTGGGCGATACGCAATCCGGTGCCACCGATTTTGCTGTTCGTGGTGCTGTGTCTGCTCGGCTTGATGAGCTTCATGACCCTGCCGGTCACGAAGTTCCCCAATATCGACGTTCCTGTCGTCTCCGTTTCGGTTACGCAGGGCGGCGCGACGCCCGCGGAGCTTGAAACGCAGGTGACGCGCGAGGTGGAGGACGCGGTCGCCAACGTCACCGGCGTCAAGCACATCATCTCGACTGTGACCGATGGCTCCTCGGTCACGGCGATCGAGTTCCATCTCGACGTCAATACCGACCGTGCCGTCGTCGACGTGAAGGACGCCATCGATAAGATCCGCGCCAACCTGCCGCGCACGGTGGATGAACCCATCGTGTCGCGCATCGACGTGGAAGGCCAGTCGATCCTGTCGTTCGCCGCCTCGAGCCCGGGCATGACGCTGGAGCAATTGTCGTGGCACGTTGACGACGTGGTCAAGCGCCGTCTCATGGGCTTGAAGGGCGTCGGCAAGGTTGAACGCTACGGCGGCGTAAAGCGCGAAATCCGCGTCGAACTCGACCCGAACCGGCTCCTCGCCTTTGGCGTCACGGCCGCCGAAGTGAACCGTCAGGTTCGCGCCACGAATACCGACCTGGGGTCCGGCCGGGGGGAAGTCGGCGATCAGGAGCAGGCGATCCGCGTTCTTGCGGGCGCACGCACCGTCGAAGAGCTGGCCGATACCAAGATCAATCTGGCCAACGGCCGCCAGGTGCGGCTGTCCGATCTCGGCCGCGTCTATGACGGCGCCAGCGAGCAGCGCTCGTTCGGGCGTCTCAACGCCCAGCCCATCGTGGCGTTCGCGATTTTCCGCGCCAAGGGCGCCAGCGAAATGACGGTGCGTGACAATGTCGAGCGGGAACTTGCCAAGCTGCACGCGGACTATCCCGAAATAAAATTGACCAAAATCGACGACGCGGTTGCCTACACGCAGGGCAACTATGAGGCGGCGATGGAAACGCTGATCGAAGGTTCCATCCTGGCCGTCATCGTCGTTCTTCTGTTCCTGCGCAATCTGCGCGCAACCTTGATCGCGGCTATCGCACTGCCGCTGTCAGCAATACCCGCCTTCTGGTTCATGAGCCTGTTCGGATTTTCTCTGAACCTCGTGAGCCTGCTCGCCATTACGCTTGTCACCGGCATCCTTGTCGACGACGCGATCGTCGAGATCGAAAATATCGTGCGGCACCAGAATATGGGCAAATCGCCCTACCGCGCCGCGCTTGAAGCCGCCGATGAGATCGGCCTTGCGGTAATTGCCATTTCACTCACCATCGTCGCCATCTTCGCGCCGGTGTCGTTCATGGGCGGCATTGCGGGACAGTACTTCCGCCAGTTCGGCCTGACCGTGGCGGCCGCCGTGCTCGTATCGCTGCTGGTTGCACGCCTCATAACACCCATGATGGCCGCCTACCTGATGCGGCCGGTCAAGGAGAAGCACACACCCGATGGCCTGATCATGCGGGCCTATACGCGCTTTCTGTCCACAACCTTGCGCTGGCGCTACGTGACGCTGCTGGCGGGCCTGGGGCTTTTCGTCGGATCGATTTATGCGACCTATCTCCTGCCTTCCGGATTCATCCCAGATGGCGATGAATCGCGCATCGTCATCTCGGCGGAGCTGCCGCCCGGCTCCAAGCTCAATGACACCACTATCGTAACTGATAAGATTTACACGGTGCTGAAAGACGTTCCCGAAATCGCCACCGTATACGCACTGGGTGGCACATCGCCGACCGGCGACCTCGATATCCGCCGCGCCGCCATTATCGTGCGGCTGGTCCCCAAGTCCGAACGCTCTCGATCGCAAAAGCAGGTCGAGGGCGTCGTGATGGAGCGGCTGAAGGACATTCCGGATCTGCGCAACTGGGCCATCAATGGCCGAAACGAGCGCCAGCTTGCCTATAATCTCGTGTCCAACGACGGCGTCGCCCTTCGGAAGGCGGCGAACGATGTCGAAGCCAAATTACGATCCATGCCCATCTTCCGCGGACCGGCATCCGAAGCCGCACTGGAGCGGCCGGAGATCCGCATCGTGCCCCGGTCGGATGCCGCAGCGCGGCTTGGCGTTTCGACAGATCAGATCTCCGAGACGGTGCGCGTCGCGACCATTGGCGATGTGGAATTCAATCTTGCAAAGTTCAACGCCGGCGACCGGCAGGTGCCGATCCGCGTGCAGCTCAAGGAAGACACGCGCGAGAATATGCAGCGCTTGAAGGAGCTGCGCGTCACCAACAATGCCGGCCAGCAGATTCCCTTGACGGCGGTGGCGGACGTGCAATTCGGCCAAGGCCCCAGTTTGATCTCGCGCTATGACCGCTTGCGCAATGCAAAGATCGGCACCGACCTCGCGCCCGGTGTCGCGCTGTCGCAAGGCGAAGCGGAATTCCTCAAGGCCGTGAACGAAATTGGTCTGCCCAAAGCCGTGTCGTTCAGGGCGGTGGGCGAGGCCGAGATGCAGGGCGAGGTCGTACAAGGCTTCATCACAGCCATCCTCACCGGCATTGTCTTGGTTTTTGGCGTGCTGATCCTACTGTTCTCGAGCGTGACGCAGCCCATTACCATTCTGCTCTCGCTGCCATTGTCATTCGGCGGCGTGGTGATCGGTTTGCTTGCAACAAACAATGCCGTCACCATGCCGGTTTACATTGGCCTCATCATGCTGGTGGGCATCGTGACCAAGAACGCCATCATGCTCGTCGACTTCGCCGTGGAGCGCATGGCGGCGGGCATGAACCGCACCGACGCCATCATCGATGCCGGCCGCAAACGCGCGCGTCCCATCGTCATGACGACGCTCGCCATGGTGGCGGGCATGCTGCCCAGCGCCTACGCGCTTGGCGATGGCGGCGAGTTTCGCTCCCCCATGGCGATCGCGGTCATCGGCGGGCTGATCGTCTCGACGGTGCTGTCGCTGGTGTTCGTGCCGTCGTTCTTTACCGTGATGGATGACGTTGGCCACTTCCTGTCGTGGGTATTCGGACGGTTCATCGGGTCACGCGATGATCCCGAAGACGATGCGGACCGGGCGGCTGCCCATGCCGCAAAGATCGCATCGTCGAGCGCGCCGCCGCGCGGCCAGCTTTCCGCCCGGCGGGAACGGCCGCTTGCGGCAGAATAACATAATCGCCGGCCCTCTGGATTGTGGATGCGCACATGCGTACCTATCTAACCGGCGCGCACCAGGATATGCGCACGTCCGGTTTTCTCGCTCCCCCTTACAAGGAATAAAGCCATGTTCGATGCCAAGTCCCTCCTTGAGAGCCTCGTGCGGGGCGCCGCTCCGCAAGGTTCGGCCCAACAGCCGTCAGGCGGCGGCCTCGCCGACATTCTCGGCCAGATTCTGCAAGGCGGCAGTGGGGGCGGACAGCCTGCTGGCGCAGGCGGTCAGCAGACCGGCGGCCTCAAGGATATTCTGGACCAGCTTCAACGTTCATTGCAGCCCGGCGCGCAACCCGGTGCGGGCCAAGGCACTTCGCAGCAGAGCGGCGGCGGCGGCGGACTTGGCGACATTCTCGGCCAGCTCAAGGAGCAGATCGGTCAGGCGGGTGGCTCCGTGAAGGGCGGCGGAGGCGGTGGCGTCATGGACGTGCTGGGTCAGGTCCTGTCGCAGGCGACCCAGGGCGTGAAAGAGGGTGCAGGCCGCATCGACAACGCGACCGGCGCCAGCGACGCGTTGAGCGAGATCCTGGGGAAGGCGACCGGGCAGGCGCCTGCAGACGTGCTCGCCAAGCTTCAGCAGATCATCCGCGATAACCCGATGGCGGCTGGCACCGCCATGGGCGGCCTGGGTGGTCTCGTCCTCGGCACTCGGACTGGGCGTTCAATGGCGGGCAGCGCGGCGCGCCTTGGTGCGCTCGCTCTTATCGGCGGTCTTGCCTACAAGGCCTTCCAGAACTATCAGGCCGGCCGGCCGCTGATTACGGGCGCCACAGCGCCAGAGGCTGCGCCCAGGGGATCCGGATTTGAGCCCGGCGCCGTCACCAACGACGCGGCCATGCTTTATATCCAAACGATGATCGCAGCGGCGGCCGCTGATGGCCGTGTCGATACCGCCGAACAAGAGAAGATCCTCGGCAGCCTCAAGCAGGCCGGGCTCGACGCGGAGGCTGAGCAGTTCCTGGCGGACGCCTTCAACAGCCCAGCGAGCATCAATGACATCGCTGGCGGCGTCGGTTCGCCTGAGGAAGCCATTCAAGTCTATACGGCCGCCCGCATCGCAATCGAGCCCGACTCGCCGCAGGAAAAGATCTTCCTGGCGAAGCTTGCCGGCGCACTCGGCATCGATGCCAAGCTCGCCGCTCACATCGATGCGACGGCGCGCGCCGCCGCAGCCTGACGACGTCAAGATCAATCCTTTGCAGGCATGAACGAAACAGGGCGCCGGTTCACTCCGGCGCCCTGTTTATTATCAGCTTTCGGCGAAACCGCGCGGAGCTTGATCCCGCTGTCTCAGTTCGTCTTCGACGCTGCCGAAGCGTCAGCCGATGAATCGAGCTTGAAGAAGGCATCAACGCGCATGCCGGTGAACAGCGGGGGATGACCGTCAAGATCAACCATCACCTCGACGACTTCGACATCGTTGGGACGGCGCGGCCCGCGCGTGGCGATCCGCGGAGCACCCAGCGACTGCGAGATCGACGTCACCGTTCCGGTGAACTCGCGGTCGGGGAAGGCATCGGCCTTCACGACGACTTTCTGACCGACGCGCACCTTGGCGGCATCGCGCTCTTCGACTTCAGCGCGCAGGCGCAGCGAACTCAAATCGCCGAAAACGACGAGTGCGCTATCGGGCGAGGGAACGGCTGTCTCGCCGGGCTTGGCCAGCATGTTGAGAACCGTACCACTCGAGGGTGCACGAACGCGCGTGCGTTCCAGGGCGATCTCGGCACTAGACAAGTCCGAACGCGCCAATGCGATGGAGGATTCCAACCTCGTCTCGAGCGGCATGTCAGGCTTTGCGTCAACCTCGACCAGCTTGGCGCGGGCATCCGTCAACGCGGTCTTTGCATCCTCGACAGCCTTGCGGCCTTCCTCGACCTTGGCTGCTGCGTCCTTGTCATCGCTGCCAGCTGTCTTGCGGGCGCGCAGCGCTGCATCGAACGCCTCGCGGGCCGCAAAAACCTTACGCTCGGCATCGGCGATCGCATCGGTGGCTTTCTGCCGTTCCTCCGCGAGGCCTGTTGCCGGCTCCTCCTCGCGCTCGCGCATGCGCACGCCGACTTCAGCGGCTGCCGCGGCGAGCTTGGCGTAAATTTCGGCATCATCAAGCCGCACGAGCAGATCGCCAGCTTCGACCTTGTCGTTGGTATCGGCCAGAACTTCGACGATCTTACCAGGCACCTGGCTTGCCACGCGGACTTCACCGAATTTGGGCTCAACGCGCCCCGTGGCCGAAGCCGCCCACTGATGCCCTGTCGAGGTGACTTGCGCATGGGCGGACGTGACAATGAGCGATTGTTCGGCCGTCTGTGTGCTCCAAGAGCCGGCGCCGACACCTGCCGCAATTGCGATCAGACCGGCCAGAGCTATCGTGGTGATCGCCGGATCAACTTTATGCATGGATTTTACGCCTCTTCGTAAGATCGGTGATTTCCGGAGCGTTGAGGCCTTCGGGCCGGCGCTCCTCGCCGACAATCTTGCCGTCCTCGATCCTCACGACACGGTCGGCATAGCCCAGCGTGCGCGGATCGTGGGTCACGGCAAGAACACTACGTTGCTGTTCCTTGGCAATACGCGAAAGCAGCGCCATGACGGCATGACCGTTTTCGCTATCGAGTGCGGCGGTGGGTTCGTCCGCCAGCACAATGTCGGGTGAGCTTGCGATAGCGCGCGCAACCGCGACACGCTGCTGCTCACCACCCGACAGGTTGCCGGGATAATTCGTCAGGCGGTGTCCCAACCCAACATCGCGAAGAACCTCCTCGGCACGGCTCGTCGCGGCAAAGCCCGTGATCCCCCTGACGTCGAGTGCGATGCGCACATTCTCGATCGCATTGAGCGTGGGGAAAAGATTGTATGACTGAAAGATGAAGCCGATGTGGTCGCGCCTGATTTTGGCGAGCTCCTCGGGACCAAGACCGGCGATCTGCTGTCCGGCAATCGTCAAGGTGCCGGACGTGGGCGCCATGATGCAGCCCAGGATCGACAGCAGGGTCGTCTTGCCCGAGCCGGAGGGCCCCATGAGAAGCGTCAATTCACCCGGCACCAGTTCGAGACTGACGCCTTTCAACGCGATCACGAGGCCGGCGCCCGAGCCCAGCTCCTTGACCACATTTTCGGCTACGAGAACTGGAGTTGTTGTCATCTGCTGAACACCGTCGCGGGATCAATTTTGGTTACTTTCATGATCGCCGAGAGAGCTGAAATAGCACACATGGCAACCGTCAGCGCAAACAGCCAAAAGGCCAAACCCGGCGTCATAACCAGCGGCAGCGCCGATCCCTTACTCAAATAAAGAATGACGAGCGCGATGCTCATGCCCAGCAAGTAGCCGATCACGGCGCTCAAGCCTGCCTGAGCAAGAATAACCTTATGAATATAACCCGCCGAAGAGCCCAGCGCGCGCAAAGTCGCGAATTCGTGAATGTGGTCTTTCGTCGACGAGTAAAGCGTCTGAGCGACGATGACCGTGCCAACGAGACTGCCGAGCAGTGCGCCGCCGATAAGAGCGATGCCAGCCCCGGTGCGGAACAACCACTGCTTGAGGCTGCGATCGCGGAACTCTTCCGTCGACAGCACCTCAGCCGTTTCAAGCCGGCTTGAAAGATCTGCCTTCACCTGCGCGGCGTCAGCCCCGGGTGCAAGCTTCACCAGGAAGAACGTCGTGCGGTCGGCATCCGCGCCAAACAACTGACGTGCACGGTTCAACGTTGTGTAGACGTACGGAGATTGCGTAAACGAGCGCACGCCTTCTGTCAGGGCGCGCACCTTGACGCGACCCGCAGCAGCCTGTGCAGTGTCGCCGATGCCCGAGATGCCGAGTTCGTTGAGATAGCTTTTGTCGACGGCGATAGCGTCGGGAGCCTGGATATCCTCCAGCGTGCCCTCACTCAACGACCAAGGCACAAGTCCGTTGTCGTCGAAGTCCGACCCGATGACGACGACACGGGTCGACCCGCCTTCGGGCTTTCTCCATTCCGCAAAGGACACGAGAATGGGAACGACCGATTTGATGCCCGGCGTTGCCAGCGCTTGATGACGCTCGCGATCGGTCAGCAGTAACCCGCCATCTTCAAAGCTTTTGGCGCCATAAGCGGTGACCCACAGATCAGCGTTGGCGTGATCGATGTTGGCCGTGATCATGCGGCTGGAACCAAGATACAGACCGAGTTGGACGGCCACGAGCACGATCGAAAAAAGAATGCCGATCAGAGTGACGGCCAGCCGGATACGGTCATGAAAAAGGTTTCTGAATGCAAGCGTGAGGATCATCGGACCTGCCGCACCTTGTAATACGCTATTGTGGTTTCACTGTTCGAGCGTCTTTAGAGGTTGTTTTAGTTTAACATACCTCTGGATCAGCAACTGGGCATTCTCTGACAGTCAATGTTGGCTACAATTAGCGCAAAAGCGCCAAATCCGGGAGCCCGCAACGTCGCCAACCAGCGCGTGCTGGCGAAGCTTCTATCTTCTCGTGCTGATATAGTATTCAGGCGGATCGACGCATAGGCCGGCCAGATAGTCGCCTCTCAGTCATATATTACCTATGTTTCGCCTTGTTCAGAGCCTAGAGCCCTGAATGCTAATTCGCCGCGTGCGGGTTCTTGACTTGGTCAAAATGGGATTTGCGATCATGACCGACCGGACTTCGAAACTTCATTTCGCATGTCTTGCCGCCGTAATGATGGCGATTTCTGCCGGTTCCGCCGCTGCCGATCCGCGCGAGGCCGGGATCTGGTATGATGATAGCGGTAAGGGCGCGGTTAGACTTACCGTCTGCGGCGACAAACTGTGCGGTCACATCTACTGGCTCAAGGAGCCCCTCTATCCGGACGGTAAACCCCTCAGGGACCGTCATAATCCAAACGAGAGCCAGCGCACCCGGCCGATTTGCGGCCTCCAGGTGATCGGAGGCCTCGCCCCGATGGAGGGGGGTGAATGGGACAGCGGCTGGATCTATGACCCCAAGGAGGGCAAATCCTACAGCGTGTCGATCGCGCTGGCAGATATGGATACGCTGAAGGTGACTGGCTATCTGGTCATGAAGATGATGGGTCGCACCCTGACCTGGAAACGAGCGCCCGACGATCTGCCTCCTTGCGCACAAAACGCCGCGATTACCGTTCCGCCCAAAACCGCGACGAAGACGCCTGCAGCTGCGAAAGCCGCTGCTCAACAGTCCGCCAAGGTTCCGGCAGACGGCGCCAGCGTTACCCCAGCAGCCGCTTCTGCCAAGGCTGCACCCAAGACGCCGGCCAAGACCACCGACAAGCCATCCGCTAAGGCTTCTGCAAAAGCTACCGCTCCTGCCGATCGTCAGGAGCAGTTGCCCTGGGCCGAAAAATAAAGCCCCGCGCCGCGATCCTGGAGGCTGGCGTGATGTTAGGGCTCGCTTGCCCGTAGGGCGCAGCGACGCACTTCGTAGGGCACGAAGACGTTCGGGTTAGGCGCGCTTTACTGCCATCTTAGTCCGCCGCACCGCCCGTGCTGGTCTTGGCGGCGTCCGTGTGCTGCTCCTTGGCGACGGCCTTGCGCGCGGTAACCTGGGCGATGACGCGCTCCGCGAATTCGATAGAGCGTTCCGCCACATAGTTGCGCTGACGATCCAGCGTCACGAGGTGGTAGCTGTCATCCAACACGCAGACCTCAACCATACCGGCCAACTTGCGCTGAAGCGTCATGGTGTTTTTGATGTCGCTCTGATCGTCCAAACGGGGATGGAAGATCAGCGTGTGCTGGGTAATGCGGCCCAGGAGCGGGCGCACATTACGCACGAGCCGGAAGAACTCGTAAACCGTGCCGCCATCACGCATGGTAATGTCAGCCGGCATCGCGCCTTCGCCCTTCATGGACTCCAGGGCAAAGTTGCGCACGCGCTCATCTTTGATGCCGAACGGCGCCGGCGTGCGGAACGAGAAGAGCCGCGCGGTCCACTTGTCGCTGATCAGATGGAACAGCTTCAGCGCACGCGGAATGGCCCAACCGTTAACGGCGAGCGTCGGCGCGTAAAGCAGGGTCGCGGCGACCTCCGAGGGGCGCAGCGCAGCCAGCCGAAGGCTGAGAGTGGCGCCAGCGGACGCACCACCCACGATGATGTGGTCGCAGTGCTTCTTGAGTTCTTCAAAGGCATGCTCGACGGCTTCGTACCAATCGCGCCATGTCGACATGCCTGACACGTCCGTGCCGAACGTTAAGCCGGGAATAACCGGACAGTAGACCGTGTAACCCTGCCGCGAAAGCGCATGCGCTACGAACTTGAGCTCAAGCGGGGAGCCCCCCAAAGAGTGGATCAGCAACACGCCCGTAGGACCGCCGGGAATCACAACGCTGCCGCGAGGAGCCTGAAATTTCTGATTTTTGTTCATATCTTATGTTGCACTCGCTCTTACATCACGCGAACCTACATAGGCTGGGCCACAAAACAATGCCAACGCAACTTTGTCGCGCTGCCACACGGCCGATGTAAGTAAGCGGTCCCCTCTGCTTGAGACTAACCTTTCATTTGTAGGCCGAAGCATCTGATAAAGCCACCCGTTTTCGTTTTGAATCTGCGAGATAAGGTAAACGGTACCGCAATATGGCACTGCACCATTTTAGCGCAAGCCATGGGAAATCAGCTAGTTATAAATGCTGCACTGCGTCACAAAGTCGTTGCATCCTCAACTTTCGGCCCATGCGCCGCCGGAGCTTTGCATACCAACATTGAACGCTTCTCTAAGTGCTTACGTTCGATCTGTTGCGTTCGATCTGTGGGCCGAGCCACGCAGGCTTGCCCCTTGTAGCCGCAAAAGTGTTCTTAAGCGGGCAAATGGGTGGGACGGGTGCGCGCACCATAATTGCTAGCTATATTCCGTGAGAGGCTTTCTGCCGTGTCGAAGGCCGAGCGGGCCTGAGGCCCAGATTGAGGCAAAGATTGCGCAACCAGGCCCTCCGCAGCTCCATATCCGCATTCTGCGTGCTTGCACTGCTGGCGGCGCCGCTGTCCACCCGGGCTGGGGCAGAACTAACGCGGGCCACCTACGAGGAATGCGCCGCTCGCGACGAAAGCGGGCTGGGAGCGGCGCTGACCACAATTTCCGCCGATGCGCTCAAGGCCGGAATCGGCAAGCTCGATTACAATGCCCTGGTGGCTGAGGCCTGGCGCCGAAACGCCGTCGACGAGGTGATCGACAAGCGCGTCGATATCGCCGTCGAAGAGATCAAGGCCGAGACCAGCTGGTCGGAGCTTTTGTCCTCATTGGCCAATACCGAAACCGCCCAAAAGCTCGCCACCTCGGTCGCCGAACGTGTTTACCGCTCCGAGGCCGTGAAGGGCGTTCTCGAAACGCTCGCCCAGGACGTTTCCAAGGAAGTCGGCAAGTTCATGGAAGGCGCGGCGAGTGACGCGTCCGGATCCGTACTGTCCTGCCTCAAGGCCTTCATCGGCCCGCGCTACGGCACCGCCGTGGCAAGTGCCGTGGCAAGCGGTGCGGGCAGGGACATCTCGGTTGACCCGGCCAGTGGAGCAGGCGAGGCCACTGCGGGCGCCGTCCTCAAGCAATCTGGCGAGGGCATCGCTGGGGTGACGATCCTGATCGTGCGTAAACAACTTGCCAATCTGGCTACACGCGTCGGGCAACGCATCGTGGGCAGCGTGCTCTCGCGCCTCGTTTCGGTGGCCGCAGGGGGAATTGGCCTCGTCTTGATCGCCAAGGATATCTGGGATTTCCGCAACGGCGTTCTGCCGATCATCGCTGCGGAGATGAAGTCGCCGGCGACCAAGCAGAAGGTGCAGGAAGAGGTAGCCTCCAGTATCGCCGAGCAGATCAACGCCCATGTGCAGGACATAGCGGCCGCCTCAGCGAGCCGCATTGTGGAAATCTGGAAAGAGTTCAAGCGCGCCCATGCCGTCGTGCTGCGGCTTGCCGAGAGCGATGGCGCGTTCCGCGGCTTTCTCGACGGGGTTGCGCCGGGCGCCATGGCGCGCCTTGACGAAGTCGTTGGACTGATCGTTACGGAAGAAGGCGAGGCCAGCGTCAGAGCCCGACTCGACAACGGCACGCTCAACGAAGCCGTGCATGTCATGCCCCTCGAGGCGGTTCAGATCGCACGCGAAACGCGCTCGATCGATCAGGCGCTCGGCTGGACAGCCGTCGCAGGCGACAAGCTTGGCTCGGTCGTCGCCTACGACATTCACAAACGCGCAAAGCCTCAGGAGTTTTCCCGCCAGGCGCTCACGCGGGTACTGGGTCTGCAGGACCGCACCGCAATCATTCGCGTCGCGCAGATGCCGTCCAACGCGCGCGACACGCTGTTCTCTTTGCCTGACAATGATCTCAACATGCTGGCACGCAACCTGTCGAGCAGCGAGCTGACGACACTTGCAAGCTATCTGACCGGGCTGGAACCGGAGCCGCGCGAGCGCGTCCTGCGGGCAGTTGCCGTGAGCCCGAGCAAGATGCAGGTGCTTGCCCGTGAGCGCGTGCGCGACGCCATCATTTCCAGTAAAAACCAAACGGAGGCCGTGAGCATGATGCTGGAGACCACGGCGGCCTTCTCGCCGCGCGTCTTTGCCCACGACGTCAAGCTCGCAGGAGAAGGTAAAGTCGATCCCATTCTGCTGTGGTACAAGCATCCAGCAGGCGTTGGTCTGCTGGGGTTCCTGTCGCTTATCGTGCTGGTCTGGCTGACCCGGCTGTTCCGCCGTCCTCGCGCCGCCGCGGCGCCGCCTTCCGCTGACGCGTCCTGACCGGACCGCTTTGTCCGCTTTTTGCCAGTCTCCGCCGGCGCGCTCAGGTTAAGATTGGCGAACGCTCGCAGGAGGCCGCTTTGCGCTGCCTATCGGCAGGGCTGGCGCGCATAAGAGCGGTCTTGCAGGTTACATCGAGGAGCCCAGAACGAGCGTCCAGAACGACTTGAATTCGGTCTTGGGGTCCTGGACGAGCGCAATGCCCATCTGCTCGGCGTCGGGCAACAGCAGATTCTTGTTGTGACCCGGGCTTTCCTTCCAGCCCTTCATCACCTCATTGAAGTCGATCTGCCCGGTCCCGACGTTCTCGGCGGCAAGGCGTGCCTTGTAGCCCGTCCGCTTGACGCGATCCCACGGATTTGAGCCATCGGAGCCATAGTGCGAAATGCGGTCCCATTTGGCGAGATCCCGCGAGTGGTTCTTGGCCGCTTCCGTCAGCTCGGCATTGAGCTTCAACGGCTTTAGGCCATGTTCCTTGCGGTACGCATTGATGACGTCGCGCGCCATCTCGGAACTGAGACGGGTGTGAGAATAGTCCCGGTCAGACAGAATTCCGGGCTCGGCGCGCTCGTAGGTGCCCGGAGGCGCCTTGTCGTCGAGCTTGGCAAGCTGGATATTGCGCGCCGCACCGGGCTCGCCGCCCAGCGCCGCGCTGTGCGGTTTGCTCACAGAAGCCGTCGCCGCGGGCGGCGTACTCTCGGCAAAACCGGATGAAATGGAGGATGAGCCTAGACTGCAAGCCGCCAGTACGGCGCTCAGCCCGGCGCAGAGTGCGACGCGATACATTACTGCTACTCCCGGCACACAATGTGCGGAACGAGCGATCATTGACGCAAATCCCTTAACCGCACGTTAACGCTAACAAACGTGTGCGCTTCGCGTCGTCGGCCCAGTGGTCCGGAAACGTTTGCGCTCACTGCCGCGCTCATCGTGTGTGCGAATCCCTCGAATGTGCCCGCCTGAACCAGATCCCGCGTCCCGTCGCTCCCCTCCACGAAGCCCGTTCAAGCGTCTGAATAAGCGCCATAAAATGGTGTCGCTATTTTGGCCAAGAGACGGCGAAAGCCAGACTTGACGCTCAAGCACGCGCAAATTCTCTTCCACGGCCAAGTACGGGCAACCGCTTGGAAGCGCGGCGGTGATCCCACAGACTGCCCGCGGGTTATGATTCGCAATTTCGCGAGGTGCGGTTATGGCGGTCGCTCATAGCAAATCCGTGCGCGGGGCAACACGCGAAGGCCCGCGCCTTGCCATTGCAGATCTCGTTCTGCTCAGAGTGGCGACGGGCGGGGCGACGCGTGCGCAACTGCAGAAGGATTTGTCGGCGCTGGTCGCGCCCAAGGTGCCTGGCACGGCCTTCCGGCGCATGGCGGAACTCGCCATCGGCCAACACACTGCCCAGAATCTGTTGTCGGAGACCAAGGGACGTCTCGCGATTACCCCTGCTGGTCTTCGCATGGCGCAAGCGAGCGTGGGCTCGGATCGGGTCGGCGATGCGACATGGCTTGAGGTCCGTAACGGGCCGCTGGTCGCCCTCGCACTTGGGATCAGCGGCGAGAGCGCAGCGATCGCCAAGGCACTCGATCGTGCCGACGGCCTTGCCGCGCTCGTGTTGCAACGGCACTTCCGTTTGCCGACGAGCCGCGTGCTTTCGCATAACGACCTGCGCGCTGAACTGGCCGTCATCGCCCTTGAGCGCGCCTTCGGCAACAAGATCAAGACCGGCCTGTCGAAGGGTTCGGGCCTGCCAGGCAAAACCGCGCGGCTGCTTGCCGGCCAGCTCTTCAAGAAACCGCGCGAGTTCGCATCGGACGGAAAGCTCTTTGGTGCGCTCGCGGCGGACGTGGCCGGCGCTACGGGCGAGGATCTGGAGGCGCTGCGGCTCGCCCTGCTGAGGCAACTGACCTCGCCTCCCCTCGACGCGCAGGACCCGGAGATCAATTCCAACACCGAGGCAGCCACCGCCTTGCCGCGTGGACCGGGCAAGGAACCCAAAGCGGCCAACGACGCGACACCGCTCGCCGAGTCTCCTGTCAAACACACGCCCCCTGACATGGCCGAATTCACTAGTGCTGTGTTGGATGCGGCACGGCCTGTCTCTCAGGGCTGGCCAGGCAACCGGAAGGCGTTTATTTCTCAAGTATGGCAGGCGATTCGTTTGGCCCGCCGCGAGTGGGACCTTAGTGAGATCGTATTCAAAAGCATGCTGGCCGAAGCACATCGCACAGGGCAGCTGGTGCTGGCGACCGCCGACCTCAAGGACAAGAGCGCTCTCAAGGAGCTGGAGGACTCCAAAATCCTCTACAAGAATACCGTTTGGCACTTCGTGCGCGTCGAAGACTGAAGATTTCTGGATTCTGTCAGGTTGGAAATGGCCGCCGAAGGCTCGCTCAAAAAGCCGGTTCTTGTGCCTTCGCTCTCGCCCGACAAGCTGAGCGAGGCGTTTGAGCACTCGATCACTTGGGAGGACGATCTGTGGCGAGCCGACCCGGTCGATGTGCCTGAGATCCACGCCAAGGCACGCAGCAAATACAATGACTTACTGACGACCATCACGGGCGGTCGCGGCTACTTCGTGCAAGACCGCATCCTGCTGTTCCATGGCCAGTCGGGCTCCGGCAAGACGCACTTGATCCGCGCGTTGCGCACCGACAGCCATCGTCAGGGCCGCGCCTACTTCGGCTATGCGCAGATGACGCCGGACGTTTCGAACTACGCCGACTTCTTTCTGCGCCGTCTCGTCCATTCCCTGGAGAAACCCTACGATCCGGACCGCTTCGGTGAAAGCGCACTGACGCGGCTCACCAACAAGATGGTTCTGGACTCCGGTGTCATCTCGGCGGCTGACTTGGAAGAGCTGCGCGACGCGCAGCTCGACGACGCACAGCTTGCCCGCCTCATCATGCGGCTTTCCGATGACATCGTGGCCAGCGAGCGCTTCCAGACGCGCGAGATGGACATCAACATCGTTCGCGCGCTGCTCTATCTGCAGCGCCACGATCCCCGCATCGACCAGCGCGTGCGCCAGTACCTGAACGGCCGCCAGCTCACCCCCATCGCGCATGAGGCCGTCTGCGCACTTGACCCCAACTCGGGCGAGGATCGCGCGTTTGAAATCATCTCCGCGCTCGGCGCCCTTGTGTGGACGGTGGAACGCGCCGCCCTCGTCTTCTGCATCGATCAGGTGGAAGACCTGCGCTTCTTCGAAAACGCGGAAGAACGCTTCCAGCGCGCGCTGCGTGACGTCATCCAGATCGCCAACCGCCTGACAAATTCGATCATCGTCATCTCGTGCCTGGAAGACTTCTACGGCCAGGTGCGCAGCGTGGTGGCGCAGTCGTATATCGACCGCATCGAGAAATCCGGCCCCGTACTGCTGCGCGAGGGCCGCACGCCGCAAGAGGCGCGCCTCATCATCGGCAAGCGTCTCGCCCATCAGGCGGAAACCTATGGCGCGGGCTTGAGCTTCCCTGACGCATCGGCCTTTTTCGGCCCGCAGTTCTTTGAAGAGTTCGCCGGACTTTCCACCCGCCGCCTGCTGGAACACGCGCAAACGCGCGTACGGGAGATTACGGGTTTGACCTCAGAGGGTCCCGAGGCGGAGTTCGACGATAAGCCAGCCTTCGTTTCGACTTTGGCACAAGCCTTGGGGCAGGTTTCTGGCTTCGGGGGTGACGAGGACGCGTCTGCCGCCCTGTCGACGATCCAGTTCCGTGAAATGTGGGAGCGCTTCGCGAACGAGAGCGAAGCCGAGATACCGGCCAACGATCAGGATCTCGTTGACGTGCTCGGCGCAGCGCTTCTGCTGGCACGCGAGGAATGGGGTAAGGCCATAGAGGTTACGGTGAAGCGTCTCGAACTCGGTGAGGATCTGCCCGCATTCGACATGACCGTACGCCACCGAACGGGGTTTGCGAGCGACGCGCGCGTCTTTATCTGCAATCGTCCCACCCAGGGCGGCGGCTTGAAAAAGCAGCTCGACAAGGTGCTGGTCTCGATGCAGGGCAAGCCCTGCTTCATGCTGCGCGCCTCCGATTATCCTCCCAACTCCAAGAACCAGACGGCGCAGGCGCTACGCAAATTCCGCGATGGCGGGGGCCGGCCATATCTTGTGCCCATCCCCGAATGGGAGCAGATGATCACGATATGCGAATTCGCAGCCCACCATCGCGGCGACCCAGGCTTGGCGCAATGGCTTGAGGGCGCGAAGCCTCTGGCCAGCATCATTTCCATCATCAAGCTTCTGCGCCTCGATCTGCTGGGCCGGCCGGTGCCGCGCCTCGTTCAGAAAGAGATGGAGGATCCCCAAGGTGCCCTCGATGGCTTGGGCGATATGCAGCCACCCGCGCTGCCTGGGGAGGGCGGCACGGGGCATGAGCGTGGCCGGCCGGCGAACGACGACGATCTGCCGTTGTCGGTGATCCTGGACGAGAACGGCACCTATGGCTCCAGCATCATATCTGGCCGCGAAACAGGCCCGCGCGCACGCCCTGTGACACTTAACAAGAGCGTTCTGAAACGGCATGCGGCGTTCCTGGGCGGTTCGGGCTCCGGCAAGACGACCCTTGCATTGTCCATCATCGAGCAGCTTTTGCTGCGCGGGATCCCTGCCGTTCTCATAGACCGCAAGGGCGACCTTGCGAGCTATGCCAATCCGGACGTCTGGCGCGCCGACCTCAACGACAGCGCCGAGCGCAAGGCTAACCGCGAGAAACTGGCGGACGCCATCGACGTGGCCGTCTACACGCCGGGCCGTGCTTCAGGGCGCCCGATCTCGATCACGCTGCTGCCCAACGGCATCAACGAACTGCCCGATCACGAGCAGCAGTTGCTTGCCAATCTGTCGGCCGCGGCGTTGGGCGAGATGCTGCATCTGAAGAATTCCGCCACCCATCAGAAACAGTCCGGCGTGCTGGCGGTTGCCCTGCGCATCCTGGGCGCGCTGTCCACCCAGGAAGTGTCGCTCGCCGACCTCATTCACCTGCTGGAGGACGAGCATCCAGAGCTGACCGATCAGACCCAGCGCATGGACCCCTCGGGCAAGCTGCGCCGTGATCTCGTGGCCCAGCTCGACTCGCTGCGGCTGCGAAACTCTGCGCTGTTTGAAGGTGGCGGCGAACCGCTGCGCATGGAGAGCCTGCTGGGTCTGGGCAAGTTCGCGCGCCCCAACCGTACGCGCCTGTCGGTCATCTACACAGGCTTTCTCGGCGACAACGAGAACATCCTGTTTTGGGTTTCACAGTTCCTGTCGGAAGCGCTGCGCTTCTGCCAGCGCAATCCCAACGACGAACTTCAGGCCGTCGTCATGTTCGACGAGGCCGACCTTTACATCCCGGCCAATTCGAAGCCGGCCACCGCCGAGCCATTGCAGAGCCTGCTGAAGCGCGCCCGCTCGGCGGGACTTGGCATGATGCTCGCCACCCAGTCGCCGGGCGACCTCGACTACAAGAGTCGCGACCAGATCACGAGCTGGTTCATCGGCCGCGTGCGTGAGGACACGGCTCTGCGCAAACTCAAGGCCGCCTTCCAGTCGGAATCGGGCCTCGACCCCGCAAGTGCGCTTCCAGGCCAGACGGTCGGTGAGTTCCACCTCGTCCAGGAAGGCCTGGTGCGCGCCATGAAGGCGAACCGCTCGCTGATCGGCGCCGAACAGGTGCCCTTCGACCGTATCGAGCAACTGGCCTCAGAGACACGCGGGCAAGATGAGCGTCAGCTCAGGCTCTTCGATCTGCGCTAATCCACGCACCCATTTTTGAGCTCTGGAGGAGTTCGAAAGCATTAAGGTTGCCCCGGAACGTGTTGAATTGCATGTCGCATCCGGAATCCGACTTTGATCAATTCATGTTTCAAAATTCCCGAACCATTGTGTTTTGCGCTGCGGGCAGGACGATGCATCAACATTCGCTCAAGGTTCAAAAATGGCAACTAACAATCTGTTTTTAAAACAATTTTAAAGTTGTCTCGTTTTGCGCGCACTGCCGTTGCTTCGTCTTCACGCGCGCGCCTTTGCTCTGTGCACAGAAGAGCCCGAACCACCAGTGAATCCGCTGTCAACCCCATAAATGAAGGTGTAGGATTACCTTTGTTGAGACGGTGGGGCTGTCTCAACCTTCCCTTGAATGGCTTCGTGCGGAGGTCTTAGAGGGAGGTAACGGGAACGAGGGCAATTAGGTTCGCAGGCGGTCTTAGGGATCGCCTTCTGAAGTGTACTGCGGGGTAATGTGTGATGGCTGCAAAGTCATTCGTGGGTATTGTTTGTGCGACCCTCATGGGTCCGGCGATTGGCATCGGGTTGTTTGTTCTCCTGAACAACCTGTGATGGTCCGCTTTGCTTTGATCGATACGTCGGGCGCTCTGACGTGCGATGGCAGCTTCTGGCGGCATGGCCTGCCGGTTTGGTGACGCAGCTGCCCGCGTGTTCTTGCGATTTTGTTCGAAACCCACGCTAACCCAGCTAACGCTAGCACGCGCCGCGTGGTCTCACGCGTCGCTCTCCCGGCGTGCGTTGGCGGCGTGCGCGCTCACTTTGAGCTTCGATGCTTGAGATCCGCCTGAGACCCAGCAGGCTCGCACACCCGATAGAGCGGCATGGTGGCGATCTCGCGCGGCCCGGTTCTCATGCAACTACAGCCGCAATGACGCCCCGTCGTGGTGTCAATGGCGCCACAAAAGCGCGCTACCCGTGATGTGCTGCCGCCAAAGCGGGTTTTGGCGGCAGTGCAAATTCCAGGCGCCGTATGCTCCCTCTTCTCAGGCTGCTGACCGCCATCGCCGACGCCCTCGTGCGCGCACCCTGGCGCGTCATGCGCCTATTCGGCCAGGCCGTCGCCTTCAATCCCAAACTCGGGCCATTGCGCCACGTGCTGACCGCCTGCGTCGCCTACGTGGTCTTTGCGCTGGTCCTGGTCTATGTCGTGGCGCCGCTGCGGGGCTTGGCGGGTGGCGTGACCATGCGCGACAAGCTTGGCTACGACGCCGAGCGCTGGCTCGCCACCGCCGTATACGACCCTAAGGGAAGCTTCGTGGGCACGTTCGACGCCCGCCTCGATAGCCAGCGCGACGTCAACTATACCGACAGCGCCATCGAACTTGGCGATTACGTCGCCAATCCCGACCACAAGTCGATTCCCGTCAAGGTCGTGCCTGACCACTATTGGCAGTGCCTGCTGTTCCACGAGGACCGTTACCTCGGCGGGCCGCTGAACCCCTTTGGCATCGACCTTCTGGGCGTTCTCAAGATCCCCTTTTCTTCCATCACGCGCACGATTGCGCAACGCAGGCCTAGCCTGGGTGTCGGCGGCTCGACGCTGCCCATGCAGTTCGCGCGCGTCATTTACAAGACCCCGCCCAGCACCTCCGAAGGCGGCTTCACGAAACTACGCCGCAAATTCAGCGAGTGGTGGCTTGCACCCGTCATCTATCACGAGCTGACGCGCGGCAGCGACGATACGCGGCTGAAGCAATGGGCCGCCAACCACATCTGGCTGGCCCAGCGCACCGGCGGCCAGCCGCTTCACGGCGTCGAGGTGACCAGCCGCATCGTGTTCGGCAAGGAAGCCAAAGATCTTTCCATAGCCGAACAGTTCGTCCTGGCTTCCGCCGTCAATCGACCTATTATCCTGCTGGAAGGCAGCGAGCGCCTCAACGAGGTCCGGCTCGACCGCTGGCGCTACATCACCGAAGTGCGTGCCCGCACATGCGCGGAGAAACTCATAAAGGACGAAACCGTCAAGACGAGCGTCGTCTTCGAATTGATGGCGCTTGGGGGCGGCCCGCCCGATCCTAAAGTGAAGCCCAAGCTGCAGGAGGCGTTGCAGACGTACGCTCCCGCCCTGGCAAAGCGTGCCGAGGCCAACCCGGTCACACGCGCCAACGTGCTGCTGGACACCAGCCGTTTCGGCATCCGCGAGGAGATGAAGCAGCTTTACGGCTATACATGGCGCGACTACGTCCGCGGCGTCACCACGACGTTCGATGTCGTGGAGAATCTTGCCTTTCGACAGGCGACCGATGCGAGGCTTGCGGAGATCGACGCCAAGTGGGGCAGCCGTCTGGACCCCGCCTTCACGCTCGATCCCAAGAAGGCCGGCGATGGCAAGCAGGTGCCCGACGTCGTGGCCGTGGCGGCAGACGCCGACGGCCACATCGTGCGCTACTACGAGAGCGGCCAGACCGCGCCCTACTACGGCTCGCAGGCTGCCCGTGTCGCTGAAACGGGCCTTTACGATTCCGCTCAAGATGGCCGCATGATCGCCTCGACGGGAAAAATGATCGCCGCCATCGCCATCGCCAACCAGGGCAAGGATACGGCCGACAGCCTCTATCTCGATACCGAAGCTCCCGACCGCGGCTTGGAGACCTGTGATAAGCATGGCCATGAACGGCGGGGACGGCGGGCCATCGTGACCTTCGCCTGCTCGCTCAATGCGCCGCTTGTCAATCGCGCAGCCCTCGTAGGGCAGCCGCGCTTTCGCAAGCTGATCGACGGCTTCGGATTCACCATGCCGCCGGCGGCGGCCGAAGGGGGGACGCCGCCTTCGACGGCAGCGGTCCTTGGACAGATCGCGGGTTCCCCGCGCCGGGTCCATCACATGTCGGCTGTCATTCTCGCGGCCCTCATCGGGCGTGGATCCTCAAGCGTGCATGCGCCGGGCCTCATCCAAACCTATGACTATACCTTCAAGGGCGAGGGCGGGGCCGGCATCGCAGCCACGCGCCAGCCGGACATCGTTCCAAATTCGCTGATACGTCCCGGCGCGACGCCCCTGATCAAGACGCTGCTCGAAGCGCCCTTGTGCTATCAGGCCGACGGGCAATCTCACGGGACGCTGAAATCGCTCAGCCGCTGGTGCGCGGCACGGCGCGGCGATCTCAGGTTGCATTTCGCGAAGACAGGCACGCAGGTTTCGACCGACCCGGACGCCACTGTCGACACGTGGATATCGGGCGGTATTCAGTTCTCCAACGGGGCGGCTTATTCCTATGTCGTCCTTGTCGGCACGGGCACGCCTACTCAACCCTGGGCGCGCGGGCTGCACGCATCCCAGGTGGCGACGCCCTTGCTTGACGGCTTGCTGGAAGATCTGGCGGGCCACGCCAAAAGCCACCCGCGCCAGGATCTTCTGCCCAGGCGCCGGCTCACGCCACGGCCCGCGCCAGTCGCGAGCGCTTCGGGCCACCGGCAGTTCAGCGCCACCGCGGCGGCCCGGCGGACTGCCGCGGAGACCACGGCAACACTGACGCCGGGCGAGCAGGCGCTCCGCAGTCTGACGAGCCGCTGATCCGACGCGCTTTGTCCACAATGCGCACGATTTGCCACGACCGAGCCAAAGTTCAACCATCAAAAACACGCCAAGCTTTCAGACTGTCGCAAGCCAAGCTTCCTTTGCTGGGTAGGATGCAATGCGACAGGACACACCTTCCGATCTGAACCGCGATCCTCCTAGCCTGGAGGGTGCGGGTGCGCGCACGATCTCCTCACCGGCGGCTGACAAACGCCCGCGCGACTGGAAGCGATCGGTGCTGATCGCGGGACTTGGCGGGCTATCGTGGGTCGCAACCTACGTGGGCATGCTCGAGCTCATCCAAGCCAACATGGGCGATCTGCCCTTTACCCATAAGATCATCATCGGCTTCTCGGTCGCCATGCTGATGATCATGATCATCTGGCTGCTCGACCAGATCTTCAGACCTCATGCCTTCGTCACGAAGACTTTGTACGCATTCGGCTACGTGTTTCTGTCGCTGATTTCCGTCGGCTTCGGCTTCGGCTTTTACTGGAAGGTGCTGGAGAGCCGCGGCGAAGCCTCGCGTTCCGCGGAGAGTGCGGTGGGACAAGTGCAAAGCTCTCTGCATGCGGCTTCCACACGTCTTGAGCAGTTGCAGGCCACTCTTGTTCAGCTGACGCAAGTCTCCGGCGAGAAAGCCGAGCTGGAGCGCACCAAAGGCACCTCTTGCCCCAACTCGCGGCCGGGCGATGGCCCGCGCCGTAAGATGCGCGAGGAAGACGCTCAGCGCTTCCAGTTCTCCTCCGATTTCGTCAAGGGCCGCATCGGCACGGTCAACACCGAGCTTTCCGCGTTGAACAACGACATGATCCGCATCGTGTCGGACGACCCCACAACCATAGACGCCAAGAGCGGGACCCGAAACGAGTTCATGCGCACCTTGTCGCGTAAGCTCGATATGACGGTGACGGGCTTCAATGCGTTTCGCACCGATCCACAGCTAAAGCAGATCCGCAACGATCTCGCCGACCGCGCCGAGCGTACAACGTTCCCCGACAGCCGGGGCGGAACCATCGCGTGCCCCGACGTCCAGCTTCAGACCGCGCTGCGCGGCGTCGTCAAGGCGATCGACCAGCTGCCCGAGCTTGAGAAACCGCAGATCGCGGTCGTCGAGGGCTCGGAAGCGACGATCGAGGCGTTCCGCCGTCTAACGGCGACGCTCTTAGGGGCAATGTCATTCAAGCTGCCGCCGTCTGCCGACGAACTGCGCGATCTGCAGAAGAAGGCAATCCAGTCGGTTGAGGCGCCCTCCGCGAACACCGCGAAATGGTCCGTCGAGCAAGGCGGACTCTCCAAGCGCGATTATGTCCCTCTCGCCGTGGCGCTGTTCGTCGATTTGTGCCTGTTCCTTGTATCCATGGTGCAAGCACCGCGCAGCCGGCTCTCCGGTCTGGTGCCCAAGATGCGGGCGGCCGAGCGCGGCCCCGTCATCGACATTCTCTCGCGCTTCAAGGACATCCACGGCGACGAGGAGGTCCGCAAGAATTTCGAGATCTTCCGCCACGTCGTCTTCGATATGAACGGAGACTACTACGTCGCCGTTCCGCTTGACGCGCCCCCCCGTCTCAATCCGGCCGAGCGTGAGGTTTTGCGGCTCGAGGCGCAGCTTCTCGCCAATCTGTTTGCCAGCTTCGAGAAGGAGCGCATCTTCAAGCGCACGCTGCTGCCGACCACGGGCCGCATTCAGAAGCGGCTGGCGCGGCAGGGCTCGAAGTTTGCCGGGTCAGAGGCGTTCCGCGTCTATAAATTCACCGACGGCGCATGGTCGGACATCATCTTGGGCGCCATCATGGGCGCGGCCAAGCGCGCCGAAAATGAAAAGCGCGTGTTCCCGGGCGCGCACCTGCGCTCACGTCAAGCGCCACATCCTCAAATGACCGGGGCCGAGACCGTTGCAATCAGCGCCGCCCCCCGCGAGCCGATGCCCCCGCAAGGCCCGGTTTTGACTCAGCCCATAACAAGCCCACGTGGACCGATGCCCGGCGGTGCCGCCGCAGCGGTACCTGCCGCATCGGCTCGGCCTACGCCTTACCGGATGCCGCGCTTTGCGCCTGAACCAAGGCCGGAACCCAGGGAGCCAACTTTCGACGCTCCAGCGTCGCGGCTCGGCGCGCAAGACGTCACGACTGAACGAACGGCCTCCGGCAGGCCAATGCCTGGGCTAGGGATGATGCGATCGAGCGTGTCTGAAACGGGCGCTGCGGCGCCTGCCAATGTGGCCCAATTCGAGCCCCGGAAACCTCATGCTGCATCGGCTGCTCACGTCGATGCCGAGCACGCCGCGCGCTTCGGCCCGTATGCGCCGTTTGCAGCGGCGTCCTCGCGCGCGCCCCTCGACGAGCCTCCCGTCATCGAGCCGGCGCCTCCGCAAGCGCCGCGCATTCCGCGGGCCCCCGCGCGCGTCGAGCAAGAGGCCGAAGTGACCGTGAAAGCGCCTTCCAACGCCAGCATGCAGGGGGCCACTGGAGGGCAGACAACGCCGCCTCCCGTTCCTCATGCCGACAAAGTTGACGTGACGCTCGCGCGCGAGACGGCAACCTTCTCCATTCCGGTGGCGGAAGCGATGGTCGCCGGTTCTCTCAAGGCGGCGATGTCCAAGGCGGCTGCGGTAGCCACGGGCAAGCCCGAAGCCTGCATGGAGGCAGTTCGTGCACCAGCGCAAACCTCGCTTCTCCCGCCGGCGGCGGGGCCCCCGAAAGCCGACAGTCCAATGTTGCAATGGGTTCCCGAAGATGAACTCGAGGAGATCGAAGTCGAGGAGCTGAAAGCCGGTGAGCTGACGCAGCGCGATCTCGCGTTCATCGGCAGGATGGCGCCGCCACCGGCTGCTGAGTAACGGTTTCAATAGGTCTGAGGCTATGAGATCTGATTTCGGGCACTGTGCGCATTCGCTGCGCTCCGCAACCCTCCCTTAACAGTCTTGCGTCTTAATGGGGGCGTACAACATGCCCCAGCTACGCAGGATCGATCGTCTCGCGTCTGGTTATTTGAGGAATTTCACATGCGCCTTGCGACTTCCCCGCGTCTCCAGAACATTGGCCGCGAAGAGAGGGAAGCCAAGCTCAGGGAATTTGTCGCTACGGCGCTGGTCGTGCGCCGTGCATCAGGAGACACCGCCCCGGCCTGCATCACGCTTCTTGCACGCGCACCCGACAGCCCGGTGGCACGTGCCGTCGCCTCCATGGCCACGGAATTGACCGGCGCCAACATCAGCCTGACCGCGGTCCTGCTGGATCTCGACGCCTTCACCGAAGAGCCCGGCCGCCCCTCCATTCTGGACATGAGCAACGCTGACATTCGCGTGCTGGCCGATCCGCGCTTTACCTCCGCACACGAGCAGATGGTTCTAAGCGCCAACATCATGTGGCTCGGCGACTGCATGCGCCGCGATCCGGCAAAACGCGACGCCTTCGAGCTGTTCCATCATGACAACCCCGAGGCGACGAGCCACGCAGTCACTTCCTTCAACCGCCTGTGGGCCACCGCGCAGGCCGTGCGCCGGCTGCGCCCTCTTGCACCTCAGATGATGGTTGCTGGCTCCTTCGGAGAAGGGGCCGCTTCTCAGGCCCATCCGGTGACGCGCCGCTAACAGCAGTCGCAGTCGCGTGTTAAGACTTGCAAACGGCGGGGACAACTTCCCCGCTGTTTTCGTATGGGCCCGCCGCGCGCCCTTCGCACTGCATCGGCGGAAAAACCCGGCATGAAAGCGGAAATCCCCGCAATACGTTAATTGCCGCCGCCGTTCGGGCTTTCGCCCTTATTAGGCTTATGATTGCAAGCCTCGCACGCGATACTTTCCGCCATACGCTCACGGCTCGCGCGCAATCGTTCGCGCGGTTCCAATTCTTCCAGGGTGGCACCATGCAATATTTCTCGCGCCTCGCTTTTCTCTCCGCGCTGACGGCGGCCGGGCTAGCCGCCTCCGCCGCGTTGACCGCAACTGCGGCGTTCTCCGCCGAAACGGTGTTCGCCCATGAGGGCGTTGCGGCCGATGCCAAGCGGTACGAGACGTTCC
Organism: Hyphomicrobium sp.; assembly: GCA_016793445.1. Taxonomy (GTDB): domain Bacteria; phylum Pseudomonadota; class Alphaproteobacteria; order Rhizobiales; family Hyphomicrobiaceae; genus Hyphomicrobium_B. The sequence goes on along the minus strand of JAEUME010000002.1, from coordinate 487,070 downwards.
TCAAGGACAACTGGAAATCCGAAGGCAAGACGGCCGCCAGCTTGAAGGGTGAAGCGGCCAAGGTTCTTAGCGCCGATCCGCGCGCCGCCTCCCGTTTTCTGGCCAGCGCAGTCGCCGCCGACATGAAGGATTCCGACGCCTGGACACGTCTGGCGGAAGCCCTGCTCGCCATCAAGCCTGACCCTGAAAAGGGCTCGGAGCGCTACGATTTCCCGGTTCATGCCTCAGGCGCCGCCTATCGCGGCTACCAGCTCGCGACCAGCAACACGCAAAAAGCCAATGCGCTCTTTGTCCTCGGCCAGGCGCTCGAGCGCCGCTCCTATTGGCGTCCCGCGATCGACGCGCTGAAGATGAGCATGGAGCTTGCCGACAGCCAGCCCGTACGCGAGGCCTATGATCGCCTGCGCGCCGAGCATGGCTTCCGCATGACCGACTACAAGGCTGACAACGAGACCACGCCTCCCCGGCTCTGCCTGCAGTTCTCCGAAGATCTGTCCCGTACCCAAGGCGACGTCAGCAAATTCGTATCCATAAACGGCAAGGACCCGCAAAACCTCGTCCAGGAAGGCAAGCAGCTCTGCATCGAGGGCTTGAAGCATGGTGAGCGTTATCAGGTACAACTGCGCGCCGGACTTCCTTCCGCGGTGGGTGAAAACCTGACCAAGTCCGCCGATCTCGCCGTCTACATTCCCGATCGATCCGCGTTCGTGCGCTTCACGGGTAAATCCTACGTGCTGCCAAGCCGCGGCCAGCAAGGCATCCCTGTTGTCACCACCAACACCGGCAAGATCGAGGTCGACGTCTATCGCATCGGCGACCGCAGCCTCGCCACGCTTCTGCAATCAGGCGATTTCCAGCGCCAGCTTTCGAGCTGGGAAGTCGACAACATCCGCGACCGCACCGGCATCAAGGTCTATTCCGGCTCGATGGATATCGCCTCAAAGCTCAACGAGGAGGTAACGACAGCCGTTCCGATCACTGACGTAACGGGCAAGCTCGAACCCGGTGCCTATGTGATGGTCGCCAAGCCATCCGAGAAATCCAAGAACGACGACAACCGCGCAACGCAGTGGTTCATCGTTTCCGATCTTGGGCTCACCGCCTTCTCGGGATCCGACGGCGTTCATGCCTTCGTGCGCTCCATCGTGGACACTACCCCCATCGCCGGCAGCACGGTGAAGCTCGTTGCCCGCAACAACGAGGTGCTGGCAACGGCCACCACGGACGACAAAGGCTATGCGAAATTCGACGCGGCCGTCGCCAAGGGTGACGGCGGTGTGGCGCCTGCCGTGCTCGTCGCTGAAAAGGGCGAGGGCCAGTACGCTTTCCTTGATCTCACGGCCAATGCCTTCGATCTGTCCGACCGCGGTGTGAAGGGTCGCGAAGCTCCGGGCCCGATCGACGCCTATGTCTACACCGAGCGCGGCGTCTACCGCGGCGGGGAGGAAGTCGCCGTATCCGCGCTCGTGCGCGATTCCAAAGGCAAGTCTTCCGCAATTCCAACAACGCTCATCGTGCAACGGCCCGACGGCGTGGAGCACGCGCGCATCGTGCTCAACGACCAGGGCCTGGGGGGACGTTCGCACATTCTTCAACTTGCCAAGTCCGCAATGACCGGCACGTGGCGGCTGTGGCTGCATACCGATCCCCAGCAGCCGGCCATCGCCGAACGCGCCTTCCTGGTTGAGGACTTCGTGCCTGAACGGCTCGACATGACGCTTACCTCGGCATCGCCCGCGCTGTCGCCAGAGGAGCAAGGCACTATCAATGTTTCGGGCAAGTACCTCTATGGACCACCCGCCGCCAGCCTCGGACTTGAAGGTGAGATCGTTGTCAAACCCTCTGGCAAGGATGTGCCCGGATTTGCAGGCTATTCGTTCGGCCAGGCTGACGAGCTCGTCAATGCGGTCCGCAGCGCGCTGCCAGCGAACCTCATCACCGGAGCGGATGGCAAGGCGGTGATTCCCGTCACGCTGCCCGCCATCCCCAAGACCGACAAGCCGCTCGAAGCTCAGCTCATCGTGAAGCTGCGCGAGCAGGGCGGACGCACCATCGAGCGCACGCTCACCGTGCCGGTTGACATGAAATCCGAGCGGATCGGCATCAAGCCGTCGTTCGAAGGCACCATGGCGCCCGAGGACGAAACCGCCTCGTTCGACGTCATCGTCGCCGGCAAGGACGGCAAGCCTGCCGCAGCCCATGGTCTGGCCTGGACGCTGACGCGTCTCGACACCAACTGGCAGTGGTATCGCCGCGACGGCGGCTGGACCTACGAAGCGGTGACGCTGAAGCGCAAGATAGCCAACGGCAGCCTGGACACGGCCGCGGACACGCCGGCGCGCATCTCGCAGAAATTGCCGTGGGGACGCTACCGCCTCGATGTGACCTCTGCCGATCCCAACGGACCTGCGTCGGGCTTCCTGTTCAGCTCCGGCTGGTACACTTCGGGTGAAACCGTCGACAGCCCCGAGCAGTTGGAGCTGGCGCTCGACAAGGAGACCTACCGCGCCGGCGATACCGCAAAGCTGCGCATCGCCTCCAAGCTCGGCGGCAAAGCGCTGATCGCGGTGCTGGGCTCTGGTGTGCATCTCATCGCGCAAGCCGATATCGCCAAGGGCGGTGGAGAGATCGATATCCCGGTCACAGAAGGCTGGGGTCCGGGTGCTTACGTTACGGCGGTGCTTTACCGCCCGATCGACGAAAGCGCCAAGCGGATGCCCGGTCGCGCCATCGGTGTGAAATGGCTCGCACTCGATCAGGCCGGCAACGAACTCAAGATCGCCATGACGCTGCCCGAGAAGGTCAAGTCGGCGGCCAAGCTCACGGTGCCGGTCAAGGTCGAGGGTCTCAAGCCCGGCGAGGATGCGCGCATCACGGTGGCGGCTGTCGATCTTGGCGTGCTCAACCTCACGCGCTTTGAAAGCCCCGCGCCGGAGAAGTGGTTCAACGCCCAGTCGAAGCTCGGCTACGAGATCCGCGATTTCTACGGCCGGCTCATCGACGGCATGCGTGCAGAACGCGGCAAGCTGCGCTCGGGAGGCGACGCATCAGGTCCTGCCATGCAAGGCAACCCGACCGTCGAGACCGTTCTGTCGCTCTACTCTGGCATCGTGAAGGTGCGTGACGACGGCACGGCCAACGTCGATTTCGAGCTGCCGGACTTCAACGGCACGGTGCGCGTGATGACAGTGGCCTGGACGGCGGACAAAGTGGGACACGCCGCCGGCGACTTGATCGTGCGTGATGCCGTGGCGCTCACGGTGGCCGCGCCGCGCTTCCTTACTCTTGGTGACGAGGTACAGCTGGGTTTCGACGTGCACAACGTCGAAGGCGCGGACGGAACCTACAGAATCGGACTTGCGCAAAAACAAGGCGACGACACCGCGGAGCGGTTGACCATTCTGACCGAGCGTGACGTTGCCCTCAAGACCGGCGCAAAAACGTTCCAGAAGATAGCCTTCAGCCCGACCGATGTCGGCCCGGTGACGCTGAAAGCAACCGTCACCGGTCCCGGCGACATCACTCTCAAGCGCGAGATGACGTTTGAAGTTCTGCCGCCTGCTGGCGACATCAAGCGCACGACCATCTCGTCGCTCAAGGCGGGAACCGGAAAGATGACCATTACCTCCGATCTGGTCCGCGATCTGATCGCGTCACGCACACGGGTGAACATCTCGGTTGGCCCCGCCGCGCGTCTCGATGTTCCGACTCTTCTGACGCAGCTCGACCGCTATCCTTACGGCTGCGCCGAGCAGACAGTGTCGCGTGCTCTGCCGCTGGTCTATGTCAATGCCGTCGCGTCTCAGATGGGAATGGCCGAGGACAAGGCACTGCGTGAGCGCGTGCAGGCCGCGGTCGACCGCGTCTTCGAGATGCAGGACAGCTCCGGCGCGTTCGGCGTGTGGGGTCCCTCCTCGGGTGACCTGTGGCTGACGGGCTACGTCATGGACTTCCTGACGCGCGCCAAGGAGGCCGGCTACACTGTTAAGACGCAAGGCTTCAACAACGGCCTCGACCGTCTGCAGAACTTCCTTGCCTATGCGGAAGATTTCCAGTCAGGCGGTGAGGATCGCGCCTACGCTCTCTACGTGCTGGCGCGCAACGGGCGCGCACCGGTAGGCGAGCTGCGTTACTATGCGGACGAGCGCATCGAGCGCTTCTCCACGCCGCTTGCCAAGGCGCAAGTGGGCGCCGCACTCTCGATGATGGGCGACAAGGAGCGGGCGGAACGTGTGTTCGCCAGCGCGCTGACGCAAATGACTACGGTGACGCCCGACACGGCCTATCGGGCCGACTACGGCTCGACGTTGCGCGACGGCGCGGCCCTGGTAACGCTCGCCACTGAGACCGGCATCGCGAAGGCCGAAACGCCAAGGCTTGCGAACGTTATTGCCAGGGCCTACGAAACGCGCAGCTATACCTCCACGCAGGAACAGGCGTGGATGCTGCTCGCCGCCAAAGCGCTCAATGACGAAGCCAAAGGCGCTAAGCTTTCGATCGATGGCGCTCCCGTCAGTGGGCCCGTGATGCGTAGCCTCACGGCCGACTCGCTGAAGGATCATCCCGTTACGATCTTCAACAACGGCGACTCTGCCGTGGATGCCGTCATCTCCGTCGTCGGCGCGGCACTGACGCCCGAGCCTGCCGTCTCGATGGGCTTCGGGATCGAGCGCAAGGCCTACACGCTCGACGGCAAGCCGGTCGACATGGCGAGCCTCGCGGGTGGCAAGACAGATGTGAAGCAGAACGACCGCTTCGTCATGGTGCTCAAGATCACGTCTCAGGAAGCTGGCGGCCGCGTGCTGGTCGTCGATCGCCTGCCTGCAGGCATGGAGATCGAAAATCCGCGTCTTGTCGAGAGCGGCTCGATCAACGGACTCGACTTCGTCAAGTCCGCCACGACCCCCGAGCACACGGAGTTCCGCGACGATCGCTTCGTTGCTGCGTTCAACTTCTCAAGCTCCAATGAAAGCGGCTCGCAGAACAACAACGAGAGCGACACCGAAGGCGACGAAAGCGCAAGCAGCGAGGGCGGATCTGACAGCAACGCTCCGGCTGCGGGCGAGCCTGCGGTCAGCGCGACCCTTGCCTACATCGTGCGGGCCGTCACACCCGGAACGTTCGTCCACCCCGCCGCGACGGTGGAGGACATGTATCGTCCGGAACGCTATGCACGCACCGATGCGGGCACACTCAGCGTCGGCACGAAGGAGTAGATCCCCGTGCTGCGCTTGAAGCGAAAAGACACGCAAGAAATGCCGCGCCCTGACGAGGGGCGCGGCGCCTGGGGGACTTGGCGGACGCGCCGGCATGCCGGGGCGATTATCACACTGACGTTCGTCCTCGCGCTCGCCGGCGGCGCGGCTGCCTTGGCTTTCTATCGCCAGGCCGTAAAGGACATCGGACCTCTGTCGCTCACCGATGCCAATCAGGTCTCGGTCGTCGTGGTGGATCGCGAAGGCCGCCTGCTGCGGCCATTTACGACCGCCGATGGCCGCTGGCGTCTTCCGGTCGAAATCCACGATGTCGATCCGCGCTATCTCAAAATGCTGTTTGCGTTCGAGGATCGGCGCTTCTACAGCCACGGTGGTGTCGATGCGCGATCTGCCGTGCGCGCAGCCGTGCAAATGATCCGCCACGGACGGCTTGTGTCGGGTGCCTCAACCTTGTCCATGCAGGTCGCCCGACTCGTGGAGGGTAAACACGAGCGAACAGGGCCCGGCAAGCTCCGACAGATGGCGCGTGCCTGGCAGCTTGAAGAGGCTCTTTCCAAAGATGAGATCCTGCGGCTCTACCTGCGGCTTGCCCCCTTCGGCGGCAACATCGAGGGCGTGCGCGCCGCGTCACTTGCCTACTTCGGCAAGGAACCGCGACGCCTGTCCATCGCGCAGGCCGCCCTGCTCGTCGCGCTTCCGCAGTCGCCGGAGTCGCGGCGCCCCGATCGCCATCCCCAGGCGGCGCGGTTGGCGCGTGACCGGGTGCTCCAGGTTGCGGCCGCCAATGGCGTCATCACCCAGGCGGAGGCCGCGCGCGCGAGCGGCGAAGCCATCCCCCATGCACGATTGGAGTTTCCCAAGTTCGCGCCCCATCTGGCGGAGAGCGAAATCGTCGATGCGCCGGGTAAGAACGTCCACAAGCTGACGCTGGATCGCACGCTGCAGGCCACGCTCGAAAAACTCGCGGAGACGCATGCGGCTTTGCTTGGCGATAATCTTTCCGCCGCGATCCTGGTTGCCGATCATTCCACCGGCGAGATCCTCGCCCATGTCGGCTCGGCCGGCTATCTCGAAGCCGGCCGCAAAGGCGCCATCGACATGATAACCGCGGTCCGCTCGCCGGGTTCAACCTTGAAGCCGTTCATCTACGGGCTTGGCTTCGAAGCAGGCTTGGCGCATCCCGAGACCCTGATCGAGGATCGCCCCGTGCGTTTCGGCAACTACGCGCCGAAAAATTTCGATGAAGATTTTCATGGCACGGTCACGGTCCGCGAAGCGCTTTCGCGCTCACTCAACATCCCTGCCGTTCGCATGCTGGCGCGCGTTGGTCCTGGCAAACTTGTCGGACGTTTCCGGCGCGCCGGTATCGAGGCGCGCTTTCCCGACAAGTCCGAGCCGACGTTGGCGATGGCGCTTGGCGGTACGGGCCTAACCTTGCGCGACCTCGCACAGCTTTACAGCGCACTCCCACGCCGGGGCGAGAGTATCACGCTCACGCACCGCTGGGGCGAGCGCATTCGCGTTCTCGCGCAGACGAAGGTCAAGCCGCTCGTCAATGCGCACCGCCTCATGTCCCCGCTTGCCGCGTGGTACGTCAGCGACATTCTGAAAGATGCGCCTCCGCCGCCGGACGCGAAAGGCGGCCGCTTTGCCTACAAGACGGGAACCTCTTACGGTTACCGCGATGCGTGGGCCATCGGCTACGATGGCGCGCACGTGATTGCCGTCTGGGTCGGACGTCCCGATGGCACCAGCGTACCGGGACTTATGGGCCGCACTGCTGCTGCCCCCATCCTCTTTGATGCCTTTGCCCGCCTGTCACCAAAACGCGTCCCCCTGCCCTCGCCTCCGCCAGGTGCGCTGCAAGTCGCCGGCGTGGATCTGCCCCCGCCATTGAAGCGCTGGCGTGAGCCTGGCGAGGAGGCCGCAACCGGCCCCTATCTTTCACAACCCCTTGTCATATCCTTCCCGCCCGACCGCTCGGAGATCGAGACGATGGATGTGGATGACACCGGCCTTGTTCTGAAGGCCGAGGGCGGCGCGCTGCCGCTGACGTGGCTGATCGACGGCGCGCCAATCGGGTCCGATCCGCATGCCCGCGAAGTGACATGGCAGCCCAGCGGACCTGGCTTTGCGAAGCTTACGGTCATAGATGCTCAAGGACGTGTGGATCGCGCATCTATCCGCGTCAAATGACCTGTACATTACCGCTTCAGCCATAGCCTTCGTGCTGGGCGCAGAGTAAGGTCCGGCCCCGGCACGGACATACTCGGACTTTGGCGCATGACGATGGCATTACCGAAATTCCGCAGCAGTTGTGAGAGCGCGCTCATCGCAGCTGTCGTGGGCCTGATTGCCGGTGCGTGCGAGCCTACCGATTCCACCGGCGGACTGCCTCCACTCGGCGCGAAGATCGACGCCACCTCAGTTTCCGGTATTTCCTCTGGCGCCTATATGGCGGGCCAGTTCGAAATGGCGCACGCCAAAATTGTAACCGGCGCGGCGATCATCGCGGGCGGACCTTACGGCTGCTCGCAAAGCGTTTTTGCAGACACGCTGCCTGCGCCGGGCACCGAATTCCTCAACCTGTCGAAAGCCGTCAACGGCTGCATGTTGAACAATCTCGCAATGTGGGGCGTCGCCGACCCGCAAATGCTTGCCGATAGGACGAAAGCGCGCGCGGAGCGAGGAGAGATAGACCCGATCACAGATGTGATTGGCGATCGCATTTATCTTTTCACCGGATCGGAAGATCGCACCGTCGTTCCGGCAATTGTCAAAGCCGCAGCCGATTTCTACGCGGCACTCGGCGTGCCCCAGACCAACATCAATTTCGTCGATACAGTGCCAGCAGGTCATGCCTTTGTGACCAACGAGGACGGCGCCGCCTGCGACCGGTCCGGCGAACCTTACGTCGTTGATTGCGACTACGATCAGGCCGGCGCGCTCCTGACCCACATCTACGGAAAACTGGAAGCGCCCTCGGCCTCGCCACAAGGCAAATGGGTTGAATTCGATCAGCGCCTTTATACGCAGGATCTCAGTCCCGACGGCATGGCCGATCGTGGCGTCGTCTACATTCCAGAAAGCTGCCGCGCGCAAGCAGGATGCAGGATCCACGTCGCTTATCACGGCTGTGGGCAAAACCGCGAGAAGGTCGGCGACGCGTTCATCAAGGATACAGGATTTGCGCGGTGGGCCGATACGAACCGCATCATCGTACTCTTTCCACAAGCACAAATCGCGCCTTTCAATCCGCAAGCCTGTTGGGACTGGTGGGGCTACACGGGTCCAGCGTATTTGACGCGCAAGGCACCGCAGATTGTCGCTGTGTTTCGCATGATCGAGGCGCTCGGACGGCAGACGGGCGCGTGAGGATCCGTATAAATAGGAGATGCGGCAAATGGCGAATCCTAATTGCTCATCTCAAGAGTAATCTCACCGCAAGGGAAAGCGGGCAGGGTAATAATCGGGGGACATGGCGCAATGGCAACGACGGCGCATGGCGCGACCGCGCCCGAAGCAAACACGCTTGAAACGTGCTTGATCAAATCTGGCGCAACCGCTGGCGCGAAGCGCCCGAAGCAGACATTTGCACAGGCACTCGAACAAGCTGCTGCGATAGTCGCCGCTGGAACGCTTGTCGTGATGGCCGCGATGCCAGGCAATCGCGACGAGGTGGGCAAAAGCTCCGCCGCCGCAAACGGATTGACCGCCACCGCAGCGCCGGGCCGTGAAACGACCTTTGGCGCCTATGTTGGTGCGCCTTACCACTATCCGAGCGATTTTCGCCTGCAGACGGATCCGGCCAACGACGTCACCTTGAAAAAGGTGGAATGGTACACAAACCCCTTCAATAATCCGCTTTACTATGGCGCGCGCATTCAACGCTGGTCGGCCAACGGCACCACCGGCGCCATGATCGACTTCCTCCACTCCAAGGCGTTCGCTCCGAAGGATCAGAACGTCAAGATGGAGGGTATGCTTGACGGCAAGCCTGTGCCTGAAAGCGGCAAGATCGGTGACGTCTTCCAGAAGCTTGAGTTCTCGCACGGACACAACATGCTCACCCTCAACGGACTGTTGAGGTTTGCCCGCTTCTCAAACGTCATCGTGCCTTATGCGGGCGTCGGTGCCGGCGTATCGCTTCCTCACTCGGAAATGCAGCGCACCACCGACAAGGGACGCACCTACGAATATCAGTACACCGGCCCCACGGCACAGGCGCTTTTCGGATTGGAGTTCCGCTTGCGATCCGGATCGATCTTCCTGGAATACAAGTTCACCATCGCCGACTATCGCGCTCCACACACCTATCGAGACGGCAGCTTGTTCCCCATCGACATGTGGAGCCAGTTCTCACGCTGGTGGTCGGGCGACGAGCCGCCGGGTGGCTGGGGATCGACGCGCCTCACCAGCCATCAGGTGATCGGCGGCTTCCTGGTGCGCTTTGCGCCCGAGACAGCCGCTGCGCCCTGACGCCCACCATCGCGCTGGATGAACTTCGCTGCCTTCGATTTGCGCACGGCGTCGAGACTCCAGGACCGGGATCAGAAGCGCTTCAACAAACGATCGATATAGTCCAATTCGACCGGCGGACGCAGCGCCTGACCTGAACGCTTGCGCAGTTCATCGAGGATCTCACGCGCCCGTTGGGCATCGATTGCGTTGGGCACTTTCACCGAATTGCCGAGATCGGGGCCTTCCGCGCGTTGCGGCCTGTCAAGCGGATCGCGGCGCGTATCATCGCCCCGACCCGCGCGCTGGCGGGCATTCTTCTGCATCTGCTCGGCCATCTTCTGCGCGCTCTGGCGCATGCCTTCCAGCGCTTCAGCCTGACTCTGCGCCGCCTCGTCCATCTCGCCCTGTTCGAGTGACTGCTCGGCGCTCTTCATGGCCTCCTCAGCGTCCTTCAGGCGGTCGGAGCCGCCCGCGCCCATTTCCTCCAGCTCTTTCTGGAGCTGTTCGAGCTTTTTGCGCAGATCCGACTGACGGTCCATCAGACTGCCCTTGCCGTCCGATTTGTGGGGATCGCCGGCCATGTCCGAGCCTGACTTTCCGCCCCGCTGGCGCTGCTGGCCACGCTGGCCAGGTTCGTTGCCGCCTTCCATCTGCTGTTGTCCGGACTGACCCTGCTGGCCGCTTTGTTGCTGACCTTTCTGCGAACCGCCGCGCTGCTGCTGCTCCTGCTGCTCGCGTCCCTCGTTAAAGGTGTCGTCCATGAGCTTCTGCTGCTTGCCGGTAAGATCGCTCAGACCGTCAAGCTTCTTCATCATCTCTCGATCGCGCTCTTGCTGCTCCTTGGACTGGGCAGTCTCGCCGGCGCGCATGTTCTCCATCATTTCCTGCATCTCGGAAAGCAGCCGTTCGGCTTCTTCGCGCGAACCGTTCTTGGCATTCTCCTCCAGGTCGCGCATCATTTGCTCCATGTCTTCCTTGGAGATCTGGCGCTGATTTTCCTGATCGCCCTGCTCGTCCTGCTCGGCGTTCTTCTGCATTTCCTCCATGTAGCGATTCATTGCTTCTTTCAGCTCTTGCATTAGAGCCTTGATCTCCTCCTCGCTCGCGCCTTCCTGGAGAGCTTTTGCGAGGCGGTCGCGCGCATCCTTCAATGCCTGCTCGGCATCCGATAGGGTGCCATCCTCGATCTTGAGCGCGATGTCCCAGAGCTGATCGACCGCGCTCGAGACGGCCGCGCGCGCGTTATCCCGTTCGATGCGGTGATAGACCGAGCGCATGCTGAGATAGACGGCGACATCGTCGATGAAGCCCTCGGGCTCAATAGTCAGCGCATCGAGCGCGCGAACAACGGCAGGGCGATTGCGCGAATCCTCCGCGAGCTTGCGGCGCTGCTCGATGACCGCGCGCGCCAGAGGCTTGCGGAACGTGCGCGCGGGCAGCGTCAGCTCGATCGCCTCGCTACGGCCGACCTGACCGGCGACGTCGGTCGCCTCCAGCCATAGCTCAACCGTCTGGCCCGCCCACGGATGGGACCCCAGATCATGAAGACTCGACGTATCGAACTTGGTTGCGCCTGCCGGCACCTTGAGCACGATCTCTGGCGGGCGCTCCAGCGGCAGGCGCGGACCCTTGAGGGGTTCCGGACGCGCCCAGGCCTTGTTGGGATCGGTGCTGTTGTTGTCTTTCGCCTGCTTCACCTTGGCAATCGCGCGGGCGATGCCGTAGTCGTCTTCGCCCTTGTAGGCAAGACGCAGCGAGCCTTTGGCCGTGCGCCGCCAATCCTTATCGAGCGCGATCTTGGGAAGCTGATCTGGAATAATGTCGAACGTCCAGCTCCCCAGCTCCTCGCCGCCTGCGAGCGCGCGTACCCGTGAGGATGCCTTTAGCTCGTAGCGTACTTCCGAAATGTCGGTCTTTTCTTTCGGCGGATCTGCAAGCGCCGTCACCGGCTTGTCGCCACCGGCTTCGGTGACCTCCAGGGAGACGCGCCCGCTCCCGAAGCCCGAGCCCCGAAGCGTCAGGATGCTCTTGATGGGAACTTCGAAAAGCTTGGGCTTCTCGGCACTGGCCCGCCCGCCCGTTGGACTGCTGCCGTCGGCCAGCATGATGGGTGGTTTGCCCGTATAGGCGGGCGGCGTGATCCAGGCATCGACGCGCGAATCGGTGCGCGCCGCACCTGCACCGAAGCGAAAGGCGGAACTCAACCGGTCGTAGATACTGCCCGAAACGAGGCCTATGGCGGGGATCAACAGCAACAGCGGCAGCACGCGCAGCGCGAGCGGATCGAACCTGTCGGCACGCGGGCTCGGCCGCCCTACCTTAAGGCGCCCCATGGCGCGGACAAGGCGTTCGCGATGCGCCTGCCAAAGGCTCTGGGTCGCCGGGTTGTCGGAGTTGGCCGTAAGAGTGTCCTCATAGGACGTGGCCGGACGGTGCGGCACTCCCGAGCGGCGTTCGATGCGCCGAATTGCTTCCTCGCGCGTTGGCCAGGAGACGCGGCCCGCATAGACCGCTGCCGCCAGCGCGGCGATGGCGAACAAACCAAGGACCACAGCGTGCGTCTGCGGGGACAGCGTGACGAACGCGCCCGACAGCGACAAGACCGCGAGCAAGGCTGCCAGCGCGACCAGCAGCCAAAGGCGCGGCCAAAGGCGCTCAAAGAACAAAGCCCATGTCGAAAAACGCACTTTGCGCGCAAAGACGCGCGAAAGCGGGGATTCGGGAAGATTTTGATCAGGGTTCGCCATGATGGCGAATTTATCATGGGCTGGAAACGCCGCACCTTAACAAACCGCAACAAACCACCCCGACGGAAGCACTAACCCGCCGCAGTCATGGCCGTTTCCCGCGCGCGTTCATTTTCGTGCATTCGGAGGTGTCAGCGGCGCGCCAGCCAAGGGGGCAGCTTATCCGCCCCGATGAGTTCATCATACGTCGGACGCGGCCGGACCACGGCGTAATTGGCCCCTTTCACGAGAACCTCGGGGATCAGGGGCCGCGTGTTGTAGGACGACGACATCACCGCGCCATAAGCCCCCGCCGTCATCACTGCCATCAGATCACCGGGTGCGAAGGGCGGCAGCGGCCGGTCAGTGGCAAGATAATCGCCCGTTTCGCAGACCGGACCCACGACGTCCTGTTGAACGGGCGCCATGTCGCCCGCCTGCTCCACCACCGGCCAGATGTCGTGGTGCGCCTCATACAGAGTCGGGCGTATCAAGTCGTTCATCGCGCCATCGACAATGGTGAACGTCTTGTCGACGCCCTCCTTCACAAAGATGACGCGCGTGACGAGGACACCGGCGTTGCCGACGATCATGCGGCCGGGTTCCAGAACGATTCTAAGGCCCAGATCGCCGAGTGCCTCGCGCACGACGGCGGCATAGTCATCCGGATGCGGCGGCACGTCATTGGCGCCACGATAGGGCACCCCAAGCCCGCCGCCGATGTCCAGATGCTCCAGCGCATGACCATCGGCGCGCAGATCAAGCGCCAATTCGCGCATCAAGCGAAAGGCATCACGAAAAGGCTGCAGATCGGTGATCTGGCTGCCAATATGCATGTGAATGCCCGAAACCTTGATGCCTGGCAGGCGGGCTGCCTTCTCATAGAGCGCACGGGCCTCCCCGTAGGGCACGCCGAACTTGTTTTCCGATTTTCCGGTCGAAATCTTGGCGTGGGTCTTGGCGTCTACGTCGGGATTGACGCGTATCGCAATGCGCGCCGTCTTGCGTATGGCATTGGCGACTTCGCTCAACGCGAGGAGTTCCGGTTCGCTTTCGATGTTGAAGCCTAAAATGCCTTCTTCCAGCGCGTAGGCCATTTCGCCCCGCGTCTTGCCGACACCGGCGAAAATGATTCTGGAGGCAGGAACACCAGCGGCGCGGGCGCGGCGCAATTCACCCTCCGATACCACGTCCATACCGGCACCAAGCCGCGCCATGGTCGCGAGCACGGCTTGGTTGGAGTTGGCCTTCACCGCAAAGCAGATCAGCGCGTTCTGTCCGGAAAATGACTTCGCCAATACCTCGTAGTGCCGCTCGAGCGTCGCCGTCGAATAGCAATAGAACGGCGTGCCAATGGCGTCGGCGATGGCCGTGAGGCTGACGTCCTCGGCGTGCAAAACGCCGTCCTTGTAGTGAAAGTGATGCATCGGGGCGGGACTCGGGATTGTTCGCTCCGAGCCCATACACCAGATTGTCCCGGCTGCAAAAGGTACCTTCGCGCGACCTCAGCGCTGCCAGCACACCCCAGGACAAAGAAAAACCGCCGGGGAGCGCCTTGCGGGCTCCCGGACGGTCCAGCGCCTTTTACAGCGCCTTACGGGCGTTGTGCGCCCGCATGATCTTCATAACTTCCAACGCAGCCTTTTGTTCCCTTATGCGTTCGACTTATCCCGGGCCGATGCGGCCGCAACCGCTCAAGGAGGATAAGCATGAAGGACATCCAGCAGGGATACATGGCCTTTTTCCACGAAGGCAGCGAAGGGGTTGGCGCCGTGACGGACGTGACCGCAGACGAGATCGTGGTTTACGTGGAAAATTTCGGCCCCTTCACCGTGCCCATGTCGGCGGTGAAGGACGTTCATGACAGCAAGGTGATCCTTGAAAGAGGACGCGTCAGTTCAACCTTTTTGAAGGCCGTCGCACATGCGCATGACGCGGAGGACCCGAAATTGGCGGGCTAACGACCCGCCGTCCAGGTGGCTTTCAGCGCAGCAATGGATCGAGAATGAAATCTTCGTGCGGCTTGGGTTTGGCGGCAGAGTTTTCGCCAGCCGCACCGGCCTCGGCAGACTTTACCGCGCCCTCAGCGGCGGCCTGAGGCGGCGGTTCGAGGGGACCGCGCACACCACAACCGGCGATCCCAGCCGCGACGGCCAGCGCCAGTACCAGAACGAGAGGCTTTGCATACGCGATCTTCAAAGCTGCGATCCCATTTGCCGGGGCACCCGCGGCAAGCGCCGTCAACCATGCGGCGGCGCGAACTTGACTTTGCGGACGATCCCCCTGTCGGGCTAGTCTTAGACCTTCCCCCGCTCCTTTTCCAACTTCTTGAGCCAGGCCCTGGCCATTTTTGTGACGTTCTGTGGCGCGGTTCCCCCATAACTCGTCCGGCTTTTGACAGAATTTTCAACAGAAAGCACCGAAAACACGGCTTTTGTGATACGCGGCTCGACCTTTTGCATCTCTTCGAGTGAAAGGGCGTCGAGGTCGCATCCCTTGGTCTCGGCCAACTTCACGATCGCGCCCGTGACATGGTGGGCGTCGCGAAACGGCATTTTCAACTCCCGCACCAGCCAGTCGGCAAGATCGGTCGCCGTCGAATAGCCCCGGCCCGCCGCCGCCCGCATGGCGTCCGGCATCGGCTTCAAATCGCCAATCATGCCCGACATCGCCGCGATCACGAGCTTCAGGCTCGCCAGTGCATCGAAGGTGACTTCCTTGTCTTCCTGCATGTCCTTGGAGTAGGCGAGCGGCAGACCCTTCATGACCATGGCGAGGCTCTGGAACGCGCCTGCAATGCGCCCGGCTTTGGCGCGCGACAGCTCGGCGGCGTCCGGGTTGCGCTTTTGCGGCATGATGGAAGAGCCGGTCGAGAACTTGTCCGACAGCTTTACGAAGCCGAACTGCGGCGTCATCCAGATGATGATCTCCTCCGACAGCCGGGACATGTGAATGGCGCAGATGGTGGCAGCCGCCAGCGTCTCGAGCGCGAAGTCGCGGTCCGATACGCCATCGAGCGAGTTGGCCATCGGCCGCTCGAAGCCCAGCGCTTGGGCAGTCATGTGCCGGTCGATGGGGAAAGAGGTGCCGGCCAGCGCCGCCGAACCCAGCGGGCATTCGTTGAGGCGTTTGCGCGCATCCGCCAGGCGGCCGCGATCGCGCGCGATCATCTCGACATAGGCCAGCATGTGATGACCGAAGGTGACGGGCTGGGCGGGTTGCAGATGCGTGAAGCCCGGCATGACAATGCTCGCGGTGGCTTCAGCCTTTCGCGCCAGCTCAAGTTGCAGGCCTGCAAGCGCCGCGTCGAGCCCGTCGATCTGATCGCGGACCCAAAGCCGGAAGTCCGTAGCCACTTGGTCGTTGCGCGAGCGCGCGGTATGCAGACGGCCCGATGCCGGGCCAATCAGATCCCGCAGCCGGCTTTCGACATTCATATGGACGTCTTCGAGCGCGCGCGAAAAGTTGAACGAACCGCTTTCGATCTCGGAAAGGACTTGATCCAGGCCCTTGGCAATCTCGCGGGCATCGGTCTTGGTGATGATGCCGGCTTCCGCCAGCATGGCAGCGTGCGCCTTCGATCCGCGGATGTCCTGGGGCGCCAACACCTTGTCGAACCCGATCGAGGCATTTATCTCCTCCATGATCTCGGCGGGCGACATGGAAAAACGGCCACCCCACATCTTGTTGGCGGATTTGTCGGTCACGAGATCTCTCCGTTGGCGCGAGACTGGCTAGGAAGGCGCAAGTTGCAATGAGCGATAAGGACGAAACAAGCAGCGCGGCTCCCAAGAGCTCGAACGCGGGCGGCAAGAGCTTGGGAATACTGGCGCTCTTCGCGCTTATCGGCTTTGGCGCGGTATACGTTACGTTGGGGCGCCATGACAACGCAGCAATTCCGGAAAAAGCCAGCGAAGAGGTCAATGCAGACGCGCCGGGGACGACCGCGGCCCGGCCCGCATCCGGGGACAAAATGGCCGCCTTCGTACACAAGAAATCGCCTGCGGCACTCCCCGAGATCACCTTCAACGATGCGGACGGCAACACGCTGACCCTCGCCGACTTCAAGGGCAAGACCATTTTGCTGAACCTGTGGGCCACCTGGTGCGCCCCTTGCCGCGAGGAGATGCCCGCGCTCGACCGGCTGCAGAAGGAACTGGGCGGCGAAAAATTCGAGGTCGTAGCCTTAAGCCTCGACCGCAAAGGGGCGGAGGCAAGCAAAAAGTTCCTCGACGAGACCAAAGCGACCAGCCTTAAGCTCTACGTCGACGCCAGCGCCAAGCAGGGCACCGTTCTCAAGATTGTCGGAATGCCCACCACGATCTTGATCGACAAGGAGGGCCAGGAGCTGGGCCGCCTCTCAGGGCCTGCCGAATGGGATTCCCCGGACGCAAAAAAACTCATCGAGGCGGCGCTTCGTTAGGCGCCTCGATGAGCCAAAGTGATGATGGAGGAAAGCCGTTTAGGCCTTTTTCTTGATTTTTTGTGTCAGCGCGGAGGCGGCAACCGACTTTGCTTCCTTCGAGGCTTTGGGATCCTTGAGGATCTTTGCCGCTTTGGAAGCGACCGCTTTGCCCGTCGTCTCCTTAGGGCTCCTGGTCTGCGTCAGGGCGGAGGCGGCGACAGCCTTCTCTGCCGTGCTGGCGGACTTGCTCTTCAGCACCTTGGCCGCAGCCGAGGAAACCTTCTTACCGGTTGATTCCGATTTCGCCATGAATGGATGTCCTGTTGAGTGCCCGGGACCGACTCGCCCGTTGCGGAACTGTGTCGAACTATCTAGCGAGATTCGCGGCAATCCGTAAGCATTCATAATGAACTGCAGGAGATTGGGCGGCGCTTGGTAATAGATCCCTCCCCTTACGACCCAGCGATTCAACGATCGTATGATGCGCGGCAACCACGGACAGGGCCAAAGTCAGGGCCGCGATACGGCAGGTCAAGAAACGGCTTGGCCTGACCCGAATACGCTCGTACGCAGGAGTGACAAAGCCTGACCGGTCAAATCACCGAGGTTGGTTCACGCCATGGCCGCGTGGAAAATTCCCCGTGCAGCGGGCGCTTCGATCTTGGTCCTTCTCGCCTGCTTCACAAATAATCTAACGCCAGCGGCGGCTGCCGATCTGGCCAATTCGTGCTGCGCCGATCTGGAAGAGCGCATCGCCGAACTTGAGGCCGTGAACACGCGCAAGGGCGCTTCCAAGGTCTCCCTGACCATCTCCGGACTGGTGACTTGGCCACTCATGATCTGGAACGACGGCGCGCAGACCGGCGCCTTCGTCGTGTCGAACGAGGTAAAGCGTCCGCGCCTGCGGTTCTCCGGCGAGGGCAAAATCGATGAGGACTGGAGGGCCGCCTACGTCTTCGAATTCGGCCCAAACCCCAATCCGTTTTCACCCATGGACCAGTTCGCCTTTGACGGCTCGGCGGAGCGGCAGGAGATGCGGTACTCGTTCTGGTCGTTGAAGAATGTCCATTTCGGCCAACTCTCCATGGGGCTTCAATCGCAGGCCACCGACACCATAACGGAGATCTCGCTCGCCAACACCAGCTCGGTCATGACGCCGGGTCTGCCACTCATGCTTGGCTACGTCTCTCGCGGCTGGTTCATGCGGCGCGACGACGACGGGGTTCTCACCGGGCTACGCTTCGGCGATATCCTGCTCAGGGGACGTACCGATATCTGGGGCGAGGGTCATCGCTGGAACGTCGTGCGCTACGACACACCTTCCCTGGCAGGCTTCACCTTGTCGGCCACCTGGGGTGAGGATGACGTATGGGATGCCGCCTTGCGTTACGCTGGAGAGTTCGGCCGCTTCAAATTTGCCGCAGGCGCGGGGTTCGCACAGTGGTCCGAAAGATCAGTGCCGAATATACGCGGCTGCGCACGTCCCCAAGACACGGCCAGAATCGATTGCTGGGAGCTGGGCGGCTCGCTGTCCGTGATGGATACGCAGACAGGTCTTTTCCTCAATGCAGCCGCCGGCGTGGGCGACGACAAGAATATCGAGGCCCTTTACGGCAATGCTCCCGATATCGACGATACGGAGAATTTCTACTATCTGGTCGGCGGCATAGAGCGCCGTTGGTTGCCATTGGGCAAGACGACCTTGTTCGGTCAGTATTGGCGCCGGAATATGGGCGCTGGCGTCCTGTACACGGGCGCGCGTATCGATGCCACGCCCTTGGGCGCCCATGCATTTATCTCCGGTGCGGAGGTCTCGATCTGGGGCGCCTCGGTTGTTCAGGAGCTGGCGGATGGCGTGGAGGTCTACGCGTCCCTCAATCGCACCCAGGCCGATATCTCCACCAGCCCAACGGGCGGCGTACCCGGATCCGAGATTACAAAGATTGCACCCTTCGATTTCCTGTTCGCCGGAATGGCCATCCGCTTCTAGAAGCGTTTCGCTTTTCAAAAGCACTCTGAAGCACCGCCCTTACGTGCCCGGTTGACACCCCCACGGTTTGCACGCCACAAGGCGGCTTCGGATTTTCCCACAGGATGGAACGGGCGCAGACCATGCCGCACACAGCATTGCAGAAGACCATCGAGGATGCCTGGGAGGCGCGCGACACGGTCGGTCTTAACACCAAGGGTCAGATCCGCGAGTCGGTCGATCAAGCATTGAACCTTCTCGACAGCGGCCAGGTACGCGTGGCCGAGAAGAAGGACGGCGCGTGGCACGTCAATCAATGGCTCAAGAAGGCCGTCCTTCTGTCATTCCGGCTCAACGATATGGGCATGATTTCGGGCGGCCCGGCCGGCAGCTCCTATTGGGACAAGGTGGCACCCAAGTTCGAAGGCTGGACGGAGGCCGATTTTCGCAAGGGCGGTTTCCGCGTTCTGCCCGGCGCGTACGTCCGCAAATCCGCCTACATCGCACCCGGCGCCGTGCTGCTGCCCTCCTTCGTCAACCTTGGCGCCTACGTCGACAGCGGAACGATGGTGGACACTTGGGCGACGGTCGGCTCGTGCGCCCAGATCGGCAAGAACTGCCATATCTCCGGCGGCGCCGGCATTGGCGGTGTGCTCGAGCCCCTTCAGGCCGGTCCGGTGATCATCGAGGACAATTGCTTCATTGGTGCGCGCGCCGAGGTCGCCGAAGGCGTGCAAGTGGGCGAGGGCTCAGTGCTATCGATGGGCGTGTACCTGGGCGCGTCCACCACGATCATCGACCGTGCAACGGGCGAGAAGTTTTTCGGCAAGGTGCCGCCCTATTCCGTGGTCGTCTCGGGCACGATGCCCGGCAAACCGCTGCCCAACGGCGAGCCAGGCCCTAACCTTTATTGCGCCGTCATCGTCAAACGCGTGGATGAAAAGACCCGCAGCAAGACGTCTATAAACGACCTCTTAAGAGATTAGACAAAAGGCACTAAAAAGTTCCGCGGTAAAGTTGCGTTTACGGTCGTTCAGTAACATTTTGGGCATTCAATAGCTCAAGCGGAATATTCGACCGTGATGCTTTTCAAAAGATTTTTTGATTCTGCTGCCGCCCAGACCGAAACGGACGCAGAGGACTCCATATCCGAAAGCTTCGCTGCGGCCATTGCTGCGATTGATCGCGCGGCGCGCGACCATCAGCAGCAATGCGAACGGCGTCTCGCCCAGGACGATCGCCGCAAAGGCGGTCCCGATACCCGGCCGTCAGGTTCGCCGGAACGCCGCAACGGCCCGGACCGGCGCGTCGCGCCACAGGCGCACGGATTCGGCAGGCGCGGCATGGCGGTATGATCGTCAGGTTCGATTGCATGTAGTTCATTTTTCGTCCGTCCACGCAACAAAATGTTAGCGTGCGCATGTCACCTTGTTGCGAACACGCGACGGAGTGGGCTTTCGCGACATGTCCATTATTGAGTTGTTTTTCGGGTTCCACGGCCGGATCGGACGCAAGACGTTCTGGCTCGCGTCCCTCGTGCCCAGTACCATCCAAGCCATCGTTTGGGTCGGATACGAAAGTCTGCCCATTCCACCCCCCGTGTTGGCGTTCGCTGCAGGTGTTGCTGCATTTGCCATGGCGATGCTCAACGCCAAACGGCTGCATGATGTGGGCAAGTCGGGCTGGTGGCAGTTGATCTCGCTGCTGAGCGTTCCTTTGATCATCGGCGCATATCTTGCGTTGTTCTGGAACAGCCCGGTAGTCGCGCTCGCCTTGTCGGTGTCCGCGATGGTCACATCGCTGGCGGGACTTTGGATCGTGATCCAGATGTGGTTTTTCCAAGGAACTCCTGGCGATAACGATTTCGGACCTGCCCCCGCCTACGGGGATGTCGCCCGAGGCCTTGAATTGGAGATCAATCAACTGCAGCCCGTGACGGCACGGCTTGCTCTGGCCAATACGCCCCCTCCCAGCGGCGTCATCGACCGCACGACCAAAGGCACTCCCCGTGCATCCAGGAACAGTGGCTTCGGACGGCGGGACTCGCGGATCGCCTAGCGGGGCATGGCATTGACCGCGACGGCGGGGTAGCGCATTTATGGCGCATGTACCGCAGACTAGATCCCAATCAGATCGTCAAGACACTCGTGATCTTGCACGAGCGTATTGAAGCGCGATTTCCAGGATCCGGACTGAGCCGAGTCTGCGCCGAGCTCATTGAGGTTGCACGCGAAACAGAAGAACGCGTCAACGCCACCGTGCGGCCAAATCTGGCCTTGCGCTTCGCCATCCTGGCGGTGCTCGCATTCGGCCTGTTCATGCTCTCGAAGGTCGGGACCATCATCGAATTAAAGCGCGAAAGCGAGAACCTGTCTGGCATCCTGCAGGGCATCGACTCCGCCTTCAACATCCTGCTGCTGATGGGCGCCGGCATGCTTTATCTATCGTCGTTGGAAGCGCGCTGGAAGCGTCATAACGTCATGAAGAATCTCCACGAGCTGCGCTCGATCGTGCACGTCATCGACATGCATCAGTTGCCCAAGGATCCAAGTTCCGATCATCCAGCTACCGTTGCCACGGGCGGATCAAACCACGAGCAACGCGTCATGTCGTCGTTCGAACTCGCCCGCTATCTGGACTACTGTTCAGAGATGCTGTCCATCACCGGCAAGGTGGCCGCGCTTTACGCGCAAAGCACGCAGGATTCGATCGTTGTGGACGCCGTGAGCGATATCGGCCAGATCACTTCGAGCCTGTCCAGCAAGATCTGGCAGAAGATTACACTCATTCAGGGGCGTGAAGGCCGCGATTTGCCGTTGCCGTCGCAGGCGAGCGCCGCCGCGGTTCCAGCACCCCACCTGAAACCGCATCATCCCCGGCCTGAAAGCGCCCCAGCATGACCTTCGATCCAACCGACGCGGTGCAATTCACTCAAGCTCTCATCCGGTGCGAAAGCGTAACGCCCCATGAAGGCGGTGCGCTGACGTTGATGCAGAACGTGCTCGAGCCTGCGGGTTTTCAGTGCCATCGCCTCGTATTCACCGAGCCCGGCACGCCGGACGTCGACAATCTCTACGCGCGCCTGGGTCAGGGCCGCCCCCACCTTTCCTTTGCCGGACATACCGACGTCGTGCCTGCCGGGGATGAGAAGGCTTGGACGCTGCCTCCGTTTGCAGGAGAAGTCCGCGACGGCATGTTGTATGGCCGCGGCGCGGTCGACATGAAGGGCTGCATTGCCGCCTTTGCGGCAGCCGTCATGCGCTACCTGCACCGTCATGGCGGATCGTTGCCGCGCGGCTCGCTCTCATTCCTCATAACGGGCGACGAGGAAGGCCCTTCCATCAACGGCACGGCCAAGATCCTGAGTTGGCTGAAGGACCGCGACGAAACGATTGATGCTTGCCTGGTCGGCGAGCCCTCCAATCCCAAGGCGCTCGGCGATGAGATCAAGATCGGCCGGCGCGGCTCGCTCAACGCGGAGATCATCGTAAAGGGCAAGCAAGGTCATGCCGCCTATCCGCAGCTTGCGGACAATCCGGTGCCTAAGCTCGCGCGCATCATTGACCGGCTCGCCTCGCACAAGCTCGACGATGGAACCGGCAATTTTGAGCCATCCAACCTTCAGGTGACGGTCATCTCCGTTCCCAACACCGCCAGCAACGTCATCCCCGCGTTCGCAACTGCAAAGTTCAATGTTCGCTACAACGACGCGTGGACACGCCAGAAGATGGAGACGTGGGTCCGGCAAACAGCGATCGCTGCCGCCGCCGAGGTCGGCGCACGCTTCGACATCACATTCGCAAGCACGGGCGATGTCTTTCTCACCAAGCCTGGCACGCTGGTCGACACATTGAAGACTGCGGTCAAGTCCGTCACCGGACGTGCACCTGCACTCACGACGGGCGGGGGCACATCTGACGCGCGCTTCATCAAGGACCATTGTCCGGTGGTCGAATTCGGTCTTGTCAACGCGACGATCCATCAGGTCGACGAACAGACCAGCGTAAAGGATCTGGAAGATCTCACCGAGATCTATGACCGCTTCATCTCGAACTTCTTTGCCAGCGCGTAACGCATGGACAGCAGCATACATTCCCCGCAAGAGGCAAACCGCCAAAAGAAAAGGCCGCTCGAACGAGCGGCCTTCTTCAATGCTGCAAGAGCGATGGACTAGATCGACTCTTTGAGTTCCTTGGCGGCGCGGAAGGCGATCTTCTTGGACGCCTTGATCTTGATCGCTTCACCCGTAGCCGGGTTGCGGCCCATGCGGGCGGGGCGCTTGCGAACCTGAAGAACGCCGAGACCAGCGACGCGAATGCGAGCGCCCTTCTTCAGGCTTTTCGCAATTTGCGAAACCATGTCCTCGAGCATCGCAACAGCCTGCTTCTTGGGCATTTCATACTGCTCGGCAAGCGTGGCCGCGATGTGCTTGAGAGTGATCGTGTCGACTTTCGCCGGTGCGGCAGGAGCCTTTGCCATGTGGGTATTCCCTCTTGAGGTACGAATCATTCAACGAAGCGGAGAATACATAGATCGCGCCGGAAAACTCGCGTTTTCTGGGGCATTTTTGAACCTATTGGGCAAAAAGCCGCGTTTTGTGGCCGCAAAACACGCTTTTTGCATGGGCAGGCCAGGGCCTCAGCGCTTCTGGAGACCTGCCAGATAGGCGGAGAGTTCATCGATGACCTTGTGGGAATCGCTCCCCACCTCCTCGTTGAACACCTTGCCCCAGGCCAGCATCTCCATCATGCCGTGGCCTTTGGGACCGCCCTTTTCAATGATCTCCTTAACCCGCGCCTCGGGGAAATTGCCGTCGTTGCGCGCGGCAAGGGTCGTGAGATCGGGGGGTGCGGTCAGCAATGACTCTGTGAGCGGTCCGTTCCCGGTTCCATCCAAGCCGTGGCACAGGGCGCAATAGCGCATGAAGGTGCGCCCGCCCGCTTCGATGGCCGCCGCACCGGAATCGGCGCGCGCGGGCAACGCCGCGGCTGACAAGGCAAGAGCAAAAGCAACGGAGACAAGGTGCTTGCATTTTCCATGGGCGTGCATCGGTAGGCTCCCCTGATCGCGCTATGGCGATTTCACAGCGTCGTTCCAGATCGACGGCGTAGTTGTTTGCTTACATCATGCATGACGTCTCGACTATCGGCAGATCGCGATCTCTTCGTTGATAAGCATCAACCACTCCGCCCACATCCCCCTACCGGCTATTGCCAGACCGCCGCAATGCCCCCACCTTTGACTTAAGGTCCTGATCAGAAAAGGAGTGCGCGTATGGCTTACGTTGATGGCTTCATCGTCGCCGTGCCCAAGGACAAGCTCACGGAATACAAGAAGCTGGCCCGCAAGGCCGGCAAGATCTGGCGCGAGCATGGCGCACTCTCCTACGTGGAGTGCGTCGCCGACGATGTTCCGGTGGGCAAGCTCACCTCCTTCACGCGCGCCGTCAAACTCAAGGATGACGAGACGGTCGTTTTTTCATGGATCACCTATCCTTCGCGAGCCCAGCGCGACGCCATAAACAAGAAGGTGATGTCCGATCCCAGGCTCAAGCTGGACATGAACAACATGCCTTTCGACACCAAGCGCATGATCTACGGCGGCTTCAAGACCATGTTGGAAATGTAGCGCGCAGCGCACGAAATGCCCAAGCACGGCCCGGTATGAAGGCTTATTTGAAGTGTTTGGACAGCTTCAGGCCCTGGCCCTGATAATTGGAGCCAAGGTCGCGGCCATAGATGATATCCGGCACCTGGGTCATCCGCTCGTAGATGAGCCGGCCGATGATCTGCCCGTGCTCGAGGATGAACGGCACCTTGTGCGAGCGCACTTCCAGAACCACGCGCGATCCATGTCCTCCCGCCGGAGCATGACCAAAGCCCGGATCCATGAACCCCGCATAATGGACGCGGAATTCGCCGACGAGCGGATTGAACGGCACCATCTCGGCGGCGTGGGTGGGCGGCACGTGTACCGCTTCCTTGGAGGCGAGGATGTAGAACTGGTCCGGATCCAGAATGAGTTGCTGGCGCCCATCTGACCCATAGATCGGATCCCAGTAGTCGCCGACCGGGCAGCTTCCCGGCTTGTCGACATCGACGACGCCGGTATGCCGGCGCGCGCGAAATCCCACCAGCCCATCCTTGTCGCCTTTGAGGTCGACCGAAAGGGCTATGCCGCCCGCGATGTCGGCAACGGCGCCACCGTCATCGGTGAATACCAGCTTCTCACGGGCGTGCAGCGCGATCAGCTGTTCATCCGTATCGCCTGCCGGCCCGAGGCGAAAACGAATCTGCGAAAGCCGCGAGCCCTTGCGCACCACGATTGGAAAGGTTTGCGGACAGATCTCCGCGTAGAGCGGTCCGTGATATCCCGCAGGCACCTGATCGAACGCGCCGACGCCGTCGGCAATGACGCGCGTGAATACGTCAAGGCGCCCCGTGGAGCTTTTTGGATTGGCGGCCGCGGCCATGTCGGAGGGCAGCGCAAGGCTCTCCAGCAACGGCACAATATAAACGCAACCCGTCTCCAGCACCGCGCCCTGGCTCAACGAGATGGTGTGGAGCTGCAGGTGATCGAGCTTGGACTGCACCGTCGTGCCGGGGCCTGGCAGGAAAGAGGCGCGCACCCGATAGGCGACATGGCCCAGGCGTAAATCGATGCTGGCGGGCTGAAGCTGATTGTCGAGCAGAGGCTCGGCCAGCTTCAAGGCGCCCGACTCGATCAGGCCGCGGATTGCCTGGCTCGGCAGGATGCCGCAGCCCGCGGCGGCCTTCACGCCATCGGTTCCTTTTGAGATCTGCTTTTTACCGCTCGGTTTCACGTCAAGCCTGCCTTTGTCCGTGCCCCTCCCTGCCAATAGAAAAGCAAGGCAACTGGAGACATGAAATCCCGCTCTAGCCGATGCCGGCGGCAACGCCAAGAGTTTGAAGCAGGCCGGCACCCGGTGGGGAGCGGTCTTGACGCAGGCGAAACGGACCGGTAAGCCCAGCGATAAATCTCCGTGGTCCTTTGGCCGGCCGGCTTGCAGCCACGTTAAACAACTCGCTAAAGAGGCCGTGCGCGCCCGGTTTCCCGCGCCCGGTCCTCGGCCGGGGTAGCTTGGAAGACCGGGATTTTTATTGCGCTCAAGGACGCTCCGCGCCGATGTCAAACGCTTCAGACAGCAAGCCCTTCTGGCAGCCTGAAACAGAGCTGATCCATGCCGGCATTTTGCGCTCGCAGTGGGGCGAGACGTCGGAAGCGATGTTTCTCACGCAGGGGTATATCTACCGCAGCGCCGAACAGGCCGAGGCGCGCTTCAAGAACGAAGACCCCGGCTTTCAATATTCCCGCTTCAGCAATCCCACCGTCTCCATGTTCGAAGAGCGCTTGCGCATTTTCGAAGGCGCCGAAGCCTGCCGTGCAACCGCAACCGGCATGGCGGCGGTGACAGCTGCCATCCTCTCGTATCTGAAGACGGGCGATCACATCGTGTCGGGCCGCGCCCTGTTCGGTTCGTGCCGCTATATCGTCGAGACGCTGTGCCCCCGCTTCGGCATCGAATGCACCCTCATCGACGGCCGCGATCTTCACGCCTGGGAGGCGGCAGTAAAGCCCAATACCCGGATGTTCTTCTTCGAAACCCCCTCGAACCCCACGCTTGAACTGGTGGACATCGAAGCGGTGTGCGCGTTGGGCAAGAAACACGGCATCCTCACGGTGGTGGACAACGTGTTCGCCACGCCCATGCTCCAGCGTCCGCTGAAACTGGGCGCAGATATCGTCGTCTATTCGACGACCAAGCACATCGACGGCCAGGGCCGGTGTCTTGGCGGCGCGGTTCTGGCCAGCGACGACTTCGTGACCAAGTACCTGCAGGACTGGGTGCGCCAAACCGGACCGTCCATGAGTCCGTTCAATGCCTGGATCATGCTGAAGGGATTGGAGACATTGCCAATCCGCGTAAAGGCGCAATGTGCGGCGGCAGCGCGGCTCGCCGAGCTTCTCGCGCAATTGAAGGGCGTCACGCAGGTGCTTTATCCCGGCCGGGCCGATCATCCCCAGGCGGCGCTCGCGGCCAAGCAGATGCCGGGCGGCGGGCAGATAATCACCTTCGAGGTCGAGGGCGGCAAGGCGGGAGCCTTCCGTTGCGTCAACGCGCTGCGCCTCATCTGCATTTCCAACAATCTGGGCGACGCCAAGAGCCTTGTGACCCATCCGGCGACGACGACGCACCAGCGGATCGGTCCAGAAGCGCGGGCGCAATTGGGCATCACGGACGGCATGATCCGCCTTTCGGTAGGCCTGGAATCCTACGAGGACCTTGCCGGGGATCTTGCCAACGCCGTTGCGGCCGTCTCCAGCCAATCTTGAACCTCTTTGGAAGCGAACCTAGAATTGTCACGACGCAGATCCAAGGCAGCGGCTGCCAAGACCAACAGTGCGGGCGACCACATGTACGAGGCCATAACACGCGGCATTCGCATTCGCGTCGAGCCGCAATACATGGAAGAGCAGTCCTCGCCCGATGAAGGGCATTTCGTCTGGTCGTATGAGGTGGAAATCTCCAACGACAGCAAAGAGACGGTCCAGCTCAAGACGCGCGCGTGGCGTATCACGGATGGCTGGGGACGTACCGAGGAAGTACGCGGCCCTGGCGTCGTGGGGCAGACTCCGGTCATTCCACCGGGTGGCACGTTCTCCTACACATCGGGATGCCCGCTCAAGACACCGCAGGGCATCATGGTCGGCAGCTACCAGATGGAGGACGAAGAGGGGCGGCTTTTTGACGTTGCGATTCCCGCTTTCTCGCTCGACAGTCCCTACACACGGCGCAGTATGAACTGACCGCGCAACCGCGGCAGCCCTTGGCTGCCAAGCAAACCGAAAAAAGAGGCCTGATGGCGGGACCAGACTATACTGCAATCGAGTTGCTCACCCGCCTCGTTGCCTTCGACACGACAAGCCACAAGAGCAACCTCGCGATCATTGCCTTTATCGAGGACTATCTGCTTCAGCATGGCGTTCGCAGCCATCGGGTCGTCGATGAGAGCGGCGAAAAGGCCTGCCTTTACGCCACCATCGGACCCGAGCACACCGCAGGCGTCGCGTTATCGGGACACACCGACGTGGTGCCCGTCGATGGCCAGGCCTGGAGCAGCGATCCCTTCACGCTGCGCCAGGAGGACGGCAAGATCTATGGGCGTGGCGCATGCGACATGAAGGGCTATCTCGCCTGCATGCTTGCCAGTGTACCCGGCTTCAAGGCGCGCAAATTGAAGGTGCCGATCCACCTTGCGTTCTCCTATGACGAGGAAGTGGGGTGCCTTGGCGTCCGGCCCATGATCGCCGAGTTCGGCAAGACGCTTCAAAAGCCGCGTCTGGTCATTGTCGGCGAGCCAACCAGCATGCAGGTCGTCGATGCCCACAAGGGCCCCGTGCGCTGGCAGGTCGAAGTGTCGGGCCGGGCGGCCCACTCCAGCATGGCGCATCTGGGCGTCAATGCCATCACCTATGGCGCCCGTCTGATCTCAGAGATCGAACGTATGGAAGCCGAACTCAAGGTCACCTCCAGGAATGAGCGCTTTGATCCGCCCTACGCCACGCTTCAGGTCACCAAGCTGGAAGGCGGCACGGCCAACAACATCATTCCCGTCTACTGCCGCTTCGGCTTCGAGGTGCGCGCGCTGGCCGGCGTCGATGTTGACGGCATCGAGCGGCGGTTGCGGACGTTTGCAGAGACCCAATGTATCCCGGAGATGAGGCGCGCTGCGCCGGAAGCAGGTATCGCCATCACGCGCGCAAACACCGTTCCGCCCTATGCCGCACTGGAAGGTTCCGAAGCAACCTCATTAGCGCTCCATCTCACCGGGCAGAACACGACGCATGCCGTTTCCTACGCCACCGAAGCCGGATTGTTTCAGGATGGAGGATCCGCCTCGATCGTTTGCGGCCCGGGCGACATTGCGCAGGCCCATACGGCGGATGAATGGATCTTGGAAAGCGAGATCGACAAGTGCATGGGCTTCATGGCGCGCCTGGCCGACTGGGCCGAGCGCTGATCAAGGGCATTGGACCGGCAAAGCGGCGCCTCCGGCAAGCCTTCGCCGGCCTGTGACACCTTTGCGACACAGTTGCGTCCGATTACAATCTCCCCAACTCGCTTTACCGGCTGCCACGACCCGGCGGCAATTTAAGGCTAGACGAACGCGTCTGGTTTAAGACTCATGTTTAAGACTCAGGCGGCTACGCCGGCCGGCAGGGAATTGCACTCATGGTTTTACTCAACAAACGAATCCTTATGGTCAGTGCCGCGCTCGTGCTGCCTCTTGCCGTGGCTGCGTGCTCAGGCGCCAGCCTGCCGACCGTCGGTTCGATCAATCCATTTAAGTCGGGTAAAGCGATCTCCGATACCGACCGTGTGTTCTTGATGGCCGCCGGAAGCTGGGACCGTAACCGCGACAATCAGGTCACATGCGACGAGTGGAAAGCCTACACCGCTGAGCTTTTCAACGGCGCGGACGCCAACGGCGATGGCGATGTGGATTCAACCGAGTGGGCCAGCATCGTTGCCGTCGATCGCATGTTTGCGACCGCCGATCTGAGATACTTCGACACAAACGGCGATGGCAAAGTCTCGCGCGCCGAATTCGTCGATAGGCCGAATCCGGCCTTCACGCTGCTCGATCCTTCCAACACGTGCGTTCTGTCGGGCGATCAGGTCGCGGGCGCGCGCTCCAGGACCGAGTACGATGTCTCGGGCAAGCCCAAGGAATCGGCTGATCCCACTGCGACGAAAAACCCGGACGTGCTGGGACGCAATTGATCTCGCGCTGAGTTGGATTGCGGTCCCGGCTGCGATCCAACAAGCTTGCACATGGTCTTATGCCTACGCGCCGAGACACCAGGCGAGAATGGCCTTCTGCGCATGCAGGCGGTTTTCTGCCTCATCCCAGACGACCGACTGGGGACCCTCCAACACATCCTCGCTGACCTCCAGCCCGCGATACGCGGGAAGGCAATGCATGAAGATTGCGCCCTTGGCCGCCTTGCCCATGAGCTTGGCGTCCACACCAAACGCAGCGAGCATCTTCTTGCGCTTGGCGGCATCAGACTGGCCCATCGACACCCAGGTATCGGTGACGACACAGTCGGCGCCCTTCACGGCTTTCTCCGGGTCGTTGGAGAGGCTGACATCGGCCTTCTGCGCTTTGACCCACTCAAGGGCCTCATCCTCTGGCTTGAGCTGATCGGGACAGGCCAGGCGCAGCGAAAAGCCGAACCGGGCCGCGGCATGCATCCAAGATATGGCGACGTTGTTGCCATCGCCGATCCAGGCCACGGTGCGTCCCTTGATGGCGCCCAGATGCTCTTCGAACGTCATGACGTCGGCCATGACCTGACAGGGATGACTCTTGTCGGTGAGACCGTTGACGACGGGAATGGTCGCGTGACGGGCAAGTTCAAGCAGCGTTTCGTGAGAATTGGCGCGGATCATGATGCCGTCGGCATACCGGGACAGCACGCGCGCGGTATCGGCAACGCTTTCGCCGCGTCCCAGCTGAAGATCGGTATGGTTGAGCGAGAGCGCGCCGCCGCCAAGCTGGCGCATGGCGATGTCAAACGACACGCGCGTGCGGGTGGAGGGCTTCTCGAAGATCATCACGAGGACGAGGTTCTCGATGCCCTTCGGGCGGAGTGCCGCGGGCACGCGCTTGCCAGCTTTTTTCATGGCATGCGCGGCGTCAAGAATGCGTCGCAGCGTCTTGCTGTCGAGCGCGGAAATATCGAGGAAATGACGTGGACTTTTCTGAGCGGCCATGGTTTTTGCGCCCGTTTTGCGGACGTTTCCGACGTTTTATGAGCTTGGGTGGTTTTGAACGCGGCCGAAGGCGCGCGCCAAGCGCTCCACGCCTTCAGATAAATCTTCATGGGTGACGTTGAGGGGTGGCAGGATGCGCACGGTGTTATCGCCCGCACCGACCAAGAGGAGATGTTCCGCACTCGCAGCCTTGACGACCTCCGCGGGCGTCACGCTGGCGTTGAGCTTCAGCCCGGTCAACAGTCCCGTGCCGCGCTCCGCTTCGATCAGCGCTGGAAATTGATCGCGGAGACCTGCAAGCTTCTGCTTGAGCCGCAAGGCCGTGCCCTGCACTTCATCGAGGAACCCGGGCTCCGAGACGATCTCCAGAACGGTCCCCGCCACCGCCATCGCCAGCGGATTGCCGCCAAAGGTCGAGCCATGGGTGCCGGGCGTCATGCCCTGAGCCGCTTCGGCCGTCGCCAGTACCGCTCCAACCGGGAAGCCGCCGCCAAGGCCTTTGGCGATCGCCATCACGTCGGGCGCAATGCCGGCCCACTCGTGCGCGAACAATTTGCCCGTGCGGCCAACGCCGGTTTGAACTTCATCAAGGACAAGGAGAAGCCCGTGCGTGTCGCAAAGCTCCCGTAGCGCCTTGAGGTCCTGCTCGGAGGCCGAGCGCACGCCACCTTCACCCTGGATGGGCTCGATCATGATGGCGGCCGTTTCGGGGCTGATGGCTGCTTGCACGGCGTCCAGATCGCAAAACGGCACCTGATCAAAGCCGTCGGCCTTGTGGCCGAAACCTTCCAGGTACTTTTCGTTGCCGCCGGCCGCCAGCGTCGTCAGCGTGCGGCCGTGAAAGGCACCTTGAAACGTGATGATGCGCCAGCGCTCCGGCCGGCCGGATATATATTGATAGCGCCGCGCGACCTTGATGGCGCCCTCGCAGGCCTCCGCGCCCGAATTGCAGAAGAAGACCCGTTCGGCAAACGTCAGGCGCGTCAGGCGGTCCGCCAGCGCCTCCTGCCCCTCGATGCGATAAAGGTTCGAGGTGTGCCACAGCTTGGCCGCTTGAGCGGTTAGCGCGGCCACCAGACGGGGATGCGCGTGGCCCAAAGCGTTAACGGCGACGCCGGAGCCGAAATCCAGGTAGCGGTCACCCTGGCCGGTATAGAGCCAGGAGCCCTCGCCTCGCACAAAGACCAAGTCCTGACGGGCGTAGGTGCCCATCACGGCGGTCTCAGGCCGGCCATCCTTGGAGACATCCTTGGAGACGGTAGCCGCGCTCCGGCGCGCCGCTTCGGACCCAGACATTGGAGCTCGTTTTCCCACCTGCTCAAAAATCAAAAGGCCGCCAATCCTGGCGGCCCTTGCGGCATTTTGATACGCAAGCGGCGGGCTCGTGTCAATGAAATGCGCGAGATCGGCTCGCAGGCCTCATTGCAAGGGAAGCTTCGATGCCCCGGCGGTTTCCCGGTTGAAAACTTACCGTACCCGCACGGTGCCTCGTAAGATTCGGGCTGCCACGAATCGATCATGTGGCACGCCAGCAACTGGCGGATGTCAATGCCCTCTTCAAGAGCAACGCTCGGCTTGTAGGCGGAATTCAGGATGTTGTAAGTTCCTCTCGTTGGACCACGAGATGTGGCGGCTCTAAAGCTGCTCACTCCGGCGTATCAGGTTGGTCCACCATGCCCCGGCGGCCTCGTCAGGCCTCCAGCGTACATCAAGGCATGTTGTAGCTGCGTCTCCATCGAGTTTTTGCGTCTCACACCACGGCCCGAGTCCGTTTCCTCGAGCGCGCGATCTTATGCGCATCGAGGGTTCGTTCGCGGCTGATCAAGCGGGCACCGGGGGGGTGTTTTCCGCACACGCGGCTCGATAAGGAGCGAACAAGAACATGTCATGGACCGATGAACGCGTGGAGCTGTTAAAAAAGCTCTGGGGCGAAGGTTTGAGCGCCAGCCAGATTGCCGGACGGCTGGGTTCCGTCACCCGCAATGCGGTGATCGGCAAGGTTCATCGCCTGGGTCTTTCGGGCCGCGCCACGACATCGCGCATGAAAACGGTAAGACCCCGTTCGCGCATGGCAAATGCCAAGCGCGCCGCTACGAAGCCACGCTTCGCCCAGGTGGGTAACCCGGCCGTCCGCGCCCTTTACCCGGCCGACGCCGAACCCGTGCTGCCGGCGGTTGAGGAACTGGTCATTCCCGTTGCCGAGCGCAAGACCATTCAAACGCTGACCGAGTGTAGTTGCCGCTGGCCGATCGGCGACCCGCAAATGTCTGACTTCCATTTCTGCGGCAAGTCCAAGGTCACCGGTTTGCCCTATTGCGAATTCCACGCCCGCCGCGCGTTCCAGCCGGCCATGCCGCGCCGCCGCGAGCGTGGCGATGTGGAAGCGCCGCTGCCCATCACCGCTCAGGTGCCAACCAAGGAAAGCGCCTGAACTACAGTTTTGAGGGAGGCCGGGTGCGCTGCGCGCGCCTTGCTGACGGGGGAGAGAGCCGGTGGCTGGGGGGCCGCCGGCTTTCTTATTTCGCAGGCAGCGGCAATAAATGCCGCGAAAGGGAATGGCGTGACAGGGCCACGCTCCTGCTAAAGCCGTTCCGGGTTCTGAGGAATAGCGGACCGGCACAAAGGTCCTTTGTTCCGTGCTTCTTACCAGAAAACCGGTTCCCACTTTTCCGGAAGCACTCTAGCCTTTCTGTTCCCAAGGTGAGGAGACAGCGATGGCCAAGAACGGCAAGTCCAAGGAAAAGGAAAATGACCGGGATCGGACGCCTGCAGCCGGTAATGCGGTGGCCACCCTGGGCGGCGACCTGCCAAACGCCATCGTTCCCTATCCGGGGCTGCCGGGCGGCTTCGATCTCAACAATCCAGAAATCCCCAAGCTCATTGACGACGCCGCCATGACGTCAGGCGGCTACCCCTACGACAAGCGCATGAAGAAGGAAGCGTTTGAAGAAGAGCTGGAACGCCTGCAGATCGAACTCGTCAAGCTGCAAGCACATAACCTCAGGACCAAGGGGCGCGTCCTCATCCTGTTCGAGGGACGGGACGGCGCGGGTAAGGGGAGCTGCATCGGCGCCTTCATCCAGCACCTCAATCCGCGCAACACGCGCGCCGTCGCGCTCGCCAAGCCGACCGAGACCGAGCGCGGCCAACTCTACTTCCAACGCTATGCCGCGCAGTTGCCGACGGCCGGTGAAATCGTGCTCTTCGACCGCTCCTGGTACAATCGCGCGGGCGTGGAACGCGTGATGGGCTTTGCCAATGCCGATCAGATCGCGATTTTCCTGCGTGAAGCCCCCGATTTCGAAGGATTGCTGGTGCGGGACGGTATCAAGTTGTTCAAGTTCTTCCTCACGATCGGACGCGAGATGCAGTTGAAGCGCTTCCACGAGCGCCGCCACAGCCCCTTGAAGCGCTGGAAGCTGTCCGAAATCGATCTTGCCGCGCTCACGCGATACGACGAGTACACCAAGGCGCAAATCGAGATGTTCCGCTTCACGCACACCACGATTGCGCCTTGGACCGTGATCCGCGCCAACGATCAGCGGCGCGCGCGGTTGGAGTCCATCCGTGTGGTGTTGTCGGCCATTGACTACGAAGGCAAGGATCCCAAAGCGGTCGGGCAGATTGATCCCAAGATCGTCGGCGCTGGTCCTGAATTCTTCGAGTCCTAGAGCCGTTCCGCTTCTGATGGAATCGCGGAACGGCTCTAGGCTTTTGTTTTGTCGTGCTTCTTAATCGGAAAACCGGTTCCCACTTTTCCGGAAGCACTCTAGAGCGCGCTAGAGCGCGCTCATTCTCTCACGCTAGCGCACGAGCAGGACGGGTGCTTGCGCGATCGAAACGGTTCGTGCCAACGCCCGCGCGGTGGGCAGCAGCGTGCCGCCAAGCCGGGCAATGATGAAACTCGTCTTCAAGGCGCGCAACGTTTCATCCAAGGCGCCTGCAACGCCAAGCACAGGCGAGGCGGGTTCCATGACGAGACCCCGATGATTGGCCGTGACGAGCCGCACGTGCGCTTCCAACTCCTCCATCTCCTTGCGCCGGTCAGCGGCCACGAGGACGTGAACGCGCCCGCACAGCCCCTTGAGGCGGCTGGCCGCCCGCAGCATTGCGGGAAGCCGTTCGGCATCCTCAACGACAATGCCGATAGGACCTGCCTCGTAGGCCACACGCGTCGGCGCGACGACGATCCCCGTCGCCCCGCTCACATTGGCAAAGATCGCGCTCGCCGACTGGCCAGACGCCTCGTACACGGCACGCGACAGAACCACCACATTCCACGGACCGCGGCTGAGGCAAAGCCCATCGAGCTGATCGATCAGCTCACCGGCGACCGCCGTGTGAAACACCGGCACACCCTGACGTCGCGCGGCCCGTTCGATGGTGCGGAGCTGATGCATATGGAGCAGGGAATTGACAGTGCCAGGATCCCCGATCTCCTCGCCAGCGTCCTCACGCAGCGGGCACCAGGCGCTCACGGGGAGAGCCTTCGCTCGCTCCAACGCGTCCGTGTTGACGATGACCGTCTCGATTTCGGCATTGAAGGCGGCGGCGAACTGGCTCGCGACCTGAGCGGACGTGGCAATATCGCCGCTACCCGGCTCGACCACATACAGCACGCGACCGCTCGCCTCGGAGGCTTCCGCGACATGCGCCATCATGGCAGACGCGCCTCCGCCGCCCTCTTTGAGGCGGCCTCCACATCCTGCGCGCTGATGTGCGGGTTCTGTGATGCCGCGGCTTCAAAATCAGCTTCCATAAGCAGATTTGCCAGAGCGTGGGTATCGAGCGTCAGCCGGTCGCCCGCGCCCGCGCCTGAAGTCGCAGCGCGATAAAGCGCGTCCGCGGCATTAGCTGCGATTGGCCGCAAACCCGCTTGCGCGGCGATGCGCGCAGCGAAGGACGCATAGCCGGCCACATCGAACGCCGAGCGCGGCACGCTGGCGCGGAAGCGCAAGACATGTGGAAAATGACGCCTTGCACCAGGATCAATCGCCAGCAGTTTGTCAAAGGAAACCTCATCGGCAATGACGATGAGCCTGCCGGAAAACGGCAGCGGATCAATGTCCGCCAGCAGACCACCGCGCGCGAGGGGCCGTAGCTCACCGGTCGCAAGCCCGGCGCTGAGCGCGCACCAGGCCGACGGGTTGGCCGCCAGCCGCCAGGCCTCGACGATGAGGTAACCGCCGTTGGCTTGCGCCATGGCGCCGGGCGAAAGCGCCAGTTGGCCTGCTGCATCGATGCCAAGCTCACCCAGGAGGCCTGCCGGCGTCACATCGTGAGCCATGACCACGGGCGCGGGCTGCGAGAAGTCCATGGCGGTTTGCACCGCGAGAACCTGGACCTGTGGAGCGCCTGCCGCAGCGATGCGCGTACGATCGCCGCCAGCCGGCAGCTGCGAGGATGCGGCCGTGACCGCGATGAGCGACGCTTGAAGCTCATCGATGAAGTCGCCGCACTCATTGAATGCGAGACGGACCGTCTCGAGCTGGGGCTTCACCGCGCGCACCGCGGCATCGCGGTTGAAGGAGGCGACGCGCTCGGCCTGCTGCGTATCGTCGCCAGGCAGCGCATCGATGAACGCCTTGAGCTCACCCTCGAGGCCGGCAATCTTGGCTTCGACATCGCGTTGCAGTTGTTCGGGCAGCGCGCGGAACACATCGTTGCGAACCACCTTTCCCTCGTGCATGGGCGCGAGCACGAAACCGTCGGGCGTTTTCACAAGAGCGATGTTTTGTTCTTCCGCCCGGCGTTTGAGGGAATCGAGGGTCTTGCCCGTCTTGTGACGGAACTCCTCGTCGATGATCTCAAGACCGAGACGAAATTCATCGCTGGCGATGAGACGGTCGTGATTTGCCTTGGCCTTCGAGATGGCCGCTTTGGCTTCGCGGGCCAGCATCGCACCTTGCCCATGGGGCATGGCAAACGAGCGCAGGCGCCGGCCGTCGGCCGCCGAAACGATGTACAGCCAGTCTTGAGGCCGCGGCAGCGCCCCGCGGTGCCTTTCCAATTGAGTCTTCACAGCCGTGCGGCGGCCGGAGCCCGCCGGGCCAAGCACAAGGATGTTGCCGGAAAAGTTAGGATTGCCCAAGAGGCGGCCGAGGTGATCGTAGGCTGCCTCCTGGCCGGGGAGTGGACCGGCCGCGCGCGGCGTCAACGTATCGGCCTGTGAGGCCAAGGCAGGAGGCGCCGCCGACGGCTCGCTCGCGGTGAGTGTCGCAACGGTCTTGACCGCAGCAGCCGCTATGCGCTCGCTGAGACGGGCAGGTTGAAGCGCAACCACGTTGCTTTCCGAACCAGCCGCCGTTTGCCCCTGCACGCTGGCAGCCACACTGCCATCACCGTCATGGCTTTCAGCCCGCGCTGGCGCACTCGCGGCGTTTACATCCGTATTCTCGTTGGCAGCTGTCGCCGTCCCGGCCTTGTCTTCGCCCTTTTCCTTGGCCGCGGACTGTGAAGCCGCCGATTGGCGTGTGTCGCCCGAGGTTTCCGCGCCACTCCCGGCGCTGTCATCTTGCCGCTTCAACGCCGCGCCTTGCGCGTCGTCCGTCTTGGCGCGCCAGAAAAATTTCACGTGTCTTGCCCCGTCATCTGCAGCTTATTGCTGAGCTTCATCCGACGGCCGCCCCCGCAGGTGGCCAAATCCAGCTTGAGCGCAAACATCTCACGGCCATAATGGCGGCACCATGACGAAGCCCCCGCAACACGCACCATCACGAACAGAAATCGAGATCGAGCCCAAACTCACGCCAGCCGCCCGGCAGATCCTGCGCGGTGTCCAAAGGCTCCTAAAGACCCACGGCTTTGAGAGCCTGGCCGAGGTGGTGCTGGCAAATGGCAGGCGAGCCGATGTCATGGCGCTCGGCCCGTCCGGAGACTGCTGGATTGTTGAAATCAAGTCGAGCATTGCCGACTTTCGCTCCGACGCCAAATGGCCGGAGTACCGGGACTACTGCGACCGGCTGTTCTTCGCTGTCGCGCCCGAATTTCCAAACGAGATCCTGCCAGCGGACACCGGCCTCATCCTGGCCGACCGCTACGACGGGGAGATCGTGCGGGATGCGCCGGAGCTGCGCATGCCGGCCGCGCGCCGCAAAGCCATAACGCTCGCATTTGCGCGCGTGGCCGCGGCGCGGCTGATGCACGCCAGCGAGCCGCCGATACCCGCAGGAACACTCTCCACGTGAAACAGTTGCCAGAGGAAGCGCCTGGACTACTTCGGCGCGCGCTTGGCCAGGATACGCTGCAGCGTGCGCCGATGCATATTGAGACGGCGCGCCGTCTCCGAAACGTTCCGGTTGCACAACTCGTAAACGCGCTGGATGTGTTCCCAGCGTACGCGATCGGCGGACATGGGATTTTCAGGCGGCGGGGCCTTGGAGTCGGAAGGCGCGAGCAGCGCATCCGTTACATCGTCAGCATCCGCAGGCTTGGCGAGATAATCGACAGCGCCAAGCTTCACCGCGCTCACAGCGGTAGCGATATTGCCATACCCCGTCAGCACGATCGCCCGGGCATCTGGCCGGGCCCGCGAGAGTTCCGCGAGAACATCGAGACCGTTGCCATCCTCCAATCGCATATCCACGACCGCAAAAGCGGGCGCCTTCTGCCGGATAAGGTCAATGCCTTCAGCGACCGAGAAGCCGCTGCGGACCTCGAAGCCACGCGTTTCCATGGCACGGGCAAGCCGCTGGAGAAACGCACGGTCATCATCGACGATCAACAATGATCGGTCTTCTGGCAGCTCATCCTGGCGGAACGAGAGATCTTCGGTGGTCACTGTAAGCCTCCGGGGGGCCGGTTTTTCTTTCTTTGGCCGAGTACAGCGCCTTTGTCCTACGACAACACCCCCAGTGCAATAGGGGGAAAGGGGGAAATTCGTTAAGGAACGTTCGACTGTTGGGGGCTGAAAATTGCCCCGGCGGGTCCCGCCAAAGATCACTGCATGGTTCTTAGAAAAATATTGCGCCGTTCGAAGGCTTTGCGTGGCCACGTTACCCGTATAACTGCGCCGTGCTGGGGCGCAGGCCGGTTGGAAAAGTTAACACTGGCGCCAGAACGTTCCAGCAGAGTTCTGGCGATGAAAAAGCCAAGTCCAAGCCCTGAATGTTCCTTCTCGCGCTTGTCGTTGAGGCGCCGGGTGGAGACGTAGGGCTCGCCGATGCTGTCCATCAGCTCAGGCGCGAAGCCGGGCCCGTCGTCCGCAACGGTCACGGTGACGTCATCAGCGCTCCAGCGGGCGGCAACCTCAACCTCCGATGAGGCGAAGTCGATTGCGTTCTCGATAATGTTGCCAAGCCCATAGATGACACCTGGCTTACGTTCACCGACAGGCTCCAAACGGCCGTCGCCCTCTGCACCCAGGATCGGGTGGGAACTGACAGTGATACGCTTGGCAGAGATCTTGTGGGGCTCTACGCTTTCATCGATGATCTCGCCAATCGTGACGGTGGCGTGCATCGGATCCTGTTCGTCAGGCTTCTTCGTCAGCTTCTGGAGGATCTCGCGGCATCGCTGCGCTTGCGAGCGCAGCAGTGTCAAATCTTCGCGATAGCGGGTGTCGGGTCCAAGTTCGCGCTCCAGTTCCTTGGACACCAGCACGATTGTCGACAGCGGCGTGCCCAGTTCGTGCGCGGCGGCCGCAGCGAGGCCGTCCAGTGCGTGCAAGCGCTGCTCGCTGGCCAGCACCATGTCGGTCGCCGCCAGAGCCGCCGACATGAGCCGCGCCTCCTTGCTGATACGCCAAACATAGATGGCAATGAAGGCCATCGTCGACAGGATTGCCGCGAGAATGCCAAGCTTGTAATCGCGCGGCAACTCGAAGCGGAATCCCCCAATCCAAGGCAGCGGATAGTATTGAGTGACGAGGAAGATCGCCGTCGCCACCGTGATCGCACCCAGGATGACGGTTGAGCGTAGCGGCTGGGTGGCGGCGGAAACAGTCACCGGCGCGACGATTAGAAGCGCGAATGGATTTTGAATGCCGCCGGTCAGATAGAGGAGCGCTCCGAGCTGAATCGTGTCGTAGGCAAGCAGCGCCGTGGCAAATCGGGTATTGATCTGGTAGCGGGCGGGAAACCGGATCGAAAGGTACACATTCAACCATGCCGACAGCGCGATCAACACGAGGCAGATGCCGACGGGCATGGCAAAGCCGTAAAGACCCGTAACGATCGCCACCGCGGCAAGCTGCCCCAGAATGGCAACCCAGCGAAGCCGGACGCTTGTTTGCAGCCTGAGCCGACTCTCACGCTCGCCGACGATGTCCTTTATTCTCAGCTCTTCCTGCCGCACTGTCACCGTTCTGCTTCTCTTTTTCGATCCGCGCGCGACACAGCTTTGCTGCGACCCACCACTCAAGGTCGTCAGGCTGGGACACTAGCACAGCTTGCGCTGGCGGTGCCATTGCCTCACATTCGGGCCGCCGCGGCAAGGAACCAAGAGGTACTAGACTGCGGCTTCGCACAAGCTCGGCGGAGAGGGTTCCACAGATCGCTCGCCGCCAGACTTCGCCATCAATGGCTCTTGCGGGGAACGGCTACGAGGCCGCCATGAGCCGAGCGCCCGGACTTGACTTGGGACGGGTCAAATTATCAACCAGAGGTGTTTCGACCATGCCCAAACGCGGTCCGTTGCTGGCTTTTACAGGATTGATGCTAGGTGGTCTTACCGCCGCTTTTCTTTTCTTTGGACCGCCCTCGGGAAAAACGCCAGACCAAGTCTCCGTTGAAACCGGCAAAGCCCTGGTGGGGGGCCCGTTCACGTTGATCGACCAGACCGGGAAACGGGTGACCGATAAGGATTTCCACGGCAAGTACATGTTGGTCTTTTTTGGTTTTACACATTGTCCTGACATCTGCCCCGCGGGTCTGCAGGTCATGTCGGCCGCGCTGGCGAAGCTCGGGGACAAGGCCAAAGATGTGGTGCCCGTTTTCATTACGCTCGACCCGGAACGGGATACGCCCGAGAAACTTGCGGATTATCTCAACAGCTTCGACTCGAGGTTCGTCGGACTGTCGGGAAGCAAGCAGGAAGTGGAAAGCGCTGCCAAGGCTTACCGGGTTTATTATCAAATCGTTCCTGACGACAAGACGCCGGGTGAATACACCGTCGATCATGCGGCGATCATTTATCTCATGGGCAAGGACGGACAATTCATCACGCACGTGCCGCACACGACGAACGTGGATCAAGTCGTCGCTGCTCTAGACAAAGCACTCTGAAAAAGCCTGGACGCATTATGCGCCGAAGACAGATTCGCTGCGTCCACAACGCCACAGTTGCACCGGACGCGGACGTCACGCTACATTCCTTGCTTGGAGACGTACGCGTAAACTTGCTAGTTGATACGCTGTAGTCGTGAGCCTCAAAAATTCAGATCGCGAACGCAACGCGGCACGGCATGCGCCATGGTCAACGGCACATGAGGTTCAATTCCTTCTCTTGGATCTTGGGGGCACTGCAAATGGCGAAATCCAGTGGATCGGTTTCACTGCGGAAGCGATCCTGCGGGATAGAGGACATGGGTGCGCACGTTGAAGTTCGCCGCCATCCGGGCGCCCGCCGGCTGACACTGCGCGTAAGCCGTACGCGCCGCGCGGTGATCGTCACATTGCCTTTGCAGTGCGATCTCGACGAAGCGGGATCATTCCTGTCGCGCCACATGGATTGGGTGAGAGAGCGCCTCGACAGCCTGCCGGCGCCCGTTCCGTTCGCCCATGGCATGGCCATGCCTTTGCGCGGAGAACCACACGACATTGTTTTCACAGGCGCAACGCGCACGCGGCTCGTCAGCGTTTATCCGGGACGAAACGAACGCAAGGAAATCCGTATTCCTGGAGCTCTGCAGGCCGCGCCTGCCCGGTTGCGCAATTGGCTGGTTGATGAAGCCAAGCGTGATCTTGATGGCCGCGTCACCTATCACGCCCAACGGCTTAGCGTGCAACCCAAGCGCATCGCCGTCCGCGATCAGGCCAGCCGCTGGGGATCTTGTTCGACGACTCGCGTGCTTTCGTTCTCCTGGCGGCTGCTACTCGCCCCGCCTGCCATTCTCGACTACGTCGCGGCGCACGAAGTGGCCCATCTGGCTGAGATGAACCACGGCCCCCGCTTCTGGGCGCTGGTGCGCAAGACGCTGCCGGATTACGAAGGTGCCAAGCGCTGGCTGCAGGTTTACGGGCTCGATCTGCACCGCTATGGCGCTCCTGCGTTCGAGGAAGCTTGATCAAATCCTGAAGAACTTGCCGGGCGAGAGTCGGCGTCCTAAACCGCGGCCGGCGCCATGTTGCGTTACCACCAGCCGCCGAGTGACATCATGCCCTTGGGCCGCTCACGCGGAGGGTCCTGCGGTTGCGCTGCATCCGCGATCGACTCGCCTGAAGATTTTTCCGGCACGTCGAGAGCCCGCGCAATGAAATCCTCACCGATTGCTTCCTCGGGGTAGCGGCCAACGGCTTGAGCGCTCTGCATCTGAGGTTTTGGTTTATGGGCCGGCGTCGCAGCCGCGCGCAGCGACGCATCCCCGGTTTGCTCTCCCGGCGGCGCAGACTCAGTGTTCCCCACCGCCCCAGAAGTGTCAGAAATCATCGGCCCGTGGCGCCCAGGTTCCGCCGGCACGGCTGGCGCGGTGCCCGGCAGTGCCAACGGTGCCTTGCCGGCGTGCGCCGTCAGCATAATCTGGTGCCAGATCTCGGCCGGCAGTCCGCCTCCGACGG
Source organism: Hyphomicrobium sp. (assembly GCA_016793445.1). Classification (GTDB taxonomy): domain Bacteria; phylum Pseudomonadota; class Alphaproteobacteria; order Rhizobiales; family Hyphomicrobiaceae; genus Hyphomicrobium_B. The sequence goes on along the minus strand of JAEUME010000002.1, from coordinate 444,776 downwards.
CGTGCCTCATTGGCGCGCCGTTATCATTTCCGATCCACACACCGGCCGTGAGATGCGCGGTATAACCGACGAACCAGGCATCGCGGAAATCCTGTGTAGTGCCGGTCTTCCCGCCCGCCGGATGCCATGGGATGACGGCGCGGCGTCCGGTTCCGCTCATCATCGCCGTGTTGAGCATGGAGCTCAATTCGCCGACGAGAACGGGATCCGCCACCTGCACGGTACCACTGCCGGCACGCGCAAACACGACGCGGCCAGAGCTCAAACGCACACGGCGAATCGCATAAGGCTCAACCAAGGCGCCGCCATTGGACAACACCGCATAGGCGCCAGCAAGTTCCAGCAGCGAAACCTCCGAGGTTCCCAGAGCCAGCGAAGGATCGTCGCGCAGCTCGGAGGTGATACCTAGCCGGCGCGCAACCGCAATGGTGCGCGCCGTACCGACTTGCTGATTGAGGCGCACCGCCACGGTGTTGACGGACTGCGCCAGACCCTGACGCAAGGTGATCTTGCCGACGTAGCTACCGTTGTCGTTACGCGGGGCCCAGCCATTGATGCTCAAGGGCAGATCATAGCTGACGGTTTCGGGCAGCATGCCGCGCTCCAACGCAGCAAGGTAGACGAACGGCTTGAACGCCGAACCGGGCTGACGGCGGGCCTTCACGGCACGATTGAATTGACTGTCGGCGTAGTTGCGGCCGCCGATCATGGCGCGGATCGCGCCTTCATTGTCGAGCAGAACGACCGCCGCTTGTGACGCGCCGAGCCTTGCGCCTTGCCTGGCGAGTGCGTTGGCCACGACTTCGCCCGCGCGCTTCTGCAAGTCCGCATCGAGCGTCGTTTCAACGATCACTTCGCCATGCCCCCCGCCAATGAGAGGCGGCAGACGCTCAAGCACAAAGTCGATCGCATACTCCAGTCCGTCGGGTGCGCTCTCCGACTGCGGCTTGGCAAAAGCAATACGCTCGCTGACCGCCGCCCGCGCCTGAGCCTGGGTGATGACACCCGTTTCCGCCATCTTCGAAATCACGACGCGTGCCCGCATCGTGGCGAGCTCGGGACTGGCAAAGGGTGAATACTTGGACGGCGCCTTCAGCAATCCCGCGATCAAGGCCGCCTCCCCGATCGAGAGCGCGCGCGCCGACTTATCGAAATAGCGCTGGCTGGCAGCTTCGATGCCGTAGGCGCCGGCGCCGAAATAAACCCGGTTGAGATAGAGCTCGAGGATGTCGGATTTCGACAAGCGCAGCTCGAGCCAGAACGCAAGAGCCAGTTCCTCCAATTTGCGCGAGAAGGTGCGCTCGGGCGAAAGGAACAGGTTTTTAGCGAGCTGCTGGGTCAACGTTGAGCCGCCTTGCGCCATCCGCCCAGCGCGCAGGTTGGCCATCACGGCGCGCGCAAAGCCCCAAGGATCAACACCGTTATGTTCAAAGAACCGGCGATCCTCGATCGCAACGACAGCGCCGACAACGTGAGCAGGGAGAAGATCGAGCGGCATATAGTCGTGCGCCGCGCCCCGCTCGGCCAGCACCGATCCGTCGCGCGCCAGAATTCGGATGACGGGCGCGCGCTCCTTGGTGCGCATGGCCAACGGATGGGGAAACGAAACGGTGTAATAGACCATCAGGAAGGCGAACAGCGGCACGCCCGCCGCCAAGCCCGCCAGCGGAACAGCAAGGATTGCCCGCCACTTCCAGGATAGCAGCTTCAGCAAACGAACCAGCCGGGAGGAGCGCGCGTGCTCAGGGGAGACTGCCGCCTGATGATCCGATGCTCCAGGCTGACCGTTAACGAGAAGTGTGTTGAAGGGATGGGGGAGAGAGGCGGGCGCAGACGTGCCGCCGCCGACACGGCTTCGCCTCAACGCCGATATCGCTTTCAAGACCCGCATTTTCGTAACTGGCCGCGCCTAAGGAAATGGCCCTCTCGCCCCCCGAAGGGCGAGGGTCAATCGCACCAGTTACATCTTAGCTACGGGCGGCTAAGCTCCGGTTAACCACAGCAGCAAGTTTTCTGGCACACACTTCAAGTTGCATCCGCAGCGCAGCATCGGTGTAATCAAGGTTGTTGATTACGGCGAAATTTACCAATAGCCCGCCGGAGCGTGCAGGTTAATAATCCACCTATTGCAACAAAGGGGGTTTGATGGCCGGCAGTGCCGACTTAACGAGCTACAAGGATGCATTGATGATCCTGGGCACGGCGGGCGTCGTTGTGCCCGTTCTCAGCCGTTACAAGGTCAGTCCTGTCCTCGCCTATCTCATTGCCGGCGCAGTGTTGTCGCCCAAAGGGCTTGGGCTTCTCGCCTATAAATTCCCCGCGATAGGGTCGCTCGCCATCTCCAGCCCCCAGCAGGTGGCGAAATTTGCCGAGATGGGCGTCGTCTTTCTTTTGTTTCTCATCGGGCTTGAACTCTCGTTCGAGCGCCTGATGACCATGCGCCGCCTCGTTTTCGGTCTAGGCGCGGCACAAGTGGTGCTGTCGGCGGTGCTCATTGCTGTGAGTGCCATGATCGGCGGCGTCCCCGCCAACAGCGCGATTGTAATCGGCGCGGCGCTCGCACTTTCGTCGACGGCCATCGTGGTTGAACAGCTCTCCGCACAAAAGCGGCTCTCGACGGCGACCGGCCGGGCAAGCTTCTCCATCCTGCTCTTTCAGGATCTCGCCGTCGTTCCAATTCTGTTCATGCTCAGCGTGCTCGATCCGGAAAATGGTGGTTCGCTGGTGGGCGGACTTCTCAAGGCTTTCGGCCAAGCCGCCGGCTCTCTTGCGGTGATCGTGCTCGTCGGCCGTTTCCTCCTGCAACCGCTGTTCCGGCTCGTTGCCCAGACGGGCAACCATGACATGTTCATCGCTACGACCCTGTTCGTGGCCGTCAGCACCAGTCTGGTGACCGCTGCAGCGGGACTGTCCATGGCGCTCGGCGCGTTCGTCGCCGGTCTGGTCCTCGCCGAAACCGAATACCGCCGTGTCATCCAGACCATTATCGAGCCTTTGAAGACGCTTCTTCTCGGCGTGTTCTTCTTCTCCGTGGGGCTCAGCCTGGACCTTGGGGTTCTGCTTGCTCACCCGTTCTTGATCATGATGGCGACCTCCGCAATGCTGATCTTGAAGGGATCAATTCTGTTCATGTTGTTGCGAGTCTTCGGCATCTCCATCCCTGCATCCATCGAAACAAGTTCGCTCCTTGCACCGGGAGGCGAATTTGCTTTCGTCATTCTAACGCTGGCTCTCTCCTACGGACTTGTTGCACCCGAATTGACGTCCTTGATGCTGACGGCGGTAGCCCTCTCGATGGGGCTCATCCCTATCGTAGGGGCAGCCGGCAAGAAGTGGGGCAAGCGTCACGCCGTCGAGGCGCCCATCAATCCAAGGTTATTGGAGCGGCCAACAGACCTGGGCGAGACCCGCGCCGTCGTCGTCGGATACGGACGCGTCGGCCAGCTCGTCTGCGAAATGCTCAAGGAGCACAAGGTCCCCTACATCGCCGTAGACCGCACACCTAATGTGGTCAGCGACGCCCGGGACGCCGGCGAGCCGGTTTACTTTGGCGACGTGCGTGAACTGAGCTTGCTGCAGAAATGCGGATTGGACACGGCCAAAGCGGCCATCATCACGAGCCACACGGAAAAGGAAACCGACGAAATCGTGCAGACGATACGAGCCGCGTATCCCAATCTGGTCATCGTGGCACGCGCCAAGGACGCCGCGCACGCGCGCAGCCTCTACAAACTTGGCGTCACCGACGCCGTTCCCGAAACGATCGAAGCCAGTTTGCAGCTTTCAGAAGCCGCCTTGGTCGGCCTGGGCGTACCTACCGGCTACGTCATCGCCTCTATTCACGAGAAGCGTGACACGTTCCGCACCGAATTGCAGGGCGCGGCCAAAAAGGCTGGAACGCAGACGCGCGCTTTTCCCAGGCGTAGCGGCTAGAGGTCATCTAACCTTTAGGGCGGGCCAAGACGCTTTTCGGCCGGTGGCGGCAACAAAAGGCGGATCTGAGGTTCCGGCCTGTTAGCATGGCTGTTTCTGGCTCTTGCGAGTGCCAGCGAACCCCATTACCTCGCTGGGTCCATGAAACTCTATCGCTCCTTCGCGACTGTCGGCGGCCTGACGCTTCTCAGCCGGGTCCTCGGATTCATGCGCGACATCCTGATTGCCGCGACCCTCGGATCGGGCTGGGTAGCGGACGCATTCGTCGTAGCCTTCCGCTTTCCAAACCTGTTCCGCCGGCTATTCGGTGAAGGTGCGTTCAACTCGGCTTTCGTGCCGATCTTCGCCAAGAAGCTCGAAGGCGACGGAAAGGAAGCGGCGCGGCAATTCGCCGAGGAGGCCATGAGTGGCCTCGTTTTCGTTCTGCTCATCCTGACCATCTTCGCTGAACTTGCGATGCCCGTTCTGATGTACGGGCTCGCACCGGGCTTTGACGTGCAGCCCGAGAAGTACGAGCTTGCCGTCCTGCTCACGCGCATCACGATGCCCTACCTCCTGTGCATGTCGCTCGTCGCGCTGATGTCGGGAGCGCTGAACTCGGTTGGCAAGTTTGCCGAATCCGCTTCCGTCTCGATCGTGCTGAACTTTTCGATGATGGCCGCGACGCTCTTGTCCATTTGGTGGGGCTACACGGCTGAACCTGGGGCCGGCGTGATCCAGGCATGGGGCGTGTTCGTTGCCGGATTTCTGCAGCTGCTGCTGCTCATGTGGGGCATGGGCCGCAACGGCCTGACACTTAAGCTGCGCTGGCCGAAGTGGACGCCGGATCTGCGCAGGCTATGGCAGCTTGGTGTGCCGGGTATCATCTCGGGCGGTGTCACGCAGCTCAACATCGCGATCGGCACCGTCATCGCCTCCATGCAGCCCGGAGCGGTATCGCATCTCTATTACGCAGATCGGATCTATGAACTTCCCCTCGCCATCGTCGGCATCGCGGTCGGCGTGGTGCTGCTGCCGGACATCGCACGGAGCTTGAGGTCCGGCGATCATTCGGCCGTGACCGATAGTCAGAACCGCTCGCTCGAATTCGCCATGATGTTGACGGTTCCCGCTGCCGTGGCGATCGCGGTCATGCCAACGCAGATCGTGAGCGTGCTGTTTGAGCGCGGCGCGTTCGTTGCCGCCGATACCGCGTCAACGGCAGCCGTGCTGGCGCTGTTCGCCCTCGGGCTTCCAGCCTTCGTCATGATCAAGGTGTTCTCGCCTGCCTACTTCGCGCGCGAGGACACCAAGACGCCCATGCAGTATGCCACCGTCAGCCTTATCGCGAACACGCTGGGCTCGATCCTGCTGTTCTTCGTGTTCCGCGCTTTGGGCCAAGCGCCCGAGCTGGGCATTGCGATTGCGACCTCTTTGGGCGGCTGGCTCAACGCCTGGCTGCTTTGGTCGACATTGAAGAAGCGCGGGGACTTCGAAATCGATCAGCGATTCAAGCGCAATATTCCCCTCATCCTGCTCGCCAGCCTGGTCATGGCCGGCACGCTCTATGCTGCGCTATTCATTCTGGAGCCATACCTGTCGCGCCAGCACGGGTTCCTGGTCCAGAGCGGCGCGCTCGGCCTTCTGGTCGTCATCGGAATGGCGACCTTCGGCGTCATGATTTTGATCACCGGCGTCATGTCACCTGCCCAGATCAAGAGGTTCCGCCGCCGCGCGGGGTAAGGACGGCAAGTGCTTGCCACACCCGGCCGGCCGGGCCATAACCCGCGCCGGAAATCCAAAGAACTGGTGGACGAAATGAAGATCACTCCGCGCGTCTTTTCGGGCATGCAGCCGACCGGCAGCCTGCATCTAGGCAACTATCTCGGCGCCATGATCAACTGGATCAAGATGCAGGATACGCACGAGTGCATTTACTGCGTCGTCGATCTGCACGCGATCACCGTCTGGCAGGACCCGGAGGAGCTGAAGACGTCCATCCGCCTTGTGACGGCCGCGTACATGGCAGCCGGCCTTGATCCCAAGAAGAGCATCCTGTTCAACCAGTCGCAGGTCTCCGAGCACGCCGAGCTTGCCTGGGTGTTCAATTGCGTGGCGCGTCTTGGCTGGCTCGACCGCATGACCCAGTTCAAGGAGAAGGCGGGCAAGGACAAGGAGCGGGCCTCGGTGGGGCTCTATGCCTATCCCAATCTGATGGCTGCCGACATTCTGGCCTACCGCGCGACGCACGTTCCCGTCGGCGAGGACCAGAAGCAGCACCTGGAGCTGGCGCGCGACATCGCGCAGAAGTTCAACAACGACTTCTCCAAGCAGATCGTTGCGGCGGGCTTTGCCGACGGCATCTTCTTCCCCCAGCCCGATCCCGTCATTACGGGCCCGGCGACGCGCGTCATGAGCTTGCGGGACGGCACCAAGAAGATGTCGAAGTCCGATCCGTCCGATCTGTCGCGCATCAACCTCACCGATGACGCCGATGCAATTGCAAAGAAGATCCAAAAGGCAAAGACCGACCCTGAACCCATTCCCACCGAAAAGGCTGGTTTCGCAGGCCGGCCGGAGGCGGAAAATCTTGTTGGGATTTATGCAGCGCTTGCCGGCCAGCCGGTTGAAATCGTGCTGCAGGATTTCGGCGGCCAGCCGTTCTCCAGTTTCAAGAAGGCCCTTGCCGAGGTTGCCACCGAGAAGCTGGGCGCCATCGGCGGCGAGGCGAAAAGGCTGATGGCAGACCCGTCTGCGATTGATAAAGTCTTGGCCGATGGATCGGCGCGCGCGCGCGTCATTGCCAAGCCTGTCATGGATCAGGTGAAGGACATCGTCGGGTTCGTCCGTACGTAAGTGCAACGGACAGGAGAGATGCCTCTCGGGGCATGGAAGGGACGGCAGCATGACCAGCATGAAGCCCAGACGTTCCTTCGAGGCCGGCCACAGCCGCAAGTTTCTGCTCGTCGTCGATGAGAGCCAGGAGGTGGAAAGCGCGCTCTATTACACAGCCTCCCGCGTACAACGCTCCTCGGGCACCATTGTCATGCTCTACGTCATCGAGCCGGGCGAGTATCAGCACTGGATGGGCGTGCGCCAAGTTCAGCTCGAGGAAGAGACCACCAAGGCTAAGGCGCTTTTCCGGTTGTTTCGGCGCAAGCTCAATCTGGCTGGGTTCGAGGACGTCCCCTCCGAAGAGGTCATCCGCGAAGGCACCCCCGCGGAGGCCATCGTGCAACAGATCGGAGAGGATGAGGATGTAGCCATTCTGGTCCTTGGGGCGGCGGCTGACGCTAAAGGGCCTGGACCCTTGGTCTCCTCGCTGGCGGCGGGTACTGTGGCCGGTGGCTTCCCCATTCCAATCACAATAGTTCCGGGTGAACTTTCCCTAGAGGAGATAAAAGCCTTGGCGTGATGGCTGGGGTGACGGTTGACGTGACCTCGACAAAGGTAGCATCCTGACTTATATCTTAGAATAATTCTAACGCACTGGCGGATTCCGTCGGTGATAGGGGTGATTCCGGCGCCCCCCAACAGGGATTTCTGCACTCATGTTCATTCAGACCGAAGCGACCCCCAATCCCGCGACCTTGAAGTTCATGCCTGGCAAGGCGGTCCTGGCATCGGGCACGGCTGATTTCCGCTCGCGCTCTGAGGCGGGCAAATCGCCGCTGGCCGCGCGCCTGTTCGATATCGATGGCGTCAAAGGCGTGTTCCTGGGTTCCGATTTCATTTCCGTCACCAAGGGCGATATCGAATGGCAGCATCTCAAGCCGGTCGTATTGGGCGCCATCATGGAGCACTACTTGTCGGGTGCGCCGACCGCTCAGAACGATGGCGCCAACGACTCCTCGGAGGGCTCCTATGATCCCGACGACGAGGACACAGTCGCGGCCATCAAGGAGCTGATCGAGACACGCGTCCGACCGGCTGTCGCGCAGGACGGCGGCGATATCACATTCTCAGGCTTCCGCGACGGCGTGGTCTATCTGCATATGCGGGGTGCGTGCGCGGGATGTCCCAGTTCCACCGCCACATTGCGCCACGGCATCGAGAACCTCCTCAAGCATTTCTGTCCGGACGTGCAGTCGGTTCAGGCGGTGTAAGACGGCGTTGAGCTGTTATCGCCGGGACAAGGGCCGTGAAATCGCTCTTGAACGCTGAGTTGTGGAACCCCGAGGTGTCCTGCGGGGTTTGCGAGTGTTGGCCCCGAGCCGCATGATCCAAGCAAAGGAAACTCACACGCATGACCGCAAATCAGCGCGGCGCAATCAGTCCATCTGCGCTCGATCAGATCTTCATCGACGCGCGGACGCACTCCAAGTGGCTGCCAGTTGAGGTTTCCGATGACACGCTGCGCAGGCTTGTCGATTGTCTCAAGCTTGGCCCCACGAGCGCGAATTGCTCGCCGGCGCGCATCGTGTTCGTAAAGTCGCGCGAGGCCAAGGAGCGTCTGAAGCCGCAATTGAGTGAAGGCAACCGCGACAAGACCATGGCCGCACCCGTAACGGCCATCGTCGGTCAGGATCTGCGCTTTTATGAGCATCTGCCCAAGCTGTTTCCCCATACCGACGCGCGCTCCTGGTTCGCCGGAAACGAAGCAAAAATCCTGGAGACCGCCTTCAGAAACTCCTCTTTACAAGGCGCGTATCTCATTATTGCGGCGCGTGCTTTGGGGCTCGACTGCGGACCGATGTCCGGGTTCGACAACGCCGGCGTCGACGCGGCCTTCTTTGCAGGCAGCGATATCAAATCGAATTTCTTGTGCAATCTTGGCTATGGCGATGCGTCGGCTCTGCGCCCGCGCAGCCCCCGCTTTGACTTCGACGAAATGGCCAGGATAGCTTAAAGCACCAGGCATTATGAACGTTCTTGCCTTCGATACCTGCTTTGACGCCTGCTCGGTTGCGGCTGGACGGGGCTTGCGCAGTCTCGCTCCATCGATCGTTGCCTTGTATGAACCCATGAGCAGCGGCCAGGCGGAGCGTCTGGTTCCCATGATCGAAGAGGCTTTGGCGGCGACAAGAATGACGGTCAGTGATCTCGATCGTATCGCCGTTACCTGCGGTCCAGGTACGTTTACCGGCACGCGTATCGCGGTCTCGGCCGCCCGCGCGCTGGCGCTCGTTGCCAACACACCGATTGTCCCCGTCTCCACATTGCATCTGATGGCGATGAACCCAGCCGCCAACTCGACCGGCGCGGAAGAGTTGGCGATTGCAACCGATGCACGCCGGGACGAGGTGTATGTCGAACGATTTGATCCACACACTCTGCAATCGCGCGCGCCAGCCGCGGCTTTCAGGGTCGAGGAGGCCGCGCGCCAGCTCGGCGGCAAAAGTATTGTCGTTGCGGGGTCGGGGGCGTCAGCGGTTGCAGCCGCAGCGCGCGGGCTCGGCAAGGACGTTAGGGCCATTGCGCCACACCTGTTGCCAGATTCTGCTGACGTTCTTTTCCTCGCCACGCGGATGATGCATTTTAGCAGCGTTCAGGCTCTTTACCTGCGTCCGCCCGATGCCAAACCGCAAAGCAACGCGGTCCTCGCATAGGATTTGAGGCATGACGTCGAACGTAACTCCCTTCCGCAACGTCAAGCACGTCTCGCTGTTGTGGGCGGCGCCCGAGCGGGCGGAGGAGATCGCGATGCTTCATGCCCGCGTGTTCGCAGACGCCTGGGCCGAGGGATCCATAAAATCGCTGTTGGAGCACCCTGCTTCGACGTCGCTTATTGCAATCGCGGGCGACCCGAAAACGATCAAGGGTTTCGTCATCGCGCAGCTGGCGGCGGATGAAGCGGAGGTGCTCTCCATCGCCGTGGCGCCTGACTGGCAGCGCGCCGGTCTTGGCGCGATGCTGATGGAGGGTTTGGCCCGCGCGTCCAGAAAGGGCGAGGCGCGCCGTATATTTCTGGAGGTGGCGGAGGACAATACCGCTGCATTGGCTTTATACCGCAGGCTTGGCTTCAAGGAGACCGGGCGGCGCAGGAAGTATTATCATCGCCCCGATGGCGCCATCGATGCGCTCGTCCTGACTCTGCCTCTTTGAGGCACATATCGCCAATGCGCCGCGAACGCGGCGAGGTGGACGTTGCCGGGGGCCTGTGCCTATAAGTCGAACGTCGATCTTTTATGTCAATCTTCGTGGGTTTGAGCGTCAACGCTATGCCGGCAACGCGCCAGGAATCTCAGACGCGCATCGAGATGCGATGTAGCGAGCAGGGCCTGAGGATGACAGGTCAGCGCCGTACCATCGCGCGCGTTCTCAGCGCGGCGAAAGACCATCCTGACGTCGAGGAAGTGCATCGCCGCGCCAGCGCGCTCGATGCCAGGATTTCGTTGTCGACAGTCTACCGCACATTGAAGCTGTTTGCCGAGAAGGGCATTCTCGAGAGGCATGACTTCGGCCAAGGTGGCCACAGCCGCGGGCGCTATGAGGTTGCCTCGCGCCGGCATCACGACCATCTCGTCGACATCGAGACGGGGCGCGTCATTGAATTCGCCAACGATGAGATCGAGGCGCTTCAGGAGCGTGTCGCGCGCGAGCTGGGATTCACGCTGGTCGGCCACAGGCTGGAACTCTATGGCGTGCCACTTTCCAGAAAGAAGGGGGCGCGTGACGGCTGAAGCGAATGTGATGAGCCGGAAGTCCGCAATGATGGATCACAGCGGCAATGAAACTGCGGGCCCGCCGCAATTCAGCACACTGAGGGCGGGGGCCGTGCTCGCGCTCTTCATGACGTTGACCGTGCCGCTGATGCCGGTCCAGGCGTTGCTGCTCAAAGTATCGGACAAGGCAGCACGGCGCTTTCCGCATTGGTATCACCGTCAAGTGTGCCGCGTGCTCGGCATCAAACTGACCATCAACGGCGCGGTCGCCCGCGATGGCCCCGTGTTGCTTGTTTCTAATCACACGTCCTGGTTGGACATTCCCGTCCTGTCTGCCGTCGCACCCGTGTCGTTCGTTGCGAAAAAGGAGGTCGGCGGTTGGCCGTTTGTCTCCGCGCTTGCGCGGCTTCAGCGTTCGGTGTTCGTCGATCGCGCGCGCCGGCAGGCGGCCGGGGACACAGCCGATGAGATCACCGAGCGATTGAAAAAAGGGGACGCGATCGTCCTATTTGCTGAAGGCACGTCAAGCGACGGCAATCGCGTGCTGCCTTTCAAGACATCGCTGTTTGCCGCCGTAAAGCCGTCGCGCGCGAACGGCGGGGCGGCCGCGCAGGGCGAACCCATCGGCGAGCCTGGCAGAGAGGCTCGAGAGCCCATGGTGCAGACGCTTGCCGTCGTCTACACGCACTTGCATGGCGTGCCGATCGGGCGGGCGGACCGGCCACGCGTCGGCTGGTACGGCGACATGGAAATGCAGTCGCACGCGTGGGCTCTGTTGGGCGCCGGGCCGCTCGCCGTCACGATCGACATTTCGCCGCCTGTTCCCTTAAGCAACTTCACCGACCGCAAGTCCCTTGCGATTTCGAGCGAGCGCACCGTGCGCGCGGCCGTCCACCGCATCCTGCGGGACCGCAAGCCCGGCGAGCCATTGGACCCGGTCGAGCCCAAAGCGGAGGCCCGCAACATGCGGCCCGTGCGCGCCAGCACGGGTGAAAAATGGACATGACCCCGGTCTTGTGTGCTATCGCAGCGGCCAACAGGCACTAACGAGCGCAATGGAGCCCGCCACGCATGGGCGAAATCCCGATCATCGACAGCAGGAAACGCGCACAGGCGTCAACCGGCGTTGCAGAGGAGCCTCCCGCGACAAAGGCGGTGTTCGTCAAAACGTTTGGCTGCCAAATGAACGTCTACGACAGCGACCGCATGATGGAGGCGCTGGCACGGGAAGGCTACGGCGTGACCGATAGCCCCGGCGATGCCGATCTCATCATTCTCAATACATGCCACATCCGTGAGAAGGCTGCCGAGAAGGTCTATTCGGAACTTGGCCGGCTGAAGCAGCTGAAGGATCTGCGGCGTGCGGATGGCAAGCAGACCGTCATCGCCGTCGCGGGTTGCGTGGCCCAGGCCGAGGGTGCGGAGATCACGACCCGCCAGCCCGCCGTCGATCTGGTGATCGGGCCGCAGAGCTATCATCGCTTGCCTTCGCTGATCGGACGCGTGTCGCGAGGCGAATCGCGGATCGTAGAGACGGAGTTTCCGCAAGAGGACAAATTCCAGTCACTGCCCGAACGTGCGGTGCAGAGGAACCCGAGTGCGTTTCTTACCGTGCAGGAAGGCTGCGATAAATTCTGTACCTTCTGCGTCGTGCCCTACACGCGCGGGATCGAGGTTTCGCGCCCCGTCGCCGATGTCGAGAAGGAGGCGCGAAAACTCGTTGCTTCCGGCGTCCGAGAGCTGACGCTGCTCGGCCAGAACGTCAACGCCTATCATGGGCAAGGCCCAGACGGCCGATCTGTGTCTCTCGCGGGACTTCTTGACCGGCTGAGCGCCATCGAGGGGCTTGCGCGGCTGCGGTACACGACGAGCCATCCGCGCGACATGAGCGAGGATCTTATCGCCGCCCATGCCGGCAACCCCAAGCTGATGCCGTTCCTGCATCTGCCTGTGCAGTCGGGATCAGACCGCATCCTGGCAGCGATGAACCGCAAGCATACCGCGCAGGAGTATCTGCGCCTTATCGCGCGCATACGTGCGGCGCGGCCCGACATCGCCCTGTCGAGTGACTTCATCGTCGGCTTTCCCGGCGAGACGGAAGCTGACTTTGAGGCAACGCTCGATCTGGTGCGTGCGGTGGGATTCGCCCAAACATTCTCCTTCAAGTACTCAGCCCGTCCCGGCACGCCCGCGGCGACCGCCGGGGACCAGGTTCCCGAAGCGATCAAGACCGAGCGGCTCGCCCGCCTCCAGGATTTGCTGGAGAGCCAGCAGGCGGCCTTCAATGCTGCCCTGGTGGGCCGGGTTGTGCCGGTGCTCTTCGAGCGGAAGGGCCGCCATGAGGGCCAGATCGTGGGCCGCTCACCCTACCTGCAGCTTGTCCACGCCGACGCGGCAGCCGATCTGATCGGCCAGATCCGGCCCGTGGCCGTGCGCTCGGCCAGCCAGCTGACCCTGTCGGGTGTTATCGAAACGGCATAAGCGTGGGTTTCAAGGCTTTGTTGCCGACGCCACACTTCCCGTGGCACCCTGGGAGCACTAAATTCGACATGCGACGCGAGCCCGGTTTACGATTCGCCTGTCCCGCGATCCCATTGGCCGTTGACGCCGTTAAAGGAGACACCAGACTTGGCAGGTTTTCGCGGGCTTCCCGCTTCAGCCTCGCGCCGCGAGGGCAAGACCGAGGTGCAAGGCGCCCGGATCGTCGTTCCCTTTGAGGACAACCGCCTTCTAACCCGCCTGCTCGGCGAGTACGACAGCCATCTGGCCCTGATTGAAGACCGTCTCGGAATCAATGCACACGCCCATGGCAACGTCGTCATTCTGACGGGGCCGGCAAATGCCTGCGCGCTGGCGCGCGAGGTCCTGGAAAAGCTCTACGCGCGTGTCGCCAAAGGCGAGAGCATCGGCGCGGGAGATTTCGACGGGCTGATCCGGCACGCGCGCACGGAAGGTCCAAGCAGCGACGGCCAAGCGCAGATTGCAACACGGCGGCGTGTCGTCAAGGCGCGCACACCGATGCAGTCGAGCTACATCCGCGCGATCGAAAAGCACGACCTGGTCTTTGGCGTCGGCCCGGCGGGCACGGGCAAAACCTACCTCGCGGTTGCCTTTGCCGCGCATTGCCTGGAGCGGGGCGTGGTGGAACGCATCATTCTTTCGCGCCCTGCGGTCGAAGCCGGCGAGCGCCTGGGCTTCCTGCCGGGTGACATGCGCGAGAAGGTCGATCCCTATCTGCGTCCCCTCTATGACGCGCTTTACGACGTTTTGCCCCCTGAAAAGGTGGAGCGCGATCTGGAAACCGGCGTGATCGAGATCGCACCGCTGGCGTTCATGCGTGGACGCACGCTCGCCAACGCCTTCGTCATTCTCGACGAAGCGCAGAACACCACATCTATGCAGATGAAGATGTTCCTCACCCGCCTAGGCGAAGGCTCCAAGATGGTGGTGACGGGCGATCCCACGCAAGTCGACTTGCCCCCGGGGATGCGCTCGGGTTTGGAGGAGGCCGTATCTCTGCTCGACGGCGTGGACGACATTTCGGCGATCCGTTTCACCGGCGCGGACATCGTGCGCCGTGATCTGGTCGCCAAGATCGTCGCCGCCTACGATAAGGCGGTTTGAGACGGCCCATGTCTAAACGCGTGGCCGAGCGACGCCCAGGACGGCCTGCCCTGCTGACCGCCGATGTCATCGAGGACGCCGGTGACTGGTCATTTCTGAAGGACGCGTCTGGGCTCGTCGAAGCCGCCTGCCTGCAAGTGACCGCCGAAGAGGATGTGCCGGCAAAGCCGGCGAGCGTCACGATTGTGCTGTCGAACGATCAAAACGTAAGCGCACTCAACGGCCAGTTCCGGGGCAAGCCCAAGCCCACGAATGTGCTGTCATTTCCGGCTGGTGCAGGGGCTGAGCCGGGCAATCTCGGCGACATCGTCATTGCCTGCGAGACGCTGCTGCGCGAGGCGGCGGATGAGGACATCTCGCATGAGCATCATTTCCAGCACCTCCTCGTGCACGGCATTTTGCATCTCATGGGCTTTGATCACGGGACGGACGCTGAAGCTGAACGGATGGAAGCCCTTGAAATTCGAATTCTGGCGCGTCTTGGCATCGTAAACCCCTACACGGCGCCCCTTGATCCCGCTAAGAGTTAGAGTGCTTCCGGAAAAGTGGGAACCGGTTTTCCGATAAGAAGCACGACAAAACTAAAGCCTTGAGCCGTTCCGCGATTCCATCAAAACCGGAACGGCTCTAGTTTCCGCGTCAAGCGAACAAAAGATCCATGAGTGACACTTCAAGCGATAAAAGTTCCCCCGATGCCTTGGCTGACGAACAGCGAGGCTGGATTCAGGTCTTGCGCCACAAGCTCGGGCTGAGCGGACCGCAGACCCTGCGCGACACGCTGGAAGACGTGCTCAAGGCCCCCGATACCAACGCCGCCTTTTCGGACGCCGAACGCGGCATGCTTTCGCGTCTCCTGCGGTTTGGCGCCAGTCGCGTGGACGACATCATGGTGCCGCGCGCAGACATCACTGCGCTCGATGAAACCGAGCCGATTTCGGAGCTGCTCAGGACCTTCATTGAGGCGGGCGTATCGCGGATCCCGATCTTCCGCGAAACACTCGATGATCCGCGCGGCATGATCCATATCAAGGATCTGTTCGGCTGGGTCGTTGCTGAAGCCAAGGGCCATGCCGCATCCGATTCCGCGAGCGGAGTGAAGGCGACGGATGACAAGGGTGCGGCCGCGCAAGTCTTGGAAACGCTCAATCTCGGCAACGTCAACCTCAGCCGTCCCATTTCAGCCGCGAAGATCCGGCGGCAGGTTCTTTATGTGCCGCCCTCCATGCCGGCCGCCGATCTCCTCATCAAGATGCAGACGTCGCGCAACCACATGGCGCTCGTCGTGGACGAATACGGCGGCACGGATGGCCTCGTGACCATCGAAGATCTCGTCGAGCAGATCGTGGGTGACATCGAGGATGAGCATGACGAGGCGGAAGAGTGTAACATTGTTGCTGATCCCAAGCAGGGCTTGATCGCATCCGCGCGGACGCCGATTTCACAGCTCGAAGAGCACTTGGGGATCAAGATCCTTGAGAAGGACGACGATCAGGACGTCGATACTCTGGGAGGCTTGATCTTCACTCTACTGGGCCGCGTGCCCTCGCGCGGCGAACTGATACGCCAAGCCAGCGGTCTGGAATTCGAAGTGCTCGACGCGGACCCGCGCCGCGTCAAGAAACTGAAGATCCATGTGCCGCGATCCCTCGCCAAGACGACGGGGCGGACGGGCGGTGCGAAGCCGTCGAAGCCTGAATGAGCGCTTACGCCGGGGCGGACGCCCCCGTTCTTCAACGCCTGCGCGATAAAGTACGCGCGCTTTCAGGGTGGCGCCGGGCGGTGCTTGCCTTTGCATCGGGCTCGCTATGCGTGTTTGCGTTCGCGCCGTTTCATGCCTTCCCGGTCCTGTTTCTTACGTTGCCCGTACTCGTGTGGTTGATCGACGGAGCGCGTGATCCGCGCGATGCTGCGATCGCGGGTTGGTGGTACGGCTTTGGCTATTTTCTCTTCAACCTGTTCTGGATCGGCGAAGCTTTTCTGGTCGAAGCTGAGAAGTTTGCCTGGCTCTTGCCGTTCGCCGTCACCATGCTGCCTGCGGGGATCGCGCTGTTTTGGGCTGGGGCGAGCGCGTTATGCAAGCGTTTCTGGTCTGCGGATTGGAGGCGGGTCGTCCTGCTCGCGGCCGTCATGGCGGTGGTTGAATGGCTGCGCGGGCACATTCTGACGGGCCTGCCGTGGAATGTGCTCGGATACGCACTCACCTATCCGCTGGAGCTCATGCAAAGCGCCGCCTTGTTCGGCGTCTATGCGTTGAGCATTCCCGCTGTGCTGATTTTCACTTTGCCTCTCGTGCTGCTGTCCGATTCGGAGCGGACGTCAGCAAGATTGCGCATGACCGCCGCGGCGGTCGCCCTCGTGCCGCTTCTGGTGCTCTATGCCTATGGCGCGTGGCGTCTTGGCGCTCATCCCGTTCGGGACGTTCCCGGCGTGCAATTACGCATCGTGCAGCCCAGCGTTCCCCAGCGCGAGAAATGGCAGCCCGACAAGCAGCGCGAAATTTTCGCGCTGCACTTGGAGATGTCGGGGAGGGATGCGGCCGGCCGGCCCGATGACCTGAAGGGCGTCACGCACGTCATCTGGCCCGAAGCTGCAATGCCGTTCCTGCCCCTGGAGCACCCTGAAGCGCTTCAGGCCATCGGGCAGATGCTGCCTGCAGGCGCGACGTTGATTTCGGGCGCGCTGCGCCGCGAGGTCTCCGATGGCCGCCAGAAGGGTTACAACTCCATCATGGCCTTCAACGATGAAGGCCGGCTCATTGCGACGTATGACAAGATTCATCTGGTGCCGTTCGGCGAGTATTTGCCATTCGAGCCCGTGTTGACAGCTTTGGGTCTTTCGAAACTGACGCGCGGGCTCGGCTCGTTCGATACCGGTTGGCTCCCGCGCAAGGTGATCAACATTCCCGGCCTGCCACCTGTGGGCGGCCTGATCTGCTATGAGGTCCTGTTCCCAGGTGCGGTGATCGACGATGGCAACCGGCCCCAGGCGCTCATCAACGTGACCAACGATGGCTGGTTTGGTGACACCTCAGGTCCACGTCAGCATTTTTACCAGACCCGCGTGCGCGCCGTCGAGGAAGGCCTACCCATCGTCCGGGCGGCCAACAACGGGATTTCTGCCGTTATCGATCCGCTAGGCCGGCTGCGGGGTTTGGCCGGACTGAACCAGAAAGCCGTGGTCGATGCTCCCCTGCCAGAAGCGCTGGGGCCGACCCCCTACGGCGCCTTCCGGGGTGGCATCCTCCTCGCTATGGCGCTTATATTGCTATTGATGTATCGGTTCAGGCAGGGGTAAAGCGCGGGCAAGGACGGACAATGTTCCCGTTGTCGATATGACCTGCGATTGACGAACTGGTGCCCTGCACCTACCAATTGCATCTGCTGCACTGATCAGAGGCCAAGGCTGGTATGGTTGAAGACGCGTTGGACGACATTGACGAGCCGGAACGCAATTCCCGGCGGGCCAATCCCATGGACGTTCACGTCGGCGGGCGCGTTCGCATGCGCCGTATGCTCTTGGGCATGAGTCAGGAGAAGCTTGGCGAACAGTTGGGCCTTACCTTCCAACAAGTTCAAAAGTATGAAAAAGGCGTCAACCGCATCGGCGCCAGCCGGCTGTTCGAGTTGGCCAAGGTATTGGGTGTGCCCGTCCAGTTCTTCTACGACGAGGCCCCCTCCGGAGCGTCCGGCTCACCCGCCCATGGCTTCGCGGAACGGCCAAGCGATACCTATGTCGTCGACTTCCTCGGCACCCGGGAAGGGCTTGAATTGAACAAGGCTTTTTCACGCATCTCCGATCCCAAAGTCCGCAAGGCCATCTGCGATCTTGTCAAAGCCCTGGCAGGCGAGGAGAGCTGACCGACAGCCCAGCTTAGTGTGACTGGGTCGGGAAGCGGATTTTGCTGGGGTTGCGGCTCCCCGTGCGCTTGACCCTGGCGGCAAAGGCTGCAACAACCCCCGCAAATTCGCCTGCCGGGCCACACCGGTTGTGCGTATATCTCAACGCCTTTTTTCAGCGAAATCGTCTGACGGTTCGCGTCTTCAACGTACCAAAAGATACGGGGGCCATGGTGGCACGTAAGTCATATCTCTTTACGAGCGAGTCGGTTTCGGAAGGTCACCCCGACAAGGTGTGCGACCGGATCTCCGACGAGGTCGTCGATGCGTTCTATCGGGAAGGCGCGAAGGAAGGTCTCGATCCGTGGATCATCCGCGCCGCTTGCGAGACCATGGCGACCACGAACCGCGTGATCATCGCGGGTGAATATCGCGGTCCACGCGGCGTCACGGTCGCGGCGATTGAGGATCTGACCCGCAAGGCGATCAAGGATATCGGTTACGAGCAGAGCGGCTTTCACTGGGCGAACACGAATATCGAGGTGCTGTTGCACGGTCAGTCGGCCGACATTGCGGCCGGCGTCGATGCCAAGCAGCCGAGCAACCAGGAAGAGGGCGCGGGCGACCAAGGCATCATGTTTGGCTATGCCTGCAACGAGACCCCCGACCTCATGCCGGCGCCGATCTACTACAGCCACAAGGTCCTTCAGGATCTCGCCATCGCACGCAAAACTAGGCAGGGCGATGCCGCAAAGCTCGGCCCCGATTCCAAAAGCCAGATCACCGTGCGCTATGAGAATGGCAAGCCGGTGGGCGTCGCGGCCATCGTCGTCTCGCACCAGCATATCGTTGAGGATCTGACCTCCCGGCAAGTCGCCGAAATCGTCGAGCCCTACGTGCGCAGGGCGCTGCCCGAAGGCTGGATCTCCAAGGACACCATTTGGCACATCAATCCTACAGGTAAGTTCTTCATCGGCGGCCCCGATGGCGATTGCGGCCTGACGGGACGCAAGATCATCGTCGATACCTACGGTGGCGCAGCGCCCCATGGCGGAGGTGCATTCTCTGGCAAAGACCCCACGAAAGTGGACCGCTCGGCCGCTTACGCCGCACGCTATCTGGCAAAAAATGTCGTAGCGGCGGGCGTTGCAGATCGTTGCACTATTCAGCTCTCCTACGCCATTGGCGTGGCCAAACCGTTGTCGATTTACGTCGACACCCACGGCACGGGCCAGGTTGACGAGGCAGCGATTGAGATCGCGCTGGCCAAGTCCATGGACCTCACGCCGCGCGGTATCCGCCACCACCTCGACCTCAACAAGCCAATCTACGCGCGCACATCGGCCTACGGCCACTTCGGCCGCAAGCCTGACAACGAGGGTGGTTTCTCCTGGGAGAAGACGGATCTGGCCGATACGATCAAGAAGGCCGTCGCGTAACAGGCGGCTTTCTTCGACTCGCATTTTGATTCTGCAAACGGTCGCTCGAAAGCGGCCGTTGTCGTTCGACAAGAGGCGCAGGCACGTGACCAGTCCAGACGATGACAGGGACCTACGCTCCTATGGACGCCGGCGCGGCCGTAAGGGCTCGCCCCGCCAGGAAGCCCTGAAGCGCGATCTCCTGCCGCGCGTGGCAGTTGATCTTACCGCACTATCCGGCCAGCTCCCCACTGCGCCTTCCGGCCGGCTCGCGGAACGCGAATCGGAAGGCGCTCCTGCGGATGTGTCCGGCGACACTCCTTCGTCGCGCCGGCCGCCGTCCACTGCGCCTTCCGGCCGGCTCCCCGCAGGGGAGTCGGAAGGCGCAAGTAAAGTGTGGCTGGAGATAGGATTTGGCGGTGGCGAGCATCTTGTCTGGCAGGCCGCGCACAATCCTCATGTTACGCTGATCGGCTGTGAGCCGTTCGAGGATGGCGTCGTCAAAGTGCTAAGCGCGATCGAGCAAGACAGGCTTGAAAATATTCGCTTGCACATGGGTGATGCACGCGACCTGCTGCGCTGGCTGCCGCCAGCCTCGGTCAGTCGTGGCTTCATCCTCTTTCCCGACCCCTGGCCAAAGCGCAAGCACAGGAAGCGCCGCCTCGTTAACCCTGCGACATTAAAATTACTCGCCCGGGTCATGAAGTCCGGCGCCGAACTGCGCGTTGGCACTGACATTGGGGACTACGCCCGCACAATGCTGCAAGCTTTCCGGGCTCAACCGGATTTCGCCTGGCAGGCACAAAGTCCCTCCGATTGGCGCGTGCGCCCGCCTGACTGGCCGCAGACGCGTTACGAGCAAAAAGCCGCGCGCGAAGGCAGGGTGCGCTATTATTTCCGTTATTTGCGGATCTGATCGCACCGCAAACCAAGCCGCCGCTTGCAAATAGGCGCCATTTCGCTTATGTACGCGCCAATCCAATAACAAACTGAAGATTTCTAGAGTGGACCTTCGGGGCCCGCTCCAAAAGGTCTTTAGGTTTCAGGTCCAGTACGAATCAACGAGCGAATGAGCAGCGAGACCGCATCGCCAACCGCAACCGTATCCGCCGAGCGCTTTGCGCGCGAAACGGGACTTGCGGCCGAGATTGCCGCAATTGCCGAACCTGTGATCGAGGATCTGGGTTTCCGCCTCGTGCGTGTTTCGGTCGGTGGTGGACGCGAGGATCGCATTTTGCAGATCATGGCCGAGCGGCCAGACGGCACCATCACCATAGACGATTGCGAAACGATTTCGAAAGCGCTGTCTCCGGTTCTGGATGTCGCCGATCCGCTGCCCGGTGCTTATCGCCTTGAGATTTCCTCGCCCGGCATTGACCGGCCGCTCGTGCGGCCTTCGGATTTCGAGGACTGGTCGGGGCATGTGGTCAAGATAGAGCTCAAGGAAGCGGTCGACGGTCGCAAGCGCTTCAAGGGAACGCTGGAAGGTTTCGAGGACGGCGAGGTGCGCATTGCCGCCGACCTGGGTGAGCTTGGCTTGCAGCACTTGGGTCTGCCCGTCCACCTCGTGGCGGACGCCAAGCTGGTGCTGACCGACGAATTGATCCGTGAAGCGCTGTCGCGCGCCAAGAAGCAGCACGCTCAACGCCCCGGCGACGGCACGGAAATGGACGAAGACGAGTTGAACGACGACGTGGAGGACTAGACCCATGGCCATGGCAGGCATTTCCGCCAACCGGCTCGAGCTGTTGCAGATCGCGGACGCCGTCGCCCGTGAGAAGACGATCGACAAGAAGATCGTCATCGAGGCGATGGAAGACGCCATCCAGAAGGCTGCGAAGTCCCGCTACGGCGCGGAAAACGATATCCGCTGCGAGATCGATCCCAAGACAGGTGAGGCGCGTCTCACCCGCGTGCTGGCCGTCGTGGAGGCGGTCGAGAATGACGCCACGCAGATCAATCTTGAGGATGCGAAAAAGCGCAATCCCCAGGCGCAGATCGGCGATCTGATCGCAGAAACCCTGCCGCCGCTGGAGTTCGGCCGCGTCGCCGCCCAGAACGCCAAGCAGGTCATCGTGCAGAAGGTACGCGAGGCCGAGCGTGACCGTCAGTTCTCCGAATACAAGGACCGCGTCGGCGAGATCGCCAACGGCACCGTCAAGCGTGTCGAGTACGGCAACGTCATCGTCGATCTGGGCCGCGCGGAAGGCATTATCCGCCGCGACGAGATGATCCCGCGCGAGAATGTGCGCCTGGGAGACCGCATCCGCGCTTACATCTATGACGTTCGCCGCGAACAGCGCGGACCGCAGATCTTCCTGACGCGTGCGCGCTCGGAGTTCATGGCCAAGCTGTTCGCGCAGGAAGTGCCCGAGATCTACGATGGCGTTGTCGAGATCAAGTCGGTCGCGCGCGATCCCGGCAGCCGTGCCAAGATTGCCGTCATCTCCAAGGATAGCTCTATCGATCCGGTCGGTGCGTGCGTCGGTATGCGCGGTGCACGCGTGCAGGCGGTTGTCAACGAGTTGCAGGGCGAGAAGGTCGACATCATCCAATGGAATCCGGATGCGGCGAGTTTCATCGTCAATGCGCTTGCGCCCGCCGAGGTCACCAAGGTCGTGCTGGATGAAGATTCAAACCGCATCGAAGTCGTGGTGCCCGAGGCACAGTTGTCGCTCGCCATCGGCAGGCGCGGCCAGAACGTGCGGCTCGCCTCGCAGCTCACAGGCTGGGACATCGATATTCTGACTGAGCAGGAAGAGAGCGAGCGCCGCCAAAAGGAATTCGCCGAGCGCACGCAGCTTCTCATGGAGAGCCTGGACGTGGACGAGGTCATCGCGCAGCTCCTCGTCACGGAAGGCTTTGCCACGATAGAGGAAGTCGCATTTGTCGATCTGTCGGAGATTTCCCATATCGAAGGCTTCGACGAGAACACCGCGCAGGAAATTCAGAACCGCGCGCGTGAATATCTTGAGCAGCAGGAAGCCGAGCGCGACGCCAAGCGCCGCGAATTAGGCGTTGCCGACGACATGACCGAAATCCAGGGCATGACCACCGCGATGATGGTTGCGCTTGGCGAGAATGGCATCAAGACAGTGGAAGATTTCGCAGATTGCGCCACGGACGAGCTGGTAGGCTGGACTGAGCGCAAGAAGGAAAAGGACGCCGAGCCGGTGCGTCACAAGGGTTATCTCGATGGTTTCGAGCTGTCCCGCAAGGATGCCGAGGACATGATCTTGTCTGCGCGCGTCCTGCTGGGGTGGATCGAGCCCGAGGCTCCTGCGGCTGCGGAAGGCGAGGAAGAGGCGGATGAAGCCGGGAACGCGGGCGACGAGCCCGCCTCTCAGGCCTGATCCCCATGAAACCCCAGGCGAACGAGGCGACGTGGCAAGAAAGCAGGCGCACACGAAACACGGCGAGGAGAGCCCGGAAACGGGCTCCGAGCGCACGTGCGCGCTGACCCGCGAGCACAGGGAGCCCGAGGAGCTTATCCGCTTCGTCGCAGCCCCTGATGGGACTGTTGTGCCCGATCTGGACCGCCGCTTGCCTGGGCGCGGCGTATGGCTGACGGGTAACCGCGAAATTGTAGAAAAGGCTGTAAAAACAAAAGCTTTCTCTCGCGGCCTACGGGCAACTGCAGTGGCCCCGGCGGATCTTGCCATCCGGATTGAGACCCTTCTTGTGCGCCGCGCGGGCGATACGCTGGCGCTCGCCAACAAGGCTGGGCTCGTTTCGACCGGCTTCCAGCAGGTCGATAGCGCCCTAGATAAGGGCTCTGTGGCGGCCCTGATCCATGGGGCCGATGCGGCCGCCGATGGCTGTCACAAGCTCGATCGTAAATTTCGGGCAATACAAAAAGATCGGGGGCAGGACGCGCCCATCGTCACAGCGCTGACCGTAAATGAAATCGGCTTGGCCATGGGCAGGCCAAGTGTGGTACATGCTGCCCTCATATCCGGAGGACTGACGGAGCGGTTTCTGAGGGAGGCGGGGCGTCTTGTGCGCTACCGGACCTCCTCGGCCGTTCCCGAATTGCCAGTCCCCACTGCTGAACCTCGAACTGAAGGCTGAACGGACAAACGCATGAGCGAACAAAAAGACCAGACCGAGAAGACCGTGCGGACGGGGGCCCGTAAGCCTCTGACCCTGCAAAAGACGGTCGAATCGGGCCATGTGCGTCAGAACTTCAGCCATGGCCGATCGAAAAGCGTCGTCGTCGAGAAGAAGAAGACGCGAAAGCTGGGACCGCCCGGCGCTGAGCATGTAGAGGCCCCGGCTGTCACCGCACCGGTCGTTGAGCGGCCGCGTCCGCAGGCCCCCCGGTCGCCGGACATAACGCCTTCCGCAGAAGTGCAGCGCGCGCGCCCTGCGCAGCGAATCCTTTCGGACGCCGAGCGCAAGGCGCGCGACGAAGCCCTGGCGGCCGCCCGTGCAGGCGACAGTGCCCGCGCGCCGGAGATGTCCCCGGTCCGCTTCGAGCCTGTGCGTGCACCTGAGCCTGAATCAGCCGCCGCTCCCCCGTCTGTTCTTGAAGAGGCCGCTCAGTCTCCTCAGCCGGAAGCCGAAGCATCCGCTCCCGCGCCGGCTGAAGGAACGTCCGGACAGCCGGCCGCCGCGCCGCCGCCCACGATTTCCCAGCCTACAGCGCGCGAAAGTGCTCCCGCTCAGCAGCGTGAACCGCGCGATGCCGGCCGGCCCGCGCGTGAAGGCGGCCGCCCGGCTGGTGCCCGCCCGCAAAATCCTGCGTTCATGCCGCGCGAGAGCGGACGCCCCCGCGAGATCGAATTGCCGACACAGCGTCGCGCTGCGTCGCCTGCGGCCGCGGATGCCGACGCGCCAAAACGTCCCCAGCGAACTGCTCCCGCTGCCAAGCAGATGCTCGACGAAGAGGAAACGCTGGCCAAGCGCGGGGCGGGGGTCAAGGTTCCGCGCCCGGCCGTCAAGCTCGGCGATGACCGCAGCGCGCGCACCAAGATAACGATCACCAACTTCGACCGGGAAGCGCAGCAGCGTTCTCTGGCCTCCTTGAAGCGCAAGCGCGAGAAGGAAAAGGCCAAGGCGATGGGGCTTCCGCAGACGCGCGAAAAGATCGCCCGCGAGGTGACGATTCCTGAAGCCATCACGATTCAGGAGCTGTCGAACCGCATGACGGAACGTGCCGTCGACATCATCAAGTATCTGATGAAGCAAGGCGCGATGCATAAGATCACCGACGTGATCGATGCCGATACCGCCGAGCTTATCGTGCAAGAGTTCGGTCACACCGCCAAACGCGTTTCGGAAGCCGACGTCGAAATCGGTTTCGTAGGCGACAAGGACGTGGATGATCACCTGGAGCCGCGCGCGCCGGTCGTCACCATCATGGGCCACGTCGACCACGGCAAAACCTCGCTGCTCGACGCCATCCGCTCCACCAACGTGGTGTCGGGCGAAGCCGGCGGCATCACCCAGCACATCGGTGCCTATCAGGTGCAGACAGCCGATGGCGACAAGATCACCTTCATCGATACGCCGGGCCACGAAGCCTTCACCGCCATGCGCGCGCGCGGCGCGAAAGTCACCGATATCGTCGTTCTGGTTGTTGCAGCCGATGACGGCGTCATGCCTCAAACTGTTGAAGCGTTGAACCATGCCAAGGCCGCAGGCGTTCCGATCATCGTGGCCATCAACAAGATCGACAAGCCTCAGGCCGATCCCAACCGCGTGCGTACCGACTTGCTTCAGTACGAGATCGTGGTGGAGAGCATGGGCGGCGAAACGTTGGAAGTGTCCGTGTCGGCCCTGAAGCGGACCAATCTCGACAAGCTGCTGGAAGCGATCCACCTGCAAGCCGAAATTCTCGATCTCAAGGCCAACCCCAACCGTTCAGCCGAAGGCATCGTGATCGAAGCGAAGCTCGAGCGTGGCCGCGGCCCGGTCGGCACGGTGCTGGTGCAGCGCGGCACGTTGTCGGTCGGCGACATTGTCGTAGCCGGCTCGGCCTGGGGACGCGTACGTGCGTTGATCGACGATCACGGTGAGAACATTGTCAAGGCCGGTCCATCGGTGCCGGTCGAGATCCTGGGCTTTGACTCGGCCCCCGAAGCCGGCGATCAGTTCGCCGTCGTCGAGAACGAGGCGCGTGCCCGCGAAATCACCGATTACCGCGTACACAAGCGCCGTGAGACGCTGGGCTCCGCCGGCAGCAAGAGCACGCTGGAACAGATGATGCAGCAGCTTAAGGAGGCTGGCCGCAAGGAGTTCCCGCTGGTCATCAAGGGCGACGTGCAGGGTTCTGTCGAAGCCATCGCCGGTTCCTTAAAGAAGATCGGCAACGACGAGGTCGAGGCCCGCATCGTCCATACCGGCGTCGGTGGCATTACCGAGTCCGATGTTGCACTGGCGTCGGCTTCGAAGGCTGTCGTCATAGGCTTTAACGTGCGCGCCAATGAGCAGGCCAAGCGCGCCGCTGACGCGCAAGGCATCGAGATCCGTTATTACAACATCATCTACGATCTGGTGGATGAGGTGAAGGCGGCGATGTCGGGTCTGCTGGCTCCGACCAGGAAGGAGGTCTTCCTTGGTTACGCGACCATCAAGCAGGTCTTCAACATCTCCAAGGTCGGCAAGGTGGCAGGCTGCCAGGTCACGCAGGGCAAGGTGGAGCGTGGCGCCAAGGTACGCCTGCTGCGCGACAACGTCGTGATCCACGAAGGATCACTGTCGATCCTGAAGCGTTTCAAGGATGACGTGAAGGAAGTCACGCAGGGTCAGGAATGCGGCATGTCGTTCGCCAACTACCAGGACCTGCGCGAAGGCGACCAGATCGAGTGCTTCCAGATAGAGACCATCGCCCGGACGCTGTAAGTCTTAACGCAAATGTCGCCGCGCGGTCTTCCTGCCGCGCGGCTTTCTCTCTTCACAGCCGTTAGAGGCCATGCGCGGTCCAATCCCGCGGTGGAAGACATCATGACGTTTCATGCGTCTTACATATATGACTTCGAAATATTCCAACTTCAGCCACGTGCGCAGAGAGAGCGAAAGTCGGATTGGTGGATTCTGCCGATCATGTACATATCGCTCGCGTTAGTAGGCGCCCTATCGATTGTCACTCAGAAGAAGCCTCCAAGCGGTACGGAGATTGCGTTCGAGCTTCTTGGTACTCCGCTTGTAGCGGCTCTTGCTGGATACTTCATTGTCTGGCGGATACTCTCTCCACGCATCGGATTCCGCAATTGTTCAGTCTCTGGCAAGAGACTGAACTTCTCTATCTTTGATGACGGAGTTTCCTTTGTTCGGGATGATGGCGTCAAAGAGTTCTGGCCCTGGACATCGATTAAGGACTTTACTCAGCTGAAGGACGGAAAGGCCGCAGTTTTATGGATCGTTACTAACGCTGGGTTTGTTCTGCCTTCCGAAGCATTTGCGCCGGTCGAAGAGTACAAGGCTGCCTGCCGCTTTATTGAGGGAAGGATCCGACATGCGCGGTCCAACCCCGCGGTCGCCGAATAAGCATGATCGATACGAACGAAAAACCCGTCTATCAGCTGCGCTACACGCTAACGCGCGACGATGTCGCCGCGTTCGAGCTGATGCCGCGCGAGTTGCAGGGATTTGAGAAGCTCTGGTTGTTCGGTCCGATCCTGCTTTGCGGCGCGGCGGTCGGGCTGTTTGAAGATCGGTTGCGGCCGTTCTTGCCGTGGGACCCGGCATCCATGCTGGGACAGCTCGCGAGCGTCTTATGCGCGATCGCCGTGGGGTACGCACTGAGCCTGGTGCTCATGACGGCGCGCGCACGCTATCGGATCAAAAGAACGCCGTTGCCAGCGGCGCCGATTTGCATTGATGCTTTTGCCGATCATGTCACGGTGAAAGAGGAGGGTTCCGACCAATCCTTCGCATGGCGCGACCTAACGGTCACCTCCACGGCGAGCCACGTCATTCTCGCTCGAAAACCGCGTGAGGCCATCATCATTCCGCTTCGCGCCTTCGCCAGTCCGGAGGAGATGAGCGCGTTTGCAGCTTTCGCGGAGGTCGCAGGCAGCGATCCACAGGACGTGAGCCGTGAAAATGACGACAATAACAAAAAGGAAATCACCCAATGACCCGCTCCGCCAAGAGCAAAGGGCCAAGCGCCGGCAAAAGCCCCTCGCAGCGTATGCTGCGGGTCGGTGAGTTGATCCGCCATAAGCTGTCGGAAATGCTTGTGCGTGGCGACATCCACGATGATGTCATCGCCGGTCATTCGATCACCATTCCCGAGGTGCGCCTGTCTCCCGATCTCAAGATCGCGACAGTCTACGTCATGCCGCTCGGTGGCGCAGACATGAAGCCGGTGATCGAGGCGCTGACCCGCAACAAGAAGTACATCCGCGCCGAGGTCGCTCACACGCTCGATCTGAAATATGCGCCCGACCTTCGCTTTCGTGAGGATGAGACGTTCGAGGAGGCGACGCGCATCGACCGGCTGCTCGACAGTCCGAAGGTAAAACAGGACACAGAGAAGAAAGATTGAGATTCTCCTCCCCCTTGTGGGGAGGAATTAGGGGTGGGGGGAATCCCGAAACCCGAATTCACTCGTCACGGAGTTCCCCCCTCCCTGACCCTCCCCTACAAGGGGGAGGGGATCATGGACGCACATGGCACGGCGCAAAAAAGGCAATCCCGTTCACGGCTGGCTCGTTCTCGACAAGCCCCTCAACATGACCTCGACGCAAGCGGTCGGTTTCGTTCGCCGCGCGTTCAACGCGCAAAAGGCCGGTCATGCAGGGACGCTTGACCCACTCGCGACGGGCATCCTGCCGATCGCGCTCGGCGAAGGCACCAAGACGGTTCCATTCGCTGTCGATGGTGAAAAGGCCTATCGCTTCACTGTGCGGTGGGGGGAGGAGACGGCCACGGACGACACGGAAGGCGAAGTAGTGAAGACCAGCCCAGCCCGGCCGTCGCGGGCCGACATCGAGGCGTTGATGCCGCGCTTCATCGGCGAGATCATGCAGGTGCCACCGCAATTCTCCGCGATAAAAGTCGACGGCGAGAGGGCCTACGATCTGGCGCGTGATGGCGAGGAGGTGCTTCTGGTTGCGCGTCCCGTCTATATTGAACGTCTCGAGCTGATCGACATGCCCGATGCGTCCACAAGTGTCTTCGAGGCCGAGTGCGGGCGGGGGACGTACGTGCGCGCCATCGCCCGCGACATGGGGCGGCTTCTGGGCTGCTATGGCCACGTCATCGCTCTGCGGCGGACACGCGTTGGTCCGTTCGAGGAGAGCCGTGCGGTGACAGTAGAAAAGATCGAAGCTGCGATGAAAGCCGATGATGGCGGAGAGGAGCTTGGCCGATTGTTGGCGCCGGTCGAATCCGCACTCTCCGATCTGCCGGAGTTGATGGTCTCGCCGGCCGATGCCGCAAGCCTCGTGCGCGGACAGGCGATTCTCATTCGCGGCCGCGACGCGCCCGTTCTATCCGGGCCCGCCTTCGCGACGTCAAAGGGCCGGCTCATTGCACTGGGCGAGTTGGACAAAGGCGCCCTGCATCCCACGCGCGTCTTCAATCTGGGTTGATGGCGTGCGCCGCTCTTGAGCCGTTGCGGTCAGAGCAGCTGTTCAAGTGGCCGACTGGGGATTTTGAACAACATCCTCATCCGCAAGAACCTTCAAGAGATGATCCCGGATCGATTGCTGGCGGGTCTCACTCACGATTTTCTTGCCCGTCAGATCCGTCACATAGAAGACGTCCACGGCCTTCTCGCCGAAGGTCGTGATGTGCGCCGATGCAATATCGAGAGAAAGATCGGAAAGGCTGGAGGTGAGATCGTAGAGAAGTCCGGTCCGGTCGCGCCCTGCAACCTCGATGACAGTCAGGCGCTCCGACAGGGCGTTGTTTATCAACACCTCCGGTTCGACGGTGAAAGCCTCCATAAGGCGCGCGTTAGGCCGCCTCTTGCGCAGGAGCGTCGCCAGCCTCTCCTTGCCCAAGAGCAACTTGTCGATCGTTTCGCTGATGCGCTTGCCCCGGCGCAGTTCGTCCTCGTCCTCAGGGAACTCGCGGTTGAGCAGGAACGTATCGAGCGCGAACCCATCGCGCGTTGTCGTGATCATGG
This sequence comes from Hyphomicrobium sp., assembly GCA_016793445.1. Classification (GTDB taxonomy): domain Bacteria; phylum Pseudomonadota; class Alphaproteobacteria; order Rhizobiales; family Hyphomicrobiaceae; genus Hyphomicrobium_B. Next base: position 415,300 of record JAEUME010000002.1, on the reverse strand, counting down.
CGCTCGCAATGTTGGCGCCCGCTGTCGCGCAGGCCCCCGCGAACAGCGCCAGCAAACGCGGATGGTTGGGCGCGAAGACGGTCAGCTCGGTGATCGCTGTGAATTCATCCGTCTTGATGCGCGTGGCGAGCTTTTTGCCCGTCATCTCCGCGCCCAGGATCAATTCGGCATGATCCACTTGGGTGTTCGTATCCGTCTTCAGCCAATAATTCGGATAGTGCCGCTCGATGAAGCGCTCCACGTCTTGCGGTGGCCATTTGGAGAGGGCGTCCCTCAATGCAGCCTTGGCCGCGTCGATGCGCTCGCGCCGTTGCATCTGGGTGTGCCCGCCCGCGACCAGAGGTTCGGTTTCATGGTAGAGGTTACGCAGGAGCTGGCCCTTCCAGCCATTCCATACGCCGGGGCCTACCGCGCGGATATCCGCTACCGTCAAAAGGAAGAGAAGTTTCAATCTTTCCGGGCTTTGCACGCGCGCGGCGAAATCCTGCACCGTCTTGGGATCGGAGATGTCGCGCGATTGGGCGACATTGCTCATGGTGAGGTGCTCTTCGATCAGCCATGCAACGAGTTCGGTCTCGCTAGGCGTGAGCCCGAAACGGGGACAGAGTTTGCGCGCAGCCCGCGCTCCGGCGATCGAGTGGTCCTCCTTGCGCCCCTTACCGATGTCATGAAGAAAGGCCGCCACCAGCAACGCGCGGCGGTTCTTGATCGTCTTGAAAAGTTGGGTCGACAGCGGCAGCTCAGCCCCCAGTCCGCCCTTCTCCACCTCGATCAGATTGCCGAGCGTGCGCAATAGATGCTCATCCACGGTGTAGTGGTGGTACATGTTGAACTGCATCATGGCGACGACGCGTCCGAACTCCGGCACGAAGCGGCCCAGCACGCCCGCCTCGTTCATGCGCCGCAAGGTCGCCTCGGGATTTCCTTTGGAGGTCAGCAGATCGATGAAGATCCGATTTGCCTCCGGATCATTGCGCAGTTTCACGTTGATGAGACGCAAGGAGTGGCGCAATAGGCGAACCGCCTTGGGATGCAAAAATCCGCCCGTCGTTTCGGCATGCGCAAAGAAGCGGATGAGATTGACCGGATCACGCTTGAACACATCCGGATCGGCGACGTTCAAGCGGTCGTTGTCGGCGCGAAAATCCGTCTTCTGACGCAGCTCGCGCCGGCTGGCCCAGCCCAGAGGCTTGAGAAGCCGGCTCAATATCGGTGCGGTTTTTAACTGCTGCATTTCCAGCGCGCCGCACAGAATGGTCGACAGATCCCCGACCTCCTTGGCGATGAGGAAATAGTGCTTCATGAAGCGCTCGACGGCGCGCAGGCCGCCATGAGCGTTGTAGCCGAGCTTATCGGCCAACGGGGCCTGGTATTCGAACGTCAGAACCTCCTCGGCCCGCCCGCGCATGAAATGCAGAAAACAGCGCACGGTCCACAGAAAGTCCTCGCAACGGCGGAACGTCTGCGCTTCTTCGGGGGTGAAGATTCCAGCCTCCACGGTCGCGTGGCCGACCTCCTGGCCGAAGATGTATTTGGAGAGCCAATGCAGCGTGTGGAGATCGCGCAGTCCGCCTTTGCCGTCCTTGACGTTAGGTTCGACCTTGTAGCGGCTTTCGCCGGAGCGCTTCAGCCGTTCGTCGCGCTCAGCCATCTTGGCATCGATGAACTGGCGCGCCGTGCCTGCTACGACCTCCGCGCGGAAGCGATCTTCCAACTCGGCAAAAAGCTGGCCGTCCCCATGGATCAGACGGGAGTCCAGCAGAGCGGTGCGGATCGTCATGTCGGAGATCGACAGTTTGATGCACTGATCGACAGTGCGCGTGGCGTGGCCGACCTTGAAGCCGAGATCCCACAGGACATAGAGCATATATTCAGCAACGCTCTCGCCCCACGGCGTCTGCTTGTAGGGAAGCAGGAATAGCAGGTCGATGTCGGAACCCGGAGCCAGCAGGCCTCGCCCGTAGCCGCCGGTGGCGGCAATCGACATGCGCTCGGCGTCGGACGGATTCGTGGCGCGATAGACGTGGGCGACCGTGTAGTCGTAGATGATCCGGATCAGCTCGTCTTGAAAGTAGGAGAGCGCCGCGGCACAGGCACGGCCATTTCCGGAACTCTCCAAATTGCTGCGCGCGGAGTCCCGCGCCACAACAATCAGCTCTTTCAACTGTTCGAGTATCACTGGCCGCGCGTCGGCCGGGTTGCCCGCGTCGTGATAGAACTTCGTCAGTTTCTGACGCAGCGCGACGGGATCGAAGTACGGCGGGGTCTTTTGCATCTCGTCACGTCTATTTCGTCTTGATGGACGCCGCCAGGGCTTTCAGCTCGTACATCTTCTCAAGTGCTGCCTTGGGCGACAACTCGTCGGGACGGATACTCTCCAACGCCTTGTCCACCGCCGAGGGTCCGCTCGCGCCTTGGAAGCTCTTGGGCCGTGCCGCCGCAAAGAGCGGCAGGTCCTCCAAGCCACTCTGGCCCCTGCCATTCGGCCGCCGGTCGCCCTTTTCAAGGACGTCCAGCACCTCGCGGGCTCTGGTAATAACGTCCTGGGGCAAACCGGCGAGCTTGGCGACCTGGATGCCATAAGAACGATCGGCCGCACCTGCCTTAACTTTGTGCAAAAACACAATCTCATCGTGCCATTCGGCGACGTCAATGGTGACGTTGGCAATATTGGACATGCGCCGGGCGAGTACCGTGAGTTCGTGGTAGTGGGTGGCAAACAGCGACCGGGCCTGCACGTGCGCCGAGAGATACTCAACCGTCGCCCAGGCGATGGAGAGCCCGTCGAAGGTCGCGGTTCCGCGTCCGATCTCATCCAGGATGACGAGCGAACGCGCCGAAGCCTGATTCAGAATGGCTGCCGTTTCCACCATTTCCACCATGAACGTGGAGCGCCCGCGCGCCAGATCATCGGATGCGCCCACGCGCGAGAACAGACGGTCGACGACTCCGATATGCGCGGACCTTGCGGGCACGAAGGAGCCCATTTGGGCCAACACGGCGATGAGCGCGTTCTGCCTCAAGAATGTCGATTTGCCCGCCATGTTGGGACCGGTAACGAGCCAGATGCGCGCATCAGGCAGCTCATCGAATCCCGGTGGAGCAGACGGCGCGCCAGCGCGGCCCAGAACACAGTCATTTTCGATGAAGGCTCCCGACTGCGTCTTGGCGAGCGCCTGCTCGACAACCGGATGACGGCCTGCGCGAATATCAAAGCACTCGGAATGATCGACCACGGGACGCACATAGTTCTGTTCGAGCGCAAGCACCGCAAGCCCTGCGAAGACATCGAGTTCGGCCAGCGCTGAGGCGGTCTGCGACAGGGGCTTTTCGAGTCCCGCGATGGCCGCCTGAAGCGCGCTGAAAATCTCCTGCTCGAGATTGAGCGCACGTTCGCTCGCCGACGCGATCTGACCTTCGATCTCGACCAGCTCCGCGGTCGTGAAGCGCACCGCGTTGGCCATGGTCTGGCGATGCCGGAAGGTCTCGTTCAGCGGCGCCGACAACAGCGGCTTGGCGTTGAGCTGCGTGACCTCGATGAAAAAGCCCAGGATGTTGTTGTGGCGAACCTTGAGTGTCTTGATGCCGGTTTGTTCGACGTAGCGCGCTTCCAGCCCCGCCATCACCAGACGGCTGTCGTCACGCAGGCCGCGGGCCTTGTCGAAATCGGCGCTAAAGCCCGCTTTTATGAACCCGCCGTCGCGTCTCAGGTGCGGCAACTCCTCGCCAAGTGCGCCCGTCAAAGAGGCCGCAAGCGCATCGGTCTCCCTCGACTTCAAATGAGCTGCAATGCGCAAGAGTGCATCCGGCAGGCCCAAGGCGCCGGAAGCTTCACCCAAATCCTTCGCGCAGCACGCCGCAGCGGCAATCCCGTCCCTGATCGCGCCCAGATCGCGCGGACCGCCGCGATTGAAAGCGAGACGCGACAGGGCGCGCGCGATATCTGGCGCGGAACGAAGGGAAGCCCGCAGCGTATCAAGCAACCTCTGACGCTCGTGCAGAAAGCCGACGGCATCGAGACGGGAGTCAATCTCTGCCAGATCGTTGAGAGGGGAGGCGACGCGTGCCTGCAGCTCGCGGGCGCCAGATGCCGTCACCGTGCGGTCAATGGCGTTAAGAAGGCTCGCCGCCTTCTCGCCGGATGACGATTTGACGAGCTCCAGGCTTGTCCGGCTCGCGGCGTCGATGGCCATGACGCGCGCAATTCCCGACTTGCGCGGTGCGCGCAACAACGGCTTGCGGCCCATCTGCGTGAGATCGATGTACTTGAGCAGCGCCCCGGCGGCCGCAAGTTCCGCGCGTGAAAACGTTCCGAACGCGCCGAGTTCGCGCACGCCCAGGGATGCTTTAAGGTCGCGCTCACCCGCCGTGCTGTCGAAATACTGCGCGGGCAGCGGCGTCGGCTTTCCGCCCGCGATCTCGACCCACTTCATCATGCCTTGATCGGCCATCAACGCATCCGAGACCAGCACTTCAGTGGGTGCCAGACGCACCAGCTCTCCTGGGAAGTCGCTGCTTGTCACCTCACCGATCTCGCACTCGCCGGTTGAGATATCGAGAGAGGCAAGCGCCAAGGTGGGCCCTGGGTCATTGCCTCCACCCGGCGGGGCGCTGAATAGGGCAGTGAGATAATTGCGTGCCTTGGCGTCGAGAAGTGCCTCCTCGGTCAGCGTCCCCGGCGTGACGAGACGAACGACATCGCGCTTCACTACCGCCTTGGCCCCGCGCTTGCGTGCTTCGGCGGGGTCTTCGAGTTGCTCGCACACGGCAACGCGGAAGTGCTGGCGGATGAGGCGCTGGAGATATTCGTCTGCGCGATGGATCGGCACCCCGCACATCGGGATGTCTTGGCCCTGGTGCTTGCCGCGCTTGGTCAGCACGATTCCGAGCGCCTGGGACGCGGCCACCGCATCCTCGAAGAACAGTTCGTAGAAGTCGCCCATCCTGTACCACAGCAGGCAATCGGGATTGGCCGCCTTGATTTCCAGGTATTGCGCCATGGAGGGCGTCGCGTCGGCTGAGGCTGCCGCAGGGGACGCGGGAATACCGATGGCGGTGGGAGCGTTGCCGCTTTCCGCCACATCGTCGCAGGCCTCAGCCTCCCCCCTCGGTGTGCGCTGCTTTGCCATGGCGTTGCGGCGATAACCCTGTTGCAATCAGAATACGGACGTGGCTGCGGCGGCCTTGCGGCGCTCGCTCCGCGATACTACGAAAGCCCTGCCATTGCATAGGTTGTGCGGCCGGGCGGCGCAACCTAGTGTGCCTTCGCTCACCGCCATTTCCGGCCCCAAGGGCCGCATCCGGCGTATTGTCCGCAAACACAGCACACCAGCAGGTTTTACCCACCCATGGCGACACAATTCCGCGCGGCGCGCTTCACGGCGCAAGAGGCTCTGCAATTCCACGCGAGCGGCAAGCCGGGGAAGCTCGAGATTTCGCCAACCAAACCGTTGGCGACCCAACGAGACCTCGCGCTGGCCTATTCGCCGGGCGTCGCGGTTCCCGTGCAGGCCATCGCCCAGAATCCAGCCGATGCCTATAATTACACGAGCAAGGGCAACATGGTGGCTGTCGTGTCCAACGGCACCGCCATCCTGGGTCTTGGTAATCTGGGAGCTCTAGCCGCCAAACCGGTGATGGAGGGCAAGGCTGCCCTGTTCAAGCGCTTCGCCGATATCGACTCTATCGATCTGCTTGTCGATACCGAGGACGTCGACGCCTTCATCAACTGCGTCCGTTACCTCGGCCCCTCCTTCGGCGGCATCAACCTGGAAGACGTCAAGGCACCCGACTGCTTCGTCATCGAAGAAAAGCTGAAGGCCCTGCTGGATATTCCTGTGTTCCACGACGATCAGCACGGCACGGCTATCGTGGTGGCGGCCGGCATGCTCAACGGCCTGAAGGTGGTCGGCAAGAAGATCGAGAATGTAAAGCTGGTGTGCGCGGGTGCGGGCGCGGCGGCTCTGGCCTGTCTCAATCTGCTGCTCAAGATCGGCATGCAGCGCAAGAACATCACCGTGTGCGATATCGAGGGCGTCGTTTACGAAGGCCGCACGACGCTGATGGATCCCTACAAGGCGCCCTTCGCGCAGAAGACGAAGGCGCGTCATCTGAGCGAGGTCATCGACGGCGCGGATATCTTCCTTGGATTGTCGGCCGCTGGCGTTCTGTCGCGCGAGATGGTCTCGACGATGGCGGACAAGCCCATCATTTTCGCCATGGCCAATCCCAATCCGGAAATCACGCCCGAGGAGGTGCAGTCTGTGCGCACCGACGCCGTCATGGCAACCGGCCGCTCGGACTATCCCAATCAGGTCAACAACGTCCTGTGCTTCCCTTTCATCTTCCGTGGCGCGCTGGACGTTCAGGCCACCACCATCAATGACGCCATGAAGATTGCCGCGGCCGAAGCCATTGCAGAGCTTGCGCGCGCCGAGGTTCCCGATCAGGTCATGGCGGCCTACCACGGCGAGCGCCCGATGTTCGGCCCGGGCTACATCATTCCTGCTCCGTTCGATCCGCGCCTCATCTCGCACGTCCCGGCGGCGGTTGCGAAAGCCGCGATGGATTCAGGTGTCGCGCGCAAGCCCATCGTCGATCTGGATGGCTATGTTTCACGCTCGAAGGGCCGCCTCGACCCGATCGCGGGATGGCTGCAATCCACCTTCGAGAAGGTGCGCAGCGAGCCAAAGCGCGTGGTCTTCGCCGAGGGCGAAGACATGGCCGTCATCCGCGCCGCACACACCTACTACAATCAGGGGTTCGGCGTACCGGTGCTGGTCGGCACCCGCGATCTCGTCAAGCAGCGGTTTGAGGAAGCTGGCGTGCCCTTGCGCGACGGTTACGAATTGATTGATACCCGTACCTCCTCGCATGTCGAGGAGTTCACCGAGCTGCTATATGCGCGCCTGCAACGTCGCGGCTACCTCAAGCGCGACTGCGCACGCCTCGTTGCCAATGAACGCAACGTCTTCAGCGCGCTCATGGTGGCGCACGGCTATGGCGACGCTATGGTGTCGGGCGTTACGCGCAACTGGACGACCGTTTACCGGGAGGTTCACCGCGTGATGGACGAAAAGCCCGGGCGGCATGTCATCGGCGTATCGCTGGCGCTCTGCCGCGGGCGCGCGGTGCTGATCGCGGATACGTCCATCCACGACATGCCGACGTCCGATCAACTCGCCAACATCGCAACGGAAGCCGCGCACGCTGCGCGCAATTTCGGCATCGAGCCGCGCGTTGCACTCCTGGCCTACTCGACCTTCGGCCAGCCGCGCGGCGAACGCTCGGACGTTGTTCGCGAGGCCGTGCGCATCCTGGACGAACGTCAGGTTGACTTCGAGTACGATGGCGATATGGCCGCCGACGTCGCGCTCAACAACAACCTCATGAAGCACTATCCGTTCTGCAGGCTATCAGACACGGCAAACGTGCTTGTCATGCCCGCCTTCCACGCCGCGTCGATCTCGACCAAGATGCTGAAAGAGCTGGGCGGCGCGACCATCATCGGGCCCATCATCGTGGGGCTTTCGCACTCTGTGCAGATCTGTCCATTCGGCGCCACCGACGCCGATATCTTCAATATGGCAGCCCTGGCTGCCTATGGTGTCGACCGGACGTAGGCCGAGAGAGCGCTCCGTTTCCAACTCTTTCTGGTGAAAATCCTGCTTTTAGCCGTTTCAACACAAGCGAATCAGTCCGCCGTGCGCCTAAGCTTGGATGGCTGATTTCGGATGAGGGCCGTTGCGCGCTTGGTTTGGCGTGCGGCAATCGGCTTTCCGACGCGACCAAACAAAGATCTGGAGACGTTCCGCCACTCGACCAAGGCCGGAACGGCTGACGAAGGACGAAGCCATGTTGACGCGCAGATGGCAAATGGGGTTGGCAAGCGTGGTTCTTGCTGTGGCGGCCCATGGGGTTGTGCACGCAGCCGGACAGCCAGCCGAGTTCGACAAGGGACTGGAACTGCTGCGCCGTGGCCAATATGCGCAGGCCGTGCAGGTGCTTTCTACTGAACTCAAGGCGTCAGACCGGCCGATCGAGCAACGCGCGCGGACCTTTTATTTTCGTGCAAAGGCTTATGCCGCGCTGAAGGAGGACGCACTCGCAAGAGCGGATCTCAACATTGCGGTCTGGCTGAAGAAGCTGCCGCCCGCTGAAGCGACCGACGCCGCGCGGCTCAAGACACAGCTTGACTCCGCCTCCCCCGTGCCGGCGCCGGGGCTGGGCGTGACACCCGTGGCATCGCAGCCGATTGCACCGGTAAAGACGGCGCCGCCCGCAACCGAAACAGCGGCGCAATTGCGCGCGCCCTCGCGCGTCGCGACCACGGCGGCTCCCCCCGCACCGCGGCCCGCGCCGGATGCCGGCCAACAGCGTGCAGCCCCGGCGTGGTCGCAAGCCTCTGTCGCGCACGAGCCTGTTGAAACAAAGCCCGTAGCCTACATCAGGCCCTCGCCGGCCTTCGAGGCTGCAGCAGCCTCCCAACAACCCCAAAGACCTGCCGTTCAGACCAGCACAATCGTGACTGGTGCGTTACCGCCCCCGAAGAAGGAGGCGAGTACCCCCGTTGCGCCCCCGGCGCCTTCAACGCTCTGGCAGACCAACGTCGCAAGCCAACCTTCAACGCCGCCGCCGCAAATGGCGGCTGCCATGCTCCCGAGCCCGCCGCGCCCGGTGGCACCGCTGCGCCCAGCGCCAACGGCTTATTCGACAACGCCCGCGCCGTCGGCTTCTCCCGTGGCAGTGCCTTCCGCAACGGCAGCCGCGCCACGAACCGAACCTCCCCAATCGGCGGCACTGGCTCCGGCAGATCAACCCAAAGAGCCGATGGACCCTGCACCTGCCGCATCCCAGGACGGGTCGAGCCTGCCTTTGGTCGGATGGATGTTTGAAAAGCAGTCGTCTCCCTACGACAGCCAAATCTCGCGCGCTGACGATTTCCAGCGCCGCTACATCGAGAAGATCCGGGCGTACAACCAAGGTGCCCGCCAACGCGACTCCGGCGCGGTCGGATCTCAGCAGTAACCGTTGAGAGAATTATACGAACGGTGTGGCAGTCTCAGGCGTCGACGGCGATCCTGCTCTTTTTTTCATCGGGCGTACCGTAGTGCTCGAAGTAGCGCGGATCGATACGCTCCACCGGGAGTACGATCAGCACATCGGTTGTGCCGAACTGCCGGTCGATAACGGCGCCATCGCCGACGCACGCGCCAAGCCGCAGGTAGCCCTTGATGAGCGGCGGAATGACTTTGAGCGCCGCCTTGGCATCAACGGCCTCCTTAGGCATCATATTCATGGAGACGTGCAGTCCTTCGCGTGCCTGGCAGCGCCACTCAGGCGGCGCGCCCGCGAAATGATGCAGAAAGCTCAATGCCGTGGCGTGATCCTTCGGATGAGTGCCTTCAAATGACGCGCAGCCCAGCATCACATTGATGCGATGCTCGCGCGCATAGGTCCAAAGTCCATGCCACAGCAATTCGACGGTGCGCTTGTTGCGGTAGGGCGCGAGCACGCAACTGCGGCCGAGTTCCATGAAGCGATGGCCGGGCTTAGAGGCGATGAGCGGCGCGATGTCGTATTCGCTGGATGTGTAAAAGCCAAGTCTCTGGTCGGCGACCTCCTGGCGCAATACGCGGTACGTACCCACCACCTTGGGCACCTCGGAACGCTGACGCCAACGCCGGTCGCCACCGCTGACGTCAACCACCAGCAGATGATCGCAAAAGGCGTCGTAGGCATCCTCATCGCGGCGGCGGAACTGAGCGAGCCGGCTCGGCACGGCCGACATTTCCTCATAGAAGACCTTGAAGCGGAGCCGTTGCGCCAGTTTGATCTCCGCGCGTGTGCTGGCCAAACGGACCTCCAGATCGCCCACCCGGCCGTAGACCTTGGGCTCGGGACGACGGACGAATGGCGCCGCATTCGCGGAAAGTTCTAGAAATCTCAACGCTCTATGAGCTGCCGCCCGGCTGCGAAGCGCGTGCTTCGCGGTCGCTTCAACGTTCCTCACGTCCTGCATCGTGGTTTTGGCCCTGCTTCGGCGATTCCTCGTCGTCGAAACAAAGTTAACACGATTCCGTGACGCTTTTTCGATTGCGGAAAGTTGCCGGCTCACGCCGCCGGGTTGGAGCCGGTCTGGGCCGCACGCGCGGTTTCTTCATTCGTCCAGCGGGCCAGCAGCCTCTTGAGATCCTGCACGTCGAACGGCTTGGCCAGATAGTCGCTCATTCCCGAATCCAGACAGCGCTTGCGGTCTTCGGCAAAGGCGTTCGCCGTCAGCGCGACGATCGGAGGGACGACATGCTGCGACCCATGCGCGGCGAAAGCACGGAGAATTTCCTGCGTGGCTTGGAGGCCGTCCATACGCGGCATGAATACGTCCATCAGGATGAGATCGAACGGTTCTCCGCCATCCGCAAGCGACGCGGTGACGGCATCGACCGCTTGAAAGCCGTCGCGCACTAGAATGGGCTCGCAGTTGGCGCGTTCCACAACCCGCAAGGCAAGCAAGGCGTTGACTTCGTTGTCCTCGGCGATCAAGACGCGCGGTCTACGGGCTTCGGGAACAGTATGCGTGCGGGCAGTCCGCAAGCGGGGTAGATCGCCGGACGTCAATTGCTTTGGTTGCTTCAAAGAGGCGGCCTCGGCCTTCTCACCCTCCTGCGGGGCAACGGCCAAGTTCAGCCGCACGGTGAAGGTCGCGCCTTTTCCTGGGGCTCCGGTCGCGGTGACATCACCGCCCATGGCGCGGGCCAACCTCTGCGAGATCGCAAGGCCGAGGCCGGTGCCGCCATTGCGCCGGTGCAGCGCCGCCTCAGCCTGTTCGAACTCGCGGAACAAGCGTGAGATATCGTCAGGCATCAGGCCGATACCCGTGTCGGTGACGGTGATCGTGAACGTGAACGTGCCAGGCACGGATTGTGAGGCCTGCTCTTCAAGGCATACGCGAACGGACCCGGCATCGGTGAACTTGATTGCGTTCGAGACGAGATTGAGCACGATCTGACGCACGCGCGCTTCGTCGCCTACGACCAGGGGCGGCAGGCTGGCCGCCGGCTCAAAGCTGATCGCAAGCCCCTTTTCTCGCGCGCGCGGCGCCAGCAGCCGCACCGCCCCGTCCACTGTCTCGGTGAGCGAGAATGGCGCCGTAACGAGTTCGAGCTTGCCCGCCTCGATTTTGGAGAAATCAAGGATCTCATCGATAAGGGCCAGCAGCGCGCGCGCCGATCCGTCGATCGCCGCAAGATAAGACCGTTGTTCTGAGGCAAGTTCTGTTTCGGTTAGCAAACTTGCCATGCCGAGGATACCGTTCATGGGAGTACGGATCTCGTGGCTCATGGCCGCCAGGAAGCGAGACTTTGCGCGGTTGGCGGCCTCCGCCTGGTCGCGCGCTTCCATCAGCGCCGCTTCTGCCTCGCGCTCTTCGGTGACGTCCCGGCCGATGCTTTGAATTTCGTAGCTCGCGCTCGTGCTGGAGCGGACCAGGTGCTCCTCCCAGACGATCCAGCGCGCACCCTTGCTCGTCGCCACCAATTCCTCGAACCTGCGGCGCTGCCCGTGCTCCGCCGCGAGAGGTCCGTGCATCTGGCCGTCAAGAACGTCGGGGCGGAAGCGTTTGCCGATAATCTGCTGGGGCGACAGACCGAAAGCCAGACAGAAGGCCTGGTTGACGAACAGATAGCGCCCCTCGCTGTCACGCCGAGAAATCATGTCATCCTGGGAATCGAGAAGATCGCGGTAGCGTGCTTCGTTCTCACTCAATTCCCAATGTGCGTCCTTGAGTTCTTCCAGATCGCTATCGATGCATTCGCTGTGCCGGCGCACGTCTTCGTTGGCCGCGGCTTGCGCGCGTGCCCGCGCGGCCAACGCCGAGACCTCGTTGAGTGCAAGGTGCACAGCAGCCAGCGCGGCCATCGCTCCAGTTGCGAGAGTCACGCGCACGATGCCACTCACGTCGGATGCGGCGATCAGACCGCCAGCCAGCAGAAACAGAGCCGTTAACGCGAGCAGGCGCGCAACGTCACGGGCCCGCGGGGGCCTCAAGCCCGCGCGCGCGACTGTCGCCACCGAAGGCTTTCGTTCGCTGGTGATGTCCCGATCAGAAAGCAACGTCATCCTCGACAGATAAACTGTCTCCAACGTCACCACATCGAATTTGATAAAAGCTCAAATAAATCAGTTAACCGATCGCTAGCGGCTGTCCCTGTTCCGGCCATTAACGATAGGAAGCCGTATTTTAGCGGTGATCGCTATCATCGAGCGGGCGAGCTGCATCCGCGATCAAGAGCGGAACACCGTTTCTGATCGGAAAAGCGAGGCCTGCCGCGCGGCTGATCAATTCCTGACGGATTGCATCGTATTCAAGCCGCGTCTTCGTCAAAGGGCACACCAACAGCTCCAGCAGCCTGGGATCGACGGCTGGAGCTTCGGCGACGTTGGGCTTGGGATCATCCGGGGCCATAAGCGCAACCTTCCGCCTACTGAAGCGTCGAACCGTTGCCGCCACTGGAAGCAAGCTCGATCTCGGCAAGCGCGACGAGGACTTCCGCCCGTGTCTTGAGATCGGCGGCTTCCAGCAGAGCTTGCTTCTCTTCCGGGCTGTAAGGCGACATCACAGACAGCGCATTGATGAGGAACTCGTTGGAAGCGCGCGTCACGGCTGACCAATCGGTCTTGAGCTGGTTGGCTTCAAGATAGGCCTTCAGCACACGCAACAGATTTTCCCGGTCGACGCGCTCCTCTCCGAGCCCTTCGGTGAAGTCGGCAGCAAAGCGGTCATAACTTGCACTCACGATCCGGTAAGGCTTGTCAGTCTCGGCCTCACCCACGATCTCAAAGCGTGCGACGCCGGTGAGGGTAATGACGTAGCGGCCGTCGTCGAGTTCCTTGTAGGACGTGATGCGCCCCGCGCAGCCGACTTTATGCAGCCCGAAGCTCTTGCCCTCAGGGCTTTCCATGGTGGCATCCTCGGCCGGAGCGGTGGGCTGAAGGATACCCAACACCCGGTTGGACGCCATGACATCGTCAATCATGGCGAGGTAACGCGGCTCGAAGATATTAAGCGGCAGCGTGGCGCGCGGCAGCAGTATCGCGCCACGCAGGGGAAAAACCGGAATGCGCGGCGGCAAATCAGCCGGGCGGCGATAGCGCTGTCCAAGTCCCACGTACCCTGCTTCTCCTTACTGATCCTGCCCGGACGCTGTTGGCGAAAATCTATGCTGGCCGACGCGAAAACATCGCATCTCCAACTGCATATCCTATCAGCTGAAAAGGATGGAGGACAGCCGCCTTCGACCATCAGATACCAGGGGCTCTTTTGCGCCCCAGGCTTCGAAGAACTGCAACAACTGCTTGCGTGCGCCATCCTCGTTCCATGTCCGATCGCGGCGCACAATCTCAAGCAGGTGGTTCATGGCGTCTTCCCGGCGTCCGGCGCCTGCCAGCGCAATCGCCAGATCAAAGCGTGCCTGATGGTCGCCGGGATTGAACTCAATACGCTCCTCAAGCTCGCCCAGGCTTCCAAGCCCGGCAACCTTTTCGGCAAGATCGAGTTGCGCCTGGACCGACTGCACCATCGCCAATTTTCGCTTGTCTGGCGGAACAAGTGCAATCGTCTGGCGTGCCCGCTCGATGTCGTCGCTCTTGATGTAGCACTGGGCCAACCCGGCAAGAGCCGCGGCGTTCTCGCGATCCTCTTGGAGGACGGCAGCGTAGATTTCGGCTGCACCCTGAAGATCGTTCTCCTCAAGCAGTTCGTCGGCTGATTTCAGCACATCATCGATATTACCCGGGACTTCCTCGCCGACGAGGCGGTCGACGAACTCCCGCACCACGCTCTCGGGCTGAGCCCCCATGAAGCCATCGAGTGGGCGGCCGTCGCGAAAAGCATAGACGGTCGGCATCGACTGGATACGAAGTTGCCCCGCGATGGCCGGATTGGCGTCAACGTCGATCTTCACGAGACGAACCCGGCCGCCGTAGCTGCGCACGACCTTCTCAAGAATGGGCGAGAGCTGCTTGCACGGACCGCACCATGTCGCCCAGAAGTCCACCAGCACAAGCGCGTCGCGCGAAGCTTCGATGACGTCCTTGGCGAAACTCGCCGTCGTACCGTTAACGATCACATCTGCAAAGGCCGCGTCGTCGGACGTTGGCCTGCGATTGCCGAATTCCATCGTTCACTGTCTCCACGTCAGCTGGGGGCGCACATTTTGCACACCTTTCATGAACCGGTGACGATCATGATTTCCGGATCGTGTCCTGTGCCGCGAATGAACCTTAAAAGGTCCCGCATTGCAATGTTCGTTGTCGCGGTGTTCTCCATCGGATGGCAATTGACGGTTTCGTCCGCCATCAATTCGTTATCGAGAACCACGCGAACCCGGTTTTGGGTGTCATTGATGACGGCAAAGGCCGTGACCGAGCCCGGCGTGACCCCGAGGTGCTCCATCATCAGATCCGGTTTCCCGAATGACAGCCGGCCCATGCCCAAGTGGCGCGCCACGCGCTTGAGATCCACCTTGGTCGAGCTTTTGGCGATGACGAGCAGAAGAGCACCCTTCTCATCTTTAAGAAACAGATTTTTAGTGTGCGCGCCGGGCAGCGCCAGTTCGACGGTGGAGCTCTCCGCCACGGTATGCACGGCAGGATGGTCCACAGTGTGGGTCGCAATGCCAATCTCATCGAGATAGGCAAGCAGCTCGCTACGCGACGAGATGCGATCCAGGCGGGCGGGCGGTGACGTCTCGGTCTGGTTCATGGCGTGCCGAATTCTAAAGCTCTGCTGTGCCAACGTGAAGAAGCACCAGCAGGTTGCATCATCAAATGATCATGGCCGCTTCCGGTCCTACCCAAGACCGACGCCGCCGTGCTGGTCGTTCTCATCGCTGTATTATCAGCTCCTCCAAATAAAACTGTGAGTTGCGCAATCCGATTGCGCCAGAAATGCGCGTTTGAAGGTGGGGATGCTAATGCTTGGTGGGTAAGCTTTGTGTGGTGTCGTACAGCCCAAGTGGCCGGGACTGCGAGACCTGAGAACCATACGCGAGGAACTCCGTTGCGTTTGATGCCAGCGCAGAAGCTGGCAGGAGGGATGCAGATTGCGCAAGTGGGTTATGGCGGCACTGACCGCGGTCGCACTTTCGGCATGTGCCGGGACTCAGCCAGCACCGGGCGAGCAACACGAATTGATCACTGACCCTTGGGAGAGGGTTGGCAAGGGGCTCAAGAAACAATGATGTCCCTAAACATTAAAGGCCCGATGTTCCATCGTGGAACCCGGTCCCTTTTCGCTTCGAACGCCACGACTAAAGCCGTTCCGATTTTGAATTGAATCGCGGAACGGCTCTAGGCTTTTGTTCTGTCGTGCTTCCTATCGGAAAACCGGTTCCCGCTTTTCCGCAAAGCACTCTAGCGAGCACCCCCGGAAAGCGGGGCTCCAGACCGTGGCGTAGCGGTGTTTTGAAGCGGTGTGCAAGGCCTCTTGCAATAGACCACCACTTGCGCCATAAGGCGGGTCTCGCGGCGCCACACGCGCCGGCCCCCTTAAAGGATGCGGGTGTAGCTCAGGGGTAGAGCACGACCTTGCCAAGGTCGGGGTCGAGGGTTCGAATCCCTTCGCCCGCTCCAATTGGTCCGTGTCCACACCGGACAGGTCTCTAAGCATATATCGTAGCGAGCCCCGGAAACGGGGTTGTCGCCGGTTCCGTTACTGAGGGCGTGCATCCCTGACGGCTTGAGAGATCTTATTCTGCTTGAGAACGCTGCCGACTTTGCTCCTCCGCAGCACGCGCCGGCGGCGAGCGCTCTCCTGCGGCTGCATCCCTTTGCCTTCTGTGCGGCTGGCAGGAACGGCGGTGTCGAATCTCGAAGAGCGTAGCTGCGCCAGCGCTTTTTGCGCCGCTTCCATGTGGCGGGCCTTCGCATCCAACTTTGCCAGGCGGCTGAGCTCGTTGTTGACGCGCTTAAGGCCCGCTGCGAAGACTTGCTTTCTTTTCTGGGGCTGGTCCACGCTGGCAGGAAACGCCTTTCCGCGCGGCTCCGATTTGCCGCGAGCTTCGCGCTGCTTTTGCCGCGCGACTGTTTTGGCTTTGCAGCGGAGATCGCGCAGCCTAGCTTGTAAAGCAACAAGGTCTTTGCGATCCAGGTCATAGAGTTCAGGGTGGTGCGTCGAGCGCAGCAGAGCAATTTCGTCGGATGTCAGCAGGGCATATTCTTGTTTCAAGGACATCGACACGGATTGCCTCCGAATTTTAAGGGTTTATCCTCTCGGACGCCACGAGCCTGCCGTCTAACCGCGACGCTGTCCATTCCTTTCAGCGGTCCTTCTCAATATGAGTGCCGGGAAAGCATTGCCTTGAACGCAGGCTGCTGCTCGCGTATCTGTCTGCCGAGAGGACGACCTCTCCTTCGTGGAAATTAATGTAATGTCCGGGACGACCCGGCCCTGACTGAAAGGGTTGGGTAATGGCTTGGATTTTTCTCGTTGCTGCAGGACTTCTGGAAGTCGTCTGGGCGTTCTTCATGAAAAAGTCGGAGGGGTTCACCCTCTTTGGACCAACGGTCATCACGCTCGTCACCATGTTGGCAAGTTTTGCGCTGCTGTCGTTGTCCATGAAATCGCTGCCGCTGGGCACGGCCTATACGATCTGGACGGGAATCGGCGCTGTCGGGTCGTTTGCGCTCGGAATCGTCTTGTTGGGCGAATCCGTGACGCCCATGCGCCTGATCGCAGCCGCCCTCATTGTCGGCGGACTTGTCATGATGAAGCTCTCCAGTGCTGATTAGTGCGTCCGGAAAAGTGAGATCCTCCAGACCATCTTGATAGCGTCTCTGCGATGCGATCCCGTCGCGATGGCCTCAAGCTCTCAATCGCGACGGGAAGTGGCGGATAAAAACGTTCCACCAGAGCGCGGGCCGTCCGCAACGGACGTGGGAGAGGACGTAATGGGTGCAGTAGCAGACGGGCATAATGAGCCGGACGGCCACGATGAGGGTTTGCAACACGACCTCATGGCGGTGCTGACACGCCGCCGGGCGCTGAATCTATTGATGTCGTTGGGCGCTGTACCTTTCATCGCGGCGTGCGATGGTCCCGCCATGAGTCAACCGGAGCAGGATCGCTCGGCCACAGGGCCGGACGGCGCCATGTGCGTGAAGCATCCCGAAGAGACGGCGGGTCCGTTTCCTGCCGATGGCTCCAATCGGGCGCATGGAACACTGGCCAATGTACTTGAACAGTCCGGCATCGTGCGGGAGGACATGCGCCCCAGCCTTGGAAACGCGGCCAGCGTAGCCGAGGGTGCCGTGCTCGATCTCGAGATTACGCTGCAAGACGTATCGTCGGGGTGTGCGCCTCTCGCAGGATATGCGGTCTACCTTTGGCATTGCGATGCCGCGGGCCAGTATTCGATCTACAATGTCGAAGCCGAGAGCTACCTGCGCGCCGTCGGCGTTGCCGACGATCAGGGCCGCCTCAAGTTCCGTACGATCTTCCCGGGATGCTACCGCGGGCGCTATCCGCACATGCACTTTGAAGTCTACCCGAACCTCCAAGCGGCCACCGACTACCGCAACCGGCTGCTGACCTCGCAACTTGCAATGCCGGCGGAAGAATGCCGGCAGGTCTATGCGTCGGTTGCGAGCTATCGCGAAAGCGTCGCGGCATTCGAGAAGGTAAGTCTGGAGCGCGATGGCATCTTCCGCGATAACACCCCTGCTCAGCTCACGGCCCAGACGCCGGTCATCGATGGCGATGTGCGCAGCGGCTTCAAAGGCCGTGTTACCATTGGGCTGGCGGCGCGAGCTTAGCTGTTGTGAAACCGCTCAACCATTAGCCAGATGAGCGAATGCGCCCGTCACGCGTTCGTAAAGGTCGCGCTTAAAGGGCACGATGAGCTTGGGCACTATGTCGATGGGCGCCCAGCGCCAGCTTTCGAACTCAGCCTTCAAACCGTATTTTGAAGAGATGTCGATCTCGCTGTCCTCACCCAGGAAGCGCATGGCGAACCAGCGCTGTGTCTGTCCGCGGTAGCGCCCCTTCAACGCCACGCCGACGAGGTCGGCGGGAAGCTCGTAAGTCAGCCATTCGGGATGCTCTGCAAGGACTTCAACGCTCGTGATACCGGTTTCCTCGCGCAATTCGCGTAGCGCTGCCATGCGGGGAGGCTCATAGCGCTCAATCCCGCCCTGCGGCATCTGCCAGATAGAGCCGTGATGGCGGGCCCACTTGGGCTTGCGCTTGCCCACCCAAACCTTGCCTTCGCGATTGAGCAGCATGACGCCGACGCACTGGCGCAATGGCAGCACGTCGTTCAATGCGTCAGCGAGGCCGGGAATGTGGCGCATGGAGAGCCCGTGAATGACTTGGGAAAATAGTGACTGCGATTCGCCAAGTGTAAAGAAAAATACAATGCTTTTATGACGTTGCTGCGACTTTTCCCGGACCGTGCTGCGCTCCGGCAGCGTCAGCGCGCTGGACTTGCGAGGGGCGCGAAGTCGGCGAGCACGACATCGTAAACGGCACGCTTGAAGGGCACGATGAGCGCGTGGACCTCCGACACCGGGGCCCATCTCCAGGCGACGAACTCGACGTTATTGGGATCGGGCGGCACGATGTTGATCTCACTATCGTCGCCCGTGAAGCGCAGCGCGAACCACTTTTGCTTCTGGCCCCGGTAGCGGCCGCCCCAGGCCTTGCCCATCAGATCGGGCGGCAGATCGTAGTTGATCCACTCCGCCCGTTCCGCGATGAAGCTGACCGAGCGAATCCCGGTTTCCTCGTAGAGCTCGCGCAGCGCCGCGGCCTTTGGGTCCTCGTGTTCGTCGATGCCGCCTTGGGGCATCTGCCACCAGGAGCCGCGCCCTTCCGCATCGTTCTGGGCGTCGGCCCGGCAGCCGATCCAGACAAGACCTTCGCGATTGACGACCATGATGCCGACGCAAGGACGGTAGCCGAGCTTGGAAGGATCAGGCGTCTTCTTGGCGGTGTCGGATTTCTTCATGTGCATCCCCTCACGCTGGCGCTTCTCCACCGCATACCAGCGCGCGGCAAAAAACAAAACGGGCGCCTCAGCTTCCGGCCGGGCGCCCGTTCAGTGTCCTGGACCTAGAGTTTAGTTGGCCTCAGGCTTCGCGTCTTCAGGCTTGGCCTCGTCCGGTTTTGCTTCGGGAGCCGCTGGTGCGGCCCCATCCGTCGTCGCCGGCGCGGGTGTTGCCGCCGGAGGCGAGGCGTTGGTGCTGGCAGACGGCGGCTCCTTGGCCGTGCCGCGCAGGAACGACAGCGCGTATTGAAGCTGGGTGTCCTTCTCGGGCTCCTTCGGCACATACGAGGAGGACCCCGAAACCTCTTCTTCCTTCTTCTCGGTGCCGTCTTTCTCGGTACCGTCCGGGTTCTTGAGGTGGCCGCGGAGGCTTGCTTCGCCGCGCGGCTTCTCGGCGGCCATTTTGGACTTCAGGTCGTCGGGAAGCTCCTCCTCGACCAGAATATCGGGTTCGATGCCCTTGGCCTGGATCGAGCGGTTGGACGGCGTGTAGTAGCGTGCGGTCGTCAGACGGATCGCACCGTTGGCGCCAAGCGGGATGATCGTCTGGACCGAGCCCTTGCCGAACGAGCGCGTTCCGATGATGGTCGCGCGCTTGTGATCCTGCAACGCGCCCGCGACGATTTCAGAAGCCGAGGCCGAGCCACCATTGATGAGCACGGCAATCTTCTTGCCTTCGGTCACGTCGCCGGGACGTGCGTTGGCCCGCTGCGTCTCCTCGTTGTTGCGGCCCTTGGTCAGCACGATCGCGCCGCGCTCCAGGAAGTCATCCGACACGGCAATGGCCTGATCGAGCAGACCGCCGGGGTTGTTACGCAAGTCGAGGACGTAGCCCTTGATCTTCGGACCGAGCTGCTTGTTCAACCCTTCCATGGCTTTGATCATGTTGGCGTGGGTCTGCTCGTTGAAGGTCGTGACCTTGATGTAGGCGACATCATCACCGTCAACGCGCGACTTGACGGCGTTGATACGAATAACGTCGCGCACGACCTTGACGTCGAACGGCTCGTCCTTGCCCTTGCGCACGATCGTCAGCGTGATCGGCGTATTGACCGGGCCGCGCATCTTCTCGACCGCCTGCTCCAGCGTCAGGCCGGAGATCTGCTCGTTGTCGAGGTGCGTGATGAGATCGTTGGCGAGAAGACCTGCCTTTGCGGCCGGTGTGTCATCGATGGGCGAAACGACCTTGATTACGCCGTTCTCCATCGTGACTTCGATGCCCAGGCCGCCGAACTCACCGCGCGTCTGCACCTGCATGTCGCGGAAGCTCTTGGGGCTCATGTAGGACGAGTGCGGGTCAAGCGAGGCGAGCATGCCGTTGATCGCACTCTCGATGAGCTGCGTATCGTCAGGCTTTTCCACGTAGTCGGAGCGCACGCGCTCCAGCACGTCGCCGAACAGATCGAGCTGGCGGTACAGCTCGGAGTTCTGCGAAGGCGTAGCGGAGAAGGTCTGCGTGACGTTGAGCACCGTCGTGGCTCCAGCGAGCCCCGCGAGTGTCAGAAACGTCCAGAAGGCGTAGTCTGTCTTGCGCATCATCCTTGTACCTTTTGCTGACCGGCAACCCACCAGGGGTCGGGGTCGATGGGCCGACCGTCCTTACGAAATTCCACGTATAGAACAGATGAGCCCGGTGGCGGGGTTCCCTGTCCAGCTTTTCCCGCTCCGGCTCCGGTCATGGTGCCTATAGGCTCGGCTGCCAGAACGAATTGGCCCGGCGTGGCGTCGATCTGCGACATCCCTGCTAAGAGGACATGATATCCGTCGCCGGCATTAATTATCAAGAGTTGCCCGTAGCTGCGAAATTCGCCAGCGTAAACAACCCAGCCGTCGCAAGGCGCCGTGATCTGGGCGCCTGGACGCGTCTCGATAACGATACCTTTGGAGTGTGCGCCATACTGGGTTTTCTCGCCAAAGGCGAGAACGCGCCGGCCTTGCGCGGGCAGCGGAAGCTTCGCCTGGGCCGTGGCAAATGGAATGGCCGGCTTGATGCGGCCTGGGCTTGCGCCCGATAGCGCAGCGTTCGATGGTGCAAGCTCGATGATCTGCGGCTTCAGGCGCGGTGGCGGAGTAAGGGCGGCGACCTGCGTTTCCTTGGAGGGATCAGCCGCTGGATCAGCGGACGCATCCGCAACAACGGGTGTAGTCACGGGCGCGGTCTTAGGCACATCGGGCGGCGGCGCAGCCTTTTCAGCCGCGGCCGGTGCGACGGCGGCGGTCGTCTCGACTGGTTCGGCAGGCGGCGGCTCGACGCGAATAGGCGCACCCTTGCGCAGCTCTTCATTGTAGCTGCCAAGTCCGGTCTTTTCCGAAACGGTCTTGTCGAGCTTGCCTATCAATTCTGCGAGATCTCCCACGCTGCGGGAAATCTCGGTCGTTGCGCTCCGCACCGAGGCAAGTTCCGAGCGCCGGTCGGCCAGCGTGAGCTTCTTGACCTCCATGAGGCCCGAAAGCCGTGCGCGCGCTTCGTTGAGGCGCGTCGTTTCCGTGCGAAGACGATCGCCTTCCTGGCGGATTTCCGTCATGACACGTACGAGATCGTCCAACCGTTCCGAAAGCGCCAAGGCCTGTTCTTTCAATTCCGGAAAGGACGATGAGATCAGCATGGCGCTGCGCACCATCTTGAGGGCGTCTTCACGCCGGGTGATGAGCACCGGCGGGGGATTGCGCCCCATGCGCTGGAGGGCGGCGAGAAGCTTGGCAATCTGTCCGTGACGCTGTTGCAGCGATCCCCGCGCGATGCGCTCCTGCGCTTCGAGTTCGGCAAGCCGGCCTTCGATGGATGTGAGCTGGCCTTCGCTGCGCTGAATGAGTGCGGCCGTATCCAGCAGTTGCGCATTGATGCGCTCGCGCTCCGCATCGAGCCCCGCAACGTCATCCTGCAGCGACTTTTCCTTGGACTGGACGGCGTTGAGCTCCTGGCGTTTCTGCTCCAGCTTGCGCTCCGCGTCCTCCTTGCTGGCGGGTGCGGGCGCTTGAGCGGCGGCGGGTCGCGAAAACGGGGCTGCCAAGCACAAAAGCGCCGCAGCAGATCCGGTTAAGGCTGTGCGTGCGAACCGTCGGCCAGCTGCATTCGTTGTATACTTTGCCACATGCGCCTCTAGGCTGTGCCAGCCGGCCGGCTGGCGCCGCCAAAAACGGCGGCCATGCCCGATTCAACGCGTTAAAATTACGGCCCTTTTGGTGCGCGTTGCAAATTTCATTTCAGTAATGCGCGGCGATTCCAGGGCATGCCATTGAACCGCGGCGAAAGTGCCACGTCGAAGCCATTGCGGTGACCTGCCGGAGGGCCTACACCCATCTACCTATTTGTGAGGCATTTCAGATGCAAACACTGCTTTACCACGCCACGACCATCGCCACGCTCGCGGTCCTCGCGGTGCTTCTTGCGGGCCTGTGGAATATGATGAGGGGAAAAAGCCCCAATCTGAGCCAAAAGCTGATGCGCTGGCGTGTTGGCCTTCAGTTCTGCGCAATCCTCATCATCATCGCATACGCTTGGGTCACGCATTAACGCAACCGCGCGAAACAGGCGCACGCGTAACCTTAGAAAGGGCTTTTGAGTTCCATGGTCGTTCTCAACCGCATCTACACCAAGACCGGAGACGCCGGCACCACGGCGCTCGGAACCGGCGAGCGCGTTTCCAAGACTTCGCTGCGCATAGCCGCCTACGGCACGGTGGATGAGACCAATTCGACGATTGGCATGGTGCGCGTGCACTTGGGTGATAGCGAGCCCCGTGTGGATGCCATGCTGGTGCGTATTCAGAATGACCTGTTCGATCTGGGCGCCGATTTGTGCGTGCCCGATCGAGGCCAGAAACTGCCCTATGAGCCGCTGCGCATGTCGGAAGCCCAAGTCAGCCGGCTCGAAAGCGAGATTGACGAAATGAACGCGGAATTGCAGCCCTTGCGCTCCTTCATTCTGCCGGGCGGCAAGCCTGCGGCCGCCGCGTTGCATGTTTCGCGCACGGTCTCCCGCCGTGCCGAGCGGTGTATGGTTGAATTGGCGGCCGACCCGAATGAGCCGGTCAGCGCTGCCGGGCTCAAGTACATCAATCGCCTTTCGGATTTTCTATTCGTTGCGGCTCGCTATGTGAACGATCGCGGGCGGTCCGACGTGCTGTGGGTGCCGGGACAAAACCGCTAGTGCAACGCTCGACCAAATCACTGCATTAACAAAGAGGGTCTGCGTGTTTGTACCGCTGGGCGATCAAAATCCGATCAAGCGTATCCGCTACCAGTACGTCACCCTCCTGCTGATTCTAGCCAATGTGCTCGCCTACATGCTGGAGACGGCGAGCGGCTCTGTGCCCGCCCTGATCGCGAGTTTTGCTTTCATTCCGGGTGAATTTTTCCAGACTCTGGGAACAGCCGCCGGCGCTGGCGATGCGATCGCCGTCCCCGAAGTTGCGACGCTTTTTTCTTATATGTTTCTGCATGGCGATTTGATCCATCTCGGAGGCAACATGTTGTTCCTTTGGGTGTTCGGCGACAACGTCGAGGACGCGATGGGGCACGTGCGCTTTTTGGTGTTCTATCTGGCGTGCGGGATCATCGCGGGCCTCACCCATGCGTTGATGTTGCCAGGAAGCCTGGACGCGTTGATCGGGGCGAGCGGTGCTGTTTCGGGCGTCGTCGTGGCCTACCTCATGTTGCATCCGCGGGTGAGGGTCTGGGTCCTGGCTTTCAAGATTCTGCCCTTGAACATCACGGCCGCCTGGGCACTGGGCCTGTGGATCGTTTTTCAGCTGGCCATGGTGATGATCCCCCAGGTAGGTCCGACCGCTTGGTGGGCCCACATCGGCGGGCTGATCGCGGGTGCGCTCCTAACCCCCTTGATGAAAAACAGGGAAGTGCCTCTGTTCGGCCGTTAAGCCCCCTTCCGAAGGGATTAACGATGGCAAGCTGTTAGCCCTTCATTTCCGCGACGTGTGCGCAGATTGACTTCATGCAAATGGCCACTTAGCTTCGATTTCGCAATTGCGAGAGCGTGACTGCTATTTCGCGCGAAACTTTCTGATATTCGCTGGCGAACATCGACAATCGCATTGCGAAACAACGCGGGGTCGCGCCCGCGCACAAAGGGCTTTGAAAAAAGAAAAACCGGGAGCGCCAGTGGCATGAAGATCGTAGTGCCCGTTAAGCGGGTCGTTGATTACAACGTCAAGATCCGCGTTAAACCCGATGGCTCGGGCATCGACCTCGCCAACGTCAAAATGTCCATGAACCCCTTCGACGAGATCGCCGTCGAAGAAGCCGTCCGCATCAAAGAAAAAGGTTCCGCCGAGATCATCATTGTGTCTATCGGACCGGCAAAGGCGCAGGAGACCATCCGCACCGCGCTCGCCATCGGCGCCGACCGCGGCATTCTTATCGAGACCGCCGACGGCGCCAACGTCGAGCCGCTTGCGATCGCCAAGCTGCTCAAGGCTGTCGTGGAGGCTGAAAAGCCCGATCTCGTCATTCTCGGCAAGCAGGCCATAGATGATGACTGTAACCAGACCGGTCAGATGCTGGCGGCGTTGCTCGGCTGGGGCCAGGGGACCTTCGCCTCCAAGATCGTGCCGGACGATGGCGCCGTGTCCGTCACGCGTGAGGTCGACGGCGGCCTTGAGACGGTCAAGCTCAAGCTACCTGCGGTCGTTACCACCGACCTGCGCTTGAACGAGCCGCGCTATCCCACGCTACCCAATATCATGAAGTCCAAGAAGAAGCCGCTCGACACCAAGAAGCCGGAAGACTTCGGCGTCGATATCACCCCGCGGCTCAAGGTTCTCAAAACCGCAGAGCCTGCCGCGCGCAAGGCTGGCGTCAAGGTCGGAAGCGTTGCCGAGCTGGTTGAGAAACTCAAGACCGAAGCGGGGGTGATCTGATGACCGTACTTTTGCTCGCCGAGCACACCAATGACGCGCTCTCGCCTGCGACGGGCAAAGCCGTCACGGCTGCGCTGGGCCTGGGTGGCGATATTCACGTTCTGGTCGCCGGCGCCAACTGCAAGGCCGCCGGAGATGCCGCCGCCAAGCTGTCGGGCGTGGCGAAGGTGCTCGTCGCTGATGCGCCGCATCTGGCCAACCCGGTGGCCGAAGACATAGCGGATTTAATCCTGTCGCTGGCAGGCGGTTATGACGCGATTGTCGCCCCCGCAACGTCGGCGGGCAAGAATGTGCTGCCGCGCGTCGCCGCCAAGCTCGATGTCATGCAGGTTTCAGATATCACCAAGATCGTTTCGCCCGACACCTTCGAGCGTCCGATCTATGCGGGTAACGCCATCCAGACCGTACAGTCCGCGGAGCCTAAGAAGGTTATCACGGTGCGCACGTCCGCTTTCAAGGATCCGGGCGAGGGCGGCCAGGCCGCCATAGAGACCGTGACAGCCCCGGCGGCCTCTGGTCTTGCAAGCTTCGAAAGGGCCGAACTCAGCAAGTCCGATCGTCCTGAGTTGACCTCCGCCAAGATCATCATCTCGGGCGGCCGCGGTATGGCAAACGGCGAAAACTTCACCAAATACATTGAGCCCGTAGCCGACAGGCTGGGTGCCGCGATGGGTGCGTCGCGCGCCGCGGTTGACGCGGGCTTCGTGCCCAACGACTGGCAGGTCGGACAGACCGGCAAGGTCGTAGCCCCCGACCTCTATATCGCTGTCGGCATATCCGGCGCCATCCAGCACCTGGCCGGCATGAAAGACAGCAAGGTGATTGTGGCCATCAACAAGGATGGAGAGGCGCCGATCTTCCAAGTCGCGGACTATGGGCTAGTCGCTGATCTGTTCCAGGCCCTGCCGGAGCTCGATGCCGAGCTGAAAAAAGCCGGGTTCTGATTTAGCAAATCGTGAGGACCGCCGCAGATGTCGCAATCCACCAAGGTCATGGAAAAAAACAAAGCGGCGGTCCTGCCCAGGCGCAAGATCTCCAAGATCGGCATTATCGGCGCTGGTCAGATGGGCAACGGTATCGCCCACGTCATTGCGCTTGCCGGGTACAACGTCGCCATCAATGACTTGAAGAAGGAAGCCTACGAGCGTGCGCTCGAAACGATCGACGCCAACATGGGCCGCCAGATCGCCAAGGGCACAATCAAAGACGATGATCGCACCAAGGCTCTTGCCCGCATCACCTTTGCGCCAACGCTTGAGGCTTTCAGCGATTGCGATCTCGTCATCGAAGCGGCGACCGAAGACGAGGAGTTGAAGCACAAGATCTTCGCGGCGCTCTGTCCGCATCTTAAACCCACGGCGATGCTGGCCTCCAACACGTCGTCGATCTCGATTACGCGCCTGGCCGCGACGACGGACCGGCCGGAAGACTTCATCGGCATGCACTTCATGAACCCCGTGCCCCGCATGGAGCTTGTGGAGTTGATCCGCGGCATCGCCACCGAAGACGAGACGTTCGCGACGGCCAAGGCTTTCGTCGAGAGCCTTGGAAAGATCACGGCTGTTGCCGAAGATTTTCCCGCCTTCATCGTCAATCGCATTCTTCTGCCGATGATCAATGAAGCGGTATACACGCTCTATGAGGGTGTCGGCACGGTGGAGGCTATCGACAAGGCAATGAAGCTTGGCGCCCATCATCCCATGGGCCCGCTGGAGCTGGCCGATTTCATTGGCCTCGATACGTGCCTGTCGGTGATGCAGGTGCTTTACGAAGGTCTTTCGGATTCCAAATATCGCCCCTGCCCCCTTCTGGTGAAGTACGTCGAGGCCGGCTGGCTTGGCCGCAAGACCAAGCGCGGGTTCTACGACTACCGCGGCGAGAAGCCGGTACCGACCCGCTAAAGCCGCGGCCTTTTGCGAATTCTATGGCAACAGGTCGTCGAGCATCCGGCCGAGGCCGGAGGCCGTCATCCCGTCCATCAGTGCCGGATAGACAACGCCCCAGGAGAGCAGCGCTATGCCGAACGTCGCGGCGGCTGCAACGAGCATAGACATGCCCCAAAATCTTTTATGCGTGAGCGTTACGAATACGACGATCGCGATCTGAGCGAGGCTTGTCAGCACCATGCCGCTCATACCGGGGTCAACCGGGTTCGACAACAGCATCGAGGCAACGCCCAGGCCCCAGAACGTCAGCACCAGCACCGTACTGATGATCGCGCAATAGCTGACACTCAAAACGCACAACTTCACGTAGGATGCCGGCGTCCGCGCGATCGATCCAAGAGCGCGGCAGAGATAGTACTGAATAGGCGTAAGGATGACGATCCCGGCGTACTGCACGAGCTGGTTCGTCAGCACCGCTGATTTATCGGCAAGTCCCGGTACGTGATAGATGCCGCCGAACAAGCGCGGCAGGATCACGAAGCTGAGCGTGAGTTGCACGCCCAGGCACAGCGACAGGAAGGTCCAATGCGAGCGGTATGTGGGATCGAGCGTGCGCGCCAGGATCGTTTGAACGGGCGCGCGCAGGAACGCCATAAGCGTTGCGACGTGTCCGCGCGAAGCTTCCTTGTCCAGCAGCTGAGAGGCGACCGAAGTCCAGCCCTCATGCGCAAGCCCGTCCGGTGCGCGCGTTCCGCAGTTGGCGCAATAAGGGCCTGTAAGCGGATGCCCGCAGTTTGAGCACGATGCCGCGCTTGCCGTTTCCGATCCACTCATGCCGCCCCCTCGCGCCATATCAACAAGCCTAGCGCCTTCGCAGGGCTTCGACAACGCCAGGCTTTCAAGGGACTCTGGCCGCTGGCCTTCGCCTATACGTTCGCGATGTGGCCTCGACCCGGCAAGGGCGGTATGAGAGGGACGCATCGGCAAGAAACTTGAGGGCGCTATGACAGCCAAAGCGAAGGTCGCCATTATCACGGGCGCGAGTTCCGGAATCGGCAAAGCTGCCGCGCTGCGCCTTCAATCGGCGGGATATGACGTGGTCCTCGCCGCACGCCGGGTGCACGAGCTGGAAGAAGCCGCAGCCGAGGCTTGCCCGCGCGGTGGCCGCGTTCTGGTGGCGGCATGCGATGTGACCAACCAGAGCTCGGTAAAAACGCTGTTTGAGCGGACGCGGCAGGAGTTCGGCCGCCTTGACGTGCTGTTCAACAACGCCGGCATCTTTGCGCAAGGAGCGCCTATCGACGAGGTCAGTTACGAGTCGTGGAAAAAGATCGTCGACGTCAATATCAACGGCATGTTCCTGTGCGCGCAGGAGGCCTGGAAGATGATGAAGGCGCAGGATCCGCAGGGCGGGCGTATCATCAACAACGGTTCGCTGGCCGCTCATAATCCGCGACCCCTTTCGGCGCCATATACGACAACCAAGCATGCCATCACCGGGTTGACGAAATCACTGTCGCTCGATGGACGGCCTTATCGCATCGCCTGCTCGCAGGTCGATATCGGCAATGCGGCGACCGAGTTCACCGCACGTATGGCGACGGGCATCCTGCAGGCCAATGGCGAGCTGATGGTGGAGCCGCGCATGGATGTTACCCATGTTGCGGACGCCATTCTCTACATCGCCAATCTGCCCCTTGAAGCCAACGTCCTGTTCATGAGCCTGCTCGCCACCAACATGCCGTATGTCGGACGGGGCTGAGTCCAGCGGCAACCTGGAGCTATCAAGCGCGCATTGTTCGGAGCCGGCATCGAGGTGCAGGCAGGGCAAATGCTAGCCAGTCAACGCGACGGGAAAGCTCCCCATACAGACTACCTCAACTTCGGGCCTAGACCCTCTATCCACCTAGCCTCTAGCGGGAGCAGGCGCTATGCACTGCTATTCGCAAGTCACGTCACAATTCTGACAGATAACGCGATATCTGGATGGCACGTTGCCCGGCCAAACAAGCCTCTGCCAAAGGAGCCCCGATGTCCACATCCGTTGCCCCGCAACCGTTCAATCAGCGCAAGAGACTGCTGGTCGTCCAGGTCTTAAGCTCAGCAGCTATTGTAGCGCTGTTGTTTTCGCGGCCAAGGTGGGATGAGACATCGCCGGTTCATGAAGTTGTCGAGATGGTTGGCGTTGTCCTGGTTCTTATCTGCATATTCGGAAGGCTATGGAGCATCCTTTATGTCGGCGGCCGCAAGAACAGTGAATTGGCGACAAGCGGGCCATACTCGATTACACGCAATCCCTTGTATCTATTCTCGACGATCGGAGCATTCGGTATTGGCCTCATGTTCGGATCGATCGCGGTTGCGGTCCTGCTAGGTCTATTCTCCTATCTCATTTTCTCGATAACTTCTCGAAAGGAAGAGGTATTTCTTCGCGGCAAGTTTGGTCAGGCATACGAAACATATGCGGCCACAACGCCGCGGTTCTGGCCGAACCCCTGGCTGTATCGCGATCTGAGCGAGCATACGTTTTGCCCGAAAGCGCTATGGAGCACATTTGTCGATGCGCTCTGCTTTCTGGCGGTATTTCCCATCATTGAAGGCATTGAAAATCTTCATATGACAGGGTACTTGCCGACCTATTTTTGGCTATTCTGATCTCATAATCCGCCATCCACTGGGAGCAGTCCTCTGTCTGCGTACCGATGGCCCTACGGAGGTCCTACTGCTCGTCTTGAAAGGCGATGAGCACGTTTGGATCTAGCACGCGCAGCTTGCGATAGTGCATCTCAATGCCGCCACGGGCTGCAAGATCGTCGAGGCATCGCCGCAGGGTGCCCCGGGTAACGCCAACGAGCTTCGCCATATCATCCTGCGTGATCGGGGCCTCTTGGGATCGCTCGGCGAGTTGCAGCAGACGCCGGCTGACGCGGGCCCGAACCGTCAGAGACAACGCCTCAGAAAGAAGCATTATGGCGGTGCGGGAGTTCAGCGCACTCAGCCGGTAGAAGGCGCGCCAATGCTCGGGATGAATGGACAGAAGCTGTTGGATGGCGCGGCTAGGCAGATGGAACAACTGGCTTTCCGTCGCCGCTACCAATGAGACCATGCGAGGAATCTCTGCCAATTCCGCAGCATCACCGATCCAAAAACCGATCTCGGCCCGGTAGATCGAGACCGGTTCCTCGGCCGCGAGCGGAAATGTGATTTCCAGGCTGCCCGAGGCGAGACCGTATAGGCCGTCGGCAATGTCGCCCGCATGATAAACGAACTGTCCAGCACCGTACCGGCGCCATCGGCCGGCCTCGGCCGCCCAGTCCTGGAAGCCTTTCGGTTGTCCGGCGAGCCAGCCCACTTGATCGAGGGGGGCAATATCTGCAATATTCGTCAAATATCTACCGAAGAATTGTTTCGAATCGACCATTCTGCCCAGCGATTTTTTGCTAGCCAGTTTAGTGCACTCAAGCGCTAGCACGAACGCCTCGTTTCGTCGCCTGCGGAATTGATGGCATACGATGTCCGGCGGCACCACGAGTTTGCGACAGGCTTCGGCTGCAAAGGGAATAGACGTAATTCCCGGCGGTCCTTTTGCCATGGGCTCGGACAAGCATATCGCGACACGGCGCCGGTTTATCAGGTCACCATCCGCAGTCTGTGAGAAGTGCTCAAGGGGGCGCGCATCTGCTGCGCGACGAATGACGGCTGCCGCAAACCTTTTAGGCTGCACCTTGTTACAAACACCATAAAATTTATTAGGAGGATCGCTCATGCTCAAAACGCCCGGCAAGGTCTTCAAGAGACTAACCATCGCTGCCGCCGCACTCACGTGTATCGGAATGACGGGTGCTCAGGCCCAGGACAAGAAACCGAACATCCTCGTCATCTGGGGCGACGATATCGGCACCTGGAACATCAGCCACAACAATCGCGGCATGATGGGCTACTCGACACCGAACATCGACAGGATCGCGAAAGAAGGTGTCGGCTTCACTGACTACTATGGTCAGCAAAGCTGCACGGCGGGACGCGCGGCGTTCATCAACGGCTCGGTTCCCGTGCGGACCGGCATGACCAAAGTCGGAATGCCCGCCGCCAAGGAGGGCTGGCAGAAGACCGACGTCACCATTGCCACCGTCATGAAGAGCCAGGGCTACGCCACCGGCCAGTTCGGCAAGAACCACCAGGGCGATCGCGACGAGCATCTCCCGACCATGCATGGCTTCGACGAGTTCCTCGGCAACCTCTACCATCTCAACGCCGAGGAGGAGCCCGAGAACCGCGACTACCCCGGCGACATGAAGCTCGCCAACGGCAAGACGTTCCGTGAACAGTTCGGTCCGCGCGGCGTGCTCAACTGCAAAGCCGACGGCAAGGGTGGGCAGTCCTGCACGGATACCGGTCCACTGACCCGGAAGCGCATGGAGACCATCGACGAGGAGACGCTCGCTGCGGCAAAGGATTTCATCAAGCGCCAGCACAGCGCAGGCAAGCCGTTCTTCACTTGGTGGAACGCCACCCGGATGCATTTTCGCACCCATGTGAAGAAGGAACATACCGGCATCAGTGGTCCAAGTGGCGACGAATATCATGACGGCATGGTTGAGCATGACCGGCATGTCGGAGAGCTGCTCAAACTGATTGATGAACTCGGCATCGCAGAGAACACTATCGTCTACTATTCGACCGACAACGGCCCTCATTACAACACGTGGCCTGATGGGGGAACGACGCCATTTCATGGCGAGAAGAATTCGAATTGGGAGGGTGCCTACCGTGTGCCGGCCTTCGTCCGCTGGCCCGGCAAATTCCCCGCGGGCGTGACGCTGAATGGCATCGTCTCCCACGAGGACTGGCTGCCAACGTTCGCGGCGGTTGCCGGCGCTCCCGACATCACGGAGAAGCTGCGCAACGGCGTCGAGCTCAATGGACGCACGTACAAGAACTATATCGACGGCTACAATCAGCTCGACTATCTCTCCGGCAAGGTCAAGGAATCGCCTCGCAAGGAGTTCATCTACGCCGACGACGGAGGGCATGTCGTCTGCATCCGCGTCGGCGACTGGAAGGCCGTCTACGCCGAGAACCGCGCGGACCGCCTGCAAATCTGGAAGGAACCCTTCGTGCAACTGCGTGCGCCGGATCTCTACAATCTCCGCCGCGATCCCTTCGAGAAGGCCAAGATCGGCGCCAACGTCTACGAAGACTGGTACATCGATCGCGCCTTCCTCATGGGCCCGATGCAGATCGTCGCGAGCAAATTTCTTCTGACGCTCAAGGACTATCCGCCGAGCCAGACTCCCGGCGACTGGAGTCTCCATTCGCTCGAACAACAGATCAATGCCATGACCATGGGCGGCGACTAATCGCACTATTCTGCGGGGCGCTCTGGCAAGGAGCGCCCCATACATTCTTAATGACGAGGAGCCACTCCCCAGTGAGCGGGCGCCGCTGATTGTTATTGCGGCGTCTTCGATCGCTCCCAGAACCAGAGCCCTGCCAAAACGATGAGGGCTCCGACGACTCCGGCAACGATGTCGCGCACGGATACCGCGTATTTGTCGAGCTCTGGGAACAGCCCCAGGATCCGGAACAAGAACCCGCCAACGAGCGCTCCGGCAAGACCAATGGCGAGGTTTTGCCAGCGGCCCAATCCTTCCCGGTCCCACGTGACAAGCCGGCCGGCCAGCGCTCCGCCGATCAGACCGACGACAATCCAGACGAAGACTTGATCGAATGAGGGCATTTGAACCTCCAGATAGGATTGCAGCGCATCTGGCCGACCTTTTTACCGGCCAGCGTTTTACTTGGTCAACGGGTCGCTTTCTGCAATCGCGCACGCATCGGTCACCAGCTTCTGCGACCTGTCGGTTGCATGGCCAAACAGAGGCCCTTCAACCGCCATCTGAGCATGGGAGCTGCCGCGCCTAACGAAAACCCCGAGGTTCAGATCGCGACTTCACGGCACCCTGGGCACAGCCGCGAGCTGATTTACGGGGTGTGGGCGGCCCTAAAGGCTTGCTGGCGGACGGTGGCGCCGTTACAGCTTCGCTCACAGCAATCTGAGGCTACGTGACATGCTCGAACTGTTGCAATTCATTAGCTATCTCATCGATCTCTATACCTACGTCATCATCGCCAGTGTGGTGATGAGCTGGCTGATGGCGTTTGGCGTGATCAACGCCTACAATCCAATGGTACGCTCGATCTGGCAGGGCCTTAACGCTGTCACCGAGCCGCTTCTGCGGCCGATCCGCAACTTGCTCCCCAACATGGGCGGCATCGATTTTTCGCCGATTTTCCTCCTGCTCGCCTGCTACTTCGTGCAGGCGGTCGTGTTGCCCAACGTGGCCAAGGTCTTCATGTGAGCGCGCAAGGTTCGGATCTGCCATGGCGGCACGCCGACGCGTGCGTCATTGTGCGCTTCCGTCTGACGCCAAAATCATCCAAAGATAGTATTGACGGGTTACAGGCGACTGCCGAGGGCCCGGCCTTCAAGGCGCGGGTTCGCGCCGTCCCCGAAGATGGCGCAGCCAACGCGGCGCTTGAGCGTC
Source organism: Hyphomicrobium sp. (assembly GCA_016793445.1). Taxonomy (GTDB): domain Bacteria; phylum Pseudomonadota; class Alphaproteobacteria; order Rhizobiales; family Hyphomicrobiaceae; genus Hyphomicrobium_B. Next base: position 381,947 of record JAEUME010000002.1, on the reverse strand, counting down.
TCGCCGCCGCGTGGCTCGATGTGCCCACAAGTACGGTGTGTCTGGTCGCGGGAGGCAAGTCGCGTGTGAAATCGCTCGCCATCAACGGCGATGTGCAGGCGATCGAAGGCCGGCTTCAGGTGCGCTTGGACGCCCTGAAAACATGAAGCGCGCACGCTGCGGTGCGCTTGAGACGGCAATTTCAAAGAAGCCCAACAGACGTCAGAGAAAACAAGAAACGCCAGGCCCTCATTGAGGGGCGGGGAGGAGAGAAAACCAATGGCTCAGATCATCGACGGCAAGAAGATCGCGGCGGACGTGCGCGCGCAGGTGGCAGCCGAAGTGCAACGGCTCGTTTCGGAGAACGGCTTGAAGCCGGGTCTCGCGGTCGTGCTGGTGGGTGAAGACCCGGCGAGCAAAGTCTATGTAAAGAACAAAGCCCAGCAGACCGTCGAGGTCGGCATGAATTCCTGGGAGCATCGTCTCCCCGCCGAGACGAGCGAGGCGGATGTGCTCGCCCTTGTCGACAAGCTCAACAACGATCCAGCGTGCCACGGCATCCTCGTGCAGCTTCCCCTGCCCAAGCACATCAACTCCGAAAAGGTGCTGAACTCGATCAATCCCGACAAGGACGTCGACGGATTTCATCCCGTGAACGTCGGGCGGCTTTGGGTCGGCGAGCGTGCGCTGGTGCCGTGCACGCCGACGGGTTCGGTGATCCTGGCCAAAACGGTGGCACCGAGCCTTGCGGGCCTGAACGCCGTCGTCATCGGCCGCTCCAACATCGTCGGCAAGCCGGTTGCGGCGCTCTTGCTGCGCGAAAACTGCACGGTCACGGTTGCGCACTCGCGCACGAAGGATCTTGCCGGCGTCGTCAAGGGGGCGGATCTGGTTGTCGCGGCCGTCGGTATTCCGGAAATGGTGCGGGGCGATTGGATCAAGCCGGGCGCCATCGTGATCGACGTCGGCATCAACCGCATCACCGGACCGGACGGCAAGGGCAAGCTCGTTGGCGATGTGAACTATGCGGAGTGCGAAAAGGTGGCGGGCGCCATTACGCCCGTTCCGGGCGGTGTGGGCCCCATGACAATCGCCTGCCTGCTGCGCAATGCGGCTCAGGCGGCCGCCATGCAGAATAACCTCAAGAGCGCGTTTGCCTGAGATAGGCCAACCGAACGGCACTGCCGAGAACGAAGGCCGCGGGAAACCTCCGCGGCCTTTTTCGCGTCTGCGCTAAGCAGCCTTCGGCTGACGCAGCATCTCGGCGCGATAACTGAGCGCTTCGGCGACATGCATGCGCTTGACGTCGTCGGAGGCGTCGAGATCCGCGAGTGTGCGCGCGACCTTCAACGTGCGATGGAAGCCGCGCGCCGACAGATGCAGCGTATCGGCGGCCTGACGCAGGAGCGTAATGCCGGCTTCGTCGGGCATGGCGGTGTCTTCCAGAAGTTTGCCCGATGCATCTGCATTCGTGCGGATCTTCTTATGTCCGAGCGCGGCGTAGCGTTCTCGTTGGCGCTCGCGCGCGGCGGAAACCCGGGCGCGAACCTCCGCGCTGCCCTCCGATGGGCGCGGCAGGACGAGATCGGCCGCGGAGACGGCGGGCACTTCGATTTGGAGATCGATACGGTCGAGCAGAGGGCCTGAAACGCGCGCCTGATAGTCGGCTGCGCAACGCGGGCCGCGCTTGCAGGTTTCGCCAGGCGCAGAGTGCCCGCACTTGCAAGGGTTCATGGCGGCGACGAGCTGGATGCGCGAGGGATAGGCAATGCGATGGTTGGCGCGTGCAATGACCGTCTCACCCGATTCCAGCGGCTGGCGCAGGGCATCGAGCACGTTGGGCTGGAATTCCGGTAACTCGTCGAGGAACAGCACGCCCAGATGCGCAAGCGACACCTCGCCGGGCCGCGGCCGCGATCCCCCACCCACGAGGGCGGCCATGCTGGCGGAATGATGCGGTGCGCGAAACGGCCGCTCGACCGCCAGCCGCCCGCCCATGAGCTCGCCCGCGAGCGAATGCACCATGGAGACTTCCAGGATCTCTTCAGGCGCAAGCGGCGGTAGAATGGAGGGCAGGCGCGAGGCGAGCATGGATTTGCCCGATCCCGGCGGGCCGATCATCAGCAGGTTGTGCCCGCCGGCGGCGGCGATCTCCAGCGCGCGCTTGGGCATCTCCTGGCCTTTGATATCGGCAAGATCGGCAAGCGGCGTTTCGCTGCGCTCCAGATTGGGCTTGGGCCGCGACAGCGTTTGCAGCCCCTTGAAGTGATTGACGAGGGACAGCAGGTGCGCGGGCGCAAGGATATCGATCTCTTCCCCCGCCCAGGCCGCTTCCGGGCCGCCGGACTGCGGACAGATCAGCCCCTTGCCGATGGCGTTCGCGCCAATGGCGGCAGGCAACGCGCCGGGGACAGGGCGGATGGAAGCGTCGAGCGCCAGCTCTCCGATGGCCGCATAGCCGCCAATGGCATCGGGCGCGATCGCTTCCATCGCGGCCATCATGGCGAGCGCAATCGGCAGATCGAAATGACTGCCCTCCTTGGGCAGATCGGCAGGCGCAAGGTTTACCGTGATGTGTTTGTAGGGAAGCCCTAGGCCGACCGCGTGCAAGGCATTGCGCACACGCTCGCGGCTTTCGGCAACTGCTTTGTCCGGCAGCCCGACAATGGCAAACGTCGGCTGACCCGGCGTGATCCTCACCTGCACTTCAACCGGGCGTGCCTCCACGCCGATGAAAGCAAGCGTTGAAATCTGACCGTACATGACGCCCCTCCCCACACGGGAAAGAGATTAGTCAGGTCCCGGAATGTCGTCAAGAACAAAAGTGGAACATAGGCCTGCGCAAAGCCGCGTTGTGTATTTTGCGCGGTCAAAACGAAGAGGCCGTCACCCCTTTTTCAAGACAAGGCTCAAGCCGACGAGGCTTGAGTTGAAGAATTGGATCTCCACGATCTGGCGGTCGGCCTTGACGATGACGTCCATGTTGGCGGCGAGTTCGGTGCTCTTCACTCTGATGCGGAAGCCGGACGGCGTAACCTCGCCTTCGAGGTTGCCCTCGATGTTGTGCGTGGTTTCCTTCCACTCGCCCGACAGCTTGCCGGCATCATGCTTCAGGGTGCTGATGACTTCGATGGATCCGCCGGCCGTAGCGCAGCGGATTGTCTGCTTGAGTTCGTCGATCGTGGCGCCCGCAATATAGGTGGCGCGGCATTTGACGGTTTCGGGCGGGTTGTCCTTGATGCCGAAACGGCCCTCTCCGACCCAGCGGCCGGCCAGAGCGACGAAAGGAGAAGTCTGCTCCGCCTCAGCCGGTGCCGGCCCCAACAAGCCAAGAGCACAAAGACACAGCATGAGCGGCGACAGTCTGGCGAGGCGGACAAAGCGCGAAAGCATCAATCGCTCCTTTTGAAATCAACAAGGCAATACGCGGCCGGCTGAGCGGGTGCGCCGCTCAGGCGCGCTTGCCGGAAACCTTTTGTTCGATGGCGTCCCAGATCATGGCGGCGACGTCATTGCCGCCGAACGCCTTTACCTGGCGGATGCCGGTCGGCGAAGTGACGTTGATCTCGGTGAGATACGGCCCGATGACATCGATGCCTGTGAAGATCAAGCCGCGCCGTTTCAATTCAGGTCCGAGCCGCGCGCAGATCTCCTTGTCGCGCGCCGTCAACGCGACCTCGCGCGCCGTGCCGCCAACGTGCAGGTTGGAGCGTGTCTCGCCTTGCTGCGGCACGCGGTTGATGGCGCCGGCCACCTCGCCATCGACCAGAATGATGCGCTTGTCGCCGAGCGTCACCTCCGGGCGGTACTCCTGGACCATGAAGGGTTCGCGGAATACGGTCTGGAACAGTTCGACCAGAGAGGACAAATTGCTGTCCTCCGGTTTGATGCGGAACACCGCCGCGCCGCCATTGCCGTAAAGCGGCTTGATGATGATGTCCTTGTGCGTGGCGCGGAAGGCCAGCACATCGTCGAGCTGGCGCGTGACCATGGTCGGCGGCATCAGATCGAGGAAATCGAGCACCCATAGCTTTTCAGGTGCATTGCGCACCTGGGCTGGGTCGTTGACGACGAGCGTATCGGGATGGATGCGCTCCAGCAGATGCGTCGTCGTGATGTAGGCCATGTCGAAGGGCGGATCCTGCCGCAACAGGACGACGTCGACCTCCTTGCCAAGATCGACGACACGCGGATCAGATAGCTTGTAGTGGTCGCCGTCCTGGTCCTTGACCATGAGGCTGTGACCCCGAGCCAACAGACGCGCGCCGTTCAAAGCCAGATTGGGCGGCGTGTAATAGAAAATCTCGTGGCCGCGCCTTTGGGCTTCCAGCAGAATGGCGAAGGTAGAATCGCCGCGGATGTCGATCCGCTCGATCGGGTCCATCTGGGCGGCAATTTTCAATGGCATGCGGGAGCGTTCCGGTCCGGTTTCGTCGTCTCAGTGTACAAGCTGGCGCGCCATTGGATATTGCCGCGGCGCAACGCCGCTCAACCGATCATCCCGTTTGGATCGTGAGGCATTGCGCGTCCTCAACTCAAGCCCTGCTCCCATGCGCATCAGTGGATGTCCTTGTCCAAAGCCTATACAAATCATGGGGCATATTGGCCTCCAGGCCCCTTCCCTGAAGGCCCCACTCGACAGCAACGGCCTTTTAGGCTAGGAACCCGGCCAACAATATCCCGAAAATGGGTGGCCCCGATCAGGGGTGGCACGAGCCAACCGGGCCCTTGGGCTTGCCGGAATGCTCCTCTGCTTCAACGATGAACAAGGAAGAACACAATGAATATCATCCAGGAGCTCGAGCGCGAGCAGATGGATGCTGTGCTCGCCAAGCGTGGCATTCCCGAATTCTCCCCCGGCGACACCGTCAAGGTTATGGTCCGCGTCATCGAAGTGGCCGACGACCCCAAGGACAAGAAGAAGAAGGCCGCCGAGCCCAAGGTCACGGAACGCATGCAGGCTTATGAGGGCGTCGTCATCGCCCGCTCGGGCGCCGGCCTCAACGAGACCTTCACGGTTCGCAAGATTTCCTACGGCGAAGGCGTCGAGCGCGTCTTTCCGATCTACTCGCCTTATATCGCTGAGATCGATGTTGTCCGCCGCGGCAAGGTCCGCCGCGCGAAACTCTATTACCTGCGCGGCCGCCGCGGTAAGGCGGCCCGTATCGTAGAGCGCACGGATGCGCGTGCCCGCCGCCTCAACGCTGCGTGGAAAGGCTTCAAGAAGCCCAAGGGCGAGGCTGATGATCTCACTCAGATCAACGGTATCACCGCCGATATCGCGCTGCGCCTGAAGCAGCTCAACTGCTACAAGTTCGAGCAGGTCGCCAACTTCTCCGACGACGATATCGCCAACGTCGATGAGACGCTGAACCTCAAGGGCGCCATCGAGAAGCAGGACTGGATCGGTCAGGCCCAGAGGCTGATGGCGGAAAGCACCGCTGGCGAGGTCCCCGCCGAAGAAGGCCAAGGCTGATCGCTCGACCCGTTTGCAGACTTAAGAGAAAGGCCCGGCGCATTGCCGGGCCTTTCATTTTTTGTGTCCGTTTGGTCTATCCGAGAGCGAGCTTTCTTGCTCAGTTTGGTGACACCAAGAACTCGATGCGGCGGTTCTTGGCGCGGCCCTCCGCCGTATCGTTCTCTGCGATGGGCTTTTCCTGGCCAAAGCCTGCCGCCTTCAGCTTGCTGGATGGGACGCCCGCTTTGACGAGGTAATCGACCACCGCCTGCGCGCGCTGCTCAGACAGCTTTTGATTGGCCTCGGCCGTGCCCGAATTGTCGGTATGGCCGCTCACCGTGATCGTGACATTGGGTGGGCAATCCTTCGCGATCGCAGCGATCTTGCCGAGTTCGCTGAGGATCTTGGCTTTGATGTCCGAGCTGTTGAAGGCAAACCGAATGCTGCCGGAGATCGTCGCGCCGTTAAGCGCATCACGGCAGCTCTCAATGGCCGCCTGGCGGGCAGCTTCCTCATCGGCCTTGCGTTTGGCTTCGGCTTCCTCGGCTGCCTTCTTAGCGGCCTCTTCCTCGGCTGCCTTCTTGGCGGCCTCTTCCTCGGCTGCCTTCTTGGCGGCTTCTTCCTCGGCTGCCTTCTTGGCGGCTTCTTCCTCGGCAGCTTTCTTAGCAGCCTCTTCCTCGGCGGCTTTCTTTGCAGCCTCTTCCTCGACTGCTTTCTTGGCGGCCTCTTCCTCGGCTGCTTTCTTGGCGGCCTCTTCCTCGGCTGCTTTCTTGGCGGCTTCTTCCTCGGCTGACGTCTTTGTGGCTGCCTCTTCAGCAGCCTTCTTTGCAGCCTCGTATTCTGGGTTCATTGTCGCCTCGGCGGCCCAAGGCGGGACCTCCTTGGGTGTCTCAGGCTCGGCTGCCGTAACGGGAGCGGCGGCCGCCGGCACCTGATCTTCCGACGCCGGTGGCGCGCTGTCCTCGGCCGGCTTGTAGTCCGGATTCATCGTCGCTTCGGCCGCCCACGGGGGCGTCTCTTTGGCGGCTTCCTGGGCCAAGGCCTGCGGGGCAAGCATGCCAAGGCAGACTCCGCCCAGCAGAATAGCGCGGTACCTAGTCATTATTCCTTTCCTCCCAATATAACGACGACGCCTTCTTTGCTGGACGTCGATTGCGCGAACGCAGTTTTGCACTAAATTCCTGGATTGACGAGATAGATGAGGCCAACTGGAAACCGATGTCGAACGTTGATGTTAACCGCACGCTGAGCCGCGACGGGAAAATCCGCCTGCATGGACCCGAAGCATTCGAAGGCATGCGCAAAGCGGGGCGTCTTGCAGCCGAAGCCCTCGATCTGCTGGTACCCTACGTCGTACCCGGCGTGACCACGGAACGCCTGGACGATCTCGTTCTGGAGTTTGCCTGCGATCATGGCGCGGTGCCCGCCCCCCTAAATTACCGCGGATTTCCACGTTCTATCTGCACCTCCATCAATCATGTGGTGTGCCATGGCATACCCAACTCCAAGCCGCTTAAGGAAGGGGATGTCGTTAATATCGACGTGACGCTCATCCTCGATGGCTGGCATGGAGACACGAGCCGCATGTATCCGGTGGGCGCCATCTCGCGCCGCGCGGAACGTCTCATCCAAGTGACTTATGAATCGCTGCAGCGCGGTATCGCAGAGGTGAAACCGGGAAATACCACCGGTGATATCGGCGCTGCGATTCAGGCCTATGCGGAAGGAGAGCGCTGCAGCGTCGTGCGCGACTTCTGCGGCCACGGCTTGGGCCGGGTGTTCCATGACCGGCCCAATATCCTGCACTATGGCGAGCGCGGCGAAGGCAACGTGCTGGAGCCGGGCATGTTCTTCACCATCGAGCCGATGATCAATCTCGGCAAGCCGCACGTCAAAATCCTGCCCGACGGATGGACCGCGGTGACGCGCGACCGGGAGCTTTCGGCGCAGTTCGAGCACACGATCGGTGTCACGGAGACGGGATGTGAGATCTTCACGGTGTCGCCTGGGGGGGTGGAGTGTCCACCCTATCCCGTCATCAAGGCGGCGTAACCGGAGTGGCAGAGAGAGACCGTGCTGCGATTTCGTGCGCGGCCAGACTGCAAGGGGGCGAAACGTCCATCATGGGCAGCGAGGGATCCGGCAAGCCTGCGAAACAAGCCGGTCAGGGGTCGTTCTTCGAGGCGCCTCAACCGATCGACCATCGCGCCGGTCATCGCCAGCGGCTGCGTGAGCGCTTTCGCGAAGGTGGGCCGGATGCTGTTCCCGATTACGAGCTACTGGAGATGATCCTGTTCCGGGTCTATCCGCGCGGCGATACCAAGCCGATCGCCAAGCGCCTGCTCGCGGCGTTCGGTACGTTCTCTGAAACGATCAACGCGTCTCCGCACCGTTTGCTGGAGGTGGAGGGCGTCGGTCAACGCGCGGTGGACGAGTTGAAGCTCATTCGTGCTGCCGCTGCCAGGCTGGTCCGCCGGGAAATCACGGCAAAGCCCGCGCTGTCATCCTGGGCGAGCGTGCTTGACTATCTGCGCATTGCGCAGGGCTATGAAAACATAGAGCAGTTTCGCATCCTGTTCCTCGATAAGAAGAACAACCTCATTGCCGATGAGGTCCAAGGACGCGGCACCATCGATCACACGCCGGTCTATGTGAGAGAGGTCGTGAAGCGTGCGCTGGAGTTATCCGCAACCGCGCTGATCTTAGTCCACAATCATCCCTCGGGCGATCCGACGCCGTCGCGTGCCGACATCGACATGACGAAGATGATCGTGGAGGCGGCCAAGCCGCTGGGCATTGCCATTCACGATCACATCATCGTCGGGCGCGAGGGACACGCGAGCTTTCGGGCGCTGCGGCTCATATAACGCAGCCGGTCATTCCCGGGTTAGCTAGTCGCTATTGATGGCGCTGGCATCGCGTGTATCGCGCATTCCGGCGTAGACCAGAAGCGATACGGCGATGCAGATCGTGATGTACCAGTAGAAGTACGTCTCGTGGCCGATGGACTTGAACCATAGCCCGATGTACTCCGCCGTGCCGCCGAACAGCGCAACAGTAATGGCAAATGGCAGTCCTACGCCAAGTGCACGCACATGCGTGGGAAACAGCTCTGCCTTCACAACCGCGTTGATCGCCGTATAGCCCGACACGATGACAAGGCCACACATGATGATTGCAAACGCGACCCATGGATCGCGCGTTGCCTCAAGTGCCGTCAGCAGCGGGATCGTCGAGATTGTGCCGAGGACACCGAACGCGATGAGGATGGGCCGGCGTCCCACGCGGTCCGACAGCGCGCCCACCGCCGGTTGCAGGCACATGTAGATGAACAAGGCGGAAGCCGAGATCGTCGTCGCCGTCTCCTTGTCGAAGCCCGACGTATTGACCAGAAACTTCTGCATGTACGTGGTGAAGGTATAAAACGCCACCGTTCCCCCCATGGTGAGCCCGACGACGATGGCGATTTCGCGCGGATGCTCCATCAGAGTCCGGAGCGAAGAGTTGCGGCGCGTTTCGCGCACGAAGGCCTCGGTCTCGTGCATATCGCGGCGCATGCGATAGGCGACGACCGCGAGCAGTGCGCCAATGAAGAAGGGAATGCGCCAGCCCCATGCATCAAGCTCGGCTTCCGTCAGAACGAGCTTTTGCAGCACGATGAGAACGAGCATGGCGGTCAGTTGTCCGCCGATCAGCGTCACGTACTGAAAGCTTGAATAGAACCCCCGCCGGTCTCGCGTCGCCATTTCCGAAAGATACGTGGCGCTCGTGCCGTATTCGCCGCCCAGGCTCAACCCCTGAATAAGGCGCGCAACCAAAAGAATGACCGGAGCCGCCACGCCAATCGTTTGATAGGTCGGCGTCAGCGCGATGAGCGCGGATCCGAAGCACATGAGCAGGACGGAAGCGGTGAGCGCCACGCGCCGCCCGCTGCGGTCGGCGAGCCTGCCGAAGGCCCAGGCGCCGAGAGGCCGCATCAGGAAGCCTACGGCGAAAATGCCAGCCGTGGCGAGAAGCTGGGCGGTGCGGTCGCCAGCCGGAAAGAAAGCGTGGGCGAAGTAGAGGGAGAAGGCGGCGTAAACGTAGAAATCGTACCATTCCACAAGGTTGCCGGACGATCCCACCAGGATGGCCTTGATCCGCCGGCGCATGTCTTGCGCGTCGCTCGTCGCGGAAATATCCAAGTATCCAATCCCCCCAAGATCTGCCGCCCGGTGCCTAATGAGGCACCCTAGCACCCGTGCCAAGCCGCCGCATCCCATGCAGTGTAACGTTGAGAAGCAGTGCAGCGGCGTTGACGTTTGCAGTCGCAAACCCCTAATAACGCCTCAATGAAGACAGCGAGGATGCTAATGCCCCTCATGACAAGCCCCGCACGCCACGCAAAGGTTATTATTCTGGGCTCCGGTCCGGCCGGATACACGGCCGCCGTCTACGCGGCGCGCGCAATGCTGAAGCCGTTGCTGATTCAGGGCTCGCAGCCGGGAGGCCAGCTGACCATCACAACGGATGTCGAAAACTATCCCGGCTTCGCCGAGACGATCCAGGGGCCGTGGCTCATGGAGCAGATGCAGGCCCAAGCCGCCCACGTCGGCACCGAGATCGTCATGGATCACATCAACAAGGTGGATCTCAAGGCCAAACCCATCCGTCTCGAAGGTGACAGTGGCGATATCTATACCTGTGACGCGCTCATCATCTGTACTGGCGCACAGGCGCGTTGGCTCGGTATCCCATCGGAGGAGACGTTCCAAGGTCATGGTGTGTCAGCATGCGCGACATGCGACGGCTTCTTCTACAAGGGCAAGGAGGTTGTCGTCGTAGGGGGTGGCAACACGGCCGTCGAGGAGGCGCTGTTTCTCACCAACTTCGCCAAGCGCGTGACCATCATTCACCGCCGCGACTCGTTCCGCGCCGAAAAGATCCTGCAGGACCGATTGTTCAAGCACCCTAAGATCGAGGTGATCTGGGATCACGCCGTCGAGGAAATCACCGGCACTGGCGAACCGCGCTCTGTGACGGGGGTGCGCATCCGGAACGTCAAGACAGGTGAAATCACGCAGCGCGCAGCGGACGGCGTCTTCATCGCTATCGGACATGCGCCCGCGACGGAGCTGTTCAAGGGGCAGTTGCCGATGACGCCGTCTGGCTACCTGATCACGGCGCCAGATTCGACCGCCACCGCCATCCCGGGCGTGTTCGCAGCAGGCGATGTGAAGGACGAGATCTACCGCCAGGCAGTGACTGCGGCCGGCATGGGCTGCATGGCAGCACTTGAAGCAGAGCGGTATCTCGCCAAACACGAGGTTCACGCGGCGGCGGCGGAATAATCTGCTGCACGCGCGCATTCAAAAGGTCGCCGGGAGAGGCATCTCCGGCGGCCTTTTTTGTCTGGTGCAGCAATAGCTGCTTTAACGCGGAATGAAGACGCCCCACGGCATCTCGCCCACCGCGATGTCGGTCACGGCTTCGAGCTTTTCGGTGTCGATCACCGTGACGCTGTTGGAGCGGCCGTTTGCGACGAAGAGGCGCTTGCCATCCGGCGTGATAGCCATGTTCCAGGGGCGCTTGCCGACCGGAATGGTCTTGGTGATCGTATTGGTTGCAACGTCGATGACGCTGACCGTGCCGTCGCCGCCATTGGTAACATAGACGGACTTGCCATCGGGATTGATGGTAACGCCATTGGCGCGGACGCCAGCCTTGATGGTGGCGACGGCTTTCTGGGTTGCAACGTCGATCGCATAGACCGTATCGGCCAGCTCCGATGCGACGTAGGCAAGCTTGCCGTCCGGCGTGAAGCCTATGCCGCGCGGCCGCTTGCCGACCTGGACACTGGCGACCTGCTTTTTCTGCGCCACGTCGATGATATCGACCGAGTCGGCGTCCTCGGCGCTCACGTATACCCATTTCCCGTCAGTGCTGAAGACTGCGTGCTCGGGGTTTTCACCCTCCGTCTTCACGGCGAAAGTGGTTTCGCCAGTGTCTGGGTCGATGAAGTGGACCGAGTTGTCCTCCTCGACGGCCACTGCCAGAAGCTTGTTATCGGGAGAAATGTATACGCCCTCGGGCGACTCGCCGACATGGATCGACTTGACGACCTTCTTCTCCGCGATATCGACGACCTGAAGCGCCTTGGCGGGCTGGTCGGACACAAAGAGCTGCTTCAACGTGCCAGCCATGCCGCGAGGCTTTTTTCCAGCCTGGATGTCGCCGACCACCGTGTTGGTGGCTGTATCGATGATGGAGATCGTGCCAGATTTTTCATTCGCCGCGTAAGCAAATGGTTCAGCATTGGCAGATGACGCCGCAAGCGCGGAGCAGGCTGCGGCTAGGACTGCAAGCTGGACGAAAGTCTTCATGATCGCGTCTCCTTCAAACGGCGTTTCCAATTGTTATTTAGTCTGCGCTTGCCCGCGCAGTGCTCGCGTATTAGCTAAGCGCTGGCAGGAATTTCGCACATAGTACGCTGGTCTAATCTCGCGATATGGTGATCAGGAAATTGGCCAACCACCGGCGCAGCAATTGAAGACGTCAGGAAATATTCCCGACACTCCACGTTGTTGCGCGAGCATATCTTTTAGAGTTAAGGGGCCGTTTGATTTTTGCGTTTCTTGCGGACCCTCAGTGCACCCCTCATCAACTTTAGCGGATACACGGATCTTGGGAGCCGCGACATAGGCGAGCCCCGCTATGCCCTGGCCGCTCTCGAGAACCCCGTCTCGGCCTTGCCGCACGTGGAACTTCATCATTCTGCCAGCCATCCAGCAGGAGGTCAGAAAGTTGCCCCCGCCGGGTGAGGACTAGGCCGTCGAGGTTGGATCGTCGAACTTGGTGCTCATGACGGTCCGCCATAGAGGACCAAGACTAGGCGGCCAGATGGGTTGTACGGCCAGTCAGGTCTGCCAAAGATCAAGATAATCGAACCATTTCTAAGACGAAGGGAGGGCTGTCAGCATACTGCGAGCGTTGAGAAGGATAATTCCAAGACGGGCGGGTGACGGCCTCAAGCGATCGTACTGAAGCTCTCGCAAACCGGTTGCGCCGCAGCGCAGTCTAGGTACATTCGCGCCGGCGTCCCGGCATGGCAGCTATGCGATAATCAAAGCCCGGGTGCATCTGGAATGCTGTTTCATGGACTGGGATAAACTTCGCATTTTCCACGCCGCCGCTGAGGCTGGAAGCTTTACCCATGCCGGGGAACAGCTTCACATGAGCCAATCTGCGGTAAGCCGGCAGATCTCGGCGCTCGAGGCCGACCTCAAGGTGACGCTCTTTCACCGTCACGCGCGTGGACTTGTGCTGACGGAGCAGGGGGAACTGCTCAACCGGACCGTCTCGGAGGTGTTTGCCAAGCTGCAGACCGCCGAAACGTTGCTGACAGATTCCACGTCCAAGCCTTCAGGCGACTTGCGCGTGACCGCTCCCATCGGCTTCGGGACGATCTGGCTCGGGCCGCGCCTGAGCGAGTTCACCGATCTTTATCCTGAGATCCGCATCGAGCTGATCCTGAACGATGAGCAGGTCGATATCGGCATGCGCGCCGCCGACGTCGCCATTTGGACGCGCGAGCCCGAGCAGGCGGATCTCATCCGGCGGCCGCTGCTAGAAAGCCGCGTGCGGGCTGTGGCCTCGGTTCACTACATTCGCCGGTTCGGTGCGCCGGCCTCCATCGAGGATTTGGACCGGCATCGCATCATTTGCTACAGCGGTCAGCCCGCGCAGCATCTTACGGCTGTCAACTGGATCGAGACGGTGGGTCGGGAGAACCGCGAACCCCGGCCTGCCGTGCTTCGCATCAACAGTGTCGTCGCCATTAAATACGCTGTTCGTGCGGGCATCGGGATCGGCATGATCCCAGACTACATGAGCGAGAACGACACAGATCTGGTGCCCGTTCTCCCTGATATGGAAGCCCCGCGGTTGCCGATCCTTTTTGCCTATCCAGAGGAGTTGAAGAGCTCCAAGAAAGTGCAGTTGCTGAGAGATTTTCTGGTTTCTAAGACGCGAGGCTGGAAATAGCTGAGGTACGGGAAACGCCCCTGATCCGTTTGGCGTCCGCGCGCGTATTTCGATCATGGCAGGGCGTGGCGCCGGTTTTTTGCCACCGCCGTCGTCGCGTTCCTGGTTTCAACACCTGGAACACAACCTGAAACATAGGGTTGTTCCTCCCCCTTTGCCCCTTGCCGGGCGGCGTACCGCCCGGCAATTTTTGTAACCATGATGGCCACGGTCACCTTGACGCCAGACGTACAAGGCCGATGTTGTAGGCATGTGGAAGCGTTTCATCGCAGTTGGTCTTGCTTTTGCCATTGGGCTCCCCCCTGCCGAGGCGCAGTACGACGCTACCGGCAGGTATGTGCCCTCGCCCATGGGCGTGCCGCGTGATCCCCAAGCCTCCACGGTGCCACTCTACCCTGGCAAGCCGGGTGGCGCGATCGGTACACCGCGTCTGCCTCAGTCCCGCGAGCTGAAAAGTATCGACCCTCCCAAGTACACGCCGCGCATGGATCCGCCGCGCGGCGCCGAGAGCTTGCCTGTGGCCGTGACGGCTGAGCAATGCAAGCAGGGCTGGACACGCGAGACCGGCTTGACGTTCAGGCGCTTCAAGTACCTCTGCAAGACCCTTGGTTCGCGCTGATCTGTCTACCATGGACGTAAAATCGTAAATAATAACATTAGCTTGCAGGATCGCTGTGCCGGTACAGTGGATTCGCTCGTCGCAAATATTGCTGATCGTGGCTGCGACGACGCCTGATTTGCTTCTTTGACAGTGCAGAGCTATCTAACGGCAGCGCAGAGCGCACATTTCCCTTACCGCGAGCGAAGGTTCCCATGGCGAAGACGCTGTACGACAAGATTTTTGACGATCACGTGGTTGAGCGGTCCGATGACGGCACCTGCCTGCTTTACATTGATCGCCATCTTGTCCATGAGGTCACGAGCCCCCAGGCCTTCGAGGGGTTGCGCATGGCAGGCCGCAAGGTCCGCGCACCGCAAAAGACCCTCGCCGTGGTGGACCATAACGTTCCTACCACGGACCGTTCGCATGGGATCGCCGACGCGCAGAGCCGTGTGCAGGTCGAGACGCTAGCAAAAAACGCCAAGGATTTCGGCGTCGAGTACTATAACGAACTCGATAAGCGCCAGGGGATCGTCCACGTCGTCGGCCCCGAGCAAGGGTTCACGTTGCCCGGCACGACGATCGTCTGCGGCGACAGCCATACCTCGACGCATGGCGCATTCGGCGCTCTGGCGCATGGCATCGGAACCTCCGAGGTTGAACACGTCCTAGCGACGCAGACGCTGATCCAGCAGAAGGCGAAGAATATGCTTGTGCAGGTCGACGGTGTCGCCCCGCACGGCGTCGGCGCCAAGGACATTATCCTTGCGATCATCGGCGAGATCGGCACGGCGGGCGGCACGGGCTCGGTCATCGAGTACGCCGGCGAAGCCATCCGTGCGCTTTCGATGGAAGGCCGCATGACGGTCTGCAACATGTCGATTGAAGGCGGCGCGCGCGCAGGCATGATCGCGCCCGACGAAAAGACCTATGCCTTCATCAAAGGCCGCCCCAAGGCGCCCAAGGGCACCGCTTGGGACATGGCGATGAAATATTGGGAAACGTTGAAGTCGGACGAGGGGGCACATTTCGATCGCGTCGTGAAGCTTGATGCCTCGCAGCTGCCTCCGATCGTATCCTGGGGCACGTCGCCCGAGGACGTTGTCTCGATCGCCGGCGCGGTCCCCGATCCGGCAAGAGTGCAGGATGAAAACAAGCGCGCCTCCATGGTGCGTGCGCTCGACTACATGGGCCTGACGCCGGGCACCAAGATCACAGACATTCCGCTCGACGTGGTGTGGATCGGCTCGTGCACCAACGGGCGCATCGAGGATCTGCGCGCGGTCGCCAAGGTCGTTGACGGCAAAAAGATCTCCACGCGTCTCGCCTATGCGATGATTGTTCCCGGCTCGGGGCTTGTGAAGCAGCAGGCAGAAGCCGAAGGTCTCGACAAGATCTTCAAGGCTGCGGGCTTCGAGTGGCGCGAGCCCGGTTGCTCGATGTGCCTCGGCATGAATCCGGACCAGTTGAAGCCGGGCCAGCGCTGCGCCTCCACATCCAACCGTAACTTTGAAGGCCGCCAGGGCTACAAGGGCCGCACGCATTTGGTTTCCCCGGTCATGGCCGCTGCGGCGGCGCTTGAAGGCCACTTCGTCGATGTTCGCGAATGGCCGAATTCATAAGCCGGCGCCGAGCTGTCATCCGGACCGAGCACTTTGCGCTCGTTGTCATCCCGGCCGAGCGCAGCGAGCGCCGGGACCCAGAGCCTGGCGTGATGGTGCGTGAGAAATTTTGCGCTTCGCACTGATGCGCTGGGTCCCGTGTCTGCGCTTAGCCCGGATTGCATCCGGCTTCGCTTGCCCGGGATGACAGGGTGTGAGGAACGCTCAGCCAGAAGACGTTCTTTTAAGACATCGGCCGCCGCGCAAGCACGTTGAACGAGGCGAATTCCTGACCTCACCCCATCGTCCTCCCGCGAAGGTGGGGATCCGGCCAAGTCGCGGATGCGGACAAATGTTTGAAGCCCGGACGGATACCGAGGGAGAGGAAGTCGCGAAGCGACAGGTGGGAGACTTCAGCCTGCAACGCTGATTGCGCCAGCCCAGCATCCGCCACCTCCACCTCCTCTCGACGGAGAAGGAAGTAAGTCCATGAGATCGCAACCGGCTGTAGATCCGCCCTCGCGCCTGCGGGAAGATCTCTTCTACCTCACCCACTTTGCCTGCTCGCGGATGATCTGCTCGGCGCGCTTGGCGTTTGGAATACCGGGCCAGTCCATTGTCAGCGGCCGCGCGTCGCCATCGGAATCCTTCTCTACGCCGTACCCGATTGACAGCGTGCCGCTACCGTCCTTGCGGTCGCGCCGCTTGACGAAGTTGATCGCATCGAGCTTGCAGCTTTCAAGCGTTTTGGAAGTTACGTGTGTGATTGTCATGACGCGTTGATCGGTTATGGCATGCACGCGGCGGCGGGATTGCCGTGCGCTCGAGAAGGGTTCCACCAAACATGCCAGGCCGATCACCACGAAGGGGATGATGAGGAGCGAGAAGAAGATCGCCAGGCCCTTTCCCATTGCTCCCACGCTGGGGACACGCAAACCTAATGTCTCAGCCCAGACGAAGATGGCCATGGGGCCGCATATCGACATCCACCCCAACCCGAACGTGAAAACGAGAAGGTGTTGCGCCCATTGGGCGCGCCAATCCGGCTGGGCGGCGTAGAGCACGCGCTCACCGGGTGCCAGTTCCGACGTGAGAACGTTGCGCAGATCACGCGGCAGCTTCGAGAAGTCCCCTGTCATGGCTGGAATATAGGGTTGGGGGCGTGAATTTTTGCTCCAATGCGGCATGAGCCGCGCTGCTTGGTGAACAATGTGTTAGCGGCGCCGCGCCGGTTTCACGATTGCATCACCTCACCCTGCTCACTATCTGTGGGTGCAAACGCATGCGGGGAGGGGACCTGGCACGATGACCTCGGACTGGAAAGACAAAAAGGCCCCTTCGCTTGTTGACTTCGAGATGCTCGCTGCGGCCGCCTGGGAGAAGCTCCCGGCCGCGTTCCGCGAGATGGCCGGCGATGTCGTCGTCCGCATCGAGGATTTTGCGGCCGACGAAGTCCTCGACGACTTAGGCATTGAGGACGCCTTCGAACTCACCGGGCTTTATCAGGGCGTCAGTCTGGATCAGAAAAGTGTGTCCGATATACCACGCGAGCCGGATATGGTATTTTTATACCGCCGTCCGATTTTGGACGAGTGGGCGGACGGTGAGGAAGAACTCGGCCATCTCATCGCCCATGTTCTGATCCACGAAATCGGCCACCATTTCGGCTTTTCAGACGACGACATGCGGGACATTGAGATGGAAGTGACGGCCTGAGGCGGCGCGCGCACATTTGTTTCAGCAAGCCGAAGAGGTATGGGGACTAGCTTGTGCTGGCGGTTTTTCCGAGCCATTCTATCGCACAAGGGAAGTTGGGCGCAGGGCAGTCAAAAAGATAGCATTGGTGAGCATGCGGCGGGCATCGTTCGGCATTACGCTAGGACTGACAGTGTTGGTGAATTTTCTGCCGCAGGGGGCGCGGGCCGAAGATTCTGCGCCGACTCCTGAGGAGTACGTCAATCAGGTCGGAGGCGACACCAAGTTGCTGGAGCCCGGCCAGTTCAAGCTGGACGGCCGCCCGCAGATGTGCGGCATGCGTCCAACGGTGATTGATAACACGCTTGATGATTATGGCGCGGCTTATCCCGGTTTTCTGATCATGAATCCGCGCCTGCTCGACAAGGTGTCCACGCCGGTCAAACAGTGGATTTATGCGCATGAATGCGGACATCAGTTTCGCGGCCCTGATGAGGAGACCGCAGATTGCTTCGCCGTTCAGCGCGGCCGCCGTTACGGCTGGTTGACGCCAGAGGGGCTGGAAGAAGTCTGCAATTTCATCTCGCCGGCCAAGGGCGACAGCATGCACTTTTCAGGCAGCTACCGCTGCGAGTACATGCGCAAGTGCTACGCCGATCCGAATGTGCGCTGACACGATACGGCGCATTTGGCCCCGTCGAAAGTCGAGGCAGGCTACCCGCGTGGGTGACGCTACGCGGCGCACGAGGGTTGAGCTCAGCCCTTGGTTGCGTGAAGGTCTTTCATGATTTTTGAAACCGTCTCGCGAACCACGTTGAACGAGAACTGCTGCTCGACATAGGCGAGCGAGGCGCGGGAAGCGCGCTCCCAATCTTGCTCCGAGCGGTAGTAATGCGCGATCAGGTCCGCGAGTTCTTCGGCCGTTTCACCTTGCAGGCGGCAGGGCTCAAGCCCATCTGCCGACATGCCTTCGATCGCAACGCGAGTCGCGATGCAGGGCACGCCATAGCCAAACGATGTGGCAAGCTTGCCCTTGAGCCCGGCGCCGAAGCGCAAAGGGGCGACAGACAACCGGCAGTGATCAAACACCTCGCCGAGGTCGGCCACGAATCCAACCGCTTCAATGTCGGGGTCTTGCGCGCACAGCCTGCGTACGGCATCAGGCATGTTGGAGCCGCAGATTCTGAGCCGTGCGTTCACTTTGTGGTTCCGTACAAGTGGCCAGATTTCCTTGACGAGCCATTCGACGGCGTCGACATTCGGCGGGTGATTGAAGCTGCCGATGAAGACCACGTTGCTGCGCGTTTGGAATCCGGACCGGCGGCCTGGGACGTCTCGAATGAGTGGAACGATGGCCGTTCGCGCCTCGGGCAGCTCGGCCGCTATTATGTCCTTCTCGACTTCGCTGAGCAGGATCGTGAGATCACTCTGACGCATCAGGGCGAGTTCGGAGTCCTTGGTCTTTTGGGCATCCCCAGCAATTCTGGAATCCTTGGTCAACTCGGCCTGCCGCTCAGAACGCAGGTAGTGCAAGTCGACCGTATAAAACACACGCTTGGCATTGGGCAGCTTCTCGGCGATCACCGGCATGACGGTGCGCGCGATCGGCTCACGGCAGACGAAGACTGTGTCGAAGAAATCGCCGTTCTCCTCAAGATAGTGCTCCAGCGTGCGATAGGGCGGGAAGTACACGCACTCGACGCCAAGTTCCTGCAACTCATCGGTGTAGCGGCCGAAATGCGCATAGTTAGTCTGAGGCACGAAATGCACGCGCCAGCCGAGTGAGGTCAGGATGCGGATGAGATTGACCATATCCACAGAGCCCGAGTCCTGATCGGGCGTCGGCGTGACGGCGTCGACAATCAGGGCGTGGCGCGACCAGCGGCGGTCAGCAGATCGGCTTGGGCCGTCCTCACTGGTGCCATGGATGGGCAGAACCTTCGCCCATCTCTCGGCAAATTTCTTCCGGTTGACCGCCTGATAGCGCTTGACCCCACGATTTTCGTCGGTCCCTGAGGAAATGCCCTCGAAATGCACGACTGCGGATTTCGGCTGATAGAGCACGCGGTAGCCCTTGTCGCGTAGGGCGAACGCGAGGTCGGTGTCCTCATAATAGGCGGGCGCGTACCTCTCGTCGAAGCGGCCGATCTCCTCGAACAAGTTGCGCGGGATCATAATGGACGCGCCGGATACATAGTCGGCATCGCGCACGTAATTGAAGCGCGGGTGCTGAGGATTGCCAAGCCGGCCCCAATTCCAGCCGCTAGCGTCTTTCCAGATGATGCCGCCGGCCTCCTGCAGCCGGCCATCGGGATAGATAAGCTTGGAGCCTACAAGGCCGACGTTCCCATGCAGCTTGAAGGTCCGGTGTAACGAGTCGAGCCACCCCGACAACACGATGGTGTCGTTATTGAGAAAGACAAGGTACTTGCCACGCGCCAAGCCGGCCGCCTTGTTACAGTTTTTGAGAAAGCCCAGGTTCTTTTCGTTGCGTACGTAGCGCAGGCCGGGAATGCGCGGGAGGACATCTTGCGTCTGGTCGTTCGAGACGTCGTCCATGACGATTACCTCGAAGCTGTGCTGCGTCCTATGCTCTGCTAGGGACTGCAAACACCGAATGGTGTAGTTGATTTGATTATAAACCGGAACAATGATCGAAACTTCGGGCGCATCAGTTTCTTTGAAGGCGAAATCGGGTTCTGCAACTTCTGCCGCAGTGGCCATTCTCAGGTTGGGTGCAAGGGGTTGCGCGACGCTATGCGCGCCGGGGATGATGCGCGATAGGCGTGAGCCGAACTTCGCCAGCAAAGCCTGCTTTTGGCGCCCGCTGAGCGGTAGAGTGCGATAGCCCAAACGCGCCGAGCCAAAGATGAAGCTCTTTAGGCCGGTACGGAACGGAACCTCCGACTGTCTACGAAGTAGGGCTTCGAAATTGCCAATTCGTTCCGTTAGAAGCTGATTAGCAGTTCGTGCGTCATCAAGATCCTTGCGCAAGAACTGCATCTGCGTCTCGGCATCCTTGCGCTGAAGAGCGAGACGCATTTCAAAGTCCCGGATAGCAAAGTCGCGATCTGCCTCGGCTTGCAGGTAGCGCTGTTCCCAGCTCGCTTTGACATCCGACGTCTGCGTAAGGAACTCGACTTCACGCGCGCGATACGTTTCGCGCGCGATCAGCAATTCTTCTTCACGCTCGGTGTAATTCTTGCGTGCCGTCTCTGCTTCTGCCTGGAGCTTAGCGAACCCGACGAAATGTTCACGGGCTTGAAAGAGCTGCAGGTTGGAGCGTGCATACGCCAGCTTCAGACCCTCGTAATAGCTGGTGCGCGCCTTATCGGTCTCCGTTACGGGAGCCGGCTTTTCCGGCGGTAGTTCCCCCGCGCGCTGAATGAATGCCGCGACAGCCTCAGGTGAGATGAGAGCAGTTTTGCTGGAGAAAGAAGCCTCGTACAGCTTACCCAGATTGGTCGTTGCGCTGGACACGGAGTTCCGGCGCAAGGACCCCACAAGAAATTCATCTGCTTGTGCCCGTTGTTCGGCCGTGGGTTCGGGGAAGATACCGCCCGCGGCCCGGTTAACGATGTCGAGCGCGTCATCGCGATGCGCGAGAAGCGCGTCGTATACAATCCCTTGCGTGCCTTGCGGCAGAGCGTTTCCAGCGAGCGCCTGGGTGTGTTTGAGACAAAGCTGCATGGCGTCGTCGAATGGCATTTTTTCGCGCGCGCGCAGCGAAGCTGCAATCTCTTCAGGGTGGCGGACTACGACGACCGTTTTCAGCATTCGTCCGAAGTCGGCGGCGATTTGGTGCCACAGCGGCATAAGAAGGCAGACGCGCGGATCCTTCACCATCCACACCGGCGCATTTGACCTGCATTCTTTTGCGAGGATGAATTTAATTTGCCGGCATGCTTGAACCGCGTCTTCGGAGGTCGCCCAGCCCGGGTCGGGCGGGATTAAACTGTTCCAAGCGCGGTCGAGAGCCGCGAGGAGAGCATCATGGGCGAACACGATCCGGTTGTTCTCGAAAAAGCCTTTCGGATTGTCCGGAGCAGGTGGCATCAGACTAATGCCCAGATCAGCGCCGAGGCATCTATAGAGCCCTGCGACGGAGGAGGTGCCGCTGCGATGCATGCCGACAACCATCAGCAGATATCGAGACTCATTGCTGGGCGATGCCATTTCTAATCCGTGTTCGATGATGGACTGCCGGTAAGCTTCTGCCATTTCCGACCGCGCCGGGCAACATTGCCTGCAAGGCTCTATCCACCACTAAATTGCACTCGCGAATGCCTTGCAAAACTTGGTCAAATCGCCACTTGCGGATCGATTAGAATAATGATTCCTGCTTTTCAACATCGAGGTTCAGCACTTTGAGGATATTGATGCAGGAGATCGCGCTTAATACGCTGGCAGAGCATCTCTTTCAGCCCGTGATCGCAGCCGGTGCGTGCATCATGAGGCATTTCGACAATGAAGCCGAGACGCAGACCAAGGCCGATGGTTCTCCGGTCACCGCTGCGGACCGGGAAGCCGAAGCCATTATCCTTGCAGCGCTGGCCGAAATCGCGCCCGGCGTTCCAGTAATCGCGGAGGAAGCTGCCAGCAGCGGTGAAATACTCTCCCAAGGGGAAACCTTCTTCCTCGTGGATCCGCTCGATGGAACACGAGAGTTCGCCGCGCGGCGCCCGGAATTCACGGTCAATATCGCGCTTGTGCAGAATAAGGCGCCCGTGTTCGGTGTCATCTATGCGCCTGCCATGTCGCAGTTGTACTGGACGGTTGGTAAGCAACAGGCCTTCAAGGCGATGGTGGCGTGCAAAGACGCACCTGCCAGCCTGAAGGATCTTGCTGCGCAACGTCTCTCCACGCGCGCCGCGCACTCGGGCGCGCAGACCATTGTTGCCAGCCGCTCGCACGGCTCTCAGGAGCTGGAGGACTGGCTTCGCAACATCGAGATCGAAACGCGCGTCAATATCGGGTCATCGCTGAAGTTCTGCCTTGTGGCTGAAGGCAAGGCGGATCTTTATCCGCGGTTCGGACCCACCAGAGAATGGGACACCGCCGCGGGCCACGCGATCGTTCTTGCCGCCGGTGGCATCGTAACGTGCACGGACGGCACACCTTTACTATACGCCAAGCGCGAGACGGGCTATCTCAATCCGCCGTTCATTGTCTGGTCGGGAGCGCCTCACGCGGTGCGCGCAAGTGCGGCGAGCTGAGAACCTTCCCTCGGGCAAGCCAATCTACGACAAAAAAAATCGACAAACGCCAAGCAAATCGGCCGAATTTGACCAGCCTAGTGCGCGTGCAGGAATCCGCGCTTCACCAGCGCATTGATGATTTCTTCAACGTGCTCTTCCGCTGAGACGCTGCCGCCGGCGATGTGGATCTCGGGATTTTCGGGTGCTTCGTAAGGCGAGTTGATGCCCGTGAAGTTGGCAAGCTGGCCCGCCCGCGCCTTCTTATAAAGGCCTTTCGGGTCGCGCTGTTCGCACAGATCCAACGGCGTGTCGATGAAGATCTCGAGAAAATTTCCATCGGGGAAGCGTTCGCGCGCGAACTGGCGTTCTGCCCGGAAAGGCGAAATGAACGACACGATGGTGATGAGACCCGCGTCCACCATCAGCCGCGAGACCTCGGCGACGCGGCGGATGTTTTCCACGCGGTCGGCTTCGGTGAACCCAAGGTCACGATTAAGGCCATGGCGTACATTATCGCCATCGAGGATATAGGTGTGGCGTCCTTGAGCAAAAAGGCGCTTCTCTATCAGATTTGCGATCGTCGATTTACCGGATCCCGAAAGACCCGTGAACCAAAGACAACAGGCATGCTGTCCTTTGAGCTCGGCGCGCTGCTCGCGTGAAATATTGAGCGCCTGCCAGTGAATGTTCTGCGCGCGGCGCAGCGCGAACATAATCATGCCCGCCCCAACCGTTTCGTTGGTCGTGCGGTCTATCAGCACAAAAGCTCCGGTGCTGCGGTTGTCTTCGTAGCTGTCGAATGTGATCGGCTTGTTGAGCGAGATGTTGCACGATCCAATCTCGTTGCACGAGAGATCGCGCGCCGCAACGTGCTCAAGGGACTCCACGTTAAGCTTATACTTGATGTCGCTGATCTGGGCGAGGACGGACTGCGTGCCGCACCGCAGGATATAGGGCCGGCCTTTCAACATGTGATGCTTGCTCATCCACACCACATTGGCCGAAATCTGATCTGAAATTTCGGACCGGGCCGTGGCCGCGCAGAGCACATCGCCACGGCTGATGTCGATTTCGTGATCGAGCGTCACGACAACGGCGTCGCCCGCTTGCGCGCTTGTGCAGTCCTCGTCGCCATTAAGGATTCGTGTGATCGTCGCGGTCATGCCGGCCGGCAATGAAGCGATCTGATCACCCACGCTCACGGTTCCGCTCGCGATCGTCCCTGCATAGCCCCGGAAATCGGAGTTAGGCCGGCATACCCATTGCACCGGCAGGCGCAACGGCTCGCGCTCGCGCCCGCTCGTGACGTCCACGCTTTCCAAATATTCCAGTAGCGTCGGACCCTCATACCAGGACATGGCGACCGCGCGCTTGGCGAGGTTCTCGCCCCGCAATGCCGAAACCGGAATTGTGGTGACGTTCGCAATGCCGAGCAGGGCAGCGAACGCGCGATAATCGTGGTCAATGGCTTTGAATGTACTCTCGTCGTAACCGACGGCATCCATCTTATTGACGGCTAGGACGATATTCTTGATGCCAAGCAGGTGAACGATGCAGGTATGCCGGCGCGTCTGGATGAGAACGCCCTTGCGGGCATCGACGAGAAGGACGGCGGCGTCCGAGGTGGATGCTCCCGTCACCATGTTGCGCGTATACTGTTCGTGGCCTGGAGTATCGGCAACGATGAACTTGCGCCGGGGGGTTGCGAAATACCGGTAGGCCACATCGATCGTGATGCCCTGTTCACGCTCGGCCTGAAGCCCATCCAATAGCAGCGCAAAATCGAGCGGTTCGCCGGTTGTCCCGTACATCATGCTGTCGCGCTCGGCGGCGAGCAGCGTATCCTCGAAGATCGTGTGGCAGTCGTAAAGCAAGCGGCCAATGAGCGTGCTCTTGCCGTCGTCGACGCTACCGCAGGTCAGAAATCGCAGCATCGGCAAGGTATCGGCGCTTGCCGTTCCGGCTATGGCCGCGGGATCGTTTGAATTGCCTGCGTCGCGTTGCGACATCAGAAGTAGCCCTCTTCCTTTTTCTTTTCCATGGAGCTTGCCTGATCGCGGTCGATGACGCGCCCTTGTCTTTCGGAGGCGCGGGTGACCAGCAGCTCTTCAACGATTTCCTCGATGGTGCTGGCGCTGGACTCAACGGCGCATGTCAAAGGATAACAGCCGAGCGAGCGGAAGCGCACGAGCCGCATCTCGGGTCTTTCGCCAATGTTGAGCTTGAGCCGGCCGTCGTCAATCATGATCATGAACCCCTCGCGCCAGACAACGGGCCGCTCGGTGGCGAAATAGAGCGGGACGACTGGGATCTCTTCGGCTGCGATGTATTGCCAGACATCGAGTTCGGTCCAGTTCGAAAGCGGGAAGACGCGCATGGTCTCACCCGCAGCCAAGCGACCATTGTAGAGCTGCCAGATCTCCGGGCGCTGGTTCTTGGGGTCCCAGTGGTGATCTTTGCTGCGATGAGAAAAAATGCGCTCCTTGGCGCGGGATTTTTCCTCGTCGCGGCGCGCGCCTCCGATTGCGGCGTCGAATCTGAATTTGTCCAGCGCCTGACGCAGCCCCTCGGTCTTCATCACATGGGTGTAGTGGGCGCTGTCGGTGGTGTTGGGATCAACCCCAGCTTTTAGGCCGTCCTCATTGACGTGCACGATAAGCCTCACGCCGTAGTCGGCCGCGATCCGGTCGCGGAACGCGATCATGTCCCGGAACTTCCATGTCGTGTCGACATGCAGCAGCGGGAAAGGGATCGGCGCGGGATAGAACGCCTTCATGGCCAAGTGCAGCAGGACTGAGCTGTCCTTGCCGATGGAGTACATCAGAACCGGATTTTGAAACTGAGCGACCACTTCGCGCAGTATGTAAAGACTTTCGGATTCCAGATCCTTGAGGTGGCGGGACATGGTTGTCATGTTTGGAAAACGGTTCTCCTCGCTGCCGTATCGCAGAGTCGGATTGTTCCGGAAATGTCAGTCCTTATAGCATGTACTCTGTTGAAAGCGTCAATGACTGCAAGGACATGTGCATTAGACATGCGTATGCTGATACAGCGTTATTGTGTCACGAGGTTTAGATCTGGATCGGGTTACCGCTGGAGAAATTGTGGAGACCTCCACACCTTGCGAGTATAAACCGGCGAACTTCCGGCAAGGACACGCTAAACTGTTCGGGCTGGATGGTCTGTTGCGTTAGGGGCAAAGCTAGGGGTTAACGAGGGAAAGAATGAAAATCCTGGTCACAGGAGGCGCTGGCTTTATCGGCTCGGCACTCTGCCGGTATTTGATCGATGCGACGGGCAGCGGCGTGCTCAACATCGACAAACTCACGTATGCGGCGAACCTTCATTCTCTCGATTCGATTTCAGGCAACGCGCGTTACGCGTTCAGGCAGGCCGACATCTGCGATCGTGCGGCCATGGATGCCGCGTTCGCGAGTTTTTTGCCCGACGCCGTAATTCATCTTGCTGCCGAGAGCCACGTCGATCGTTCGATTACCGGCTCATCAGCCTTTATCGACACGAATATCAACGGCACGTATACGCTGCTGGAGGCCGCGCGCGCTTATTGGTCTGGGCTCAATGCCGCGCGTAAGTCGGCCTTCCGTTTTCTGCACGTATCGACCGATGAGGTTTACGGTTCCCTGGGTGGGGATGGTCTGTTCCGCGAGGATACGCCCTATGACCCAAGTTCACCTTATTCAGCCAGCAAGGCAGCCTCCGATCACTTGGTGCTGGCTTGGCACCGGACCTACGGCTTCCCCTCGCTCATCTCCAACTGCTCGAACAACTACGGACCATACCAGTTTCCGGAGAAGCTGATTCCGCTGATGGTTCTCAACGCGCGCGAGGGTAAGGCGCTGCCTGTCTATGGTGACGGCAAGAACGTCCGCGACTGGCTTTACGTCGACGATCATGTGCGCGCGCTTTATCTTATCCTGCAGAAGGGGCGGCTCGGAGAGAAATACAACGTTGGCGGCCGCAACGAGCAGGCTAACATCGATGTGGTGCATACCGTTTGCGATCTGCTCGACGGCATCGAACCGGCCAGCAGGCCCCGCCGCACTCTCATAAATTTCGTCACGGACCGGCCAGGACATGACCGGCGCTATGCTATCGACGCTAGCAAGCTCGAAACGGAGCTTGGCTGGCGCGCGCAGGAAACCTTCAAGACCGGCCTTGAAAAGACGGTCCGATGGTATCTAGCCAACGACGGCTGGTGGGGCCCGCTGCGCGACAAGCGCTATGCCGGTGAGCGGCTGGGGCTACTCGCCAGGGTGGGCGCCGGCTGACGGTTTAATCAGCATCGGCCCATAGCGGCTTTCAATCGATCCCGGCAAAGCGTAGTGCCCGATGCAAAACTTCCGCTTCGGCGAAACGGAAGACATGGCGCTCATCGCCAAGTACGAGCGTTGCGATCGCCTCACGGCCCTGCCGGGCAAGAAAGAGGTGCGGCGTTTCCGGATCGGGTAACGCCTGGACGCTTGCATTTGCCTCGCGCACGATGATGAGAGGTTTTCCGCTCCGCTCCCGCGCCAGCCGGAGGAGCGCAGCGAGGGCTAGCGCGCGCGCCTTGCCGTTCTCAAGATAAACGCGCACGCGATCAACGAATTCAGGATGGCAATCCAGCACCTTCAGCAATCCTTCGCGCGAGCGATACTGCCATGACGCGCCGAAGCTCTGTCCGCCTTTGTGGCCCACGTAAACGTCGCTGGCCAGCACATGGCGCAATCCTTGCGCAATGGCGCGCTGGCAGAAGTCGGTTTCCTCGCCGTAGCCGTGGCCGAATTGCTCGTCGAATGCGCCGACCTTAGTGAGCGCGGCGCGGGAAATCCCCATGCAGAATCCATTTCCTGACGGCAGGGTGATCTCGGATGCCACCGGCATCGCACGCACGCATGCGTCGATTGCTGCAACGGGCGCGGAAAACGGAAGTGCGTTTGGGTAGACGAGGTCGGGAAATCCCACGCAGTAGGCGCTGTTGGAGAACGGCGTCACGCTTGCGATATCCGGCGAGGACTGCAGTCTTCGCAGGATCCGGCCTACGGCACCTTCAGGAAGATCGATGTCAGTGTTGAGGATCACAACGTCGGCGCTCGAGGCGGCAATGCCCCGGTTGCACGTCTGTACGAAACCGAGGTTGACCTCATTCTCGAGCAGCCGCACCCGCGGATCGGAGGCAGCGAACGCGCGCAACATCGGTGCTAACCGCACATCGGGGCTCGCGTCATGCACAATGATGATGGCGCCCTCGAAAGAACGATCACGGCTCAAGGCGTCGAGCAACTGCCGCGTGTCGTCGTAATTATTGTAGACGGGGATGACGAGGTCCCCGTTCGGGGGCGTGCCGTTGGGCCGGTCTGCAGGATTTGCCTCTAGGATGCACGGCGCGGATTTGATGGTTTGAACGCGCGACGTGCGATTGTGCGCGATAAGCCGAAGATGCCGGGCGAGGAGATAAGGTGAGCGCGGACCGGCGATTTGCCAGCCAGACTGCGCCCAGCGGATCAGCCCATCCAAGGTCATGGCGCATGAGGCCTCAAGCTTTGCCGGCGATCTCGCCAGCGGCCCTCGGAGGAACGATTGCGGTAGCCGTCTTCACTTGCTGCGCAACTTTAGGCTTTGGATTAATATGCGTGTGATAGTAATCGAGCGCCTCGTCGACAGACCCATAAAAGACGCATCGCCCTTGGTTCAACACAAGACCATGCGTGCAGACGCGCTTCAGGAGCGCGTCGTTGTGAGAGGCCAGCATGAGACCACGCGCCCCGTCTACCAGGCTGTTCATACGTGCCGTCACTTTGTTCTGAAACGTTGCGTCGCCGGAGCCGATCCACTCATCGAGCAGCATGACTTCCGGCTGCACGGACAGCGCGATCGAGACAGCCAATCTCAGCCGCATGCCGGCGGAATAGGTGTTGAACGGCTTGTCGATGTTCTCTCCCAATCCGCTGAAATCAACGATACCGGGGATCTTCTCGCGGATGTCTTTCATGGTCAGGCCCATTTCGAGCCCGCGCAGATAGATGTTCTCCAGGCCCGTCGCCTCCTGCAGAAATCCCGTGGCGATATCGAATAGTCCTTTTGGGCAGCAGTTGAGGATCAACTCACCGCATGTGGGCTTGTAGACGCCGCCGATGAGCCTGAGCAGCGTCGACTTGCCGGCACCGTTCTGGCCGATGATGGCCAACCTCTCGCCCGCGCGAAGCGTGAACGTGATGCCGGCTAGAACCTCGCGGATGCGTCGCGCATGCTGGTTGGTATAGAAATCCGATAACAACGACATCGGATTGCTCATGATATTTCGTTCTTGCGGCAGATAGACGGGCATGCTGAACCCGACATGGCGCGCATCGATCAACACAAGTGGGTTCATCGTACAACAACGTCCAAAGTCGCGCCGACCGCCATGTAGAAACCGCCATATAGAATGGAGATAACGCCTTTGGCAAATCCTGAAGCCATAGGCGTTCACGGCTCTAAAAATTGCGCCATTTTTATGTACCAGTACCCTCTGTCTGACGCAGGGCCATATATGGCGCACGATTCAGACCAACAACACGCAAAACGCTGCGGTTCCGAACTTTTCAACAGCTCAAACAATCAGTTGGGCTTTGGCTGGTGCGGTTCGGATCAGTTCGCTATCTAAGGCGTGTGAGGGACCCAAGTGCAACACATGCCAGACGCCGCCGCGCGGCCGCCGGTACTGCTATTTATGTATCTGGGCCGCTTCGGCGCGCTCGGCCGCTTTACGTTGGAGCTGGCTGAGGCTGCCGCCGCGACAGCGGAGATCGATGCGCATTTTCTCGCATCCGCCAACAATGACCTCGTCAAGGCAGCGTCGTTGTCAGGAATCGCAGTGCGCACACTCGACACCTTCGCACGGCCCACGCCTCTGGCCTTGATAGCCGGATACCGCCGCGCGCGTGGTCAGTTTCTTGCGCAGCTTGACGTCGTGCAACCGACGGCCGTCGTCAATTTGATGGCGCACATCTGGTCGCCATTGCTCACGCGCGTTGCGCAAGCCCGCGGGATACGGGTGCTCACCGTCGTGCATGATGCGGTGGCTCATCCCGGCGATCCGACCGCCCGGCTCAACCGGTGGCTGCTGCGCGAGGCGCGTCATGCGGACCGGATCGTCACATTGAGCCGCTCGGTGGCACGTTCGCTCGTGGAGCAAGGCTATGGCACTGAGCGCGGCATCGACGTTCTGTTTCATCCCGATCTGCGGTTCGCAGCCCCGGGCACCGCACGCAAATGGGCTGGCGATCGTCCGCTCCGGGTTCTCTTCCTGGGGCGGATCATGGCGTACAAAGGCCTCGATCTTCTCGTGGAGGCCGTCGAGGATCTGCGCAGCCAAGGCCTCGTCGTTGAACTCGGCGTGGCGGGTTCTGGTGACATTTGTACGCGCACACGTAGCGCGCTCGATCGCATCGGCGCGGAAGTGACCAACAGATGGATTGACGATGACGAGATCACACCCTTACTGGCGCGCTATGATGCCGTCGCCTGTGCGCATGTGGAGGCCAGTCAATCGGGTGTTGCTGCTACCGCGTTTGCCCATGCCATGCCGGTGATCGCCATGCCGACGGGCGGCATCGTCGAGCAGGTGATAGACGGCGAGACGGGTGTTCTTGCAACGCAAGTCTCGCGCGAAGCTCTAGGTACGGCCATCGCGCGGCTGGCGGAATCACCTGAACTCTACAACGCAATCTCGGCAAAGCTTGCCGCATCAGCATCAACGCGCTCGATGGGCACTTTCCTGAGATCGATATGCCAAGCAGCGGTCCGCTGATTTGCCCTTGAATATGCGGGTTCGTTGTGACGATCAGGTCCACAGCACCACGAGATGACGGAAGCGCCGGTACATGGCGGCGGCAAGTGTGATGCCTAACGCCGCCATGGAAGCTGAAATGATCCAGCTTGAGGCGGCGATGGGTGTGCCAAGCAGAGCCCCGCGCAGAGGTTCAAGGACATGGTAAAATGGGTTGAAAGTAAGGTAGATGCCCACAATTGAACCGCGTCCGTCATCTCCGACCATCCAGATAATCGGTGTCGCGAGAAATGCGATGCGCATGATCATTTCCACCACTTCGGCGAGATCACGGTAGCGCGCGCCGAGAATGCCAAGAACGATCAGCACCCACATGCTGTGAATCAACGCCAGTGCAGCGGCGGGAAGGAGCAATAGCAGTGAGGCGGTCGGCGCGACGTGGTGCAGGGCCATCACTGCGATCACAACGACCATTTGGTGCAAGAACACGATGAGCGCGCTGCAGATCACTTTCAGAATGACATTGAAGTGGTTGACCGGGCCATGCAGCAGGGAGGCGCGATTGTGAACGTAGAGCCGTGGCGCTCCGTTCACGATCGAAGCCATATAGTTCCAGATCACGAGGCCAGCGGCCAGGTGAGGCACAAAGAGATGGTTGGAATGCGCCGCAACATTCTTGAATAATTCGCCCAGCACCAAAATAAACATGGCAGGCCCGATCATGATCCAGAGCGGACCAAGCATGGTCTTGCGGTACTTGATCAGGAAAGTGACCCAAGCCGAATAGAGCCAGACTCCCGGCGTGCCGAAGGCGGATTTCAAGTCAGCAAACACTAGAATTCGTCAGGCAGGATGTAGCCCTGCTTGCCCCCATTGGTCTCTCTTGCGTCTGAGCCCACATGCCCCAAACCCGGCTGTTGCGTCACTCCGGAACCGAGTTTACCCACACATCTGCGCGGTTTCACATGCCTGATACAGGCGCATGATACCGTCTGAGAATATCGAGTCCACACAACGTTGGCTTCCCGTCGGCGCATAGTGGCTTAGGCCTCGTTCTGCCGCCCTGCCCTCATTGCATGCAATGCTCGTGCGAATCAGTTGCTGGCGGCAGGGCCGTCGCACGTACAATTACGTAACGCTCTGGCATGTTTAGGCTCGTTAAGTTCCGGTTAAGAATCGAATTCCACATTGAGTTTTGAGATCGCACTAGTTCGTTGAGTCGGCCATGACCTCGTCCCGTTGACTGACTGCGAGCGTCTCGAACCCTGAAACATCACGAAAACCAAGAGAAGCTCCATGAACGCGCCAATCTCGATCGACATCCGCGGAATCCAACTCTTGGAGCGAATACTGGGGCCTGTCAGATCGCAGATGCGCCACATGACCGCCCTGGCGTCGAGAGCGCCCTCCTGGAATGCACGAGCGTTGAGGGCGCCCGCACGCAAGTTCGGACAGATGCGATCTCAGCCCAAATTCGCATCTGCGCCGCGCCCGATCTTCATCATTGGCGCGCCGCGTTCGGGCACCTCGATCACGACGTGGGCTTTGGGCCAGCACCCCAATATTCAGCCGATGCCGGAAACGGCGTGGATCGCGGTCATGGCGATCGCTGCGCAACAGGCCTATAGAATTGGCTCGGAGCGCGGTCGTTATTCCCACCTCTCCAACGTAGGGTTGCCGCCAGAACCCTTTTTGCGCCGGATCGGCGAGGCCGTAGACCAAGTTGTCAATGACGTGTTCGATGAACGCTGTACGCGTCTGCACGGCGATTGGCGCACCTTGGGAAAGATCAGAAACGCCCCAGATCATCCTAGTCCTGAGATGTTGTTGCGCCGTCACTCACGCGATCCCAAGAAGCGCTGGATCGATGGAACGCCCCTCAATAGCGAGTTCGCATGGGGTTTGGCGACAATGTTCCCAGAAAGCCGCTTCCTTCACCTGGTGCGTCAGCCCCACGAGGTCGTCGCCTCGCTCAGCAATTTCGACGCTGTCGGTGGCATTCGTCACGACATCGACGACGCTATCCAGAACTGGATCAATCATACAGGCCAGGCGTTTCTCGCGCAGCGCGCATTGGGATCCGAGCGCGTCCATGTGGCTCGCTTCGAGGAACTGAGTGCAGATCCACGCACGTTTTTCGGTGGCATACTTGAGTTTTTGGGTGAGGATTGGTCTGAGGACTGTCTTGCGCCGCTAGGCCGCAAGATCAATTCCTCCAACGTCGAGGATGAACGGGAAAACGTCCGCGAAGCAGTGCGCGACACCGACCTCTACCGCAGGGCGGAAGTTCTCTACCGGCAGGTTTTCGAATGGACCGGGGAAGAGATCGACGAGGCCGCTCTGGACGAATTGCGCGCCAGCACGCTCAGGAACGCCACTGAGCGCCGGCTAATCGGCTGATGGAAGGCTGCTCTAGGCTTTCTTCTCCCCCAGTCCGTTCGAACACTGGTGAATGCTAAGGCGGTAGTGCACGATACGGTGGCGCCCAGTGTCCGGGCGCCACGCATCCTGCCCGGTACCATGCTCGCCTTTCTGGTATTCCTCATCGGTTATACGCTCTCGCAGTTCTACCGGTCGTTCCTCGCGGTTATCGCGCCGGAACTATCGGCAGAACTGCACCTGTCGGCCACCGATCTCGGCAATATCTCCGCCTGTTGGTTTGCAACCTTTGCACTGGCTCAATTCTTCGTAGGAGCTGCTCTCGACAACCAGGGGCCGCGGCGAACACTGCCCGCCTTGATGCTTGCTGGGGTCGCCGGTGCAATCGTGTTTGCCCGCGCAAGTGATGCGCGCAGCGCGATGGTCGCGATGGGCCTGATAGGCATCGGCTGCTCGGCGGCCCTGATGGGGCCGCTGTTCGTCTTCGCGCGCACCTCGCCTCCCCACCGCTTCGCGCTTCTTTCCGCGTTGATCATCGGACTGGGGACGCTGGGAAATCTTCTTGGGGGGACGCCGCTGGCCATGGCAGCGGAGGCTTTCGGCTGGCGCAATGTCTTCTATGGACTGGCCGCCATTACCTTGGCCGCTGCCGCCTTGGTTGGATTGCTGGTGAAGGATCCGCCGCGTCTTTCGCACGCGGCCCATAGCGGCGATGGTGGCATTATCAGCGGTCTGCGTGAGATCCTGGCCATCCGCGCGCTCTGGCCGGTATGGCCGCTGATGGCGTTCGGATACGGCATCTTGATTACCGAACGAGGGCTATGGGTCGGTCCTTATCTGTCGGAAGTTCACGGCCTGGAGCCCATCGCGCGCGGTAATGTCATCTTTCTGATGGCGGCAGCCATCGGACTTGGTGCATTGGCCTACGGTCCGCTTGAGAGCTGGCTGAGACGGCGCAAGGTTCTCGCGCTCGGCGGCAGTCTTATCGCAGTCGCAGCGCTTGCGGCCCTCGCGCTGCCCACCAACTCCACCACCGCAATCACGACCATTTTGCTGTGCGTGTTTGGTTTTTCCGCCATGACGTACGGAACGATCATGGCGCACGTCCGCCTCTTTCTGCCCGATCCTCTTTTGGGGCGTGGAATGTCCTTTGCGAACTTCCTCTGCATGGGCGGCGCCGGCATCCTACAGATGTGGTCTGGCGTTTACGTCGATCACCTCAAGGCGCGCGGCCTGACGGCCGCTGAGCTGTTCTCGACGCTCCACCTCGCGCTTGCGGGCATCCTGCTGGTGGCGACTCTCATCTACGCATGGTCGCGCGAGAGCGGTGATTGAAGGCGCATCGCGCCACATAGGCGACGCCTGATGGTTGGCATGCGGTAAACGGCATGTGCTCGCTTCTTTGCCAACGTGCTGAGCATTTCAAGGTCGAATTTTCGCCACTTAATCAGCAACTTATGTCGCCAGGGGCTTGGAGGAGGTTGTCAGGTAACAATCGTGAGTACGGGGAATTTGATGTCGAAACACATAAGGGGGGCAGTATGCCTGGTTCTCGCTTCCGCAGCCGTCTTCAGCTTCGGCACGTTTGCGCACGCGGGCGCAAAATCCAAGAAGCGGCCTATCCAGCCACCGCCCGAGCAGGCTTCCAGCTGGCCCAACGACGCGATCGTTACACCCGCGCCCGCCATCTGGACTGGGATCTATGCCGGACTCTCCGTCGGCTACGGATGGGGCAAGTCAGAGCAGTCCTACGAACGCAATGACAATCACGGCCTCGCCTCGACATCTCCCAGCGGAGGACTCGCGGCGTTCACCTTGGGCTACAACTATGCGCTCGGCAATGGCTTCGTCATCGGTGCCGAGAGTGACTTGGGCCTGATGGATATCAGCGCCGACGACAAGATCGTCTACGACGGCCACATCTACAAAACGCGCTTTGGTCCGTGGTGGGGCACATTGCGCGGGCGGGCGGGCTACGCGTTCGGAGATACGCTGGTCTATGCCACGGGAGGCGTAGCCTTCATGGATGTCGATGAAGTTTCAATCGGCAATACGCCGGGGGAGACGGCGGTGAATGAAGACTGGCGCACAGGGTATGTGCTGGGCGCGGGCGTCGAGCAGGCTATTGCACCCGGCATGACCGCCAAGCTCGAATATCTCCATATGGATTTCGGCACATACTCCGGCTTCAGCGACAACAATGAGCCGTTCTCGTTCGATAATCGGGTGGATCTGATCCGCGCCGGGTTGAATTTCGCCTTCTAGCGTTCGGGAGTTGCGCCAAGTCCCGTGCGCGGTCTGGGCCGGTCTTGCCCACTGGTCCAGACCCTTTTTCTTTAGGGTGCGGATATACAGGCACGTCGCAGCCTAGAAATCGCTCGCGATGCCGCCCTTCTCCCAATCGCCATAGCGCACCGGATCGGGGCCGTCGCGACCGCCAACCTCGCTCGTTGCCCCCGGCTTGGCCGCCGCAGCAGATGCTTGCTCGCGCCGCCTCTGTTCGGCCTCCGCCAGCGCGCGGCGTGCTTCCGGGGACATCGGGCGCTGGTCAGTTCCGGCTTCTTCTTTTCGCTCTTCGTTCGCCATACTGGTCACCTGCCTTGTCGCCTTCCGGGCTTTTTTTGTTCACGCGGGGAAACTCCGTCAGCCCCGGTGCCCGGGACTTATCCCGGACCCGGATTGATCTTATATAGATCCCGAGCGACGGTGGGGAGCGCGCGTATCGGCGCTTCCCGGATCGCACTAGGAAGGGACTATTGAGCAATGCCGATGAACTACGCAAAGACCGCGCTGTTACTCGCCGCCTTGACGGCGATTTTCGTGGCCGTTGGCGCGGCCGTCGGCGGGCGTTCGGGCCTCGTGTTTGCGTTTATCCTGGCGCTCGGCATGAACCTGGTCAGCCTGTGGAAGTCCGACACCCTGGTGCTCAAGATGTTCAAGGCCCAGGAGGTCGATGACCGGACCGCACCTGAGCTCGTCGGCTTGGTGCGGCAGTTGGCGGATCGCGCGAAGCTTCCCATGCCGCGTGTCTACGTCATGAACACGCCCCAGCCCAATGCATTTGCGACCGGCCGCAGTCCTTCGCGCGCAGCGGTGTGCGCGTCGACGGGGCTCATTGAAGCCCTGAATCGGGAAGAGCTTGCGGGCGTGCTGGCTCATGAGCTGGCTCACATCAAGAACCGCGATACGCTCACCATGGCCGTAGCAGCCACCATGGGCGGCGCGGTGTCGATGTTCGCCCAATATCTGCAATTCGGCTTCATCTTTGGCGGCTCACGCAATAGCGATCGTGGGCTGGGGGTTATCGGCACACTGTTTGCGATGATCGTCGCGCCGCTTGCCGCCATGCTCGTTCAGATGGCCATCAGCCGCTCGCGCGAATACCAGGCGGACAGGCTTGGTGCCATGATTGCGGGCAATCCGCTTTGGCTTGCTTCGGCGTTGAAGAAGATCAGCGTTCTGGCGCGCAAGATACCCAACCAGCGCGCAGAAGTCTTCCCCGGCGCAGCGCATGTGTTCATCGTCAACCCTCTGTCGGGGCGCGGCGTGGACAACATGTTCTCCACCCACCCGAACCCCGAGAACCGGATCGCGGAGCTGGAAGAGCTGGCGCGCGAGATGGGCATTGCTCATGAGGGCGCCGCCCCGGCGTTCGAAGAGCAGATGCCTGCACCCGAACTAGGCCGGGGCGGCGACGTCTGGATTGCGGGACGCCGTTACAATGCACAGCGGCGCGGACCGTGGGCGTCGTAACGTGGCGGACCGTTCGAAGACACCCCCATCCGGATCCGCGACACGCTCGGGAAGGCCCCACCGGCACAAGCCAGGCAACACCAAGGCGCTCGACGCAAAGAACGGGAATACAGGCGGAGGCGGGCAGCCGCCTCGACGGGCATCGGCCTCACTTTCAACCCCTGCGGCCGAGGGGAGGCCGGCCCGTGACGCGGCTGTCGATGCGGTCACCAATGTCTTGAAGGACCGCCATTCCTTCGATGATGCCCTCGCGCGAAGCGCAGACCGGGTTGGCCTCATGGGCCGTGATCGCGCGTTCGCGCGCGCCATGGCGGCGGCGGCGCTTCGCCATCGCGGCAGCCTGCAATCCGTTATCGGTTCGTTTCTGGATAAACCTCTGCCCAAGGATACGGGCCGCCTCGACGCCATCCTGCTCTGCGCCGCCGTGCAGTTGCTCGTGCTGAAAACGCCGCCCCATGCTGCCATCTCCATCGCCGTCGATCAGACACGCGCGGACCGCAAGGCGCGCCGTTTCGACAAGCTGACAAACGCCGTTCTGAGGCGCGTTTCGGAGCGTGGCGCAGGCATTCTCGCTCAGCTCGACCGGTTAGCGCTTGATCTGCCGCCCTGGATGCTGGAGCGTTGGACGCGCTGTTATGGGCGGGATGCGGCCCGCGATATTGCCAACGCGTCTCTCACCGAGGCGGCGTTGGATATTACACCGAAAGACGCTTGCGCAGCCGGCCAGTGGACGGAACGGCTTGCAGGACATCTTTTGCCAACGGGGACGATCCGCATGGCGGCAGGCGGCCGCATCGAGGATCTTCCCGGATTTGCCGAAGGCGCATGGTGGGTGCAGGACGCCGCCGCCGCGCTGCCGGTGAAGCTCCTGGGCGATGTGCGCGGCCTCGATGTGGCGGACGTGTGCGCCGCGCCCGGTGGAAAAACCGCGCAACTGGCGGCATCCGGCGCACGCGTCGTTGCCGTCGATCAATCCGAGCAGAGACTGGCGCGCCTTAGAGAGAACCTTGCACGTCTGGATCTTGCTGCCGAGACCATGTTGGCGGATGCGGCGCTGTGGCAGCCCGGATGCCAATTCGATGTCGTACTCGTCGACGCACCTTGCACCGCCACGGGCACCATGCGCCGCCATCCCGATATCATGCATTTGAAGCGCCCCGAGGATGTCGCGCAATTGGTCAAAATCCAGCGCCAGATTCTTGACAATGCCGCGCGGGCGCTCAAGCCGGGCGGGCGGCTTGTCTACTGTACCTGTTCGTTGGAGCCGGAGGAGGGCCCGGACCAGTTTGCCGCCTTCCTTGCCGATCATCCCGGCTTCGCGCGGGTGGCCATCGACCCCGCGGCGATTGGCGGTGAAACGAGCTGGCTGACGCCTCAAGGCGAGCTGCGTACCTTGCCGCATTTCCTCAATCAGTTTGATGAGGGACTGAAGGGCATCGATGGCTTTTTTGCCGCCGTTGCCAGAAAAAACGCGTGAAGTTTCGACGTCTGCGCCCCTCGTCCACTGCCACGCGCGCCTCCGCCTTGTTTTAGCGCCAGGGAGCGGCTAGATCCGATGCCGATCCTGCGGACTGGGATGCGCGACACGTCCTTCTCCCATCGGGAGAAGGTGCCCCGAAGGGGCGGATGAGGGGGCTGCCGCAATCAGCGCCGCAGCTTAAAGTCCCTCACCTGTCGCTCGCGACATCCTCTCCCGTCCCGGGAGAGGAAGAGAGTGGCACTGTATGTTCGGAAGATGCTTTAGTCGAAGTCCGACACGCCTGCGATCGAAGACCTGACGGGGGAGCGCGCCTTGATGACCTTGAGCCTGAGCGAACGGCTGAAGATCCGCGCTCTGTCGGCCAAGCAGTCCCGCCGCCGGGCGGTCACGCGCACGTTGTCGTCTCCGTTCCTGCGCTGGCGCTACGGCAGCGCCGCGACCGACCAGATCCTCATCGTTCCACAGGAACTGCGTATGGCCGATCCTTCCTTCTGGCAGGAGTTCTCAGAAGGATACTTCGGACTCGCTTCGCACAGCACGCCCCTTAAGGGGGCCTCGCCCTTCCGCGTCCCGCCGCCAAGCCCGGCCTGGGCGCGTGAGTTGCATGGCTTTGGATGGTTACGCCATTTCGCCGCTACGGAGGAGGAGGAAGCCTTCGATGCCGCGCGTGCGCTCGTGCTCGACTGGATCAGCCTGCAGCGTAGTCCCAGCGGCGTCGCTTATGAACCCGCCGTCGTCGCGCGTCGCGTCACATCATGGATCGCGCAAGCCAACATGTTGCTGGAAGGCACGGATGCAAAGACCTACGCGCGCATCATGGCCTCGCTGAGCGAGCAGCTCGTCGTGCTCAACACCACCTGGCGCAATGCGCCGGACGGCATCCCGCGCCTCAATTGCCTCATAGCGCTGGTGCTGTCGAAGCTTGCCGTGTCCGGTAACGAGCGCAACTTGAAGGAAGCGCATAGTCTGCTGGTGGCGGAGCTGTCGCGCCAGATCCTTCCCGATGGCGGTCATGCCACCCGCAACGCCAGCGTACTTGCCGACATCGTGCTCGATCTTCTGCCGTTGGGGCAGTGTTTCCACGCGCGCGGTCACACACCACCAGACGAGTTCGCGGCAACCGTGAAGAATGCGCTCGCGTTCCTGCGGTTCATGCGCATGGGCAACGGCATGTTGGCGCGCTTCAATGGCGTCAGTGTCGGCTCCCCAGCGACGCTCGCAACAGTGCTCGGCTACGCGGATGGAGAGCCATCTCCCACCGACGAGTTGGAGTATTCGGGTTACGCACGACTGGAACAAGGCGAGACGATTGTTATAGCCGACGTCGGTTCTCCGCCCCAGATCGAGCTTGCGACCCAGGCACAGGCCGGGTGCTTGTCGTTTGAGATGTCGATCGGTCATCAGATGCTGCTCGTCAACGGCGGAACACCAGGTCCCGCCGACGATGATTGGCTCGCGGCCTCGCGCGCGACCGCCAGCCACAACACGTTGTGTCTTTCGGAAACGTCGTCCGCGCGTCTCGTGCGCCATGAAAAGTTAGAGGCAATTGCGGGCGGATTGCCTATCCGCGGTCCGGAACTCGCTCTGGTGCGTTTGACGCGCGAAGGGGGAGCCGTGGTCGTCGCCGCCGGGCATGACGGGTATCTGAAGCGTTTCGGCCTGATGCACAATCGGCGGCTGGCGTTGTCGAAGAATGGTTTGCGGCTAGATGGCATCGACCGCCTTGAGCCGCCCGCCGGACGGTTGCGCCTCAAACAAGACATTCCCTTCGCCATACATTTTCATCTGCATCCGGATTGTACCGTGAGCGTTGAGGATGGAGAGACGGGCGCTTGCCTGATCAGGATGCGGGACGGGCGAACGTTCGCCTTCCGCGCGGAAGGCGCCGATCCCACGATTGAGGAAAGCCTGTTCTTCGCGGAAAGCTCTGGTCCCTGTCCCGGTCTTCAGATCGTTCTGCGGGGGGCGACGTTTGGCGAGACTGAAGTGCGCTGGAGCATCGACGGAACAGCTGAGGATCAGCGGGCCACCGGCGAAAGCTGATAAGATTGCGGCAAGTGCGCACGTTGGTCCTGTTGTGTAATGTTCGAGCGCACCAGATCGTGATAACCGGCCCTCGGATCATCTTGCCGGGGAGGGCTCGCAAACCATGGCCGAACAGAAAATCCGCCGCGCACTGCTGTCGGTATCGGACAAGTCGGGACTTGTCGATTTCGCCAAGGCCCTGAACGCTTATGGCGTGGCGCTGGTCTCGACGGGCGGCACGTCTGCCGCGCTCAAGGCCGCCGGCCTTCCTGTTCAGGACGTCTCCGAGCTTACCGGCTTTCCCGAGATGATGGATGGGCGTGTCAAGACACTGCATCCCAAGGTGCATGGAGGGCTGCTCGCAATCCGCGGCAACGCGGAGCACGACAAGGCGGCAGCCGCCCATGGCATCGCGCCCATCGATCTGCTTGTCGTCAACCTCTATCCCTTCGAAGCAACCGTGGCAAAGAAGGCGGGTTACGAGGAGTGCGTGGAGAACATCGACATCGGCGGTCCCGCAATGATCCGCGCCGCATCCAAGAACCATGACGGCGTAACCGTCATCGTCGAGCCTCAAGACTACGGGCGTGTCTTGGACGAGATGGCGTCAAACAGCGGAGCGACGACGCGGCGCTTCCGCCAGGAGATGGCTGCCAAGGCATTCGCACGCACGGCCGCCTACGACGCGGCCATAAGCAATTGGTTCGCGGAGGAACTGAAGACACCGGCACCCGCTTGGCGCGCTTTCGGCGGCCGGCTCAGCCAGGCGCTGCGGTACGGCGAAAATCCGCACCAGGAGGCGGCCGTCTACATTTCGGACAACGCGTGCCGCGGCGTCGCCACGGCACAACAGCTGCAGGGCAAGGAGCTGTCATACAACAACATCAACGACACGGACGCGGCGTTCGAACTGGTGAGCGAGTTCGATCCCAAAACGCCCGCCGTCGCCATCATCAAGCACGCCAATCCCTGCGGCGTGGCGACCGGCCCATCGCTCTTGGAAGCCTATCAGAAGGCATTCGCGTGCGACACGGTGAGCGCATTTGGCGGCATTATTGCGCTCAATCAGGTCATCGATGGCAAGGCAGCCGAGGACATGACCAAGATCTTCACGGAGGTCGTGATTGCGCCCGATGCCACCGACGAGGCCAAGGCGATCTTTGCGGCCAAGAAGAATTTGCGGCTGCTGATCACCGGCGGCCTTGCCGATCCGCGCGCAAGCGGTCTCACGATGCGTTCCATCGCTGGAGGGATGCTGGTGCAATCGCGCGACGCGGGCAATGTCGATGATCTAGAATTGAAGGTCGTGACAAAGCGTGCGCCGACCGGCGCTGAACTCGCCGATCTCAAGTTTGCCTTCCGGGTCGCCAAGCACGTCAAGTCGAACGCCATCGTCTACGCCAAGGCCGGCGCAACGGTTGGCATTGGCGCGGGGCAGATGAGCCGGGTCGATTCCGCGCGTATCGCGGCTTGGAAGGCCGCCGAGGCCGCCAAGGCCCAAGGGCTCGCCGAACCGCTGACGCGGGGTTCGGTCGTCGCGTCGGATGCATTTTTCCCGTTTGCAGATGGTCTCCTGACAGCCGCCGAAGCGGGCGTTACGGCCGTCATTCAGCCGGGCGGGTCCATGCGCGACGACGAGGTCATCAAGGCTGCGGACGAGAAAGGTCTTGCCATGGTGCTGACCGGAATGCGCCACTTCCGGCATTAAGGGGCGAAAAGCACGCTCAGAACAAAGGTATTCGCGTTCCGTGATCTTGCGTGCGATGAGCGCAGATCCAGTCGGCGGCGGCGGAAAGGTCTGCCACCGTTCGTGTGGGCCTAGGTTCATAGCGCTCCTCATCGCCTGCGCGATACTTGCCGGAACGCACAAGCAGAGCGCTTGCAAGACCTGCGGACAAAGCGCCCGCAACATCGGCTTCAGCGTCATCTCCGACCATGACGGCCTGATCGTGCATACAGGACATGCCCGCAAGTGCGGCTCCGAAGAAATCGGGCGACGGCTTGCCGAGTACTATGGCCTTATGTCCGGTCGCGAACTCCAGCGCTTTGACAAACGCGCCTGCGTCGAGGCTGAGCTCTCCGTCGTGGTCCTTGAAGGTCCGGTTCTTGGCGAGCGCAAGCAACGGCGCACCTGCGATCAGCTCGCGAAACACGCGGTTCAATCTGTCGTAGCTGAACGCCTCCCCGGCATCACCAACGACGACCGCGCGTTGATCGGCGTGGGGCAGACCAGTGAACTCCGACTCGAGCGCAGGGTGGACGAGAAGGGAGGCTGCGCAGCCATGTGCGGTGAGCCATGCGCGTGCAGCCTGCGCCGGCGTGAAGAGTTCGTCATCTGAGATTTCAAGGCCGAGCGTTTTCAGATCCGCCAGGATTATCTTTTTGGGGGAGCGGGTCGTGTTCGTGATGAACCGGATCGGTAAACCGGCCGCACGCAGCCGCTCGATCGCCTCGCGTGCCCCTGGCAGAAGCTTTCCGCCCTGGTAGACAACGCCCGCAAGATCCAGAAGCACACCTGCAATTGTCATGGCTCAGCTCTCACGTGCGGACACGGCGCTGTTTCGCAGAGCCCCGCAGCAAGGGCGATGATACAAACAAGGCTTCATTGCCGCCAGACTGCACAGGAAGCCGATATTGCTGCACTGCGTTGTTTGGTCAGCCGCTCGAAGGAGCTGCGTTCGTGCGTACGAACAACATCATCACTGCACCAATCACGAGGAAGGCGAGCACGGCGGACATCCCGATTCGCTGGCTGTTCGTCACTTGCGTGACGAAAGCCACCAGGAACGGCGCGAGAAAGGCCGTCACTTTGCCGGAGAAGGCGAACAGCCCAAAGAATTGCGTGATCTTCTCGGCGGGTGCGATGCGGGCAAGCAGCGATCTGCTTGCAGCCTGCACAGGCGCCGCGACAAGCCCGACGATCATCGCGAACGCAAGAAAGATTTGCTCGCCGATGGCCGAGAAGGGCGCCGAGCCTGCCATCTTCTCGGGCACGTCAAGTGTATAGAGCACATGCGTCTTGTCCACCGACAGGATTCCCGCCGCTGCGATCAACAAGATGAGCAACGAGCCGATGATGACGGTCTTTGCTCCGAGCTTGTCGTCCAGCCGGCCGCCGATCAGCGCACCGACGGCGCCAATCAGCGTCAGGACGATGCCGAAGATGCCAAGCTCGGTCGGGCCCCAATTGAATACGGAGGCTCCGTAGATTCCGCCAAAGGTGAAAATGGCCGTCAGCCCGTCGGTGTAGAGCATACGGGCGATGAGGAAGATCATCAGGCTCGGCAAAGCGGGCAGCGATTTGATTGTGTTCCACAGCTCTTCCGTAGCTGAGCGCTCCAAGTGGAGTGGGGCTGCCGTGGCGCGGCGGTCGGGCACGAACAGAAAGAACGGGATGACGAAGACCGAAAACCACAGCGCCGCGAAGGGGCCGGTAAGACGGTCTCCTTGATGGCTGGCATCGTCGAGTGCGAGGAGCGGATTGAATCCCAGCAGTGTTTCGGTCTTGCCCGGCAGCGGCACAAGAAAGCCAGCCACCAGCGCAAGGCTT
Organism: Hyphomicrobium sp.; assembly: GCA_016793445.1. Taxonomy (GTDB): domain Bacteria; phylum Pseudomonadota; class Alphaproteobacteria; order Rhizobiales; family Hyphomicrobiaceae; genus Hyphomicrobium_B. The sequence goes on along the minus strand of JAEUME010000002.1, from coordinate 338,435 downwards.
GCCAGACCTCCGAAATAGCCAACTGCCCATCCTGTACCCGACAGCCGGCCCAGTTCATCCTTGGGTGCAAGCCCCGTCATGATGGCGTTTGAAAAAACCGCCATCAGCTCGGCGGCGAGGGTTGCAAGCACAAAACCTGCCAGAACGACGAAGATCGTCGAGGACGATGCGCCTGGCACTGCGAGCCACAGCGTGCATAAGCCCAGGAGGAACACGAGTGATAAGGCCATCATCCAGACCTTGCGACGGCCGCGTCCATCGGCAACGGCACCGAGGAACGGCGAGATGATCGCGATCAGCAAGCCGGCGGTGGCAGCCGCGTAGCCCCACATGGTTTGCCCATGCGTGGGGCTGGTGGCGACCATGTTGGCAAAATAAGGCGCAAACAAAAACGTCTGCACGAGCGTGTAGTAGGGTTGTGCGGCCCAGTCGAACAGCATCCACGATGCGCGGGCTCTCAGAGGTGCACGCACCACCGTGCCGCCCGCGGCAGCGTTCGCTGTCGTTTCGCCCATTGTCATCGCATAATCCCCCAACCCGCCAGCTCACGGAAGGGTCATAGCATGGTTCGCGAAGTTAGCTGGTCAGAACGATCAGATGATCGGGCAACTCATTGGGATCGGGAGCGCCCGGCGGAAAGTGCCGCGCAAGATGATCGCCCGCCACCATAATGGCTTGAATGAAACCTTCAGTTGCCCGGCCTTGCGAAATCTCGGAGGTCAAGGTGTCGACAATCTCCTGCCAAGTGCCAGCAGGCACCTTGTCGTCGATGGCCTTGTCGGCCAGCACTTCCGCGTGGCGCTCGGCAACCGAGACGAAGATCAGCACGCCCGTGCGGCCCTTGGTCGTGTGGAGGTTCTGCGCAAGGAACTGCTCGGTGGCGCGCCGCTTCGCGTGGTTGTTGCGGATCGATCGCGGCACCAGTGCAGCGCGGACATTCTTGGGCCACAGCGCCACGAGCAGAACCAGGAAGACGGCGAGCTGGATCAGGAAAATGTACTGCACCTTCATCCAGGTGAAGTGGATGAGCGGCCACGGCACCAGCAGAGAAACCAGCGCAGCCCATAGAAATGGCACGTAGAGATAGGTCTCGCTGGAGTCGGCGACAACAGCGACGATCTCGCCAGACGTCTTGCGCTCGGCAGCCGTGATGGCGGCAGAGATGCGTTCTTCTTCTTCTCGCGTGAACAAAGCCATGTCGTGCAGTCTTTCGTTACACTTACCCTGTCACCATCCGCCTGAAGCGCCGCCACCGCCAAAGTCGCCGCCGCCACCTGACCAGCCACCGCCTCCATCGCCGCCGCTCCATCCTCCGCCCCAATCGCTGGATCCACCGGGGATGATGATGATCGGGCCCGCTCCGCGCCGGCGGCGGGTGCGCTTGCGATCATAGGGAGACATATTGTCGGCCATTTGCCGTTCGGCGCGCGAATTCAGCCATATGATTAATAGTATAATTGCGATCCAGACGGCCAAATGGATGAACACTGTCGGATCGCCTTCGGGCGTCCGTGCTCCACGTGCACGCTCCTTGACGGCCTCTGCGTCACCCAGCAACACGTCCTTGATGTCGCGGACGCCGTCCCGGATACCACCTGCGTAGTCGCCGCGGCGGAATTTCGGCAGAATCGCGTTCTCGATGATAATCTTCGACATGGTGTCGGTCATCACCGGCTCCAGCCGGCGGCCGACCTCAATACGCACCTTGCGTTCGTTGGGCGCGACGAGAAACAGAATTCCGTTGTCCTTGTCCTTCTGCCCGAGCTGCCACTTGCGCGCCAGAGCGATCGCGTAGTCCTCGATGGCGTAGCCGTCGAGCGAGGGAACGGTGGCGACGGCGATTTGATCAGTTGACGTCTGTTCGAGAGATCGCAGCTCGGCGAGAATGGCAGCACGGTCTTCGTTCGAGAGAAGACCTGCGTTGTCGACCACCTGTCCGGTAAGCTCAGGTAGATTGGGTGCGGCAATCACAGCCGCAAGCGTGGCGAGAGTCGACAGACATGCCGCCAGCGCCACCAAGCAGGCGAGCCATACTCTCGACCGCGCGGCGTGCGCACAGGGCCCTATGATGCGCGCAGAGGCCCGCGCGGTACGCGCGTCCTCCACGAGCATCGCTTGAGACTTGAGCCGCAAAGCCTATTTCTTCGTGTTGAAGTCGACCTTGGGAGCTTGCTGCTCCTCAACCGGAATATCGAATGTCGCCATCTCCTTGGCGGAAGGATACATGAAGGCCCGCCACCAACGGCCGGGAATGGTGGTCAGCTCGGTATTGTAGACGCGAACCGACTCGATGTAGTCGCGGCGGGCTACCGAAATGCGGTTCTCCGTGCCCTCCAACGCGCTCTGCAGCGCAAGGAAATTCTGGCCGCTCTTGATGTCGGGATAGCGTTCGATCACGGCCATCAGGCGTCCGAGGGCGCCCGTCAGCTGTCCCTGCGCCTCCTGGAATTTCTTCATGGCCTCTGGGTCTGACAGTTGGTCTACGGGGAGCTGGACGGAGGTTGCCTTGGCGCGCGCCTCAATGACTTCCGTGAGCACCGACTTCTCCTGCTCGGCAAAGCCTTTCACCGTCTCCACCAGATTGGGTATGAGGTCGCTGCGCCGCTTGTACTGGCTCAGGACCTCTGACCACGAAGCCTTTGCCTTCTGCTCAAAGGTCGGAATGTTGTTGATGCCGCATCCAGACGTGGCAAGCGCGGCCAGGAACGCCGCAACAAGCGCCAGCACGCGGATAGGAGAGGCCGTGGTTGTCGTCGACATGGTTTCGCAATCCTTCCCTGGGGTACTTTGCTTCATGCGCCGGCCGCTCAAGTTTAAGCCAAAACACGTCTACCCCAAGACACGACCGCGATTGCGGCAAGGGCTTTTGCATGAGCGTGCGTCCGGCACCAGCCGATGCAACGATTAACGGTTTACCACACACGCCGCTAGTCCTCCGGTGGCCTTGAAAGAGAGCTATTCTGATCAAAGCAGGGCGTTTTTGGCCGTTTCAGGCTGCGGCCCGGTCAAATCGTTGGCCGGATCATCGGTCTGCTGCGCTCATCGGCACCCATCAGCGGGCCGGCAGTCAACAGAGAGGATTACCAATGCGGCCGTCATATCTTTTTTGGTTTGCCATCGCGGCCCTGGCGCCAGCGTCGTCCGCACTTGCTTTCGAGGGCTGCGGACGCGGACGCGCCGTGGAGTGCTATGAGAAAGTACGGCTGCCCGACGTCTACGCCTCGCGCATGCGCTCCGTCGTGGTTCGACCTGCCATGACCCATGTCTACCGCCGTCCCGCAGAGATGTCTGCGGTTGCCGACCGCATCGAGATCGCGCCAGCGCGCTGGGACACGATCCGCCGCCCTGCGGTGTGGGAAACGAAGACCGAGCGTATCCTGGTGAGGCCCGCTCAGACGACGTACGTCGAGCAAGCTGCTGTCACCAGGGTGGTGCGCGAGACGGTCGTCGTGCAACCCGCGACCGTGCGTTGGGAGCGCAGCCGCGGTATCCTCGGACGCGGCGATCGGATGTGCAAGGTTGTCGTCCCGGCCGTGACGCGCGAGGTGGCGCGCGAGGTCGTGGTGGCGCCGGCGCGCCGCATCCCGCAGACCACACCCGCTGTTTACGAATCCGTGTCTCGCAGGGTTTTGGTGAGTCCCGGCGGGGTGGACAGGGTGTATCGTCCTGCCGTGCGCGGGTGGGTCACGCGTCCGGTGGTGTTGAGGCCGGCGCGCGACTATGTCATCGAGACGCCGCCGGTGGTCGCCTTACGCCATGAGAATGTATTCGTTCGCCCCGGCGGTTACGGCTGGCGGCGCACCCGTTGAGCCGGAAACTGGCCGACACAAAAGGAGAATGGCGCGCCCGAAAGGATTCGAACCTCTGACCCTCAGATTCGTAGTCTGATGCTCTATCCAGCTGAGCTACGGGCGCAATTCTCGTCCGCTTGGCCGCCGGTTTGGAACAAACGGGGCCCCGGCAAACGCCGGGCGGCAAGAGCCGCTACTCTCTAATCGCTCACGCTGCGAAGCGCAAGCCCCTTGCGCGGCCTGAAATACAGCCTATCCGCGCATCGGAAAACTTGACCATCGGGGTGCTCCAGCGCCGTTCAAAGGGCGCTGGCCGGACGTCGGTCCCCGGCAAGTGATCTCGTAATGCTCCACTGCCTGCGCGGCCGCGATCATGGCAGCATCACGCGTATCTTTATCCTTGTAATCAGGAATGCACCGAGCGATCCGGCATTTCGATCCGGAACAGCGCACCCCTGACGCTTTCAACGAGCGCCAGCGAACCGCCATGGGCCTGGATCAGCTCTTGCGCAATGACCAGCCCAAGCCCGGTTCCACCTTTCTTGGTGGAGGCCTGGAACGCCTTGAAGAGATGTTCGCGTGCCTTGGGTGGAATGCCCGGACCGTTGTCCGAGACATCGACGATGACCTTGCGCCCTTCGCGATGAGCGCGGACCGTAATGCGGCCGTCGGGCGTCTCAGCCGTTTCGAGCGCCTGCACAGCATTGCGCACCAGATTGCTCATGACACGGAACAGATGCTCCCGGTCGGCGTCGATGCGCAGGCCCTCCTCAATGGCAACGTCGAATGCAATTTCGCCGTCGCGCGGCAGGCCCTGACTGTCAGCCACTTCCTCTACGAGGCGCCTCAAGCGGAACAGCTCGCGGCGGGGAGCCGCCTCGGCGGCGCGTCCGAACTGCAGTGAGGAGTTGCAGAAGCTGATGGCGCGGTCCAGCGACGCGATCAATTTAGGCACGAAGCGCTGCACCGTCGGATCCGGAATGTCGACCAGACGATCGGAAATGAGCTGCGCGTTGGCCAGCATGTTGCGCAGGTCGTGGTTGATCTTGGAGACGGCCAGACCAAGCTGCGCCAAACGGTTCTTCTGCGCCAGGAGACCCGAAAGTTCCTTTTGCATTTGCGACAGCTCGCGTTCGGCTACGCCCATCTCATCCATGCGGCCGGATGGCGTGAGGATGCGGGTTTGATCTTCCGGATCAGCCGAGAAGCGCAGCATGTTCTGCGTCAGATTCTTGAGCGGCTTCACCAGCAGGCGGTTAAGCGAAAAATACACCAGCGAGGCCGTCAGCGCCGAGATGACGACCGACAGACCGAGAATGTTCAGGCCATATTGGATCATGGACTGCCGCAACGGAGCTTCCGGAATGACAATCTCGATAAGGTCGTTGGGGTCGTCACTGTTGCTGCCCATGACGCGGATGAGCCGGTCGCCCGGAGAGAACAGCAAGGCAATGGCGTCTTTCACCTGCGTCAGTTTCATGCCAAGCCCTTGCCAGTAGGACTTGGGTTCGCCGCGTAGATCATAGTGCGCACTGATCTGCACGCCTGGTTCAACGGGCAGGACGAGCCGGCGCTCGCCGTCGCGGCGCGAGGCAATTGCCTTCACCTGGGCGGTGCGCAGCAGATCGGCACGCAAGGCCGAGGGTACCTCGCCGCCAGGGAAGGCTTCCGACGACAGCGCGGCAAGCTGGGCGGCGGTCAGGCGTTCCGACAGCCACGATATGCGATAACTCGCGACGCTGGGCAAAAAGATGAGAATTTCAGCCACGAGCACGAACACCGCCGTAAGCATGAGCAGCTTGGCGGGAAGGCCGAGCCGCGACCACGCCGCACGCAAACTTGCGGCCACCCTGGCGAGGCCGTGCATATCCTTCTCAACGGTGCTGGTCGCTCTGGCGTCCAAGTCTTGTCCCAATGGCAGGAAGCCGCGCGCGGCTTAAGCTCCCTCGATCGAGGCGAGACCTATCCGAGCTTGGCCAACCAAGAAATCACTTTACGCACAAACGGGTTACCCGGTGCTGACGCATAGTAGCGGAAAGCAGCGCGTTTGTTCACCTCCGAAAGTGTCGGATAAGGCGAAATCCAGTCCGTCATCGCTTTGATCTTGAGCCTTTGGGCCATGGCGAGCGACCACATCTGGATGATTTCCCCGGCGTGTGCGCCCGCGATGGTGACGCCAAGTATCTGACCCTTCTGGCTGGTCACGACCTTGATGTGGCCCGAGGTCTCCCGCTCAGTCTGGGCCCGGTCGTTGTCGTGGAAGGACCAGCGCAAAACGTTAACTTTTCCGTGAGACTTGCGCGCCTCTTCCTCGAGGAGTCCAATATGCGCCAGTTCGGGATCGGTGAAGGTCACCCAGGGCACTGCGCGCCCGGTGATCTTGGCTGGCAGACGGAACAGAACGCGGCGAATCACGATACCGGCATGATCGTTGGCGACGTGGGTGAATTGCAGTCCGCCTGCAACGTCGCCAATTGCATACACACGCTTGTTGGATGTGAGCAGACCTGCATTGACCGCAATACCCTTCTTGTCGAACGTGATGCCGGCAGCTTCCAGTCCAAGATCTGCGGTGTTGGGCTGGCGGCCCGCGGCGATCAGAAGATGCGTGCCTTCGACGGTCTCGGTGCCAGCATCCGTCTTGAGCGTCAGCACGATCATGCCCTTGTCGTCCGACACTTTTTCAACGAGCGCGCCTTCGCGGATGGTTATGCCTTCCCCGCGCAGTTGATCGAGTACGATAACGGCAAGTTCGGGATCATCCTTGCCCATCGCCTTCAGGCCTTCGACGATCGTCACCTCAGAGCCAAGCCGGCGATGAGCTTGCGCCAATTCGAGCCCGATCGGTCCACCGCCGATGATCAGCAGATGCGGAAGCTTGCGCGTGTTGCCGAAAATCGTCTCGTTGGTGAAATAGGGGATGTCCTTCAGGCCGGAAATTGGCGGCACGGCAGGTGACGATCCCGTGGCAATGACGAAGCGGCGCGCCTTGATGCGATATTCACCCGCTTCCACCGTTTCCCGATCGACAAAACGGCCAGCCGCCGTGATCACGCGCACGCCAAGTCCAAAAAAGCGCTCAACCGAATCGTTGGGAGCAATCGCTGCGATGACACCTTGGACGTGGGCCCGGACGGCCGCATAATCGATGCCGGGCTCGACGGAAGCGATACCAAACTTGGCCGCTTCGCGCATGTGATGGGCGCGCTTTGCTGCTGCCAGCAAGGCTTTGGAAGGAATACATCCATAGTTCAGACAATCGCCGCCCATCTTGCCCTTTTCGATGAGCACGACGCGCTGGCCAAAGGCCGCAGCGGCAGCTGCCATCGAAAGACCGCCCGAGCCTCCGCCAATCACGCAGATGTCCACGTTGAGCGTTTCGCGGGCCTGTGCACCCGTAGCGTCCGCACTAGTTTTTTGCATGACGGCCCTTCCAGCGTTTCAAAGCAACGGGGATCAAAGCGATGACTCCCAGCAAGGCAAGTGCGGCAAGCAGTTCGTTGGTCACCAGCGCACCGGTGTCTATGGTGTAGGGACAAGCCTCGTCTCCACCACCGGGGTGGCGGGCGAGACATTCCTGATAGCTCGCGTTTTGCGCTTCGACGACGCTGCCTAAGCCCGACCCCGCCACCGAGAAGGCGATTGTCCCCGGAATAATGCCTAAGAAGGTGCCCAGCACATAGGTCTTCAAGGGTACGCCCAGCAACGCAGGCGCCAGATTGACGACGAAAAAGGGGAACGCGGGAACGAGCCGCAGGAAGAGCAGATAGCTCAGCGCATTCTGGTTGAAGCCCTCACGCAACGCGGCAAGAGACGGACCAGCTTTCGCCGCAAGGGATTCGCCGAGCGAACTTCTGGCGGCGAGGAATACCAACGTTGACCCGATGGTCGCGGCGATGACCGTCACCAGTGCGCCGAGCCGCCAACCAAACAGCAGCCCTCCAGCCAGCGTCATCACCAGGCCGCCCGGCAACGATAACGCGACCACCGCGATATAGACCGCACTGTAGATGGCGAGCGCGGCAACCTTGTTTTGGGCAATGAAGAGCTTGAGGAGGTCGTAGTTCACACCGATGGTCTTAAAACTGAGGTACGTGTGCCATCCCATGGCAAAGACAAAGGCCGTCAGCCCGGCAAGCACCAGCAGCGGAAGCCAGCGCCACAAACTTTTCGCGGTTGCTGCTTGTGCCCCAGCCTTGGGATCACCCTCTTTAGGTTGTGCATCCATCACGTGACCTTCGTAAGGTTCGGTATGCGACTCATGATGCGTCGCGCAATGTACGCGATCCAAGCAGTACCTGTTTCGCGCCGCTGCGATTTTTAGACCTCACGGCTACGTGAGGGCCCCGGTTGCGTTGACTTCAGCAGGAAGCGCCCCTATAAGCCTGCATCTTGCGGGTTGGACCGGCCTTCCGGGCGTTGCTGCGCCCTGTCGCCGTGTCAGACCGTAACCCAATGAAATCTCATCGTTTTACCACCTGTCGCGTTGACGGCCGGTGGCATTTGGAACTTCACGGAGACGTCGCGTGAAACGCACATATCAGCCCAGCCGCCTTGTGCGCAAACGCCGCCACGGCTTCCGCAAGCGTATGCTGACCGCAGGTGGCCAGAAAGTTCTCGCCCGCCGCCGCGCCAAAGGCCGCAAGCGCCTGTCGGCCTAGCACTTTTGCGGGTGCGCGCGGCACATTTTGGCCGTTCGCCACGGCGGACGGACAGAAACGCTCGCGAGGACGCTCCCGTTGGCACTTGAAACCATCAAGAAGCGCCCTGACTTCCTCGCCGTCCGCGGCGGGGCGCGCTCTTCCGTGCCCTGCTGCCTGATGGAAGCCAAACCGCGCGCGCCCGGACGCGGATCCGGCAAAGGACCTCGTTTCGGCTTTACTGTCACAAAGAAGCTGGGCAACGCGGTCACGCGCAATCGCATCCGCCGCCGTCTCAAGTCCGCTCTGAGCCAGGTTGCACCCCGCTATGCTCGCGATGGCTACGACTATGTCATTGTCGCTCGGCCCGCCGCGCTCGATAAGCCATTTGCCGATCTCTTGGGCGAACTGACCCGCGCGCTCAACGGCGTTCACAAGCCGCAGGGTGCTCGCGATCAAAGACTCGACAAACGCTCCGTAACGATGAAAAAACCCCAGCAACATGGCCCGGCGTGACTGCGGGCCATCTATCTTTGCCGTGCGCCTTCTTCCATCGGATACCGATCCGGCGCCCAAACTGTAAAGCGCGCACTAAACTGAGGCTTCGATGAACTCCGGAAACTCCCCGCAAGATCAGAATAATCTGATATTCGCCGTCATCCTCTCCCTCGTGTTGTTGATGGCGTGGCAATACTTCTTCGCCGCCCCTGCGGTGCGCGATGAGAAGGCGCGTCAGGAGTTCGCGCGTGATGTCGAAGCCCAGCGCTCGGGCGCGCAGACCCAAGGACCTCCTGGCGTTGCGACTCCTGCAAGCCCGGTCGCGACGCCGTCGGCCACCACGCCTCAGCCTAGCCTGACCACGACTGCACCCGTCGCACGTGAAGATGCGTTGAAAGCCTCCCCGCGTGTCGCCATCAAGTCGGACAGCCTGGAAGGCTCCATCGCACTCAAGAGCGGCCGCATCGATGATCTGGTGCTGGTCAGGTATCGCGAGCAGCTCGATCCCAATTCTCCCAAAGTGGTGCTTCTGTCGCCCGCCGGCAGCGAGCATCCCTACTTCGCCGAATACGGCTGGGTCGCTCCCAGTGGCACCTCCATCAGATTGCCCGATCGCGAGACGCTGTGGACGCTCGAGAGCGGCACCACGCTCACGCCATCGAGCCCCGTCACCATCAACTGGGACAATGGCGAGGGTCTTGTTTTCCGCCGCACGTTTTCGATCGATGAAAATTACATGTTCAAGATCGTCGACGAAGTCGAGAACAAGACCGACAAGGAAGTGTCTCTTCTGCCGTACGGGCGCATCCATCGCTACGGCACGCCCAAGAGCCACGCCTATTACATCTTGCACGAGGGCTTGATCGGCGTTGCGGGTGATGAAGGGCTCAAGGAAGTCACTTACGCGGATGCCGTGAAATCCGCGACGCCCCACACCTTTGAAAACATTACCGGCGGCTGGTTTGGAATCACCGACAAGTATTGGGCCGCCGCACTGATCCCGGATCAGAAGGAGCCCTACCGCGGAATGATGTCGGCCGTGAAGGCGACCTCGCCGGATCAGAGTGATGCCTATCAGGTCGATTATCTGCGCGGCGCGCTCGTCGTGCCCCCCAACGCACGCAAGGGCGTGGAGGCGCATCTCTACGCCGGCGCCAAGCAGGCGACGATCGTCGACGGCTACGAGAAATCGCTGAACATCAAGCTGTTCGATCGCATGATCGATTGGGGCTGGTTCTATTTCATAACCAAGCCGCTGTTCAAACTGATGGAGTGGATCAACTCCTGGGCCGGCAACTTCGGTATCACCATCCTGATCCTGACCATCATCGTGAAAGCCGCCTTCTTCCCGCTGGCCAACAAGCAGTACACCAGCATGGCGCGGATGAAGAAGCTGCAGCCCGAGATGGCGCGCATCAAGGAGCTCCACAAGGACGATCCCCAGCGCCAGCAAAAGGAGATGTTCGATCTCTACAAGCGCGAGAAGATCAATCCGCTTGCCGGTTGCTGGCCGATCCTGCTGCAGATCCCGGTGTTCTTCGCGCTCTACAAGGTGCTGTTCGTCACCATCGACATGCGTCACGCGCCGTTCTTTGGGTGGATCAAGGACCTGTCCGCACCCGATCCGACCTCGATCTTCAACCTGTTCGGTCTGCTGCCGTTCGCCGTGCCGGAGTTCCTGCATGTCGGCGCGTGGCCGGTGATCATGGGCATCACCATGTGGCTGCAGATGCAGCTCAACCCGCCACAGCCCGATCCGATCCAGCAGCAGATCTTCCAATGGATGCCGCTGATGTTCACCTTCCTGCTGGCGACGTTCCCCGCAGGTCTCGTGATCTACTGGGCCTGGAGCAACACGCTGTCGATCGCCCAGCAGTACTATATCAACAAGAAGAACGGGGCCGAGGTCCATCTGCTGGCCAACATCCAGCGCAGCTTCGCAGGGATAGGACGGTTCTTCAGTCGCAACAAAGACGAAGACAAATAGCGGGCACCTCCCGCTTCAAAACCACAGGTCAACTGATGCAGGACGGCGCGCTCACCGACGACGAGATCGAAGCGGGCCGCCTCATCTTCACGCAAGCGTGGAGCTTCTCGCGCGGCTCGCCCGATCTTGAGCATTTGCCGCCCGACGACCGGCCGGAGATTGCGTTCGCCGGCCGCTCCAACGTTGGGAAGTCCACGCTTCTCAACGCGCTTGTCGGTCAGCGGCAGCTTGCGCGCGCCTCCAATACGCCGGGCCGCACGCAGGAGCTGAACTTCTTCACGTTGCCCGCGGGGTCCATGTATCTCGTCGACATGCCGGGCTATGGCTTTGCCGAAGCGCCCAAGGACAAGGTCGCCGCTTGGAATAAAGTCCTGCGCGGCTATCTCGCGGGCCGGCGGACGCTGCTGCGCGTCTTTGTCCTGATCGACGCACGTCACGGCATCAAGGCCGCCGATAACGACATTCTGGCGCTGCTCGATTCAGCGGCGGTCTCTTATCAGGGCGTGCTCACGAAGGCCGATAAAGTGAGCCACGCCGAGCTAGAAAAGGTCGCTCAGGCGACCAGACAGGCCCTCGGTAAGCACCCGGCCGCCTATCCCGGCATCATCGTGACATCGTCTGAAAAGAACCTCGGGATCGACATCTTGCGCGGCACCATTGCGCGGTTGTTGATCGAGAATTCCTGAAGGCTGGCCGGACGCGCGGCCGCACCGTTTGCGTTGAACGACTTTGTTCCGGTTCAGCTATAATCCACGTCTCTGTTGGTGGCCGGTGCGCGGTCATTGGCCTGCCCCGCAGCAAGGCTATAAGCTGCCCCACGACCCCGCCGCATGAAAGGACCGACGCTTGGACGCCATCAACGCCCGCATTGCCAGCGAACTCAACGTCCAGATCACTCAGGTTGCCGCCGCCGTCGCGCTGCTCGGCGAGGGCGCCACCGTGCCGTTCATCGCACGCTACCGCAAGGAGAAGACCGGCGGCCTCGACGACACGCAACTGCGCAAGCTTGAGGAGCGGCTGGGTTATCTGCGCGAACTGGAAGACCGTCGCGCAACGGTTGTCAAAAGCATCACCGAGCAAGGCAAGATGACACCCGAGCTGCAGCGCGCTATTGCCGGCGCCGACAGCAAGGTGGAACTGGAAGACCTTTACGCGCCTTACAAGCCCAAGCGGCGCACCAAGGCGCAAATCGCGCGCGAGGCCGGCCTGGAGCCGTTGGCGGATGCGCTGCTGTCGAACCCTGCCCTAGACCCCAACGCACAAGCCGAGACCTACATCAACGCCGAAAAGGGTGTGGCGGACGCCAAGGCTGCACTGGATGGCGCACGCGCCATCCTCATTGAACGCATCGGCGAGAACGCCAAGCTGGTCGGCGACTTGCGTGAATGGCTGTGGTCATCTGGCGCGATCATCTCCAAGGTGCTGAAAGGCAAGGAAACCGAGGGCGCGAAATTCTCCGACTATTTCGACTTCGCCCAACCGATCCGTGACATGCCTTCGCACCGGGCCCTGGCATTGCTGCGCGGACGCAACGAAGGTTTCCTCGATCTCGACCTCGACGTGGAAAGCGAAGAGGGCCGCCCGCACCCCGCAGAACTGAGGATCATGTCGGCCACGGGCATCGCCGACCGTGGCCGTCCCGCGGATCGCTGGCTCACGGACACCGCGCGGCTCGCCTGGAAGACGAAGCTGCACGTCTCGCTCGCCATTGACCTCATGGTGCGCCTCAAGGAACGCTCGGACACGGCCGCAATCGATGTTTTCAAAGCAAATCTCAAGGACCTGCTGCTCGCGGCCCCGGCTGGCGCGCGCGTGACGATGGGGCTCGATCCCGGCATCCGTACCGGCGTCAAGGTCGCGGTCGTCGATGCGACGGGCAAAGTGCTCGACACATCGACCGTCTATCCGCACGAGCCACGCAATGACTGGCATGGGGCGCTTGCAACGCTCGGAGCCCTCTGCCTCAAGCGTAAGGTCGAGCTGATTGCCATCGGCAACGGCACCGCCAGCCGCGAGACCGACAAGCTCGCGGGCGAGCTGATCAAGAAGCTGCCCGATGCACGCCTTACCAAGGTCATGGTGTCGGAGGCCGGTGCCTCCGTCTACTCGGCCTCAGAGCTTGCGGCCAACGAGTTTCCTGATCTCGACGTCTCCTTGCGCGGCGCTGTCTCCATTGCACGGCGCCTGCAAGATCCTCTTGCCGAACTGGTCAAGATCGAGCCCAAGGCGATCGGTGTCGGCCAGTACCAGCACGACGTCAACCAGCCGGAACTTGCCCGCTCGCTCGACGCGGCCGTGGAGGATTGCGTCAACTCGGTCGGCGTCGATGTGAACATGGCGTCCGCGCCGCTGCTCGCGCGTGTCGCCGGCCTCAATACGACGATTGCGCAAAACATCGTGACGCATCGCAACGAGAACGGTGCATTCAAGAAGCGCACGGACATCAAGAAGGTCGCCCGCCTTGGTCCCAAGGCTTTCGAGCAGGCGGCGGGATTCCTGCGCATCATGAACGGTCCTAATCCGCTCGATGCCAGCGCGGTTCACCCTGAAGCCTACGACGTGGTCGAACGCATTGCAGACGCGACCAAGCGGCCGGTCAAGGCGATGATTGGCGACCGGGCGTTCCTCAAGACGATTTCACCCAAGCAGTTTGCCGACGAACGTTTTGGCATTCCAACCATCACCGACATTCTCGCCGAGCTCGAGAAGCCTGGACGCGATCCGCGGCCTGAGTTCAAGACCGCCGAATTCAAGGAGGGCGTAGAGAAGATTTCCGATTTGAAGCCCGGCATGGCGCTGGAAGGCGTCGTGACCAACGTCACCGCGTTCGGCGCGTTCGTCGACGTTGGCGTTCACCAGGACGGCCTCGTCCACGTTTCGGAGTTGGCGGATCGCTTTGTCAAGGATCCGCGCGAGGTTGTGAAGGCCGGCGATGTCGTGAAAGTTCGCGTGAAGGACGTGGACCCTGACCGCAAGCGTATCGCGCTCACCATGAAGTCGGGCGCGATCGATACGGGTGGCGGCGCTTCACGCGGAGAGCAGCGCGGTGCATCGCGCCAGGAGGTCCGCCACGGGCAAGGAAGTGGAGGGCGCGGCGCCACGCCATCGGGCGGCGGGCCTACCCAACAGCCGCAAGGTGAGTCTGCCCTTGCCGCCGCCTTGCGCCGCGCCCGCGAGCAAGGCAAGGGCTGAACCAGAGTGATGAAAAGAGCATCGTGCGGCCGTTGTTACGCGGGGGCCTGCTCACCGGGCGGACGCGGCTTGAGCACCGCAATCTTGTAGCTGCCGTCGGGCCCGCGCACGCGCAAGTGTGCCGGACGTCCATTCCACTCCCGGACGACAGCGTTCTGGAGCATGGCCTGTAGCAGGTTCTGCTCGCCGATCGCCTCGACGATCCATAAAATGTCTCCGCTCTTCCATTCATTGGGGGCAAGGCGGATGGGCTCGTTCGGATCTGCGCGAAGACGCTGGTCGATCTCGGGCGACACGAACGCCCACATCATCAGGCTGACCGGCGTGGTCATGCCATTGGCCTTGGACTGAGCCTCGACCACCGCGAACTGCCCGGTCATGACGGCAGGGATGGCGAGCCACTCCAGATCGGTCAGCGGTTTGCCCCGATGCTCGGCCGTGCGCATCAGCACAGTCACGATCTGGCCGAGGGCAGCCATCAGCGCCTTCGACATCATCGCTGCATTGCGCTTGGCCTCCTCGGAAAGCTCGGGTTGCGCAGCCTCGGCGGCAGCTGGGGCCTGCGGCGCTTGCGCGGGCTGGGGCTGAGCGGCTTGAGGCGCTGGGGGCGTTTCAGGCGCCTGAGCGGCAGGAGCCGGCGTGGCGGGTTTCTTCGACCACAAAGCCATAGGAGACCTCCGTTGCGGAAAGATTCGCTCGCTTACGCATGATGGGCCGCCGGACACCGGATGCAGCAATTGCCGCCGGGCATGATGGGCCTTGCGACCTTTGACGATTGAGTAGGCGGAATGATGAGTACAGTGATTCGGCACGATCGCGACAAATGCGGCCCTTCAGCCACGCAAGCTTGAAGTTGCCTGTTTAAAATATTAGAATATTCTAATATTAAAGCTGGCCATGAAGATCCCACCAGAGGCTGCTCAGGTAAGAGGTTGAACCACCAATGCCATCACTCTTCGTGCGCGCGATATTTTTCCTGCTCTCGGGGGCGGCCTTGACAGCGGCGGCCAGTGCACAAAGCCCGCCTCAGCAGCGTGAAACCTTCGAGGTGCACGCCAGCGACGTGGATGATTTGAAATCTGTCTACGCGACGGTGCGCAGCCGCGATGTTGTAGAGGCGCGCGTGCGTACCGGCGGCACGATCGTCTCGCTCAAGGTGGACGAAGGCGATCAAGTTGAGGCCGGCAAGGTTCTGGCCGTCGTCGCAGATCCAAAGATCGCGCTGCGCATCAAGGCGCTCGACGCGCAGATCGTGGCGGCCAAGTCGCGTGCTGAAACCGCCCAGACTGAATTGCAGCGCGCCGAGCAGCTCGCCGGCCGGGGCGTGACGTCGCAAGCACGCGTCGATCAGGCCAAAACCGCCTTCGACGTCGCCAGCAACGATCTCAAAGCGGCCCAGGCCGAGCGCTCGGTGGTCGAAACACAGCTGGAAGAAGGCGAGGTCCTGGCGCCGTCCTCGGGACGAGTTCTAAGGGTTCCTGTCACGGTCGGCTCCGTCACGTTGCTTGGAGAGAGCATCGCGACCATAGCCGCCAATGAATATCTGCTGCGTGTGGAAGTGCCCGAGCGCCATGCCCGCTTCATGAAGAAGGGCGACGTGATCCGCGTTGGCGGACGCGAGCTCGAAACGGCAAGCCGCAGCGTGAGCGAAGGTAAGATCACGCAAGTCTATCCGCAGCTCAACAATGGCCGCGTCATCGCAGACGCGGAAGCGCCAGGGCTTGGCAGCTACTTCGTCGGAGAACGTGTGCTGACGTGGATCTCGGCCGGCAAACGCACCGCCTTCGTCGTGCCGCAACGCTTCGTATTCCGCCGCTACGGCCTTGACTACGTGCGCCTCGTCGGCCCGTCGGGTTCGCCGCAAGACATCGTTGTCCAGCTTGGGCGTGCCACGGCAAATGCCGGCAGCCAGACTGTTGTCGAGATCCTTGCAGGTGTCGCCGAGGGCGACAAGCTGGTGCAGCCATGAGCGCACGGCACCTGGGGATCTCGGGCAGCCTCACGCGCGCCTTCATCCGCTCGCCGCTGACGCCGCTCTTCCTGCTGACCGGCATTGCGCTCGGCCTCATCGCACTCATCATGCTGCCGCGCGAGGAGGAACCGCAGATTTCCGTGCCGATGGTCGACATTTTTGTCACCGCCGACGGCCTCAAGGCGCCGGACGCGGTGAAGCTTGTCACCGAGCCTCTGGAGACGATTGTCAAAGCCATCAACGGCGTGGAGCACGTCTATTCCAGCACCACAGATGACCGTGTGGTCGTAACGGCGCGCTTCTATGTCGGCACGACGGCCGATGAAGCCATTTTGCGCGTGCACGAGAAGATTCGCGCAAACTACGACCGCATTCCAACCGGCATTCCTGAGCCGTTGATCGTGGGACGCGGCATCGACGATGTGGCGATTCTAACACTTACATTGTCCCCCAAGCCCGGTGTTACGCGCTTCTCGGACAATGCGCTCTACCACATGGCCGAGGACCTTCAGGTCGAACTGGCGAAGCTCGATAACGTCGGCCTGTCGTTCATTGCGGGTGGCCGCCCGGATCAGATCCGCGTTGAACCCGATCCGGAGCGGCTGTCGCTCTACGGCATCACGTTGGCTCAGCTCGTGGGCAAGGCCCGCGAGGCAAACCGCTCGTTCCTTGCAGGACGCGTACGCCAAGCCAATAGCAGCGTTGAGGTCGCGGCAGGCCAGACGTTGCAAGGCATCCCCGACATTGGTCAACTGCTGATCGGCGCGCGGGATGGCCGCCCGGTCTATGTCCGCGATGTGGCGAACATCGTCGTCGGCGCAAAACCGCTCGAGCGCCAGGCCTGGCACTTCACCAAGACCGCCGGCGGCAAGATTGAACGGACACCCGCCGTTACACTGGCGCTTGCCAAGCGCGCTGGCGCGAACGCGGTTGTCATTGCCGAACAGATCCTGCATCGCACCGGAGAACTCAAGGGCGACCTCATTCCTGATGACGTGATGGTCACGGTCACCCGCAACTACGGCGAGACCGCCAACGAAAAGGCGAACGAACTTCTGTTCCACCTTGGGCTCGCCACGCTCTCGATCGTGCTGCTCGTGGCAGTCGCCATCGGCTGGCGGGAAGGCATTGTCGTGCTCGTCGTCATTCCGGCGACGATCCTTCTGACGATGTTTGCGTCCTGGCTGCTCGGCTACACGATAAACCGCGTCAGTCTTTTTGCGCTGATCTTCTCCATCGGCATCCTCGTCGATGACGCCATCGTCGTCATCGAGAACATAGCGCGTCATTGGGCCATGCGGGACGGGCGCACCCGCGTCGATGCGGCGGTCGATGCCGTCGCGGAAGTCGGCAATCCCACGATCGTCGCCACGCTGACCGTGGTTGCCGCCCTGCTGCCCATGCTGTTCGTATCGGGACTCATGGGGCCCTATATGAGCCCCATCCCGGCCAACGCATCGGCTGCGATGGTGATCTCGTTCTTCGTCGCCGTGACCGTAACGCCATGGCTCATGGCTCGCTTTGGCGGCGATGCGCCTGCCCATCATGCCGAAGGCGACAGCTCAGGTGGAACGCTGGGGCGGATTTATACCGCCGTCGCGCGCCCAATTCTGGCAACCAAGGCCCGGGCATGGGCGTTCCTGCTCGCTGTCGGCGTGGCCACGCTCGCCTCGCTCGTGCTGCTCTACACCAAATCCGTGACGGTCAAGCTGCTTCCCTTCGACAACAAGCCGGAGCTTCAGGTCGTGATCGATTTGCCGCGCGGTGCCTCGCTGGAAGAAACCGATCGCGTGTTGCAGGCCGCGGCGGAAAAACTCGCCGGGCTTCCCGAGATGACCTCGATCCAAGCCTACGCAGGCACGGCCGCGCCGTTCAACTTCAACGGCCTCGTGCGCCATTCCTATCTGCGTAACGAACCGCAACAGGGCGATCTGCAGATCAACTTGTCGCCCAAGAGCGAGCGGGAGCGTACAAGCCACGCCATAGCGCTCGACGTGCGCAAGATGCTGCATGGCTTGCCGATGCCGGATGGCACGGTTGTGAAGGTCGTCGAGGTTCCGCCGGGTCCGCCTGTCATCGCGACGCTGCTTGCCGAGATCTATGCCGATACGCCCGAAGAGCGCCGCGCTGTGGCCGACAAGGTGCGCGAGGCATTCCGCAACGTACCGTTCATCGTGGATGACGACGTGAGCCACGGCACCCAGGCGCCGCGCGTCCGGCTTTCCATCGATCACGACAAGCTCGAATTTCACAAAGTCGAAGAGCGCGATGTCTACGACACGATTCAAGCTGTCTTCGGCGGCGTGCCTGTCGGCTATTCGCACAAGGGCGACGGCCGCCATCCGGTGGAAATTGCCGTGCAGATGCCTAAAAGCGATCTCACCATCGGCCAACCCGTGCTCACGACACCGGTCCCGGCCAATGCCTTGCCCGGCGAGCGCGACATCGTCGAGCTTGGCGAGGTGGTGCGCACGAGCAACGAGACGGCATCCTTCCCCATCTTCCGTCACAACGGACGTCCGGCCGAGATGGTGATGGCGGAACTGGCAGGCGCCTTCGAGGCACCCGTTTACGGGATGTTGGCTGTCGCCGACACGATCGCCAAGATGGACTGGGGCGCAACTCCCAAACCGACGATCGCGTTCCACGGCCAGCCCGAGAGCACCAAGACGCCTGTTCTCCTGTGGGATGGCGAGTGGGAGGTGACGTACGTGACCTTCCGCGACATGGGAGCAGCGTTCGCGGTGGCTCTGCTCGGTATCTTCGTTCTCGTCGTAGCGCAATTTGGATCATTCAAGCTGCCGCTGGTCATCCTGACGCCGGTCCCGCTCACGCTGATCGGCATCATGCTGGGCCACTGGCTGTTTGCAGCGCCGTTCACCGCGACCTCGATGATCGGCTTCATCGCGCTCGCGGGCATCATCGTGCGCAACTCAATCCTGCTGGTGGACTTTATCCGCGAGCGGCGCAAGGATGGCGCACCCTTGCGCCAAGTGCTGCTGGAATCGGGTGCGATCCGCTTCAAGCCGATCCTGCTGACAGCGCTCGCGGCGATGATCGGCGCCGCTGTTATCCTGACGGATCCGATCTTTCAGGGACTGGCCATCTCCCTCTTGTTCGGGCTCGCCTCGTCGACGCTGCTGACGGTGCTCGTCATCCCGGCAATCTATGTGGTGGCGCGCGACGATGGCAGGACGGCGCCTTCAGGCGCTTGAGGGCTTGTCGTCGAACACGTAACCGGCGCCGCGCACGGTGCGAATGGGATCGACCTCGGCGCCGCGCACGATGGACTTGCGCAACCGGCCGACATGCACATCGACGGTGCGCTCGTCGACCTCCGCCGTATGGCCCCATACGTTGTCGAGAAGCTGAGCGCGCGACAGGACGCGCCCGGCGCTCTGCATGAAAAACTCCAGCAGACGGTACTCCGTCGGGCCGAGCATGATCTCACGCGATCCGCGCGTCACACGATGTGCCTGACGATCGATGGAGATGCCGCCCTTCTGAAGAAGTTCGGCCGTCTTCTCAGGCGCCGCCCTGCGCAACAGTCCTTTGATGCGTGCCAGCAGCTCGGCGACCGAAAAGGGTTTGACCATGTAGTCATCAGCACCTGTTGCTAGACCGCGGAGCTTGTCAGCCTCCTCGCCGCGCGCTGTGAGCATGATGACGGGAAGATTGCGCGTGGCAGCGCCGGCCCGGATCTGGCGGCAGATTTCTATTCCCGACGCTCCTGGCAGCATCCAATCGAGAATGACGAGATCCGGCGGGCTTTCCTTGAGCAGGAACATTGCATCGTCACTCGTCCCCGTGCTGACGACCTGATATCCGGCCGCTTCCAAATTATAGCTGATGAGAGTGACCAGCGCCTCCTCATCCTCGACGATCAGTATCTTTGCCGCCATGCGTAACAGATCCGTGTCTCTCTTCTGTCTCAACCCGTCTTCTGAATGAGGGTCGAACTCGTCTGATCGTGCTTGGGCCGCTCCTCCGACAAGTGGACACCCCGCGCCAGGAAGTGAACGGTCTCTGCGATGTTCGTCGTGTGATCGCCAATCCGCTCGATATTCTTGGCCGCGAACAGCAGATGGGTACAAATGCCGATATTGCGGGGATCTTCCATCATGTAGGTCAGCAGTTCGCGGAACAGCGAATTATAGAGCGCGTCGATGCGCTGATCGTCGTGCCAGATCTCGACCGCCCTGCGATCGTCGCGCGCGGCATAGGCGTCCAAGGCGCCCTTCAGGCTATGAGCCGCCATCTCGTACATGTGCCGCAGCCCCAAGATGAGGGGCTTGGGATGGGTGACGCTGGCAATGGTCCCGGCGCGTTTGGCGATGTTCTTGGCCAGATCGCCGATGCGCTCCAGATCGCCGGCAACCTTGAGCACGGCAAGGATCTGGCGCAGATCGTTCGCCATGGGCTGGCGGCGCGCGATCATCACGACCACCTGCTCTTCAAGCTGGGATTGAAGCTCGTCAATGAGGTGATCGCTGGCAAACGCCTGATCGGCAAGCTCGGGATTGCGCTGTTCCAGCGCTTCAAACGCCTGGCCGAGGAGTTGTTCGGCCAGACCACCCATCTGCCCGATGCTGCGATCGAGAGCGGCAAGTTCATTCTCGTAGGACTTGACGATATGTTCAGACATGAATTTCCTGCCTCTTTACCGGCGCCTCATGGGCGAGCCTTGGCCCGCCCCTTCGCAAATCAACCGAAACGGCCCGTGATATAGTCCTGTGTGCGCTGATCTTTCGGGTTGGTGAAGATCGCGGTCGTGTCGCCTTCCTCCACCAAGGTGCCAAGATGAAAGAACGCCGTGCGCTGTGAAACGCGTGCCGCCTGCTGCATGGAGTGCGTCACGATGATGATCGTGAACTTCTGGCGCAACTCTTCCATCAATTCCTCGATCCGCGCGGTCGCAATCGGATCGAGCGCAGAGCAGGGCTCATCCATGAGGATGATCTCTGGATCGATGGCGATCGTGCGGGCGATGCACAAGCGCTGCTGCTGGCCACCCGACAGCCCGGTGCCGGAATCGTACAGCCGGTCCTTGACTTCGCCCCACAGGCTTGCCTTGCGCAGGCTTTGCTCGACGATGTGGTCGAGTTCCGCCTTGCTCGAAGCAAGCGCGTGAATGCGCGGCCCGTAAGCGACGTTCTCGTAAATCGACTTGGGAAAGGGATTCGGCTTCTGAAACACCATGCCGACGCGCGAACGCAGCTCGACCGGATCGACCGAAGGATCATAGATGTCTTCACCGTCAATCAGGATCTTGCCTGATACCCGGGCCGAGGCGACGGTGTCGTTCATGCGGTTTATGCAGCGCAAGAACGTGGACTTGCCGCAACCCGATGGCCCAATGAACGCCATGACCGAGCGTTCCGGAATAGCGATCGAGACATCTTTTAGTGCGTGCTTCTCGCCGTACCAGACATTGACGCCGCTCGCGACGACCTTGGGAGCACGATGACCCATTGGTCTGGTTTCGTTTTGCAGATCAACTGCAACTGACATATCCATGGCAAGACCCTGTTTCATTCGTTTTACCAGCGTCGTTCAAATCGGCGGCGCAACCAGATGGCCGCGCCATTCATGAGAAAGAGTAGCACAAGCAGCACGACGATTGCGGCTGCCGTCTTGTACTTGAAGGCCACCTCCGGCAAATCCGACCACAGATAGATCTGCACGGGAAGCACGGTCGCGGCCTCGGTTAGGCTCTTGGGCACGTCGACGATGAAAGCGACCATGCCGATCATCAACAAAGGAGCGGTTTCGCCGAGCGCGTGCGCCATGCCGATGATGCTGCCGGTCATGATGCCCGGCGTCGCCAGCGGTAAAACGTGATGAAAGATCGCCTGCTGCTTGGAGGCTCCGATGCCGAGCGCGCCTTCGCGAATGGAAGGCGGAACCGCGCGCAGGGCGGCGCGCGCGGAGATGATGATCGTCGGCAGCACCAGAAGCGCCAGCACCAACCCGCCAACCAATGGCGCGGACCGCGGCAGGCCGAAGAAATTGAGAAATACCGCAAGCCCCAGCAAGCCGAACACGATGGACGGCACAGCAGCCAGATTGTTGATATTGATCTCGATGAAATCCGTGAACCTATTCTTCGGCGCGAACTCTTCCAGGTAGATCGCAGCCATAACGCCGATCGGCAAGCACAAGCCCAACGTGACGAAGAGCGTCAGCACGGAGCCGACGATCGCGCCGCGGATTCCGGCAAGTTCAGGCTCCCGGCTGTCGCCGGAGGAGAAGAACCGCCAGTTGAAGGTTTTTTCGATCATCCCCGCATTCGCGAAGCGATCGAGGAAAGCGACCTTGCGGTCGCCCACGGCGCGGCTCGATTCGGGCGTCGTGTAGGTGACGATGCGCCATGCGCCGGCCTGCGCAGGATCTGTCGATTTGAGCGGAATGAGGACGTCGCCCGTGACGGCCCTTCCGGTAATCCTGGCGGCCTTTACCAGACCATCGTTGATCTCGATCAGCACGCTCGGCACGCTGCTGTCCAGCACTTCTTCAAAATCCGGCGAATCATAGCGCTTTTGCAGTTCGTCCGCTTCGGCGCGAAGCTGCGCCACGCTATCGTGGGCTCCCTGACCGCTATGCACTTCGAAACGATCTGCCTGCTGGCGCAGGGCAGCCGCTCGTTCAGCAGCTTTTTTCTTTATCTCCGTAAGAAGCGGTGCAAAGTCGTCACCCGATGTCAGGATCGTCGCTTCACCTGCCGTTGCACTGGGATTGGCGATACCGCGCGTTGCGGTACGCTCGACACGGGTACCGACACCCTTCATGAACAGGTCGGCATCATCCGACAGCAGCAACGGTAGTTTCACCGTCTTACCGATGAGGCCCGGGTCTGCCAGAACGAGGCTGCGGACGTCATCCGCAGCGCCGCTGCTCAGGACCTCGCGCAACTGCTTGCGGGCCACACGCCCCTCAATACCGGGGATGGCCTCATCGAGCGCAGTGCGGACGACAGCCATGTAATCCGCGCTGCGCAGGACGTCTTGGGTGCGCGTGTTCTCCGGATCAATACTTTCCGCCTTCAACGGAACGTCGATAACTAGATAATGACTCCAGAACGCCGGCCAGGCGGTCATCATGATGTTGCTCATGAGGGCGATAAGAAAAGCCGTCGATATCGCAAGCGAGATCACGCCATAACTGCGATATCGCGCTTCCGCGCGATAGCGCGCGCGTAACAACGCCGCCTTCTTGGGGTCTTTCACGCGCGGCACGTCCAAGGCCTTTGCCGTTGCAGCTCGTTCACTCATATTGTTCGCGATACCTCCGCACGACCCTCAGCGCGATGAAGTTCAAGGCCAGCGTGATGAAGAACAGCACGAAGCCCAGCGCGAACGCCGCCAGCGTCTTAGCGCTGTCGAACTCCTGGTCGCCGACGAGAATGGTCTTGATCTGCACCGTGATGGTCGTCACCGCATCCAGCGGATTGAACGTCAAGTTGGCGGCGAGACCGGCCGCCATGACGACGATCATCGTTTCGCCGATGGCGCGGCTTATGGCCAGCATGAACGCCGCAACAATACCCGGCAATGCGGCCGGCAGGACGACCTGCTTGATCGTTTCCGACCTCGTCGCGCCAAGCGCGTAGGCGCCGTCGCGCAAGGACTGCGGCACGGCATTGATCACATCATCCGACAGCGAGGAGATGAACGGGATGATCATCATGCCCATGACAAGACCGGCGGCCAGCGCGCTTTCAGAAGCGATGTCGAGGCCGAAGTATTCACCCCACCCGCGAATGTACGGCGCAACTGTGAGCGCGGCGAAGAAGCCAAGCACAACGGTCGGAATGCCGGCGAGGATTTCAAGCACCGGCTTGAAGATCGCGCGCGTCCTGGAACTGGCATACTCTGACAGATAGATCGCCGAAAACAGGCCGAGCGGTCCGGCGACCAGAACCGCGATCGTTGTGATGAGCAACGTACCGGTCAACAGCGGCAGGAACCCATAGGCGGTGGATATCTCGCCTTGATCGGCACGCATGGCGGCTTGCGGATTCCATTCCGTGCCCAACAGGAAATCGAGCACGCCCGGTTTTCCCTTGATGGCAGGATCGAAGAAGAAGCGGTAGGTCTCGCCGATGAGGGAGAAGAGAATGCCGACCGTGGTGAGGATGGCGATGGCCGCGCACGCCATGAGAACGATCTCGACGGCGCGCTCAAAGGCGTTGCGCGCTCTGAAACGGCGTGACACGCGCCAAGACCCGAACATCAGCAAGGCCCCGCCAAGCACCAGGCCGGCGAGCAGCAAAACCCACGATCCGATGGTCTTGACGTGCTGATAGGATTGAGCAGCAGCAGCCAGCTCAGATTTATCGGTGCTGGAAAAGCTGCCCGATGAGACGTTGATCACGTCACGCAGGAACGCCTCGCTGCGCAGCGTGTCACCCGCAAGCTCAGGCGGGAGGTTCTTCAAAGCTGCCGAGCGCGCCAGCCAATTCACGAGCGGATCGCCGAGCGCAAACAGCGCCAGCATGCCCGCGAAGATCAGAACGGCGGTGTAGAGCCCGTGATATTGCGGCAGTGAGTGGAGAACGGATGGGTGCCCGCCAGCGATCGAGAAGGCACGCGAACGCGCCGTGAAAAAGCCTGCAACAACCAGCAGAGCCATGGCCACGAGGTAATAGGCCGTCATCCGCACCCTTCCCAACTTGCAGGGCCGCCGCTCACTTGCGCACCCTCGTTCTCAAGTTACCAAGCAGCAGCCGGGCTGTCGCCCGGCCGCCTATAGATTCCTTCGGTCTGCCCTGCTTAGTGCAGGTCGTCACCCGTCAGCGGCTCCATGCCGCTTGCAGTCTTCTTGACCTTGTCCAAGGCCTCCTTGGGGAGGGCAACGAGGCCTTTGTCTGCGAGATACCCGTCAGTGCCCAGCGCCTTATCGGACACATATTCGGCGACGAACTTGTCGAGGCCAGGGATCACGCCGATATGCGCCTTCTTGATGTAGATGTAGAGGTCGCGGGCGCCCTTGTACTTGCCGCTCGAGATGTTGTCATAGGTCGGTTCAACACCTTCGATCGGAGCGCCCTTCAACTTCGCCGCGTTTTCTTCAAGGAACGAAAAGCCAAAAATGCCCAGGGCATTCTTGTTGGCTTCGAGCTTCTGAACGATCACGTTGTCGTTCTCGCCGGCCTCCACGTAGGCGCCATCCTTGCGGATCGACTTCCAGACCTTTTCGAAGGCCTTGGCATCATCCTTCTTGAGGGCCTTGAGCGAGTCGAGTTCCTCAGCGCCCTTTTCCATGAACAGCTCGTGGAAGCTGTCGCGAGTACCGGAGGTCGGCGGGGGGCCGAGTATCTCGATCTTTATGTTGGGCAGCGACGGATCAACGTCAGACCACGTCTTGTTGGGATTGGCGATAAGCTTGCCGTCCTTGTCAGGAACCTGCTCGGCAAGCGCCTGGAAGACTTGTTTGCGCGTCAGCTTGATGGCCGAGCCTTGCTTGGATTGCGCGATCGTCAGTCCGTCGATGCCGACCTTGATCTCAACGATGTCCTTGACGCCATTCTTTTCGCACATCTCGAATTCCGACTTCTTGATGCGACGCGAAGCATTGGTGGCGTCGGCCTTATTCTCGCCGACGCCTTCGCAAAAGATTTTCATACCGCCGCCCGTTCCGGTGGATTCCACGATGGGCGTCTTGCCGCCGTTGGCCTTGCCGAACTGTTCGGCGACCGCAGTCGTGAAGGTATAAACCGTCGAGGAACCGACGATGCGGATCTGATCGCGCGCCGCGGCAACGCCGGCGAACGAGGAAACAGCGACGGCGAGGACAGCCGTGCGTGTGATGGATTTGTTCATGGGCCTCAAACAGCTCCGGTTGCATTGGCTTCCAGGCAGCGGAGCGCCCCACCCCTGGACATCTTGCGCTCGCAAGCCTTCTAGGCCCGTTTAACAAACCTTTTATGACAGCTTATGTTGTTGGTTTTATTACAATATTTAGGTCGAGAGGTCGAGGCTTACCGTAAATTTCGACCCCTTGCCCACCTCACTGGAAATCTTCAGGTCGCCCCTGTGCCGGTTGAGGATGTGCTTCACGATGGCTAGGCCCAGCCCGGTGCCGCCTTTCTCGCGGCTGGTTGCCGTATCGACGCGATAGAATCGCTCCGTAAGCCGCGGGAGGTGTTCGGCTGCGATACCGGGGCCATCATCGGACACACTTGCAAGCAATCGTGGCCGTCGCGGGCTGACTGCGGGATCCACGGTCAGCGACACATCCACTCGGCCGCCGCGGCGCCCGTATTTGATGGCGTTCTGAACCAGGTTCTGAAACACTTGGACGAGTTCATCACGCTCCCCGCGCACCTGCAGGACGGTGGTCTGCGGCAGATCGAGATTGATGCTGATCCCGGCCTCGCGCGCCAACGGCTCCAACCCTTGGCAGACTTCCTTCAGCACGGCTCCCACCGAGACGTTGCCCGCCGGCGGCACGTGCGCCCGCATCTCAATCCGGCTCAAAGACAAAAGATCATCGAGGATGCGCGTCATGCGTGCCGCCTGCGCACTCATGATCGACAGAAACCGCTTGCGCGCCGCGCTATCTTCGCTGGCCGGCCCTTCCAGGGTTTCTATGAAACCCCGTAACGAGGCGAGCGGTGTGCGCAGTTCATGGGAAGCATTGGCGATGAAGTCCGACCGCATCTGCGCAAGGCGATCCTGTTCGGAAAGATCGCGGAACTGCACGAAAAGCTTGGCACTTCTGCTGCCCGGACTCGATAGATTGAGCGGGGCGACGTTGGCGCGCAGCCGCCGCCCGTTGGGCAGATGATCGACGATTTCGACAACACGCGCCAAACCGTCACTCGAGACGAGCTCGACAGCTCCGAGAAAATCCGGATGCCGGCTGATGCGCGCCAGAGGCTGGTCCTTTTCAAGATTGGGAAACAGATCGCTCGCCATGGCGTTGAAGGCGATCGCACAGGACCGGTCGTCCAGCGCGATCGCCGGCAACTCGATGAGGGCCACCACGCTGCCAAGATCGTCGATAGACGGGTTCGCGCCGAAATGCGTCTCGACGCGCGCCGTCTCCTTCTGGCCGGTTTGAGTTTGCCAAAAAACGCCGGCAACCAGGCCAGCCGCTAAGCAGGAAAATCCAGCAGCCACGAACGCCGGCCAGCCAGCCAGCACCGATACCAGCGCGATTCCTGCTGCCAATCCGGCGGCCCAAAATGCGTTCGCGAATTTCAACCGAAGGCCTCTTTCCATCAATCCCGCGTCAAGGCGCGAACTTATCCCCGCTGACCGCGTCTGCCTTAGCATAGTCCGCGTTCGTGTCTGGTCGCCGTTGAGGATCATGCCTCTTTCAGAATATGCCCGCCACCTGCTCGCCATCGCCCAGACGATCTACCGATGGGCGGAGCAGATTTCCGCCCTCGACGCCGCCCGGCGCGAGAAGGTCGCGCTATACGCCGAGGAAATCGCGGCAACGCTGGCGCGCGCCGCCCAGGCTTTTATCGCGCTTGACGCTCAACCAACTGAAAAGACATATTTATTGTCTGCTGCGCGCGAGTTGGGCCGGATCGCCGGTTACCTCGATACAATCGTCGCCGCGCTCGCTCACCATCTTGACGGGCGAAAGCTCGCTGGCGTTAAAAGGCGCCTTGAATATCTGGAGCCCTTCGAACCGCAAGCCATGATCGCACAACGCGGCGCCTTTGCCACCGCCAGCCGGCTAATGTCTGCGGAAGGATTCTTTCGGGCGCTGGCGGATGCGCTGCGGGCCTGACCGATTGCCGGAACGTATTGGATAGGGACCGCGGCGGTCCATCACACAAGGACGAGATGAATGGATAAGTTTACGGTCTTGAACGGTGTCGCAGCGCCCCTGCCTTTGCGCAACATCGACACCGACATGATCATTCCCAAGCAGTTCTTGAAGACGATCGAGCGCACGGGCCTTGGCAAGTCGCTGTTCTTCGAGATGCGCTACGACCCGGCCACCGGCAAGGAGATTGCGGATTTCGTTCTCAACAAGCCCCAGTACCGCAAGGCGCAGATCCTCGTCACGGGCAACAACTTCGGCTGTGGTTCTTCGCGCGAACACGCGCCCTGGGCCTTGCTCGACTTCGGCATCCGTTGCGTGATCGCGCCCGATTTCGCGGACATCTTCTACAACAACTGCTTCCAGAACGGCATCCTGCCGATCAAGCTGCCTCAAAGCGAAGTCGACAAGCTGATGGATGATGCCAGCCGCGGCGCAAACGCGACGCTTAGCGTCGATCTGGACAAACAGGAGATCCGCGGGCCCGACGGCGGCGTGATCAAGTTCGAGATCGACCCGTTCCGCAAACATTGCCTGCTGAACGGCCTCGACAACATCGGCCTGACACTTGAAAAGAGCGCCGCGATCAAGAACTTTGAGGACAAGGCAGCTACAGCCCGGCCCTGGCTCTGACGCTGACACTTCATGTGAGCGCGTTGCCAGGTCCGCGCATACCCCGCTACTACCAAGCCGCGGCCGCAGGCGGTTATCCAGGGCCTGCAGCTTTCAAAAAGCCCGCGGGGACATTTTCAATGCCCGGCACGGCTTCAACGACAAAACCGGAGTTCTGCGCAAAAATGGCAAAGATGATTCACTCGATGGTGCGCGTGATGGACGAAACGCGATCCGTCGCCTTCTATGAGAAGTCGTTCGGCCTGAAAGTCGCCGACCGTCTGGACTTTCCGGATTTTACGCTGATCTATCTGAGCAACCCCGAAACGGGCTTTGAGCTGGAGCTGACCGTCAACAAGGGCCGCGGCGAAGCCTATGATCTGGGCAACGGCTACGGCCACCTTGCGGTTGTGGTCGACGACCTCGCAGCCGAGCACAAGCGGATCGCCGCCGCCGGGTACACGCCGGGCGACATCAAGAACATGTCGTTTGAGGGCAAGCCGCTCGCCAGCTTCTTCTTCATCCAGGATCCCGACGGCTACAAGATCGAGGTGCTGCAAAAGGGTGGCCGCTTCCACTGAGAAGCCATCGCCAAATCATAGAAGGGCCGTGCGTCAGGCGCGGCCCTTTTTGCTTGAGAACGCCGCTTGCCTTCCCGGCCGCGTTTTCTGACGCGGCGGCCGCGTCACCCTGCATGTCAGTCCGCAATCTGCGCGAGGATGGCTTTCAGCAGACCCGGAAAGCGCTTCTCAAAGCCGGGATGGATTTCATTATATTTCGTGCGCCCCTTCTGGCGTGTGCGGATGAGGCCCGCCTCGCGCAGCGCCTTGAAGTGAAAAGACATGGTCGACTTGGGAAGAACGGCCCCCGTTGCATCGGCGCAGCTCAGCTCTCCGTCCGCCTCTTTCAAACGGCGCACGATCTCCAGCCGGATCGGATCGCTCAAGGCGTAAAGCACATACGGCAAAGCAATCTGGCTGAGCGAAGGGTGAGCGATCGGGCGCATTCGTCACGACGTCAGAGAGCCAAAATTGAGAATGGCCTAAACTGACAGTACGCCGCCGCCTGTCAACTCCACGTTTGGTTAGAAATGCGCGCCGCGTGCTGCCAAAATTGCATGGGTCAGGGCTGGTGCGAGCTCGGCGCGTTCGTCGTCGGTGAGAAATTGTCCGAACGGCACCTCGCGTCCGTGCATGGCAAGACGCAGCGAATTGCGGCCGTCGGCTGCGTCCTGCGTCAGCCGGACACGCACCCAATAGGAGTTGAAATCGAACGACTGGCGGTGCCCCTTGGGATCCACGCGCGTAAGGGTCAGCGACTGAGGTGTTACGTCGATCGTCTCAAACATGCGCCCGGACCGGAAATTCGCCTTGAACGCCCAATAGATCAGCCCGACATCCAGGCCAAAAAAGCCGGTCACGGGCCAAGCACCCATTAAGACGAACATCACGCCGGCGGCAAAACTGACAGCACCGATTGCGGCCATTACAATCATAAAGCCACGCGGCGTGAGCGACCTGTGGGGATGTAGAATGAATTGTTGGTGGCGCGATTGCGTTGCCAGTGCGTTTTCGTCCATCAGTCGTTCCTGAACGTCCCGATCCAGATCGCGCCGCCCTATCGCCCGAGGCTTTCGAGAATGCCACGCAATCCCGCCGAAAAACCGGCCAATAGCATCCACCACCGAGTTTCCAAAAACAAGCCGAAAGGCGCAAAAGCCGGGGCCGGACGCAGCCGGAGGTTAAGCGCGAAAGACATCAGCGCGATCTTCGCCGCCTTCGCGCGCGAAAACCCGGAGCCGAAAGGCGAGCTTGAGCATACCAATCCTTATACGCTTCTCGTGGCCGTCGTGCTGTCTGCACAGGCGACCGACGCAGGAGTCAACAAAGCCACCCGGAATTTGTTCCGGCTCGCCGATACTCCTGCCAAAATGATTGCCTTGGGCGAGGACAAGGTACGCGATCTCATAAGGACCATCGGCCTTTACCGGAACAAGGCGAAGAACATCATTGCCTTATCGGAAAAGCTCCTCGCCGAGCACGGTGGCAGAGTACCCAACGACCGTGAGGCATTGGAAAGTCTCCCCGGCGTCGGGCGCAAGACTGCCAACGTCGTCATGAATGTCGCCTTTGGCCAACCCACCATGGCGGTCGATACGCATGTCTTCCGGGTTGCCAACCGCATCGGATTATCGGACGGCAAGACGCCGCTGGCCGTGGAGGAAGATCTGCTGCGGATTATTCCGCGCCAATACGCCCTGCACGCGCATCACTGGCTCATCCTCCATGGCCGCTATCTGTGCAAGGCGCGGGTGCCGGAATGCTGGCGCTGCCCCATCCTTTCATTCTGCCGGTTCGAGCCGAAATCGGAATTCAAAGCCAAGCCGGTTCAGGCAGCAGGCGCTGGTTGATGGAGTCTTAATCCGGAATATCGATATTTGTTCGAATACGCGACAAGTTTTCGGGCTCGTTAAAACTTCGAATTATTGTCGGCCGTGTAGCGTGCAAGCTCCAATGATCATGATACCCCGGCCAGCACGGGGGGGAGCGCAATACCGCTATGGCAATTCTTGGCACCTCTGGCAACGATGTGATTGCTGGCACACCCGGTGACGATATCATCGAAGGTGGCGACGGCAATGACCGCATCAATGGCGGTGCAGGCAATGACACCATTTACGGCGGCAATGGCAACGACACCCTGACGGGCGATGCGGGCAACGACACGCTTTACGGCGGCGACGGCAACGACGGCTTCTTCGGCGGCGGCGGCGACGACACGATTTACGGCGAAGCCGGCGACGACACGCTCTATGGCGACTCGGGCAACGACACGCTTTACGGCGGCGATGGAACCGACAAGCTCTTTGGCGGCACCGGCAACGATACGCTCATCGGCGGCGCCGGCAACAACACCTATGACGGCGGATCGGGCTACGACACGGTTGTCATCGATCTGACCGCTGGCGCACTGAACAGCGACGTGCGCGCAGATCTCAACACCTTGAAGTCGTGGATGGACGCACAGCTCGCAACCGCAGGTTCCATGACCGCGCTCACGAGCCAGACTTCGGGGTCCACGCTTACTCTGGCCCATCTTGGCGTAACCATGAGCAACGTCGAGGCCGTGGTTATCAAAGTCGATGGCGTTGTGACGCCGATCGGGGAGCTCATCAACCAGGCGCCGCAAGCCGCGTCCGCGCAGTCCCATGTCGTGGATGAAGACAGCGTCGTCACCGGCACCGCGTCATTCACCGACGGCGACAACGATGCCCTGGAATTTGCCGTCGGCACAGCCCCCGCGCACGGCTCGCTTTCGGTCGATGCCGCGACCGGCTCCTACGTCTACACGCCGACTGAAAACTGGAGCGGAGATGACGTCTTCTTCGTCAAGGCCACCGATCCGTCGGGTGCCAGCGCAATCCAGCGCATCGATGTAACCGTCAAACCCGCCGCCGATACGCCGGTCCTTGAGGTCTCCAATCAGAGGCTCGATGTGACGGGCGCCATCTTCACAGGCTCCAAGGGCAATGACACGATCGCCGGCACGGCCGGCGCAGACACCATCGACGGCGGCAAGGGCGACGATACGATCGTGGGTTCCAGCCCCAAGTCGATGAGTGTCCTCCTCGATATCGCAGCCACGCTCGGCGACACGGACGGATCGGAGACCCTTTCCATTAAGGTCGCCAACCTTCCTGAGGGCGCCACGCTATCTGCCGGTACACAAAATCCTGATGGAAGCTGGACGCTTTCGACGGCAGACCTCCAAGATCTGACCATGTCTGCGTCGGTGACCAGCAAGATTGATCTCGACATCACCGCGATCGCTACAGAGGCGGGTGGCGATTCGGCGACCACCAACGCAACGCTCAAGTTGACGCTGACGAACAATGACCTTTTGAAGGGCGGCGGCGGCAACGACACAATCACCGGTGGCGCGGGAGCCGACGAGATCTACGGCGGCACCGGCAACGACACGATCAACGGTGGCGACGCAGACGACTACATCTCTGGCGGAAAAGGCGACGACGTGTTGACGGGCGGCGCGGGCGACGATGCGCTTTACGGCAACTCGGGCGACGACACGTTCCTTGCCGAAGAGGGCGACGATTTCTACTCGGGCGGCTCCGGCTGGGATGTGCTGGATTACGGCGCGGCACTCGGCGCCATCTCGGCTGATATCTCAAAGAAGACGATAACAGGCGACGCAACCGGCACCGACAATTTCACCGGCATCGAGAAAGTGATCGGCACCGCATTCAACGACACGTTCAAGGGTTCGAGCCACGCAGATACCATCGACGGCGGCGCGGGCAACGACACCATCAGGGGCCTCGGCGGCGACGACACCCTGACGGGCGGCCAGGGCAACGACACATTCTTCTGGGAAAAAACCGACGTCACCGATCGGGCCACGGGCACAAGCGTCGGCGTCGACCGCATCACCGACTTCAAGGCCGGCGATGTGCTGGATTTCCATAAGCTCGTTGGCGTGGGCAGCAAACAGATCAGCGATTTCGTCAAGGTGGAAGACAAGAGCATCGGCAGCGTCATCTCGGCCAAGATCGATGGCAAGTTCCATGACGTTGCGATCCTGGAGGACGTTCACGGCAAGACCGCCGCGGATTTGTTCCATGAAGGTGCCCTGCTCGTTGGCTGATCCAGCCACCCAGTTCCACCCACCGAGCACAACCGGCCTAGCCCTGAATCGAGGGCCGGTTGCCTGCTGTGCGCCCGGATAGATTTTTGTGTTGCCTACTTCGCACGCATGTCATGGTCCCGGGTCCGGATTGCATCCGGACTCGCTTGCCTGGGATGGCAAGTCAGGTGTCCCCGCAGAGCGGTAGTGAGCGCCGAGACCCACGAGGGCTTCGCGCCTACACATCCAGACGCATCGGCAGGCCGGCCTTGGCCATATGCGCCTTTGCCTGCCCGATGGTGTAGGTTCCGAAATGAAAGATGGAGGCTGCAAGCACGGCGCTTGCATGGCCGTCGCGCACACCGTCGACGAGATGATCGAGCGTGCCAACGCCACCCGATGCAATGACCGGTACGGCGACGGCGTCCGAGATGGCGCGGGTCAGTCCGATATCGAAGCCCGCCTTGGTGCCATCGCGATCCATCGACGTGAGAAGAATCTCTCCCGCTCCCAACGCGACCACTTCCTTGGCGTATTCAACAGCATCAAGCCCGGTCGGCTTGCGTCCGCCGTGGGTGAAGATCTCCCAACGTTCCGGCTCGCCCTCGCCCGACACCTTCTTGGCATCGATCGCGACCACGATGCACTGAGCGCCGAATTTTTCTGAAGCCTCTTTCACGAACTGGCGGTTGAAGACCGCGGCCGTGTTGATCGATACCTTGTCGGCCCCTGCCTCCAAAAGTTTCCGGATGTCGTCAACCGTGCGCACGCCCCCGCCCACGGTGAGCGGCATGAAGCAGCGTTCCGCCGTGCGTTCCACAATGTCGAAGATCGTGTCGCGGTCCTCATGGCTCGCAGTGATGTCGAGGAAGCAAAGCTCGTCCGCACCGGCTGCATCGTAGGCAGCTGCGGCCTCCACGGGATCGCCTGCGTCGACGAGGTCGACAAAGTTGATGCCTTTGACGACGCGGCCGTCCTTGACGTCGAGACAGGGAATGATGCGCACCTTCAGGGTCATGCGCGGCTGTCTAGCGCGGCACGCCGATCAGAGCAAGCAGCCCTGTGCGACGGCGGCTACAAGCGAGCGAACATTTGTCATCCCGGGCAAGCGAGCCGGATGCAATCCGGCAAGCGCAGACCCGGGACCTAGCGCATCCCTGCGAAGCGCGAAAATTCAAACCGTGCCGCAGTCTCCAACGCACGCACGGGGCCCTGACTGAGCCAGGACCCCGTGTTTTTTTGCAAACATGGCCGCCGCGCGATCAGGCGAGACCGAAACGATCCGCGTTCATCACCTTGTTCCAGGCGGCCACGAAGTCGCGCACGAACTTCTCCTTCGCATCGTCCTGAGCGTAGACTTCGGACAGGGCACGCAGCTGGGAGTTCGACCCGAAAATCAGATCGACGCGGGTACCGGTCCACTTGGGTTGACCCGTCTTGCTGCAGTGGCCTTCGAAGACGTCATCCCCGGAAACGGCCTTCCACTGGGTGCCCATGTCGAGCACGTTGACGAAGAAATCGTTGGTGAGCTTGCCCGGCATCTTGGTGAAGACACCATGCTGGCTCTGGCCGTGGTTCGCGCCAAGGACGCGCAAGCCACCCACGAGAACCGTCATCTCCGGCGCTGTCAAGGTCAGCAACTGCGCCTTGTCGACAAGCATCTCCTCGGCGGACACCGTGTACTTGGTCTTCGCGTAGTTGCGGAAGCCATCGGCCTCGGGCGCCATGACGTCGAAGGAGTCGGCGTCGGTTTGCCCCTGCGAAGCATCCGTGCGGCCCGGCGTGAAGGGAACCTCGACAGCGTTCCCCGCGTCCTTCGCGGCCCGCTCGATGGCGGCGCAGCCCCCAAGCACGATCAGGTCGGCGAGCGAAACCTTCTTGCCGCCGGGCTGAGCGTCATTGAACGCCTTCTGGATGCTTTCCAGCTTACCCAGAACCTTGGCCAGCTGCTGCGGCTGGTTCGCCTCCCAATCCTTCTGGGGAGCAAGGCGGATGCGCGCGCCGTTGGCGCCGCCGCGCTTGTCGGACCCGCGGAACGTCGACGCTGAAGCCCAGGCGGTAGAGACGAGTTCAGAGGTCGTCAAACCCGAGCCCAGGATCTTCGCCTTCAGCTCCGCGATGTCCTTGGCATCGATCAGCGGGTGATCGACGGCGGGAACCGGGTCCTGCCAGATCAGATCTTCCGCCGGCACTTCCGGGCCCAGATAGCGGGCCTTCGGACCCATGTCGCGATGGGTCAGCTTGAACCATGCGCGCGCGAAGGCGTCGGCGAACTCCTCCGGGTTCTTGTGGAAGTGGCGCGAAATCTTCTCGTAGGCCGGGTCCATGCGCATCGCCATGTCGGCGGTGGTCATGATGGTCGTCACTTTCCTAGAGGGGTCATCCGCCGCCGGGGCAAGATGCTCGGGCCTGGGGTTGACGGGCACCCACTGCCAAGCGCCAGCGGGGCTCTTCACGAGGTCCCAGTCATAGCCGAACAGCACGTCGAAGTAGCCCATGTCCCACTTGGTCGGGTTGGCGGTCCACGATCCTTCGATCCCGGACGTGATGGCATCGCCGCCCTTGCCGGTCTTGTAGCTGCTGAGCCAGCCCAGCCCCATCGCTTCCAGCGGAGCGGCCTCGGGTTCGGGTCCGCAATTGGACGCAGGGCCTGCGCCGTGGGTCTTGCCGAACGTGTGGCCGCCCGCCGTCAGCGCGACGGTCTCGTAATCGTTCATGGCCATGCGCGCGAACGTCTCGCGAATGTCACGCGCGGAGGCCAGCACGCTCGGCTGGCCGTTCGGGCCTTCGGGGTTGACGTAGATGAGACCCATCTGGACGGCGGCCAGTGGGTTCTCGAGCACGCGGTCGCCGGAGTAGCGGCTATTGGGTTTATCGCTGGTCGCCAGCCACTCCCGCTCGCTGCCCCAATAGACGTCTTCCTCGGGCTCCCAGATGTCTTCGCGGCCGCCGCCGAAGCCAAAGGTTTTGCCGCCCATGGACTCGATGGCGACGTTACCGGCCAGGATCATCAGATCGGCCCAGGAGATCTTGTTGCCGTACTTGCGCTTGATCGGCCACAACAGCCGGCGCGCCTTGTCGAGGTTGCCGTTATCAGGCCAGCTGTTCAGTGGGGCGAAACGCTGGTTGCCCGCACCCGCGCCGCCGCGGCCATCGGACGTGCGATATGTGCCCGCGCTGTGCCATGCCATACGAATGAAAAGCCCGCCGTAATGACCGTAATCAGCCGGCCACCAGTCCTGACTGTCAGTCATCAACGCGGTGAGATCTCTCTTCACCGCGGCAAGATCAAGCTTCTTGAACTCTTCGGCATAGTTGAAGGCGCTGCCCAGCGGGCTGCCGGCAGGCTGGTTCTGATGAAGCACCTTCAGGTTGAGCTGGTTGGGCCACCAATCCCGGTTCGACCTGCCCCCAACGGTCACATTGGCCGGAACGCCATGCATGGGGCATTTGCTGATCTCGTTCATGTCATCTCCTCGAGGGATCTTTGTTTGATGCGGCGAATTTCTTTGGCACACGCTCTAGCCAAGGCGTCGCATAAGGTAAAGTATTTCTCTCTGATGCGTTTCATTAGACAAATTGATCGCTAGGCGGCGCGCATACAGAAACCTTGCTGATGCAATCCACGTTAGCCACCGCTGCATCCGGACTGCAATCGGGTCATCCGGGACGGCCCTCAGTCTGCCGCTTCTGAACACCCTACAATTCAACTAGGAGCACCCCGATGCCTGTCAATGTTCTCTATCAAACCTCAGCCCGTGCGACTGGCGGCCGCGACGGCCACTCCGCCACGCTCGACGGCGCTGTTGACGTATCGCTCGCCACGCCAAAGGAACTGGGCGGGGGCGGTGGTCCGGGCGTCAATCCCGAGCAGTTGTTTGCTGTCGGCTATGCGGCATGCTTCCTCGGCGCAATGAAGTTCGTCGCTCCTCAGGTTGGCGTTAACGTGCCCGCAGACACAAGCGTGACCTCGACGGTTGGCATCGGCCCACGCTCGGAAGGTGGCTTTGGCCTTGAAATCGCGCTTGCGGTATCCCTGCCAGGGATCGAGCGCGCGAAGGCCGAGGCACTGGTCGCCAAGGCGCACGAGGTCTGTCCCTATTCGAACGCCACGCGCAATAATATCGACGTGAAGCTCAGCGTCGTCTGAGACAACGCTGGTCCGGAAAGCGCAAACATCCATCCGCAAAACACAACCACCCCGCGCCGATTGGCGCGGGGTGGTGATTTGGCTTCACGTTCCGGGGGCCCCGCGCGCTCCGTAACGCGCGACGCCTTATCTTTGTTTGGCCGTACGTCTTAGCGCAGAAGCGGTTCTCACTTGTCTGCAAAGCCCTAGGTGTTCACCGGCGTCTGGAAGAAGCGGTAGGCATCGGGCCCCGTCTTGGCGAGATTGCCGAGACCTGGCCAGGGGAAGTGGAACGCGATGAACGGAATGCGATCGGTCGCCAGCATGTCCCACATCTTGAGGCGGGTCTGCACGGCCTGCTTGCTGTCCATGTCGTAGGAGAACTCGATCTTCGGCGTCTCCACGAACAACACGTGATGGTGGCCGGTATCGCACGTCACCGCGAGTGGCTTGTTGGCCGAGTTCAGCATGAACGCCGTGTGGCCGATGGTGTGGCCCGGCGCAGGCAGCGCCGTCACGCCGGTGATAATCTCTTCGCCGCCCTTGATGAAGGTGATCTTGTCCTTGTGCGGCAGAAGATTTGCGCGCGCCAGCTCAATGAATGGCTTCAAACCCTCGTTGGACAGGTTCTTTTCGTCGGTCCAAAAGTTGAGGTCCGCCTCGTTGACGTAAACCTGCGCGTTGGGGAATACCGACTTGCCGGCCGCGTCCACGAGACCACCAGCGTGGTCGGGATGGCAGTGGCTCAGAATAACCGCATCCACGTTTTCCGGATCTATGCCTGCCGCCTTCAGGTTGGCGGGCAGACGGCCGGTGCTTTCGCCAAACATTTTGGAAGCGCCCATGCCGGTATCCAAGACCGCGATTTTTGAGCCGTTGTTGACGACCGTGATGTTCTCTTGAAGCACCATGTCATCAACGGGCAGGAAGTTGGCCTCCAGATGCTTGGCCATATCTTCCATCGACATCTCTTTCATGGTCTTGCGGCCATCGCCGAACGGCAGGAATCCGTCGGAGATCACCGAGACCTGCATGTCGCCGTGCATGAAGTTATAAAAGCCGCAGTGAGCTGTTTTGGTGAATGGCGCCTTCGCCTGCGCGGGGATAGGGCCGAGCATGCGCGTTGCAAATGCCGCCGATAACCCTGCCCCCGCCAAGCCGAGCGCATCGCGGCGCGAAAATTCTGCGTTCTTCATGGTGCTTCCTCTTTCTGCTTTTTGTCTCGTTGACCCACCAGCGCGTTGTCCGCTTGCCGGCGCACGCGATAGCGTGCGTGCCCGATGGGGCTTGAAGATTGTTCGTATCTGGCGAGGCTTTCCGCAAGCACGCCGGTATTTGATAATTGCAATCGCACGATTTTGTGAAACCGCGCTGCGCGCAATCCGACATTCGCCTAAGACCGAAGTATTAGTCGAAAGTGTGCCCAGCGACGACGGCTGCATTTTTTCTTGAACAAGACGCGCGCTGGCAGATCACGCACGTTCAGGCACGCACCAACTTGAGATAGTTGAGCGGAAGCCAGATACGATGCTTCTCTTTGGCGTCGCCGAAAGCTTCGCCAACGTGAAGCTCGGCGAGATCCCCGTCGAAAGCGGCGATGACAAACTCTTTGCCAAGACAGCCGTTGAACAGCCGAAGCAGCGATTTGTTGTCCTCCGGGAGATCCTCAGGGATCTTCACCACCGCCACCCTGTCACCAACTTTCATGTGCCCTCCACCACGACACAACGCGCTTTTGTCCTTCGGTGCGCGATTACTCAATCACGCAGCAAGCCCGGTTTCTTAGCAGGTCTTTCGGCCTAGCGCGCCAGCAGCGCCAGGGCTTCCGCAGGGTCGATGCGCCCGTCATAGAGTGCGCGGCCCGAGATCGCACCTTCCAGCATGCTGTACTCAGGTCGCAGCAATGCCTTCACGTCATCAATGGAGGCAAGCCCGCCCGACGCAATGACGGGAATGGACGTCGCGCGAGCAAGCTCCGCTGTCGCCGGCAGATTGAGCCCCTTCAAAACGCCGTCGCGCTCGATG
Source organism: Hyphomicrobium sp. (assembly GCA_016793445.1). Taxonomy (GTDB): domain Bacteria; phylum Pseudomonadota; class Alphaproteobacteria; order Rhizobiales; family Hyphomicrobiaceae; genus Hyphomicrobium_B. Next base: position 299,167 of record JAEUME010000002.1, on the reverse strand, counting down.
TCCGTATAGATGATGGCCGACACGCCTGCATCTTCGAACCGGCGGGCCAAGTCGATGGCTGTCAGCTCAGAGGTCTCGGCCCATCCTTCAACCGCTACCCTACCCGCCTTGGCGTCGATGCCGACCGCCACGCGGCCCGGAAAGGCCTTGCACGCCGCTTTGACGAGCGCGGGATCACGAACCGCGATGGTTCCCAGGATGACGCGCGCAACACCCTTGGTCAGCCACATCTCGGCCGTGGCCAGATCGCGAATGCCGCCGCCGAGCTGCGCGGGCATGCGGATCGCCTTGAGGATCGCTTCGACAGCCGTGGCGTTCACTGGCCTACCCTCGAACGCGCCGTTCAGGTCGACGATGTGCAGATACTTGAACCCCTGGCGCTCAAAAATCGCGGCCTGCGCTGCAGGATCGTCATTGAAGACCGTTGCCTGGTCCATCTCTCCAAGTTTGAGCCGCACGCACTTGCCGTCTTTGAGGTCGATCGCGGGAAAGAGGATCACGGGACAGGGCTTCCTTGTTGCCGCACGTGAAGCGGCCTTGAGATTGCTTTGTTCCGGTGCGATCAATCGTGTCTGATCCGTTGCGTCAAGACCGCAGCATGGTTTTCATCGGTTCCACGTGTCGCTTCCCATGGTCACTGCGTTTCTCAAGTCCCCTCCTGCCACACCGGCTCTTCGCCGCCCCCTCACCGAGGACGACGCGGTCGATATCTGGATCGCGCGCTGGCTGCGCGTGCGCCAAAAGGACCTCGTCAAGCGGTACGCCTGCGACCCGCGCCGCCTCTACGAGATTTGGGAAGAGCTGCGCTTTCCCGGCTCGCGGGCCAAAGCGCTGGCGCTGTTTCGCAAGCGCTATCCGGGTCTTGAGGATCGCATCGATCCGGGCGCCCATCGCCGGATTGCCAAAGCGGCACATCCCGATCAGCTCACGCTATTTGGCTGAGCCCGCCGCCCGGCCTGCCGGCACATTCCAACACGCCTTCAGGCGCCGGAATTCAAAAATCTGGCGAGAACACGGCTGAGACCTTAACGAGAACATTTTTCGAACATGGCCTGGACATGCCTCATGATTCGTGGCATGTTCTTCCTATGTTCACTGCTGTAGAAACAGCAATCCTCCGGGTCTCAAGTTAGGCGTTCTGACCCTCCCAAGACCGACTAAGGAGCCCCCCATGCGCACCTACCTGATCTCTTACGACCTCGCCAAGCCCGCCCGTAACCAGCACGTCCTCGCTCAGGTCATCATGAGCATGGGTGCGAAGTGGGCCCGCCCGCTGGCAAACACCTGGTACGTCAGTTCCGACCGCGACGAGATCGATCTGGAGGGCGACCTGAAGGGCCTGCTTGGTGAAGAGGATGGTCTGCTCATCCAGGCTGTGAAGCGTGAGGCGATTCTCACCAACACCTCACTGCGCTGGTTCCGCCAGCGCCGCGCCGCCTTCGACATCGCGCCCGACAGCAACATCGTAGCCTTCCCGGTCCCACCGGCCGCCGAGCCCGTCGAGCCGGAACTGCCCTTCGCGGAAGCTTGCTGATCTGGCCCTTTGGACCCGGTGGCTGCGCTGGCCCTCGACTCCGGATCCTTCCAGATCTGCGTTCCACGAATGAAGCCGGGGTTCAGCCCCAAGAACCCCGGCTTCTCTTTTATTCTTCGCGCCGCGTCACCATGTTCTGGATAGTCCCTGTAAGGCGTTGAGTTGGTGTTGCACTTCGCGTGTTTGCGTTCTGCGTACCCTTCGGACCGCTTCTCCCCGGCGATTTCGAAGGCGCTCAATCCAAATCTCGCAATCCCCCCTTGCGACTCCCCCTCGCAATGCTCGTCAGGACCTCCCCCATGAAAACCTATCTGATCCACCACAAGCCCCATCACCCCCAGCAGGATACCTGGGCCGTCTCATTCACGCTGCCCTACATCGCGGCGCGTTATGCGCGCGCAGGCGACGGCCTCTGGTACATCGAAACCTGGCTCACGGCCGAGCAGATCAAACGCCGCCTCGCGGTGCTGTTTGCCGAGCGCGACGAGCTGATCATCCATGACGTCGGCCGCGACGTGGCCACCATCAACGGCCAGATCAACTGGCTCGACGGCCGTCTGGAAGACGAGGAGCCGATGCAGCTGACGCCGATTTCCGGCCCGCGCACCGCATGGGCCGCGTTTCAGACGCTGGTGGAAGACTTGGCGTGCCCTCTTACGGGCTCGCGTTCGGGCGGTTTCACGGCTTCCAGGACAGGAAATTTGCGAGCAGCCTGAGCCCCAACGTCTGGCTCTTCTCGGGATGGAACTGCGTGCCGGCAATATTGCCGTCGGCCACCATTGCCGTGACGGGCCCGCCGTAGTTCGTCTCGGCGACTACGACGCGCCGCTCCGCCGCAGCCAGATGGAACGAATGCACGAAGTAGGCATGCAGGCCCGACGGACCGGTGGGAATACCTGAAAGCAGCGCATGAGGCGTGACCACATCGAGCGTGTTCCAACCCATGTGCGGGATCTTGAGGGCGGGGTCGGCTGGCGCGATGGGCCGCACCTCGCCTTTGATCCAGCCTAATCCCTCCGTCACCTCGAATTCCAGGCCGCGTTCGCTCAACAGCTGCATGCCGACACAGATGCCAAGGAACGGCCGCCCTTTCGCACGCACCACGTCTTCCAGCACCGCGCGCATTCCAGGCACCCGCTCAAGACCGCGCTTGCAATCTGCAAAAGCGCCCACACCCGGCAGCACGACCCGGTCGGCCGACGCCACGTCCTCTGCGCGTGTGCTGACGATGATTTCGCTTGCAGTCTCACTCTCACGCGCCGCGCGCTCGAAAGCTTTCGCGGCCGAGTGGAGATTGCCCGACCCGTAGTCGATGATGACGACGCGCTGCATGTCCTGCCCGGTGGGATGTTCGTTTATGCCTTCGCTCCGAACGGCAGCGTGCCGCCCGAAGCGCCAGACTGATTGCGGCTCACGGTGATAACAGGTTGATCGGGCAGCCAGGTCTCAAAGAAGCGGCGTTCGCAGTCGGCAATGTTGCGGCCCGTCACCGAGCCGAGCGTTCGCCAGCCTGCGCGATCGAGCATGAAGCGTTCCAGTGTCGAAACCTCAAAGCCCAGATAAAGACTCAACGCCATCATCATCAGTGCGATCCACTGCGGATCCGTACCCACCGCATTCAGTAACAAGCCCAGAAGCGTCACCGCGACGAGGTATGCCAGCAGCGCAGGCCACAACCCCTTGGCAGCAAGCCCAAGGGGCGGGAAGAACGCCGTCAGCCAGGAAAACCCGTCCTTGATGAAGCGCAGCTCATCAGCCCGGTCGACGCGATCGGCGGCAGGATTGGGAGCCTCATGAACCGTATACGTAACCACGTGATCGCAGTCCTCGATCTTGAAAAATTTTGTCCGGCACGCTCCGCCGCGCCGGCTAGCCCTGCAGCGTTCCCTTGGTGGAGGGAACCCGTCCAGCCTGGCGCGGATCGAGCGCAATGGCCGCCTTCAGGGCGCGCGCCAAACCTTTATAGCAAGTTTCGGCAATATGATGGTTGTTCTCGCCGTAAAGGTTTTCCACGTGCAGGGTAATCCCGGCGTTCTGTGCAAAAGCCTGGAACCACTCTCGAAACAGCTCGGTGTCCATCTCGCCAACCTTGGGGCGGGAGAACTCCACTTTCCAGATCAGGAAGGGCCGGCCGGAGACGTCGATGGCCACGCGGGTCAGGGTCTCGTCCATTGGCAAGTTCACGTCCGCATACCGCACGATACCCGCCTTGTCGGCGAGCGCCTTGGCTACGGCCTGTCCCAACACGATGCCGGTATCCTCAGCGGTATGATGAAAGTCGATATGCAGATCGCCTTTTGCCCGCAGGGTTATGTCGATCAGCGCATGGCGGGCGAGTTGCTCCAGCATGTGATCGAGAAAGCCAATACCCGTCTTGATGTCGTAGGCGCCCGTTCCATCGAGATCGACCGTTGCCGAGATCTCGGTTTCCTTGGTCTTGCGCGTTATCGTGGCTTGTCGCTTCAAGATCGTCTCCGAATGCCTGCGCCGGCCGTGGTAGGATCTGGGCCCGGCGGCTTGCTTGGATGCTATCCAGCGTCTATCGCTTGCAGGTCAACGAAAAAACGAGGTTGCAGAGCCATACGAAGGGCCGTTGGGTCTTGTCGGGCGGCCCGGGCTTCTTATCTCACGCGCCAAGTACATGACAACACACCCGCAAAATTCCGCCGATTCGTCCTGGCACGCCACGACAATCTTGACCGTGCGCAAGAACGGCAAGGTCGTGATCGCCGGAGACGGCCAGGTCAGCCTCGGCCAGACCATCATCAAAGGTAACGCCCGCAAGGTCCGCCGCCTGGGGCGTGGTGACGTGATCGGCGGGTTCGCGGGCGCGACCGCGGACGCCTTCACGCTGTTTGAGCGGCTGGAAGCCAAGCTCGAGCAGTATCCCGGCCAGCTGACCCGCGCCTGCGTGGAACTGGCCAAGGACTGGCGGACCGACCGCTATCTGCGCCGGCTCGAAGCCATGATGCTGGTCGCCGACAAGGACGCCACGCTTGTCCTCACCGGCAATGGCGACGTGCTGGAGCCTGAGGCCCACGTTATGGGCATCGGCTCGGGCGGCAACTACGCGCTCGCCGCGGCGCGCGCCTTGCTCGACCAGCCGCTCGAAGCGGAAGAGATCGCGCGTAAGGCCATGACGATCGCGGCGCAGATCTGCGTCTACACGAACTCCAATCTCGTCATCGAAAGCCTCGATACATGATCTGCGCCGAAGCCCTGTCTGCTTCAGTCGAGAGCTTGGAGCGCGTTTGTGCTTCGGCCCAGCGCCGGTAGGAAACCTTTGAGGTCTAGTCTGCAACACACATGACAAACTTTTCGCCCCGTGAAATCGTTTCGGAACTCGATCGCTATATCGTCGGACAAGCCGACGCCAAGCGCGCCGTGGCCATCGCCTTGCGCAACCGCTGGCGGCGTCAGCAGTTGACGGGCGATCTGCGCGAGGAAGTGCTGCCCAAGAACATCCTGATGATCGGCCCGACCGGCGTCGGCAAGACCGAAATCTCGCGCCGTCTTGCCAAGCTTGCGGGCGCGCCGTTCCTCAAGGTCGAGGCGACGAAGTTTACTGAAGTCGGCTACGTCGGCCGCGATGTGGAAAGCATCGTGCGCGATCTCGTCGAGGTCGGGATTGCGCTGGTGCGCGAAGCAAAGCGCAAGGAGGTCCGCGCCAAAGCGGAAAAAAACGCCGAGGAACGGGTCCTCGACGCGCTTGTTGGCGCAACCTCATCGCCGGCGACGCGCGAGAGCTTTCGCAAGAAGCTTCGTTCCAGCGAACTCAACGACAAGGAAATCGACATCGTCGTCGCCGATACCGCACCGGCTTTTCCGATGTTTGAAGTACCAGGATCGTCCGTCGGCACGATCAATCTCTCCGACATGCTGGGCAAAGCGTTCGGTCAGCGCCAGAAGTCGCGCCGCGTGACGGTGAAGGACAGCTACGAGATGCTGATCGGCGAGGAAAGCGACAAGCTGATCGATGCCGACCAGATCAACGCGGAAGCCGTCAAAGCTGTCGAGAACAACGGCATCGTGTTCCTCGATGAGATCGACAAGATCTGCTCGCGCGGCGAGGGTGCGCGCGGCGGCGTCGACGTTTCGCGCGAGGGCGTGCAGCGCGATCTGCTGCCGCTGATCGAAGGCACGACGGTCGCGACCAAATATGGACCGATAAAGACGGACCACATCCTGTTTATCGCATCGGGCGCCTTCCATGTGTCCAAGCCCTCCGACCTGCTGCCGGAGCTGCAAGGACGCCTGCCGATCCGCGTGGAATTGCAGGCTCTGACGCGCGAGGACTTCCGCCGCATTTTGACGGAGCCAGAGGCAAGCCTCATCAAGCAGTACATCGCCTTGATGGAGACGGAGGGGATGACGCTATCCTTCACGGAAGACGCGATCGACAGCCTTGCGGACACCGCCGTCTCCGTGAACGCGAGCGTCGAGAACATCGGTGCGCGCCGGCTGCAAACGGTGCTAGAGCGCGTCTTGGACGAGGTCTCCTTCGAGGCCTCCGACCGCGCGGGTCAGGCCGTGGTCGTTGATGCAGCTTACGTGCAGGAGCGCGTCGGCGCACTCGCCAGGAACGCCGATCTGTCGCGCTTTATCTTGTGAAGTGCCACAGTCCTGGCCGGCCCATTTGGTAAATGCCGGTTAACCACTTCAAGGGTTAAATATGGCGTCTTGCCAGCCTTGGTTGGCCGTGAAGGTTAACAAAACCGCTCGCCGGCAGCGCTCAGGCCGCAGCAACGCGCTGTTCACGAAACCCAAACAACGCTAGAAGTCCTGCAGATTTCCGGTGCGGGCGAGATATCACGCAAATGACCGACGTTAACCAAATTGCCCAAGTGCGCGATGCCGCCCTGCAGGCTGGGGCCCGAGGCGCCCCCCCATTGGCGTCTCAATCCGCACCTCGGCGTTCGATCGCGGGCCTCAGCCGCGCGGGCTTGAAAGCGGCACTCGCCGAAATCGGGGTTCCCGAAAAGCAGCTCAAGATGCGCGTCAATCAGCTCTGGAGCTGGATCTACGTGCGCGGCCTCACCTCGTTCGACGCCATGAGCGACGTCTCCAAGGACTTGAGACGCGCGCTGGACGATGCCTTCACGCTTGAGCGGCCCGAGATCGTGGCCGAACAGGTATCGGTCGACGGTACACGCAAGTGGTTGCTGCGCCTGCCCAAGCGCGGGCATGAGGCGCGCGCGCCCGAGATCGAGACCGTCTACATCCCAGAAAGCGACCGGGGCACGCTGTGCATTTCAAGCCAGGTCGGCTGCACGCTCAATTGCTCATTCTGCCATACCGGCACACAGCGCCTCGTGCGCAATCTGGAAGCCGCCGAGATCGTCGGACAGATTCTGCTGGCGCGCGACCGCATCGGTGACTGGCCGGGCGCCGGCGCGCCGGGCGATGACCGCCTGCTACCCTCAACCGAACGCAAAATCTCCAACGTCGTGCTAATGGGCATGGGCGAACCGCTCTACAATTTCGACAACGTGAAGGAGGCCATGGACGTTGCCGCCGATGGCGACGGGCTGTCGCTGTCCAAGCGCCGCATCACCCTGTCGACCTCTGGCATCGTGCCGGAAATCCCTCGCTGGGGCGCGGAAGCCGGCACTATGCTCGCCATCTCGCTACATGCGACCCATGATGCGCTGCGCGACGAACTCGTGCCGATCAACAAGAAGTACCCGATCGCAGATTTGCTTGAGGCTTGCCGCAACTATCCGGGACTGTCGAATGCGCGCCGCATTACGTTCGAATACGTCATGCTGAAAGGCGTGAACGACAGTCTGGCGGACGCCCGCGCGCTTGTGAAATTGCTGTCGGGCATTCCCGCCAAGATTAACCTCATCCCTTTCAACCCCTGGCCCGGCACGCGCTATGAATGCTCCGGCTGGGAGGCGATCGAGCGCTTCGCGGAGGTCGTGAACCGCGCCGGATATGCCAGCCCCGTGCGCACCCCGCGCGGACGTGACATCCTGGCGGCCTGCGGCCAGCTCAAATCGGAGAGCATCAAAACGCGCGCGAAGGAGCGCACGGCTTCGGCAACGGACTGAACGCAGAGCAACCAGACCAGCACGGCCCGCCGCATGAGGGCGCTCTTGAGGCGCGGCTGCGAAAACTTATATTGATCCGGACAAGGAACGATAGGACCAGGGGCCAATGGGTATCTTGCGTACGCTTTTCAAAGTTCTGGCCGGCATCACGCTTGCCTGCCTGACGGCGGCGCTCGTTCAGGTGCTTTACGTGTCGACTCCCGTTCAACTCGCCTCCGTTTCTGCCAGCGATTTTCCGGCGCAAGCCGGCAACACGCTCTCGCTGGTGCTCAAGGCCGCAACGCATTTCGCGATCTTTTCGCTGCCATTCGCTCTGATTGCGGCCGGGATTGCCGAATGGCTTAGCGTGCGCTCGCTCGGCTATTGGCTCGGCGTTGGGGTCGGCATCGCGCTGCTGGGATTCTTCGCTCAGTATTCCAGCGAGGTGCCGGGTCAGTTCACCATCATGAACAACTATGCCCTGCAATCTTTCCTGACCGCCGGTTTTTTTGGCGGGCTGATGTACTGGCTCGTGGCAGGGGGACGCATAGCCTTACCTGGAGAACAGGGGGAGGTTGCGTCTGCCCGGCCACGCATCAAAGTTGAAGCGGAGCCGCCGGAGGTCAAAAAAGGATCGCTCGCGGAGCGGATCGCGCTCAGACGCGAGAAGGAAGCCAAGGAAAAGGCTCCCGCAGCGACAAACAACGAGACGCCTGGACCTGCTTCTGCGCCAGTGTCTCGCATGGCAACGTCCGCCGCGACGACGTCGGTTCCCATCACCAAGGCAGCACCCGTAAATTCGCCCCCGGCTATACCGCAAGCTCCCGGCACGCCGGACAAGAGCGCACCATCCGCCCAGCCCAGTCCCTCAATGGAGCCCCCCGCAAACAAGGCCTGAACTTTTTAAACCGGAACAAAGTTCGCTTGCTGCGCTGCAGCATAAGTGCTAGGGTGCAAGCTTACCGGCTTGGGAGTGCGTTTCTTGTACGATTTCGATTTGCACGCGCGCTTCTTCAAAAGCGTGACGGAGGCTTGGGTTAACTACGCAACCGCTGGCATGGCCGCCCTTGGGATGTGGCACAGCCAATTCGCCAACGCCACGGCGGAGAGATTGGAACCCGCCAAACCTTCCCCGGAGCCCGCAGCCAGCAATCCCTTCGCTTGGTGGCTCAATGCGTTTACCCCGAATACTCCGTCGGCCCGAGCATCTGCGCCGGCAACCACCCCGTCTTACGCCGATCCATTTTCGTGGTGGCTAAACGCATTTACCCCGAATACTCCGTCGGCCCGAGCATCTGCGCCAGCAACCACCCCGTCTTACGCCGATCCATTTTCGTGGTGGCTAAACGCATTTGCCCCGAATACTCCGTCAGCCCGAGCGTCTGCGCCGGCAACCACCCCGTCTTACGCCGATCCATTTTCGTGGTGGCTCAATGCATTTACCCCGGATACTCTGTCAGCTCGAGCGTCTGTCCCAGCAGTCGACCAGCCTTACGCCGATCCATTTTCGTGGTGGCTGAATGTGTGGGCGCCGGCCCCCGCATTGGCACCCGAAAAGAATGCCGATTTTGGTGCTCCCTTTTTCCAATTCGCGCCATCGATGGCGGCGTGGACCTCGCCCAGCGCCCTCATAGGGGGCTCGGGTGCGGGCCAGAATCCTTGGACCCAGATCCAGAACTTTTGGACCCAAAATCCCTGGACGCAGAATCCGTGGTTCACGAATAACCCCTGGTTCTCCGCCGCGACGAATCAGAACACGGCGGCCTGGACAAGCGGATGGCAGGACGCAATGAACGCGTGCTGCTGGATGTGGCCGAACGCTTCCTTCAACGCTTTCCAGATGCCCATGACCGCTTGGCTCATGGCGGCAGGTCTGCCCTATTCGGTTGCAGCCCCCACGGCGCGAGCAAACGCGGCCAGCATGGACGCGGCGCAGGCGGCCCGCGAGGGATTTGAGAAGCTGATGACCACGTTCCGAAACGACAGCGGCCACGCGCTGGCGCCGATGTTCAGCGCTTTACCCAAGATGGCCACGCTGCTGGTTCCATTTTGGCTGCTGCCGCGTGGCTTGCCGGGGCTTGGTTGAGCCGTCACTCACTGTTCGGGCATTAACCGGCGGCTGATCGGTATCTCGCTCGGCAACACGACGAACAAGCCGGGCGCGGCGTGCACGGCGTTGCTGCTGTGGTGGGCATCGGCGGACACTTCAGGACCTTCCGCAGCCGCGGATTGCTGTGCCGATTCGGGTGCTTGTGCGGGCTCGGTGGCTTGCGCGTTCGCGCTCTCCTCAGGAGCAGCGTCAAGCACCACAGGCGATTGCTCGGCAGCAACCGGCGCTACCGTCTCGACCTTATCGTTGGCCGCGGCTGTTGCGCCGGACTCCATTTCAACGCCGGCTTCGGCTTGCGGAGTCGCCTGTTCTTTTTCCGGCGCAGCCTCCACAGCCGTCGTAGCGGTCTGGGAGGCTTTTTCGCTTGCAGCCTCGTTTACCGCCTGCGCGGCAACCGGCGCGGCGGCGTTCGATGGAGCCGGTTTGGCGCCGTGTTCTTTGACGATCCCAGCCTGCTCTTCAGAAGGCTTAGGTGCGTCCGCCGTCTTGCCCGCTGATGCCGACTCTGGCGGAGCCTTTTTGTCTGCCGCCGGGCTCGATTCGGGCGTTTTGGCCGCGGATTTGGGCTCCCCGGACGTCTTGCCGGCAGCCTGGACAGCGGGTGTCTTTGTGACAGCGGCTTTTTTGGCGGGCGTCTTTGAGTCGACAGCCTTGGTTTCTGCAGCCTTCGGTGCGCTGGCTCCTTTGGCCGAGGTGGCGGTCTTGCCAGCATCCGTCTTCTTGGCTGCCGCGTCCTTGCCTTTGGCCATGTCCTTGGCTTGGATCTCCTTGACTTCCCAGCCGCCAGCGGGCGTGCCGCTCTCTGCGGCCCCCGCCTGCGCAGGGACAGCGGGCTTTGCTTGGGATGAGTTTTCCGGAGTGATCCAACTCCCGTTGTACTGAGCCGCAGCGCGCCCGGCGGTGCCCAGAGCGGCTCCCAGAACGACAGCAGTTGTCAGCGCAGAAATCTTCGCACGGCTGCTCATAGGCATGATGCCATCCCCCGGCAAATATATTTAGCCCGGCAAACACGGGCCCTACGCTGTTACCTCCCCGATTGCCGCCCTATTGAACAGAACATTGCCTGAAACTCCACCAGTGACGACGAAATCACCAGGGGATAGATGACGATCTGCGACGTATTTGCCGCGCAGGGCCGTTGTTTTCGCGCCCTTGCACTGAGCGTGGGGCCTGCTAAGAGTGCCGCGCCTTTTCCGCGCAACTCCGCTACAGGATACGCCCATGACAAAAAAGGGAAAAATCAAGAAGGTCGTGCTCGCATACTCCGGCGGGCTTGATACTTCGATCATTCTCAAGTGGCTGCAGGAGGAATACGGCGCGGAAGTCGTGACCTTTACGGCCGATCTGGGTCAAGGCGAGGAACTGGAACCCGCCCGCAAGAAAGCCCTGATGCTCGGCATCAAGGAAAACAACATCTTCATCGAAGACCTGCGTGAAGAATTCGTGCGCGACTACGTCTTCCCGATGTTCCGCGCAAACGCTGTCTACGAAGGGGTATACCTGCTCGGCACCTCGATCGCGCGGCCGTTGATCGCCAAAAAGCAGATCGAGATCGCCCGCAAGGTGGGTGCCGACGCGGTGTGCCATGGCGCGACCGGCAAGGGCAACGATCAGGTCCGCTTCGAACTGGGCTACTACGCACTGGAGCCCGCCATCAAGATCATCGCGCCTTGGCGTGAATGGACGTTCAAAGGCCGCGAGGAACTGTTGAAGTTCGCCCGCGATCATCAGATCCCCGTTGCAAAAGACAAGGAAGGCGAAAGCCCATTCTCCGTGGACGCCAACCTCCTGCACTCCTCCTCGGAGGGCAAGGTGCTGGAAGACCCCGCGATCAAGGCGCCCGAGATGGTCTACCAGCGCACCATCTCACCCATGGACGCACCCGACAAAGCAACCGCCATTACCATCGGTTTCAAGAAAGGCGATGCGGTCTCGCTCAACGGCAAGAGGATGTCGCCGGCCACGCTCCTCGCGGCATTAAACGATCTTGGCCGCGATAATGGTATCGGACGCGTCGATCTCGTCGAGAACCGCTTCGTCGGCATGAAGTCGCGCGGTGTCTACGAGACGCCGGGGGGCACCATCCTGCTTGCGGCTCATCGCGCCATCGAGAGCATCACGCTCGATCGTGGCGCGGGGCACCTCAAGGACGAACTGATGCCGCGCTATGCCGAACTCATCTACAACGGCCTGTGGTTTGCGCCGGAGCGCGAGATGCTGCAGGCCGCCATCGACAAGAGCCAGGAGCACGTCGAGGGCGAGGTGTCGCTCGAGCTTTACAAGGGCAACACGATCATTACCGGGCGTTCTTCCCCCAAGTCGCTCTACTCGCCGGCACTCGTTACGTTCGAGGACGACAAGGGCGCCTACGACCAGAAGGACGCACAAGGCTTCATCAAGCTCAACGCGCTGCGGCTTAGAACGCTCGAAATGCGCAACCGCAGCTAAGGCCGCGGTCCGCGCTCTTGATCGCAACGAAAGAGTGGACGAGCGCCGTTGGCATTCGTCTGCTCAATCGTCGGTTTAGATGAGACAACGTTCCCCCCCGGGCGTATGTGCGCCGCGTGACATGGTCGGTTAGCCTGAGACCCGCTTGGCGCGTTTCTCGACGCATCCGCTCAAGCGAACGATCTCACTTGTTCTCCTCGGCGGGTGGAGCGGTTTCAGGCGCCGGGGCGGCGGCGGGGGCCTCTGTCGCCGGCGGTGGCGTGGCAGCGGGCTCCGATGCTGTGGACGGTGCCGGCGCAGGTTCTGTCGATGTAGCTGCCGGGCTCGTTCCCTCTTGCGTCGCCGCCGGAGTGGACGTCTTTTCCTCGCTCTTTTGTTCAGAGCAACCAGAAACGAATGCGGCAAGTGCCGAAATCGCCAAAATGGTCGCCGTCTTTGCCATCGGTTTCATCTGTAGTCTCCCATACTTCTTATGCACGCGGGCGCCGGACAAGTGTCCAGACACACCTTCGGCAGGCCCCCGGGCCCACTTCGGCCAACCCAGAGTTGAAAAATTAGTGGCCAGTCGTCAATTGGGTTTGCAAAATATCGTGCAAACAGTGGGTACCATGACCACAGCCAGCAACACGCGACTTTTGCTTGTGGAGCCTCAAAGGCTCGACGGGGTCCTTATAAATTTCAGAATAAACCATTTGTGTTCAGGGAATTGGCCCTGACCGCGGAAGCATCACCGGCGCTTCTGCGACAACGCCATTGCGCTCGAGCCCTACAGCTGGCCTGGGATCTTTTTGCTGCGGACCGCTTCAGGCCACCGCGACGGGCTTTGGCTCTTGGCCGGGATGACGCACGCGTTGGGGCACGCGCTCGACATAATCAAGCTCGCAGAGCCCACCGCCGAAATTGATGTGATGCCAGAGCTGAGTGGAGAGCACGCCACCCAGTCCCATGCTCATGAAAACCCGCCAATCGGGCACCTGGCCCGCAACATAGCGCTCATAGTCGCGGCGTACAGATTTGACGTCGAAGTGTCCCGCACGCGCCAGCGACTCCACGCTCATGAGTTGCTCGACGTATTTCGGCGGGCTTTGAACGAAGCTTTCGGCAAATGGTGCGCGGAACATGCCCTTCGGCCGCCAGGCGACTTCGCGGGGAAGCAAGCGCTCGGCCGCCTTGCGCAAAAGAAACTTGTCTTGCTTGCGGCCCTTCAATTTCAATTCAGGATGGATACGCGCTGCCGCCGCAATAACGCCATTGTCGAGGAACGGGTAGCGCGTCTCCACGCTGTTGGCCATGGCGATGCGGTCACCCTTGTGGTTCAGCAGCAATCCAGGCAAATGCAGCTTATAGCCCAGGTACAGCGACTGGTTCAGCGGATGCCATCGCTTCATGCGCTCAAGGTCCAGCGGCATGTCTTCGTAGGCAGAATAGCCTTTAAGGAGAGCCTTGGTCTCGCGGCTGAAGTACATATGCCGCGACCGACCGACGAGGCTGTAGAGCAGCGTTTGCGCATGCGGGCCGCCTGACAGCTCGTCCTCTCGCAAGATATCCCGCCAAGGCGTGGCGGGTGAAGTGAGTTTACGCAGAATGCGGTTGGAGATGCGGCTTGGGCGGAATCCGCGTCTGTCGTGCATCTGCTCGAAGGCGCCTGTCTTGAACCAGACGTAGCCGGCAAACGCTTCGTCAGCTCCTTCACCGGTCAGAGTTACTTTATAGCCTTGCCGGCGGACCTCGGCGGCGAGCGAGAACAACGCTGCGCAGGACGTGTCAATGACCGGGCTGTCGGTGGCCCGAATAAGATCCGGATAGGCCTTTCGGATCGCCTCGGCGTCGCACGTCACGATGGTCGGGTTGGTGCCGATCGAGCGCGCCGAAACCATGGCGTCCGGCGTTTCGTCGAGTTTGCCGGATGGGACGCGAATGGTGAAGCTCGGCGGCGGCGTGCCGCGAATCTTTGCGGCAGTGGCGAGCACATAGGCGGAATCGACGCCTCCGCTCAGGTAGCCAACCACAGGAACATCGGCGCGCAGACGAAGATCGACGGCATTGTGAAACGCGGCTTCGAATTCATCGACGAGTGGGGTGATATTTTCCGGGTTCTCTTCTTGACCGGCATCGGGGAAGTCGTAATCCCAATAACGCCTTTCGACGATTTCAGCGGGACGGCGGTCGGGTCGGAAGGCGATCTTGAGATAGTGCCCTGGAAGGACAGAGTTGATCCCGGCGAACATGGTGCGCCGTCCGCCGATGGCGAAAAAGTTGAAGACCTGATCGAGTCCGCGAGGGTCGCAAATCGGCATCACGTCGCCGGATGCCAGAATGGATTTGGGCTCGGAGGCGACGTACAGCCAATCCCCCTCGCGCGCCCAGAACAGCGGACAGATGCCGGCGCGGTCGCGCGCAAGAAAAATGAGACGGCGCCTGAAGTCGACGAGAATGGCGGCGAACTGACCGTTGAGACTCGTGAATACGTCCTCGCCCTGCTCTTCGTAAAGATGCACGAGGACTTCCGAGTCAGTCGTCGACTTGAAGACGTGGCCCTTGGCCTTGAGGGAGCGACGCAACTCCTCATGTTCGAACAGCTCGCCGTTGACCATGACGGCGACAGTGCGATCCTCGTTATAAATCGGCTGATGGCCCAACTCTATCCCGACGATGCTGAGACGGCGATGTCCAAGCCCCATGCCCGGCGCGAAAAGGTAGCCATCATCGTCTGGGCCGCGATGGGCAAGAGCCTCGGTCATGGCTTCAACTGTCTCGCGGTGCGGCTCATGCCGGCCGCACAGATCGATCACACCGGCAACACCGCACATTGTTCCTGGAGACTTTCCTTGTTGGCTGGACGTGCCAGACTTGAACCCACCCGGCCCGTGTCAAGCCGGCAGCATGGTTACTTACGCGTCTACAAGCGCTTTCCGAACCTATCGCACGTAAACCGGCATAGGCCTGATTTCCAGCTCTGCCATACGCCTTGCGACAAAAGGCATGGATTTTTTGGGTTGAAACGTCCAATTGCAGCCGAAATTGGACCGGACATGGCGCCTCAGGCAATTCCCGCCACATGGAATGCGGCAATTTTGTCTGATGAGGCGAAAACGGCAGTCCGACGTATGGGACGCCTTCAAAGCCTCTTTTGGGACATGATGCCGGCTGCCAACTCATGTAAACGACAGGCGGATCTGCACACGCCAGTCCTCCGATCAAGACCACCGGCACGGCACCTCAGATGACCAGAACATCCGTCAACAGAACTCTGATTCGGCTTTACTGGATCTTGGGCATCGTGTTGCTGCTTCTGCTTGCGGCAAAATTCATCGACGATTTCCCCGGCGTGCCGTCGCAGATCGTTTCCATCGCCAGCCAGATGTATGAGTTCGTCCGCGATATGTCGCTGCTCATCGCGACCGGCGGCGTCGCGTACCTTTCCAACATCTTCCAGAAGCGCTCCAAATTCGTGGAAAGCCTCGAGGAGGAATGGCGCAACATCGTCCGTACCAAATCCATTCTGTTGAATTATTGCGAGAAGCCCTATCACGCGACGGACGACTATCTAGCCGCCTTCAACCGCATCAGCGAAACGATCGACACGATGCGGATCGTCTACAAGAACTCCGGAGAAACCGACACACTCGTCGGGCTGTACCCTTATGCCCCGCTGCACGACATGCGCCGCGTCCTCCAGACACTCGATCCACGTAATCCACAGCCGCCAACAGAAGAGCACAAGAAGCTGGTGCGCGATGCCATCCTGCAGGCGTTCTACGCGTTGCGCGAAAGCTTCCTGGAAGAACTGGACCTGGAGCAACCCACGAACCCGCTGCTGATCTCCGGGGGCCGGCGCCTCAAGAAGTCAGGCGCAGAAATGAGCGCACGTGTGCTCCAGGATCGCCAGCGGCAACGCCACGACAACTCACCCGCGCCGCGCCCCGATATCGAGACCCTGCTGAGCGAGCTGCGCGCCAATGAGAAGGACCCCAACGGTTCTTCGCTGCCTGCGCGGTAAGGCGCCTTGTGCGCGTCGCGCACGCTAGAGTGCTTTGCGGAAAAGTGGGAACCGGTTTTCCGACAAGAAGCACGACAAAACAAAAGCCTAGAGCCGTTCCGCGATTCCATCAAAAGCGGAACAGCTCTAGGGATCAGTCCAAGACCGCGCGCGCCTTGATCTGCGATTCAAGATCCGCAATGCGCTGTTGAAGCCGATGGATGGCGCTTTGCACCTCTTCAATGGGCACGAGTTGCGGGATGTATTGCGCGCAATTGCGGTCCCATGCCTCAAGTTCGAAGATAATGACGCGTTCCGCGCGCACCGATCCGACCGGCGGACGTAACCGGCTCAGCAGCTCTTCGTCATCCTCGATGATCTTTGCACGACCCCAGAGTTTGACTCGCCGCCGGCGCGCGTAATCCATGAGGAAGATGAAGGCGAGCGGGTTCTCCGACAGATTGCCGGCCGTGATGTATTGCTTGTTGCCTGCAAAGTCGGCAAAGCCCAGCGTGCGCTCATCGAGCACTTTGAGAAAACCGGCAGGGCCGCCGCGGTGCTGAATATAAGGCTGCCCGGCGGCGCTGGCGGTTCCAAGATAAAACGAGCGCGCCGCCGCGATCACCTCGGCCAAATCCGATGTGACATGGCTGGGCCAGCCGTGCCCCTTCTCCATGCGCTCAAATTGATCCCGCGATCCAAGCCGGGTCTGAGCGGCTTTGACGGCAGGCGTGAAGGCGACATCCGATACGGGCGATGCGGGCGTAGACATGCTGCTGCACCCTGTGCTTTGAAACTTGCGGCCTTTAGATCGCGGGCATTCCGACGAAACCCGGCAACTGCTTCACGCGCTGAACCCAAGCCTGCAACGCCGGATAGCCGTCAATCGGCACGCCGCCCTCATGGCCCAGCGCCACATAGGGCATGCAGGCGATGTCGGCGACGGTGGGCCGATCCAATGCAAGCCAGGAGCGGCGCGCCAGACGCCGTTCCATAAGGCCGAGTATGCGGGCCGCGTTTGCGCGGGCCGTTGCAACATCGAGAGTATAGCCGAACTTATCGTGCAGGCGCGCATCGTTTGGACCGCGCGCGATTTCATTCTCGGCCACGAACAGCCATTCACACACACGCGCCATATCGGCAGGATCGGTTGGCAACCACGCCTCGCCGCCCCACTTGCGGGCGACATAAACGAGAATCGCCTGACTATCGCGTAGCACCACGTCGCCGTCCTGGAAGACAGGAAGCTCGCCGAACGGATTGAGATCGATGACGGGCGGCCTCTTGTGCGCGCCTGCCAGGAAGTCGACGGGTATGATCTCCAGCGGCACCCCAAGCAGCGCGCAAAGCAGACGCACCTTGTAGCAGTTGCCCGACAATTCGAGATCGTAAAGCTTGGCCGGCATCGCGGGCTCCTGGATTCTTGGCTCGCCATGGAAGCTGGTGCAAATCTCACCTCTCCGCTAGATAGAAAGTCCGGCAGGAATATTTCCATAAAATGGAAGGATCTGCGATGGATAAGGTTCGCGCCATGACGATATTTGCGGCCGTGGCCGAGGCGGGCAGCCTTTCGGCCGCAGCCCGCAATCTTGGAGAGCCGCTGACGAATGTGAGCCGTGCGCTCGCGCAGCTCGAAGCCGGTTTGTCATCCACTCTGATTGAGCGCACGACCCGCCGGATGGTCCTGACCGATGCCGGGCGGGACTATCTTGAAACCTGCCGGAGTGTCATCGAGCAAATCGAAGCCGCCGAAAGCAGGATCACGGGAGAAGCCGGAGATCTCTCCGGCACCATCGCCATCACCGCACCGGTTGCTTTCGGGCGGATGCACATCGTCCCGCTTGTCGCTGCCTTTCTTGCGTCCTTCCCACGCATCGATGCGCGGCTTCTTCTCGTGGACCGCATCGTCGATCTCATCGAGGAGGGCATCGACGTTGCGGTGCGCATCGGCGAACTGCCGGATTCTTCGCTGATCGCAAAGCGTGTCGGAACGCTGAACATGGTCGTGTGCGCGTCACCCGCCTATCTGGACCGGCATGGCGTACCCTCGGCGATCGCGGATCTGGCCCGTCGCGATTGCGTCACGTTCGACGGTTTACCCGGTGGCACACGCTGGAATTTCAAAAGCAAGCGCTACGGCCGCAACTCCGTGCGCGTGCGTGCCCGTCTTTCAGTCAACACGGCGGATGCCGCCCTGGATGCCGCCGCGGCAGGCGCCGGCATTACCCGCGTTCTTTCCTATCAGGCAAAGGCGGCGCTGCATGATGGGCGAGTGCGAACCATCCTGGACCGCTTTGATGACACCGCCATTCCGATCCATCTCGTCTACCGGCCGACGCGAACCGAGAGCCCGCGCGTTTGCGAGTTCGTACGTTTCGCTGCAGCACGATTTCGTGCCTCACCAGCCCTTCGATAAGAGCGCAACGGGCGGCTCACCCACGGATTGGAGAGGTAAACACAGGCGCTGACTTGGCAATTGCAGCGCGCTTGGCGGCTTGAACAGGAGCTTCGAGCGCAGCGTAGGCGGCGTTGATTCGGCGCGCCATGGCGGACAGATAATCGCTCACCTCGCCGGGCAGATCGACGTTGGCGAAGCGGTCGGGATGATAAAGCTTCGACAGATTGACATAGGCCGCCCGTACATCCTCCCATGCGGTGCCTTGCGCCACACCCAGGATCGCGTAGGGGTCGAACACCTCGTTTTCGCGGAGCCGCCCCTTGAGATGATTGGCATTGGAGACCGGGATGATCCGAACGGCCTTGATTGTTGTTCGTGCGATCAGCGCACGCTCGCCAGTGTAGGTCTCAAAATCGAAGAAGTGGGTATCGGCATTGAGGACTTCATAGATGTTGCGGTTGGCTGAAATCACGAACCGGCCCTTCAGCACCTCGCCATCGTCCAGCGTCAACTCGGCAGGCACCGTCATCACTTGAACGGCATTGTCGATCTTGTTGCGTTCGAACATGTCGCAAATCTCCAGGCGGGTGTGCCGGATTGGCACGGGGCGCGGGCGGCTTGGCCGCGTTCATCCCGTTCCCTTCAAGAAGCGTGCTAACCCTCTTAACAAGCTGGGCGGGTGCGAGCCCTGCCCCACTCATGCGGTTCGCCCAAAACGCCGATAAAGCCTCGGTTCCAGCGGCCAAAGGAGCGCGGGCGCGGCCAAACCGCGCTAGCTTGCAGCGTTACAGTGTGCTAGGCGGATGGCTCAATTTTGCGCCGCAATAAGCAGGCGCCTCAACCTCAGGCCCCATTCATGAATGTCCGTAATATCGCGATCATCGCGCACGTCGACCATGGCAAGACGACCCTCGTCGACGAACTGCTCAAGCAATCGGGCGCCTTCCGCGAGAACCAGAAGGTCGCCGAGCGCGCGATGGACAGCAACGACCTGGAGCGCGAGCGTGGCATTACCATCCTCGCCAAATGCACGTCCGTTGTTTGGAAAGACACCCGCATCAACATCGTCGATACGCCGGGCCACGCCGACTTCGGCGGCGAGGTGGAGCGTATCTTGAACATGGTCGACGGGGTGATCGTGCTCGTCGACGCCTCCGAGGGCCCGTTGCCGCAGACCAAGTTCGTCGTTTCGAAGGCGCTGCGCCGCGGCCTGCGACCCATCGTGGCCATCAACAAGATCGACCGTCCCGACGAGCGTCATCTCGACGTGTTGAACGAGATCTTCGACCTGTTTGCCAACCTCGACGCAACCGACGAACAGCTCGACTTCCCTGTTCTGTACGGCTCAGGCCGCAATGGCTGGATGGCGCGCGATCCTGCTGGCCCGCAGGAAAGCATGGCGCCGCTGTTCGATCTGGTGCTGGAGCATGTGCCGCCGCCGAGGGTGGAAACCGGCGGCTTCCGCCTGCTGGCCACGACGCTCGAAGCCGACCCCTTCCTTGGCCGCATTCTGACGGGCCGGATCACGTCGGGCTCGGTTAAGCCAAATCAGCAGATCAAGGCGCTGCACCACGACGGAGCGCTCGTCGAGACGTTTCGTGTGCAGAAGGTTCTTGCCTTCCGCGGCCTGGAGCGCACCAGTGTCGAGCTCGGCGAGGCCGGCGATATCGTGGCGCTGGCCGGCATGACGGAGGCAACTGTCGCCGACACACTGTGTGATCTGTCCGTCGAAAGCCCGCTACCTGCTCAGCCTATCGACCCGCCGACGCTGTCCATGACGTTCCGGATTAATGATGGACCCTTCGCCGGTCAGGAAGGCGACAAGGTGCAAAGCCGCGTCATCCGCGACAGGCTGCTGAAGGAAGCGGAGCGCAACATCGCCATCCGCATCGTCGAGCAAGACGACAAGGACAGCTTCTCCGTGTCGGGCCGCGGCGAACTGCAGCTCGCCATTCTGATCGAGAACATGCGCCGCGAAGGATTTGAGCTGACCGTGTCGCGCCCCAAGGTCGTCATCAAGATCGATGAAGCAACCGGCCAGAAGCTCGAGCCCATCGAGGAAGTCATCATCGACGTCGATGACAACTACACTGGCGCCGTCGTTTCCAAGCTGTCGGAACGCAAAGGCGAGCTGCTTGAGATGCGCCCCTCGGGCGGTGGACGAACCCGCATGGTGTTGCATGTGCCCACGCGCGGTCTGCTTGGATACCAATCCGAACTGCTGTCGGATACCCGTGGCACTGCGGTGATGAACAAGCTGTTCCACGCCTATGCGCCCTTCAAAGGCGAGATCCCTGGCCGGCGGACGGGCGTGCTGATTTCCAACAGCACCGGCGAGGCGGTGGCCTATGCAATCTTCAACCTCCAGGACCGTGGCCCGTTCATGATTAATCCGCAGGATCGGGTCTACGAAGGCATGATCGTGGGCGAGCACACGCGTGACAACGATCTTGAAGTGAATGTCCTGAAAGGCAAAAAGCTAACCAACGTCCGTGCATCGGGGAAAGACGATGCAGTGCTTCTGACGCCACCCATGAAGCTCACGCTGGAAAAGGCCATGAGCTACATCACGGACGAAGAACTGGTTGAGGTTACGCCGAAATCTATCCGTTTGCGCAAGCGCTGGCTCGATCCCAATGAGCGTAAACGCCAGGATCGCAAGCGGGAAGCCGAGCGCGAGGCGGGTGCGGCATAGAGTGCATCGGGAAATATTCCGGACTTGCATTGCTCAATAATCATACTCAAGTCGGAGGCGTGCGGAATTTTTCCCTAGCAGCCTCCTGCTGCGATGCGGTCCGCACAACGTGATCCCGACCCTGGACAAGGAGATGAACATGAAGAAGCTCGTAATCGCTGCTTTTTCGATTTTAGCTGTTGCCGCACCGGCCTTCGCCGACAGTAAGCCGTCCGATGAAGAGGCCAAGAAGATCACCGAGGCCTTGGCTGCGGCCGGCTATTCCGGCGGCACGATGGAAAAGGAGACCGAGGGCAGCGGAGTCTTCGAAGTCGACGATGCCAAAGACAAGAGCGGCCTCCAGTTCGACATCAAGCTCGACAAAGACTTCAAGATTCTGAGCGTCACGCGCGATTAACGTCCGGCAAGGATCACGCTGATGGGCCGGCCCCAAAAGGGTCGGCCTGTCGGCTCCATCTTTTTCGAAAGATCAAACACTTTACGAACCGTTCGGAAGATCTTAATCGTCCGCACAGCTACAAAATTGAGCGTTCGTAAATATTTGATCGGTATGCTCACGGTACGCCGTTTTGGCTGTTGACCGTTTCGAGCAAAGCATGAGCCTGGAGCACACCGTAGGAATTGGCGTTGAAGCCGAGTCCCGTTTTCTGGGACGCCACGCCGTTGCGCCTATTCTGATTGGGCTGGCGGCCCCTGCGCTGGTGCTCTTCCTTATCGATGCACGCGCGCTCGGCAGCGCCAGTGTGCTGTTGCACATCTATTTGGGCGCAATTTTCGTGATCGCCACAGCCGCCTATGTCATCAGCGTTCTGGACCAGGGTGATGTCACTCGCGTCTCGCTCGATAAGGCTTCCCGCATCATCACGATCGAGCGCACAGGTCTGCTCGCCCGCAAGGCGATCGAAATTCCGTTCTCCGATGTCTCCAGTCTCCGCATCGAGACGCGCTATGACGACGATGGCTACAAGACGAATGTGGCCCTGCTGGTTCTGTCCACGCGCGAGGTCATCGAGCTTCCGGAGCAGACGACCGAAGCCGACATGGCCAACATGCGCGCCGCTCTGGGACGCGGCTGAACCTTAATCTGCTCACCTTTCCAACCCGCGAACTTCGCGCAGGTCATCAATTCGGCAAGCCGAACGGTTCACCTGCCTGGGCACGAGGCTCATTTCGGGCTGGCAAATGCCGGCGCGAGCGGTAGACTCGCACACGACAAATCAATGCAAATCGCGGCCGCGGGCCATTTGAGACGCCGCGGGCCAAATGCTTGTGCAGGGTATCCGCTTGAACATTGCCGCTGACGAATCCTCTGCTGGCGCTCTGCCGGCCAGCGCGAATGCGGTATGGCCGGGAGAGATCCTTCCGACGAACGAGTTCGCAGCCGCGCTCGATTATGTGCGCAAGGGTGACGGACATCTGTTCGTTACGGGCAGGGCGGGGACGGGAAAGTCAACGCTTCTGAGAGCGCTGCGCGATCAGGTCCAAGGGGAGATGGTCGTGCTGGCGCCGACAGGATTGGCGGCGATCAATGTCGGTGGGCAAACGATCCATTCCTTCTTCGGCTTTCCGCCACGACTCATCCAGTCGAGCGACATCCGCCGCAGCCGCAATGGCCGCATCATGCGTAAACTCGATTTCCTGGTCATCGACGAAGTATCGATGGTGCGCTCTGATCTGATGAGCGCCATCGATCATGCATTGCGGGTCAATCGCGGCCGTCCGCGTGAGGCTTTCGGGGGTGCGCGGCTCATCATGTTCGGTGACCTCCATCAACTGCCGCCGGTTGTTCAGGAAGCTGAAGTCGCCGCACATCTTGCCGATACCCATGGCGGCCCCTTCTTCTTCTCTGTGAGCGCCTTGCAGGAAGGCGCGGGCACGCTGCGCCTGGAGTTGACGCAGGTCTTCCGCCAGAAGGACGAAGCGCTCGTGCGTGTCTTGAACCGCGTTCGCGACGGCGAGGCAACGCAGGAGGAGTTGGGCGTGCTCAACGCGCGCGTTCATCCCATCCGGACGCTTGGCGAAGGCGAACCCTATGTCATTCTGACGCCGACCAATGCGGTCGCCCGCCGGATCAACGGCGCCTATCTCGACGCACTGCCGGGGCCTGCCAAGCGCTTCGCGGCGGGCATCACGGGCGATTTCAGCGAAAGCGCGCAACCTGCCGACGCCGCCCTTGACCTGAAGCCCGGCGCCAAAGTCATGATGCTGAAGAACGATCCCGACCGGCGGTGGGTCAACGGTTCGGTCGCACGCGTCGCCCGCTTGACCGACAAGCAAGTCTGGATCGAGATCGACGGGCGCGAATACGAGGTCGAGCAGACCTCATGGGAGCACCGGCGCTATGCTTTCGATCAGACGCAGGAGAAGATCGTCGAAACGGTCGCGGGCACCTTCAAGCAGTTTCCCGTTCGCTTGGCTTGGGCTCTAACCATTCACAAAGCTCAGGGGCTGACGCTCGACAAGGTGTACGTGGATCTCGCGCGCGGATCTTTTGCGCACGGGCAAACCTATGTCGCTTTGTCGCGTTGCCGGTCACTTTCGGGCCTTGCGCTAGCCCGCGCCTTGACGCCGTCCGACATCCTCTTCGATCCTGCTGCTACAGGATATCGTGATGCATTTCCGACACTTGTCTAGCGCGAGTTGTTCATAAATCTATATTGCGCATGCGAAGCCAAAAGGGCGGAAGCAGGCGTCTAAAAGGCCTCTTTTCGTGTACGAAAGATCAAATTGAACTTAGTTCATTTTATTTCACGTCATAATTTATATTGCGCCGCACAACGAAATAACTTACATACTTGATCACGGAACACGAGCCGGACCCGGCCCGCCCGGCAGATGCAAATTATACCCCAGCCCCATTAGCGATTGTGGAGACAATTATGAGCGACGCTTTCACCCGCCAGGTTCAAGACTTCACCCGCCAGGCCCAGGAGATGTTCTCGGCTGGCAAGGACGCCAAGATCCCCGAAAATATGTCGGCATTCGCCGAGGACGCCGTCGCCAAGTCGCGTGACGTCTACAACAAGGTTACCGCTGCGACGAAGGATAACGCCAAGGTCGTCGAGGACGTGCTCCTCACAGCTCAGGCCGGCGCCAAGTCGATCGGCGAGAAGCTCCTCGCCAACACGCTTGCCAACACCGAGGCCGCGTTCGACGCCGCCCAGGCCATTGCGAAGGCCAAGACCTTCCCTGAAATCGCACGCCTCCAGGCCAACTACTGGCAGCAGCAGTTCGCCGCCGCTGGCGCGCAGTCGAAGGAGCTCTTTGAGCTCTCCTCGAAGGTCGCCAAGCAGACGTTCGAAACGGTTGGCTCGGCTACGACCAAGTCTCTGGAGCAGTTCAAGTCCATCAACTAAATTGCTGGACAATCAGCGTCAGTCCGCTGGTTACGAACGAGATTCCGTTCCATGACAAGGGCGCCACCTCACACGGATGAGGTGGCGCCCTTGATTTTTTGCCATGGCGCCAAGAACTTTCCCTAATACCAACGCGCTTTGATATAGTCCGTCTATGATCGGAGCAGAAACCACCCGGATCGTCCGCCGGGCTGAACAGTCTGACAGCGAAGCCCTGGCCGGAATTTTTGCCGGAACGTGGCGGCTTGCCTATAGCGGCATCATTCCCCACGCGCACTTGGAATGCCTCATCCGCCGCCGCGGAAAGGCTTGGTGGAGCAAGGCCATCCGAACAGAGGCGCATCTGCTGGTCATCGAGGTCGATGGCGAAATTGCCGGCTATGCGACATGCGGCGCGGCGCGTTCGAGCAGTGCCTACAAAGGCGAGATCTATGAGCTCTATATCGACCCGCTCTACCAGGGTCTTGGCCTGGGCGAACATTTGTTTGAGGCGTGCCGCAGTGAATTGGATCGCCGCGGGCTTGATGGCCTCATCGTCTGGGCGCTAGAGGATAACGCAAGCGCGGGCGCTTTCTATTGGCGCCGCGGCGGACGGCCCGCAGCGCGCACGACAGAACGCTTTGGCGTCGCCAAGCTCGGCAAGATCGCCTACACGTGGTGCTGAAGCCCCTTTCCGCTTTTAGTGATATCGCGCACGGTTCCAATCTTTGTTTTGTCGTGCGATCGGAAAATCCGCTCCGGCCGTTCCGCAAGGCACTCTGGCACAGGCGTCGCCTTTTTCTTGACGCCCTCGCCACCCACCTCGATGAATGCCCCCCATGCGCCTTTCACGCTAGCGCCTACGTCTAAATGACGATTGTCTGCACGATGGCGTTGACGGCAATTGGTGCTGCATGTCCACCTTACGCCCGAGAAGAAGGAAACATCCATGCGCCTTGATGCTTTGAAGCCCGGCAACAACCCGCCTGAGGACATTAATGTCATTATTGAAGTCCCGGTAGGCGGCGAGCCCATCAAGTACGAAATGGACAAGGCTTCCGGTGCGCTCATCGTGGATCGCTTCCTCTACACGCCCATGCGCTATCCTGGAAACTACGGTTTCGTTCCGCACACACTGTCGGCCGACGGAGACCCGATCGATGTCCTGGTGTGCAACACGCGCGCGCTTGTTCCAGGGGCCGTCATCAACTGCCGGCCCGTCGGCGTGCTGGTCATGGAGGATGACGGCGGCGGCGATGAAAAGATCATCGCGGTACCCTCGGCAAAGCTCACCAAGCGCTATGACAAGGTGAAGACTTATTCCGACCTGCCAGAGATTTTCGTCGAACAGATCGAGCACTTCTTTGCCCACTACAAGGATCTGGAACCCGGAAAGTGGGTGAAGATCGATCATTGGGGACATGCGGATGAAGCCAAAAATCTGATTTCCGCAGCCTTGAAGCGGGCCGCCCAAAAGGCCTGATTGCGCAGACCACAAAGCGGCCTCTACCTGCCATGCCTCGGAAATCGACGCGTACACACGTGATTTAGCACCGAAGCGGAAAACACCCTCCCGGCACTTTCGCTTCCCAGCCCGCGTTGCTATATCCCGGCCACGTGCGCGCCGGGACGCGCAGAAAAACGCCGGGAGATGCTATGAAAATCGCCGTCATGGGTGCGGCCGGCCGCATGGGGCTGGAGCTGGTGCGCGCAGTCAGCGCCGCGCCGGGGTGCACGCTGTCAGGCGCAAGCGAACGGCCCGGTAGTGCCGCGCTCGGCAAGGACGTTGGCGAACTTGCTGGATTGGGGCACCTTGGTGTTGCGGTCAGCGACAACAGCGAAGCCGTCATCGCTGCCGCCGGCGCCATCCTCGACTTCACGAGCCCTGAGGCCACCGCAGACTTTGCAAAGCGCGCCGCAGAGCACGGAACCGTCCACGTCATCGGCACGACCGGCCTGGATGGCGCAAGCGAGGCTGCCATCCAAGAGGCTGCCAAGAAGACCGTGATCATCAAGGCCGGTAACATGAGCCTTGGCGTCAATCTCCTCGTCGCCCTGACACGCAAGGTGGCGGCCGCGCTCGGGGAAGATTTTGACATTGAGATTGTCGAGATGCATCACCGCAATAAGGTCGATGCACCCTCGGGCACTGCCCTTATGCTCGGCCAGGCTGCCGCCGAAGGGCGTGGCGTTTCATTGACGCAACGCTCGGTGCGTGCGCGCGACGGACACACAGGGCCGCGCACCGTGGGCGATATCGGTTTTGCAACGCTGCGCGGCGGCAGCGTCGTGGGCGACCACACCGTAATCTTCGCCGGCGATGGAGAGCGCATCGAGCTGACCCATCTTGCAGCCGACCGCGGCATTTTTGCTCGCGGCGCCGTGAAGGCCGCCCAATGGGGAAAAGGCCGCGCGCCCGGGCTCTATGCGATGACCGACGTGTTGGGTATCTGAGAGGACGGCGCACAAGAAATGGCAAACATTCCGAGATGACTGACGCCCTGACCGATAACGTGCTGGTTCTTGTTCGCCACGGCGAGAGCGAGTGGAACCGCCTCAACTTGTTCACCGGCTGGCGCAACCCGGATCTTACCGAGAAGGGCCTGATTGAAGCGCGTGTTGCCGGGCGCGCCATCAAGTACGAAGGCATCCGCTTCGACGTCGCATTCACCAGTGCTCTCAAACGCGCTCAGCATACCCTCGACATCATCTTGTCCGAGCTCAATCAGGCGGACGTGCCCATTACCAGATCCGATAAGCTCAACGAGCGCGACTATGGCGAGTTGTCCGGATTGAACAAGGACGAGGCGCGCAAGAAATGGGGCGAGGAGCAGGTCATGATCTGGCGCCGCTCCTATGATGTGGCGCCGCCCGGCGGTGAAAGCCTCAAGGATACGCTGGCGCGCGTACAACCCTATTACGAGGCCGAGATCTGGCCCCACATCGTCATGGGCAAGAATGTTCTTGTCGCCGCGCATGGCAACTCTCTGCGTGCGCTGATCATGGTGCTGGAGAACCTGTCGGGGGAGGAGATCCTGAAGCGCGAGCTGCAGACCGGCGCGCCGATCATCTACCGCCTCGGAGCCGATGGCCGCGCCATCGACCGCAAGGACCTGATCGCGCCACGGTCGCCCGCAGCGCCGCCCGTCGATCGCATTATCTGACTGCCGATTTCAAGTTTCGGCTTGAAGCAACCTTACGGGGTGAGGGGTGACACATGGCGCTCGACGAACTCGGCGATTCAAAGAGCCTGTCCAGCCGCGATAAGTACATCGGCGTTTACATCGGCGTCCTCGCGGTGATCCTGGCGATCGGCAGCATGGGCGGAGGCAATGCCGCCAAGGACGCCACTTTGAAGAATATCGAAGCTTCCAATACCTGGGCCTTCTTCCAAGCCAAGAACGCGCGCCGTCAGGCGCTGCGGCTGCAAAGCGACGATCTTGAGATGCGGCTCGCCGTGGAGCCGAATTTGAGCGAAGATATTCGCCAGAAGATTTCCGCGCGCATCGCCGATTACAAGGCGCAGGATGCCAAACTCACAAGCGATAAGGAGCGCTTGGAGGGCCTCGACGAGCTTTGGGAGAAAGGCAAGTCGCTGGAAAAGGACCGTGACCTCGCCCTGAAGCGCGACCCCTACTTCGACTACGGCGAAGCGCTGCTGCAGATCGCCATCGTGCTGGCATCGGTTGCAATCATCTCCGGGGGGAATTTCCTGCTGGTAGTCAGCATGGCGCTCGGAACACTCGGCCTCATCTCGACCATTGGCGGGTTCACGCTGGCCTTTCCAATGCCCTTCTAGATAGGGCACCCGGTTCTATCTAAGGCGTGGTGGCTGTAGCTGCTTCTGCACGCAGATCCAATTCGCTGACGGCGGCCGCCGCGACGGCGCCTTCGCGGACGATTTCTGCGCGCGCCTCGTAACGGCCGGTCTGCCAGGGCGCCTCCCCCCGCCGCTTTCCGGTATATGAGATGTACGTCGCCTTGTTGCGTTCCAACGGTTCGGAAAGCTGCTCCACCAAAGGTCCGCCAGGTCCGCTTACGAGCAGGCGGACGCGATCACCGGCCAGCAGATTGATGAAGCGGGCATAGAATAGCAAAGCGGGGCTGTCGGGTCGCATAGCGGCAAGCGCCGTATGGTCCAGCTCAAGACTATTGGGATCCGGCGGGCTGGCGGTAAAGCCCGTGCCGATGATTTCACCATTGCGATAGCCAAATTGGGCAACGACCGAAGGCTCCCAAAGGCTGTGATCCTTTGCGTTGAGTCCACATGCGCCTTTTGGTGCATCCGGTGCGAACGGATCGACGATCTCACCGTTGTGACGGACGCTCATGTGCACGTGCGCGAAATCGGCCATGCCCGAAAAGCCGAGCAGGCCGATCTTCTGCCCGCGTTTGACGTACTGGGATCTGGAGACCGCCACCGAACCCTGCTTCATGTGGCAATACTTGGTTTCCCAGCCGTCTGCGTGCGTTATGACGACTCCGTTGCCGCATTCCCGGCCTTTGACCGCACCCGGCTTGTTGAGGCGAAAGAACACGTCCGGCACCCCGTCGCGCGAGGCCTTCACGCGCCCATCGGCAGCCGCCAGGACTGCAACGCCCGCCTCGGTGGCTTTGGCCGAAAGAAGCCTGAAATCGACGCCGTTATGCTTGTCGTACGTGGCGCCGCCGCACGCATAATCCTTGGTCTCACCCGAAGGATCAACGTCTGGGTAACTTTGAATAAAGCAGGTGCGATGCGGCTCGCACGCCAGCGGCAGAGACAACTGAAACGGCTCACCGGCCGCCGTGTTGCCTGAAGCAGCGCAAGATATCATAAAAAACAACGCCGCTGATCGTTGTGTCGCCGCCCTCATGTCCCCTCTGCGCCAAAGTGCCGTCCGCATGCGGCGCTCGCTTGCAGCCCTCACGCCAAGAGGCTAGCACTACCCGGCTCCAAATTCCCAATTCCTAAAAAATGATCGTGAAGGAACCCCCATGGCAACCCACTCTCTGCTTCTTCTGCCCGGCGATGGTATCGGCGTTGAGACGATTGCCGAAGTGGAGAGGCTGATCGCCTTCCTCAACGCCAAGAACACGTCCTCCACCTTCAATGTCGAGCGCGATCTGGTCGGCGGCGCAGCCTACGACAAGCACGGCGTCGCCATCACGGACGCGGCGATGGCGAAGGCGAAGGCGGCGGACGCTGTCATCTTCGGCGCCGTGGGCGGGCCCAAGTGGGACAAGGTGCCTTACGAACACCGCCCCGAAGCAGGCCTGCTGCGCCTGCGCAAGGATCTTGACCTCTTCGCCAACCTGCGCCCAGCCATCTGTTACCCCGCGCTCGCCGACGCTTCCAGCTTGAAGCGCGAGCTGGTCGAAGGCCTCGACATCATGATCGTGCGCGAGCTCACGGGCGGCGTCTACTTCGGCGAGCCCAAGGAAATCGTGACACTCGAAAACGGGGAAAAGCGCGCCGTCGACACGCAGCTTTATACATCCCGCGAGATCGAGCGCATCGCCAAGGTTGCCTTCGACCTCGCCCGCAAGCGGTCCAACAAGGTCCACTCGGCAGAAAAGCGCAACGTCATGAAGACCGGCGTGCTTTGGAACGAGGTCGTGACCCAGACGCACAAGTCCTACGCGCCTGACGTCCAGCTTGAGCATATCCTGGCCGACAACTGCGCCATGCAGCTCATCCGCAATCCCAAGCAGTTCGACGTGATCGTCACCGACAACCTGTTCGGCGACGTGCTCTCCGACGAAGCCGCCATGATGACGGGGTCGCTCGGCATGCTCCCCTCCGCCTCGCTCGGCAGCCCCGACGCCAAGACCGGCAAGCGCAAGGCGCTTTATGAGCCCGTGCACGGGTCGGCTCCCGATATTGCCGGCAAAGGACTTGCAAACCCGATCGCCACCATTGCCTCCTTCGCGATGGCCTTGCGCTATTCCTGCGACATGGGCAAAGAAGCCGACCTCATCGAAAAGGCGATCGCCAACGTGCTGGATAAGGGACTGCGCACGCCAGACATCATGCAGACGGGCATGACCAAGGTCGGCACATCGCAGATGGGCGCCGCGATCGAGAAAGAGCTGCAGGTGCTCATGGCCTAGTTGCGCACGCCTTGCGTTACCAGGCACTTGCCGCAGCAACGATTAACAAGCTATTGACAAATCAACCTCTTCGCGTCTGCCCCTCGTCGTGAGACAATTCCCAAATGATTCGGGGGATTGTCGCGCTTTTACTCTTGAGTGATCTCAGAGAAGCGCGGCGCGGGGGCACGACACGATTATGATGACACCGAACGAACTTCGTGCAGGTCTGCTGGCACTCGCCAAACGATCCGTCAGCATAATGACGGCCTGTACCAATGAAGAGAGCACCAAGCTTTATCTGGTGCTGCCATTCATCGGGTTGCTGGGCTACGACTACGCCAACCCTTACGAGGTCTACCCGCAGCACGCGGCCGATGTAGATCCTGCGAGCCGGAACAAAGTCGACTTTGCCATCCTGCGCGACGGTGTGCCCGTCATTGCCATCGAAAGCAAGCAGGTTGGAGCAGACCTGGAAGAAAGCCGGGAGCAGCTTCGGCAGTATTTCAATACACTTGCCGACGTCAAACTCGGTATCCTCACAAACGGCATTCTCTTTGAACTCTTCGTCGACTCCGCCGAACCAAACGCGATGGACGCGGAGCCATTCCTCACGATCGATCTTGAGACGATTGCGCGCGCAGGCGTTTCGGAAGAGGCCATAGAGACCCTGATATCGGCAACGAAGGGCACCTACGATCCCGAGACCATCGCCGAAGCCGCGCACATCCAGCTTGTCAAAAAGCGCCTGCGCACCGTATTCATCGAGGAAGCCAAGGGCCCCTCGGAAGAATTCTGCCGCTTCGCCCTGGAGCGCATCGGACTGAAGAACGTGCGCAAGGTTGCGATCGAGCGCTATTATGCGCCGATGATCCGCAATGCGTTCGATGAAAGCCTGATCCTTCCCGTGGTCGACCGCTTGCGCGCCCAGCATGGCATGGAAAGCCGCGGTGGGGCCATGCCCATCCATCAGCTCGGCCAGCGCATCGAGACCACCGAGCGGGAACTCGAAATCGTGGCCTATGTACGCCGGCGCTTGGCCTATCTCGCCCAGACTGAAGCCGAGTTCGATGCTATCCAGAACGTGCGTTATAAGGACTACGTCGGCAAGCTGGTGGTCTACTACGACCGCGAGCGCAGGGGACGCCTGTTCGATTACATCGAGGGCGCGGATGGCTACGACAAGTATATTTTCCCCGATCCGATCGGCGAAATCCTCACCAACAACGTGTTGGAAATCGATACCGCGCTAAAGACGGTATTTGCCGCCCGCGTCAAGGAATTGGGCAGCATTCCCCACAATCACAGGCTCGCCCGCACCGCCTGAGGCCGCTATAAGGGCTGCTGGCGGATAAACGGGGGCGCCCATGGCCAGCAATCTTTCGACGATCGGCTTTCAGTTCGAGGGCGAGGAGCAATTCCGCGAGGCGATGCTCGCGTGTGCAGCCCAAGCGCGCGAACAGATCCCCTGCGCGCACGGCCATTATGGCATCTGGCGTTCTCGCTCAGGTGCGGAAATTTGGTTTCATCTTGGCCGCACGCCGGAAGGCGCGGTTGAGATCTTTGGCCTAACCCCCTTCTTCGAGGGCAAGAGCGACGTACCGTTGGCGCTGTCGCGAACCCTGGCGCGTGAGAGCGACAATCCCTTCGAAGGCGCACTGCACGGCTACGTCAAACCGCAAAGCGATGGTGAGGGGGGCAGCTACCCTGTCGTCTTCGATGCGGTCGATTTCGCGCTGTCATCGGCCGCGCCGCTGCCAGGTATTTACCGCGCGCGCTTGGCCGCTTTCGCACGCGAGCTTTCCATCTATCCCGACGAAGAGGCCTACTACGCCGCGCACGAAGGGTCTGAGCAGCCGGTGTTTGCCGCTCAAGCGTTCATACCCATCGGATTGTTTGCAGCCGAACACGATGTGGAAAAAGTGCAGGGGTCGAGCGGCGTCCCCGCGTCGACCGTCCTTTTCACGGGTAAGATCATCGAGCACAACCTGTTTACAAACGAAGCCTCTGGCCGCGAGTTCGTCTGGCTTTTGGTCGAGACTTTGGACGCAACGATCGACGTCCTTGCCGACCCCTGCATCGTCACTGGCGCAATCGAAGACGGGGGGATCGTTGAAGTATCAGCTTTGCTGTTCGGACGGCTGATCGGCTGAATGCGACCCCCCCTTAACAGGTGAGGGCGTACTCACACGTTGGCGCCTTCGGTACAGGCTTCTGCCTTGCCCTCCACCGCGCCGCGTGCGGTCCAGTCCGGCTTGCCGCCGGGCCTTCCCGGCGCTGCCTCCTCACTGCGCGACACGAAATAGAACTCGAAGCAATTGGCGCCCATGGGCGCGACACGGAAGCACCCGCCGGTGGGATCGGTGTCGTAGATCGTACAGAGCGTTCCCGAACGCACCGACCAGTGGCCGGTCAGCGTCACACCGTCTTCTGTGTACGTCAGGCCGCCCGACTCCAAGTAGCTTTCAGTGAAGCGCCGGCCGGAGGCGTACATACCATCAAGCGTGCGGCCTTTAAGCAACGTTTCGATCTCAGTGTCGCTCAACCAAGTGACGTCCTGAGCGCGTGCCGTAGCCGGGCCAAGAGCCGTGACGATGAGGGCGGCACATGCTGCCCGCGCAAAGAGTCCCGCCCGCCTGATCCTGACCATGAACACCTCGCTCTTGAGGGCCCGCAACGTGCGACACAAACACGGGATTGGACTAAAACAAGGGCTTAAGTGGGGTGGCGGCAACCCGTGGCCTTGATCCGTGCTCGCGTGGCGGGTAAGTCTCGCGCCAACACTTTTAAATTGCCTTGGCCAGCATGGCCAGGGCTACTACCCACAGGACATTTAGCATGGGCTACAAGGTCGCTATCGTCGGCGCTACGGGCAATGTTGGCCGCGAAATGCTTAACGTGCTTGCTGATCGCAAATTCCCCGTGAGCGAACTCGTTCCGCTCGCCTCGCGCCGCTCCATCGGCACGCAGGTCTCCTTCGGCGACACCACGTTGAAATGCCGCGATCTTGAGACCTTTGACTTCAAGGGAACCGATTTCTGCCTGATGTCGGCGGGGTCCGCCGTGTCGAAGGAATGGTCGCCCAGAATCGGCGCCCAGGGCGCAGTGGTGATCGATAATTCTTCGTGCTGGCGCTACGACCAGGACGTACCTTTGATCGTGCCGGAAGTGAACGCGGATGCCATTTCTGGCTTCAGCAAGAAGAACATCATCGCCAATCCCAACTGCTCGACGGCGCAAATGGTGGTGGCCTTGAAGCCGCTCCACGACGCCGCAACGATCAAGCGCGTCATCGTCTCGACCTACCAGTCCGTTTCGGGCGCCGGCAAGGACGCCATGGATGAGCTGTGGCATCAGACGAAGGGCAAGTACGTGCCCGGCCAGGAAGTCGATGCGAAGAAGTTCCCCAAGCAGATCGCCTTCAACTGCATCCCTCAGATCGACGTCTTCATGGAGGACGGCTACACGAAGGAAGAGTGGAAGATGCTTGCGGAGACCAAGAAGATCCTGGATCCCAAGATCAAGCTCAGCGCCACATGCGTACGGGTGCCGGTATTCGTCGGACACTCCGAATCACTCAATATCGAGTTCGCCCGTCCGATGCCGCCGGAGGAGGCGCGCGAGATTTTGCGCGCCGCTCCCGGCATCCAGGTGATCGATAAGCGCGAGCCGGGCGGTTACATCACACCGGTGGAGGCCGCAGGCGAGTACGACACGTTCGTCTCGCGCATCCGCGAGGATGCAACGGTCGAGAATGGCTTGGCCATGTGGATCGTGTCGGACAACCTGCTGAAGGGCGCAGCCCTCAATGCGGTCCAGATCGCGGAAGCTATGATCGAACGCAGGCTGCTGCCCAAGGCAGCGGCCTGACACGCCCGCCAAACGTTCAGCAGCGCGGCTGATCAATAGCGACGCAAGGCTATCCGTTCAGCGCTTGCTTTGGGCTTCCTTGCCGTCCGGTTCCTCCTCGCGCCGAAGCACCTGCACGATGGCGTTCAGGTCTAACAAAAGCCGCTCGCGCTGATTCGGCGTCAGCGCCGACAGGATGCGGTCATCAACTTTGCGCGCCAGGGGCTCGGCGGATTTCAGCACCCGCCAGCCCTCGTCCGTCAATTTGACAGCGTAGGCACGGGCGTCCTCCTTGGTGCGCCGGCGCTGCAGGAGGCCCTTCTTGAGCATGCGCCGCACAATGTCCGCAAGTGTGGAACGATCAATGCCCGTCCTCTCGACAAGGTGTGTCTGACTGAGCCCTTCGTTCGTAGAAACCGTAAGTAAAACAGCATATTGGCGCGGTGTCAGATCACCCGGGCCCAACTCGGCCTGGAAGACTTCAGCGGCGCATTGCCCAACCCTGTGCAGCAGGTGCAGCGGGGACCGGTCCAAACGATTCGATGAAATGTCTCGGGCCATATTCTCCTCGAAGAAAGTGATTTTCCAAGAATGCGAATATACGAAAAGTTCCGCGATTCTGTCTTGGGATTATTTCAAATGTGCAGAAGTTTGACCGCCTGAGCACTAGAGGAGAGCTGTGACAGCTGCATTTCTTCTTAAAAAGTATCAGTTTTGAGGAGATCGTCTACGGAGTTGCAAGTTTATTCGTAAGAATTTTCTTACCAGTGCAGCGATCTGAGACACTGGCGAGAAAGGAATATTAATATCGTCAGGATACAGACTGTATTAACACAAACTAATGACTTGGGTGTTCTTCGTATTTCTTCAAAAGTCCAATCTGAGCCATCGCGAAGATCATCGTGAGTGGCATAATACCAAAGACCTTGAACGTTACCCAAGTATCGGTCGAATAAAACCTCCAGACGATCTCGTTCAAGAGGGCGAGGAATCCAAAAAACGCGCCCCAGCGCACCGTCAACTTGCGCCATCCCGGCTCCGTCAGGCGCATGACATCGCCGAAGACCATCTTGAGGAACATCCGGTTCATAACCAGGCCGACGAATAACAGCGCCGAGAAGATCGCGTTCACAATCGTCGGCTTCATCTTGATGAATTGCTCGTCCTGCAGATAAATGGTCAAACCGCCGAAGACCATGACGAACACCCCTGTCACGAGGGGCATCACGGCAACTTTTCCAAAAAGATACTTGGAAGCGCAGAGCGCCGCGACCGTTGCCGCCATGAAGCTGCCGGTTGCCCAGAAGATCGCCTGCTTGGGATCGCTCAGATGCTTGCCTGCCTGCCAGTTGACCAAAAAGAACAACACCAGCGGTCCAAGCTCCACGAGCAGCTTCAGACCCTGGGTCTTATCCAACTGCGCTTCGGTGGATGCCGCCGGCTTATCTCGAACTTCAGACATTGATGTCAGACCTTAATCTCAACCAGTGCCCGTATGAGGTGGCGGATCTGGCAAGCGGTACTTCTGCAGGGTACGCGTCAGAACCCACGCGTACAACATGGACATCGGAAGGATGATGGCGATCTTGAACAGGATCCAGACGTTCACGCCATTCATCGTATAGCCGAGGATCCTATAGAGGTGGTCGTCCAGATAGGTCTGACGCACATATTCGTTGGCGATAGCCGTGAATATGAAGAACAGCGCGAAACTCCAGGTGAACTTGTTCCAGCCCTCGTCGGTGTAGTGGAACGTCTCGTGGAACACAAACTTGAAAAAGTTGTGCTTGATGATGAGGCCTCCGATCAGGAAGACCGCGAACAAGGCGTTGAAGATCGTCACCTTGATCTGAACCCACATCGGATCGCCGGTGATGATCGTCATGGCCCCGAAAACGATGGTCACCCCCGACGCGATGAGCGGGAAGATCGGCGGGCGGTGGAACATGTAGAACATCACGCCGATCGCAATCCCAGTGGTGATCAAGAGGGCCCACGTCCCTGCCTCGATGCCTGCGATCGCGTTGACGACGAACATGGTGATGAGCGGCCCGAACTCGCTCAAGATGTTGATTGTCTGCTCGGCGTTAAACGGGAAGAGCTTCTTCAATCTGCTCATGCGATTCCAAATGTCTCCTCGATAGAGCTGTGACCTGCCCGCCTTATTGCGCGACTCAATCAACCCGCGATCGCCTTGGCGAAATCCGCCGCTGCGAAAGGCTGCAGGTCGTCCACCCCTTCACCCACGCCGATGGCGTGCACCGGCAGTTTAAACTTCTCTCCAATTGCGACCAAAATGCCGCCGCGCGCGGTCCCATCCAGCTTTGTCATGACCAGGCCGGTCACGCCCGCACGTTTGCCAAAAACATCCACCTGCTGCAACGCGTTTTGCCCGGTTGTCGCGTCCAGGACAAGGACAACGTCGTGCGGCGCTGACGGATCTATCTTTTTCAGAACACGCGTCATCTTCTCGAGTTCCTCCATCAGCGCCTGCTTGTTCTGCAAACGCCCTGCGGTATCGAGAAGCAGCACGTCGATGTCCGCAGCCTGCGCCTTCTTCAACGCCTCGAACGCAAGACCGGACGAATCAGCACCCACCGCGCTTGCAACCACGGGCGTACCTGTACGCTCGCCCCAAACTTTGAGTTGATCGATAGCAGCCGCGCGGAACGTGTCTCCTGCGGCCATCATAACGGATTTGCCTTCCATTTTGAACTTTGCCGCGAGCTTGCCGATGGTCGTCGTCTTTCCGGTGCCATTGACGCCGACCATCATGATGACGTGCGGCCTGTGCGCACCATCGACGGTCAGTGGCTTGGCAATAGGCGCAAGAACCTTCTCGACTTCAGTGGCCAGGATCGCGCGCACCTCGTCAGGCGAAATGCCCTTTTCAAAGCGGCCTTTACCGATCGCGTCGGTGATGCGCGAGGCCATTGCAATGCCCAGATCGGACTGGATCAGAAGATCTTCGAGCTCATCAAGCGTGCTCGCGTCGAGCTTGCGTTTGGTGAAGAGACCCGTGATGCCATCGGTGAGCTTACTGGACGTCTTGCCCAGCCCGGCTTTGAGACGCTGAAACCAGGTCGCTTTGGGTTGCGACTGAGAAGATTCGGCCGGCGCCAGACTGGACGTGATCTGCTCTGGCACGTGCTCTGGCGGCTCTGCGTCGGCGGCGGCAGGAAGCGGCATAGCGTCGTGCGAAGCTGCACCCGCATCCGCATCCCGCGGTTCAGCGCGCTCTATGGCGCCGGACTGAGGTTCGGCAGGCTCTGCCGGTACCTCCGGTTGCTGCGCTTTGCCACCAAACAGGCGGCCAAGCAAACCTTTGCGTTTTGGTTCAGGTTCGCTCACGCGATCGCCTCACCCATCAACTTGTCCCCATTGCGGCCTGTGATACGGGCCTTGATGATCTCGCCAGCCAGAAAATCGCCACGGCCCGAAACGTCCACCTCCGCAAAGTGTGGCGTGCGCCCGACACGGTCGCGCTCCATCAGCACGTCGCAGTTCTCGCCTGCTTGCCGGTTCAGATAGGCGTCCAGCACATCCGTGCCCTTGGCCCGCAGGCGTGCGGCGCGCTCCTTCACCGTTGCACGCGCCACCTGGGGCATGCGGGCGGCTGGCGTTCCCTTGCGGGGCGAGAAGGGAAACACGTGCAGGAACGTCAGCCCGCAGTCGTCGACAATGCCGAGCGAGCGGGCGAACATGTCTTCCGTTTCGGTCGGAAACCCCGCGATGAGATCGGCACCGAAGACGACGTCAGGACGGATACGGCGCACCTCTTCGCAAAAACGAATGGCGTCGGAGCGGCTGTGCCGGCGCTTCATCCGCTTCAGGATGAGATCATCGCCAGCCTGCATGGAGAGGTGCAGATGCGGCATCAACCGGTCTTCCTCGGCCAATGCCATCAAGAGATGCGGATCGGCTTCGACCTGGTCGATGGACGACAGCCTGAGACGCTTCAACCCGGGCACGTGCTTGAGGATCTGTCGCACCAGCTTGCCAAGCGTCATCTCTCCGGGGAGATCGGGACCGTAGGAGGTGATATCGACACCCGTCAGCACGACCTCGGGAAAGCCCTTCTC
The DNA here is from genome assembly GCA_016793445.1 of Hyphomicrobium sp. GTDB lineage: Bacteria > Pseudomonadota > Alphaproteobacteria > Rhizobiales > Hyphomicrobiaceae > Hyphomicrobium_B. The sequence continues at coordinate 260,633 of JAEUME010000002.1, read as the reverse complement.
GACGAGGCTGCGGATCTCGGCAACGACGTGACCGGCGGGCACCGAGCGCGATGGTCCGCGGCCGTAAGGGATGATGCAAAACGTGCAGCGGTGATCGCAGCCGTTCTGTACCTGTACATAAGCGCGCGCGCGTGTGCCGAACCCTTCGATCATGTGGGAGGCTGTCTCGCGCACGCTCATGATGTCGTCGACCTGCACGCGCTCGCTGTCAGGTATCGTAAGCCCGGCGAAGGTCTCAGCCTTCATTTTCTCGCCGTTGCCGATGACGTGATCCACTTCCGCCATCTCGGCAAAGCGCTCAGGCTCGACCTGGGCGGCGCATCCGGTGACGATGATGCGCGCGGTGGGATTTTCGCGCCGGATACGCCGGATCGTTTGCGAGGCGTTACGCACCGCCTCGCTCGTCACCGCGCAGGTATTGACGATGACGGCATCGTCCAAGCCCGCCGCGCGCGCGTGGCCGCGCATGACTTCGGACTCGTAGGCGTTGAGCCGGCAACCGAGCGTGATGACGGTAGGTTCTGACATCGTAGATTTTGCGGTCACGGGCGGTTTGCGTTGTCGTGGGGCTGATTAGGCCGGCGCGCGGGCGAGGTTCAGCACGCCATCGTGCTCGAACTGCGCCGGGCCGGTCATCAGAATGCGATTATTGGGCGTCCACTCGATCTCAAGCGGTCCGCCCGGAAGCGTGACGATCACCTTGCGGCCGGTCAGCTTCTTGCGCGCCGCCGACACGGCCGCAGCGCATGCAGCCGAGCCGCACGCCTGTGTCAGCCCAGCGCCGCGCTCCCAGGTGCGCACGGTAATCGCGTTATCGGCGGTGACGTGCGCGAGCGAGATGTTGGCGCGCTCGGGGAAGATCGGATGGTTCTCCAGCATCGGCCCGAGGCGCCCCAAGTCGTGCGCCATGACGTCGTCCACCCAGAAAACGGCGTGCGGATTGCCGACGTTGACCACCGAGGGCGAATGCAGCACGGGATTGTCGATGGGACCGATCTGCAATTCGATGCCACGCGTGTCGCGAAACTCCTCGGCCAGCGGAATGTCCTGCCAGCCAAACCGCGGCTCGCCCATGTCGACGGTCACTATCGTGCCGCCGCGCGCATCGATGTCGAGCACGCCCGCTTTGGTCTCTACCTTGAATTGCGGGCTTGCACGGCCTCGCGCCATCCACCAGCCCACGCAGCGCATACCGTTACCGCAAGCACCCGCTTCCGAGCCGTCGGCGTTATAGATCCGCACGTAGGCCTCGGTTCCGGCGGTCTTGGGCGTGTGCAGCACCATCATCTGGTCGAAATGGGTGTCGTGCGCACTTGCGACAGCGCGCACCTCGTCTTGCGTAAAAGTCTTTGAAATGCCGCGCAAATCAACGATGACGATCTCGTTTCCGAGACCATTCATTTTGACGTACTTGAGGGGGCCAGCGCCGGTCATGGGCTCTTATATGGCGGGGTTCGGTCAAAAGACAATTGAAAGACGGCCGCTGTGGCGTCTCGCCTGAGCGCCGTGACCAACCTTTGTCTAACGCTGATCTGACGCAGAAGACAGTTCGGCCTTGCGGCACTTGAGCGTTGCAAAGTGATGCGGCATGTTGTCCATATCCGGCTGACGTTGAGCATCAAAGCACGCCGCCGCGGCACATGGGCACCGGTGCGCGAGGCACTGCAACAATAAGACCGCATAACTAGCTAGAGAGGGCGCATGGCATCGGTTACACAAGGCAAAGAGACGGGGTCGGCCAAAGCTTGGCCGACGGTCAACCCGCTGACGCCGACCGACGTTCTGGACGCGCTGGACGAGGGTATCCGGGACTTTCGCGCCGCGCCCAAATACGGGCTGTTCTTTGGCGCGTTCTATGCGGCAGCTGGCTGGCTCTTGATCAGCCTCGTCTACTACCTCAACCACCCCTATCTGGCGTACCCCTTGGCGACCGGATTCGCACTGTTCGCACCGTTCGCGGTTACCGGACTTTATGATGTCAGCCGCCGCCTGGAGAAGGGCGAGCAGCTGTCTTGGAAGGCGGTATTAGGTTCGATCAAAGCCGTCTCGGGACGCGAACTGGCCTGGATGGCGGTTGTCACCGTCTTTACGCTCATTATCTGGCTCGACATCGCCGCGTTCCTGTTCTTCGCCTTCATGGGCTTTGGCGGCGGCACGTCGGACAATCTCATCAACGAGATCCTGACCACCTCGCGCGGCTGGGTGTTCCTGGCCATCGGCAACCTCGTCGGCGCAATTCTGGCAGCCATCGTGTTTTCCTACTCGGCCGTGTCATTTCCGATGCTCTACGACCGCAATGTCGACTTCGTCACCGCCATGGTGACAAGCGTGAAAACCGTGCTGAAGAACCCATGGGCCATGGCGGTCTGGGCCATCATCATCGCCGTCCACTTGGCGCTGTCACTGGTCTCACTTTTCGCGGGCCTGATCGTCGTGCTCCCGATCCTTGGCCACACGACATGGCATATCTACCGCAAGGCTGTCGGCCCACCGGAGGAAACGAGTGCCGCCACGGCATCTTAGCCCTTTCCGAAAGCGGGCTAGGCAATTCATTGGCCGGCCCGTCTACTCTGTGCGCCCTGAGAGACCGGGCATGGCGCCCATGCGCCCAGCGCGAAGCATTTTAGGGCTCGCCTATACCGGTGTGCGCCGTCCCTGCATCTGTATTGGCTGCATTGTGCTCACCCCCGCTGAGCGCGAACGCCAGCGCCGCGTCTTCAAACTCGCGCGCGCGTTCGAGCGCATGAAAGGGCGAACCCAAGCTTGATGTCCGGACCAAACCTGCGACCAGCGCGGTCTCGACGCCTGCGTTTATGAGCATAACTGAGGTCCAAAAGGCACCGGGTTAAACAATGTTCGCGGGGCCATTGCCGCCATGCGCAAAGCGCGGCAAGTTTCCCGCATTGCAGTTAAGGATGCCGGTCCTCCCGATGACTTCGACGCACCTGTCAAAGTTTGCTCATGCGTGCGCCCTGGCGCTTGGCCTGTTCCTGCTTGTGGCGGATGGACTTCCCGCGCTGGCTGACGATCTGCTCTACGCAGTCAGGGCCGGCGTACTGGCCCACGACGTGCCCGATCTGTGGAGCGGGTTCTCCGTGGAGGATCGCTGGGTCGACCTGAACGTGGAGGCCCAATTCGAGCCCGCCCTGATGGTGTTTGGCGGCGCGATCCGCCCGGTCATCGGCGCGTCGATCAACACCAATGGCGACACCAGCCACGCCTATGCGGACGCCCGCTGGCAGATCGACTGTGACCGGCTGTTCTTCGGCGTAGGTTTGGGTGCGGCGGTCCACGACGGTGAAACCGGCCCGCCTAAGACCGACGCTAAATGGCTGGGATCGCGTGTGCTTTTCCACATCCCCGCTGAGGTCGGCGTCCATTTGGATGACCACAACGACCTTTCGGTTTACTTCGAGCACACGTCCAACGCCTACACGATGGACTATAATGAAGGCTTGGACCGCATCGGCGTCCGCTACGGCTACCGGTTCTAAAGACTATTAGAAGCGCTGCAGCGCAGATGGCATTGCGCCCTCTGGCCGCCAGGACTGGGCAAGAGGGCGCGCTTCTCCAACAGTGGCTCGATTTAGCTGAGCTTGGTTACGAAGTGGCCCGGCTGGGTTTCTGACTCCTCCGTCGACCAGACGTGAGACGACCAGAGCAGAATGGTGGCTGATGTCGCCTCGACGAGCATCGGCAACGTACCTTGCGGAGCTGCACCGTCGAAAACGACGCTGAGCAAGCGGCCGGTGACGGCAACGAGGAACATGCCGGCGGCGATCATGGCTGCTTGCGGGTTCCGCTTGGCGGCGGCGTAGCTGGTCAAGGCCGCAACGACGAGGAAAAAGCCGCCGATGTCAGCGCGAACTCCTGCTCGGGCCAGTGGATTGTCGAGGGCGAGCTGGTAGAGGGGTGAAATCTGATCATAGGCGAACCAAAAGCCCAGGCCGTTGGCCAGCATGAACAGCGCGATTCCTGCGACAAGAATGCGTGTGATCGGTTTCATTGTCTGTTTCCTTTCGATCGGAATTTGCGCGCTGGGAGCGGGCTCTCAGATGCGCGCCCCTGATTGGCGTGATTGGAAGATGGCGCAGGCCGATCGATAATTGAAATCGATTGTTCGTATGTCTAGTATCCATCAAATGGATATAAGAGCTGCGGATCTTGGTCTGCTCTTGGCGCTGGATGCGCTGCTGGATGAGCGCAACGTCACGCGCGCGGCCAAACGCCTAAACCTGTCTCAGCCAGCGATGTCGGCGCAGCTGTCGCGCTTGCGGGCGCTTTTCGAGGATGAACTTCTGGTTCCCTCGGGGCGCAGCATGGTGCCAACGGCGCGTGCCAGCGCGTTGCAGGGGCCGCTGCATGAATTACTCGAGCAGCTTTCAACACTGATTGCCGAACAACAGGTCTTCGATCCGACGACAGCGCAGCGCACGTTCCGCATTATCGCGGCGGACTATGTGCACACGGTTGTCTCTGTGCCGCTGCTGCATACCATTCAAAAGATCGCGCCCGGTATTCGCATTGTGTTGCTGCCGTTCGAACCAGCGACGGCGTGGCTGCAACTTGAACGCTCGGAAGCCGACCTGCTGTTTGCATGGAGAGAGGTTACACCGGAGGCCGCGCGCGGAAAGCCGCTTTACACCGATACTCTATGCCTACTGCAACGCATTGGACATCCGCGCGGCAAAGGGAAAGTGACGATCGATGAGCTTTGTTCGCTGGATCACATCACGATTTCGCCCGAAGGCGGCCGGCTGTCGGGGCCGCTCGACGATCAACTGACGTTGGTCGGGCGGAAACGGCGGGTGGTCGCATCGGTGCCGTCGTTCCTGATTGTTCCTTGGACGCTCACGAACTCGGATCTGGTGGCGACCGCGCCACGGCGGCTGGCGGTGATGATGGGCGACACGGTCGAGGCCTACGACTTGCCGTTTCCGGTGCTGAGCTATGATATCTTAGAGGCGTGGCACCCGCGCACGCACAACGATCCAGGGCATAAGTGGTTCAGGGAGATGGCGGCGGAGCTATTCGGTGCCAGCGGTGCAGTCACCCCCCTGAACTGTCGGGCATCGCCTGGCCCCTGCCAATCTGCCGCGCGTTGACTTTCAGGGTCTTTTCCCCCATACAGCCCGAAATCCGACGGCCCTGAGACCCAGAGCCGCCGCCTTGCACATGGGACCTCCCAAGACATGGGACGGCCCCCGGGAGGCAAGGGGGTCAACATCCGGCAGCGCGTTGCGCTCCCGGGTGCGTTTTTGTTTTGCGCCGGCTGGCGCGCTGTGGAGCAACGAGAGTGCTGAAAGTCTGGGGCCGTACGACATCCGTCAACGTTCAGAAGGTCATGTGGGCCGTGACGGAACTCGGCATCCCGCATGAGCGCATCGATGCGGGCGGGGCCTTTGGCGTCGTCGATAAGCCCGAGTACGCAGCCCTCAATCCGAACCGCCTGGTGCCCACAATTCAAGACGGCGACGTCACGCTCTGGGAGAGCGCAGCGATCGTGCGTTATCTGACGCGCAAGTATGGCGCAGCAAGCCTGCTGCCCAAGGGCGAGCCCCAGATCGCCGTGGCTGACCAGTGGATGACCTGGGCCGACACGACGCTTTATCCGGCCCTCATCTCCACGATCTTCATGGGGCTGATCCGCACACCGGCGGCGGAGCGCAACCAGCAGGCGATCGAAACTGCCATTCAGCGCGTTGGAGAGAAACTCGCCATCCTCGATGGTTTGCTGATGAACCGCCCCTATATCATGGGCGACGCGCTAACCATGGCCGACATCTCCTCGGGCGCACTGATGTATCGCTACTTCACGCTTCCGATCGCGCGGCCGGGGCTGCCCAATGTCGAGTCCTGGTACAAGCGGCTCGCCGGGCGGCCTGCCTACAAGACCCACGTCATGGTCGATTACAACCTGCTGCGCGTCGCCGGAGCCTGAGAGGAACCATGTTTCAGACGCTGCAAGACCGCCTATCCGGCGTCCTCGACAAGCTGACGGGGCGTGGCGCGCTCTCGGAAGCCGATGTCAACGACGCCATGCGCGAGGTGCGACGCGCGCTGCTGGAAGCCGACGTCGCGCTCGACGTTGTGAAGGATTTCATCGAGAAGGTGAAGGTCAAGGCCGTCGGCGCGGAAGTGCTGCGCTCGATCAAGCCAGGCCAGATGGTCGTCAAGATCGTCTATGACGAGCTTGTCGCGATGCTGGGATCGAACGCCGACCCCGTCAGCCTCGCCGCACAGCCGCCGGTCGGAATTCTGATGGTCGGCCTGCAGGGCTCGGGCAAGACAACGACAACGGCCAAGATCGCCCACCGCCTCACCAACCGGGATAAGAAGAAAGTGCTGATGGCGTCGCTCGACACGCGCCGCCCGGCTGCCCAAGAGCAGTTGCGCGTCCTGGGCGAGCAGACAGGGGTCGCCACACTCCCCATCATCGCGGGCCAGACACCGATCCAGATCGCGCGCCGTGCGGAAGAAACAGCCCGCACCGGCGGCTATGACGTGGTGATCTTCGACACTGCGGGCCGCGTCACAATCGATGAAGAGCTGATGGACGAGGTCGCGGACATCAAGTCCGCGATGAAGCCGCACGAGGTTCTTCTCGTCGCCGACGCACTGACCGGCCAGGATGCGGTCAACACCGCGAAAGCATTCGATGGACGCGTCGGCGTCACCGGCATTGTGCTGACGCGCGCTGACGGCGACGGTCGCGGCGGCGCTGCGCTCTCCATGCGCGCGGTTACCGGCAAGCCGATCAAGCTGCTTGGCGTGGGCGAAAAATGGGACGCGCTGGAAGACTTCGACCCCAAGCGCATCGCAGGCCGCATCCTCGGCCAGGGCGACGTCATCTCTCTTGTCGAGAAGGCAATGGAGACCATCGACGTCGAGAAGGCGACCAAGATCGCCGAGAAGATGAAGAAGGGCGCATTCGACCTGGAAGACATGGCCGAACAGCTCAAGCAGATGGAAAAGCTCGGCGGCATGGGCGGCGTGCTCGGCATGCTGCCCGGTATCGGCAAGATCAAGGGCCAGATCAACGAAGCCGGACTGGACAAGGCGCTCAAGCACCAGCGCGCCATCATTTCGTCCATGACGCCGAAAGAGCGCCGCAACCCCAAGGTGCTCGACGGCAAGCGCAAGCGGCGCATCGCGGCGGGCTCCGGCACGACACCGGCGGACATCAACAAGCTGCTGAAAATGCACATGCAGATGGCCGAGATGATGAAGCAGATGGGCCGCAACAAGGGCATGATGGGTAAGATGGCCTCCATGATGGGCCTGCCTGGCGGCGGTATGGGCGCTGCACCCACGGCCGACGAACTCGCCGCCATGCAGGCGGAGCTGGCGCGGCTCGATCCCAAGGCGCTCGAACAATTGCCTGCCGAGGCCCGTCAGGAACTGGAAAGGCTCAAGAGCGGCAACCTTGGCACCGGCACGCCTGCTAAAGGCCTCTCCGGATTAGGACTGCCCAAGGGCCTGCCAGGCCTCGGCGGTGGCTTGCCCGGGCTTGGCGGCGGATTTCCGAAGATCCACGGTCTTCCGGGAAAAAAGAAGTGAAGACACCACAGACGGCTCGATCACTCGAGCCCAACACACCTTAGAGACAGAGACAACCAGGAGAAGACAATGGCAGTCAAAATCCGCCTTTCGCGCGGCGGCTCCAAGAAGCGCCCCTACTACTACGTCGTCGTGGCCCACGCCACGAGCCCGCGCGACGGCCGTTACATCGAGCAAATCGGCACCTTCGATCCCATGCTCAAGAAGGACAACCCCGAGCGCCTCAAGCTGCTCGATGAGCGTGTGAAGCATTGGCTTGGCGTTGGCGCTCAGCCCACCGATCGCGTCCTGCGCCTGCTTGACGCAAAGGGCCTCGCCAAGCGCGCGCCCTCCAACAACCCCGAGAAGGCCAAGCCCAAGAAGAAAGCCCAGGAGCGCGCCGCAGCGGAAGCCGAGAAGGCCGCCAAGGCTGCGCAAGCTGCCAGCGGCGACGCTGCCTAAGCCTTTCGCAGCACCGCTCATTGAACACCGCAAAGCGAAATGCCCTAGAGCCGTTCCGTGGTTCCATCAAAAACGGAACGGCTCTAGGCTTTTGTTTTGTCGTGCTTCTTATCGGAAAACCGGTTCCCACTTTTCCGCAAAGCACTCTAGACGGAAGTCTGGGGCATTCTTTGCATGCATTTGTTCTGCTAGGGTCGAATTTCTGATACCGTGCGGCTGGATTCTTCCCGGCACACGTCGCGCGCCAAATGACCCAGAATGACTTGAAGCCGACTCTCGAGAAGCTTGGCCTACGCCAATCTGAGTTGGCAAAGCTGCTCGATGTCTCGATACGTACCGTCAATCAGTGGGCCAAGAGCGGGCAAGTTCTTCCTGGCGCAGTCGCGGGATACCTGCGGCTCCTTGCGGCCGCCGACGAAAAGGTTCGCGAGGCCGAGCTGGAGCGGCTGGAAGACAGCGGCAAACGGCTGGGCGAAGGGCTTTACCGCATCGGGTATCGCGCCATGAGCGAATACGAGTGCGACCATGCGCTTGCCGTTTTGCATAATGGCAAACTCATTGGCTCCGACCGGCACGGCGTCGTGTTCAACGGAACCTACCGCTTCGACCGCCGCAAGGGCTTGAACGTCATCACACTGTGCCTCGAGGTGCCACCGGATGGCACGTTGATCAACGGTTATGCCGCCGGCCGGGGCGGCGCAAAGCTCAACGTCACCTGCAACATCGCCAAGGCCCAGCCGGTGTCGCGCTCCACGGTGGAGGTCGCCGGCCAGCCCGTAAGTATCGAGCTCAGCTTTCTTGGACCCTTGCCGGATTGAGCGCCGGGGTGCATGACGCAGCCATGACATACGATGGCGACAAATCCTCAACCCGCCGGGTTCTGCTCGGGACGATTGCAGCTGCGCACGGCATACGTGGCGAGGTAATGCTGCGCACCTATACGAGCGATCCCGAAGCCATCGCCGCTTACGGCCGGCTCAGCGACAAGACAGGCAAGCAAACCTTCAAGATCAAATCCGTGCGGGCAACCCCAAAAGGGGTGATCGCGCGCATCGACGGAGTGAACGACCGTAACCGCGCGGAGGCTCTACGCGGCACCGATCTCTACGTCGGCCGCGAACGCCTGCCTGAGACGGATGCGCAGGAGTACTATCACGCCGACCTTATCGGCCTGGAAGCCCGCGACTCGGCCGGAGCTGTCATTGGCGAGATCGTGAGCGTGGCGAATTTCGGTGCCGGCGATCTGCTGGAAATCCGCAAGTCAGGGACAAAGCAAACCGAGTACGTTGCGTTCTCGGCCGCCAACGTTCCCCAAATCAATATCGCGGCAGGTCATCTTGTGGTCGTTATGCCCGACCTCGTCGGCGAGGAAGAACCCAAAGCCGCCGAAGAGCCCGAAGTCGAGGACGAGCCCCCGGCCTGACCGATAAAAAAGCCGCCCCGGATTGCTCCGGGGCGGCTTCGTCTGGTCTGCCTGTCGCGCTTTGCCTGGATCAGCTTGCGAGCTGGCTGCCGACGGGCAGCGAGCGCAGGCGCTTTCCGGTCGCCGCGAAGATCGCATTGGCAATGGCCGGCGAGATCGGCGGCACGCCCGGCTCGCCCACGCCGCCAAGCGGTGCATCGTAGCCGGTCGAGTCGACAAGGTGGATCCTCACCTCGCGCGGGGCGATGTCCATGCGCGCAAGCTCGTAGCTATCGAAGTTGGTCTGCTGAACAACACCATTCTTGAAGGTGATGTTCGAGTACATCGCAACCGAGATACCTTGGATGATCGCACCCTCCAACTGCGAACGGATACGCTCGGGATTGATATGCGCGCCGCAGTCGATCGCCAGGTCGACACGGGGGATCTTGATGCGTCCACCGTCACCGATCGCGACCTCAACGACCGCCGCCGTGTAAGACACGAACGAGCGGTGCGCGGCCAGACCAAGCCCGCTGCCCTGAGGCATCTTGCGGCCCCAGCCGGCTTCCTTCGTGACAACCTCGATAACCTTCCTCAGCCGCCCCGTATTGATGGCGTAGAGGTCTGGGTTCTCGCCGTAGTTCCACCAGGGCTCGGTGGTCTTGGGGATCATCTTGCGATCCGGGCCGAGGATCTCAAGCAGGTACTCCTTGTGGTCGCGGCCGGCGGCCGCCGCCAACTCCGCCACGAACGACTGCAGCGCGAACGCATGCGGCACGTTCGTCACCGAACGGAACCAGCCGATGCGGGTGTGCGCGGGCGCCGCGCCCGTTTCGATGCGCATGTTCGGAATGTCGAACGGCGTGTCGACTAGGCCCAAACCGAGCTCAAGCGTTGCCTGATGCTTTGGATCTTCCATGAACAATGCGAAAATCGAGGGCGCTGTCGAGCGATGCAACCACGCGACCGGTTTGCCGTTTTCGTCCAGACCCGCCTCTATGCGTTCCACCGACGTGGTGTTGAGGTAACCATTGATGAGGTCGTCCTCGCGCGTCCACTGCAGCAGGACGGGCTTGCCGTCCATGGCCTTGGAGCACAACGCCGCCTCGATGCAGAAGTCTGGCTTGGACTTGCGGCCGAAACCACCACCAAGAAGCGTGACATGCACCGTGACATCGTCAAGCTTGATGCCGAGGCGCTTGGAAACACGGTCCTTGGCCGCCTGCGGGCTCTGCACCGCCGTCCAGATCTCGCACCTGCCGTCCTTGATCTCGGCGACCGCAACAGGCGGTTCCATGGAGACGTGCGAGTGGTGGGGAATGTAGTATTCCGCCTCCACCTTCGACTTGGCCGTCTTCATCGCGGCGTCGACGTCGCCCACCGAAAGCTCGACCTTGCCGGGCTTACGGGAGGCTTCTTCCATGGCAGCGCGATAGCTCGTCGTGGTGTAGACGGCGTTGGGTCCATCTTCCCACGTGATCTTGAGTGCGTCGCGACCCTTCATTGCCGCCCAGGTGCTGGTTGCAATGACCGCCACGCCGCCCAGATTCTGGAACTCGGTGGGGAACTTGGGCGGATCAAGTGTGATCACCTTGAGCACGCCCGGCACCTTGAGCGCAGCGCTGTCATCGAGCGTCGCCACCGTGCCGCCGTAAACGGGCGGACGTGCAACCACGGCGTACGACATGCCCTCACGGCGCACGTCGGTGCCGTAGATGGCCGAACCCGTGGTGATGGCCATGTTGTCTACGAGGCTCGTCTTGCCCTTACCGATGTAGCGGAATTTTGATGGATCCTTGAGCTTCAGGGCATCGCGCTCGGGCGCGGGCTGAGCGGCCGCTTCCTTGGCAAGATCGCCAAAGCCGATCTTTTTGCCACTCGCCTTGTGAACGACCTCGTGATTGTCGGCCTCGACCTCGCCGACAGGCACGCCCCACTTGGCGGCGGCAGCGGCTTCCAGCATCTGACGCGCAGCGGCGCCGATACGGCGCAGCGGCATGAAGTGATGACGCAACGAGCGCGAGCCATCGGTATCCTGGTTGCCGTACCTGACCTCGTCGCCCAAGGCCTGAACGACCTTCACGCGGGCCCAGTCGGCATCCATTTCGTCGGCGACGACCATGGGCACGCTGGTGCGTACGCCCTGACCCATCTCCGAGCGAATACACAGGATAGAGACCGTACCGTCTTGCGCGATCGAAACGAACAGCGTGGGGTCGTCGCGCAAGCCATTAGGCATGCCGTCGCCGCCCCACTTGGGTTCGGGTTTGGCTTCTTCTGCGAAGGCCGGAAGACCTGTTGCGAGCACCAGTGCACCGGCGCCAAAGCCCAGCGATACGGCACGGCGGGAGACATTGAGAACGCCGGCGGACATTTTACGATCAATGATCATGGAAAAAAGCCCTCCTCACGCTTTCTCTGCTGCAAGCTTGATCGCCGCCCGGATGCGCGGATAGGTACCGCAGCGGCAGAGATTGCCGCCCATCTGGGCCTCGATGTCTTCGTCCGTGGGCTTGGGCTTCTCAGCCAGAAGTGCAGCAGCCTGCATGATCTGCCCGCACTGGCAGTAGCCGCACTGGGCGACGTTGAGTTCGCGCCACGCGGCCTGAATGGGGTGATTACCATCGAGCGATAGCCCTTCGATGGTCGTGACCTTCTTTCCTTCCGCGTCCGCTAGCGACATCTGGCAGGAGCGCACCGCCATTCCGTCGACATGAACCGTACAAGCTCCGCACAGCGCAATACCACAACCGTACTTGGTGCCGGTCAGGTTCTGCACATCTCGCAGATACCAAAGGAGCGGCATCTCGGGATCACCCTCGAAGCTCTGCTCCTTGCCGTTGATGTTGAATTTGATCATCGGTTCCTCCGAGGAAATCCGGTTTTTTCCGAACTTCAATTTTTTCAGGATGGTAGGGCTGACGAAAAGCACATTTCACTGTGGTCAGAAAAGACGACCAGTTCCAAATTAGCAAGCTAGTCGTGCGTCCATTTCGCTTGGGCGTTTCTTTCGCGTTTACCGGGGCTTTCGCACTTCTTTCGCGCTTGCGCCGCTATCGTCCTCGCGCATGAGTGGTATGCAGCGGCGGCCTCTGCCAGTCATGGGAGGCGCGCACGAATGCTTGAAATTGCAAGGTAAGACGCGCTGCAACATGGCAAGGCGCAAAGGCCATGCGCGGTCAGCTTGAACGTTCACGCCGGGCGATCAGATCGGGGCGCCGCTCTGATGTCAGTTTCAAAGCTTGTTCGTGCCGCCACTCGGCGATTTTCTTGTGATCGCCAGAAAGCAGTACGCCGGGTATGGAAAGCCCCTCCCACTCTCTCGGTTTGGTATAGTGGGGGTGTTCGAGAAGGCCATTTTCGAAGCTTTCCTGAGTTGTGCTTTCGCTTTTGCCCAGCACCCCAGGAAGGAGGCGGATGCAGGCGTCAATCAGGACCATCGCGGCCAGATCTCCGCCTGACAGCACATAGTCCCCGATCGAGATTTCCCGGAGGCTGCGCGCTTCGATCACGCGCTCGTCGATCCCCTCGAAGCGCCCGGCCACCAGCACAACGCCAGGGCCTGCGGCAAGCTCCCTGGCAAGAACCTGATCGAGCGGCTTGCCACGCGGCGAGAGATAGATAGCCGGCGCATCCGGATTGGCCGCGCGTGCGTGGTCAATGGCCGGGCCCAGCACGTCCGCACGCAGAACCATCCCCACGCCTCCTCCGGCAGGGGTGTCATCGACTTGAGCATGGCGGCCCAGGCCAAAGTCGCGGATCTGGTGCGTTTGGATGGCCCACAGTCCCGCGGTCAGCGCCTGGCCAGCCAGCGATAGGCCTAGCGGGCCGGGAAACATCTCTGGAAACAGCGTGAGGACGCTTGCCCGCCATGGGGCGCGTCCGTCAGGGGTGGGAAAGTGCGCCATCTCAACCGGCCCGCGTTGCCTTACACACCCTCAACGACGGTCATGTCGAGAGAACCCGCGCCCTGGCGGAGGATTTTGGCCGCCGCATATTCTTCGCTTTTTGCGTAGCCCAGCGCATGTTCGTAACTGGGGAACTCCAGTACGGCGTTGCGCGCCGACCCCGTGCCCTCGACCGTCTCGCAACGGCCGCCGCGCACGATCGGCGTACCCTGGTATTTTTCCAGCGCAGCCTTGGACTTGGCGACGTACTCACCCCATTTGGACGTGTCAGTGACCGTCGCGCGTACGATGACGTAACCCTTTGGCATATCTAATCCCTTTAAGCTCCTCTTAACGACTCGAATTTCACACTAAGCCAAAGCTGGCACGGACGTGCGTTGCGTAACTCTTGAACGCGCTCAGGCGACGGACTACAAGCCTTTGCATCCAGCAGTGCCAGTACAACGAGAGAATGCCCGATGAACGCGCCAATCTCCTTCGACATCCGCGAGACCCTGCTCCAGGCTTCAGAGGATGAAATTTGGGCGAAAGGCCATATCGTACCTGGCTATGACCCTGCCATCTTGCGAAAGGACGATTACGGCTGGTGGATGCGCCGGTCTGAGCTTGGCAACGGCTCTTCGCCCCAGGGCTGGTTTGTAGCCATGATCCTTCCCGCACATCTAGGCGGACGGGAGATTGCGCGCAATATGCGCCCGCTCAATATCGCAAACTCATACGCGTCGGATTGGACGCACAACGTCAAGATCCGCGCTTGAGCAGGACAAGAAAGCTCCGGCTTGCGCCGTAAAGCCGCTACCTCAAAGGCACGTCCTCAATTGCTCAGGTTGGGCCGCACGCCGCCGAGATCAGCCTGCTGGCCATCGGCTTTTGGCTCGGATTGAGACTCCGGCTTCGATGAAAACGACGGCCACCACCAGGACGTCTGCGTGCCGCCTTGCGAACTCCAGCCGGCGATATTCTCCCGCGTGCGCAACTTAACGCCGATGGCGATAAGTGGCTTGCTGACGAGCTTCTTTGCCAATTTGCGCGAAACGGGCGCGATGAGCTTTCCGGGGTTGGCCGGACAGGCAGCAGCGGCCGTCTCGGGCGTTGCGGCCTCGGCCTGGAAGATCGCGTTCACGACGTAGCGCTTGTCACACATGGAGATGCGTGGAACCAGACGCGACTTGTCGAAATCGTCAAAGGCTTCCTTGAGCGGCGCCCAAGTGCTGTATGCGGGATGATCGGCGTGACGGGCCATGTTGGACGCCGTCATACGGAACGGAAACGTGTGGACGGGCACGCGCGCCTGACCACTCTCCAGCGCCTCGCGCACAAAAGCGTAGATTTCCTCAATCAGGCCGTTGGTCATTGCGAAGCAGCCGACGCTCTTGCAGTCGCCGTGCACCATGATGAAGTCGCCGGTGCGGCCCAGCGCCTTATCGAGCGCGTTGGGATAGCCGATGTTGAGCGCCAGATGATATTTGCTGTCGGGCTTCATGCTGTGGGCGCCAACGGCGTAGAAACCTTCAGGCGCCATTTGGTCGCCAAGCGCCGTCTTGGGTCCAAGCGCGCCTGACCAGTTGCAAATGGGGTAGCTCTTGATGAGCACGAAGCGGCCGCCAGGACGCTCTTTCCAGACCTCCAGCTCTGACTCTTCCTTGAAGATGCGGATGTAAACGGGCGCACCGGCTTCGATGTGCTTTTCCTGAAGGTAGCTGAGCGTCTGAGGTTCGAGCGGTTTGGCCGAGGCCGGTTCCGCGTGGGCCGGAGAGAACGCCGGCAAACTCGCCAAGGCCACAAGGGTGGCGGTTACGCCCCTCAGTCTGGGCGCGTGATCGAGCGGACGCATGTACAAGACCCCCCGCGGAGCGGCTGTCAAAAAAAGCCTGAAGTTCCCTATGCTTCAGACATGCTTAACGTGCGGTTAAGATCCTGACCGCCAAGCGTGGCGCGCCGGAGGCGCATTCGTGGCAAGAACATGGAAGGCTGAGCCAGCGCACGCAACCCTGGGTCGCCCCTTGGCCTCAGGCCTGCGCGATAGCCGAGAGGAAAGAGCGCGCGGCGGCGGGCGGATCGGCTGCCGCATTGATTGGCCGGCCGACGACGAGGTGATTTGCGCCGTCCGCCAGCGCTTTCCCGGGCGTGGTGATCCGCGCCTGGTCGCCAGCGGCGCCTCCCGGCAGCCGGATGCCGGGCGTAACGATCAAAAAGCCAGGCGCGGTCGCCGAACGCACTGCGGCGGCCTCTTGCCCCGACGCGATGACACCGTCGAACCCAGCCGCACGCGCAAGCCGCGCACGCTTGAGAACGAGTTCTGCCGGTTCCATCGTGCTGCCCTGCTCAGCCAAGTCATTGGCATCGAGGCTCGTGAGCACCGTGACCGCCAGCAGCTTCAACGGCGCATTCCCACGTCCCTGGACGGCAGCGTCCAGGGTCTTGCGATCGTGTCCATGAACGGTGAGAAAATCGACGCCGAGCTGAGCCGCCGTCGCCACGGCACGCTCCACCGTGTTGCCGATGTCGAGCAGCTTCATATCGAGGAACACGCGCTTACCCGAGCGCTTCAAATCCTGCGCGAGATCGAGGCCGCCGCTGAACAGCAACTCAAGGCCCACCTTGTAGAACGATACCTCATCACCCAAGCGATCGACCAACGCGCGCGCCTGGGCGGCCGAGGGCAGATCGAGTGCGACGATGAGCTTGTCGCGAACGGTGTCTTTCATGGACCAGCCTGGGTTTGAGCCTTCACGCCCGGCATTTCACAATCAGCCGTGCAGGACGTGGGCTGCTCGCGCGAGCTTCTGGATCAGCGCCTTGAACGTCTCCTGGGCATCCTTGTTCTTCAGATGCCCGTTTTCCTCGAACGCGTCCACCGCGCGGGGCACGGCGAACTGATCGGGCAACACAAGCGCGCCAAGTCCGATTTCCAGCACGAGACGAAGATGAGAAAGGCCCCGCAGGCCTCCCATGCCGCCCGGCGAGGCGCTGCCCAAGGCAAAGACCCGCGTCTTGTAGACCTCCAGCGGCGCTTCGCCGTCGTCGCGCGTCCGGCTGACCCAATCGATGGCGTTTTTGACCAACGGCGAGAAGGAGGAGTTGTACTCCGGACTCGCGATGAAAATGCCCGAATGCACTTTCATCAATTCTTTGAGTTTGCGCGCATTCTCGGGTGGACCACCCCGCAGTTCGTCATCGCCGTTATAAATCGGCATCGGATAGTCGCCGAGGTCCGCAAAGGTCCCCGCGATGCCATTGGCATCGGCGATCTTCTCGCCGAGCTTGGCCAGCTTCTTGTTCCAGGATTTCTCACGCGCACTTCCTGAGATGAAGAGCAGGCGCGGCTCAGACCGGGATGAAGATGTCATGTGTCAACCTTCAAGGGAGAACATTTGCCAGGCAGGATCAAGCCGTTGGAATGGGTGCATGGCCGCTCAATGTCAAGCCGCGACCCCACAGTGCGCCGCCAGTATCAAGGCGGGGAAATGGAAAGCCGCCACAACGAGCTCAGCGATCCCACACCAACTGTCGAGAACCTTTGGTGCAATTTGCTCCGCCCCGGCCTTCGCGGGACAAGCTGGCGTTGCCCGGTCTTCCAGCCCTCACGCCGAGGCCATCATGCGAGCGTAAACGGCCTTCTCGAAGTCAACAAGCATGTCCGTGCACAGCGGATCGCAAAACGGGATGGACTGCATCAGCACCACACCTGCGACACCATTCAAAGGATCGAACCAGAAGTAGGTGTTGAGGGCACCAGCCCAGCAATGGCTTCCGGCGGCCCGCATCCCGCGCGCGGGTTCCATATTGATCATCGTGACGAGGCTTTGCTTCTTGCTCATGCCGGGAAAGAACTCGGCATCGCACGTCACGGCTGGATTGACCGAAACGAGATTGACGACTTCCAGATCGTCGATGTGGTTCTGGAGGATATAATTGACGGTTGCGGGCTTGAGGATTTGCGCACCGTTGTAACGCCCCTCATTGAGCAGCATCAGCAGAAAGGTCATGTAGTCGCGTGCGGTCGAATAAAGACCATAGCCTCCGCCGTAGACCTCCGGCGATGACGGCGGGTCGAGCGTGATGGGGACGAGCGAGCCGTTCTCCTGGCGCGCGTGCACGCTGGTCAGCCGGTCGCGCTTATCGGGAGGACAGTCAAAACCCGTGTCACTCATGCCGAGGGGCACGAAGATCTCGTCGCGACAGAAAATGTCGAGGCGT
Source organism: Hyphomicrobium sp. (assembly GCA_016793445.1). Classification (GTDB taxonomy): domain Bacteria; phylum Pseudomonadota; class Alphaproteobacteria; order Rhizobiales; family Hyphomicrobiaceae; genus Hyphomicrobium_B. The sequence goes on along the minus strand of JAEUME010000002.1, from coordinate 243,119 downwards.
TTGCCGCTGATTTTCTCGATGACAAGACCAAGCCAATCGATGCCAACGCCATAATCCCAGCGCTCACCCGGATCGAACACAAGCGGGTAGCTGATGCCGATCTTGGTGCCGGACAAAAAACCCGGCCGCCCGGTTACGGCGAGATATTTCTGGATGTTCGCATTCCACAACTCGTAGACCAGACCCGATGTGTGGGTCGCAAGCTGGCGTACGGTCGCCTGACGTCTGGGGGCGCGCAGAATTGGCGTATCACCCTCGAATCCTTCCAGGACCTGAAGATCCGCGAATTCCGGCAAGATGTCCGCGACCGGCGCGTCGAGGTTGAGCTGCCCGCGCTCCACCAGAGTGGCGGCCGCCACGCCGGTAATGGCCTTGGTCATGGAGAAAATGCGGAAGATGGAGTCCGTCGTCATCAGAGTATCTTCATCGATGCGGCGCTTTCCGGCCGCACCCAAGTAGTTGATACCCTCACGCGAGGCAGCCGACGCCACTACGCCAGCGGCCGCCCCCGTATCGATGGCGCGCTTTAATACGCGATCCAGATCGGTCATGTCCGATCGATCTCCCCAAACCCGGGTTCCAATCCGAATGCAAAAATACCATGAGCGCCTATCCGGGCCTATTCGCCGGAGGTCGGTCGCAAGGGTCGCGCGCCGGGTAGCGGTTAACGCCTCAAACTGCGCTTGAAATGACCGCAAATTAGGCCAAAACTAAAGGCATCCTAACGCTTACCGTAGTCCTTGGTGCTATTTGCACCGATTTTAGACAGAGCATGCTCCCGTATTCTTTCGCGAGCGAGGTCCGTCTTGCCAGTTCCGCAGCCCAGTCCGACGCCGTCAGAGCGGCGAGCTTATCAACGTATTGACGTGAATTACCCAGCCGTTCTGCGCTTCCCCAACGGCCGGGCGCATCCCTGCCGGGTCACGACCATCTCACCGATGGGCGCGCAGCTGGAATTCGGGCGTGGTATCGAGCTGCCGCTTGCCTTCCGTCTCACCATCCCTGACGAGATGTTCGCAGCCGATTGCGAGTTGCGTCAGCAGAGCGGATGTGCGGCAGGCGTTCTCTTCACATCCGCGCGCTTGGAGGCGCTCGCACGCTTCAGCTGATTGCGTCAGAGGAAGCTGTAAGGATCGACGTCGAGCGACACCCGCACGTCCCCTTTGAAGGCCGGAAGCGCCTGAGACCACGCGCGAAGATAGGACTGCAGGTCGAGTTCCCTTGGCGCCTTTACGAGCAGCCGCCACCGGTGCCGCCCGCGCACAATCGCGACGGGGGCTTCGGCCGGACCCAGAACCGAGATCTTTTCGGATTGAGGCGCAGCCTGCACCACCGCGCGCGCCGCACGCTCAGCCAGCTCCTTGTCGCGCGCCGACACGATGATGGCCGCGAGGCGTCCATAGGGCGGCAACAGTCCTGCTTGCCGCGTTTTGATCTCATAGTTGAGAAACGCCTGACGGTCGCCGGCGACGATGGCCGCCATGATGGGGTGCTCGGGCATGTGAGTCTGCACGAGGCCACGCCCGGCTGCGGCGGCACGTCCCGCACGTCCCGTGACCTGATGCAAGAGCTGGAACGTGCGCTCGCCCGCACGCGGGTCCGCGCCGTGGGCCAAGCCGAGGTCGCCATCGACCACCCCCACGAAGGCGAGGTCGGGAAAGTGATGCCCTTTCGCCACGATCTGGGTACCGATGATGATGTCGATCTCGTGCGCTTCGATCTGGTGGATGATGGCGCGCATCTCAACAAGGCCCGGCACGAGATCGGACGACAGCAGCGCGACGCGGGCATCAGGAAAGCGCTCCGCCACCTCTTCGGCGACGCGCTCGACGCCTGGGCCACATGCCACCATGCTATCGGGCGTTCCGCACTTCGGGCACTTCTCCGGCAGCGGCAGCGAAAATCCGCAATGATGGCAGTTCAGCCGCTTTTTGAAGCGATGCTCGACGAGCCAGGCCGAGCATTGCGGGCATTCAAAGCGATGGCCACACGCGCGGCACAAGGTCAAGGGCGCATAACCGCGGCGATTTAGAAACAGCAGCGATTGCTGGCCCTTCTGAAGGGTCTCGGTCATCGCCTCGACGAGGCGCGGCGCCAGCCATTTGCCCATCTCGGGCTGCTCGCGCTTGAGGTCAATCGCCTCCACGTCAGGAAGCGCGCTGCCTGAGAACCGTCCCGGAAGCACGACATGGCGATAGCGTCCGGTCAACGCATTGACATGGCTCTCGATCGACGGCGTGGCCGACGACAGGACGACGGGGAACTTGCCGAGGTTAGCGCGCACCACGCACATGTCGCGCGCCTGATAGTGAACGCGGTCATCCTGCTTGAATCCCTGGTCATGCTCTTCGTCGACGACGATGAGGCCGAGCTCCGGATAGGGCAGGAAGAGGGCCGAGCGTGCGCCAACGACGACGCGCACGTCGCCCCGCGCCACGCCCTTCCAAATGCGCCCGCGCTCGATTGCCGAGAGCGCGGAATGCCACTCCACGGGCTTGACGCCAAAGCGACGCTCGAAGCGGTCAAGAAACTGGCTCGTCAGCGCGATTTCAGGCAGCATGATGAGCGCCTGATGGCCCGCCTGCAAGGCGCGCGCGACAGCCTCGAAATAGACTTCCGTTTTGCCAGAACCGGTCACGCCATCAAGCAAGGTTGTCGAAAAGCATTGGCCATCGACCGCGGCGCGCAGGGCCTCGACCGCGCTCATCTGAGCGTCGCTGAACTGCGTGGACAGATGGTTGGGATCTGGCCGCGCAAAGCCCCGTTCGGGAATGGCAATGTCGACGAGATTGCCCGATTTGACCAATCCGTCGATGACGCCCGTCGAGCAGAACGCAAGCTGTGCCAGCTCGGATTTGGCGCGGATCAGTTTATCGGCAGCGATCTGGAGGGCCCGGGCACGCGCCTCGCTCAAGCGCGCCGGCGGAGGCGCGTCTTCGACCAGCCGCACGCCATGGCGGATCTTCTCGGGCTCGAAGGCGGATTGCGCGCTCATCATCATGCGCGCCACCATGCCAAGCGGGGCAAGCGTGTACTTGGCGATCCACTCGGCGAAGCGCAGAGAGATGACCGGCAATGGCGGCACGTCGAGCAGGCTTGTGATCGCTTTAAGCTTGGCGGGCGGGGCGGGTTTCTGATCGCCCACAGGCCCATCCCAGACAATACCGATGCGGGTCTGAGCGCCGAACGGCACGAGTACGAACATGCCAGGTTCCGCCTCCAGACCGTCGGCCGCGAGGTAGTCATAGGTCTGATCCAGCGCTACCGGCAACAACACCGGAACCAGCGGCCGGGTGCGGCCGTCGGGATCAGGATCGAGACTGTCAAGCAAGCTGTTCAAAGGAACTCTACCGGGCCGTCACAATGTCGAATCACGGGGGTGTAGCCTACCCCTGGCCATGAGGCGAGGCGAAGGCGGCGAGGGGGGTGCACAAAACGCATAACTAGGCTAAACCCGCTCACCGTGATCCGCGCGCTGACCGCGCCGGAATGCGCCGAACAAACGCTGCCGGAAGGACCTTAAGGCAATGAAATTCTTCGTCGACACAGCAGACTTGGCCGAGATCAAGGAACTGGCCGCCACCGGCCTGCTTGACGGCGTGACGACGAACCCTTCGCTGGTCGCGAAGGCAGGCGGCGACTTCAAGGAGACCATCAAGCAGATCTGCGCCATCGTGCCCGGCCCCGTTTCTGCGGAAGTGGCCGCCACCGACTATGAGGGGATGCTGAAGGAGGGCAAGGCGCTCGCCAGGATCGCCAAGAACGTCACCATCAAGGTTCCGCTGACCCTCGAGGGCCTCAAGGCCTGCAAGGCGCTGACGAGCGAAGGCACCATGGTCAACGTGACCTTGTGCTTCTCGGCGACCCAGGCGCTGCTTGCGGCGAAGGCGGGGGCAACCTTTGTGTCGCCCTTTATCGGACGGCTCGACGACATCGGTCTTGACGGCATGGAGCTCATCAAGGAAATCCGCGTGATCTTCGACAACTATCCGGATCTTTCGACCGACATTCTGGCCGCCTCGATCCGCACGGTGAACCACGTCAAGGACGCAGCCATGATCGGCGCGGACGTGGCGACTATTCCGCCGGCGATCTTGAAGCAGCTCGTCAAGCATCCGCTCACCGACAAGGGAATTGAGATCTTCCTCAACGACTGGAAGAAGACCGGCCAGAAGATCGTGTAGCGCTGGCCAATACCAGCCCACGTTAACATCGCTTGGCGGTTTGCGGCCGGGATGGAACCTCCCTTGTCATCCCGGCCGAGTGATAGCGAGCGCCGGGACCCAGAGGGTTTGGCGGTCTTGCGATGAAATGTATTGCGCTTCGCACTGTTGCGCTGGGTCCCGGGTCGGCGCTCGCCGGAATTGCATCCGGCTTCGCTTGCCCGGGATGACAAGGAGCGTAGGTGGCAGCGAGAACAGTTGGGCGGACAGCCTCCGCCCATCTCATGGCACCAGCACGAGCGCACCGGTAACCAGGCCCGATCGCAACCGGTCAAGCGCGACGTTGGCCTCTTCGAGGGGCAAGGCCTCGGCATGCATCTCAATTGGCGTCTTTGCGGCGATGGCAAGAAAATCGATGGCGTCCTGCCGGGTCAGATTGGCGACGGAACGAAGGCGCCGCTCCCCCCAGAGAATCTCATACGGCATCGCCGGAATATCGCTCATGTGAATACCGCCCAGGACCACCGTGCCGCCCTTCTCCACCGCGCGCAGCGCCTGAGGCACAAGGGAGCCGACCGGCGCGAAGATGATCGCGGCTTCCAGCGTCTCAGGCGCCTGTTCGTCCGAGCCGCCTGCCCATGTGGCGCCCAGCCGGCGCGCGAAGCGTTGCGCCGCAATGTCGCCGGGGCGGGTGAAGGCGAACACCTCGCGCCCCTGATGGATTGCAACCTGCGCGATGATATGCGCCGCCGCGCCAAAGCCATAAATCCCAAGACGCTTCACCTCGCCCGCGAACTTCAGCGAGCGGTACCCGATCAATCCGGCACAGAGCAGTGGCGCGGCTTCGACGTCGGAAAGCGCCGTGGTCAATGCGAAACAGTACTCCGCCGAGGCGAGCGCATAGTCCGCATAGCCGCCGTCGAGCGTATAGCCCGTGAAGCGCGCATCATCGCACAGGTTCTCCCGCCCGCTCCGGCAAAAGCGGCAAGAATGGCAGGTTCCGCCGAGCCACGGGATGCCCACTCTCTCGCCGAGTTTCAAGGTCTGCACGCCCGAGCCGAGCGCGGCGACGTAGCCGACGATCTCGTGTCCTGGAACAATGGGCAGCTTCGGCTTGTCCAGTTCGCCATCGACGACGTGCAGATCGGTCCGGCATACGCCGCATGCTGCGACTTTCACGAGCACCTGTCCGGCGCCAGGAACCGGAATGTCGGTTTCGACACGTTTCAGCGGGGCACCCGGCCGCTCCAAGATCATGGCCTTCATGTGAGAGCCCTCCAGCCGGCGACTGTTGTTTCTGACTGGCTATTAGCGACATTGGTGGGGGTTTGAAACCAGCGAGCGCTTGCTTCATCACCCGGCAAGGGTGTGCCGCTCACCCGTTGCCGCGCACGGCAAACTGTAACCCTGTTTCAATTAATGGAGCTGTTTCCGCAGCCTCTCGCGCAATCGTGAGCCCGCGCGCGTAATTCGTGAGGCAAGCAGTTGATGTCAATCAATCAGCGGTCCTCCTTCCAGGTCATACTCGCCGCCAATCAAGCAGCCGCCCCAACGGCGAGACGGCACAATTCAAGACTTGCATGGCTGGAGGAACCGAACTCATGAACGAGCACGTCCGTACGATTATTGCGACCCACGCACCCTGGTCGAAGGAAGAATTCGAAGCCCAGATCCGCGCTATCGGCCCGGCGCGCTATCACGACCTCCATCCCTTCCATAAGATGCTCCACGGCGGAAAGCTCAACAAGGGTCAGGTGGCTGCCTGGGCACTCAACCGCTACTGCTATCAGGAGGCGGTGCCGCGCAAGGACGCCGCCTTCATGAGCCGCACGCATGACCGCGAACTGCGCCGCGAATGGATCCACCGCATCCACGATCATGATGGTCTGCCTCCGGAAGAACTTGGCGGCCTGGAGCGTTGGCTCATTCTCACCGATGCCCTGGGCCTTGATCGTGGCTATGTGCAGAGCATGGAAGGTGCGCTACCCGCCACGCGATACGCCTGCGAAGCCTACGTTCGCTTCGTCGTCGAGCAGCCGCTGGTGGCTGCCGCTGCGTCGTCGTTGACCGAGCTGTTTGCACCCTCCATCCACCGCGAGCGTATCGCTGGAATGCTGGCCAACTACGACTTCGTGAACGACAACGTCATGGCCTACTTCAAGCGCCGCCTGACGCAGGCCCCGCGCGATTCAAACTTCACGCTGGAGTTCATCAAGGAGCATGCCCGTACGCGCGAGATGCAGGAGGCCTGCGTCGCCGCCGTCAAGTTCAAGACGGATATGCTGTGGGCTCAGCTTGATGCGCTTTATCTCGCCTACGTCGTAGGGATGATCCCGCCCGGCGCCTATAATCCCGGCGAAAAGTCGGCCTGAGGATGGAACCAAGATGATGGAAGAGATTGCAACGGGCGGCATGGTTTCCTCGGTGGCCGAACCTGATTCGGCCACTCAATCGGCAATGTCCTGCGCGCGGGCCCCTATGGGGCTGCTCGCGGAGTTGACGCACCGCTGCCCGCTGCAATGCCCCTACTGTTCCAATCCGTTGGAACTGACGCGGGTTAGCCAGGAACTGACGACAGCACAGTGGCAGGACGTCATGCGTCAAGCCGGTGAGATCGGCGTCCTGCAACTTCATCTATCGGGCGGCGAGCCGTGTGTGCGGCAGGATCTCGAACAGATCCTGGAGGCTGCCGTCAAAGCCGGACTCTACACGAATCTCATCACTTCCGGCGTGACGCTGACGCGCGACCGGCTTGAAAAACTGGCCAAGCTTGGCCTCGATCACGTCCAGCTCTCGATCCAGGACGTCGACCCTGCCAATGCGGAGCGCATTTCCGCCTACAAGGGCGGCGCGGCAAAAAAGCACGAAGTGGCGAAGTGGGTGCGCGAGATCGGCTTACCGCTCACGCTCAATGCCGTCGTGCATCGCCACAACATCGAGAGCCTCCCGGCCATCATTGATTATGCGGTCGAAATGGGTGCGGGGCGGCTTGAGGTAGCGCATACGCAGTATTATGCCTGGGCGCTGAAGAACCGCGCGGCGTTGATCCCGACGCGCGAACAATTCTTGAAGACGGTGAAATACGTCGACGAGGCCCGCGAACGCCTGAAAGGCGTGCTGGTGTTTGACTTCGTGGTCCACGATCACTACGCGATCCGCCCGAAGCCCTGCATGGGCGGCTGGGGCAAAAATCTGGTGACGATCACCCCGTCGGGCAAAGTCCTGCCGTGCCATGCGGCCGAAACGATCACTTGGCTGCAACACGACAACATCAAAGACCGGCCTTTAGGCGATATCTGGCTCAACGGTGCGGCGTTCAACGCGTATCGCGGCACGAGCTGGATGAAGGAACCGTGCCGCTCGTGTGACCGCCGCGAGATTGACTGGGGCGGCTGCCGTTGTCAGGCGCTCGCCATGACCGGGGATGCGGCCAACGCCGATCCCACGTGCGAGAAGTCCGTCCATCATGCCGCCTTCAAGGCGATAGCCGAGACCGAGGCTTACGCCCCCTCTCCGGGTTTCATTTACCGGCGTATGGGTGCCGCGGCGGCGGTGGAGTGAAAGGCTGCCGCCAGAGACGCTAGATCCGCGTGTTGAGTTCGGTCAGCCGTTTCGGGACCATCTCGATCCCGTGACGCCGCGTTGTACTTGATAAGAATGCCTGGGCCCGTCGTGCCAGGCGCGACAAACGCGCCCATCGCCACTGACGTCTTGGCACCAATGTCTTAACGCAGTTTTCCCTGCACACGCTTGACCTGTCTTGAGATCTTTGGCCTTGATCAAGGGTCCGTCCAAGCTTGGGTTTGCGCGACCTCCAGACAAACCACGGGCAGTTAAAGTTCCTGCGCCGAGCCGCGCGGCCATATCGTCTTAATCCCGATCTTCTCAAGGATGCATCGACTTTGGCACCTGCTCTCAACACGCCGTCCGACGCGCTGATCGCCCGTTTCACCGAGATCGTCGGGGAGCAAAATGCGTTGCGCCGTGCCGAAGATCAAGCGGCCTATCTCAAGGAGTGGCGCGATCTCTATACGGGCAAGACCCCTGTCGTGCTTCGCCCTGGCTCGACGGCAGAGGTCTCGCGCATTCTTGCACTGGCAAACGACGCGCGTGTCGCCATCGTACCCCAGGCCGGAAACACCGGACTGGTGGGCGGCCAGATTCCCGTCGAGTCCGGCAGCGAGATCGTGCTGAGCCTGTCGCGGCTCAATAAAGTGCGCGCGCTTGATGCCGAAGGCGGCACGCTGGTGCTGGACTCGGGTGTGACCCTTGCCGATACGCAGCGGATCGCAGCAGACGCGCGATGGCTGTTTCCCCTGAGTCTCGCCTCCGAAGGCAGCTGCCAGATCGGCGGGGTCCTTGCAACCAACGCAGGCGGCGTCGCCGTGCTCAGCTATGGCAATGCCCGCGCGCTCGCGCTTGGCCTGGAGGTTGTACTGGCCAATGGCGAGATCTGGGATGGGCTGCGCACGCTGAAGAAAGACAACACCGGCTATGATCTGCGCGATCTTTTCATCGGCTCCGAGGGCACGCTCGGCGTCATCACCGCAGCGGCGTTGAAGCTCTCGCCTGCGCCTGCAGAAAAGGCCACAGCGCTCGTTGCCGTTTCCTCACCCAAAGACGCCCTGGCATTGTTGCGGCTTGCGCAAGCCCAGGTGCATTCCAGTCTAACCGCCTTTGAATTCTGGTCGCGGCTTGCGATGCAGTTCGCGCTCGATTTTCTTTCCGGCACGCGCGACCCCTTCGCCAACGTACATCCGTGGTACGTGCTCATCGAGATTTCGAGCGGCGAGACAGGGGGGCGTGCGGCCGCCCAGATGGAAGACTTGCTCGTCAAGGCGAGCGAAGAAGGGCTTCTACGCGACGCGGTGATCGGCGCCTCCATGCAGCATGCACGCGATCTGTGGCGGTTGCGCGAAAGCCTGTCGGAGGCCCAAAAGCCGGCGGGCGGCAGCATCAAACACGATATCTCGGTGCCTGTTGCGCGGATTCCCGAATTCCTGGAGCGCGCCGGTGGTGTGGTTGAGGGCGTTTGCCCAGGCGCGCGGCCTGTTCCTTTCGGTCATTTCGGCGACGGCAACATCCACTATAACGTCACGCAACCGGTCGGTATGGAGCGCGAGGCTTATATCGCGCTGTGGCATGATATGTCCTACGCGGTACATGCCCTGGTCGCCAGCATGGGCGGCTCGATCTCGGCTGAACATGGCATCGGGCGGCTGAAGCGCGACGAGCTGCCTTTGCGGAAAAGCAGTGTCGAAATGGGCTTGATGCGCGCCATAAAGCAGGCCTTCGATCCCAACGGCATTTTGAGCCCCGGCCGCGTCGTCTAGGGCTGCACCTGCCGGAGCTCTTAAAACTTAAGTGCATGGCCCTTAAGGAGGATTGACCTCGGCATGGTCTTGGGCGCAACGAGAGCGCATAATTTTCCGCACTGCATCAAATTCGGCGACTATACGCATGACCAAGATTCGCAATCCCTCGCTCCCCAAGGAGCGCATGAAAATTCTTCTGCTCGAGGGCATTTCAGAAACCGCGGTCGCGGCCTTCACATCGGCTGGTTTCGCCAACGTGGTGCGCCTCACCAAGGCGCTCGACGGCGCAGAGTTGATCGAGGCTCTGCAGGACGTGCGTATCCTGGGTATCCGTTCGCGCACGCATCTCACCTCGCACGTTATCGAACGCACAGACCGGCTCATCGCAGTCGGTTGCTTTTCAGTGGGCACCAATCAGGTTGATCTCGCCGCGGCCAACGCCAAGGCCGTGCCCGTCTTCAACGCGCCGTTCTCCAACACGCGTTCGGTTGCGGAACTCACCATCGCCGAGATCGTGATGCTGTTCCGCCGGATTTTTCCCCGCTCCGTTGGCGCGCACGCGGGAGGCTGGGACAAGAGCGCCTCCGGAGCGCATGAGGTACGGGGAAAAACCTTGGGCATTGTCGGGCTCGGCAACATCGGCAGCCAGCTTGCTGTTTTGGCTGAAGCGATGGGGATGCGCGTGATCTACTACGATCTTTCCGACAAGCTGCGTCACGGCAACGTCGAACCTTCCGAATCGCTCAACTCGCTTCTGGCGCGCTCGGATGTCGTCTCACTGCACGTGCCCGAGACACCCGAAACGCAGAACATGATCCGTGCGGCCGAGATCGCGCTGATGAAGCCCGGCGCTTTCCTCATCAACAACGCCCGCGGTACGGTCGTCGATCTCGATGCCCTCGCGCAAGCCCTGCATGAAAACCGGCTCGGGGGCGCGGCTATCGACGTGTTTCCCAAGGAGCCCTCATCGAACAACGAGAAATTTCAATCGCCGCTACAGAACCTGCCGAACGTAATCTTGACCCCTCATATCGGCGGCTCAACTGAGGAGGCCCAAGAGAACATCGGTGCGGAAGTTGCGCGCAAGCTCGTTGATTATTGCGATGTCGGTTCAACACATGGCGCTGTGAACTTTCCGCAGGTGCAGCTTCCCGCGCGGCCGAACGGCACTCGGTTTATCCAGATGCACCACAATATCCCCGGTGAGTTGCGCCGCCTGAACGATGTGTTCGCGCGCCATGACGTCAATATTGTCACGCAGTTCCTGCAGACCGACGCGAAGATTGGCTACGTTGTCATCGACGCCGACGGCACGGTTCCCGACGCGGAGGCCATTCTCGAGGAAATTCGTGATCTACCGGGCACCATTCGCGCCCGCATTCTCAATCCATTGCACAGTTGAGACGGGCCGGGCCGGGTCCTCAGCCCAGCAGATAGTCCGCCACCGCCGAAAGCGAGGGACCGTCGATGAAATGGTCCGCACCCGCAACGACCGCCTGGCGGCGGGCAACACCGCCGAAACCGATGATTTTGGCGCCACCCTCCCGCGCAGCTAGGTCCGTCACCCCGTCGCCAACAAGGACAAGGCTGCCATGCCGCGCCACCAAGTGCGCTGCAATTTGCGCCTTGCCGTTTGAACGCGTCAGGGGCGAAGCCGTCTCGAAACCGGCATAGTGGCCCTCCTCATCGTGATAGACGGCAACCGCGTGGACGCGATCCTCAGGCACCCCGAGCTTGCCGGCCAGGTGCACCACGGGCTCACGCAGGCCCCCGCTGACGACGTAGACCGCGGCACCGCTTGCCGAAAGCCGCGCGATTGCCTGCAATGCCCCCTCCACGATCGTTTCGGCGTAGCGCCGGCCGAGCCAGGCGACGTCCTGGCTGCTGGGACGCAGGATCTCCATGCGCCGCGCGTAAACCTCTTCCAGCGTCATGCGGCCGTCCATGGCGGCCTGCGTCAGCGGCACGATCTCGTGCGCACGGCCGACGCGCACGGCCAGTTCATCGATACCTTCGAGCCTGGAGAGCGTGCTATCACAATCAAAAGCGACGGCGGCGGGTGATTCGCGTCGGACAGTCACAGATCGGATTCCTCGTCGTTGAGCGCTGACTTAGAAAGCCGCATGCCGCGCTGTCAATTCGCCTTTGCGGGCGTGCGGAACCGGCAGGCTTTGGACCTTGTTAACGATGCCTTAACCCTTCGCTCGCGATGGTTCTGCGGGCACGTGACGCCGCCCATGGGCGGCAAGGGCTGATCATGGCGCAAACGCTGGATGATATCCTTCTTTCGGATGCAGAGCTTGCGCTCGGCGGCGACCTCAAGACGGCTGTGGAGTCCTGGCTAGCGCACCTAGAGCACGAGCGCGGCGCCAGCAACAATACGCGCGAGGCATATGCCCGCGACCTGCGCCAGTTCCTGGCCTTTCTCAAAGGCCACTTGCAGCACACGCCTTGCCTTGGCGATCTCGGCCGCCTCGATGCCAAGACCGTGCGCGCGTTCCTCGCCGCGCGTCGCAAAGAAGGCGCCGTTTCGCGTTCGCTCTCGCGCACGCTCTCGGCTCTGCGCATGTTCTTCCGTTGGCTCGAAGCGCAAGAGACCCTGAAGAACCGGACGGTCTCACGGATCGCACTGCCGAAGGTTCCTCATGGTGTGCCCAAGCCACTCAATGTCCAGACGGCCGCAAAGGTCGTCGGTGCGGCCGAGGCCGGGCCCGCGGACGACTGGATTGCCGCGCGCGACCAGGCCGTCATGATGCTGCTCTATGGATGCGGCCTGCGCATCAGCGAGGCTTTGGGCCTGACTGCCCGCCAAGCGCCCATCGACGGACGCGACGTCATGATCATCAAGGGTAAGGGCGGACGCGAACGCATGGTCCCCGCGCTGCCCATCGTCAGCGAGGCTATCGCCCGCTACATCGTCGTGTGCCCCTATCCCATCGATCCCGACGGACCTCTTTTTCTAGGCGCACGCGGCGGCCCGCTGTCGCCCCGGCTCATCCAGCTTGCCATGGCGCGCATGCGCGCCGGATTGGGCCTGCCCGACACCGCTACGCCCCACGCTTTGCGCCATTCGTTCGCCACCCATCTTCTCTCAGCGGGAGCCGATCTGCGGCAGATTCAGGAATTGCTGGGGCACGCGTCTTTGTCGACGACCCAGATTTACACCGAAGTCGACACCAAGCGTTTACTGAGTGTTTACGACAACGCGCACCCGCGTTCTGGCCGTGCCTGATTGCTGCTAGAATTGGGCTTCAAGCTCTCAGCAGACCAAGATGGCCGGGCCCCAAGGGCACGAACGGCAAGAAGGATCGCCGCCCATGCGTAAGCTTCGCAACGCAGCCGTTCTCCTGCTGCTCGCCTTCACGGCCCCCGCACAGGCGAGCCCTGAAGCCGAAGCTGTTACGTGCAAGGGCGCCGACATGCTTGCCGAACTGGGCGCTTCCGATCCCACCGCACTTGAAAAAGTGCGCCAGCAGGCCGCGGCACTGGAAAATACCAAAGCGCTGCTCTGGAAGGTCGAGAAGTCCGGTATCGCACCCTCCTATCTGTTTGGCACCATGCATCTGAGCGATTCGCGGATCACGACGCTGAGCCCAGCGGTTGAAGATGCGCTGGCGCAGTCCAAATCGCTTGCTCTGGAGGTCGGGGATCTTTCGCCGGACGCACTGGCGGCCGCCATCACCACCTCGGGCGCCGATCTCGTCTATACCGACGGCACAAACCTTGCGCAGAAACTGTCCAAGGAAGAGTTCGACAAGGTCAAGGCTGTCGTCACCGCGTCGGGCATGCCCGCCGAATCCGCCGGAATGCTCAAGCCCTGGCTGGTCGGTACGTTGCTGGCGGTCTCGGACTGCGAACGCCGTCAGGTTGCCTCCGGCACCAAAGTGCTCGACATGCAATTGGCCGACAAAGCCCAGGCGGCTGGCATTCCGGTGACGGGATTGGAGACCCTCAACCAGCAACTCGCCGCGCTTTCCAGCGTACCCGAAAATGAGCAGATCCAGATGCTGCGCGTCAGCCTCAAGAATGCCGACCGCACCGACGATCTCTTGGAGACGATGCTTCAGCTCTATCTAAAGCGCGACATGGGCGCGGCGATGCCGTTCCAGTATTGGCTGGCGGATCAGATGGGAGTACCGGCCAGCGCCTTTGCGAGCTTCGAAAAATCGCTGCTGGTCGATCGCAACATGCGCATGAAGACCGCCGCAGCGCCGCTGCTCGACAAGGGCGGCGCCTTCATAGCCGTTGGCGCGCTGCATTTGCCGGGCAAGACGGGCCTTGTCGCGTTGCTGCGCGAGGCCGGCTATACGGTCACAGCCGTCGAATAGAGGCGCTCTCGCGCATCACATGTGGATTTGCCGCTTGGCGACCGCCAGAGCGGCCTCCTTGACGGCTTCCGTCAAGGTCGGGTGCGCATGGCAGGTGCGCGCCAGGTCCTCTGCGGATCCGGAGAACTCCATGATGACGGCAGCCTCCGCGATCATCTCGCTGACGTTGGGGCCGATCATGTGCACGCCCAGGATGCGATCCGTCTTGGCCTCCGCCAGCACCTTCACGAAGCCATCCGTGGTCCGGTTGACCTTGGCGCGGCCGTTGGCGGTGAATGGGAACTTGCCGACCGTGTAGGCGACGCCGGCCGATTTGAGTTCCTCTTCCGTTTTGCCCACGGATGCGACCTCGGGGAATGTGTAGATCACGTTGGGGATCACATCATGGTTCACATGACCCGCCTGTCCGGCGATGTTTTCGGCGACCGCGATGCCCTCATCCTCCGCCTTGTGTGCGAGCATCGGCCCGGCGATCACATCGCCGATGGCGTAAACGCCCGCCACGTTGGTCTGGAACTGGCCGTCGACCAGGATGCGCTTCTTGCCATCGACGGCGATGCCGGCTTCCGCAAGCCCCAGCCCGTCGGTGTAAGGCACGCGGCCCACGGCCACGAGCACGACGTCGGCCGCGACGGCCTCGGGATCGCCCCCCGCTGCGGGCGCTATGCTCGCCTTCAACGTGCCGTCCTCGTTCTTGGCAACGCCCGTCACCTTGCTGGCGAGGCGGAACTTCAGACCCTGCTTTTCAAGGATCCGCTGGAACGAGCGGGCGACTTCACTATCCATGCCGGGCAGAATGCGATCGAGGAATTCAACGACCAGCACCTCCGCGCCGAGCCGCCGCCACACCGAACCGAGCTCAAGCCCGATAACGCCCGCGCCGATCACAATCATCTTGCCCGGTACCTGCGGCAGTTCCAACGCGCCCGTCGACGTGATGATCTCCTTCTCGTCAACTTCAATGCCGGCAAGCCGCGCAGGCTCCGAACCCGTGGCGATGACAATGGACTTTGCCTCCAGCGTCTGCTGGATGCCGTTCATGAATGTGATCTCGACCCTGCCGGTACTCAGCACCTTGCCGGTGCCGTGGTAGTGGTCGATCTTGTTTTTCTTCAGCAGGTAGGCGACGCCTTCGACGTTGCCTTTGACGCCCTCGGCCTTGAACGCAAGCATCTTCGCCAGATCGAGCTCCGCGGTCGCCTTGATGCCCATGGCGGCGAGCCCGTGTCTGGTTTCGTCGTAGGCGTGCGAGGCGTGCAGCAGTGCCTTTGAAGGAATGCAACCAACGTTGAGACAGGTGCCACCGTGGGTGGGCCGCTTTTCGACGACAGCGACCTTGAGCCCGAGCTGGGCGGCACGAATGGCACATACATAGCCGCCCGGGCCCGTGCCGATGACGATCAGGTCGTAAGGTCCAGCCATTTGGAGATTTCCTTTTTATTATCGTTGACGGTCAGGTCTGCGCGGGTTGAGTGGCCCGCGCACCGAACGACCAGACGTGGCCGAACGGATCGCGAATGCGGCCATAGCGATCGCCCCAGAAAACATCTTCGGGCTTCATCGTTACGGTAGCACCGGCGGCTTGCGCACGCGCTACGACCGCGTTCACCTCGTTGGGATCTTCCAAATCGATGTGCAGCGTGCACGTTGGAGGGACGGCAGCCGAAGGCGCCTGCGTATCCGCAATGAGCTCAGGAAAGACGTCGGAGAGAAAGACGTGGCCGCCGAACATGGCGAGGATCGCGAACATCACGCGATGCTGATCCTCGGCCATATGGCGCGCCTTGATCTGCGCCCCGAATACGGAACAGTACCAGGCGATCGCCTTGTCACCGCCCAAAACCGTCAAATGCACATAGAGCCCAAGCGGATTGGCCATCGATCGACGCTAGCCTCCGGCCTAAAGCTCCAGCAGGAAGCGCTGCGGATCCTCCAGGCACTCCTTGACCCGCACGAGGAAAGTCACCGCCTCCTTGCCGTCAACGATGCGGTGATCATACGACAGCGCAAGATACATCATCGGCTTGATGACGATCTGACCGCCCCGGACGACAGGGCGATCCTCGATGCGGTGCATGCCCAGGATGCCCGACTGTGGTGCGTTGAGAATCGGTGTCGACATCATCGAGCCGTAGACACCGCCGTTCGAGATCGTAAACGTGCCGCCCTGCATCTCCTCGATACCGAGCTTGCCGTCACGCGCACGCTTGCCGAACTCGGCAATGGCCTGTTCGATCTCGGCCAGCGTCATGCGATCCGCATTGCGCACGACAGGCACAACGAGACCCTTGTCGGTGCCCACTGCCACGCCGATGTGATAGTAGTTCTTGTAAACAATCTCATCGCCGTCGATCTCGGCGTTGACCGAAGGGATGTCTCGCAGCGCCTGGATACAGGCCTTCACGAACAGCGCCATGAAGCCCAGCTTTACGCCGTGCCGCTTCTCGAACTTGTCCTTGTATTGATTGCGCAGCGCCATCACGGCGCTCATATCGACGTCGTTGAACGTCGTGAGCATGGCGGCGGTATTCTGCGCATCCTTCAGGCGACGGGCGATCGTCTGGCGCAGACGCGACATGCGCACGCGTTCCTCGCGGCCCGCATCATTGGCCGCCGATGGCAGACGTAATTCCTTGAGCACTGCGGGCGAGGGGACAAGGACCGCAGCCGAGGCGGCAGGCGCCGTCGAAGCCGCCGGCATGGCTGCCGCAGCCACCTTGGGTGCAGCCGCCGCCGGCTCCATGGCAGCCGCGACATCGCTTTTAAGCACCTGTCCGCGCCTGCCGGATCCAGCCACCTCGTGGGCGTCGAGCCCGGCTTCGGCCAGCGCTTTGCGGGCGGCGGGGCTTGGCGGCATATCCGGTCCCGGCGAGACGGTTGCAGCCGGCGTAGTGGAGATATCGGGCTTGGGGGGGCTGGCCGTAGGCGCGGCACGCTTGGCAGACGGCGCGGGAGCGCTGCCTGCCACCTGGAGCGCTGCAAGGACCGCGCCCACAGCAACCGTGCCGCCTTGCTCGACAAGGATTTCACCCATCACGCCATCGGACGGCGCGGGTACCTCGAGGGTAACTTTGTCGGTCTCCAACTCCACCAGCGGCTCGTCGGCCTTGACGGTATCACCCGGTTTCTTGAACCACTTGCCTACGGTCGCTTCCGTGACGCTTTCACCCAGCGCCGGAACGCGAATTTCCACTCCCATGGACGCCTCTTGCTGTTGCCGTCAAAGACGGTGTTGCGGTCTAGCTCGATTGCCCCAGCGCGTCGGCCACGAGCGCTGTCTGTTCCTTGATGTGCTGCGACAGCAGGCCCGTCGCCGTCGAGGCCGATGCGGCGCGGCCGGCATATCGGGGACGGCGATGCACGTAGCCAAGATGCGTGAGAACCCATTCGATGTTGGCGTCCATGAAATACCATGCCCCCATGTTCTTGGGTTCTTCCTGGCACCACACGATCTCGGCGAACTTGAACCTGCCGAGTTCCTGGATCAGCGTGCGCGCCGGGAACGGATAGAGCTGCTCGACGCGCATGAGATAGACGTCGTCAAGGCCCGCTGAATCGCGCGCTTCAAGCAGATCGTAATAGACCTTGCCCGTGCACATCACAACGCGCTTGATCTCGTTGTCGGGCCGTAATTTCAGCTCTGAGTTCCCAACCTGGGCGTCGTCCGGAAGCACCCGATGGAAGAACGAGTCCGTCTCAAATTCCCGCAGACGCGAGACGACCCGCTTGTGGCGCAGAAGCGACTTCGGCGTCATCAGGATCAGGGGCTTGCGGAACTTGCGATGCAGCTGGCGGCGCAGACTATGGAAGTAGTTGGCCGGCGTCGTGCAGTTGGCAACCTGCCAGTTGTCTTCCGCGCAAAGCTGGAGGAAGCGCTCAAGGCGCGCGGAGGAATGTTCCGGTCCCTGGCCCTCATAGCCGTGCGGCAATAGACAAACGAGACCGGACATGCGTAGCCACTTGCGTTCGCCCGAAGACAGGAACTGATCAAAGATCACCTGCGCGCCGTTGGCGAAGTCGCCGAACTGCGCCTCCCAAAGCGTCAGAGCGTTCGGTTCAGCGAGCGAATAGCCGTATTCGAAGCCGAGGATCGCCTCCTCCGACAGCATCGAGTTGACGACCTCAAACTCCGCCTGGTTGGGCGCCATGTGCTTTAACGGCGCAAAGCGGCGCTCGCTTTCCTGATCGATGATGACGGCATGGCGCTGCGAGAAGGTGCCGCGCTCCACGTCCTGGCCCGAAAGGCGGACGCGATGTCCTTCCATCAGAAGCGTTCCGAACGCCAGATGCTCGGCCATCGCCCAGTCGATTCCCTTGCCGGTTTCAACCATCTCGCGGCGGCGCTCGAGCAGCTTCACGATGGTCTTATGGGCATGGAAGTCCTTCGGCAGCACCGTCAGCCGGCGGCCGATATCCTTCAAGGTCTCGGCAGCGACGCCGGTCTTGTCGTTGACGTTGTCCTCGCCGGCGCGCACAAGTCCGGACCAACGGCCATCGAGCCAGTCGGCCTTGTTGGGCTTGTAGCCTTCCGATTGCTGGAATTCTGCGTCGAGGTTGGAGCGCACCGTGGCGCGCATCTCCTCGACCTCGCTTGCAGCTACGACGCCTTCGTTGACGAGATACTGTCCATACATGTCCGACACGGACTTGTGGCCTTTGATGCGCTTGTACATCGCGGGCTGGGTGAACAACGGCTCGTCCGTCTCGTTGTGTCCGAACCGGCGGTAGCAGAACATGTCAATGACGACCGGCTTCTGAAAGCGCTGGCGGAATTCCGTCGCAATCTTGGCAACGTGCACCACGGCTTCCGGATTGTCGCCGTTGACATGCCAGATGGGCGCTTCGATCATCAGCGCGACGTCCGAGCAGTAGGGCGAAGAGCGCGAGTTATGCGGACTTGTCGTGAAGCCGATCTGATTATTGATGATGAAATGGACCGAACCGCCGGTCCGATGACCCCGAAGACCGGACAGACCGAAGCATTCCGCCACGACGCCTTGGCCCGCGAAGGCCGCGTCTCCATGGATCAGCAGCGGCATCACCGAGGTACGCACACCGGGCAGACAACCATGCTGATCCTGCTTGGCGCGCACCTTGCCCAGCACCACGGGATCGACGATCTCAAGGTGCGACGGGTTCGCGGTCAATGACAAATGCACGTTGTTGCCGTCGAATGAACGATCCGACGACGCGCCAAGATGATACTTGACGTCGCCTGAGCCTTCGACGTCATCGGGCTTGAACGACCCGCCTTTGAATTCCTTGAAGATGGCGCGCAGCGGCTTGGCCATGACATTGGCGAGCACGTTCAAGCGCCCGCGGTGGGCCATGCCGAGCACGATTTCCCTCACGCCGAGATGACCGCCGCGCTTGATGATCTGCTCGAGCGCCGGGATCATCGCTTCGCCGCCATCGAGACCGAAGCGCTTGGTGCCGGTGTACTTCAGATCGCAGAATTTCTCGAACGTCTCGGCTTCGATGAGCTTGTTGAGGATGGCCTTGCGGCCCTCCAGCGTGAAATTGATGTCCTTTTCCGGGCCTTCGATGCGCTCCTGAATCCAGCCCTTTTGCGCCGGATCGGTGATGTGGGTGAACTGCACCCCGATCTGCCGGCAATAGGTGCGCCGCAGGATGGTGAGGATCTGGCGCATGGTCGCCGTTTCCAGCCCCAGCACGCGATCGATGAAGATGGGGCGATCAAGATCGGCGTCGGTGAAGCCGTAGGTATCGGGCATCAGCTCGCGATGAATCTTACGGTCGGCAAGACCAAGCGGATCGAGGTCGGCGGCCAGATGGCCCATGACGCGGTAGGCCCGGATGAGCATCAGGGCGCGGATGGAATCCTGGGTCGCGCGCAAAGACGCCGCCGGCGACATCTCGAACCCGGATGCATAAGCACGCTGCGTGATGCGTTCGCGGATGTGGTGTTCACCCTGGCTGGACCTGCCGGTCAGTGCGGCCGCAAGGTCAGCGTCGGCTTCATTATCGTTGGTGAGCAGATCAAGCGGGGCTGCCCAGGACGGGCCGCTGAAATCATGGCCATTCTGGAGCGGAGCCTCTTTCAGGCTCTCGAAGAACCGGCGCCACTCGTCACTGACGGCACCAGGATTGCGCTCATATTCCGCCTGCATCTCTTCGATGTATGGCGCGTTGGCCGCATTGAGAAACGACGTACGCAAAAACGCTTCGTTGAGCGCTTGTCTAGACATAGGTCCCGTAACCCTTTCTTGCTCCAGCGCTTTCGTCCGGCAGACTGAAATGGAGGGGAGTAGGATAGGCAGGAGAGGCTGCCCCACATGTCGTGCGGAGCTGCTAACTCCGCAAGACCTCCATTAGCGTCTGTCCGAGAGCGGCCGGACTTGGTGAAATGGCAATACCGGCGGCCCGCATGGCTTCCAGCTTATCTTCGGCCTTGCCTTTGCCACCTGAAATAATGGCACCCGCATGACCCATACGGCGGCCCGGAGGCGCCGTCACGCCCGCAATGAAGCCGGCCATCGGCTTTCTGCGGCCTTTCTTGGCCTCGCGCACGAGGTATTCGGACGCTTCTTCCTCGGCCGAACCGCCGATCTCGCCGATCATGATGATCGACTTGGTCTCGGGATCGGAAAGGAAAAGATCGAGCACGTCGATGAACTCGGTACCCTTGACCGGATCGCCGCCGATGCCGACCGCCGTGGTCTGGCCGAGACCGACGTCGGTCGTCTGCTTCACTGCTTCATAGGTCAGCGTGCCCGAACGCGACACGATGCCAACCGAGCCGTGTTTGAAAATGTTTCCGGGCATAATGCCGATCTTGCATTCGTTGGGCGTCAGAAGGCCGGGGCAATTGGGCCCCAGCAGGCGGGACTTCGACCCGTCCAGCGCGCGCTTCACGCGCACCATGTCCATCACTGGAATGCCCTCCGTGATGCACACGATGAGGGGCACTTGTGCGTCGATGGCTTCCAGAATGGCATCGGCGGCAAAAGGCGGGGGCACATAGACCGAGCTGGCGGTCGCGCCGGTGACCTTTACCGCCTCTTCCACGCTGTCGAACAAGGGCACATCGGCCAGCTCGGCGTCGGGGTGCTTGGTGCCGCCTTTGCCGGGCGTTACGCCACCAACGATCTGCGTGCCATAGGCTTTGGCCTGCTTGGTGTGGAACGTGCCTTGGCTACCGGTAATGCCCTGGCAGATCACCTTTGTCGTCTTATCGATGAGAATGGCCATGATCGCCCCGCCTCTCTAACGGTCATTTTCGCTCATTTTTTGCAGTGCAGCAAGAGCGACGTTGGTCCTAACAAAACCCGGCTCGGGTCCTTCAGGCGGCTGCCTTCTTGACCTCGCCGGTGATTTTCCTGGCGGCGTCGGCGAGATCGTCGGCCGGAACGACCTTGAGGCCGGACTCGCGAAGGATCTTCTTGCCCAGTTCGACGTTCGTGCCTTCCAGGCGCACCACCAGCGGCACCTTGATGTCCATCTCGCGGGCGGCCGCGATCACGCCGTCGGCGATGATGTCGCAACGCATGATGCCGCCGAAGATGTTGACCAGGATGCCTTCGACCGCCGGGTCCGACAGAATGAGCTTGAAAGCCGCCTGCACCTTCTCCTTGGAAGCGCCGCCACCCACGTCGAGGAAGTTCGCCGGTTCCGCCCCAAACAGCTTGATGATGTCCATGGTCGCCATGGCGAGGCCCGCGCCGTTCACGAGACAGCCGATGTTGCCGTCGAGCTTGATGAAGGCGAGGTCATGCTTGGAGGCTTCGATCTCAGCGGGATCCTCCTCGCCCAGGTCACGCAGCGCGACGATCTCGGGATGACGGAAGAGTGCGTTGGAGTCGAAATCCATTTTGCCGTCAAGGCAGATCAGCTTGCCATCCTTGGTGACGACCAGCGGATTGATCTCCAGCAGGCTCATGTCCTTCTCGACGACCATCCTGTAGAGATTCTCAATGAGCTTGCCGCAGGCCTTTGCCTGATCACCCTTGAGGCCCAGCGCGAAGGCGATCTTGCGCCCGTGGAAGGGCTGGAAGCCCGTCGCCGGGTCGATGCTCATGGTGTAGATCTTCTCGGGCGTGTCGTGGGCCACGTCCTCGATGTTCATGCCGCCCGCCTGGCTGGCGATGAACGAGACGCGCGAGGAGGCACGATCGACGAGCGCGGAAAGATATAACTCGCGATCGATGGCCGAGCCGTCTTCGACATAGAGGCGATTGACCTGCCGGCCCGCAGGACCGGTCTGCACCGTCACGAGTGTCTTGCCGAGCATCTGGCCGGCAAACTGCTTTACCTCATCGATGGACTTGGCGAGCCGCACGCCGCCCTTCTCGCCCGCGTCCTTTTCCTTGAAGGCGCCCTTGCCGCGGCCTCCGGCATGGATCTGCGCTTTCACGACCCACACGGGACCGGGAAGCTTTCTCGCAGCCTCGACCGCTTCATCGACGCTGAAAGCCGCAAAGCCGTTCGGAGTCGGGATGCCATACTGACGATAGAGTTCCTTGGCCTGATATTCGTGGATGTTCATCTCTATGATCCCTGCGTCCTGGTGGCGGCCTCGCGAGGCGCCGGATAATGAAATTGAAGCGACATGAAATGGCCGGCCTTTTTCGAGGCCGGCCTTATCGTCACGCCAGCGTCGGCTGGATCTTTTTGCAGGCCTCGATCAGCCCCTGCACCGAGGCGACCGACTTGGCGAACATTTCTTTCTCGCTTGCATCGAACGAGACTTCGACAACCTTCTCCACGCCATTGGCGCCGATGATGACCGGCACGCCGACATAGGTATCCTTCAGGCCGAATTCGCCGTTGCAGTAGGCGGCGCACGGCAGCATGCGCTTTTTGTCCTTGAGGTAGCTCTCGGCCATCGAAATCGCGGAGGCCGCGGGCGCATAGAACGCCGAGCCAGTGCCGAGCAGGCCGACGATCTCGCCGCCGCCGCCGCGCGTGCGTTTGATCATGGCGTCGAGCGCCTCCTGGGTGAACATGCCGAGCTTCACGCATTCAGGCAGCGGCAGGCCGCCGATGGTCGAATAGCGCACCATCGGCACCATGTCGTCGCCGTGCCCGCCGAGCGTCATCGCGCGAACGTCCTCGATGGAGACGCCGGCGGCTTCGGCGAGGAAGCAGGAAAAGCGCGCGGAGTCGAGCACGCCAGCCATGCCCACAACCTTGTTGGCGGGCAGGCCGGAGAATTTCTGGAGCGCCCACACCATCGCGTCGAGCGGATTGGTGATGCAGACGACGAAAGCGTCGGGCGCATGCTGCCGAATGGCCGCGCCCACCTGCTCCATGACCTTCAGATTGATGCCGAGGAGATCATCGCGGCTCATGCCGGGCTTGCGCGGCACGCCGGCCGTCACGATGCAAACATCCGCACCCGCGATCGCGGCATATCCCTCAGGACCCGCACCCGACAGCTTTGCATCGTAGCCTTCAACCGCCGCCGTCTGTGCCAGATCGAGCGCCTTACCCTTGGCCACACCTTCGATGATGTCCGTCATCACGATGTCGCCCAGCTCCTTCAAGCCGGATAGAAGGGCGAGCGTGCCGCCGATTTGACCAGAGCCGATCAGTGCGATCTTGGTGCGCGCCATTGCGGATTATCCTCCCTGGAAGTTTATTGAGACGAGCCGACGGGATGCCCTAAAAAGGGGCCGAAACCGATATGATCGCATCTGCGTAATCTATTTCGCAGATGCGTCAAGCACCCCGGTGCCCGTTAGAACCAAAGTTTAGGACAATCTTCGCGGACCGCCGAATCTCCCTTGCGGCGGCCCTGAGCGTACGGATTGGAACCTCCCCAAGCGTTGAAGGAAATTTTCACGCCTGTCACGCGCTGCAAGGAGGCCCATCAGGGTGCCCTGGAGAATGACGGGTCAGATACCTTTCGCTGCGCATTTCCATTAACCGGGATGCAGTTCGTTCAAACAGCTCGGCACCCGGACCCTCTGTATAAAGGAGATCTGGTTCTGTCTCGGCCGATGCAATCAGACAGACTTTGTTGTCATAGAGTGTATCGACGAGATTGATGAAACGGCGCGCCACGTCGCGCCGCTCGGCCGTGAGCTTCGGGATGCCGTCGATCATGATGGTATGGAAGGCATGTGCCAGGTGGAGATAATCGAGACTTGACAGCGGACGGTCGCACAACGCGTCGAACGAAAAACGCGCCACGCCCATCGAGGCCAGCGGTACCACGAGCTTGCGGCCTTTGAATTCGATCGTTTGCGGCTTGCCGGGATGGCGTCCCGTAAGGCGCACCCACTGGGCATCCATGGAGGCGCGCGCCTTCTCATCGGCGGGTGTGAAATAGAGGGGCGTTCCGGTCAGCCGCTCAAGCCTGTAGTCCTTACGCGCATCGAGCGACACCACCTCCATGCGCTGCATGATGAGATGCACGAAGGGAAGGAAAAGCTGCCGGTTAAGGCCGTTTTTGTAAAGGTTTTGCGGCTCCGCGTTGGAGGTCGCCACCATCACGACACCCGCTCCGAACAAGCCTTGGAACAGCCGCCCCAGGATCATGGCATCCGCGATGTCGGTGACGTGCAGTTCATCGAAACACAATAATCGCGCGCTGTTCGCGATGCCGGCAGCCACATGCGGAATAGGGTCACCCGGCACGTTCTTGCGTGCCTCACCGATGCGATCGTGCACATCGGCCATGAACTCGTGAAAGTGTGCGCGGAGTTTCTTCTCCACCGCGGCCTCTTCGAAGAAGAGATCCATTAGCATAGTCTTGCCGCGGCCGACCGAACCATGAATGTAGAGCCCCTTGGGTGGGTCCCGATCCTTGCGGCCGAGCAGACCGGCAAGACGTCCACCCGCTGGTTTCGGCTTTTCGAGCTCTTGGGCAAGCGCATCGAGCTTCAGCACGATTGCCCGTTGCGCCGCGTCGGGCTCGATCTCCCCGAGCGCCAGACTTTCCTCGTACCGGCTGAAGACGTGTCCTGGCATTTTCGCTGCGTTTCCCGCCTCGCAACCCCCTGCAGGCCCATTTGGGCCGGCTTTACTCCCCGATGTCCGTAACGCATGCCGGCCGCCATGCAAGGTTGACAATTCAGCCAAGAGAGCGCGGCGGAATGTCACCGTGGCGGGAATGCCATCCGCTGAAGTCCCGCAAAGCTTGGACCCAGTCTTTCACTAGCGTGATTGCTGCACAGCACCTATGCTTTAGGTGCGATGCAGCAACGCCGATTTTTACATATTTGAGAACCACCTAGCGTTCAGGATGCCGGCTAGCGACCGGTACCTGATCGATTGAGAGGGACTACGTCTATGTCGATACACGCCTACCCCGTCACTGGAAGCATCCGAAAGCTGCTGCGGTCGGAGGTGCAGCTTTTCGCAGATCACTTGCTGCGGCTCGACAAAGAAAGCCGGCGGCTTCGTTTCACACATGCTGTTTCGGATGAATACGTCCGCAACTACGCCAAGACTGCCGCCGATCCGGGCACCATCGTATATATCTATACGCTCGACGGCGTCGTTCGTGCCGCTGCCGAACTCAAGCGAATGGGCAATACCTGGGGGGATATGGCCGAAGCTGCCTTTTCGGTTGAATCCGAAGTCGCCAACATGGGTCTTGCGACCGAATTGATGGGCCATATTATTTTGTCGGCGCGCAATCGCGGCGTGAAGCAGCTGGTTCTCAATTGCCTTGCTGAGAATCAGAAAATGCAAGCGATCGCGCGCAAGTACAATGCGGAACTTCACATCGAACACGGCGATGTCGTCGCCGAGATTGTGCCCAGCCGCTTCGACTACATGTCGCTGGCCACCGAGATGTTCGAAGACCGCTTTATCTTATTGCTGTCGGCACTCGACAGCCATTCGCGCAAACTGAAGGACGTCGCGTGAGCCGTGGAGCACGCTGCGTGTAAGCAGTGCGACAACACCACGAACACATGATGTGCGGTATGACTGTCGCGCATCGTCACAACGCTTCACGACACATCAATCGTCAGTGCATCGCGCGATAGAAATGGCAGGCGCTGATAAAGCCAAATCGTCAATTCGTCGCCGCCGATTTTTCAGAATCGGATCTCAAATCGATCTTTGCGCACAACTCTGCGTCGCGTGATTTGCCAATAGCGACCCCAAAAAACAGATATTTTGCGACATTGTTGCAACAGTTTTGGGTTCCGGCACGGAAATCTGCAAGCAAAATTCAATTTCCCTGTCAACAAATTGCACGAACTTGCTCATGTTTTATTCGTTCGAGCTGATTCGAACTCTAGAGGGAGATAAATCCTATGGCTAAAGCAGTTGCAAAGAAGAGAAAGCCGGCCGCCAAGAAGGCAGTCGCGAAGAAGGCAGTCCGCAAGACGACGGTCCGCAAGGCCGCCAAGCCGGCCGCCAAAAAGACCGCGAAGAAGGCCGCAAAGAAGAAGAAGGCCGCCTAATTTTTTGCTTTTGTGCCCTTCTGGGCCCTTGAGATTGGGCATCTCGGGCCAAGGGGGGCAAATCAGCGGGGATTGGCTTTCTTGATGCGTACTCACAGCGCATCAGCCGTATTCAAGAGAGGTCCGGTGGCAGCGAAACGCGCCTCCGGCCTCTTCTTTTTGAGGCCATGGAAACCTTGAGACCGATGGTCCGGGGCGTTCCCTTAATTCCACTAAAACCTGAAAAGCGCTCTAGCGGCAGGGACGAGCCTCGATGGTCGCGGTCCAGCCCGTCTCGGCCTTGGTGTACTTCACCGACACCGACGCGGCCCGGCCGAAACGGGCCCAATCCGACCCGTATTCGAAATCGACGAAATCGGCCCAGGCCTTCACAGCAGCAGTCCGTGCCGCGGGCTTGGTCGCGCCGTCACCCATGCCGCTGTGGAAATGATCGGCCATGCACAGCCTGCCGCCTTCCTTGCGCAGCGTGTGAGAACTGGCAAGTCCGGTCTCGTCCGCCCGAGCGTACCCCACCGCACCCAGGCTCATCAGCGCCGTACCGCAGGTCAGTCCCACCATCCGTTTTGAAATGCGCATCGTCCCTCTCCTCCCAGACGCGGATTTGTCCGCCGGCCGCACGCTAGCGAGGAAACCAAGCGGCGTGAAGCCGTACCACGCATTGGCGGCCCACTTGCGCATAGGGAAAATGCCAAAGCGCTCCGGCGGGGATCGCGCATCTCCATGCGGCGGCAGCTCCGATCAGCGCACCCGGCGTGGATTGAGGTACAAGTCCGATTCCTGACGCTGCAGACCGGGCTCCACGCGCCCCGCAGCGACGTCGTACGCCAGCGCCTTGACGTGCCGGCGCACGGCCTTGTTGAACACAATCATGCCGGCAAACAACTTCATCACCATCATCACGCGGGGATCGGCATGATCGCCCCGCACCGTGCCGAACCATTTTCCGCCGATGGTCAGAATGGAGCCGTCGAGATGGCCGACAGTCTCGCCGTGCTGGTCGATGAGCGTGTAATCGCCGCCGATGTTGATGAAGTCGCGCGTCAACCGGTAGAAGCGCGGCGTGCCATCCTCCATGATGAAGAACGAGAAGTGCTCAGGCATGAGCGGCCACTTGTTGGCTGAGCGTTCCAGTGTCACCACGTAGTCGTCATCATAGGTGTTGATCAGGAAGCTTGTCACCGGCAAGCCCCGCGCCCCTATCGTTTGCTGGATCGAGCGCGCGAGCATCAGATCCATGCTGGCGCGCCAGTTCAACGTCTCGGAGAAGAGCTTGAAAACAAGCCGCTTGTCCATTCCCGTGGCAGTGTCCCACAGCTCCTTGCGATAACCGAGAACGCCGGTCCGTTCGCCGTACTCGACGATCTCGGCGAACACGTCCATGTCGGTGGTGAACTGGCGCGACTTGCCCTTGTTTCGTTCCTTCTTCCAGAAGCCGAACTCGATTTCGTTGAAGGGCGTTATCCACACGTCGACCATGAAGTCGTGCCACTTGCTTTTGGCAGCTTCACGTGCCTGCGCGTTTGCCTTTTGAAGCTTTGTGAGCCCGGGCGCGCTTCCGGCATTGCTCTCGTAAACTTCATCGCGCGCCACGTTCGCGGCCTCGGCGGCGGCTGCCTTCGCCTCGGCTTCAACGGGATCCTTCTTATGTGCCGAAGATGCCATGTGTGCTGCTCTCCTTCGCGCGGGCACGCGTTGCGAAACGAATCATCCTGAAGGCTAGCATCGGGCACCGGCAAACACGCCGCGGGTCGGAAATTTGCGGTGGATACCAAGTATTATGCGGCGAGTATGCGATTCTCCGCTAGTCGAGCTGCCGTGCAAGGACCGTCGGCGTCGTCAACGGTGTTGCATCGGGGTTTCGCTCAGGCGCGCGCTGCGCATCTTGGAGTTGCGGTTGAGGGCCATCGCCGAACAGGCCGCTGCAACGGCGGATGTTCGCGCAGCGCACGCCTACCGGAGGATGGGTTGCGTCCACGGGAAACCGCGAAAGATGGGCGCACACTTTGATAACGTTGGGGCGATCCAGCCAGCCTTCGCTCGCGCCCTTGTGCGAAGCTGCGCAATCGGCCGCCATTTCATCCTCAGCGACCACGGGATCGGAGTGTGCGCATTCATGTGCAAAGATGAACTTGCGCACAGCTGGCGCATAGCCCTCCAAAACGGTCTTGTTCATGACAATGAGCTTGAGGCCCGGAATGTAATACCCCGAAGAGGAGGAGTTCTTAAGTTCGGTCTCGACCTGATCGGCGCCGGGGCACGGCCCCAGTTCATCAGCCGCTGCGGAGCCGCTTGCAGCCAGCGCGCAAGCTGCGAGGGCAAACGTTGTCTTGGCCAATATGTGCAAGGCACAACCTCTCGTCGGCTCAAGTTTTCAACGCCTCTCCTTTCGGGCGGTTCCCCCTGAATTCCTCGCAAATCCAGTTCAATCTGGCTGCTTTATTGGCGCCGTGACGTGGTGCCTGCGCCAATATTGGCGATTCGACTTAAGTATGAGAGGTGGGGATGTGAAGACAAGGCTGGAAACTGTGCACTTTGCTCCGTTACGTGAGATTTCTGCCTCACACGTGTGCAATCGCGCCATTCTTGCGGAGCTGCGTTGCAAAAGATCCGCACTCCTTTGCGGCCTCCCCGACGCTGCACGTTACGGCAAGGGGAGCTTAAACTGCAGGCGGCTGTTGACGCTGGCGGGATCTGACGCACCAGCCGTGCTCACATCGGTCGTCACACTGAGCGAGTAGCTGTCCGGCTTGGTGAACGTGACACCTGCACCCGCGCTATCTGTGCCAGCGCTTTCGGAATTCGTGGACTTGCCTGCCAGATCGATTTCGCGCTTCACCGTTACGAAGGGCGCGATCGTCTGCCCGTTGTCGAGCGCAAAAGACTTTCCGATGCGTGGCGCCACAATAATCGAGCCCTTGTCCTCGGTTTGCTTTCCCACGGCCGGATCGGCCGCAGTGGCGGTCTCCCATTGCGTCGTGGTGTCGATCGTCACCGCTGGAAGCGCCTTGAATGCCATATAGGCGGCGACCTTGTCCTCGGATTGATCCCCACCAGATGCTTGCGGCGCAATCGTCTCCGAGCGCTCGGCAAACACCCCCACGCTGGCGTTCTTGACAAGCTTGTAGTCGAGACCGGCGCCTGTCCGCACTGACTTGGTGGCGTCGTTCAATCCGTCTGCATTCAAGCTGCTCCACACATCGACGGCGGATTTCGATGCGACAGGCGTCTTTGGCGCGACAAGAGCCTCCGGGGCCAGGCGCTGCGCCTGCTCCACCTTGCGCTTGACCTTCTGGGAATTGTAGTCGCGCAGCGTTTGCAGGCTGGCGCGCGCCGACACGCTATCGTCGGAAGATTGAACCGCCAGCGGAGCAGGCGCGGCAGCCGATGAAGACGGCTCGCTCACCTCAGGACGCGGCGCCTTGTCCTCCGACAAAGCTGCCGCGGCATTAGCTGCCGGTAGACTGAGATCCAGCAGCGGAGGCAGTGCCTCGCACGTCTCGTCGGCTGCCTCGCCTTGCACCTGCGCCGTATCGGCGGCTTGCGTATCCTCGCACTCGGCGAAGGCCTGCTGCGCGTTGACGAGGAGACCTAATCCCAGCCCCGCAACTGCAACGAGACCGAAATAACGCGGCCCACGGCGGTGCGCCGTGCCGGACTTGCAATCTGTCTTGGTCATTCCTGGCAAAATACGGCCAAGTGTGAAGATCATGTGGCACTGCGCAAAGTTTGCTGCGTTTCAGCCTAGCGCGATCCGAAAATCGCGCTTCCGATGCGGACATGGGTCGCACCGAATTCGATTGCGGTCTCGTAGTCGCTGCTCATGCCCATGCTCAGGCCCGCAACGCCGGTCTCGCGAGCGAGCTTCTCTAGAAATGCGAAATGGACCGCAGGCTCCTCCTCAACGGGAGGAATGCACATCAGGCCCGCAATCTCGAGCTTCAACTCGTCACGGCACATGGCGAGAAACGCGGCCGCCTCGCGCGGCATGACACCGGCTTTCTGGGGTTCCTCGCCGGTATTCACCTGCACGAAGAGCTGCAATTTGCGCGCCTGCTTGGCCATTTCGTCCGCGACGGCACGGGCGATTTTCGGCCGGTCTATGGAATGAATGGCATCGAAGAGCGCCACAGCGTCCTTCGCCTTGTTGGACTGCAAAGGCCCGATGAGATGAAGCCGCACATCGGCGTATGCGGCCTTGAGCGCCGGCCACTTGCCTTGCGCTTCCTGCACCTTGTTTTCGCCGAAGTCGCGGTGTCCGGCATCAAGCACCGGACGGATGTCCTGCGCGCCAAACGTCTTTGAAACCGCAATCAGTGTCACGCTTCCCGGCGCGCGTCCTGCCGTCTTTTCGGCGGCAGAGATGGCAGCGATCACGTCGTGAAAGTTTGTCGCTCGATCGTCGGCTCTCATGGAACGCTATCTATCGCCTTCGGGTTCGCAGCCTGAGGATCAGATGGACCAAGTTCCGGTCATGCGCGGAAGCCCGCCGTATCATCGATACTGCCCAAAAGAAAGAGATCGGCACCGAGCGCGCCATGACGATCGTCCTTTTTGCGATGAAGGCGCAAAACTCATGGCTCACCGCGCGCTTGGTGCCTGGATCGGGTCCATCGGCATCTCGGTCGACAAGGCCGTCACGCGGCGCCGGCAAGCCATGCGAATTCCTAAGTTCATGCGAACCGCCACAGCCGCGAAGGGCAAGCCCTTGACCCGCTGTGGACTTTTGGGCTCTTTACGTCCGGCTTTTCGATTCCGAAAGATCATCCCGTCATGGCGACCGAACGATACAACGCGCCCGCGCGCGAGAAGCACTGGCAGCAAGTGTGGGAAAAGGCTGACATTTTCCATTCCAAGGAAGATGACGCCGCCGCCAAGTGTTATGTCCTTGAGATGTTCCCCTACCCCTCGGGGCGCATCCACATGGGCCATGTGCGCAACTACGCCATGGGCGACGTGTTTGCCCGCTACAAGCGCATGAAGGGGTTTTCGGTTCTCCATCCCATGGGCTGGGACGCTTTCGGCATGCCCGCTGAAAATGCGGCCATGGAGCGCAAGGTGCATCCTGGCGCCTGGACCTACCAGAACATCGACACCATGCGTGGACAGCTCAAGTCCATGGGCCTGTCGCTTGACTGGAGCCGCGAGATCGCGACCTGCTCGCCAGACTATTACAAGCACCAGCAGAAGCTCTTCCTCGACATGCTCGAAAAGGGCCTCGCCTATCGCAAGTCCTCCAAGGTCAACTGGGACCCGGTCGATCATACGGTGCTGGCTAACGAGCAGGTCATCGACGGGCGCGGCTGGCGTTCCGGCGCGCTCGTGGAACAGCGCGAGCTCACTCAGTGGTTCTTCAAGATCACCGCTTACGCCCAGGAGTTGCTCGACGATCTCGACACGCTGACGAACTGGCCCGAAAAAGTGCGCCTGATGCAGGCGAACTGGATCGGCCGCTCGGAGGGTATGTCGATCCGCTGGGCCCTCGACAAGCCGACAGCCCCTAAAGGCTTCGATGAGATCGAGATCTACACCACCCGGCCCGACACGCTGTTTGGCGCGTCGTTCCTGGCGGTCGCCGCCGATCATCCGATCGCGAAGGCTGCAAGCGAGAACAATCCTGCGCTCGCGGAGTTCTGCGAGGAGTGCCGCCGCATGGGCACGTCCGTCGCCGCCATCGAGGCGGCCGAGAAGCTTGGCTATGACACCGGGATCCGCGCCGTTCATCCCTTCGACAAGGAGTGGACGCTTCCCGTTTATGTGGCGAATTTCATTCTGATGGAGTACGGCACGGGCGCTATCTTCGGATGTCCCTCGGGCGATCAACGCGACATGGATTTTGCGCGCCGCTATGGCCTTCCCGTCGTGCCCGTGATCCTCCCGCCGGGTGAGGACGCCGTCACGTTCAGCCTGAAAAACAAGGCTTACGAAGACGATGGCGTGATGATCAATTCGCGCTTTCTTGACGGCATGGGCACCAACGATGCCTTCAACGAGGCGGCTAGGCGGCTGGAGAACCAAAAGCTCGGCGGCAAGCCGCAGGGTGCGCGTAAGGTCAACTTCCGACTGCGCGATTGGGGCATTTCGCGCCAACGCTATTGGGGCTGTCCGATCCCGGTTGTGCATTGCAAGGCCTGCGGCGTGGTGCCCGTGCCCGCCAAGGATCTGCCCGTCACGCTGCCCGAGGATGCGACCTTCGACAAGCCGGGAAATCCGCTCGACCGGCATCCGACCTGGAAGCATTGCGCCTGCCCCAAGTGCGGCAAGCCAGCGACGCGCGAAACCGACACCATGGACACCTTCGTCGACAGCTCATGGTATTTTGTGCGCTTCACCGCACCGCAAGCCGCTACGCCGGTCAATGCGAAGGCCGCGAAATACTGGCTTCCGGTCGACCAGTACATCGGCGGCATCGAACACGCGATTTTGCATCTGCTCTATTCGCGCTTCTTCGTGCGCGCCATGTGCGACAGCGGACATCTCTCCTTTTCGGGCAACACCCGCGAGCCGTTCGCGGCCCTGTTCACCCAAGGCATGGTCACGCACGAGACCTACAAGTCGGAAGATGGCTTCTGGCTGCTGCCCAGCGACGTGCGCTTCGAGGGCGAGGGCAGCCAGCGCAAAGCCATCGATGTCTTGAGCGGCCGGCCGGTCACGATCGGCTCCATCGAGAAGATGTCGAAGTCCAAAAAGAATCTGGTCGACCCCGATGACATCATCACCCATTACGGCGCCGACTGCGCCCGTTGGTTCATGCTGTCCGACAGTCCGCCCGAGCGCGACGTGATCTGGACGGAGGCGGGCGTTGCAGGCGCCGGCCGGTTCATCCAGCGCGTCTGGCGCATCATCGACGACGTCGCCGAGCGCTACCCCGAGAAACTGGGCTCCAAGCCATCCGTTTTCTCGCCCGAAGCGCTAGAGGTGCGCAAGGCGGCCCACAAGGCGCTCGATCAGGTCGGCAAGACCATCGAAGGCCTGCGGTTCAACGTCGCCGTGGCCACGATCCACGAACTTGCCAATGTGCTCTCCGCCGCCCTATCTAAGTCCGGGGATGGCCTTCCTCACGCAATCCGTGAGGCTGCGGAGCTGATGACGCGCATGATCGGCCCGATGATGCCGCATTTGGCTGAAGAATGCTGGGCGCGGCTCGGATACAACACGCTTGTCGCGAATGAGGCTTGGCCCGCTGCCGAACCGGGCCTTCTCGTTGACGATCAAGTCACCATCGCCGTACAAGTAAACGGGAAACGCCGGGATGAGCTGGTCATTTCGCGGTCCGCGACCAACGCGGAGGTTGAGGCCGCGGCTTTGAAGCTCGAACCGGTGTTAAGGGCACTGGAAGGCAGGACGGTCAAGAAAGTGATCGTGGTGCCGCAGAGGATTGTGAATGTCGTTGGGTAAGACCAAACGCGCCTTTTCACTGCGGGCACGCTCCGTGCGCTCAGCGGTATTCGCCATGGGTCTTCTATCCGCCATCGGCAGCGCCGTTCTGGTGGGCGGCTGCAGCGACGGGTCGGGATTCCGTCCCCTCTATGCAACGTCTTCCGTTGGCGGCGCCAACGTTTCGGAGAAGCTCCAAACGGTCGACATCGCGCCTATCCCTGGCCGAGTCGGCCAGCAACTGCGCAACGAGTTCATTTTCCAGGCCAACGGCGGGGGTGCACCTTTGCCGCCTGAATACCGGCTGGAAATCGCCATCCGCGAAAGCGTCTCGTCCACGCTCGTCGAGATCGACGGCAACGCCCGCGGGCAGACCTACCGGCTCGACGCATCTTTCAGGCTCATCCGCTTGACGGACAAAGCCGTCATGCTGGAAGGCAAGAGCTATGGCCGTGCGGGCTTTGAGCGTGTAAACAGTGTATTCGCCAACGTCCGCGCCCGTGAGGATGCGGAGAACCGCGCCGCAAGGACGGTGGGCGAGGAACTTCGCACGCGTCTGCTTGCCTACCTCGCCCAGCCCGTTTGAGCATGAGTGCAAGCCCAGGATGATCCTGGCCCGCGGCGTCCAGGAGTTCGTCTGATGGTCGCCGTCAAAACCGCCCAAGCGGCCGCCTTTCTCAAGAACCCGCCGCAAGCGCTGTCGGCCGTGCTGTTCTACGGTTCGGACCCCGGCATGGTCGCCGAGCGCTCGGATCGGCTGGCGAAATTGATTGCCGCGCGTGAGGATCCCTCTGGCGAGATCCTGCGGCTCGACGACAACGATCTCGATACCGACCCCGATCGGCTGGCTGTCGAACTCGACACACGGCCGATGTTTTCGGGCCGCAAAATTATCCGTGCGACGGCAGGCCGCCGGATCGCTGCTACGACCTTGAAGCCGATCCTGGAAACCGCCGGACACGAAGGCTTCCTGATTGTCGAAGCCGGTAACCTGAAGCCGACCGACGCCCTGCGCGCACTCTTTGAAGGCAAGGCGCACGCGGCCGCTGTTGCTTGCTACGCCGACGACGCGGCGGCCATCGAAAGCCTCATTGCCGAAGTGCTTGGCCAGTACAGCATGAAAATCGCAACAGACGCACGCCAGGAGCTGATCGCACGGCTGGGCGCCGACAGAGCATTGTCGCGCGCCGAGGTCGAGAAACTTGCGCTCTACGCCATGGGTCAGAGCGAGATTACTCTGGACGACGTCGAAGCGGTCGTCGGCGATGCTTCCGATCTGGGACTTGAACGCATACCGGAGGCCGCTGCCAGTGGTGACGTGGAGCGCGCCATTGGCGATTTGAGCCGGGCCATTGCGTCGGGCGAGAGCGCTCAGGCGATCATTCTCATCACACAGCGTTATTTCCTCAAACTGCATCGCGTGCGCGGTGAGCTCGACTCCGGCCGCACGCTGGATGATGTTCTGCGCACCCTTCGCCCGCCGCTTCACTTCAAGCAGCGTGACATCTTCGCAGGCCAGATACGCCGCTGGAGCCACGCAGGCCTCGTTCAGGCCTTGCGGCGCATTGCGGAAGCAGCCAAGGCCGCGCGGCTTTCCTCGCAACTGGAAGAGACGTTGGCCGAGCGGCTCATCCTCGCGCTGTCTGCCATGGCCGGGGGCTCGCTTCGCGGTACGCAGTCCGCCCAAAGCGCGGCACGCCGCCGCTGAAGCCGGCCTTGCGGGGCAGACCTCGAACCGTATAGTGCGCCTCGCGCAACTCGGGGAGCGATATTCTCATGGCAAAGGCACGTTTTGACGTTACCGGCATCGGCAATGCCATCGTCGACATCATCGGGCGATGCGACGATGCTTATCTGGCCAAAATCGGCGCCGACAAAGGGTCCATGCGCCTCGTCGACGCCGGCGCGATTGCAAAGATCTATTCAGGCATGGGCCCGGCAACCGAGATGTCGGGCGGCTCGGCGGCAAACACCATTGCCGGCGTCGCTTCTTTCGGCGGCAAGGCAGGCTTCATCGGCAAAGTCGCCAACGACGAGTTCGGCCGCATCTTTTCCCACGACATCCGCTCCATCGGCGTCACTTTCGCCAGCGCGCCGGTTGCAGGATCGCAGCCAACATCGCGATCGCTCATTCTTGTCACGCCCGACGGCGAGCGCACCATGAATACATATCTGGGCATATCGACCGATCTCGATCACAGCCAGATCGATGGCGATCTTATCGCCGACAGCGCAATCCTATATCTCGAAGGCTATCTATTCGATCGCGATGACGCCAAGGCTGCATTCCGCGCGGCGCTTGCGCAGGCCAAACGCGCCGGCCGCAAAGTCGCGCTGACATTGTCGGATGGCTTCTGCGTCGATCGCCATCGCGCGGAGTTTCTCGATCTCATACAATCCGGCGTCGATATTCTTTTCGCCAATGAAAAAGAAATTACCTCGCTTTATGAAACCAGCAATTTCGACGACGCTGCAAATCGCGCAAGCAGGGATACCAGACTTGCGGTTCTCACGCGAAGCGCGCAAGGATCGATCATTTTGAATGAGGGCACGACAACAAAGATCGACGCGGTGCGCATCGATGACGTCGTCGACACGACAGGCGCAGGCGATCTTTATGCCGCGGGATTCCTGTATG
Organism: Hyphomicrobium sp.; assembly: GCA_016793445.1. Classification (GTDB taxonomy): domain Bacteria; phylum Pseudomonadota; class Alphaproteobacteria; order Rhizobiales; family Hyphomicrobiaceae; genus Hyphomicrobium_B. The sequence continues at coordinate 206,918 of JAEUME010000002.1, read as the reverse complement.
GATATTCGCAAGGCCATCCCCTCGAGACGTGCGGAAAACTTGCCAGCTTCGCCGCCGCTGAAGTCATCAGCCACGTCGGCGCGCGGCCTCAGGCACAGCTTGCGCAACTCGCGTGCGAAAAGCGTCTCATTTAAGAACCGGTGATATTGGACATCGCGTATTGTGATGTCCAATATCTGTCTTCCTGAAATAGAAATCCGGGCAGCTTTCTCATCGGCGCGCATGATCTCCAAAAGCTCGACATGAGCGATCAGAGGCGGAAACCGGCAAATCTCATTTCCCTTCCATTTTACAATTGAACGTTGTTCACGCAAGTGAGACGAAATCCCGTAATTTCCGGCCAATTCAATTTTTCCGAATTAAATTCCCTGGAATTGCTTTTCGACTTACCCCAAACTCCAAATTATCGAATCGATTTGGGTTAAGGGTGTGGGTGATGTTGCAAGCTAAAAGCCGCCGTGGCCGCCCCAAGGGCACCGGCATCGATGATAGCGACCGGATCGCGCGGCTGGCCGAATTGATCCGGGTTCATCCGGAATTGAAACCCACCACCGCCATCCGCGTCATGGGCATTACAGATCCTTCGATTATCCGGCGTCTGCGGGACAAATACACCGCATACCTGCAAACCTTGCCGGTCGAAAAAGGGCAGACGCGCAGCGGGGCGGCACAGGCTACGTCAACGCCTCCGGCAAAATCTCAGGCACAATCCCTGCGCCACTGATCCGCCCACCTTGAAGCATTCGCTTCGATTCGAACTTCTCCATATGCCATCACTGACCAGGCCGCTTCCCCAAGCGGCCCTTTTTTTGACTTGCGGACTGTAGCGGCAACCTGAGCGGATTCAGAGCTTGCGCAGCGCAACCGATTCGACCTGATGGGATTCGCCCTTGCGCAAAATGAGCCGCGCGCGCTGCCGCGTGGGCGAAATGTGTTCTTCGAGATTGCGCAGGTTGATCGAGCGCCATAGCGACAGCGCCCTGCGATGCGCCTCATCGGGTGCCATCGCCGCGTATTGGTGGAAATAGGCGCCGGGATCGCGAAATGCCGTGTTTCTAAGGCGCATGAAGCGGGTGACGTACCAGTGCTCGATCACAGCCGGGTCAGCATCGATGTAGATCGAAAAATCGATGAAGTCGGACACGAACGGAGTTGCATCACCGCCTTTTGGCAAGATCGCGGGCTGCAGGACGTTCAACCCTTCCACGATAAGAATATCAGGCATCTCGAAGACGGCTTTCTGGCCGGGGAGAATGTCATAGTGAAAGTGCGAGTAAACCGGCGCTTCGACACGAGCGACGCCAGACTTGATGTCGGCAAGGAAGTTGAGCAACCGCCCCGTATCGAAGCTTTCCGGAAAGCCCTTGCGGTCCATGATGCCAAGGCGCTGGAGCTCGGCGTTGGGATAGAGAAAGCCGTCGGTGGTAATGAGATCGACCCGCGGATGGTCTGGCCAACGCGCAAGCAACGCCTTCAGCACACGCGCTGTGGTGCTCTTGCCCACGGCCACCGATCCCGCGACGCCGATGACGAACGGCACACGTACGTCCTTGTGACCTAGAAACTGCGAGGAAACTGAGTGCAGCTTCTGCGCAGCGGCAACATACAGGTTCAGAAGACGCGACAGCGGAAGATAGATCTCTACAACCTCGTCAACCGACAGTTCCTCGATGATGCCCGACAGCACGTCGAGCTCGTCGGGCCTCAATGTCATCGGGGTGTCGGCGCGCAGCGCCGCCCACTCGTTACGCGTGAAAACCCGGTACGGTGAGAATGGCACCTGCGTTTCGGAGGGCAATTCCGGCAACGTCTTGCCTGCTTCGAGTACGACGGGCGAAGCCAGGGGCTTGTGCACACCAACACTGCGAAGCTTCGACTTCACGGCTTGCCTCCCGGTGCCAGCGGCGCGACACGCGACGCTTTTTCTTCCAGGCCCGACATCCCTTGCCGCTTTTCGAGAACCGCCAGGACATCGCCAAGGGCTATGTCGCGCGACTCCAGAAGAACCAGCAGATGATAAAGGACATCGGCCGCTTCGTTGGTCAGCGCTTCGGCATCCTGCCCGGTCGCGGCGATGACCGTCTCGACGGCCTCCTCGCCGAACTTCTTGGCACACCTCGCCGGTCCCCCATCAAGAAGCTGGCGCGTGTAGGACTTGCCTGCACTCTCCGAGCGCCGTCGGTGAATGGTGGCAGCCAGGCGCTCCAGGATGGTGTGCTCACTCATTGCCAAGTCTTTCAAAGGCGTCCGATAGCCGGCTGCCCCATTGCGAACTAAGCAGCAAGCCCAGCGCGCGACGTCAAGCAGGCAATCAGGATAGCATCAACGGGACGGATTGGCGTTAACCGGTCATGCGTTGGCGAATGTAGTCGAGCTGATCAAAATTGCCGAACTTGATGATCAGGTGACCACTCTCGCCGGAGCCGCGCTTGATCTCGACCTTCAGACCGAGCAGGTCAGCGAGCTCCTTCTCGAAGGCCTTGGTATCGGCATCCTTGTCGCGCGGCTTGCGCGAGACGCCCGAGGGCGTGGGCTCTTCGCGACCCTGCACGATGGCCTCGATATCGCGGACGTTTAGGCCGTTCTCGACAATGCGGTGGGCGAGAGCCTCGGCATCCTCCCGTCCGATCAGCGCGCGCGCATGCCCGGCCGACAGGCTGCCCTGCTGCACCAGCGCCTGCACCCCGACCGGCAACTTCAACAGGCGCAAGGTGTTTGCGACATGGCTTCGGCTTTTCCCGATGATCTCGGAAAGCTGCTCCTGGCTGTAGGCGAAGCGCTCCACCAGCTCCCGATAGCCGGCGGCCTCTTCAATCGCATTCAGGTCCTGGCGTTGAACGTTTTCGATGATCGCGAGTTCAAGCACTTCCTTGTCGGTCAGCTCGCGCACGATAACGGGCACCGTATGGATGCCCGCGCGCTGAGCCGCCCGCCAGCGCCGCTCGCCTGCGACGATCTCAAAGTCGCCGGAACTGGCAGGATCAGGCCGCACGATGATGGGCTGCACCAGCCCCTTGGTGCGGATCGACTCCGCAAGCTCCGCAAGTTCCTCCTCACGGAAATCCTTGCGCGGGTTGAGGGAGCTCGACTTCACCTGCCCGATCGGGACCATGCGCTGCTCACCCTCGGGCGGCAGACGCGTGCCGTTCTGCACGGGCTCACCGATGAGAGAGGCTAGTCCGCGGCCGAGACGGCTTTTGGGCAGGGCTGAGTGCATGGGGATGGCTTTCCTTTGACGTCTTTTTTGGTGCCGTTTGTTTTGGTCCTGGAGTGTCGTCAACGCATGAATTTCTTGAACCGAAGGCTAAGTGTTACGCCGCCTTGAAGCGCCGCTCGCGCTCGATGATCTCGGTCGCAAGCCGGATATAGGCCTGGCTGCCCGCGCAATCGTAGTCGTAGAGCAGGATCGGTTTGCCGTGCGAGGGCGCCTCCGCGACGCGCGTGTTGCGCGGAATGATCGTCTCGTAGACCTTAGGGCCGAAGAAGGCGCGGACGTTGTCCGCTACTTCGCGAGACAGCGAGGTGCGCGCGTCGTGCATGGTCAGGACGACGCCCTGGATCTCGAGCTGCGGGTTGAGCGTGGCGCGGATTTGGTCGATCGTATCCTTCAACTGCGAAATGCCTTCCAGCGCGAAGAACTCGCACTGCACGGGTACGATCACCGCATTCGCCGCCGACATGGCGTTGAGCGTCAGAACGTTGAGCGAGGGCGGGCAGTCGATCAGCACGTAACTGAAGGGCAGATCCTGGGGCTTGGCCCGCTGCTGGCCGATCAGCGCCATCACGGCATCGCGCAACTTGAATGGCCGGGTATGGTCGTTCGCAAGCTCGCCTTCAATGCCGACCAGATCGCTATTGGCCGGCACAAGCAACAAGCCGGGCACCGCCGTCTGCTGGGCGCTTTCCAGAATGCTCGCGCTTCCTGTCAACACGTCGAAAGCCGTTCTCGGCCGGGACTCTGGCGGAACCCCCAGTCCCGTGGAGGCATTCCCCTGAGGATCGAGATCAAGCACCAGCACCCGCTCGCCAACAGCGGCGAGCGCCGTGCCCAAGTTGATGGCCGTCGTCGTTTTGCCGACGCCGCCCTTCTGGTTGGCGATGGCGATCACGCGGGGTCCGCCGAACGAACCTCCGCCGACGCCAGATACATAGCCGGCCACGGGTTTAACCCTCCGTCTCTACCTTCGACGCTTTACGCTTGAGCGACTTCAGCAACAGGACGCAACCGTGCGGATCCGTAACGCTTGGATTGAGGTCGGCCTCAAAAGCCCACCCTTGACGCGCCTGCTCGATCTCCGCCGCGGCCTCACGGCCTTTAGAGAACAGGCCCACCGTCGCGGCGCCGAAATAAGGGTAGGCCAATTCCAAAAGACGGGGCAAGGGCGCCAATGCCCGAGCCGTGACGCAATTAACCTCTCCTACCTTAACGCGAGTCTCGGGAATTTCGATTCTCGTACACACGATGTCCACAACAACTCCGGCCGTGCGGGCCACTTCCCGGAGGAACGCAGCCTTACGGCTATCGCTTTCGACCAGCGCGTGGCGCGTGCCGCCTTCCTCCGAGGCGAGGATCGCGATGACCAGACCAGGAAACCCCGCGCCCGCCCCCAGATCAACCCAGCTTCGCGCCTCAGGCGAGCGCAGCCGCCAGAGTTGGGCACTATCGGCAAAATGCCGGTGCCAAACATGATCCAGCGTGCTCGGCGCCACCAGATTTATGGTCTTCTGCCATCGCTTGAGCATGGCCTCGTAAGTGGCGAGTTTTTCGACGGTTTCACGTGAAACGCCAAACGCCGCCTGGAAACGCTCGGGGGTGTCGATGACGGCGGCTGCGATCATGCACTGCGCCGCTTCGCACCAGATTTCAGGTGTGCCAGCAGAACGAGCAATGCGGCGGGCGTCATGCCTTCGATCCGGCTTGCCTGAGCGATCGTTTCAGGGCGGTGGCGGACGAGCTTTTGGCGCACCTCGCCTGACAGGCTTGGCAGCGCGCCATAATCGAAGTCGGCCGGAATTCCGATCTTCTCATCGCGGCGGAGCGCGGCCACGTCCTCGTCCTGCCGGTCAACGTACGAGCGGTACCGGGCGTCGACCTCGAGCTGCGCCCCTACGCGGGGCGCGAGGTCCGCGAGCTGAGGCCAGATGGCCGCGAGCCGCGCCAAGTCGACACCGGGGAAGGCCAACAGCTCGAACGCCGTGCGCCGGCGGCCATCCTGATTGACTTTGAGCCCGGCGCGATCGGCCTCCCGGGGCGTAACGCTCAGTTGGTTCAGCAAGGTGTGGCCGTCGCGGAGAGCCCGTTCCTTGGCTTCGAACGCAGCCCGCCTATGCGGCCCTACACAGCTCAGCGCGATACCCAGCGGCGTGAGGCGCTGGTCGGCATTGTCGGCCCTGAGCTTCAACCGGAACTCGGCCCGCGACGTAAACATGCGATAGGGCTCTGACACGCCGCGGGTGATGAGATCGTCGATCATCACGCCCAGATACCCTTCCGTCCGCGACACGGCAAAAACCCGGTCTGAACCACCCGCACGCAACGCCGCGTTGACCCCCGCGGCAATGCCCTGCGCGGCGGCTTCTTCGTACCCCGTGGTTCCGTTGATCTGCCCGGCGAGGAACAAGCCCGGCAAGCGCTTCACTTGCAGGCCCTGCGTAAGCTCCCGGGGATCGACATAGTCGTATTCGATCGCATAGCCCGGGCGCTTGATAACGACCCGCTCCAGCCCCGGCATCGTCTTCAAGAAGGCCTCCTGTACCTCGGCGGGCAGGGACGTCGAAACGCCGTTTGGATAGATCGTGTCGTCGTCCAGCCCCTCCGGCTCCAAAAAGACCTGGTGGGACGTCCGGTCCGCGAAGCGCACGACCTTGTCCTCGATGGACGGACAATAGCGCGGGCCGGTGCTGGCGATCTGCCCGGAGTACATCGGCGAGCGAGACAGGTTGGCGCGGATGATGGCGTGGGTCGCCTCGCTCGTCTGTGTGATGCCACAGGCGATCTGGGGCGTCGTGATGCGCTCCGTCAGGAAGGAGAACGGCACCGGGTCGGCGTCCGCCTCTTGCATTTCGAGCCGGGCCCAATCGATGGTTTTGCCATCGAGCCGCGCGGGCGTTCCGGTCTTGAGACGGCCCAGGCGCAGACCCAGCGCATAGAGGCGCTCTGACAGCTTCAAGGCCGGCGCCTCACCCACGCGGCCAGCCGGAATCCTGGTCTCGCCCATATGAATGAGGCCGTTGAGGAACGTGCCGGTCGTGAGAACGACGGCACCCGCACGCAGCCGGCGGCCATCGCAAAGGATGACGCCTTCCACCATTCCATCCTCAGAGCCGCCTGCCGTGGCGCGGACAATCAGATCTTCCACGCCGCCTTCGATCACAGTGAGGTTTGCGGTTTCGCGAATAGCCCGCTGCATTCCCTGGCGATAAAGTTTGCGATCCGCCTGGGTCCGCGGACCGTGGACAGCCGGACCCTTGGACCGGTTCAAGAGGCGAAACTGAATGCCAGCCTGATCCGCCACCTGGCCCATGAGGCCGTCGAGCGCATCGATCTCGCGGACCAGATGGCCCTTGCCCAGGCCGCCGATGGCCGGGTTGCACGACATCTCTCCAATGGTGTCGGCGCGGTGGGTAACGAGCGCCGTACGTGCGCCAATGCGCGCACCGGCAGCGGCCGCCTCGCAGCCGGCATGCCCGCCGCCCACGACGATGACGTCAAAATTCAAAGTGTTGGGAGCGCCGGTGTTCATGACCACTCGGATTACCCGATCCCGTGCCGCCAAAAAAGCGGTTTAAGAGCGCAAGTGCGGCCCGGAACTGCCTCCGGCCCGCCACTTCCCAGGTCCGGGTTAACGCCGTTGCTGCCCACTTCAAGCGGGCGTAGGAATAGCAGGCCAAACGACACTGACCTTACGTGACCGCGGGAGGTTTGAAGTGGCCAAGTATATTGCGCTCATCAATTGGACCGACAAAGGCATTCACGAAGTCAAAGACTCCGCCAAGCGAGCCGACAAAGCGCGTGAAATCGCAAAGTCTCTAGGTGGAGATCTTGAGCGGCTCTTCATAACCATGGGAGCCTACGACCTCGTTGGCATCATCGATCTTCCCGACGACGAGGCTGCCGCAAAATTCGCCCTTAAGAGCGGTGCGGGCGGACACACTTACACGACGACCCTGAAAGCCTTCGACGACACGAACTACCGCAGGACCGTCGGAACGCGCTGAGATCCAGCGGGAACCCGGAACCCCCGCAACGCCTGACGAGGCCTGACCCCCGGCGTTGGGCAGGGGTGCGCAGCCCCGTCTGGGCCGGTGGTGCCGTGCGATCGGTCACTTCCCGATGCAGAACCGGCCAAAGATTTCACCGAGAACGTCCTCGACGTCGACGCGACCCGTGATCCGTCCCAGGGCATGCGCGGCGCGGCGCAGGTCTTCCGCTCGGAGCTCTGGCTCCGCCGGATCGCCCGCCATGAAGGTCCGGATGCCGGCAAGGCACGCCTCCAGCGCCTGACGGTGGCGGGTTTGGGTCAGCGGCGGCCCTGTCCGGGTTGCCAGTCTATCCGCGGCAACTCCCGTGATCCGCGCAATCAGCTCATCTAGTCCTGCTCCGGTCTTCGTAGAGATCGCGAGCCCCGGCACAGAGGCATTTTCCGGGTCCGGTTTCGTCAGGTCCGACTTGGTCAAGACGGTCAAAACAAGCGGGGCAGTTTCACGTGAAACTCTGCTTGACTCCCCTGGGGACTCAGCAAGCGCCGGTTGGCTTTGGCCGCCCGGCTCGACCAGCCACAAAACCAGATCGGCGCTCTCGGCCGCCGCGAGCGACCGCCGGATGCCCTCCCGCTCAATCGCGCCCGACGCCTCCCGCAATCCAGCGGTATCTGAAACGATCACCGGATAGCCCCCCAGATCGAGCCGAACCTCGATAACGTCGCGAGTCGTACCGGCTTCCTCAGAAACAATGGCCGCGTCCCGCCGGGCAAGGGCATTGAGCAGGCTCGACTTGCCGGCGTTCGGCGCCCCCAGCAGAGCAACTCGGAAGCCCTCGCGCAGGATTTCGCCGCGACGGCCGTCCGCCAGGTGCCGCGCTAGGTCCTCAGCCAGCAGCTCGACGCTGTTTCGGGCTTTCGCCATGGCTTGGTCCGACACATCGGACTCGTCGGAAAAGTCGATAGCAGCCTCGACCAGGGCCATGCCTTCCAGCAGGCAAGTCCTCCAGCCATCATAGAGCTTGGACAGCACGCCCGAAGACTGCGCCAGGGCCTGAATGCGCTGGGCTTCGGTCTCCGCGTCCACAAGATCGGCAAGCCCCTCCGCCTCGGCGAGGTCCAGCTTGCCGTTCGCAAAGGCGCGCCGCGCAAACTCGCCGGGCTCGGCCATACGGCAGTTGGGGATGCTGCCCAGCGCGTCCAGCACCGCGTTAACGACGGCGCGGCCACCGTGAACCTGGAATTCGGCCACGTCCTCACCCGTTTCACTGTCGGGTTTGGCAAAGTAAAGCACCAAGGCTTGATCAAGGGGCGCGGCGGTGTCCGGGTGCCGTATGATGCGAAACGCCGCTTGGGCGTGAGCGGGCGGCTTGCGCACCATGGCTGCAAGCGCGGCGGGCGCGGCAGGTCCGGAAACCCTTATCACCGCCACACCGGCCCGGCCCGGCGCGCTCGAAAGGGCGTAGATTGTGGAAGCAGATGCCATGGCAATCGCGTACTCGTAGTTGCACGTGCCCGCAATGGAACCATCGGCCTTTGCGGACCACAGTGCCGTTACCCCTCTGGAAATGTTGTAAAATGTCGGAAAATCGCCTTCGCCACGAAAGCAGTCCCTATCTGCTCCAGCATAAGGACAACCCCGTCCATTGGTGGGCGTGGGGTCCGGCCGCGCTGGCGGAGGCCAAGCGAACGCGAAAGCCGATCCTGCTCTCGGTCGGATACGCCGCCTGTCACTGGTGCCATGTGATGGCACACGAGAGTTTCGAGGATCCGGCAACCGCCGATGTCATGAACAACTTGTTCGTGAACATCAAGGTTGATCGCGAAGAGCGGCCGGACATCGATGCGATCTATATGAACGCCCTGCACCGGCTGGGCGAGCAAGGCGGCTGGCCGCTGACCATGTTTCTGGACGCGGACGGCAAGCCGTTTTTCGGCGGCACCTACTTTCCCAAGCACGCGCAATATGGCCGCCCAGCCTTTGTCACCGTGCTGCTCCAGGTCGCCCAGATCTACCAGAACGAGCCCGATCGCATCCGGCATAACGTCGATGGGCTGATGGCGGCGCTGACCGCCAAGACCCTGCAGCTTGAGGACTTCCAGGCCTCAGATCCGCTCATTCGCGATCTCGTCGCGCGCCTGACCCAAGCGTTCGACCATGAGCACGGCGGCCTTGCCGGCGCACCCAAGTTCCCCCAGTGGAACGTGCTCTGGCTGCTGTGGCGAGGCGCCATGCGATATGGCGACGAAGCCGCCAAGCAGGCCGTCGTCAATACCCTGATCCATATCTGCCAGGGCGGGATCTACGATCACCTGGGCGGCGGCTTTGCCCGTTACTCGGTGGACGAGTTCTGGCTCGTCCCGCATTTCGAGAAGATGCTCTACGATAACGCGCTGCTCGTTGACCTGCTGACGGAAGTCTGGCGCGAGACCCAAGAACCGCTTTTTGCAACGCGCGTCGCCGAAACCGTCGCTTGGCTCGAACGAGAGATGGTGACGCAAGACGGCGGCTTCGCAGCCTCCCTGGACGCCGACAGCGAAGGCGAGGAAGGCAAGTTCTACGTTTGGACGCCAGATGAGATCGTCGACGTACTCGGCGAGATGGATGCGGCCCGGTTCATGGAGATCTACGGCGTCAGGCCGGAAGGCAACTTCGAGGGGTCCTCGATTCTCAACAGGCTCGATCAGCCGCGGTTGTCGAGTGTGGTCGATGAAGACCGGCTGATGGGGTTGCGCGCCAAGCTTCTTGCCCGCCGCGCGGGTCGTGTTCGGCCTGGTTTCGACGACAAGGTTCTGGCTGACTGGAACGGCCTGATGATCGGAGCCCTGGCGCGCGCCGGGACCGTGTTCGGGCGGCCTGCATGGATCAAGCTCGCTGACGCTGCTTTCGCGTTCGTCTCAACCGCCATGCGCCGTGACAGCGATCGTCTTTGGCACTGCGCCCGCGACGGGCGGCTGACCGCACCGGCAACCGCGTCCGATTACGCCAACATGACGTGGGCCGCCCTGCGCCTCTACCAAGCGCACGGCGATCCAGGGGCGCTGGCGCGTGCGACACAGTGGACCCGCGTCCTTGATCGTCATCATTGGGATGGCACGTCGGGCGGCTACTTCACCGCCGCGGACGATACGGAGGATGTGATCGTCCGCCTGAAAACGGCGCATGACGACGCGGTGCCCAGCGCCAACACGATCCAATTGACGAACTTAATCTGGCTCAATGCGTTAACCGGTGAAACCTCTTATGCAGATAGAAGCGAGAGGTTATACAACTGTTTCCAGGGTGATATCGCTCGCGGGCCGGTTGGTCACTGTGGGTTTCTCGCTGCGGGTTTGGATTTGACTGGGTTGGTTCAGGTCGTGGTGACGGGTGGCGGTTCTGAAAAGGGCATCGGATTGCGCCGCGCCGCTGTCTGCACCTCCATCCCAGGAGCGCTGGAGTTCTTGGATCCTGCATCCGGGGCCCGGCCTCTGCCTTTCGCTTTGGGCGGCAAACCCGATGTGGCTGTGACGGCGACAGCCTATGTCTGTTGTGGTCCGGTTTGCGGACTGCCTGTCTTTGAACCGGCGGGATTGAAGGAACGTCTTCTTGAAGCGCGCAGCGCGCGATCAACTTGAGCATTTACCGCGTTGAAAGATCCCTTGGTCACAAGACTGGGCTGCGCTTTCAGGCTATGATTGTATTGACCCCAGGAGGAATTGGGTCTCATGTCTACACTGCGTTCGATCGTGCGTTGGGTTTATGCCCCGTTTCTGATGCTTGGACTTACAGGTGCAGCCTATTGGGTCGTCGCCAACGGTCATTCGTATTTCTGGCTCGCGCCACTTCTGGTGATTGCGTACGCCACGTCCTTCGCCGCCGAGAGAATCGCGCCATTCTATCCTGAATGGAACGATCACCATGATCACGGCGATACGACCGCCAATATCTGGCATACGGCTATCTATGAGTTATCGGCGCTGAACGGCGTCCTGATGATCCCCCTCATCCAATGGATGTTCCCCTTCCAAGGCATCTGGCCGACCCAGTGGCCGCTATGGGGCCAGGTGCTGCTCGCCTTCCTCATTGCCGACTTCGCCTTCATGGTTATTCACTGGGCGAGCCATAAGATCCCGATGCTGTGGCGATTGCATGCTGTCCATCACGGCGTCGGCCGGCTTTACGGTTTCAATGGCGTCATCCGCCATCCGCTGCACCAGTCCATCGACATGATCATCGGTCAAGCGCCGCTCGTCATCATGGGCATGACGCAGGACGTTGCCATCGTGCTCGGCTTCCTCATCACCGTGACGCTGATCGTGCAGCACTCCAACGTCGAACAGCGGCTTGGACCGCTTGACGGCTACCTCGCCATCGGCCGCGTGCATCATCTGCATCACGTCAACTGGGGCACCGAGGGCGACTGCAATTTCGGCCTGTTCTTCTCGTTCTGGGATCGCCTGTTCGGCACGTTCCACGCCAAGCCCTCGCGTCCGATCACGCACAAGGATCTTGGTGTCGACGAGCTGCCCAACTTCCCCAAATCGTATTGGGAGCAGTTGCTGCTGCCCTTCTACTACAAGCCCGGCGCCGGCGAGCCCGAGCGCTATCGCAAGAAGTCCGCGGCCCAGGAAGCGCGAGAGGTCGTCGAGAAGCACCATCCCGACCTGCTGCATCCGGCGGAGTGAGCCGCTTCACGTTTCACATGAAAAAAGGGCCGCTGCAGTCCAGCGGCCCTTTTTTGTTATCGTAGCCGCACGCGGCCGTGCGGCGGCGATTACGTATTCATGCTCTGGAAGAACTCGCCGTTGGTCTTGGTCGACTTCAGCTTGTCGATGAGGAACTCGATGGCGTCCATGGTACCCATCGGGTTCAGAATGCGGCGCAGAACGTAGACCTTCTTGAGCTGATCCCTGGGAACCAACAAGTCTTCCTTGCGCGTGCCCGAGCGGGCCACGTCGATCGCCGGAAACACGCGCTTGTCGGAGACCTTGCGGTCCAGGATGATTTCCGAGTTGCCGGTACCCTTGAACTCTTCGAAGATCACTTCGTCCATGCGCGATCCGGTGTCCACAAGGGCAGTCGCGATGATGGTGAGCGAGCCGCCTTCCTCGATGTTGCGCGCCGCGCCGAAGAAGCGCTTGGGCCGCTGGAGGGCGTTGGAGTCCACGCCACCGGTCAGCACTTTGCCGGACGACGGCACGACAGTGTTGTAGGCACGACCCAGACGTGTGATCGAGTCGAGCAAAATAACGACATCCCTCTTATGCTCAACGAGACGCTTTGCCTTCTCGATGACCATTTCCGAGACCTGGACGTGACGCGACGGAGGCTCATCGAAGGTGGAGGAAATGACCTCGCCCTTCACCGAGCGCTGCATGTCGGTAACTTCCTCCGGACGCTCGTCGATGAGCAGCACGATGAGATAGCACTCGGGATGGTTGGCCGTGATCGAGTGGGCAATGTTCTGCAGCAGCACGGTCTTGCCCGTGCGGGGCGGCGCGACGATCAGCGCGCGCTGGCCCTTGCCCAGCGGAACCACCACGTCGATGACGCGCGGAGACAGATCCTTGATGGTAGGGTCTTCGATTTCCATCTTGAGCCACTTGGTCGGATAGAGCGGCGTCAAGTTGTCGAAGTTGATCTTGTGCTTGGTTGCTTCGGGATCCTCGAAGTTGATCTTGTTGACCTTGAGAAGAGCGAAGTAACGTTCTCCCTCCTTGGGTCCTCTGATCTGTCCTTCGACAGTATCGCCGGTGCGCAAAGCGAAGCGGCGGATCTGCGACGGCGAGACGTAGATATCGTCGGGGCCGGGCAGGTAGTTGGCGTCAGGCGAGCGCAGGAAGCCGAAGCCGTCCTGCAGCACCTCGACGACGCCAGTCGCGATGATTTCGGTTTCCTGGGTCGCGAGCTGCTTTAAGGTCGCGAACATCAGCTCTTGCTTGCGCAGGGTCGAGGCGTTCTCTACGCCGACCTCTTCAGCAAACGAGACCATTTCAGCGGGCGACTTCCGCTTCAGGTCCTCGAGCTTCATTTCCTTCATGGGTAAAAACTCCGGGAGTGCCACGGTAACCGGGCGAGACAGGGATATTGAAATATTGAGTGTGGGGATGATCGGGCGATCGAAGGTGAGGGGTTTACAGCGTAGGGCAGGGCGCCTTACGGGGCGGCCGCCAGCTTACTCCTGGACGTTGCCGCCGACGGATTGTCTGCCGCTCGGCAGCGACCCGCTGAATAACGTGCGAAGGCTTATATCAGATCCGCGCGGCTTGGCAAAGGGCTTCAGAACGGCTTCACGATCACCAGAATGACGATCAGAATCATCAAGATGGTCGGGACTTCGTTGACGATCCGCCAGAACCGGGGCGGCCTTTCGTTACGGTCCTCCGCAAAGGCGCGCACGGCCATCGAGAAGTAGCCGTGCACCGCCGACAGCGCAATGACCAACGCCAACTTTGCGTGAAACCAGGGCGCGGAAAAAAAACCACCCGTCGACGCAAGCCACAGCCCCAGCACCCAGGAGATGAGCATCGCCGGGTTGATAATGATGCGAAGCAGCCTCCCCTCCATCACCTTGAACGTCTCCGACTGCGCAGAGCCTTTTTCGGCTTCGCAATGATAGATGAACAAGCGCGGCAGATAGAGCATCCCGGCCATCCACGAGATAATGGCAATGACGTGAATGGCCTTGATCCAAAGGTAGGCGCCATCACCGATCACGACCACCAACGCGGCGGCAAAAGACACTGTCATGATGAGAGAAATCGCTGCCCTTGCAGCAGGTGACGACGCCCCTCCCGACGTTTCCCTCTCGCCAGCCATGACTTAAGTCCCTTTGCGGACGCGCTCAACGAGGCGCGCGACATTCTCGGGCGGAGTTTGCGGGACGATGCCGTGACCGAGATTGAAGATAAAGCGCTGGCCAGCCATGAGGCTCAGAATCTCATCAACCCGCTCGTCCATCTGCGTGCCTCCGGCCACCAGCAGCAAAGGATCGAGATTCCCCTGCACGACGACGTCCTCATCCTCGAAGGCTTCCTTCATCACGTAGGGCGGCGTCGCCGTATCGCAGCCGATGCCATCGACTCCGGTTTCGGCCACATACCACACCGCCGCCGGGCCCGCCCCACGCGGAAACCCGATAACGGGAACATCGGGATGAAGATCCCGCAGACTTTCACGGATGCGCCGGGTCGGGTCCACAACCCAGCGGTCGAATTCGTCATCAGGCAGACTACCCGCCCATGTGTCGAAGATCTGCAGGCAGTCCGCACCCGCCTTCACCTGGTTGTCGAGGTAGGAAATCGAGGTTTCTACCAGGATGTCGATGAGCCTGGAGAAGCCTTCACGATCCCGATAGGCCCATAACCGCGCTTCCGCCTGATCGGACGATCCCTCGCCCTGAACCATGTAGGTCGCCACCGTCCACGGCGCCCCGCAAAATCCGATCAGTGACGTTTCGCGCGGCAAATCCTGCCGCAGACGCGCCACGGTCTCCCAAACGGGCGCGAATGTCCGAGCCGTACGCGCTGGATCGAGTCGGCGCAAGTCGTTGACATTGCGAATCGGTTCAAGCCTCGGCCCTTCACCCTCGACAAAACTCACCTTCTGGCCGAGCGCATCGGGAACGACCAGGATATCCGAGAACAGGATAGCCGCGTCAAAGCCGTAGCGCCGGATCGGCTGAAGGGTCACCTCGGCTGCAAGCTCAGGCGTGTAGCACAGGTTGAGGAACCCGCCGGCCTTGGTGCGCGTCTCGCGATACTCCGGTAGATAGCGTCCGGCCTGGCGCATGAGCCAGATGGGAGGCGGCGAGCAGGCCTTGCCGCGAAAGGGTTCCAGGAACCGTCTTGCGGCTTTGGACCCGATGTCCATCTGCATGGCCAAACGCCCTTCCCTTAAAACTTCAAATCAAGAATCTTGAGAGGTTTTTATTGAGTCTTATTAGGACTGTGGGTTCTGGGGATCTCTGAGCTTTCCTCAGCTTATCCACATCAAGCCCGCCGCCCGTACTTCGACCACGAGGTCTAGGCGGTGAGACCCGTGCTAGGCAATAGTGTCAAATAGCTTTTCTTTTTCAAACTGGATACGGCGGGCGTGCAGCTTCAACTCGTATGAAGTATATGTCGGCAACCTGGGGACGCTGGGCTGAGGGTAGGGTTATCCTCGAAGTTCGGTTCGGGTGCTGCCGGGATATCCGCTTTTGTGCAAATGTGGCTATCGCGCTTGGCAAGTAGCCAGTTGTTGTCTCAACCTGTCTTCCCGCTCTGTGGGCTCCGGTCTTCCCCCTCAACTTACCAACAGCCTGCCGGAAGGTTGTTAGAGAGCCAACATGGCCATTCAGGCATCGCGTGTATTCCATATGCACTTGGTTTCGGATTCTACCGGCGAGACCCTTGCGGCCATCGCCAAGGCGGTGGCTGTCCAATATCCCAACGTGCGTGCCATCGAGCATATGCATGCGCTCGTGCGCACACAGCGCCAACTGAAGCGCGTGCTGAATGCCGTCGAGAAAGAGCCAGGCATCGTCCTCTATACAGTTGTGAACAAGGCGCTGGGCGAAGAGCTCGAGCAGTATTGCAAGGACCTCAAAGTTCCCTGTCACGCCGTGCTGCAGCCAATCATGCAAATCTTCGAAAGCTACCTTGGGGCGCCACGTACGCCGACAGTCGCCGGCCAGCACGTGCTTGATGCGGATTACTTCCGGCGCATAGACGCCATGAACTTCACCATCCATCACGATGACGGCCGGCTGCCGGAGAACCTGAGTGACGCGGACATTATTGTTCTTGGCATCTCGCGCACGTCCAAGACGCCGACCAGCATCTATCTGGCGCAACGCGGCTACAAAACCGCCAATCTGCCGCTAGTGCCCCAGGTGCCGCTGCCCGCCAAGTTGACCGAGCCGCACACAGCCTTCGTGGTATGTCTCATCGCGAATGCCGATCGCATCGCGGAGGTGCGCCGCAACCGCGCGATTTTGCTGGCAGACCGTGACCTCGATACCTATGTGGATCGCGAAACCATTGGGGCCGAGATCGCCTATACGCGACGCATTGCTGCAAAGCATGGCTGGCCGGTCATCGATGTCACGCGCCGTTCCATCGAAGAGTCAGCTTCAATGATCTTGAAGTTGTTGCACGATCGCGGTGATCCGTCGGCCCACCCCGATCCGGATGCCGAGCCTGCATCATGACTGATTCCGCATCGCCCGTCATCCTTGCCTCGGCAAGTCCGGCGCGCCGCGCGATTTTGTCGGCTGCCGGCGTCACGTGCGAGATCGTGCCTGCGCGTCTTGATGAAGATGCCATCAAGTCGGCGATGATCGCGGTCGATCCGCATATTCGTCCCGCGGCGATCGCAGCGCGCCTGGCCCAGGAGAAAGCGCGTGTCGTCTCGCGCGACAAACCGGGCTGTCTCGTTATAGGCGCGGACCAGATTCTGGTGTTCGAGAACACGATCTATTCCAAAGTGGCGACATTGGATGAAGCGCGCGCGGTATTGAAGAAACTGCGCGGGCGCACGCATGAATTGATCAGTGCGACGGCTCTTGCGCGCGATGATGCACTGTTGTGGCATGGAGAAGACCGGGCGCGACTGACCATGCGGGATTTTTCCGATCGCTTCCTGAGCCGGTATCTCGATGAAGCCGGTCCCGTTATCCTGAATTGTGTCGGCTGCTATGAGCTGGAACGGTCCGGTGTGCAGCTTTTCGAGAAGATCGAAGGCGACTACTTCACGGTGTTGGGCTTGCCGTTGCTGGCCGTTCTTGGCGCTTTGCGGGCGCACGGAGCGCTGATGTCATGACAAGCACCACCGCGAAAAGAGCCTGCGTCATCGGTTGGCCGATCGAGCATTCCCGCTCGCCGCTCATTCATAGCTATTGGCTGAAGCGCTATGGGATCAAGGGGAGCTACACGAAGGAGGCGGTCAAGCCGGAAGACGTGAAAGCTTTCGTTTCGACGCTCGCGGAGCGCGGCTTTGCAGGCTGCAATGTCACCGTACCCCACAAGGAAGCAGCCTTCAGCGCTGCCGATGTGAAAGACGACAGCGCCATTGCCGTCGGTGCGGCCAACACGCTCTGGCTTGAAGGGGGCAAGCTGCATGGCGCGAATACAGACACCTATGGCTTTATGACCCATCTCGATCTGTCGGCTCCAGGCTGGAATGCGCAGAATGCGCCTGTACTGATCCTGGGCGCGGGCGGCGCGGCGCGGGCCATCGTCTACGGATTTCTGAAAGCAGGTGTGGCGCGCATCCTCATTGCCAACCGGTCTCGGCGCCGTGCCGATCAGTTGGCGGATCACTTCGGCGAGAAGGTTTGTGCAATCGATTGGGATAAGCGCAACGATGTGGCGTGCGAAGCTGGCGTGATCGTCAACACTACGACACTCGGCATGAAGGGCGTGGGGGATCCTGGGATCGATTTCTCAAGATGCCGTGCAGGCGCCGTTGCGGCAGATATCGTCTATGTCCCGCTTGAAACCAGCTTCCTGAAGTCGGCGCGCGCAAAGGGTCTGACTGGTGTCGATGGACTAGGCATGCTGCTGCATCAGGCGGTTCCGGGATTTGAAAAGTGGTTCGGCGTGCGCCCGCAGGTGACGCAAGATTTGCGTGACCTCATTGTTGCAGACATCGAGGGCGCGTGATGCTCATCATCGGTCTCACAGGCTCCATGGGCATGGGAAAATCAACAGCGGCCGCGCAGTTTCGCGCGCTCGGCATCGGTGTGTTCGACGCGGACGCCGCCGTGCACCGTCTCTATGGCGGCCCGCTCACCGAGGAGATCGAAGCGGCCTTTCCAGGCACGACGGTCGCGGGCAAGGTGGACCGTGGCTTGCTGTCCGCCGAGCTTTTGCGTGCGCCATCGCGCATCCACGAGTTGGAGCAAATTGTGCATCCGCGCGTGCGCGAGGAGGAACGCGCCTTTCTAGCCGCCGAGCACGCGCGTGGGGCCCGGATGGCCGTTCTTGAAATTCCGCTCTTGTTTGAATCAGGCGTGGACGGAAGCGTCGATGTCGTCGTCGTCGTAAGCGCACCCCACCACGTTCAGCGCGGGCGGCTGCTGGAACGGTCCGGCATGAGCGAAGCCAAGCTTACGCAGTTGCTCGCGCGCCAGATGGCCGACGATAAAAAGCGTTCGCAGGCCGATTTCATTGTGGACACCAGCGGCCCGGTGGAAGCTTGTCACGCGCAAATCGAGGATATTGTCACAAATCTTGCCGGGCGCAGAGGGACGGCCTACGCGCGCTTCTGGCAGTGAAGGCAGGCCAAGTCCGAAAGGCAAATGCGAGTTGCGCGAAATCATCCTCGATACTGAAACTACCGGCCTTGATCCGCGCAAGGGCGACAAGCTCATCGAGATCGGCTGTATAGAGCTTTACAATCGCATTCCCACGGGGCGCGAGTATCACTGCTTTATCAATCCCGAACGCGAGGTGCCCGCGGAGGCCGAAGCAGTGCACGGTCTGTCGAGCGTATTCTTGCAAGACAAGCCGGTATTCTCCAAGATCGCGGATGCCTTTCTGGAGTTCGTTGGCGAGGATCCGCTCGTCATTCACAACGCGGCTTTCGACGTCGGTTTTCTGAACTGGGAGCTGGAGCTTCTGGGTAAGGGCGCGCTGTCCATGAGCCGCGTCGTCGATACGTTGGCCCTGGCGCGGCGTAAGCATCCCGCCGGTCCCAACACGCTCGATGCGCTGTGCAAACGTTACGGCATCGACAATTCCAAGCGCACTAAGCACGGCGCTCTCATCGACTGCCTGCTGCTCGCGGAAGTTTATGTCGAGCTGCTCGGCGAGCGTCAGGCGGCATTGAGCCTGCAGACACAAGCCGCGGTGGCACACGCAAGTGCGGCGCGGCGGGCCAGCGGTACAGCACAAAAGCGGCCCATGCCGCTTCAGCCGCGCCTCAGCGACCAAGATCGCGCTTGCCATCGCACGTTCATTGAGGAGATGGGCGCCAAAGCTATCTGGCTCAAATACTGGATCGAGGCGCCCGAGAAAGAGGACGCCTGACAAGCTTTAAGCGTTGAGCTTGGCGCCTTTCGCGCTGGCAATCTCCTGCTGGCGGTGGAAGTAGAGCCCGGCAAAGTCGATAGGATCGAGCATGAGGGGTGGATAGCCCCCTTCGCGCGTGACGTCGGCGACGAGTCGACGCAAGAATGGGAACAGCGTCATCGGCGCGGAAATCAGCAGGAATGGCTCAAGCGCCTGCTCAGGAATGTTCTCGATTTTGAACAGGCCCGCATAAATAGTTTCTAGGACGTAGACCGTGCCGATGTTGTTTTCGGCGGTCGCCTTGAGCATGATAGCGCTCTCGTAAACGTGGGTGTCAATCCGCTCGGCATTGACGTTGACTTCGACTTTCAACCCAGGGGGCTCGCCCGGTCCCGCCATCAGCTTACGGATATTGGGGTTCTCGAACGACAAGTCCTTGATGTACTGATTGAGGACCTTGGCTTGAACCGGAATGGGTGTGGGCGCTGTGGCCGCGGCCTTGCCGTTGTCAGACATGGTTTGATGTTTCCCTTGGGCGAATATGAATTGCGCGCTTTGCGGCTCGCTATCACGGCTGCCATCGTGGCGCAATTGCCAGCATCGGCCCGCCTGCGCCGGCGTCAGTGTCTTTCGGGTTTGTCGTCAAGCCGCTGGTATTCGCCTTCGATGACCGGCGGCTCGGCGCGCGGCCGCCGCCGCTCCGGCCCACCCGCGTGTGGGGGATGGACCTCGCGGTCGGCCCCGGGCGAAAAAGGATCGTGATCTTGCGTTCGCCACGTCTGGCGCGACTTAGCCGTGCTCGCGTAAGACTGGACGGTGAACAAGGAGGCCAGCGCGCGCCGAAGCGCCCATCGGACCGGCGGCACGAGCATAAGGGCGCCAGCGGCGTCTCCCAGCAGGCCCGGAAATATGAGGAGAACGCCGCCCGTAACGATCAGGAGCTGGTCGAGCATCGGCTCCAAGCCGCTGCCGCCGGCCTCCATATGGGCGAAAACGCGCGTGAAAATGGAAAGTCCGCTCCGCTGAATCACGATGGAACCCAGCACGGCCGTGGCAATGATCCAAAAGAAAACCGGCCAGAACCCGAAGGTTGCGCCTGCCTTGATGAGCAGGGCGATCTCGGCGATCGGGAGAGCCAGGATCGCAAGTCCCAAGGCAAATTTGACGGGAAATATCATGCACCGGCCACCACGTTGGTTTATTTAATCTAACGCTGAACCCGCCTGCGGGCCAATTGCGTTTCGAGTTGGCGTTATCACAAAGCGCGCCTACATTATGGGTTGGACCCGGCAGGCATTTGCGGCCTAAGGCCGGGTTTCAACCGCCCCCAACGAAAGCCTATTGGTATGAACGGCCAACTCGATCTGCTAACTCTGATTTCCCTCGTTGTTGCGTTCGTCGCCATTTTGAAGCTGCGCAGCGTTCTGGGCCAGCGGACGGACGAAGATGACGCCCGCATCGAACGGATCAAGGCGCGCGAGCGCGATAGCAAGGCAGCTGCCGGCGCCGGGTCTGGCGAAGTCATCAACATGCCCATGCGTGACAGGCCCGAGCCCGCAGGCACGCAGCTTGAGACGGTCGTCAACGACAGCGAGGCGCGCATTCGCGCTTTTCCGGCCTTGTCGCAATCGGTTACGGACGGCCTGCTTTCTATTGGCCGGTTCGATCCGGCCTTCGATCCCGAGGCGTTCCTGACCGGTGCGTCGAGCGCTTACGAGATCATTGTTACCGCCTTTGCGGATGGCGATCGCAAAGCCTTGAAGGAGCTGCTGAGCCGCGATGTCTATGACGGCTTCATCACCGCCATCAACGAGCGGGAGGCTCGCGGTGAGCAAATCGACCAGCAGTTTGTCGGGATCAAGAAGGCCGAAATTACCGGTGCCGAGGTCTCAGGGGGCTTCGCGTCGGTCACCGTGCGCTTTATCAGCGAATTGATCACCGCGACCCGTGACCGGGCCGGAAACGTTTCGGGCGGCGATCGCGTGACCGAGGTTACGGACGTGTGGACGTTCGGTCGCGATGTCTCCAGCAAGCGCGCGCTTCAAAATCCGAACTGGAGATTGGACGAGACACAGCCGCCGAACTGACGCACTATACGGGGGATTTTCAGCCTCCGCGGCGTCTGAGCAGGTCCCTTGGGCGGGACGTGCTTGTGTGGACAGGAAGTCCAGGCGTGCGGCGCAGGAGGGGGACGAGGGTGGCGATAGAGCCATTCAAGGGCCGGAGCCAAATACGCTCCGCGGCTGCGATGGCTGCGGTGCGTGTTCGCACGCTGTCTATCGCTGCGGCGTTCCTGGCGGCCTCCCTTCCATCAGCCTTGGGTGGCGAGACCGTCACCGCCGAGTCGCCGCCTCCCAAGAAGAAGGTCCTCATCACCGTCGGCGTGCCGAGCAAGACAATGACCAAGCCGTCGTTCACGCTTACTCCTGTCTCCTTCGCTGATCTGCCGGGCTGGGCGGAGGACGATCACTTGAGCGCCTGGAAGGCATTTCTCACCTCCTGTCCCGTGCTGATCCAGCGCTCTGACGCGGGCAAGGCGAGCAAGCCGATGTCGCAAGCTCTGGCCAGTACCTGCCGATTTGCGCTTGAGCAGATTACCTCGGGCAAGAAGATGACGAAGGCATCGGCGCGTGCCTTCTTTGAAACCAACTTCCGGCCCCGCCGCGTGGATCAGACGATCTCGGGCGGACTGTTGACGGGCTATTACGAGCCGCTTCTGAAGGCCGCCCGCACGCCGCAAGGTGATTTCGGCACGCCCATCTACAGACGGCCGCCGGATTTGGTGAATATGGTATCGGAGGCCGAGCGCGGGGCGAAATCCGATGCGTTCACGCACATGCGCCAGACGGCAAGCGGACTGGCCCCACATCTCACGCGCGCCGAAATCGAACAGGGAGGCCTCGCCGGCCAAGGGCTTGAGCTTTTGTATTTCCGTGATCCCGTGGATGTTTATTTCCTGCAGATTCAGGGGTCCGGCCGCATCGAGCTTCCCGACGGACGCAAGATCCGGATCGGATATGACGGCAAGAACGGCTATCCCTACACCTCTATCGGGCGTGAGTTGATCCAGGCAGGAACGTTCACGTCTGACAACATGAGCCTCAAGGCGCTGTCGAAATGGCTGAAGGCGGACCGCGAGCGCGCCGCGCCCGTGATGTGGAAAAACCAGTCCTATGTCTTCTTCCGGGAACTTAGCGACAGCGAGAGCGGCGGGCCGGTGGGAGCCCTTGGAACCGTGCTCCATACCGGCCGCAGTCTTGCAATCGATCCGGCCTATCATGCGCTGGGCTCCCCCATCTATGTCTGTGCCCCTTCCTTGAAGCACGCGACGCGTGACGCGGCGGGGTTCAACCGTTTGATGATCGCGCAGGACGTGGGCTCGGCGATCAAGGGGCCTGAGCGCGGCGATATCTTCTTCGGATCGGGAGACAAGGCCGGCAGTGTGGCGGGGATCACCAAGCATCCGGGCCACTTCTTCGTGCTGGAACCGGCGCCCGCCATCGAAGCACGCAGTACACAGCCGGGGCGGCAGCCGTGAAGAAACCGCATGGCAAGGATCGCCGGCGGCATCTGGACGACGAGGAAGCAGCGATCTGGGATCACGCGGCGGGGTCCGTCGAGCCTTTGAAGCGTGCAAAGTCTCGCGTTCATCCCTCGGCCGATCCGGACGAGGCTGTTTCTCTTCCCCGCCCGAAAGTCAGCGCGCATCAGCACGTTTCGAAAGCGCACCAGAAGCCCAAGCGGCCCCATGTCGAGGCGCAGCCAACTCCAGCGCCCAACACCACGCCTCCGCTAGCGCAGGTCGAACGCAAGAAGGTCAAGCGGCTGCGCGCAGGCCGCATCGAGATCGACGGGCGGATCGATCTGCATGGCCTTCGCCAGGATGAGGCGCATGGTAATCTGCGGGCTTTTCTTCATCGCGCGCAGGCGCGGGGATGGCGCTGGGTGCTGGTCATTACAGGCAAGGGAAAGGCAGGGAGCCGCAGCCAGGACGAGCCCTTCGACATGAGCGCGCAGCGCGATCGCGGGGTGTTGAAGCGCAATGTTCCCCGTTGGCTGGAGGAGCCCGATCTGCGCGGCCTCATTATCAGTTACACGACCGCGTCGATCGCGCATGGCGGCGAAGGCGCCCTCTACGTGCATTTGCGAAAGGGCTAGACGTGCCCGCATCAGGGCTTTGTTTCTGTCGTGCTTCTTGCCGGAAGGCCAGTTCCCACTTTTGCGCAAAGCGCTCTAGAAGCACGTCGACTGGAGCTCCTGCATCGCCTGGCCCAGGCCCGCGAGCGAGTACGTATCGGTGACACTCGTGCCGGATGGGTCGGTCGCTGTGACGGCGAGCTTGGATCCCTTGCGCATGGCCTCCACCAGCTTCAGCTCGGACGTTGCGTCGGCCACGTAGGCGCGTTCCTTGTCTGCAAACAGAGTGAAGGATTGCGCTCCGATGGCTGCGGTGATCTCGCTGCCTTTCTTGGTTGCAAAGCCGAGCCGCACGCTCGGTTCCGCCTTTACACCCTCCTTGGGCCACGCCGAGATATAGACGCGTGCGCCATCGCTGCCGGCATTCGCCGGCGTGCTCGATTTGGGAGTGCTGGTGAGAAAGCAGAAGGCATGGGGCTTTTCGGAATCCGTATAGAGCGACCAGTCGACAATCGAGGTCAACTTGGAGACGTCCTGAGCGTACGCCGGCGCAGCAAGAAGCCCAGCCGCGACAGCGCACGAAAAAAATATCGTCACACGTTGGCACAAGGCCATTCAAGGTCCTCCCTCGCGGACGGGACGCTCGGCAAACCGGGCCAGCGATTTCACCCGGTCATACATGACGATGGCCCCCGCCATCGCGACATTGACGCAAAAGCTGGTCGGGATCTTGACCGTGTAATCGCAGCGCGCAAGCATCGCGGGTGATAGTGATCCCATTTCGGGTCCCAGCACATAGGCGGCACGCAAAGGGTGGCGGAAACTCGGCAGATCAATGGCATCGTCGAGCAACTCCACACCGACAAGCTTACAGCCCTGTGGCAGCGCCATGTCCTCGATCGACTGCCAGTTGTAATGCGGCAGATGCCATTGCCCCTTGGAGGTATCGGCGCGCGCTTCCAAGGCGCGGTAGGTTGCGCCCACGGTGAAGGTGAAGCTCGCGCCGAACCCGTGCGCCGAACGCATCAGATTGCCGAGGTTCAACGATTTCGACATGCGCTCAGCCCCGATAGCAAAATAGCCTCTCGGGGCCGGCGGCCAGTTTTCAGAAGTGCGTCCGGTCATCTCGGTTTGATTTTTTGATGAATGCGTTCAAACGGTTGCAGGTTGGCGTGCGCGCGGCGCGCGGCTAAACGTGTCGACACGAACAGCGCACGCCAGCGGAGGTCTCATATGAAGGCGGCACTTTGCAACACTTTAAGTGGACCCGCCGGTCTTGAAATCACGGATATCCCGGTGCCGGAGCCGAAGTCCGGTCAGGCGCTCGTCGCGGTCAAAGCCGTCGGTCTCAACTTCGCCGACACGCTCATCACGCGCGGCAAGTACCAGTACAAGCCCGGGCTGCCATTCTCTCCGGGTGCTGAGATCGCGGGCGTCATCGAGCGCATCGAAGGCGAGGCACACGGGCTGCATTCTGGCCAGCGCGTCATGACGTACGTCGGGTGGGGCGGCGCGGCCGAGCATATCGCCGTCGCCACCGACATGCTCGTGCCGGTGCCAGATGGCGTGTCCGATACGATCGCAGCCGGGTTGAGCGTCACCTACGGCACGGCCCTGCATGGGCTCGCTGATCGCGGCAGGCTGGCGGCAGGCGAAACGGTCGTAGTGACTGGAGCGGCGGGCGGCGCAGGGCTCGCGGCCGTCGAGATCGCGAACCTGATGGGCGGCCGCGTTATCGCGGTTGCCTCCACCCCCGAGAAACTTGCGGTCACGCGGGAAGCAGGCGCATCAGAGGGCATCCTCTACCCAGGCACGGACTTGAAGCAGGCCGTGCGCGAACTGACGGGCGGTGCCGGTGCGGACGTCGTTTACGACTGCATCGGTGGCGATGCTGCCGAGCCATTGATCCGCGCGCTGGCCTGGAAGGGCCGGTTCCTCGTCGTCGGATTTGCCGCCGCCGAAATTCCACGCATCCCCCTCAATCTCCTCCTCGTCAAAGGCGCAGAGGCGACGGGCGTGTTCTGGGGGGAATCCGTGCAACGCGATCCAGCCGGTCATCGTGCGGGAATGGCGCGGCTGCTCGACTGGGTGGCGCAAGGCCGGCTGCACCCGCGCACGCATGGGACCTTTCCTCTCGAACAGATCGCCGCCGCGCTCGGCGTGCTCGACGCACGGGTTGCTCAGGGCAAAGTTGTGCTGACACTCTAGAAAAATCCGTCATCGGCGCGTTGCGTTCAGCAAATCTTTGGGCATGTCCGGCAATGGTGAAGCACCGTGCCGCGCGGGTCTTTCGTGCGCCCCGGCGTTCTTCGAGTTTGTTAGGTATGCGTTTGCGTTTGCGTCATGTGCTGCTCGGCTGGGCGGTTTCGACATCCTGCTCGATCGCGTTGGCCCCGCCCGCGGTTGCGCAGTCGTTTTTTCAGAATCTGTTCGGATTTGGCGGCAAGCCTTCGCCCGCGGTTCAGGCGCGGCCCGCCGGACGTTCTTTGCCCGCCTACCGGTTTCACTACCGCGACCGGCGCTTTCAACTGCGTGAAGCGGCACCCGAGGACGAGGAGATTGGCCCGCCAGACAGCGGCGGGCCCTATCGCACCATGTGCGTGCGCTCCTGCGACGGTTACTATTTCCCGCTGAGGCACAACGCGATGCGGCGCAACTTTGCGCAAGACCTCAGGTCGTGCCGTTCTGCCTGCGGCGGCGAGGCACGCCTGTTCTACTATCCGGTTAAAGATGGCAGTGTGGATACCATGGTTGACCTCGCAGGCCAGCCTTACAAGGACATGCCGAACGCGTTCGGTTATCGCAAATCTCTGGTTTCCGGCTGCGCCTGCACTCCTGCGCCATGGTCCTTAGAGGCGGCCGCGCGCCATCGCGGCTATGCCGAGGAAGCGTCCGAGCTTATGGCGCAGGCGGCCGCTCAAGCCCGGCAGCGATATGAAGCCCATCTGCAAGCCACCGGGGCATCAACCGTTCAAACGCGATGGCAGGACGAGGAGTCCGCCAGTGCGGGATCAGATCAGAACGCCGATGCGAGCGGTCAAAGCGAACCCCAGCTTGAAACGCAAGAAGTCGCAATTTCTCCCGATGAAAGCGCGCATTCCAGCGTCGTGATTGGCCCGCCGCTCCAATACGCCGTAGGGCCGCGGCGCGGATACGGGCAGCACAAACGTTCAAGTCAGCGCCGCGCCGCTGTGCGTGCGCGGTACAAACCCCAGGCCACTGTGAGCGGCCTGTGGGGATGGTTTGCCAAGCCTAAAAATCGCTGATTCCAGCGGCGCCGCTCACCAGCTATCAGAGTCGTCCGGCGTATAACCTCCGCGCAGCGGAAAGCTCTCGACGATACCGTAAGGACCGCCACCCGTCAGCGGGCGCGACGACATCAGGACAAAGCGCGACACAAAGATCGGCTCAGAGCGATACCCGCCAAACCGCGTGAGATAGCGCGCCACGGCACCCGCGTCAGAGTGCTTCAGCCGTGCCAGCGTGACATGTGCCTTGAAAGGATGCTTTTGCAGCGGAAGGCCCGCATTGCGCGCAGCTTTGTCGTTGGCGCGCGCCAAGGCATCGAGAGCGGGGCAGGGCGCAACGTCAGCAAAGATCGTGCTGGGGTCGTTGCCGCCGAACACGCCGACACCTGTGATTTGGATCTCGAAAGCATCCGCGTCTATGCTGGCGAGGTTGGCTGAGAACTCGCGCGCCAGCCCGTTGTCGATGTCGCCGGCAAAGCGTAGCGTGATGTGATAGTCTTCAGGTTTCAGCCAGCGCGAGCCGGGCAGCGGAATGTGCAGCCGGTATAGCTCGGCGCGGGTCTCATCCGGCAATTCGATGGCGGTGAACAATCTTGGCATGGAGGTACGCCGTCTTCAGGGCTTTGCGACGGCGGCGGCCGCCTTGCGCTCACCGATCCGTTTCAGCAGGGCTTCGACATCGGGCAGGATGCGTTTGACGAGTTCGGCGACGCCTTTTGTGGTCGGATGCAGGCCGTCGTCCATCGTAAATCCATCCTGGCCGATGACGCCGTCCAGGAAAAACGGATAGAGAGGCAGATTGTATTTGCCGGCAAGCTCCGGGTAGATGACATCGAACGTTGCCTGATATTCAGGGCCCCAGTTGCCCGGGGCCTTCATGCCGGCCAGAAGAATGTCGGCGCCTTTGTCTTTGATCCTGGAGATGATTTTATCGAGATTGTCCTTGGTGATGTGTGGGTCGATGCCGCGCAGCGCGTCGTTGGCGCCAAGCTCCAGGATGACCCCGTCCACATCCGGCGGTAGCGACCAGTCGAGCCGCTGAAGCCCCCCCGCCGTCGTATCGCCCGAAACGCCGGCGTTGACGACTTCGACCTTGTAGCCCTTGGCCGCAAGCGCCACCTGGAGCCGAGCGGGAAAGGAATCGCCTGGAGGGAGCATGTAACCTGCCGAGAGGCTGTCTCCGAATGCTGCGAGCGTGACGGAAACACCCGAATCGGCCTTGCTGGGGCGAGGTGTCGCGGCAACCGCTGCGAGGCCCACGACCGCGGCAGTGAGAAAAAAACGAACCCGCCGGGGCAGCGCGGCCAAATCTGTGTTCATGTTTCCGCCTCAGGGAGCCATCACAACGTCTGGTCAATCACGTAGAAGCAGGACGCGGCCAGAGCAAGACTTGTTCATGTTACAAAGACAGCAGGATTTCCATCACGTGACGAAGCCCATCATCTGCGTTGACGATCTTCACCTGACGCTGACCAGCCGGGCCGGGCCGGTCCATATCCTGAGAGGGGTGACACTTGACGTGCCAGCCGGCCAGTCGGTCGCCGTCATCGGCCCGTCCGGATCGGGCAAGACCTCGATTCTGATGATCCTGGGCGGCCTGGAACGGGCAACCAGCGGCAAGGTCGAAGTCGCCGGGCGGCCGTTGTCCGGGCTGTCGGAGGACGATCTTTCTCACCTGCGCGGCGAGGAGATCGGCATTGTCTTTCAGTCGTTCCATCTCGTTCCCACCATGACGGCGCTGGAAAACGTCGCGCTGCCTTTGGAGCTGGCGGGAATTGACGGCGCGTTCGACACCGCCCGCCAGTTGCTGGATGATGTCGGGCTTTCCGCGCGCGTCGATCATTTTCCCGCTGAGCTGTCGGGCGGCGAGCAGCAGCGCGTCGCCATAGCGCGTGCTTTGAGCCGCAGGCCCCGGCTCATCCTGGCCGACGAACCGACCGGCAACCTCGATACCAAGACAGGCCAGCAGATCGTGGAGCTGCTGTTCGGCATGAAGGAGCGCAGCGGCGCAACCTTGGTGCTCGTCACGCACGATGAGCGCCTCGCCAATATGACGGAGCGCGTGATCCGAATGGGCGACGGGCGGATTCTAAGTGAAAATCTTCAGGCTCCGGCCGTGAGGGTCGCGGCACAATGACGGTCGCAATGGATCAGGCGGTGTCTGTGCAGCGGCGCGCGGCCGGATGGCCGGCGATGGTTCGCATCGGCCTGCGCGAGCTGCGCGGCGGACTGTCGGGCTTTTACGTTTTCATCGCATGCCTGGCGCTTGGCGTCATGGTCATCGCTGCCGTTGGCGCGTTGGGTGATGCGCTGGTCGCCGGCTTCGAACGCCAGGGCCGCACCATTCTCGGCGGCGACATGACGTTCGCACGGATGCATACCAGGGCGACAGACGCGGAACGCTCAGCGCTGGGCAAGCTCGGCACCCTGAGCGAGACGGCTGCATTGCGCACCATGGCGCGGCGCCCTGACGGCCAGGAACAGGCCTTGATCGAGTTGAAGGCCGTCGATAGCGCCTATCCGCTTGCCGGCAACGTGCTGTTGCAGGAGGAGGGCGATTTCAAAGCCGATGTCGCGCAAGGCGGTGCCGTGGCGGATGCCATGCTTCTGGAGCAACTTGGCCTGGCGCCCGGCGATCGCATCAAGATCGGCGACCACGAGATCGAAGTGCGGGCTATTCTGAAATCGGAGCCCGATGGAGTTGCCGATCGGTTGACCTATGGCCCGCGCGTGTTTGTCTCCTTGGACACACTGGAGAAGACCGGGCTCGTGAAACCCGGTACGCTGATCCGCTGGCGCTACGCGTTGGCGCGCAATCTGGGCTACGACGAAGACAAGGTACAGTTGAACGCACTGCGCGATGCCGTGCAGAAGGATTTGCCTGAATCGGGCTTTACCGTTCTCGACCGTACGAATCCCTCGCCGCAGGTGACGCGCACGCTGGAACGGCTGCGCCAGTTCCTTATCCTCATCGGGCTGGCATCTCTTCTCGTTGGAGGCATCGGCATCGCAAACGCGGTCGCCACGTTCATCGACAAGCGCTTGAAGGTCATCGCCACGCTGCGCAGCATTGGCGCGACGGGTGGCCAGATCATGAGCGTGTTTCTCGTGCAGATTCTTGCCATGACTGCACTCGGCATCATTGCCGGTCTGGCCGCGGGCCTTGCAATACCCGGATTTGTCGAATGGCTGGTTGGCGATGCCATGCCGGTCAAGGCGCAGTTCACCATCTCCCCACGCTCGCTTGGCATCGCAACCGCCTATGGGTTGATGGTGGCGCTGCTGTTCACGCTCTGGCCGTTGGGCCGCGCCGAGCATGTGCGCGCAAGCGTGCTGTTTCGCGACACCGGCAACGCCGTGAGGGGGTGGCCGCGGCGCGCCTTGATTGTCTGGACAATCGTTCTCGTCGCCGCACTGTTTTCCCTGGCGCTTGCCACCTCGCAACCCAAGCAGCTTGCGGTGTGGGCCTTCGCCGCTCTTGTCGCCATGCTGGTCGTCTTCTCTGGCCTTGCCTGGCTGGTGACGCGCATCGCGCGCGCCCTGCCGCGGCCGAAAAATGCCGAGCTCGCCATCGCGTTGCGCAATGTGGCCGCCACCGACGGGCTGACGCGCGCGGTCATCCTTTCGCTTGGAACTGGTCTGTCGCTGCTGGTCGGCGTGGCGCTCGTCAACACGTCGCTGGTTGAAGAGCTGAAAGGCAGATTGCCCGAGGACTCACCCGACTACTTCCTTCTCGACGTTCCCAAGCAGGATTACGACGCTCTGAGCGGGCGCGTGCAGGAGAAGGTTCCAGGCGCTGTGCTGACCCAGGCTGCCATGCTGCGTGGGCGCATCGTCAAGCTCAAGGGCGTGCCCGCCGAAGACTTGAAGGCGCCACCGGAGGCGCAGTGGGTTTTGAACGGCGACCGTGGGTTGAGCTATTCCCAGACCGTTCCGGAGGGCTCGAACGTCACGGAAGGCGCATGGTGGACGCCAGATTATTCTGGCCCGCCGCTTGTCTCGTTCGAAGCCGAGCTTGCCAGCAAGCTCGGCCTGAAGCTTGGCGATACGGTCACGGTCAACGTGCTCGGGCGCAACATCGAGGCGACGATCTCGAACCTGCGCGAGGTGCACTGGGAAAACCTTGCCATCAATTTTGTGATGGTGTTCTCGCCCAATACCCTTCAAGCGGCACCCCACAACCTGCTGGCGACCATTCGCCTGCCTGACGGAACGCCCGGGCCCCAGGAGGTCGCGATGATTCGCGATCTCGGGCGCGTCTTTCCGGCGGTCAGCGCCATTCGGGTTCGGGATGCCATCAATCAATTCAACAAGATTTTCGATAAGGTTATGAATGCGGTTCAGGTGGCGGGCAGCGTAACGCTTCTCGCCGGTGCCCTGGTCCTTGCGGGAGCACTATCGACCGCCCAGCGCCGGCGTATCCTGGAAGCGGTAATCCTGAAGACAATCGGCGGAACACGTTGGCAGATCTTGCGCGCACATGCCTACGAATATGCGTTTCTGGCGCTGGCGGCGGCGCTGGTTGCGATTTTGCTGGGGGCGGCGGCAGCCTGGGCGGCGCTTTACTTCCTCATGGAAACGCCGTTTACTTTCTCTGTGGCTGCGGTTTTCAAAACACTGGCCGCTGCGGGCGGGTTGATCGCCGTATTCGGCGGTGCCGGCACCTGGGCAGTTATGAAAGCGCCAGCCGTACCATATCTGCGTGGAGAGTGATCAATCGGGAAAAAAACTATCCGATTCATGAGGTGTACGCCCTTGAAAGGGCGGCGAAGCACACACATATTCAGCCCTGTAATCTGGCATTTTTCAGCCAGTTGAGGAGGATCAGGAGACCCATGGCCCAAGTTTACAACCAACCCTCAGTTCCACGTTCCGGCACGCGGACTGGCGTTGCCGTGGATGACGGCCTTCGCTCGTTTATGCTCGGCACGTACAACTATATGGCGCTCGGCGTTGCCGCGACGGCCGCCGTCGTATTTGCGCTGATGGCTAACCCACAGATCATGATGGCAATCGCCACCGGTCCGATGAAGTGGGTGCTTTTCGCCGGCGTCCTCGGCCTTGGCTTCTTCGCCAACAGGCTGTTCTTCTCGGGCAGCACGGCACTGGCACACGGCGCATATTGGCTCTACTGCGTGCTCTGGGGCGCGATGATCGCTCCCATGGTGTTTATGTTCATGTCGCAGGGCCACACCGGACTGGTTGGCCAAGCATTCGCCATTGCGGCTGCGACGTTCCTCGCCACGAGCCTCATTGGATACACGACCAAGAAGGATATGACCGGATGGGGCGGGTTCATGTCGATGGCTTCCATTGGCCTGATCATTGCGATGCTGGTCAGCTTCTTCTTCATCACCGACCCCGGCACCAGCAAGACTGTCAGTCTCATCATCTCGTCGCTGGTCGTGCTCCTGTTCTCGGCCGCTACGGCCTGGGAGACGCAGCAGATCAAGTCGATGTACGTGGAAGGTGCGGCGCACGGCGGCCAGGAGTTCATCAAGCGTTCGTCCATCTTCGGCGCGTTCATGCTGTACGGCAGCTTCATTACGCTGTTCGTGCATATCCTGAATATCCTCGGGATCTTGAACACGGAACAGTAAGCCGCCCAGCGAGCTTTACAAAAGCGAAGGCCCCGCACATCGCGGGGCCTTTTCTTTTTTGGGGAGCGAAACCGATTCCGCGTTTCCGCGACGCGCTCGCAGGTTCTTGGCGTTTCAGGGGTGGACGATCTGGAGCCTGTCATCGAGCACGGCAAGCACCCGTTTCAAGTCGTGTCCGCGCTTCATGATCAGACCGCCAGCCGCAATCACGCTAAAGGCGCCCTGCTTGCGTGCAAGCTTGGGGTTCTTCTCGATGCGGTAGATGGGCACTTCGCTGGAGCGCCGGAAGATCGAGAACACCGCCTTGTCGCGCATCAGATCGAGCGCGTAATCACGCCACTCGCCGCGCGCAACCATGCGCCCATAAACATCCATGATGGTTGAGAGTTCCTGACGGCTGAAAGCCGTCGCGAGAGGGAGCGCCGATACGCTCACGCTAGAGGCCGCTGAGGGGTCTGCTGGGCTGCCCGCGCTACGCGGGCGGAAGACTATCGGTTCAGCGTCGCTCAAATCGCGCCTCCCTTTAGATTGCCATAAGAATTGCGCCAAGGCGGATGGATTGCAAGAGCCAACGGGCACGCATGGAGAAAAAATAGGCAGGTCTGAAATTAAGGACAAACGCGCTCGAAATATCCAGATGCCGACAAAATGGGGACCAGTTGGAACCCACAATCTGCCGCATTGAAAAGTGACTATCCAATCGTTGCCTTGAGGCCCGGCCCTAAGAACGGCTCTGGATTAACAGCCCCCCAGCCCCCCGGGGCCAATTTCGAGGGGCCGGGCTTTTAGGCAACTCTCCCTGATTGTCCCCCCAGGTCTTGGCGCCCCATCCAAGACCCATGTCTCGCGAAGGACCGGTGCCCCAGCCGGTCCTTCGTTTTTTTGCTTTCACGATCGCTTGAACATTGAATCGAACCGGTCATTTTGGGCTTATTCTGCGAGCAGAAACATCAGGACCATGGTGGAAAGCCTTTGACTAGAAAGCCAAACCGGGTCGCGCCCGCGGTGAAGCGCGAAACCAACGCAAACCCATTGCTTTCCCGCTGGCCCGCGGCCTTTCGAATTCCCCCCTTCGAGCGAATCGAACCCAAGCATTTCAAGCCGGCACTCAATGCCGCGTTCCGCGCCCACCGCGAAGAGATCAAATCGATCGCTGCAAATCCCGCCAAGCCCACGTTTGCCAATACCATCCTGGCGCTTGAAAAGAGCGGAGATGATCTATCGCGCGTGGCGGGCGTG
Source organism: Hyphomicrobium sp. (assembly GCA_016793445.1). Taxonomy (GTDB): domain Bacteria; phylum Pseudomonadota; class Alphaproteobacteria; order Rhizobiales; family Hyphomicrobiaceae; genus Hyphomicrobium_B. Next base: position 173,516 of record JAEUME010000002.1, on the reverse strand, counting down.
TTCTTCAATCTTGAAGCGACCGATTCGACGCCCGAGATGCAGGCCATTGCCCGCGAGATGTCGCCGCGCTTTGCTGCACACGAGACGCAGATCCATCTCGATCAGAAACTGTTTAAGCGCATTGATGATCTCTATCAGCGCCGCGCGAGCCTTAAGCTGACCGACGAACAGCTGCGGGTGCTGGAACGCCACCATCTTGGTTTCGTGCGTGCGGGAGCGCGGCTCTCCTCAACCGCCAAGGCGCGTGTCAAGGAGATCAATGCGCGGCTTGCGAGCCTCGTGACGCAGTTCAGGCAGAATGTGCTGAAGGACGAGCAGTCGTGGCACATGGTCCTGGAGGGTGAATCCGATCTTGCTGGTTTACCCGAGACGCTGCGCGCCTCAGCCCAGCAGGCCGCCAAGGAACGCGGGCTTGAGGGCAAGCACGTCATTACGCTCGCGCGCTCAAGCGTCGAAGGCTTCCTGGTATTCTCCGCCCGGCGCGATTTACGTGAGCAAGCCTTCAAGGCCTGGACAGATCGCGGTGCAAACGGCGGGGAGACCGACAACCGCGCCATCCTGGCGGAAGCCGTACAGCTGAGAAACGAGCATGCGCGCCTTATGGGCTTCAAGTCGTTCGCGGACTTCTCGCTCGACGACACCATGGCCAAAACCCCTCAGAAGGTCCGCGAGCTGTTGGAAGCCGTATGGCCACGCGCGGTTGCCCGCGCGGCCGAAGAGCGTGATGCCCTTGTGGCGCAGGCGCGCCGCGAAGGCGGCAACTTCGAGTTCGCGGCGTGGGATTGGCGCTACTATGCGGAGAAAGCCCGCAAGGCCCGCTACGATCTCAATGAAAGCGAGCTGCGGCCCTACCTGCAGCTCGATAATATGATTGACGCGGCCTTTTCATGCGCCAAGCGGCTATTCGGCCTCTCGTTCCGGGAGTTGAAGGATGTGCCGCGCTATCACCCCGAAGTCCGTGTGTTCGAAGTCACAGGACGCGACGGCGCCCATGTCGGCGTGTTCATGGGCGACTACTTCGCGCGTCCCGAGAAGCAATCTGGCGCGTGGATGTCGCACTTCCGTCACCAGCATGGTCTCGGCAAAAGACAAAGCCCGATCATCGTGAATGTTCTCAATTTCACCAAGGGCCGGGCCGGCGAGCCTTCGCTGCTCTCGTTCGATGATGCACGCACGCTGTTTCACGAGTTCGGACATGCGTTGCACGGCTTGCTGTCGAACGTCACGTACCCTTCAATCTCGGGAACATCGGTGTCGCGTGATTTCGTCGAGCTGCCTTCGCAGCTCTATGAGCATTGGCTGTCGACGCCTGAGGTGCTGGAGGAATTTGCCACCCATTACAAGACCGGCAAGCCGATGCCGGAAAAGCTGCGCAAGCGCATGGAGGCTGCGCGCAACTTCAATCAGGGCTTTGCGACGGTGGAATACACCGCATGTGCGCTGGTCGACATGGCGCTCTATGCCGAACCGGCCAAGGCATCGATCGACATCGACAGGTTCGAGGCCGACACGCTCGCGCATCTCGGCATGCCACGCGAGATCGCCATGCGCCATCGCCTGCCGCACTTCATGCACATTATGGGTGGCTATTCGGCCGGCTATTACAGCTACTTGTGGTCGGAAGTGATGGATGCCGACGCCTTCTCCGCCTTCGAGGAAACGGGCAACGTATTCGACCCCAAGACCGCAAACCGCTTGCGCGAGTTCATTTACTCGGCCGGCAACAAGCGCGATCCGCATGATGCCTATATTGCATTCCGCGGGCGTCCGCCGAAGATCGATGGGCTTCTCAAAAAACGCGGACTGGACGCGTAGAACCCGCAGGTATTCGCCGCCGGGACCTCCAACGGCTTGGTATTACCAAAGATCGGCCCACGCCGCGCCGATGATCGGGCCGGCTTTGCCTTCCTGGATGAGCACGACGCTGCGCTGGGTCGAGGCCTGGATTACCGCCGCGCGGGGAATCTGGATGCGGAGCGGCTGGCCCTTCCACAAGCCGATCGGCGTCAAATCGCGCACGATATTCGTGTAAGTCAGGGTGTTTCCGGCGTTCTCGCCTTGCTGAACTTCAACCTTGCCGGATGGCTGGACCAGCCCGAACCATACCGTTGCGTCCGTAACGATACGGCCTGGCTCCGCTCCGTCGATGACGATGTTCAGCGTGTTGTCTTGCTGCCAGAAATGGATCGGCACGCGTTGAATGGCGGCGTTGTTGGCTGTGAGATTGATGGCGTTCTCGATGTCGGCTTTCTGGGCGCCGTTCACGTGGAGCGAGCCGTTGACGACCATTTGCGGCGTATAGATTGCGCCGTCTCCGCGCGCCTTGGCATACGCACGTTGGCGCTCTGTGTTGCGCTCGGACGCGAATGTGTCCTTCCAGCCAAGATAGTCCCAATAGTCAACCGGCAGCGACAGCGCCAGAACGGAGGGATCCTCCGCGAACGCGCGCAGCATGGCGTCGGCAGGCGGGCAGGAGGAGCAACCCTGGCTCGTAAACAGCTCAAGAACCGTGCGGATAGGAACGGCAGGCGTGCCGGTTGCGCCGCGCGTAGGCGGCACCATCTGGCCGGCCACGGCCACGCTTACACAGGCCATAAGCCCGGCGGCCATGACCAAGCTTCGCGCAGCGGCACGTAAACGCGAGAACATCGTCGGTAATTTCCAGTGTTGGTCCTTGGTCCGGCCCGAGAGCTGGAATGGTTTATCGCTCCGGCCCGTAACGCCCTGGCAAAGCCAGGCGCAGGACAATACTTGTGGAGTGTTACATTATTTCTCAATAGCCAAAAGACCAGTCACGTCTTTTTGAGTCCAGCGCGAACTGCTGTTTTGCCTCTAATTCAGTAAAAGGCTGCGAGTTTTGGCCGGTAGGGATGCCCAGCGCCCATTTGGCAAAAAGGAAGCGGCCCCGGCTGCGATGGCCGGGGCCGCGCCCAGTTTACTAATGAGGATGGCAGGCCGATCAGGCCGCGAGATTGCGCAACACGAAGTGCAGAATGCCGCCGTTGTTGAAGTAATCGATTTCATCCAAGGTATCGATCCGGCACAGGAGCGGGAGGTTGAACGCGGTACCATCCGCCCGCGTAATCACCGCTTCCATCTTCTGGCGCGGTTTGACACCGACCAGACCCGCGATCGAGACCGTCTCGTCGCCCTTCAGGCCAATTGTCTGCCACGTGGTCCCTTCTTCCATCGTGAAGGGCACGATACCCATTCCGACCAGGTTGGAACGATGGATGCGCTCGAACGATTGCGCAATGACGGCTTTGACGCCGAGCAGGTTCGTGCCCTTCGCCGCCCAGTCGCGCGATGAGCCGTTGCCATATTCGACGCCAGCGAACACGACGAGCGGCACACCCTCCATTGCATAGCGTTGAGCGGCATCATAGATCGCCATGCGCTCGCCCGAGGGCTGATGCACCGTGTAGCCCCCTTCCACGATGTTGCCCGCCTCGTCCTTCACCATGTGGTTCTTGATGCGGATGTTGGCGAACGTGCCGCGCATCATGACCTCGTGATTGCCGCGGCGCGTGCCGTACTGGTTGAAATCGGCAGGCTTCACGCCGTGCTCGAGCAGATACCGGCCCGCCGGTGACGCGCTTTTGATGGAGCCTGCAGGCGAGATGTGGTCGGTGGTGATCTTATCGCCGAACAAGGCCAGGATACGCGCGCCGTGGATGTCGCCAATGGCCTTCGGCGTCGGCGTGATGCCCTCGAAGTACGGCGGGTTCTGCACATACGTCGAAGAATCATCCCACCCGTAGGTCAGGCCCGCGCCGGAATGGATGGCCTGCCAGTTCTCGTCGCCTTTGAAGACATCCGCGTACCGCGACTTGTACATATCGCGCGTCACGTTCTCGATGATGAACTTCTGGATCTCGGCGGATGTCGGCCAGATGTCCTTGAGATAGACGGGTCTGCCATCCTTGCCCTCGCCCAGCGGCTCACTGGTGAGATCCTTCTGGACGGAACCGGCCAGCGCATAGGCCACGACGAGGGGCGGCGAGGCGAGGTAGTTCGCCTGCACGTCAGGGCTGACGCGGCCTTCGAAGTTGCGGTTACCTGAAAGCACGGCCGCGGCGATGATGCCGTTGTCGTTGATCGCTCTGGAAATCTCCGGGGCCAGCGGACCGGAATTGCCGATGCAGGTCGTGCAGCCGAAACCGACAAGGTTGAAGCCGAGCTTGTCGAGATAGGGTTGCAGGCCGGCCTTGGCGAGATAAGCGGCAACGACTTGCGATCCAGGCGCCAGAGAGGTCTTCACCCACGGCTTGCTCGCAAGACCTTTCTCGACCGCGTTGCGCGCCAGCAGACCCGCCGCGATCAGCACGCTGGGGTTGGACGTGTTCGTGCAGCTTGTAATCGCCGCGATGACGACGTCGCCGTGGCCGATGTCGAAGCTCTGGCCCTGGACGGGAACGCGCTTTGCGAGTTCACCGGGCTTTTTGTATTCGCTCTCCAGCGCAGCCGCGAAACCGGACTTGATACCCGGCAGCGCGATGCGCCCTTCAGGCCGCTTGGGACCCGCAAGCGAGGGCTCGACCATGGCAAGGTCGAGTTCCAGCGTGTCGCTGAACACCGGATCTGGTCCGCCCGACTGGCGGAACAACCCCTGCGCCTTGGCGTAGGCTTCCACGAGCGCGATGCGGTCATTGTCGCGGCCCGACATGGTGAGGTAGTTGATCGTCTCGGCGTCGACCGGAAAGAAACCGCAGGTCGCGCCGTACTCGGGCGCCATGTTGGCGATGGTGGCGCGGTCGGCCAGCGTGAGCTGGTCGAGGCCGGGGCCGAAGAATTCCACGAACTTGCCGACCACGCCTTTCTTGCGCAGCATCTGCGTCACAGTGAGTACCAGGTCGGTCGCGGTCACGCCTTCGTTGAGTTTGCCTGATAGCTTGAAGCCGATGACCTCGGGGATCAGCATGGATTGCGCCTGACCGAGCATCGCCGCTTCCGCCTCGATGCCGCCCACGCCCCAGCCCAGCACGGCAAGGCCGTTGACCATCGTCGTGTGGCTGTCGGTGCCGACCAGCGTGTCGGGATAAGCGATCGTGCGGCCATCTTCGAAGGTATTGATCCACACCGTCTGCGCCAGATACTCCAGGTTCACCTGATGGCAGATACCGGTGCCCGGCGGCACGACACGGAAATTCTCGAACGCGCCCTGGCCCCACTTGAGGAAGTTGTAGCGTTCGCCATTGCGCTCGTACTCCAGCTCCACGTTGCGTGCGAGGGCGCTGGGCGCGCCGAAGGCATCCACGATAACCGAATGGTCGATAACGAGATCGACGGGGACAAGCGGATTGATCTTCTTGGGATCGCCCTTGAGATGCTTCATGCCGTCGCGCATCGCGGCAAGATCAACGACGGCCGGCACGCCGGTGAAGTCCTGCATCAGCACGCGCGCCGGGCGAAAGCCGATTTCCTTCTCCGCCTTGCCCTTGTTGTCGAGCCACTCGGCCATGGCCCCGATGTCGGCCTTGGTGACAGAGCGCCCGTTTTCGTTGCGCAGCAGGTTTTCCAGCAGCACCTTCATGGAGAACGGCAAGCGGGAGATGCCCGCAAGGCCATTTTTTTCGGCATCGGGCAGCGAATAGTAGACATACTCCTTGCCCGCGACATTCAGCGTCTTCAGGCATTTGAAGCTATCGATGGATTTAGGGGTAATGGCGCTCAAGGTCTATCCTCCGAGTCATGAGTTTTGACAGTGAGCCGCGCCGCCGGAGTGCCGGCGGACCGGGACAAGGACGCAAAAGGCCAAAAAGCCCAGGTCCAAGCCTATCCGTTTTTGCGCTAGCGAAAAGCAACTAGTGCCTTTTATATAGGGTGCTTCGAAAGGGGAACATCCGACTTCAGCGTTGATCCGCGCTTGCGGTCAATTGCCACTGGCGGTGCGCCTCTCCCTGCCTAGAGCCGGCCCGGTTTCGATGGAGTCGCGAACCGGCTCCAGGCTGTTGTTTTTGTCGTGCTTCTAGCGGAAAGCCGATTCCCGCTTTTTCCGCAAAACACACTCTAGGACCTAATCGCCCCGTGCGCTTGATCGCCGAAAATCTGACCGTTGAGCGCGGTGGCCGCACGATCCTGAGCGGATTGTCGTTTCTGGCGGGTGCGGGCGAGGCTGTGGTGCTTGTCGGCCCCAACGGGGCGGGCAAAACGACGCTGCTGCGGACGATCGCCGGATTCATCAGGCCGGTGTCGGGTTCAATCCGGCTGGAGGGCGGGCAGACCGACACAACCGTCGCCGAGCAGGCCCATTTCATAGGCCACGCCAACGCCATCAAGGCGCACCTTACGGTCCGCGAGAACGTCAGGTTCTGGGCAACGTATCTGGGCGGACCGCGCGAGGCTGAGGCGCGTGTCGATCTGGCCTTGCAGCATTTTGCCATTTCCGGGCTCGGCGAGTTCCCCGCCGCATATCTTTCGGCGGGCCAGAAGCGCCGTGCCGGGCTTGCCCGGCTTCTGGTGGCCGTGCGGCCGCTATGGCTGCTTGACGAGCCGACCGTGTCGCTCGACGCGGCTTCGACGAAGGTCTTGGGTGCGGCCGTCAATGCACATCTGGAAGGCGGCGGTTTGGTTATTGCGGCCAGCCATCTGCCACTTGGCTTTGCACGCTCGCGCGAGTTCGATGTGGCCGCCGCCAGGGGGATCGTCCCCGCATGAGCGATCTGATGAACCTTATTGGCCGCGATTTGCGGCTTGCCGTTCGCGAAGGCGGCGCGCTGGGAACGGCGCTCGGGTTCTTCCTCGTGGTGGTGGCAATGCTGCCCTTGGGGTTGGGGCCCGATCTCAACCTGCTGTCGCGCATTGCAGCGGGAATTTTGTGGATTGCGCTCTTGCTTGCCGCGCTGCTTTCGCTGCCGCGCGTGTTTGAAAGCGACCATGAAGACGGGTCGCTGGAGGTGCTTGCCACCGGCGGCCTCCCGCTCGAGCTGGTCGCTGCCGGCAAGTCCCTGGCGCATTGGATCTCAACGGGGATTCCACTCGCCCTTCTGGCGCCCGTCCTCGGGATCCTGCTGAACCTGGATCTTGCTGCCTATCCCGCGCTGATCGCCACGATGCTGGCCGGCACGCCCGCCGTCAGCTTCCTGGGGGCCATCGGGGCGGCGCTAACCTTGAAAACACGCCGCGGCGGCCTGCTTTTGGCTCTGCTGGTCCTTCCACTTTACATTCCAACACTCATATTCGGGATATCGGCCATGAGCGCGGCCACCATGTCTCCGGGCGCGTTCGGGCCTTCGTTTGCCATCCTCGCGGCCATTTCGCTGGCTTCAGTGGTGGTAGGACCGATTGCGGCCGCTGCGGCATTACGCATTCAACTGCAATAGGCCTGCATCCGATCCGTTCGTTGCGCGGCGACCCTCAAAGGCTTAAACGCATCCCATGCAAACGCTCACCCAACGTCTGGCCAATCCTACGCGCTTCATGGAGCTGTCGGGCATGATGCTGCCCTGGCTGTTTGCGCTGGCAGCCGCTCTGATCGCCTACGGGCTTTATCTGGTGTTCTTCGTGGCGCCGCCCGACTACCAGCAGGGCGAGACCGTGAAGATCATGTACATCCATGTGCCGAGCGCGTGGCTGGCCATGATGGGGTATGGCATCGCGGCCGTGTCGAGCTTCGGGCTGCTCGTGTTCCGCCATCCGCTTGCCGATGTGTCCGCCAAGGCGGTGGTGCCGATTGGCGCCGCCTTTACGTTTCTGGCGCTTGTCACGGGCTCGCTGTGGGGCAAGCCGATGTGGGGCACCTACTGGGTGTGGGACGCGCGGCTGACGTCGGTGCTTATCCTCTTCTTCCTCTATCTGGGGCTGATGGCGCTGCGCTCATCCCTTGAGGACGAGAACCTCGCCGCCAAGCTCACCGCTGTTCTCGCTCTTGTTGGCGTCGCCATCCTGCCCATCATAAAATTTTCGGTTGAGTGGTGGAACACGCTCCATCAGCCCTCCACGGGCTTTACCAGCAGCGTTTATCCCAGCATGCGCACGCCGCTTCTCGTCATGGCGATCGGCTTCTCGACGCTGTTCGTGGCGATGCACATGCTTGCCATGCGTAACGAGGTCCTGCGCCGGCGCGTCAAGGCGATGCGCATGGTCGAGGTCGAGCAGCGGGACTCTGGCGCGCACGCGATCGCGCAAGGAGGCTGAGACGATGGATCTGGGTAAACACGCCCTTTTTATCTGGGTATCTTATGCCGCCGTTTTCGGTGTCATCGCTGCCATGCTGTGCTGGCTGGTCGCTGATGCGCGCCGCCAGCGTGCGGCCCTGGCGGATCTTGAAAAACGCGGCGTGCGCCGCCGGTCTGCCGGCCAGCCCCGGGAGGGCAAGGCATGAGCGCAGCGAAGGACTCTCGAGGGTCCGGCAATGTACTGCGCCTGCTGCCGGTCGCGGTCTTCGTCGTGGTGGCCGGGCTGTTTGCGTTTTCGCTGACGTGGGGTGACCCCTCCAAGCTGCCCTCAACTCTGATCGGTAAACCCGCGCCTCAATCGGTCTTTCCCGAGGTTTCAGAGGTGACCGCCGATGGCAATCAGGTTCCTGGCTTCTCGACTGCAGATCTCGCTTCAGGAAAGGTCACGGTCGTGAATTTCTGGGCGTCATGGTGTACCTCTTGCGTGGAGGAGCATCCGCTTCTGGCCGAGCTTTCAAACGCGGCGGATGTACAGATCTTCGGGGTTGCGCAGAAAGACGATCCCGCCGACACGCGCCGCTTTTTGGCCCGCTACGGCAATCCCTTTGCGCGTCTGGGCACCGATCGCTCCGGCCGCGCGTCGATCGACTGGGGTGTCTACGGCATGCCCGAGACCTTCATCGTCAACGGCAAGGGCGAAATCATCTACAAGCAGGTCGGCCCGATCTCGCCGGAAATCATGCAAAGCAAGATCCTGCCTGCCATTGCTGCCGCCAAGGCAGGCCGCGCGAGGCCCGTCGCACAGCAATAGTGGCGATAACCGGTTCTAGGCTTTTGGTTTGTCGTGCTTCTTGCCGGAAAACCGGTTCCCACTTTTCCGGAAGCACTCTAAAGCGTGAAGAACTCCCCGCGCGAGTGGCTCAAGACCGACAACGTACCGCTCTTGATGTCGAAGTGCGCGCCGTGGATGTTGAGCTTGCCTTTGTCCTCGCGCTCGCGCACGAACGGGAACGTCCGCAGGTTCTTTATCGATAGCTTGATGCTTTCCCTCTCGAGGGCGTCCTGTCTATCCCTGGCAGATTTCATTTGATGCGATGCGAGCACCGATAGCCGCGCTTCATCCAGCATCGACATCCAGCGCGAGATGAAATGCGCCTCTGTTTGAATGGCCGCCGACTGATCGAGAGCGGCCTTGACGCCGCCGCAGCCCGCATGACCCAGCACGACAAGGTGCTTGATGCGCAGATTGAGGACTGCGAACTCGATAGCGGCGCTGACGCCGTGAAATTTTCCGCTCGTTTCATAAGGCGGAACAAGGTTTGCGACGTTGCGCACCACGAACAGCTCGCCCGGCATGGCGCTGAAAATGGTTTCCGGATCGACGCGGCTATCGGAGCAGGAAATCATCATGATCTCGGGATCCTGACCATAGGTCGCCAGCTCCTCGTACTGGTCCGCGTTCGGAACGAAAATGCGGTGCTTGAAGCGGCGGTAACGGTCGGTCAGCGTTTCGGGAAACAGAGACATAATGTCGAACTCCAGGATTCTTTTTTATTGTGATTGCTGGTCAGGCGCAGGGGCAGGCTTAGTCACCAGTAGCAAGATGATATAGCCTAGGATCGCTGCCGCAAGCGAGCCGATGAGGACACCAAGCCGCACGAACTTGGCCATGGCCGGATCCCGGAACGCCAGGATGCCGATGAACAAGCTCATGGTGAAACCGATTCCTCCCAGCACGCTGGCGCCGAATAGCTGTTTCTTGCTGGCGCCCTCAGGCATGGTTGCCAGTCCGGCGCGGATGGCTGCGCGTGCGAAGGTATAAATGCCGAGGGGTTTGCCGATCAGCAGACCAAGTGCAATGCCGAGCGGAACGGTTGCGGTGAGGTCTGCAAGCGACAGGCCCGCAAGCGACACGCCCGCGTTGGCAAATGCGAAGATCGGCAGGATCGCGAACGACACCCAAGGGCCGATGGCGTGTTCCAACCGCTCAAGGGGCCCTTCACGCTCTGGCGTACCTGCTGCAAGCGGAATGGCGAAAGCAGTGATGACACCGGCAAGCGTCGCGTGAACGCCCGATTCGAGCACGCAGACCCAGAAGAAAAATCCCACCAGAAGGTAAGGCCAGATTTGAACGACATGCTGGCGGTTCATCGCGAACAGGACGAGCATGCCGGCCGCCGCGAGGCCAAGCGCGGTCAATGACAGATTGGAGGTATAGAAGAAGGCGATGATGAGGATGGCGCCAAGATCATCGATGATAGCGAGCGCCAGCAAGAACACTTTAAGTGCGACCGGGACGCGCGATCCCAGTACGGCGAGCACCCCCATGGCAAATGCAATGTCGGTCGCCGCCGGAATGGCCCAGCCGTTGAGCGCGATCGGATCGTTCCAGTTGATGGTCACGTAGATCAACGCCGGAACCACCATGCCTCCGCCTGCCGCGATGACGGGTAACGCAGCGGTCTTTGCGGATTTCAGCGCGCCGACCGTGAGCTCACGTTTGATTTCGAGGCCGACGAGGAAGAAGAAGATCGCCATCAGGCCATCGTTGATCCAATGCAATGCCGATTTGGTCAGCCCGGCAGGGGGAAACCCGAGCGTGACGGGCGTGTGCAGAAGATGGTCGTATGCGGGCCCAAGCGGCGAGTTCGCGACGATCAACGCCAGAATGGCTGCGATGCAGAGGACCACGCCCCCAGCCGCTTCATGCTGGAGAAAATCGAAATTTATGACCCGCGACTTTCGCTCCTTTTTCCTTTTCGCCAATGTCATCATCCTCGGTTGCGTCGCGGGCCTTACGGAATCGTCAGCCTCTGGAACTGGCGCGCTTATCGATCCTACAGAGCCACCCTTTTCCTCTCCCGGAAGGGGAGAGGATGTCGCGAAGCGACAGGTGAGGGACTTCAGCATGGGCCGCTGATCGCGCCAGCCCCCCTCATCCGCCCCTTCGGGGCACCTTCTCCCGACGGGAGAAGGAAGTGGTCCATGTGATCGCAACCCGCTCTAAGCGATGTGCATCAGAGGCGCAAGGTCGATATCCTCGCGCTCAAAAGAGAGGCTCACGACCTCCTGGAGCACACGGTCAGCCTTTACAAAAGCATCAGGCATAGAAAGTCCTGCCGCCAGGAGCCCTGTCAGAAGCCCGCAGAAGACGTCGCCTGTACCGTGAGGGACGCGGTCACGGCGTGACGACGCCAGAGTCCGCCTTACACCGCCCGCAATCAGCACATTCAGGATCTCGTTTGCGCCGTGCGGGATCGAGGTCGCCGCGACGGCCCGGCAGGCGAGATGAGTGGCAGCAGATTCGGTGCTCGCCGCGTCGTCGACCGTCCGGCCCGTGAGCCAGGAGAGTTCGAAGCGATTGGGCGTGAGCACATCGGCAATAGGCACGAGGCGGTCGCGGATGGCTTCGGCGGCAAGCTGATCAATGTAGATCCCCTTGGGATCATCGCCGATGATTGGATCGCACACGTAGAGCGCGGCCGGACTGTGCCGCCGCACTCGTTCGAGCGCCTCGTGCGCGAAGGCGACGTGGGCCGCGCTGGGCAGATAGCCGGTCAGGATGGCAGAGACGCCGTCAAGCCAGCCGTTGGCCTCTATCGCGTCGAGCATTTTCATCAGCAGTGCGCACGAAATCCGCTCGCCGGCGGTGTGGGCATAGCCGGGATGATTGGACAACAGGACGGTGGGAAATCGCACCACCTCGTGACCAAGCGCCTGAACGGCCGCGGCATTCGCCGTCAACCCGATGCTGCCATGGGCCAGAAAGGAGGAGACCGCTAGAATACAGGCCATCGGCGCTTCAATCGAACCTCACGGGTCAAAAATTGGCCGAAAGACCTTGTAGCCGAGACGGCATGATACGCTATATTGCAACGCAATAATCGGAGAATCAAGGAGACGAGCATGGCGATCAGGCCGCGACGCAGCGTGCTGTATTTGCCCGGCGATAACGAGCGGGCCATGGATAAAGCCCGCAAACTGCCTGCCGACGCCCTCATTCTGGATCTGGAGGATTCAGTTGCGCCCGATAACAAGCCCAAGGCGCGGGAGATGGTCGTGGAAGCGCTGCGGGCGGGGGGCTTTGGCGCGCGCGAGGTCATTTTGCGCGTCAACGCACTCGAAACGCCTTGGGGCATGGCGGACCTTCATGCTGCCATCGCCGCCGAACCCGACGCCATCCTCATTCCCAAGGTCTCTCAGCCCGGCGACATCATTTCCACGGCCAAGGTCGTGCGTGCCACCGGCGCCGCAGAGAAGACGCGGCTGTGGGCGATGATCGAGACGCCCATGGGCATCATTTCTTCACGCGAAATCGCGGCCTGTGGCGCCGATCCGGAAAATCGCCTCGCCTGCCTCGTGTTGGGCACAAACGATCTTCTGAAGGAAAGCCGCGCCCGCGCCACCAACAACCGGTTCGCGGTGGTGCCGTGGCTCGCCATGACGCTGGTTGCCGCCCGCGCCTACGGGCTCGATGTGATCGACGGCGTCTATAACGACTTCAAGGACGAAACGGGCTTCCGCGCCGAGTGCGAACACGGCCGGACGCTGGGCATGGATGGCAAGACGCTGATCCATCCTTCGCAAGTCGAGCCGTGCAACCAGGTCTTTTCGCCCACGGACGAAGAAGTTTCTTGGTCCATCAAGATCATCAAGGCCTTCGAACAGCCCGAAAACGCCAAGAAGGGCGTTATTACGGTCGAGGGCAAGATGGTGGAACGCCTCCATCTGGTCATGGCCAAGCGCGTCGTCACCATTGCCGACGCGATAAACGCCAAATCGCGCATCGAGGAGCCCTGGTTTTAAGGGACGGATCAGGGCTCCGTCAGATCACGCCATAAAAACGTCCAGTTAGCGCACATCTGTAAAGAGCGGGGGTGGCAAGCGCATCGCGCTTGCCGGGCTGAGCAATTGGCCGTCCGAGGTCCCCTCACATGACATCTCGCGCTATGATCGCGGCTGCTGCTTTAGCCTTGTCGGCCTGTGCACCTTTGAGCTGGCAAGATGACTGGCAGGATGCCGGGAAACTGCCCGGCGATGCACGCTGCGAAGACGCCACCGCCGAAGGCATCAGCCAGCAAACAGACGAAGCCAGGGAGTTTGCACGCGCAGGCGTCAAGCATCAGCTGGCGGACGTGCGCGGCAATCTGCTGGCCCAGGGCCTGCGCCGGATAAGGGTGGTTGCCCGGGAGGTGCACTGCCAGCCTCATAGCTTGGGCCTGGGCCTGATCCGATGTTCAGCCCTCGTGCGCCTGTGCGGCCGATGATCGCGACCCCTTAAGTCTCAAAAAGGGTTGCAGGAAGCGCGCTCTGTCCACAAAAGGGGGGCCGGGCTGGCGAAGCAAAAAGCGCCAGGCCGGCCTTGCAGGCAAACGGATCGGGACAACTGGCGGACATGGGGCAATTGCAAATGACAACGGCCAAAACAAACGCGGGCAATTTTTTTGAGGATTTCCGCTTTGGTCAGATCATCACGCACGCAACCCCGCGCACGGTGAACGAAGGCGATGTCGCGCTCTACACGGCGCTCTATGGCTCGCGCTTTGCTGTGCAGTCGTCCGATGCATTCGCCAAAGCACTGGGCTATCCGCGTGCACCGCTGGATGATCTGCTCACATTCCACGTGGTCTTCGGCAAGACGACGCCCGATATTTCCCTCAACGCCATCGCAAACCTTGGCTATGCGGATTGCCGCTTCATAAAGCCTGTCTATCCCGGAGACACGCTGTCGGCGACGTCGGAGGTGATCGGCCTCAAGGAGAACTCCAATGGCGAGACGGGCACCGTTTACGTGCGCTCGACCGGGCGTAACCAGAACGGCGAGGTGGTGCTGGAATATTGCCGCTGGGTGATGGTGCGCAAGCGCGACAAGTCTTCGCCCGCACCGGAGGCGGTCGTGCCGAAGCTGCCCGATCGCGTCGATCCATCCGAGCTTGCATCCGCAGTACCCGCGCTCGATATCGGCAAGTACGATTTGGCTCTTGCGGGTTCGCCTCATCGCTGGTCCGACTACGAAGCAGGCGAGAAGATCGATCACATCGACGGCATGACGCTGGAGGAGGCCGAGCATCAAACCGCGACGCGCCTCTATCAGAATACCGCCAAGGTGCACTTCAATCAGCACACCGAATCCAAGGGCCGCTTCGGCAAACGCATCGTCTATGGCGGTGTCGTCATCTCCCTGGTGCGCGCGCTGTCCTACAATGGACTTGGCAACGCATTCCATCTGGCGGCTATCAACGGCGGCCGGCACGTCGCGCCGACATTCGCGGGCGACACCATCTATGCTTGGTCGGAGGTGCTGGAGAAGGCCGAGATTCCCGGCCGCAAGGACGTTGGCGCGCTGCGCGTGCGCCTTGTCGGCGTCAAGAACATGGATTGCAGCGCACTGCCGCTCAAGACTGAAAAAGGCGACTATGCCGAGGGCGTCGTCCTCGATCTCGACACCTGGCTGGTGTTGCCCCGATAGGATTCGCGACTCTGAGCGTGCCAGAGGCGCGCGCCAGACCTCGTATGGGGGGATGGCGCGCCTTAGGACGCTAGAGCTATACTGCTTTCTAGGGAACCCCGGGATGTTCAACATGCCGATGCCGCTTCATCGCTGCCTCATGGCAGGCGTCGTACTCTGCATTGCGGCCGTTTCATTGCCGCAACGTGCGCGCGCGGTCGGAGGCGTTGCGGTTGCCCGGCTAAAGCTCGCCGACGGAACCGAAGCCGGGACCGTGACCCTCATGGAGGCGACGGCGGGCGTCCTGATGAAGTTCGACCTCAAGGGCCTGAAGCCGGGTTCCCACGGATTGCATGTGCATGAATCGGGAGCTTGCGATGGCGATTTTTCATCCGCCGGCGCAATCCATAATCCCCTGGGTGCCAAGCACGGATACTTGCACGATGAAGGTCCGATGGCGGGCGATCTGCCCAATGTTCATGCCGGGGCCGACGGCACGGCGTCGGGAGAATTTTTGAGCCCGTTCTTGACGTTGAGCAAGGACGGGGAGGAGACTTTATTTGATGCTGATGGTGCGTCGCTCGTCCTGTTTGAAAATCCTGACGATTACAAGAGCGATCCCGAGGGTAACAGCGGCAAGCGCGTGGCCTGCGGAACGATCACAGTCAAATAGCTTTTTTCAGTATTGTTTCATCGGTTAACAAAATTGCCATGCACATACCTCGGAACTGATACTGTTCAATAACGAAGATGTCATAAACTTCGTCATCTGAGCTTTGGGGGATGGCTGAGCTTTTCGTGCGAGCTTTGCCATCGTGCATGCTTCTGAGCAGGTTCTAGGTGACCAAAAGAGCTGCAGTCATTGGAGCCGGCTTAGCGGGGCTATCATGCGCAAGGACCATGCGCAGGGCTGGATTTTTTGTTGAAGTTTTCGAACAGGACCGGATCATCGGCGGGCGTATGGCCACAACCCGCCTGGGCCTGGAGACGTTCGACCACGGCGCGCAGTACGTCACCTGCCGCACGTCTGAATTCCGCGCCTATATCGAGGAACTGGTCGGCATCGGGTACGCCGCGCGATGGACACCGCGCTCGCGCCTGCATGGCGAGGAGGGCGGCGGCCAGTTGCTGCCCTGGTTTGTCGGCAAGCCGGGTATGGCGTCGCTCGTCAGGCCTCTAGCCGAGAGCGTGCGCATCCACACGGCGCGCAATGTGCACACCATCGAGCGGCATGATAAGGGCTGGCACATCTGGTTTGAGGATCAGACTTCGGTTGGCCCCTTCAACGCTGTGGCCGTTTGCGTTCCCGCACCCAAGGCACGGCTGCTGTTGGGCCGGCTCGACGAGCTTGCGCAGCCCTTGGCGCGTGTGCGCATGACGCCGTGCTGGGCGCTGATGGTGCGCCTCGAAGATAGGGTTCTGCCGGATCAGGACGTCTATTCGGACATGTCTGAAGTGATCCGCTGGATCGCGCGCAACAATACCAAGCCGGGGCGGAGTTCGCGAGGCGAGTCGATCGTCATACATGCCTCTCCTACCTGGAGCCGCGAAACCGAGGATGCCGATCCGGAAGTCGTCGCCGAAGAGCTGTGGAACGAAATTAGCCATGTCCTGGCGCTTCCCCCGGTGCGCCCGACACGCATGACAGCCCATCTGTGGCGCCATGGACTGGTCGACCATTCTCTGGGCGAGACATACATCTATTCCGGCGAACATCGCGTCGGGATCGCAGGAGATTGGTGTCTTGGCCGCTTGGCGGAGCACGCCTTCGAGAGCGGCGATCGTCTCGCCAAGGCGATCGTTGCCAGCCTGAGCTGACTTCGGGTTATTTTCGCGCCTCCCTTCTTAAGTTCCGTGTGGCAAAAACGCGGTTTGAAATACGGCCCGCCAACCGCTACAAACCGGCCATATATCACGCAGTTTTCAAGGATCTGCCGATGGCCGAAGCAGGCACGGAGCGGGAGGGACGGCCGCAGCGGCCGCTGTCGCCGCACCTTCAAGTCTACACACCGCCCATCAACATGGTGATGTCGATCGTGCATCGCATTACCGGCGCTGGGCTTTATGCCGGCTCGCTGCTGCTGAGCTGGTGGTTGATCGCGGCGGCCACCGGGCCTGCGTATTTCGATTATGTCTCGGGTTTTTTCGGCAGCTGGCTGGGACGTCTCGTGCTGTTTGGTTATACCTGGGCGCTGCTCCACCACATGCTTGGCGGCATCCGCCACTTCATCTGGGACCTGGGCTACGGCTACGATCTCAAGACGATCGACAAACTTTCCTGGGGCACGCTGATCGTGTCGGCGTCTCTCACCGCCTTGATCTGGATTGCAGCCCTCGCTTGGGGAGCATGACATGATGCGAACTCCGCTCAAGAACGTCCGTGCTCTGGGCTCTGCCAAGGAAGGCACGGATCATTTCTGGAAGCAGCGTGTTACGGCCGTTGCCAATGTATTCCTTGGCCTCTTCTTCGTCTGGCTGGTCGCATCGCTTGCGGGCGCCGACTATCAGGCCGTAAGGAGCGCGCTGCATCACCCTCTCATTGCCATTGCGCTGGGTGCGCTGGTGATCTCGGGGACGATCCATATGCGGCTCGGCATGCAGACGATCATCGAGGACTATGTGCATGCCGAGGGCGCCAAGATCGTGATGTTGATGCTTAACACGTTCTTCGCCGTTGGCATCGCGCTCGCCAGCCTTTTCGCCATTCTTAAACTGAGCTTCGGAGCCTGACAGCCATGGCGGCAGCAAAAGCAAACGGGACCGCCGCTCCTGCGGTCAACGGCAAGGCCTACCCGATTACGGATCACACCTACGATGTGGTCGTCGTGGGCGCCGGTGGCGCCGGCTTGCGTGCCACGCTCGGCGCGGCCGAGGCCGGGCTCAAGACGGCCTGCATTTCAAAGGTGTTCCCGACCCGCTCGCACACTGTCGCCGCTCAGGGCGGCGTCGCGGCGGCGCTTGGCAACATGGGGCCGGATAACTGGCGCTGGCACATGTACGACACCGTCAAGGGCTCCGATTGGCTCGGAGACCAGGACGCCATCGAATATCTTTGCCGGAATGCACCCGATGCGGTCTATGAGCTTGAGCATTATGGCGTGCCCTTCTCGCGCACCGAGGAGGGCACGATCTATCAGCGCCCGTTCGGCGGCATGACGACGGAGTTCGGCGAAGGACCGCCCGCGCAGCGCACCTGTGCGGCAGCCGACCGTACAGGGCATGCCATGCTGCACACGCTTTATGGCCAGTCGCTGCGTCACTCGGCGGAGTTTTTCATCGAGTACTTCGCCATCGACCTCATCATGGATCAGGACGGCGCGTGCCGGGGCGTCGTTGCCCTGCGGCTCGAGGACGGCACGCTGCATCGCTTCCGGGCCAAGCGCACGATTCTCGCCACCGGCGGCTATGGCCGCGCTTATTTCTCGTGCACCTCCGCGCATACCTGCACGGGTGATGGCAACGCCATGGTGCTACGTGCCGGTCTTCCGCTGCAGGACATGGAGTTCGTGCAGTTCCATCCCACGGGCATCTATGGCGCCGGCGTGCTCATCACGGAGGGCGCGCGCGGCGAGGGTGGCTATCTCACCAACGCCAAGGGCGAGCGCTTCATGGAACGGTACGCCCCGCACGCGAAGGATCTTGCCTCGCGAGACGTCGTCTCGCGCTCAATGACGATCGAGATCCGCGAGGGGCGCGGCGTGGGCAAGGAAGCCGATCACATCTTCCTACATCTCGATCATCTGGATCCCAAGATCCTGGCCGAGCGCCTGCCGGGCATCACCGAAAGCGCCAAGGTCTTCTCCGGCGTCGATCTGCGCCGCCAGCCGATCCCTGTCATTCCGACCGTGCACTACAACATGGGCGGCATCCCGACCAACTATCATGGCGAGGTGCTGACCAAGAAGAACGGCGATCCTGATTCGATCGTGCCCGGCCTCATGGCCATCGGCGAGGCAGCCTGCGTGTCGGTGCATGGCGCCAACAGGCTTGGCTCCAATTCGCTCATCGACCTCGTCGTGTTCGGACGCGCCGCCGGTCTGCGCTGTGCGGAGACCATAGAGATGCGCGGCGCGCAACCCGAGTTGCCCAAAGAGTCGGCCGATCTCGCCCTGTCACGTCTCGACAGGTTCCGCCATGCGTCCGGCGGCACGCCGACCTCGGCCCTGCGATTGCGGATGCAGAAGGTGATGCAATCCAACTGCGCGGTGTTTCGCGACGGTCCGGTGCTGAAGGAAGGCGTCGAGAAAATTACCCAGATCTGGAAGGATGCGGGCGACATCCGCGTCACCGACCGGTCGCTGACCTGGAACTCCGACCTGATCGAGACATTGGAGTTCGACAACCTCATTGCGCAGGCGGCCGTTACGGTTGTCGGTGCGGAGGCACGCCAGGAAAGCCGCGGCGCTCATGCGCGAGAGGATTATCCCAAGCGCGATGACGTGGTGTGGATGAAGCATACGCTGGCCTGGGCCGATGGCGCCAAGCACAGCGTACGCCTTGACGACCGCCCCGTGCACAAGAACACGATGACCAACGAGATCAAGTACATCGAACCCAAGGCTCGTGTGTACTGATCGCCGCCAAGACGGGCATTGAAAAAAGACGTGAAGGAGGTGGCGTTACTCTTCGTGGCTGCTCAGAGCTTCACGACGAGCGTGCGTAGGACCTCGCCGCCATCGTTGCCGCTGACCGGCACCTCGTAGCGGTCGAGCACTTCGAGATTGAAAGGTCCAAGCTCGAGATAGACGCCGGACTTTAAGCCGTCGCGCGTGCGATAGCCGCTTGCGATATCGAGGTTGGGCTTGGACGGCGTGAGCGGAACGGCTTCCGTGATGATGGCGCGCTTGAAGCTGCCCCTGAGGTTGGCCAGCGCGGCGAGGATCGTGTCGTTTGACAAATGCTGGAAGACCTCGCGGATGGTGACGATATCGCCCGGCGGCAGCGGGTCGGTCGCCACGTTGAGCGTGCGGAACGCAATGCGCCCCTCCACGCCGTGGCGCGCCTGATTGTCGGCGACGACAAGCGAGGCGATATCGCAACCCACATACGAGACGGGCTTTTTCAAGCGCGCAAGAATGCGCTGCGAGACCTGGAAATCACCGCACCCGATGTCGATGAGGCGGCGGATCGAAGGATCGGCGTCGATGTAGCCTGCAACAAACGCCTCATAGCCCTCTGTCACGCCCGCAACCGAGCCGGGCCCGGAATGATACAGGGCGTCCGATCCGGATGGCTTCCAGGTGCCACGCGCGTAGATCTCGTTAAAGACTTCGTCCAATGGCCGGCCGCGTACGGCATTCTGCTCAATATTGAAGCGATAGCGCCTCCAGCTATCCAACAACGGCGCTGGAATGAGCGGCTTGATCGCCGCCTTTAACTTCAATGCCATGAAGGCCGATGACCCCGAATAAGATGATGCCCGGCAAAGATCAGGCCATACATGCCGCGTGCAATGCAATGGCCAGATGCGGGGGACAAGGACCATTTTGCTCGGAATCGTAAATTAACCGCTGACGGTAGCGGTGACAGAATTTGCCGCTAGAGTGCCGGGGTTGATTGCCAATCCAGGGGGGCCCAGTGGCCGGGAAAGCCCAAGCCGAACAGGACGACGCCGATACGCGGATGCCGCCGGACCCTTTTGCTGCCGTGTTACCCGCGCTGGCGGCGCTTGGCGCCATTGCCTCTATCGCGGCCATTCACTGGTCAGGACAGGAGAAGACGGCCACGCGAACGCGTACCAAGCGCAAGACGGGAGCTTCGCTGCGGGATCTGGAAACGTGCTGCCTGGGGCTATCGGAGATTTTCCGCCGGTTTCAGCGTCACCCGCGCGTATTCGCGGGCGAAGGGGCGCAGGCCTCCGCGCCTTTGAAGTTCGGGGTTCATGGCACGCGGATCCGGGCGGATGCGCAGAAGCTCTACCTGCAGCTCATGAATGACATAGCTTCCATGCTTGTATTAGCCGCCCAGAACGCCTTCGACGTGATGACCGCCATCGAGGATGGTGAGATCGAAGCCCCTGAGGAGGTGTTTTTCAGCTTTGGCGAGCAACAGGAGCGTCTGAACAAGATCATCCAGGACCGTGTGACACTCAGGGCGGCGGTCGACACCGGCGCGGAAGTAGCCGAACGGCTGACCGCCCTCGTGCGTGAGCTGCGCAAATATCAAAAATCGCCTGAAAAATAAGCGCCAAAGAACCGCAGAGCTGCCACCATGGGAGGCGTTGACAGGTGGGGTTGAAGCCGGTTCTTTGGGGACAGGCACGTCATGATTTGCTAAGGAAGGCCGTCTCGATGGTCCAGCTCACACTTCCCAAGAATTCCACCTATTCGACCGGCAAGACTTGGAACAAGCCCGAGGGCGAAGGCGACTGGAAAGAATACCAGGTCTACCGCTGGAATCCGGACGAAAGCGCCAACCCGCGAATCGACAGCTACTGGGTGAACCAGGATCAGTGCGGTCCCATGGTTCTCGACGCGCTCATCAAGATCAAGAATGAGATCGATCCGACGCTCACCTTCCGCCGGTCATGCCGTGAGGGCATCTGCGGCTCGTGCGCGATGAACATCGACGGCACGAACACGCTCGCCTGTCTCAAGGGCTGCGATGACGTGAAGGGCGCGGTTAAGATCTATCCATTGCCGCACATGGAGGTCGTGAAAGACCTGGTGCCCGACATGACGAACTTCTACGCCCAGCACCGCTCCATCGAGCCGTGGCTCAAGACCGATACGGCGACGCCACCCAAGGAGTGGAAGCAGAGCCGCGAGGACCGCGAAAAGCTCGACGGCCTCTACGAGTGTATTCTGTGCGCCTGCTGCTCGACGTCGTGCCCGAGCTACTGGTGGAACTCGGACCGCTACCTCGGCCCGGCCGTGCTTCTGCAGGCGTACCGCTGGGTGATCGACAGCCGCGACGAGGCAACCGGCGAGCGGCTCGACAACCTTGAAGATCCCTTCCGGCTTTATCGCTGCCACACCATCATGAACTGCACCAAGGCCTGTCCCAAGGGTCTATCACCCGCCAAGGCTATCGCGGAATTGAAGAAGCTGATGGTAGAGCGGCGCGTCTAGCTAGGCCTGCTTTGCTCGTTGTCATCCGGCTGAGGGCTCTCAGTTGTCATCCCGGCCGAGCGCAGCGAGCGCCGGGACCGAGGAGAGCCTAGCGTGGTGTTGCAGTTCAATTTTCGCGCTTCGCACAGATGCTTGGTGCCTTGCTCCTCCAAAGAGTTGGTCGGACGGCGCCTGCCGCACATAGACCGTCATCCCGGCGAAGGCCGGGATCCGTCCGGGCTTCGACATTTGTCCACATCGCGGCTTGGACAGATCCCCACCTGACGCGGGGATGACGATTGCGGTGAGGTGATGGACCGGTTCCGTTCGGCGGGCTTGCGGATGCTCGTGCGCGGCGCGGTTTGGGATTCGCGCTTATGCGCTATAGTTGGTTGCGATCTCATGGACTCACTTCCTTCTCCCGCGGGGAGAAGGTGCCCCGAAGGGGCGGATGAGGGGGCTGGCGCGATCAGCGGCCCATGCTGACGTCCCTCACCTGTCGCTTCGCGACATCCTCTCCCGGGGCGGGAGGGGAAAGAATGATTCTGTATGATAAGAAAATGCGCTGGATCCCGGGTCTGCGCTCGCCCGATTTCATCCGGCTTCGCTTGCCCGGAATGACAACCTCATCCAGGGCTCCTGCCTGGGGGGATTTGACGGCCATCCTTGTCTGAAGAAAGATAGGCGCTTCGTACCGGCACAATCCAGGCAAGGGAGAGCATCGTGCAGGATATTCTCGATCATGTGGGCTTTCCCGTTACCGATTATGCGAGGTCGGTGGCGTTCTACCAGGCCGTCCTGCCGGCACTTGGCATCGCACTGCTGAAGGAAGTTAAACTGTCGGAAGACGGTAAGGACGGATATGCCGGGTTCGGCCGCGCGCGCCCTCAATTCTGGATCGGCACGGGCGAAGCCTTGAAGGGACGTCTGCACGTTGCCTTTGCCGCCGCCAATCGCGACGAGGTGGTTGCATTCTACAACGCCGCGATTGCAGCGGGCGCCACGGATAACGGCCCGCCCGGGTTGCGCCCGCACTATCACGCCAACTACTTCGGCGCCTTCGTGCTCGATCCCGACGGTCACAACATCGAAGCGGTGACCCATCTGCCGGACTGACTTACGGGGCGCCGTTTGACAGCATCGCTTCAGGCCGCTTTATACGCGCCAAAGCAGCCGTTGAGCCGACGCCATGTCCACCCTCACCCTCCACGACCTGACCGCTGGCAAAGTGATCTCGCCGTTCACGCAATTGCGCCGGTTGCTCACTGACGTGCCGGCCGGACATGAGCGGCCCATTGAGCTCACCATCGGGGAGCCGCGCGAGGCGATGCCGGGTTTCATCGTCGCCAAGCTCGATGAGGCGGCGAAGCTCTACGGCAAGTATCCGCCGATCCGCGGCAGCGATGAGTTAAAGGCGGCGATTTCGGCATGGCTGTCGCGGCGCTATGCGATTGCAGGCGGCGTTGATCCGGCATCCGGGATTCTCGCACTCAACGGTTCGCGCGAAGGGTTGTTCTTCGCCTGTCTTCCCGCCGTCGGCCGCAAGCAGGTGAAGGGCAAGCCTGCGATATTGATGTGCAATCCTTATTACTCCGCCTACCTGGCCGGCGCTCTCGGGGTTGGGGCGGAACCGGTATTCCTCAATGCCACGGCTGAAACAGGGTTCCTTCCCGATCTCGACGAGATCGCGCGTGACGGGCAGCTGATGGCGCGCACCGTGGCGCTGTTCATCTGTTCGCCCGCCAATCCACAAGGGGCGGTTGCATCGCGGACCTACATCCTGAAGGCGCTCTCGCTCGCACGTGCGCACGACTTCATGCTGTTCCTCGACGAGTGCTACTCCGAGATCTACACGGATGCACCGCCCACCGGGGGGCTTGAGGTTGCATCTGCGACGCCGGAGCGGTTCAAGAACCTCGTCGTCTTCAACTCGCTCTCCAAGCGTTCCAACCTGCCGGGCCTGCGCTCGGGTTTCTGTGCGGGCGACCCCACCTTCATCGAAACCTATGGCGAGGTGCGTAACATGTGCGCGCCCCAGGTGCCTGGACCCGTCCAGCACGCCTCTGCCGCCGCGTGGGCGGACGAAGCGCACGTTGAGCAGGCGCGCGCCGCCTACCGCGAGAAGTTCGCCATCGCGGATGATCTGCTGGCGGGGCGCTATGGCTACGTCCGGCCGGCTGGAGGCTTCTGCCTTTGGCTCGATATGAGCCAATACGGCTCCGGCAGTGATGCGGCGGTAACCTTATGGAAACACAAGGGCGTCAAGGTCATACCCGGTAGCTTTCTGGCCCAGACCGGGCGTGACGGCACCAATCCGGGCGACAACTATGTTCGCTTGGCCTTGGTGCAGGACCCCGCGACGATCCGGGAAGCGCTCGAACGGATGGTTGAAGTTCTCGCGTAGCGGATCGTTCGCGGTAATGTCGCTGGATACACGTGGCAATGATCCTCAGCGGCTGCTTCCGCAGTCGGTAGAGGACAGGCTTTTAGGCCTGCTGGGCTTCTCGGGTGGCGTAGCGCTCCTGGGAGCCACTGCGCTTGCGTGGGTCTCGCTCGTTTCGTGGTCGGTCAATGATCCGAGCCTGACGCATGCGACTGCCGCCAGCCCACGCAATATGCTGGGCGGGCTCGGAGCTGTCGTTTCCGATCTTTTGCTGCAGACGTTTGGCCTCGCCACCGCGCTGGCGCTACTGCCTCCGATGTTGTGGGGCGCCGAGATGCTGACGCGCGGGCAACTCGCCATGGGGCGCAGCAAGGTCGGCTATTACCCTATCGCCGTTCTTGCCATCGCGGGCGCGCTGTCGGCCTATCCGGTCTTCCCGGGCTGGCCGCTCAATCACAATCTGGGCGGCGCCATCGGTGATGGCGTGTTCTCGCTTGCCGCCAATCTGTTCGAGCTCGTCAACAAGGACCGCGCCGATCTGGCTGCCGCGCTTCTGCTCAACATTTGCGCCATCGCGCTGTTTGCCAAAAGCACAGGCTTTGATCTGGAAAGCTGGATCAAAGCAATCTGGGCTGAGCGCACGTTGCAGAACGCAAGCAACGAGGCGGTCGGTCGCGGCACTCAATGGCTGAAGGGCTGGCATGTGCGCACGCGTGGCGTGCCCGTCTCGGGTCTCTCTGAGCCCCACCGCGGGTTCGACGAGGAGCTTCCACTGCCCTACCCCCAGGAGGAACTCGTGCACGCGCCGGAGCCAGCCCCTTGGCCCGGCGATGGCGGTGTGCCGCAGTTCGCGCAAGCGATCGGCCAACTCGCCAATTGCGTGCAGCAGCAGCAAGAACAAATCAGAATGCTGGTATCGAAGGGGATCATTGGCGCACAGCAAACGTCCGCGCTGCTGGCGTCACCTCCGGCGCATGGCGATCCGGCACAATTTGCACCCGCTGGTCTTACTCCGGCACCCAACCGAATTGGCGCTGAGGAATTCCGCGGCGCGGACTTTGATGACAGCACCGATGCGGAGAGTCAGAAAATTGCTGAGCGCTTCGCGCCCAAATCCGTCGCATCCGCGTCCATCGCGCCCGATCCCGGCTTTGGCGCGGACGCGGCAGCGCCAGTGGCGCCTGTAAGCAGACTGAAGATCCCTGGCATATTGAAGCCCCCGGCCGAGCCGCGTGCGCGCCAATGGAAGCGGCCGTCACTCAATCTGCTGAAGCGGCCCACGGGCGCGCGCCCAGGCCCCGAGCTGACGCAAACCGTCATGCGCGGGAATGCGCGGCTGCTGGAGGACGTGCTCAACGACTTCGGCGTGAAGGGTGAAGTGAAGGATATTCGTCCTGGTCCCGTCGTCACGCTTTATGAGCTGGAACCCGCGCGCGGCACCAAGTCGTCGCGCGTCATCGGTCTGGCTGACGATATTGCCCGGTCCATGAGCGTCGTCAGTGTGCGTGCGGCCGTCGTGCCGGGGCGCAATGCCATCGGACTTGAGCTCCCCAACATGCGCCGCGAGCCGGTGCTGCTGCGCGAGATGCTGGAGGCGGAAGCCTACAAGGCCTCGGATGCGGCTTTGCTGTTGACGCTAGGCAAATCGATCTCGGGCGATCCTGTGGTCGCGGATCTTGCGCGCATGCCGCATTTGCTTGTTGCAGGCACGACCGGTTCAGGCAAATCGGTCGGCGTCAATGCCTTCATCCTGTCGCTGCTCTACCGGCTTTCGCCCAACGAGTGCCGCTTCCTGATGATCGATCCCAAGATGCTGGAGCTGTCGGTCTACAACGGCATTCCGCATCTGCTGACGCCCGTTGTGACAGATCCGCATAAGGCGGTCGTCGCGCTCAATTGGGCCGTGCGCGAGATGGAAGAGCGCTACAAGCGCATGGCGACGCTGGCGGTGCGCAACATCGACGTCTTCAACAACCGCGTGCGCAATGCGATGAAGCGCGGCGAGATGCTGGCGCGCACCGTGCAGACCGGCTTTGACAAGAATGGCCAGGCCGTGTTCGAGAAGCAGAAGATGAATCTCGAACCGATGCCGCACATCGTCATCGTCGTCGACGAGTTCGCCGATCTCATGGTTGTTGCCGGCAAGGAAGTCGAGGGGGCCGTGCAGCGGCTTGCGCAGATGGCACGCGCAGCCGGCATCCATCTCATCATGGCGACGCAGCGTCCGTCCGTGGATGTCATCACCGGCACGATCAAGGCAAACTTCCCCACCCGCATCTCGTTCAAGGTCACGAGCAAGATCGACAGCCGCACGATCCTGAATGAACAGGGCGCAGAGCAACTGCTCGGCCAAGGCGACATGCTCTATTCCAGCGGCTCGGGCCAGATCGTGCGCGTTCACGGCGCCTTCGTGGCCGACGAGGAAGTCGAAGCGGTGGCTGCCGCGCTGCGCGAGCAGGGCCCGGCGCAATATATCGAAGGTCTGCTCGACGTGCCGGAAACCGATGCGGCAGGCGGTGGCGGCGCGGCGGAGCGCGAGGTCAGCGAGTCCGATCTTTATGATCGCGCCGTTGCCATCGTTATGCGCGATCGCAAGCCAACGATCAGCTACCTGCAGCGCCGGCTTGGCATCGGCTACAATCGCGCCGCCGGCCTTATCGAACGCATGGAGCTCGAGGGCCTCATCTCGCCCGCAAGTCCGACTGGCAAGCGAGAGATACTGGCCAGCCCCGGAGGCAACGTCGACGCAGCCTGAAATCGGCTGTGACACGCTGCCTGTGACTGGTGTGGATCAGGTCTCCTCCAACAGTTGCGAGGCCATCTTTCATCCCGTATCTGCTCAGGTTGACGGCCGCTTTGCCTCCGTGTCGTCGCAATGTTCGCCGACATCGTTGGCTGGCAGATGGGATTTGAATGACTCGACCAAAACACGTGCTCATTGGGGGATCGATGAAGCCTATTCTCACGACCGTGGTCATGGCGTTTGCGCTCGTTGCGCAGGCCGCTAGCGCGCCTGCTGCCGAGGACGCCAAGCCCGCTGCTGCTGCCCCCCAGAGCGCCGTCGACGGCTGGCAAGCGGAAAAGAATGCCCAGGGCATCACGCTTGACGAGAAACAGACCGAGGTGGTCAAGGTCGTTAGCAAGTATTTCAGTGATCTCAAGAGCTTGAAGGGAGCGTTCGTTCAAACGGGGGCCGACAACAAACGCATGAAGGGCAAGTTCTTCGTGCTGCGTCCGGGCCGCTTCCGTTTCGACTATTCGCCGCCGTCCAAGCAGATCATCGTGTCCGATGGCGAGTACCTAGCCATCCAGGATCTCGACCTCAACAACGAGGACCGCGTTGCTCTCGATCAGACACCCTTCCGCTTGTTATTGCGCAAGGATGTGGATCTGTTGCGCGACGCCAAGATCGTCGAGGTCCAACAGGCCGACGACCTGATCGTGCTGGGGATTCAAGACAAGAGCCCGGACTCGCCAGGGCGCATTAAACTGTTCCTGTCGACCAAACCGAGTCTTGAACTGAAAGAATGGGTTACCACTGACGCTCAGGGATTGGACACGCGTATTGAGATCTCCCAGCTCAGCACGGATGACGAGCTTGATAAAAATCTCTTTAAAATTCAGATGCTTGGTCGGAAGCCAGGATTGCAGTAACGTGGCTTCGACATGTACGAATCGATATAGAAGAATGTTGCTGATTTGACGCGACGCAATACCGGATTTGGGGATAACTTGCAGCGGCCGTTCACATTTTTGTGAAGAAGCGTGCCACCCCCTGTGAAAAGTCCGCAGTTGCGCTTAAGTGTTGGTCATGCAGGTGACGTCACCCTGTATTCGGTAGTGCCCCCCGTCTAGCCGAAGACGTCACCTCTGGTACCGGCTTCCCTCCCGGTACCGAGCGCGTCAAGCGCAAATCGCGCCCAGTCCCTCCCCCCGGGACTGGGCGCTTCATTTTGTGGGGCTGCTTGCCATATGAGTCGTGGTTTGGGGCGAGACCCCGTCTCAATGCACCGAGACGGATACTCCTTGTGGGGGGACTGCCGATGCCCAGGGAGCCGCAATATCGCGACCTTTCGTCCCAGTATCGGTGAGCGCGGCCAACACACCGTCGATAGCGTTGATTTCGCTGACCAGAGATCTCAGCCGCTCTGTGATGATGTTCATCATGTATTGGGCGAGCTGCCGGTCCTCTGCCATCTGCGCGTGCATGTCCTCGCGCGAAATCTTCAAGGCACGGATCGGCGTGCGCGCGACGATGGTGGCGCTGTGCACGGTTTCGACCAACATGGCGAGTTCCGCGATCATCGAGCCTTCGATAATCGTGTCGGCGGGCATGCCATCACTCTCGGACTCCACGCGAAAGGCTTCGCCCGTCACGATGATGATCGCGCTATCCCCCACTTGACCTTCGTGGATCAGGATATCGCCCGGCTTATAGATGATCCGCCCGGCCTGGCGCACGATCTCGGTGAGCTGCAGAGGCTTTAGACCCTGAAACAGCGGCAAGCGCAAAAGCGGTTTTACGAGGGCATCGATGGCCATCGGTCACACTCCACATCGAATTACGAACTGGGGAACTGGACGCGACAGGCACTTGAGAAGAACTGGTACATGCTGTCAGTACGCATGTACGCGACGCCGGGGACGGACAAACACGTCAATAGATACAAACGGCGCGAGCACTTCGGCGGTAAGCAGCCGTTAGTCAGCGCGCAATTATGCGCACAGCAAGCCGACATGGTCCAGGCCCTGGATAGGCGCTGTGGACCACATGCGGATAAGCTCGGAACAAGTCTGGAAAACTCGATGTCCCGCGCCAGGATCGCTTTTCGATCCCAGTGCCCAATTCGTCGAAGAATGCTCTAGGGAGCGAGCCGGTAGCCGCCGCTTTCGGTGATCAAGAGCTCGGCATTGGAGGGATCTTTTTCGATCTTCTGGCGCAGCCGGTAGATGTGCGTCTCGAGCGTGTGCGTGGTAACACCGGCGTTATATCCCCAAACCTCATGCAGCAGCGTCTCGCGCGAGACCACCCTCTCGCCGGAGCGATAGAGATATTTGAGGATCGATGTTTCTTTCTCGGTCAGTCGGATCTTATTGCCCGCGGCATCGATCAACAGCTTGGATGCGGGCTTGAACGTGTAGGGCCCGATCGAGAAGACGGCGTCCTCGCTTTGCTCGTGCTGGCGAAGCTGCGCGCGAATGCGGGCAAGCAGAACGGCGAATTTGAAGGGCTTCAAAACGTAGTCGTTAGCCCCGGCATCGAGCCCGAGGATCTGATCGGCATCCGACGTGTTTCCCGTCAGCATGACGATGGGAGTCTTGAAGCCACCCTTGCGCAACATCTTCACCGCTTCGCGTCCATCCATGTCGGGCAGGCCGACATCAAACACGACCAGATCGAAGCGGCCGGACTTGGCGGCCTCCATTCCTTTGGTGGCGGTATTTGTTTCCGACACCTCGAACTCGTCATGAAGGGCAAGCTGGTCTTTGAGGGAAGCGCGCAGATCCTCATCGTCGTCAACCAGCAGAATTCGCCGTGCCGTGCTCATGTGTATAGAAGCTCCAAGTTCTTCCCGGGCCGGGTGTGGTGAGGCTAGCATCCGATTGACCGCTGAAATAGGCTCACCTTGCCGCTTGGGCAAGCCAGTGGATGCCTTCTGCTGTCAATAAGGGACCTATGGCGAAATCTCAAATCGTGGTCAGAACGCTCTCGGGCCGCTCGCAGCGGGGATGGCTGGAGTTCGGACCAATGCGCTGGCCGTGTGCGTTGGGGCGCGCCGGAATGACCAGCCGCAAGCGTGAAGGCGACGGGGCGACCCCGCGCGGATCGTTCCGGCTGCTCTGTGGATACCGGCGCCGCGATAAATTTACGCTATTGGCAAGTTCAGTCCGTCTGATGGACATCACGCCCGACTTGGGCTGGTGCGATGCCCCGCCGGATCGCAACTACAATCGCCCCGTGCATCATCCTTACCCGGCGAGTGCCGAGCGGCTGTGGCGTGGTGACGACCTGTACGACTGCCTCGTCGTACTCGATTACAACACGCGGCCGCGCAGGCGCGCGCGCGGTAGCGCGATCTTCCTGCATGTCGCAGGTCAGAATTTTGCGCCCACGGAAGGTTGTGTCGCTTTGTGCAAACGCGACTTCCGGCAACTCTTGTCGCGCGTGCGGCGCGCCACCCGGCTTGTCATTCGTTGAGGGGACCGCAGGTTGTGCGCAAAGGCCTGGGGCGCAAAAGCGCGCTACAAGCGGGGTCATAAAAATTGCCCGGCCGTTCTGGGACAGCCGGGCAAGGTTGTTCGAGCATATACTGGGGAAGCGCGCGAGAGGACTCCCGCGCGCCCCGGTAGCGTGGCTTAGTAATTGTAGGCGCGCTCGCCGTGGTCGGTGATGTCCAAACCTTCGCGCTCCTTCTCTTCGACGGGACGCAGACCGACGAGCAGGTCCACAATCTTGAACAGGATGAATGAACCGATGCCCGACAGCAGGATGGTTACGCCCACGCCCTTGAACTGTGCGACGAGCTGAGTGGCCAGATCGTAGGCAGCAGTGGTCAATTCTCCGGGCTTGGAGATGTAGTCGGGAATGCCCGTGCCGCCGAGATCGGGGCTAACGAGAATACCGGTGGCGAGAGCGCCGACGATGCCACCCACGCCATGAATTCCGAAAACATCGAGGCTGTCGTCGTATCCAAGAGCACTCTTGATTGCCGAGCAGAACACGAAGCAGATCGGGCTGACGATCAGGCCCAGAACGATGGACCCCATGACGCCGGAGAAGCCGCAAGCCGGAGTAATGGCAACAAGGCCGGCGATGACGCCCGAGACGAGGCCGAGAGCCGAAGGCTTACCCTTTGCGATCCACTCGACGATCATCCACGACAGTGCAGCAGCTGCGGTGCAGACGAAGGTGTTGATGAAGACAAGGCCGGTGAAGGAGCTGGCTTCGAGGTTCGAACCGACGTTGAAGCCGAACCAGCCCACCCACAGCAGCGCGGCGCCGATCATGGTCAGCGTCAGTGAGTGGGGAGGCATGTGCTCCTTGCCATAGCCGACGCGCTTGCCCAGGACATAGGCGCCGACGAGGCCAGCAATACCGGCGTTGATATGCACAACTGTGCCGCCGGCGAAGTCGAGCGCGCCCCACTTGAACAGAAGCCCCGCATCGGCCAGCACCGCATCAAGAGCCGCCTGCGCTTCAGCCTTCTTGTCGGCAGTCGCTTCCACAACGGCCTTGGCGGCATTGCCGAAGGCATCCGGGCCACCCCAGTACCAAACCATGTGGGCCATCGGGAAGTAGATGAACGTGACCCACAGCGCCATGAACAAGAGGACGGCCGAAAACTTGATGCGCTCGGCGATGGCGCCGAGAATAAGCGCAGGCGTAATGCAGGCAAACGTCATCTGGAAGCAGATGTAGGTGTACTCGGGTATGTAGACCCCGTTGGTGAAAGTGCCCGCCAGCGAATTGACGTTGACACCCGAAAGGAATGCCTTCGAGAAGCCGCCGACGAAGTCGTTAAGGCCGCCACCGTTCGTGAAGGCCATCGAGTAGCCGTAGGTCACCCAGATGATGGCGACGAGGCAAAGCGTGGCGAACACCTGCATGAACATCGACAGCATATTCTTGGTGCGGACGAGGCCGCCGTAGAACAAGGCGAGGCCCGGGACGGTCATCAGCAACACCAGGCATGTCGCTGTGTACATGAATGCAATATCGCCGTTGTTGGGTGTTGGTGCCGCCGGCGGGGCTGCGGCTGCTGCATCCGCAGCCGGAGCGGCTGCCTCCTGCGCGAGGGCAGGATCTACGAGCAGAGCAAGCGCACCAAGGGCCCCCACGACCCCCGCACAGCGCGCCAAGTTTCCAAACTTCATGAGGTTAGCTCCCTGATTTACAAACCATGTGGTCGAGGGTGGGATCAAAGGGCGGCGTCGTCAGACTCGCCCGTGCGGATGCGAACGGTGTGCTCGATGGCGGAGACGAAGATCTTGCCGTCGCCGATCTGTCCGGTTTTGGCGGCGCGCTGGATGGCCGCGAGGGCCTTATCCACCTGGCCCGAGGGAGCAACGACCTCGATCTTGATCTTGGGCAGGAAGCTGACGGCGTATTCGGCACCGCGGTAGATCTCCGTGTGCCCCTTCTGACGGCCGTACCCTTTAACCTCGGTAACCGTCATGCCCTGCAGGCCCAGGTCGGTCAGCGCAGAGCGGACCTCCTCGAGCTTGAAGGGTTTTATGATTGCAGTGATGAGCTTCATGTAAGCCCCCTCTCCCTTTCCCGGCGATCAGCCGGATCACGATTGCGACGAAACCAGGGGGTGGCCCCAGGTAACCGCGCAAGAGAGAGTCAAGACCTGTGCCAACTTGCTAGGCAGAGCCCAATAGACTGATTTACAAGGGATTAACGCGCAGCGTTGCGCCGTGGCCTACGTGAACGCCGGCATGTCATGCATGATAAATATGCAAATTCGGATTTTTGCCTATTATTTGAGCTCGAACGATGTCGTGCGCCGCCGCATCAAGCCCTCCTGGGCGGTCGACGCGATCAGGCGGCCAGCGCGATCGAAAATGAGGCCGCGGCAGAATCCGCGCGCGCCCGAGGCGGAGGGGCTGTCCTGGACATAGAGTAGCCAGTCGTCGGCCAGGAAGGGCCGGTGAAACCACATGGCGTGGTCGAGGCTGGCAAGCTGCACGTCCCGGTCGAACAGCATCTTGCCATGGCGAATGAGCGCGGTGTCGAGCAGGGTGAAGTCTGAGGCGTAGGCGAGCAGCGCGGCGTGGATCACGGGATCCGGCGGGACGCTGCCGCTGGCGCGCATCCAGATCGCCTGGGTGGCGGGCCGTGCCTCGCGGCTGGTGTAGCGGGTGGGATCGACAATGCGCATTTCTATGGGCTTCTCGCGCTGCCAGTAGGCCCGCATGTTCTCGGGCAGCTCGCCAGCCAGAGTCGTCACCAGCTCGGCGGCGGTGGGTAACGATTCCGGTGGGGGCACATCCGGCATCGCGGCCTGATGCTCAAAGCCCTCCTCGTGCTTCTGAAACGAGGCGCTCATGGTGAAGATCGGCCGCCCGTGCTGGATCGCCTTGACCCGCCGCGTCGTGAAGCTGCCGCCATCGCGAATGCGATCGACATCATAAATGATATCGTGGTCTGGATCACCCGCGAGCAGGAAGTAACCATGCAGTGAATGCACGGCGCGGTTTTCATCAACGGTCTGGCAGGCGGCGGAAAGCGCCTGGCCCAGCACCTGGCCGCCATAGACGCGCTGCCAGCCGATGCTGGCCCGCGGGCCGCGGAACAAGTTGTCCTCCAGCCGCTCCAGTCTCAGGGCAGAGATGAGCGCCTCTAGAGCTTTGCCAGCAGGTGCGGCGTTCGACGGCATCCCAAGACCTCATTTCCGATTGACTGCGCGCCGAGATTTGGCCGCATTGCACTTCACGTGCAAGACCTTTCAAAACGTTAGGTGATCTGGCGCGGAGCGAGGAGTATCCTGAAGGTATGTCTATCAAGACCTTCGACATCGTCATTTCAGGCGCGAGCTTCGCGGGTCTCGCCTTGGCGCGCAGCCTGCGGCTGGCGCTCGGCAAGGACCTCACCATCGCTCTGGTCGACCGCGCAGCCGGGCCGCCTTCGGGTGACGATACGCGGGCCTTCGCAATCTGGGCGGGCGCCAGGAATGTGCTCAATGCCATTGGCGTGTGGAGGGCGCTTGAAAGCGCCGCGCAGCCGATGACTACCATTGAGATCACAGACAGTGCGCTCGAGGATGGTTTGCGCAGCGCACTTCTCACTTACGATGCGACAACAGCGGACGGCGCCGTCGCGGGCTACATCGTGCCGAGCTACGATCTGCATCGCGCGCTGTTCGCCACTCTCGACGGCGATGCCAACGTGACGTGGATCGCGCCTGCTGAAGCCGAAGGGCTCGCGGCCGACACCGCCGGAATCACCACCACGCTGGCTGATGGGCAGACGTTGCGGTCGGCTCTTACGGTGGCTGCCGAGGGCCGCCGCTCGCGTCTGCGCGATGCTGCTGGCATCAAGACGACGGGTTGGGGTTACGGCCAGCGCGGCATTGTCGCCATTGTGCAATTCACCGAAGACCACCATGGCACAGCCATTCAGCATTTTCTGCCGGGCGGGCCCTTCGCCATCCTGCCCATGACGGGCAATCGTGCTTGCATCACCTGGAGTTCCGCGGAGGACGAGGCGGCTCGCGTGCTCGCGCTCGATGACGCGGGGTTTCTGGCGGAAATCGATAAGCGCGCCGGTGGCCGCTTCGGCGAGATCACGCTCGTTGCCAAGCCGCAGTCCTGGCCTCTCGACGTCAAGATCGCACGCAGCCTCAAAGCGCCACGGTTCGCGCTCGTTGGGGACGCAGCTCATGGTGTCCACCCGATCGCGGGCCAAGGCGTGAACCTTGCTTTCCGCGACGTGGCGGCGCTGACCGAATGCCTCACGGATGCTGCGCGGCTCGGCTTCGATCTTGGCCACGCCGAAGCGCTTGAGCGCTACGAACGCTGGCGGCGCTTTGACACCACGATGTCCGCGGCGGCTTACGATGGCCTCAACCGTCTGTTCAGCATCGACAACGTGCTGCTTCGCGCCGCACGTGGCGCGGGCCTCGGCGCGCTCGATCGCGTGGGCATGTTGAAGTCGATGATTGTCGAGGAGGCTGCAGGCCTCACCGGGGACACGCCTAAGATGGTACGCGGTGAGTTAGTCTGAACGTGCGGGCTCAGCCGCTCTTGCCTTCGAAGAAGTCCTTCACGCGCGAGAAGAAACCGGCGCTTTCCGGGCTTGTCTCGCGGTGGCTTTCCTTCTCGAACTCCTCAAGCAGTTCGCGCTGCCGGCGCGTCAGGTTCTTGGGCGTCTCCACATCGACCTGGATGTACATATCGCCCATGACCTTGGAACGCAGCACCGGCATGCCCTTGCCTTTCAGGCGGAACTGCTTGC
Organism: Hyphomicrobium sp.; assembly: GCA_016793445.1. Taxonomy (GTDB): domain Bacteria; phylum Pseudomonadota; class Alphaproteobacteria; order Rhizobiales; family Hyphomicrobiaceae; genus Hyphomicrobium_B. The sequence goes on along the minus strand of JAEUME010000002.1, from coordinate 138,559 downwards.
CCGACTCGGTGCCTTCGGGAACCTTCACGCGCGTTGTCGCGCCCTCCAGCGTCGGCACCTCGATCTGTCCGCCTAGTGCCGCCGTCGTCATGGAGATGGGCACTTTGCAGAACACATCCGCTCCGTCGCGCTGAAAGAAGGCGTGCGTAGCGATGGAAAGGAAAATGTAAAGATCCCCCGCGGGGCCGCCGCGCAGGCCAGCCTCGCCTTCGCCGGCCAGACGGATGCGCGTGCCGTCCTCGACGCCGGCGGGGATATTGACCGACAGCTTGCGCTCACGTGTGACGCGGCCCGAGCCGTGGCACGCCGAGCAAGGATCGTCGATCATTTCGCCGCGTCCCTGGCAGGCGGGACAGGTGCGCTCGATGGTGAAGAAGCCCTGGCTGGCGCGGACTTTGCCATGGCCGCCGCAGGTGGCGCACACTTTGGGCTTGCTGCCGGCCTTGGCGCCCGTGCCCGAGCACGTTTCACACGAAACGCTGGAAGGTACGATGATCTCGGCTGTCTTGCCCGCGTAGGCGTCGGCAAGGGTGATGTCGAGGTTATAGCGAAGGTCGGCTCCGCGCTCCCGGCCTGACCGGGTTCTCTGACCCGCGCCGCCGCCGCCGCGACGGCCGCCCATGAACTCGCCGAACAGGTCGTCGAAGATGTCCGACATGGAGGATGCGAAATCGGGCCCGAAACCGTGCGGACCGCGTCCGCCCATTCCGCCCTCGAAGGCAGCATGCCCGAACTGATCGTAAGCGGCGCGCTTCTGGGGGTCCTTCAAAGCCTCGTAGGCTTCATTCACTTCCTTGAAACGGCGCTCTGCATCCTTGTCGCCCGCATTACGATCGGGATGGTACTCCTTGGCCATCCGCCGATAGGCGGACTTAAGATCCTGCTCGCTGACATTGCGAGCGACGCCGAGGACTTCGTAATAATCGCGCTTTGCCATCGTAGCGCGCATCCTTTCTAGTGGTTCTGTGCGGTGATCGGGGCAGCGATCGGGCCCAGTCTTGCGAACCTGCGAAAAAGGCTATGTCGTTTAACACTCGAAAGCCGGCGCGATGCGCGCCGGCTTTCTGGAGGGTCCGCGTATCGATCCGCCCAAACCGGCAAATCCCTACGCGGACTTCTTCTTGTCGTCCTTGACTTCCTCGAAGTCGGCATCGACCACGTCGTCGCCACTTTCGGACTTCGCCGTCCCTGCGTCGTCGCCCTGCTGCATGCCTTCGGCGCCGCCTTTGGCGGTGTAAACGGCCTCGCCGATCTTCATGGCAGCCTGAGCCAGAGCGTTAGCGGCCGACTGGATCGCTTCGGTGTCTTCGCCTGCGATGGCGGTCTTGACCGCGGCAATGGCAGCCTCAACCTCATCCTTGATCGCCGCGACCGCAGGGATCGAGGCGTTCTCGGTCAAAGACTTTTCGGTCCCATGGACAAGGGCTTCGGCCTGGTTGCGGGCCTCGACCAGCTCGCGCTTCTTCTTGTCCTCGGCGGCATGCGCCTCGGCATCCTTGACCATCTTCTCGATGTCGGCGTCCGACAGACCGCCGGAGGCCTGGATGCGGATCGACTGTTCCTTGCCCGTCGCCTTGTCCTTCGCCGAAACGTGGACGATGCCGTTGGCGTCGATGTCGAACGTGACCTCGATCTGCGGCACGCCGCGCGGCGCGGGCGGAATGCCCACGAGATCGAACTGGCCGAGCAACTTGTTGTCGGCCGCCATCTCACGCTCGCCCTGAGAGACGCGGATCGTTACCGCGCCCTGGCCGTCCTCGGCGGTTGAGAACACCTGGCTCTTCTTGGTCGGGATCGTCGTGTTGCGGTCGATGAGGCGCGTGAACACGCCGCCCAGCGTTTCGATGCCGAGCGACAGCGGCGTCACGTCGAGCAGCAGGACGTCCTTGACCTCGCCTTTCAGCACGCCGCCCTGGATGGCGGCGCCGATGGCGACGACTTCATCAGGATTGACGCCCTTGTGCGGCTCCTTGCCGAACAGCTCCTTCACGATCTGCTGGACCTTGGGCATGCGGGTCATGCCGCCGACGAGCACGACTTCGTCGATCTCGGCTGCCTTGAGGCCCGCATCCTTGAGCGCCTTCTCACACGGCGTCTTGGTGCGCTGAATGAGATCGTCGACAAGGCTTTCCAGCTTGGCGCGGGTCAACTTCATCGTGAGATGCTTCGGGCCCGTCTGGTCGGCCGTGATGAACGGCAGGTTGATTTCGGTCTGCTGGGCGCTCGAGAGCTCGATCTTGGCCTTCTCGGCAGCTTCCTTGAGGCGTTGAAGTGCGAGCTTGTCGGCCTTGAGGTCGATGCCCTGCTCCTTCTTGAACTCATCGGCGAGATAGTTGACGAGCTTCATGTCGAAGTCTTCACCGCCAAGGTGGGTGTCACCGTTGGTCGACTTCACTTCGAACACGCCGTCTCCGATCTCGAGGATCGACACGTCGAACGTGCCGCCACCCAAGTCGTAGACCGCAATGGTCTTGGCATCCTTCTTCTTGTCGAGGCCGTAGGCGAGCGCGGCCGCCGTCGGCTCATTGATGATGCGCAGCACTTCGAGGCCCGCGATCTTGCCGGCGTCCTTGGTCGCCTGGCGCTGGGCGTCGTTGAAGTAAGCGGGAACTGTGATGACGGCCTGCGTCACCGGCTCGCCAAGCTTGGCTTCAGCCGTTTCCTTCATCTTCTGCAGAATGAAGGCAGAGATCTGCTGCGGAGAATACTGCTTGCCGTGGCTTTCGACCCACGCGTCGCCCGTCGGACCCTTCACGATCTTGAAGGGGACAAGCTTCTTGTCCTTCTCGGCTTCCGGATCGTCGAAACGGCGGCCAATGAGACGCTTGATGGCAAAAAAAGTATTGGTCGGATTGGTAACGCCTTGGCGCTTGGCAGGCAGTCCCACCAGACGCTCATCGTCAGAGGTGAACGCCACGATGGACGGCGTTGTATTCGCGCCTTCCGCGTTCTCGAGAACTTTCGGCTTCCCGCCTTCCATCACGGCAACGCAGGAGTTGGTGGTGCCGAGGTCGATACCGATAACCTTACTCATGAGTGTCGATCCTTCTTTCGTTACGGCAGACCGGGTGGACCCGTTTTTTCCAGCATCCAGCGTGCCTTCGAGAATAACGCCTCCCGGCACCGGTCCCCAGAATTTCGATTTTGTAACCGAAGCTTATATAGGGAAGGGAATCTGCCCTGCAACGTCTTCGAGCGCTGTTATCGCTTATTCCGGGCCGCCGTGGCCAGCGTAATCGCCCGCCTCTAGATCACGGACAAAACTCACAAATTTGTAACGGCACCTCTGGTCTCGCCGGAAAGACTGATCGTGCGTATAGGGGCCAAGCGCGCTTTGCCCCGATGTCGCACATAGCGTGCCAACGCCTGATCGGCACCGGATACGCGCTGCCGCTCACGATGAAGGGGTCAGGTGTCTGGACATGGCTCCTCCGGCGCTTCAGCGGAATAGCTTGGGTTAACTAAATCATAGGATTTTGAATGCGTACGCTGCGTTTGCTGAGATTCTATAATAATAAATAGATGGGCTGCGGAAACCTACCGGCGGATACCGCTTCAATCGAGAATATGGACCTGAAGTCTCATGCCGAGTTTCGCCCTCGATCGCGACCGGAGCGCAAACATTCAGGTTTTGCGCGCCATTGCCGCGCTTATGGTCGTATTTGAGCATGCCCTAGCTGATGTCGAGCGCGCCACGGGCGAGCATGTCATCGCGATCTGGCCGGGCGGTTTTGGAGTAACGATTTTCTTCGTCATCAGCGGGTTCATTATTCATCATTCATCGGTGGAGCTGTTCGGCCGTCAGAGCTCTTGGAAAGAGTTTGCTTGGCGGCGGCTCTGGCGAATCGTGCCTTTGTATTATGCAGCGACGATGCTGTACGTGCTTATGGCACTGTTTTTCTCCAGCACAATCAACCGGGGCTCAGTCCACCTCGATCACCTCATAGGGTCTTTGCTGTTTATCCCGGTCCACGGTGTAAGCCCGGTCTATGCTCTGGGCTGGTCCTTGAACTTCGAAATGATGTTCTATGCGTCGTTCGCCATCGCGCTGCTCTTGCCAGAGCGGACGGCATTGCTTGCGCTGGTCGCGTGGCTGGTCGCGCTCATGGTGCTGCATCCGCTGGCATCGCCTGGAACAGCAGCATTCGTTTGGACCGACTACCACATCGCCGCATTTCTGGCCGGCGTTCTGATATCCGTCGCGGCCAACCATTGGCCACGGCGCCACAGCCCCGTCTTGTTCCTGACAGGGGCTTCGGCGCTGCTCGCGCTCGCAGCGGCCTTGTTCGCGCATGTCGAGACGTACCATATCGGAATAGTTCCGATCGCTTTGGCATCTGCGCTGGTCGCCGCGGCCGCCTTCACGACAACGGCCGATATAGCTGGAATCGGCAGCCTACTGGGGGACTCATCGTATAGTCTTTATCTGGTCCACATGTTCGTGATCCGGGGGCTCGCCATTGCCGCGCCAAGGCTTGCACCAATTACGCTCATCGGCTTGATTATCTCTCTGTCGTGCATCGCGGCCGTCGCATCGCACCGCTTTTTCGAAAAGCCGCTCTTGCGTCTTGGACAGCGCTTACGGCAGCGCATCGCAGACCGCCGTCGCCTGCAGACGTTCAGTCCCTGAGCAGTGAAGTCTCGCGCGCCTTACGTGGAAGCGGGCGGCTCGCCGGACGCAGTGTCCTCAGACCGTGCGCCCTTTGGTCCCCCGCGCGAGATGACCACCATCGCCGGCCGCAGGCAGCGGTCGTCGAGCAGGTAGCCGGTCTGGAACACTTGAATCACCGTGCCCGACGGCACACTTGGATCGTCACGCTCCATCACGGCCTGATGGTAATGCGGATCGAAGGTTTGCCCGGTCGGCTCGATGGGACGCACTCCGTGACGCTCCAGCGCGCCCCGGTAGTCGCGCTCGGCCAACACGACACCGTCAAGCAGGGACTTTAGTGCCGGATCGGCGGCAACCGCATCCTGCGGCACAGCGGCGATCGCACGCTGGAAGTTGTCGCCGACCGTCAGAATATCCTTGGTGAATTTGCTGATGGCGTAGCGCGCCGTCTCTTCCTTCTCTTTTTCCAGGCGCCGGCGCACGTTTTCCGTCTCAGCGACGGCACGTACGTACTGATCATGTTTGCTGACAAGTTCGGCGGCTTTCTTGTCGAGTTGGCTCTGGAGCGCCGAGATCATTTCGCGCAGTTGTTCAGAACCGACGAGACCTTCCAGGCCCTCCAGTCCATCCGGCCGGGGTGTTGCTTGCGGCTGCTCTCCAGGGGTGGCTGGCTGCTGCTGTGGGGGGATTTTTTCGTCGCTCATCGAGTCTCCAGATGATAGGCGGCTTTGGGACCCCGATATCGGCCCGTGGGCCGCAAAAATCAAGTCGCAGCCGGATGTGGCCCTGTTGTGCCGCAGCCGGCAGGTGGCTGAGCTTCCTGGAGCTTTACGGAATGATGCGGCTGATCAGCTTTGCCGTATAATCGACCATGGGAATAATGCGAGCATAGTTGAGCCGTGTTGGTCCGATGACGCCGAGCACGCCCACGACGCGCCGCGTTTGATCCCGGAACGGCGCCACGACGAGCGAGGAGCCCGACAGCGAAAACAGCTTGTTCTCTGAGCCGATGAAAATCCGCACGCCGTCGGCATTTTCCGACGAGCCGAGCAGTTGCACGATCTCGCGCTTCTCTTCCAGATCGTCGAAGAGTTGGCGGATACGCTCCAGATCCTCCACGGCGGTGAGATCCTTGAGCAGGTTGGCTTGGCCACGCACGATCAGGCTCTTGCGGTCGTCCATGGAGCCCGACCATTCCGCAAGGCCCGCCGTGATGACCTTCTGGGTCAGCAGGTCGAGTTCGGCCTTGGCCGCCTTCAGGCTCTTTTCGATGGCTGTTCGCGCCTCGGGCAGCGTCAAACCGCGCGTATGGGTATTGAGGTAATTGGAGGCCTCCTGCAGCGCGGAGGGTGGAATGCCGGGCGGCAAGGGAATGATTCGATTTTCGACGTTCTGATCTTCGTCAACCAAAACAACGAGACCCTTGCCCGGTTCGAGCGGCACGAATTCGATGTGCTTCAGGCGCGCGACCTGCTTTTCGGCCAGCACCACGCCCGCGCAATGCGACAGTCCGGAGATCATCTCACCGGCTTCGCTCAGCAGCTGATCGACGGATTTTTCACGCTGGAAGCCGATCTGAGACTCGATCTGTTTCCGTTCTTCCTGGGAGATATCGCCCACTTCGAGCAGGCCATCGACGAACATGCGCAGACCGAGTTGGGTCGGAAGCCGCCCGGCAGACGTGTGGGGGGAAATGATAAGCCCCAGGTGCTCCAGATCCGACATGACATTGCGGATGGAGGCAGGCGACAGGCTCATGGGGAGGGCGCGCGAAAGGTTGCGCGAGCCAACCGGTTCGCCGGTCGCAAGATAGCTTTCGACAATGCGCCGCAGGATGGTGCGGGAACGCTCGTTTAGTTTGGCAAGTTCGTTGGTGCCGTTTGTCATGGATTGTTGAAGGTTCACGCGAGGGTCCGGAGCGCGGCATTAAAAGGGCTATACGCTCCGCCGTCAAACGCCACGGGGCCCAACCCCAGGCAACCTCGTTTGGCTGATGTACCAAGGACTTCTCCCTCCGGAGGCAGAGTTGCGGTACTTGGTCTTGCCGGGTGCCGGCAATGCCTTTCAGGTTGAATGGCTAAGCCTGCTTCTTTAGGGTCGCGCCCGATCTCTTTGCCCCGATCACCCCTTGTGATGAGCCCTAGGAGCCCCATGCGACCCTCCAAGCGAAAGCCCGACGAACTGCGCCGCGTGTCCATCGAGCGCGCCGTCTCCAAGCATGCCGAGGGCTCGTGCCTGATCAAGTTCGGCGATACGCAGGTCCTCTGCACGGCGAGCCTGGAAGAAAGGCTTCCGCCGTGGCTCAAGGGACAGGGCCGCGGCTGGGTGACGGCGGAATACGCCATGCTGCCAAGGGCCACTGCTGAGCGGACGCGCCGTGAGGTGACGGTCGGCCATCCCTCAGGCCGCACGCAGGAGATTCAGCGTCTCATCGGACGCGCCATGCGCGCCGTCGTCGATCTGCCCAAGCTCGGTGAGCGCCAGATTTCCATCGACTGTGATGTCATCCAGGCCGACGGCGGTACGCGGACCGCGGCCATCACCGGTGCATGGGTCGCGCTGCATGACTGCATCCAGTGGATGAAAATGCGCGATATGGTCAAGGACGGCGTGCTTCGCGACAGCGTCGCGGCTGTCTCCTGCGGACTCTACAAAGGCGAGCCGGTGCTCGACCTCGATTACGCCGAGGACAGCAACGCCGATGCCGACGCCAATTTTGTCATGACGGGCGCGGGCGGCATTGTGGAGGTTCAAGGCACCGCCGAAACCGTTCCCTTTACCCAGGAGCGTTTCGACCAGCTCATGAGTCTTGCAAAAAAGGGTATTGGCGAGCTCGTGCAGCTCCAGAAGCTCTCCATCAGCTAGCGGTCCGGAGGCGTCATGACCACCGTCACGGGTCAATTGGCGCTCGTCATCGCGGCGGCCTTCACCGGCGCCGCCTTCTACATCAACTGGGCGGAGCAGCCTGCGCGCTTGAAGCTCGACGACAAGGCCGCCCTTACCCAATGGAAGCCCAGTTATCACGCGGGTTTTTCCATGCAGGCGTCGTTGGCCATCGCGGGCTTCGTTCTGGCCGCGATGACTTGGATGCACGGCGAGACTTGGCTATGGCTGGCTGGCGGGCTCGTGCTTGCGGCGAACTGGCCGTTCACGCTTGTCGCGATCATGCCCGTGAATGACGCCTTGACGGCGCTTGCCGGCGGGAGCGGCGATGCCGATGGTTCTGCGCGTACACTGTTGCAGCGCTGGGGCCGTCTCCATGGCGTGCGTACGCTGCTGGGTGGGCTGGCGAGCACGCTGATGCTCTTTGCATCCTTCATGTCTTAACTCAAGCGAGACGGAGATATCCGCGTTGAAACCTTCAAGCGTCCTTGAGACCGTGCTTTACGCGCAAGACCTTGATGCGGCCGAAGCGTTCTATCGCGACGTGTTGGGACTCGAACCCGCGTCCAAACTGACAGGGCGACAGGTGTTCTACAAACTTGCCTCGCAGATGCTGCTGATCTTCAATCCCGCAACCACGGTCATTCCGCCGCCGGCCAATGCAAGGCTTCCCGTGCCGCCCCATGGCGCGACCGGCGAAGGGCACGTGTGTTTCGCCGCGAGCGCCGAGGAGCTTGATCGCTGGCGCGCCCACGTCGAGAGCAAGGGCATCGCGATTGAAGCGGATTTCACATGGCCCGGCGGCGGACGCTCGATCTACTTTCGCGATCCCGCGGGTAACGCCATCGAGTTTGCCGAGCCGCGCATCTGGGGACTTTGAGCAGCGATGAAGCAATTGCAGCGCGGGATGCGCATCGTCGTCGCCAGTCACAACCCGGGCAAGGTGTGGGAGATCAATCAGCTCATCGCGCCTTATGGATTGGATGCGGTCTCCGCAGGCGAGTTGGGCCTTGCAGAGCCCGAGGAAACGGAGCCGACCTTTGAAGGCAATGCCAGGCTCAAGGCGGTGGCGGCCGCGAAAGGTTCCGGTTTGCCCGCGCTTGCAGACGATTCCGGGTTGGAGGTTCAATGCTTGCGCGGCGCGCCCGGTATCTACTCGGCGCGCTGGGCTGGGCCCGGAAAAGACTTCGGCCTTGCCATGAAGCGGGTTGCCGACGAGATCACCGCGCGCAGCGCATGGACCGGGTTTGGTTCGGCGGCCAAGGGGCCGCGCGCCAATTTCACCTCCGTGCTGTGCCTTGCGTGGCCAGATGGCGAGACCCGCCTGTTTACCGGCCACGTCTTCGGCTGTCTGGTGTGGCCGCCGCGCGGGGGCAACGGCTTCGGCTATGATCCCATGTTTGTCGCGGATGGCGAGGAGAAGACGTTCGGCGAGATGGAGCCCAAGGAAAAGTACGCCATTTCCCATCGCACGCGTGCGTTCGCAAAGTTCAAATCGGAGTGCCTGGAACACGTCGGGGAGGCGGAGTATCCTTTTGCATCAGGCCGCGATCTGACGGCTCTGTCGGCGGCGGCTGCGAACCTTTCTACGAAGGAAGAGCTGTTTCGTTTCCTGTCGAGCCTGCGCGAGGATTTCGCGCACAACAAGGATACATGGGCGACGGCGGATCTCGGCGTCTATCTCACGGCTGTGCAGGGCTATTTCAAGGATACCCATATAAAGGACGAGGAGCCGCGCTGGCGCACGATTGCCAAGGCGCTTCTGGCGGCAAGCGTGAAAGACAAGTCTTGAGCACTCCCGGCACCGCATTCGGCGTTTACATCCACTGGCCATTCTGCGCGCAGAAGTGTCCCTACTGCGACTTCAACTCCCATGTGCGCTTCGGCGGCTGGGACGAAGAGCGATTTCTGGCGGCATATCTGCGGGAGCTGAATTGGGTTGCGCAGAAGATTTCAATGCCCTCGCACACAGCGAGCCGGACTGTTTCCTCCATCTTTTTTGGCGGCGGGACACCCTCGCTGATGAAACCGCAAACAGTCGGCACCATCCTCGACCACATCGCCGCGCTTTGGCCCGTCGCGCGGGGTGCGGAGATCACGCTTGAGGCCAATCCCGGCAGCGTGGAAGCAGGGCGCTTTGAGGGCTATCGGGCAGCAGGCGTCAACCGCGTGTCGATGGGCTTGCAGTCTTTGCGCGATTCTGAGTTGAAGAAGCTGGGCCGCATTCACACGGTCGCGGAGGCAAAGGCCGCGCTCGCCATCGCGCGCGACACCTTCGAGCGTTATTCGTTTGATCTCATCTACGCCCGGCCGGGCCAGACGCCAGAGCAGTGGCGTCAGGAACTGACCGAAGCACTTGAACTTGCCGGTGATCATATCTCGCTCTACCAGCTCACGATCGAGCCCGACACGCCGTACGCAGCCCTGCACGCCGCGGGCAAGCTCATCGTGCCCGACGAGGAGATCGCGCTTGCGCTCTATGAGGTTACGCAAGACATGACGGCTGCGAAGGGGCTAGCCGCTTACGAAATCTCCAATCACGCCAGGCCGGGTGCTGAGAGCCGGCATAACCAGCTCTACTGGCGCTATGGCGAATACGCCGGCATCGGTCCGGGCGCACACGGGCGGCTCGTGGTGGATGGCGTACGCACGGCGACGGTCGCCGAGCGCAACCCGGAGCAATGGGCGGGCTGCGTCGAGGATCGCGGTCATGGCTATACGGAGATCACGCCGCTTGCGCCTGCCGAGGAAGCGGACGAGATGCTCCTCATGGGTTTGAGGCTTGCCGAGGGCGTCGATCTTTCGCGGCTTGAACGTCTTGCCGGCGTTGCGCCGTCAAAGGCTGCGATCGAGGGCCTGGTGGATCTCGGGCTGTTGCAGCGGGTCGGTCTTGCGCGCGATGACAGCGCCACTTGGCGCGGCAACGAGCTTGACGAGATTGCCATGTGTCTGGGGCCCGGCGTGCCGCCGGAGCAGCCACCCGCCGCGCGACAACGCCGGGTTGGGACGTTTCGAGAGACGATCCGGGCGACGCCGCGTGGCCGTTTCGTGCTGAACGCCGTTGTCGCCGAGCTTGCGGCAAGCTTCGCGCCGGTAACGCCGGAGCTCTTCATGGACAATCGGGGCGCGGAGCACTAGAGCAGGTCGCAGCCAGCCCGCCGCGCGCGGGTTGGGCTTAAGCGGGGACAGGGGCATCTTGAGCATGATGCGAAAACTCTACGACTGGATGATGCGCAAGGCTGCAAGCGATCGCGCGCCGGAAGCGCTCGGCGTCGTCTCGTTTGTCGAAAGCTCGTTCTTTCCGATTCCCCCTGACGTCATGCTGATTCCGATGGTGCTGGCGCGCCGGGAGAAGGCCTTCTGGTATGCGACCATCGCGACCGTCACATCCGTGCTGGGCGGTATGCTCGGTTATGCCATCGGCTACTACCTCTACGACACGGTCGGTCTGCCGATCTTGAGATTCTACGGTAAGGAAAGCGCGCTCGACGGCTTCATCCAGTTCGTGCATGACTACGGCGTGCCCGCCGTGATCGTGAAGGGCATGACGCCGATCCCCTACAAGGTCGTGACCATTGCGGCTGGTGTCGCCAAGATGGATCTGCTGCATTTTGTGCTCGCCAGCATTGTCGCGCGCGCCTTGCGTTTCTATCTGGTTGCAGGTCTGCTGTATTTCTTCGGCGAGCCGATCCGGGCGTTCATCGAAAAGCGGCTGACGCTGGTGACGACCGTGTTCGTCGTGCTGCTTGTGGGCGGCTTTGTTGCGGTTAAGTATCTGATTTAGGAACGCGTCAAAGCGGAGTGATCTCGATGGCCATGGAACTGCCCGCCAGCCGCAGCACCGCTTATCAGGCTGGGAACTTTGCTCTGTTCCTGGCCGCCGCCGCCATCCTGGGCGCGTGGGGGTTCGAGTATGCCGGCTACCCACCCTGCCATCTGTGCCTGATGCAGCGTTGGGCCTATTACGCGGGTATTCCGGCTCTGTTTGCTGCGCTGGCGCTTCTCTCGGGCGGCAAGCGCCGCGCCGCGATGTGGCTGTTTGCTCTGACGGCGCTCGCGTTCCTGGCCAACAGCGGGCTTGGCGTCTATCAGGCCGGTGCGGAATGGAAGTTCTGGCCGGGGCCGGACACCTGCACGGGAACGCAAGCCATGGCGACGTCGGCCGGCGATCTGCTGAAGAAGCTCGAGACGGTAACTGTCATACGCTGCGATGAAGCGGCCATCCGCATTTTCGGGCTTTCGCTGGCGGCCTGGAACGCCATTGTATCGTTCGTGATTTTTGCCGCCGCGCTGCGTGCCGCGCTGGCGGCCAGCGAGCCGCACTGAGCGGCGGATTCCCTCGCGGCCGGCGTATTAATTTTTCTCCACAGCTTCCTGATGCGGCAAGGCGCTGAAATTGCTCGCTGTTGTCTGGCGTCAAGCAAAAAGCCACGCACATACCGGAATCGCGCCTTTCAGTTGCCCAAATGCGACGGCAATTCTCTCTTCGTTCGCGGGGACATGAAGCCGGTTTGACCGGCGGTTTGAGTAAGTTGCGTTGAGGGTCAGTCAGTGGCGTTCGTATCGCGTTTCCCCCGCGAGGTTCTCGCACCCAGTTTCGTCGCCCGTATCACGGGCAAACCGCTCCTTTCCGTTTGGGCCCAGTCTGGCCCGCGTACCCCAAACATCGATTTTTGTAAGCGTAGCGTACCAGTTGCGTCGTGTAGCGTTCAGTTGCGTAAGGTTGCGTACGAGTATCAGGCGACACCCCGGAGTGTACTCTTGGGATCGTTCGAAAAAACAAGGCGAGCGGCTCGGACAGATAAGTACGAGCGTATGTCTGGGCGGCTCGCCCGCACCTTCAGAAAGCCAGTCGCGATGTCTCAGCTCCCACGTAACCCTGCCGTGCCTGCTCGTCCCCAGGTGGATGCGGCCTCCCGGGACTGGCGTCAGTTGCGTTCGGTTGTCGCCTCCGTGTTGTCAAAGGCGAAGATAAGTCCTGCCGGGATCGTTTCTACGAAGACCGGCGGATAACAGCGAAATTCTACGGAACCCACCGGTTCCGAACGAGTTGGCAGACACATGGAGCGCATACGAGTTAGCCCTCAAAGTAGGTACCATTTGGCACGGTCTCGCGTAGTGGTGCCCAACAGTACTCTGTGTGTCTGCCTCCCATTCTAGCGTTCAAAGCGTGCGTTGTGTTTCGAGTATGCCGTCTGCGCCGTTCACGAGCGCGGTGAGAGCCGCGTCACGATGCAGAGCATAGGTATCAGTCGCCAAAGGAGCGAGGCCATGACTCATCCGTCCCTCCCCGACCACGTCAATCCGATCCAGTGGCATCAGGCCCTGGCCGTCAGCCGTCAGACCTGCGCTCGCGTCTTCCGCGATGGCGGCACGCCCGCCGAAGCGCTCGCTGCCTTCGGCTTAAAGGCCGGCGGCGACGAAATTCCGAACTGGGACAAGGCCGTCGATCAGATCGCGGGCGAGATCTGCGCTCATCCCATGGCGCGCGCCGCCTGACCGGCAGTCGAACATTGATTTTACTGGCCCCGCGGCACGGCAGCGGGGCCATTTTGCGTCGATAGAGGCGCTATGGCGCAAGAGAGGCCAGGTAGCCGGTGATGGCGATGAAATCGCCGTTGGTGAGGTTTGCCACCACGGGCTTCATCAGCTCGGAATAATCGCCGCCGCGCACGCCGACCCGGAAGTCATGGAGTTGGCGCGCAATATAGCTTGGTGATCGCCCGGCGATCGGAGGCACTAGGCCCATCCCCTTCAAATCAGCGCCATGGCACGTGGCACACGCCGTCGTCTTGCCGCCGCCCGTATCCACCAGCGCCTTGCCTTTGGCAAGGCTGCCCGGGGGCACATAGACAGTGTAGGTGATTCGTCCGTCACGCTTGCCAAAGCGCGCAAAATCATCGGTCAGCTCGATCAGCCGATTTCCCAGCGGCTCGGTGCCGCCGGCTTCGACCTTCTTGTAAATCCAGTGCGTGACTTCGACTTTCGGGATCGTGTCTGTCTCCACGACCTTCATGAACTGCTCGGGCTTGATCGCGGCGAAATAGGCGGCGGCTTCTTCAAGGCCCGGATCGGTGGCGGCTTGTTCTGCCAGCTCCCACATGAGTGCTTGCGGATAGTGCTGCGGCAGCGCGGACTTGCGTGCGCCGCTTTTCATCTCGTGAACCTGCTTGATGATGTATTTCGCGGGTAGCCCAGCAATCGGCGCATTCTCCGGCCGGCCCATGCCGGTTGGCAAATGGCAATAGCCGCAGGCATACGCTTTCGGCTGGGCGCCATGCGCCACGAGCGGGGGCATCGGCGGATGATCCTCAGGATACCAGTCGGGCGGGCTGAAGAAGTTGCGCAGTTCGGCCAGCGAGAACTGTTTGGAACTTCCCGGCAACGTGCGCATCTGCCCGTCGTCTTTCGGCGACGGCGCTTGCGTCGGCGTGTCGGGATAAGCCCAGAACGGCAGCTCGTCGTCGTTCGCCCAGGCCGTGCAAACGCCACCCGCCATAAGGAAGCCCAGGCTCAAGATCACAGTTAGATGTCGCTTCATAGTCAGGGCCCGCCCTTGTTGCTTTCTTCGCGTAATTGGCGCCGCGAGGAAAACTACAGCCTCGAAAGCGGCAGCGGAAGCAACCCGCTACCTCAGTACTGAGTGGGCGTGGCAAGGAGTGCGCGTGGCCGCAAAGACAAGGGCAGCGCAACTTTTACGGCTCGAGCTCTGTATCCCAGTAGAGATAATCGAGCCAGCTATCGTGCAGATAGTTGGGCGGGAACAGCCTGCCATTCCTGTGCAGCTCGAACACCGTGGGCCGGTAGGGCTCCTGACGGGGATGCATGCCCGCAGCGCGCGGCATCAGCCCGCCCTTCCTGAGATTGCAGGGCGCGCATGCGGTCACGACATTATCCCACCGCGTGAGGCCGCCCCGCGAGCGGGGAACGAGGTGATCGAACGTTAAATCGCTCTTGTCGCCACAATACTGGCAGGTGAAGCGATCGCGCAGGAACACGTTGAAACGCGTGAAGGCAGGGTAGAGCGCGGGGCGGACGTAGGTCTTGAGCGAGACGACGGAAGGAAGGCGCATCTCCAAGGTCGGCGAACGCACAAAGCGGTCGTACTCGGAGACGATGTTGACGCGATCCAAAAAGACGGCCTTCACCGTTTCCTGCCAGCTCCAGAGCGATAAAGGATAATAGCTCAGGGGCCGGAAATCGGCGTTCAGAACCAATGCCGGACAATTGTCCGGTATCGTAGTGTGAGCATTCACGTCTCGCGCTTCCTTGCAGGGTAATCTGTAGCGAATCGCGTGGTGTCGTCCCACCAGACGGCCGGATACTAGCCTCGCATATCAAATATGTGAAGCACCGCAGCTTTGGACAAACAGCCTGCTCAAGCCTCGTAATTATAAGGGCTTTTTGGAAGTTCCACGGTTGTTGGGGCCGCGACTGGCGCTGCGCTGCAACGCATAGTCGGCCCAAAGCAGGCGCGCCGCAGCACCCCGCCACGGCCGCCAGCGCTGAGAAACGTCACCCAATTGGGCTGCACTTGGTTGCGCGTCGAGCTTCATGACCCTCTGGACGGCAAGCTGCAGTGCGAGGTCGCCGCATGGAAAGGCATCGGCGCGCCGCAGGGCGAACAGAAGGTAGATCTCCGCAGTCCACGGGCCGATGCCGTGCATTTGGGTGAGTGTGGAGATGATGTCCGGGTCGGACAAAGCGTTGAGCTTCGAAAAGACGATACGCCGATCGGTCACGGCTTGGGCGGCCGCACGCAGTGTCTTGATCTTGCCCGCCGAGAGCCCAGGCGCGCGCAGGTCTGCCTCGCTCATTGCGAGTATCCGCGCCGCTTTGAAGGGACGGACGGCCTGCGATAGCCGCCCCCAGATCGCGGCCGCACTGCTGGCTGAAAGCTGCTGGCCGACGACGATCTTGGAAAGCCCGCTGAAGTCTGCAGAAAAATCGCGCAGCGGTGGCGTGCCGGTTCGCGCGTGGATGGCGCGCATGATGCGGCACTGTCGCGTGAGCTCGCCAATCGCATCGCGAAGCGCCGCGTCGTTGCTAAGTACGATGTGGAGCATCGGAGAAGAAGGCGATGTGCCGTCGTTTGGCATGAAAGTTTTTCGCCCAAGCACTTTATTGAATCCGTCTTCGACCTTAAGATAATCCACTCGATAAAGCTCGCAATCGTTGCGTGAGGTCCGTCATGTTTGCGTCGCTTGCTCAACTCCGGGCTGAAGCTTGGTTGGCCCTTTGTTTTGCGCTTTCTCTCACAATCAGCGGTGTCGCCAGCAGTGCCGTGGCTGGGCCCAAGCTCAACGATTGGGCGACCATCAAAAATGAGCGGCACGGATACGCGATCGCCTATCCGGTTGACGTCTTCGAACAGCGGGAGACGCCCAAATCCGAAGACGGCCGCGTGCTGTATTCAAAGGATGGCAAAGCCAAGCTGCTGTTTGGCGCGTTCGATAACTCCGAAAACAATTCGCTCGAAGAATACCGCCAGTTCCTGCTTTCAGAGCAGTACGCGGGC
Organism: Hyphomicrobium sp.; assembly: GCA_016793445.1. GTDB lineage: Bacteria > Pseudomonadota > Alphaproteobacteria > Rhizobiales > Hyphomicrobiaceae > Hyphomicrobium_B. The sequence goes on along the minus strand of JAEUME010000002.1, from coordinate 122,546 downwards.
GCGAAGATCGACTATGCGCCCGTGCGCAAGCGCTGGTTTGTGCTCTCGGGCACGCAGGGCGACGAGATGTTCTACCAGCGCGTCAGTTTCACCTGCGGCGGCAGGCTCATAAACAGTTGGGCGATGCTCTATCCCGCAGCCGAGCGCAAGATGTATGATCGCGTGGTGGAAGCCGTCGCGCGGTCGTTCATGCCGGGCGCAGGAAAAACGGGCACGTGCGATTGACACGACTGCAGGAAACAGCACAGCCGGTCTTACGCTTCGCGCCCTCGCCCAACGGCGCGCTCCATCTGGGGCATGCCCTTTCGGCATTGACGGGCTTCGAGATGGCGCGCCGTCTTGGCGGCCGCTTTCTGGTGCGCATCGAGGATATCGACCGCGCGCGGGTGAGGCCTGAGTACATTACCGGAATATTCGAGGACCTTGCCTGGCTCGGCATCACGTTCGAGCAGCCGGTGCTCTTTCAGTCTCACCATCTCCCTGCCTACAAGCAGGCTGCGGCCTGCCTGGATGCGATGGGTTTGCTTTATCCATGCTTTGCGAGCCGCAAGGAGATCATCGCCGCCGCCGATCCCGCAAAGCTCGATCCGGAGGGGGCGCTCGTCTATCCGGGGATATGGCGCGGCCGCCCGCAAGCTGACGTCGAGCGTGAGCTCGCCAAGGGCGAGCCTTTCGCCATGCGGCTCGACATGGAGCGCGCCGTTGCACTGGCCCGCAAAAAGTTCGGCGGACCGATCACGTTCAGCGAAATAGATGGCGCAGGCCGCAGCCGCATCGTGGTATGCGATCCCCAACGCTGGGGCGATGTCGTCGTTTTGCGCAAGGAGACGCCTTCGAGTTATCTCATTTCCGTCGTCGTGGATGATGCCCGGCAAGGAATTACCCACGTCACGCGGGGCATGGACCTGTTCGCCGCCACGGATGCGCAGCGCGTCTTGCAGATTATTCTCGATCTGCCCGCACCCCTCTACCATCACCATAGGCTGATCGTGGATGACGCGGGACTGAAGCTGTCCAAGAGCACAGGCGCGCAATCGCTGGCGAGCCTTCGGGTCGCGGGCGTGACGGCCGCGCAAGTGCTCCGGCGTATCAGCACCACCGCCGTACCCCTGCCATCCGGCTGAGGCTAGCTGGGGGCCGTAATTTGCACGTAGCTATTGGTGACACCGGCTGCAATCCTGGCTCCTGACCAGGATGTGACTGGTCAAGGCTTGTCTGGGGCGGCAGGTTCGGGGCGTATCTTGAGCCGTCTGGGTCTTAATGGGGTGAAATGGTAGGCGCATGAGTGGCGGGGAGCGTCAGCAACGGCGGCGCGGTCAAAGGAGCAGGTGCGGAGCGGGGGTCCGTAGCGGGCCGCTCTCTGGCCGCCCGGATCAGGGCCCGACGAACCGTGCGCCGCTCGAGCGCTTCCTCCAGCGCATGGCGGCCGCGCAGACACGCGGCCACGCACCCTTGAGGTGCGCTTCAGGTCATGTTGAGGCCTGCAAGGCAGCAAGTGTCCGGCTGGACGCGATCGAAGCTGGTGTCCCTAGAGCCGTTGCGAGGGAAACGCGGACCGGCTTCAGGCCTTCGTTTTTGTCGTTCTCCTTACCGGAAAAGCCGTTCCCACTGTTCCGCAAGTACTCTAGCCGTCCGCTGTTGCTGGCGATGGGGGTTGGCTTTGCCGGTGCAGTGCTGGCGGCTGCGTGCTGGCAATCGGATGTTGCGCGTTCGCTGCGAATTGCGCTGACGTCGCCGGACCAGCTTGCGGTCAGCACAGCTCGCGCGCCGTTGCTTGTCGAGCCGCTCCCGCCAGACGAGCCGTTGAAGGTCGACCCTGCGCTTCCCGCAACGGTGATTGCCCGCGACGCCGACACGTCCGCGCGTGCTTCTGATGTCGTTGAAGACCGGGCGGATCGTTTCGCGGACGAGATTGCGGATAAGGGGGATGGCGTTGAGGTTCCCTTTCTTGCCGGTCCTTGGAACGAGCCGCCTGTTGCCAGGCCCGGCATAGCGGATGCACCAAGGCCGGCGTCGCCGTCAGATGCGGCCAAGCCGATTGGACCGACGCAGCTTGCCGCGCTGAGCCCCGGCGCAGCCCTCTCATTGCAGCCGCCCGCTGTCGAGGCCGATCCCGGCCGGTGCAGCATTGAGGACCAGATGCCCGTCCAGCCGGGGTCTCACGCCACACCCTCCTCTGAAGATTTCGGCCGCGCGCTGGCCGCCGCGGCCTTGCGTCAGACAACCGAGTTCGTCGTCTACACCGACACATACCGCAAGCTCGCCTATCCGATGGGTGACGTTCCGGCATTGTTTGGCGTGTGCACGGACGTCGTTATTCGCGCCTATCGCGCGCTCGGGATCGACCTTCAGGCGCTTGTTCATGGCGCACGCATCGGGTCGGCAGATACGAGCATCGCGCACCGCCGCACATTCACGCTACGTCGCTACTTCGCTTCGCGCGGGGCGAGCGTGCCGATTACCGATTTCGCCGAGGATTATCTGCCGGGCGATATTGTGACTTATGACCGGCCGCAGAACAGCGGCTCGCGGGATCATATCGCCATTGTCACGGATATTCCTGCCCCGTCCGGCCGTCCCATGATCGTGCATAATCGCGGCTGGGGGCCGCAATTAGAGGACGCCTTATTCGTTGATCGTATTACGGGTCATTATCGCTATCGCGGCCGCATAGAGCCAATTCTTCCGCTGCGCGCATTTCGCACGGCAAGGGCCGCGGCTTTGCGGGCTGCAGCAGAGACGGAGAGTGCGGCCCATAACTTGACCGCCGTACCCCGCAGCGCACGCATAAAGGCTATCGTCAAGCGCACGAATTTGGTGCGTGCCAAAAAGGCGAAATCGCTCAAAAAGTGACTTTGCGCCCCCGCGATTTCTATATTCCTTAATGGGATGGCGTTAACGGCATTTACACGTTTTAGCTGAAACTCTATCCGCGATAATGGATAGATCCGCACGCTGAACACGTGTTAGGCTCAAAATCCGGCATTTGGCTATTGTGGAATTACGCAAATAAGCGCAATTCTTGAGAATTGAAACTCGGGCGAGCGGGCTGCGCGGTGTCTATTCTTGCCAATTCGGTCAATCTTTTCGGACTGGTGTCCTGGATAGGGCGGCGTTTCTTCACGCCACAAAAGTCCATCGTGTCGCCCCCGGCTGCGGGCCAGTCACCCCGGAAGCTTTCACCCAACGAGCAATGGGAACGCCTTTCCGGGGTGGTATCGGCGGCCATCACATCGGCCGCGAACGCGCGGGAGTTGCAGGCGAGCGCCGCTCAGCAGCTCGATCTGGCGACGTATGCGCTCTACAACCTTTTCGATGAGCTGACCTCGGTGATGAGCGAGCCGCTCATTCGCGAGGCGGCCGTCGTCCATCGGCTTCAGCCTAAGACCGCCCGCCGCAGCGCAGCCGCACTCGCGGCGTGACCGCGCTCTCGGGCGCGCGCCATGGCAACCGCTGCTTCAAGCGGGAGGGTGCCGCTCGTCTTTGTCCGGCCGTAGCTTGAGCCAATCATCGGATCAGGGCGTCGCGCTTGAGAAGCGCGGATTGGCAGCCGGAACCGGTCGTTGGCCTCGATAATGGTCTTTTCGGCAGCCTGTTTTATGCCGCGCGCGGTCCGCTCGTGCCCGGCCGCTTCAAGTTCCGGCTTAGCCAAAGGGCACGCGCGGCGTAAGATCTCGCGCAAGATACCCGCGTGCAAAGCGCCGCGCCGAAAGAGAAGTTAGAGAGGAGAAACACTTGTCGCGCCATGACGACGGCCTCGACAATGATCTGGGCGATGCTTTGGACGCGGACCATGATGCCGGTGCAAGCCGCCGGCTCGCGCAACGCGCCGTAGGCGAATTCGCCCGGCTCGATGCGCGGCCTCTGCCCGGCGGGCTCTATATCGTAGGGACGCCGATCGGCAACCTGGCCGATATGACCCTGCGTGCGCTGCATGTGCTCGCCCACGCTGACGTGATCTATTGCGAGGACACGCGGACCTCCGCGCGACTCCTGCAGCATTACGCCATCCGGGCTCGGACGCTGCCCTTCCACGAGCACAACGAGGACGCTGAACGCGGCCGGGTGATCGAGCGCTTGGAAAGCGGGCAGCGCGTGGCGCTCATTTCGGATGCGGGCACGCCGCTGATTGCCGATCCCGGATTCAAGCTCGTGCGAGCGTGTGCGCAAAAGGCACTTCCCGTCGTCGCCATTCCCGGGCCCTGCGCGCTTGTGGCGGCGCTGTGCGCATCGGGGCTTGCGACGGATCAGTTCACCTTCGCGGGCTTTCTTCCGGCCAAGCAGGCCGCCCGGCGCGCGCGCTTGCTGGAACTGAAAGGCATTGCGGGCACGCTGGTTTTCTACGAAGCGCCACAGCGTGCCGCGCAATGCCTGAGCGATATGGCCGAAGTGCTGGGCGCGCGCCAAGGCGTTGTTGCGCGTGAGCTGACTAAGCTGCACGAGGAGATCGCGCGCGGGCCGCTTGCCGAGTTGGCCGCGACGTTCGCGGCGCGCGAAGTCAAAGGCGAGATCGTGCTCGTCGCCGGTCCGGCCGAAGCCGCGGCCGCCAGCGACGAAGACATCGCCTCCCGGCTCAAGGTGGCGCTCACGTCCATGCGCTTGAAGGACGCCGCCGCGGCGGTTGCCGATGCGCTGGGCGTCCCGAAGTCGCGCGTCTACGACATCGGGCTCAAGGTCAAAGACGAGGATGGGAGAGAAGACTGATGGCGCTTCCGGCCGGCAAGCGCGAGCCTTCGCGGGTCGGCCGCCTGCAGGCGCTTGCGCGCGGTCACGCAGCTGAAAGAATTGCCGTCTTGAGCTTGCGTCTGAAGGGCTACCGCATCCTGGCGCGGCGATTCAAGACGAAGGTGGGCGAGGTCGACATCATCGCCCGGCGCGGCCGCTGCATCGCATTCATCGAGGTCAAGCAGCGCCCCGAACGCGAGCTCTGCGAGGCGGCGATAACCAAGGAAACCCGTGCGCGCGTGAGTCGTGCCGCCGAGGTTTGGCTTCAGCGCCATGAGCGCTACCGATCCTGTGAGATGCGTTTCGATCTCATCTTTGTGGTGCCCGGGCGATGGCCGGTCCATTTGCTTGGGGCTTTGTAAGCCGCCCGCCGCCGCTTCGCCGCTGTTGAGGGCTACCTGATTGGCCGTGTACGGGACAGAATCTCGCAAGACGTATTGTCGGTACACATCGCTTCGCCCTATAGTCTCCCGACCCGGACGAGGGCTGCCGCACATCGCGTGCCGGGCATACTGACAAGGAGTTCGCCTTTATGTCGATCCGCAAAGTTATACAGGTTGCGCCCCTCCTCGCCGCGGGCGTTGCTGTCGTGTTTTCCGCCTCCAGCGCGAACGCGCTTACGGCGCAGGAGTGCAGCACGAAGTACAAGGCGGCCAAGAGCGCGGGCACGCTCGGTGGCAAGACGTGGAACCAGTTCCGCAAGGACGAGTGCGGCATGGCGGAGTCCGCAGCTTCGACGAGCACGGCGGTCTTCCCAAAGGCTGTTTCGCCAAAATTCGCCAGCGAGACGCCGTCGAAAGCGCGCCTTCACACCTGTGCCGAGCAGTACAAGGCCAACAAGTCTGCAAATGCCAACGGCGGCCTGAAATGGATCATGAAGGGCGGCGGCTATTGGAGTGAATGCAACAAGAAGCTCAAAGGCGCATGAGGCAATAATTCTATCGCCAAATCAAAGGCTAAGTCCTTGAGAACCGGAGTGCCGGCACCTCAGGTTTAACGTTCGGCGATCGCCTTTGAGGCCTACGCAAAAAAGGCCGGAGGGGCGATCTGCCCGCTCCAGCCTCTTCCCGCAAAACTCGTGTGACGGCGCCTTAATTTTCATCGTAATAGGCGTCATCGTGGGCGCGGGCAGCCTCGGCTGCGATGGCAAGTCCCAGAACGGCCGCAAAGGCGCCCAGGGCGACGTTGCGGCCCCGGTGGCTGTGGCGTCCGCGATAGTCCTGGTCATGCCCCCAGGCATGACGCCGAGGGCCGTCCCAGCCGCCCTTGACGCTGCCGTGGCGCTCGAAATGGCCACCCGGGCGGTGTCCGTCACGGGCTTCGGCCGTGCTCGCCAGGGGCAAAAGACTGGTGCTCGCGATGGCGCTCAGTGCAACCACATTCACGATTGATTTCAAAGACATGATGCTCTCCCGAGGCCCTGATTGCGGGCCCGCTCCCCGCCGCTGCCGGACAATCCGGCCGCTGTCGGGATCGCTTCTAGATCAGTGGCGTTGAACGCACCTTGAATAGAGCTTGCAGCAACCGTTCATGTCGATCGTCCGACATCGGCGAAACTGTTCGATATAGCGATTTCTACGGGGTATCAGCAGGGTGGCCGGGGGGCTGCACGGCAACGCTCCAGCGTGGCGTTGAACCTGCGCTGGCCTAATGCGGCATCGCGCCCATCGCGGCGCTGGTTGATGCCACAAAAGACACATGTTAAGGACAGCCCGGCTTTCAAAAGGGGGTGGCTATGGGTCAGAGCTCCTCGTGCTCTCTTTTTGCCGGGCATTATTCTTCCCTTTCAGCGGGCGACGTCTAGGGTCTTAGCGGCCCCGCCCCCAATGCGCCTTGCTAGGCGCCAGATGAGCGCAACGTGGCAACGAACGACACAATCGTTGAAGGAATGGCTGGGCGTTACGCCGCCGCACTTTTCGATCTGGCCAAAGAGGCCTCCAAAATCAAAGAGGTCGAAGCGGATTTGACGGCATTTGGCGGACTGCTGGACGAGAGCGAGGATTTGCGGCGCATGGTGCGCTCGCCCGTTATCTCGACCGAGGATCAGGCCCGCGCCATGTCGGCGATCATGGAGAAGGCCGGCATCGGGGGCCTCGCTGCCAATTTTTTCAATCTGATCACGAAGAACCGCCGGCTTTTCGCCGCCGCCGACATGATCAAGGGATTCCGCGCATTGGCCGCGCGTGACCGTGGTGAAGTAACGGCGCGCGTCACCAGCGCGGTGGCTCTCAATGATGCGCAGGTTGAAGAACTGAAGAAGACGCTCAAGGCGTCCGTCGGCAAGGACGTCGCGCTCGATGCGCACGTCGATCCAGGCCTGCTCGGCGGCCTTGTCGTCAAAGTCGGCAGCCGCATGATCGACTCTTCGCTCAAGACCAAGCTGCAGAACCTCAAGGTTTCCTTGAACGGCTTGAGCACTTAAACGATGCATTTCGAACGCCGCCTGCGAAATCGGGCGGCGTTTCTGCTGGAAATAGTCAATCCGGGCCCTGATTTCGAAAATGGGCCCCAATCGGAAACGACCAAAAAAGAGGTCAAAGTCACATGGACATTCGGGCCGCAGAGATCTCCTCGATCCTCAAGGATCAGATCAAGAATTTCGGCAAGGAGGCGCAGGTCTCTGAAATCGGTCAGGTGCTGTCGGTGGGCGACGGCATTGCCCGCGTCTACGGCCTCGACAACGTCCAGGCCGGCGAGATGGTCGAGTTTCCCGGCGGCATCCGTGGCATGGCGCTCAATCTCGAAGCCGACAACGTCGGCGTCGTGATCTTCGGCGACGACCGCACCATCAAGGAAGGCGACACCGTCAAGCGTACGGGCGCCATCGTGGAAGTCCCGGTCGGCAAGGGCCTCTTGGGCCGCGTTGTCGACGGCCTCGGCAATCCCATCGACGGCAAGGGCCCGATCAAGTCGGACAAGCGCATGCGCGTCGACGTCAAGGCGCCGGGCATCCTGCCGCGCAAGTCGGTGCATGAGCCGATGGCAACCGGCCTCAAGGCAATCGACTCGCTCATCCCCATCGGCCGCGGCCAGCGCGAGCTTGTCATCGGCGACCGTCAGACCGGCAAGACAGCCGTTATTCTCGACACCTTCCTGAACCAGAAGCCCCTCAACGTTGCGGGCGCACCAGAAGAGCAGAAGCTCTACTGCGTGTACGTCGCCATCGGCCAGAAGCGCTCGACGGTGGCCCAGTTCGTGAAGATCCTCGAAGAGCGCGGCGCTCTGGAATACTCCATCGTCATCGCCGCGACGGCTTCCGATCCTGCTCCCATGCAGTATCTCGCGCCCTTCACGGGCTGCACCATGGGCGAATATTTCCGCGACAACGGCATGCACGCCGTGATCGCCTATGACGACCTCTCCAAGCAGGCCGTCGCTTACCGGCAGATGTCGCTGCTGCTGCGACGCCCGCCGGGCCGTGAAGCCTATCCCGGCGACGTGTTCTATCTCCACTCCCGTCTCCTGGAGCGCGCCGCGAAGCTCGGCGATTCTTCCGGCAAGGGCTCGCTCACCGCGCTGCCCGTCATCGAAACCCAGGCCAACGACGTGTCGGCCTATATTCCCACCAACGTGATCTCGATCACCGACGGCCAGATCTTCCTTGAGACGGACCTCTTCTATCAGGGTATCCGCCCAGCCGTGAACGTCGGTCTGTCAGTGTCGCGCGTGGGTTCGTCCGCGCAGACCAAGGCGATGAAGAAGGTTGCGGGCAAGATTAAGGGCGAGCTCGCCCAGTATCGTGAAATGGCCGCCTTCGCGCAGTTCGGCTCGGACCTCGATGCCGCCACTCAGCGCTTGCTGAACCGCGGTGCTCGTCTCACCGAGCTTCTGAAGCAGCCGCAGTTCTCGCCGCTCAAGATGGAAGAGCAGGTGTGCGTGATCTGGGCCGGCACCAACGGCTACCTCGATGCGCTCTCGGTCGATCGGGTTCATCCCTTCGAGGAGGCGCTGCTTGCCACGCTGCGCACCCAGAATGCCGCGATTCTGGATGATATCCGTAAGACCAAGGATCTCTCGGACGATACCGCCGGCAAGCTCAAGGAAGTCGTCGGACAGGTGCAGAAGACGTTCCTCTAATCTCCTGTCTTCCCTGACCGGCGTGTGGCCGTCCGGGAAGAGAGGTTCACGGATACCAAGATTGAGCATCTGGGTCCCGGTTGGGACGACAGAGAGATGAGAAAAGAGCAGGCACGATGGCCAGCTTAAAAGACATGAGAAACCGCATCGCCTCGGTCAAGGCGACGCGGAAAATCACCAAGGCGATGCAAATGGTCGCCGCCGCCAAACTGCGCCGCGCGCAGGAAGCGGCGACTGCTGCGCGCCCCTACGCTGAGCGTATGGATGCGGTGCTCGCGGGTCTTGCATCGAAGGTTGCCGACAAGAAGAGCGCTTCTCCCTTGCTCGTCGGCACCGGCAAGGACGACGTGCATCTGCTCGTTGTCATGACCGCAGAACGCGGCCTGTGCGGCGGCTTCAATACCAACATCGCGAAGCTCGCGCGCGCCGATGCGCAGCGTCTGATCGCGGCCGGCAAGACGGTCAAGATCATGACCGTGGGCCGCAAGGGCGCCGAGAACCTCAAGCGCGACCTCAACAAGAACATCGTCGAGCGCACCGATCTGCGCGGCGTACGCCAGATAGGGTTTGCGAACGCCGAAGAGCTTGCCGACAAGCTGCTCGCCATGTTCGATGCCGGGGAGTTTGACGTCGCGACGATGTACTTTTCCGAGTTCCGCTCGGTCATCGCGCAGAAGCCGACGGCGCTGCAGATCATCCCGGCGAAGATCCGCGAGACGGGCGGCGAAGACACCTCTAGAAGCGCGCATGCCGTACATGAGTACGAGCCGAGCGAAGAAGAGGTGCTGGGCTTTCTGTTGAACCGCAACATCGCGACCCAGGTGTTCCGCGGCCTGCTGGAAAATGCCGCCTCCGAGCAAGGCGCTCGCATGACCGCCATGGACAACGCGACGCGCAACGCGGGCGACATGATCAACAAGCTGACGATCGCCTATAACCGCAAGCGTCAGGCCAACATCACCAAAGAACTCATCGAAATCATTTCGGGCGCCGAAGCGCTCTAACCCAATCGAACGAGACGAGGAAGCGAAGCAATGGCTAACAAGGTTGGTAAGGTCCGCCAGGTGATGGGCGCCGTCGTCGACGTGCAGTTCGACGGGCATCTGCCTGAAATTCTCAACGCTCTCGAAACGAAGAACCATGGCCAGCGCCTCGTTCTGGAAGTCGCGCAGCATCTGGGCGAGAACACGGTGCGCACCATCGCCATGGACTCCACCGAAGGCCTCGTGCGCGGTCAGGACGTCGCTGATACCGGCTCGCCGATTACGGTGCCGGTTGGCGACGAGACTCTGGGGCGCATCATGAACGTCATCGGAGAGCCGGTTGACGAGGCTGGCCCCATCAAGACGCAGGACACGCGCGCCATCCACCAGCCCGCGCCGACCTTTGCCGATCAGGCGACGGAAGCGCAGATCCTGGAAACGGGCATCAAAGTCGTGGACCTGCTCGCGCCGTACGCCAAGGGCGGCAAGATCGGCCTGTTCGGTGGCGCCGGCGTCGGCAAGACCGTGCTCATCATGGAGTTGATCAATAACGTCGCCAAAGCTCACGGCGGCTACTCGGTGTTTGCCGGCGTCGGCGAGCGCACGCGTGAGGGCAACGACCTCTATCACGAAATGATCGAGTCGAACGTCAACAAGGACCCCAAGAAGCACAACGGGTCGGCCGCTGGCTCCAAGTGCGCGCTGGTCTACGGCCAGATGAACGAGCCGCCGGGGGCGCGTGCCCGCGTTGCGCTGTCGGGTCTCACGGTTGCCGAGTACTTCCGCGACAAGGGCCAGGACGTGCTCTTCTTCGTGGACAACATCTTCCGCTTCACGCAGGCCGGCTCGGAAGTGTCGGCGCTCCTGGGCCGTATCCCCTCGGCCGTGGGCTACCAGCCCACGCTCGCAACCGACATGGGCGCCCTGCAGGAGCGCATCACCACGACCCAGAAGGGCTCGATCACCTCGGTGCAGGCCATTTATGTTCCGGCCGACGACTTGACCGACCCTGCGCCGGCAACCTCGTTCGCCCACTTGGACGCCACGACGGTTCTGTCGCGCGGCATCGCCGAAAAGGGCATCTATCCGGCCGTGGATCCGCTCGACTCGACCTCGCGCATGCTTGATCCGCGCATCGTCGGCGAGGAGCACTACCAGGTTGCCCGTAAGGTTCAGTCGATCCTGCAGAAGTACAAGTCGCTGCAGGACATCATCGCCATTCTCGGCATGGACGAGCTTTCCGAAGACGACAAGCTGACGGTTGCCCGCGCCCGCAAGATCGAGCGCTTCATGTCGCAACCGTTCCACGTCGCTGAAGTCTTCACCGGTTCGCCCGGCAAGCTCGTGAAGCTCGCCGACACCATCAAAGCCTTCAAGGGGCTGTGCGAGGGCGATTACGACCACCTCCCCGAGCCGGCCTTCTATATGGTCGGGACCATTGATGAGGCGATCGCCAAAGCCGAGAAGATGGCCGAAGCAGCTTAATTCAACGCGCCGGGGATACCGGCCATCAGGAGACGACCAATGGCCGGCACGAACTTCGGCAGCTGCTGTGAAGAACTCAAAGAGGCTCTGGAAGGCGGCGACTTCGAGCCCCTTATCACCGTAGGCTCCGATCAGGTCATCTACATGACTGTTGGTTTGGTGGACCTCGAGGAAGACGAGCCTGGCCTTGTCGACCACCCGCTGTTCTTCTGTCCCTTCTGTGGCACCAAGCTGCAGACGCCAGAAGAGGTGCGGGCCAAGTCCGGCGCGGGCGACGAGGACGATGAGGACGGCGAAGGCGAAAAGACGAGCTGACCGATTTGCGTGCTCTTCCAGAGCAGGTGTGAAGACTTCAAGGGACGTCAGGCATGGCAGGCACTTTCAAGTTCGAACTCGTCTCACCCGAGCGCATCCTGCTCGCGGTCGATGCCGAGCAGGTCGTGGTTCCGGGTTCCGAAGGCGACTTCGCCGTTCTTCCCGGCCATGCACCGGTTATCGCGACGCTGCGCCCGGGCGTGCTCGACGTCATGGCGGGCGGCGCCAGGAAGCGGCTTTTCGTCAAATCGGGCTTTGCCGATGTCGATCCCGTGCGTCTTACCATCCTGGCCCAAAAGGCCTACGATGTAGAAGAGATGACAGGGTCGGTCGTTGCGGAAGAATTGAAGCTGGCGGAGGCTGAGCTTGCCGGCGCCCAGTCCGACGAAGCCAGGACTGCGGCGGATACACTCGTCAACGAACTGCGTAAGATTTCTGCGAAGGCGGCTTAAGATCGCCCGTTGCACATATCGAGGAAACGCCAAAAGGCCGGACGCGAACGTCCGGCCTTTTTCATTGGGCCAACCGCACCCACGAACCTACGATTCGAAGATCTCCAAGGGTTCGACAATCTTGGCCAAGATCGGCCGCCGATGTCGCTTATGGGCTCTCGTGCTCTAGATACTCGCGGGTCAATTCAATATTGCGGAACAGCTCTGCGTCGCGCGGTTCCGTACCGTTCGTCGGCATGCCTTCATAGCCGGAGGCCAGACGCCGGTCGACGCTATAGGACCACCGTTGCAGTGCGGCAAGCTTCTCGCCGCGCGTCAGGCCGACTTCTTTAGCAATGTCGCACGGAGAGTTGAACTCCGATTCCGGGTCGTACAACGCCCGCTCGCGATTGAGGTCAACAAGCTTCTTCGACATCGGTGCGCCTCATATGCTGGCTCATAGAGCGCGCGGGGCCATACGCGCCGCGCGTTTCGACCGGCCTTAAACCGACATATGTATTGCGTGGGCAAACTGCAATGGCGCTGGCGCGCATGTGCATGCCCCGCGCCAGCCGGACGCAGAGAACTGAAATTTGTCGAGGGTCTTAGGAACTGAAGCCGTTGATCACGGCGTCGAAGGCGTCATTCAGTGCGGCGCGCACGCCGTAGAGAGCGCTCACGATTGCCACGCCGATCATCACGGCGATCATGGCATATTCGATAGCCGTTGCGCCGCTTTCATCGCGAAGAAAATCGATCATCATACCGGCTCAATCCTTGCGAGGCGCTCTGGAACGCGCATGCGCGGCCAGGAAGAGTGCGCAATATCTGACCAAACTGACACGCGCAGCTTGACGTCGGGTAAATTCGAGCGACGAAAAAAGGAAGCTTTCGGGCGCGTAGTCCAGATCGGCTTGCGATAGAGGCGCACTTTGTAAGGCCCTGTTTACCATGAAGCCGTTGTGACGAAAAAAAACGAGGTGCTCATTGTCACCTCGTTTCAAGTTGCGCCACAGCTGTGTCGTGGCCCGCGCGATGTTTTTCAACGCGCGGGCGCTTATTCGTATTAGATCTCGCCCTTGGCCATTTGATCGCGAATGTAGGCGGCCTGGCGCAACGCAAGCGCAACGATGGTGAGCGTCGGGTTCTCGGCTGCGCCAGTCGTAAACTGGCTGCCATCGGATACGAACAGATTTTTGATGTCGTGCGTCTGGCCGTGCTGGTTGACCACGCCATCCTTGGCATCCGCGCTCATGCGGTTGGTGCCTAGGTTGTGCGTGGACGGATACGGCGGTGTCGGGAACGTCCGCGTGGCCCCCACCGCCTCATATAGTGCTGCGCCCTGCCTGTAAGCGTGATTGCGCATGGCATTGTCATTGGGGTGGTCGTCGAAGTGCACATTCGGGGTCGGCATCCCGTATTTGTCCTTCTTGTCCGCGTTCAGGGTGATGCGGTTGTTGGCCTGTGGCATGTCTTCTCCCACGATCCACATGCCGGCCATGTTCGAGTAGCCATCCATGGCAGCTGAAAAATCACGTCCCCAGCCGCCTGGGTCGAGGAACGCAGCCATGAACGGCAAGCCGATCGACAGCGTTTCGAACTCATAACCGCCGACGAATCCGCGTTTTGGATTGTTGTGCGCTTCGTCCTGAATGATGCCGGCCATCGTCGTGCCGCGGAACATGTGCACGGGCTTCTCGAAAATACCGTACACCGAGCCCGTGGTGTGACGCATGTAGTTGCGGCCCACCTGGCCCGATGAGTTCGCCAACCCGTCTTTGAACATGCCGGAGGCGGAGTTCAGCAGCAGACGCGGGCTCTCGATGGAGTTTCCGGCGACACAAACCGCGCGGGCCTTTTGGCGCTGCTCCTTGCCATCCTTGTCGAAGTAGACGACGCCCGTCACCTTGCCCTTGTCGTCATGCTCTATGCGCGTGACGTGGCACTCCGGCCTGACTTCAAGCTTGCCTGTCTTTTCGCCCTTGGGGATTTCCGCGTAGAGCGTCGACCACTTGGCGCCCGATTTGCAGCCCTGGAAGCAGAAGCCGATCTGCTGGCACGATCCGCGGCCGTCACGCGGCGCGGAGTTGATGGACATGCGGCCCGTGCTGCATTCCTTGTAGCCAAGCTTGTCGGCGCCGGCCTTCATGACCTTGAAGTTGTTGTTGCCAGGCAGGCCCTCAATGCCGTGGGTGCGTGTGGTGCCCATGCGGTCTTCCGCCTTGGTGTACCAGGGTTCCATCTCCTTGCCGTCGATGGGCCAGTCGAGCAGGTTGGCGCCAGCGACATCGCCGTAGGTTGTTTTTGCCTTCCACTCGTGATCCTGGAAGCGCAAGGAGGCGCCAGCCCAATGGATCGTCGAGCCGCCTACGGATTTCACGATCCAGGCGGGAAGACCGGCGAAGTCCTTGTGAACGCGCCAGTTGCCCGACGTCGAGCGCTCATCGAGCCAAGCGAGCTGGCCGAACGACTCCCACTCATCGTTGACAAAATCTTCGATGCTGTAGCGCTTGCCCGCTTCGAGGATGACGGTGTCGACCCCATTCAAAGCAAGTTCGGATCCGACCGTTCCGCCACCGGCGCCAGAGCCAATGACTACAACCACGCTATCGTCGTCTGTTTTATAAGGTGCCGGCATAGGCAATCCTCCGAGTGATTCGTTTTTATGAGTTCAAGGTTGCGCGCTCTGTCTCACAGCCAGTCGATGTCGTTGAAGCCGCGCTTGATGTAGCCGCCCTGGGATGCAGATTCGCCCTGGTAGCCGAAGATCGGCCAGAGCTCTTTTTGATTGTAGAGCGAGACAACGAGATCACCGCGCACGGTCTGGAAGAAGGGATCGCCTTCGATGGCGCGCAGCAGCGCGACGCGCTGATGTTCCCAACCGACATCGGCATACGGGACGCCGTGGGCAGCCTTGGCGGCTTCGTCGAGCTTGGCTACACCGTCTTCCAGCGTTGCCTTGAGCGGTGCGCCTTCGGTCGCCTTGCCGTCCATGCCCTTTACAGCGACGGCGTAGAATCTATCCGCGAGGCGGTCGTGCGGATAGATATCGCGCGACATCCTGATGAGCGTGCGAACCGTTTCAGGTTTGAGGTTCTGGGCTTCCACGCCCCAGGATTCCGTCGGGCACAAGACGCTGGTGGACGTCACAACGAGCGCGGCAGCGCCCGTTGATGCAAGGAACGACCGGCGGTCGACCTTGGGAGTTCTGTCTATCAAACGCATTCGTTTCCTCCTGATGCTGTGTGGCTGAAACTCCGGCTTCATTAGGCCGGTTATTGTTTTGTCGTCGTCGTGGCGCATCGCACCCGCAAGGGCGGCGATGCGCAAAAAGCTACTTGGCCGCGTGTCCGGCAGGGGCGAGACTTTTGAGGTAAGCGATAATGAGTTTGCGCTTTTCAGGATCGGGCTGGCTGTAGGGCATGTTGGTGCCCGGCACGAAGTCGGCCGCGCCCATGATCCATTTGTTAAGCGTCTCCTCGGTCCAGACGAGACCGTCTGCGCCAGCCTTCTTCAAGGCATCCGAGTATTGCGGGTATTCGGCGAGTGTTCCTGCGGTGCGTCCGAAGACCGTTGCGAGGTTGGGACCTTGCCTCAGTTCGGCGCCCTGCTCGGCCGTGTGGCATGTGCCGCAGCTTTTTATGAATTGTGCATTTAAAGGCGCACCTTCCTCAGTTGCCCTGCTCGATGAGGGCATCACCGCCGCCATGCCAACGCCGCAGACCAGCGCGGCGATGCGATTGGGGCGCGCGTTGGACAAGCGATCCTCCCGATGCGTTGAGCCGTTCGCAATACGCTAGGGGTCGTTTCCTGCCGCAGGGTAGTATTTCAATACTACAAGATAATTTCGCTCCTCCTGCGCCTTGCGCGGCGTCGCTGAACACGGATGTCTGGCGTAATTACTCAGCCGCTTCCAGCGATCCGTCGAACAGCCGGCGCGGCTTGTCGTTGAGCAATGTCAGCGCATTTTGGCGGCCGCGAATTTCCGACACGTAGGTTAGGCACGCGCAGCGCAGCAGCGACGTGAAGTTATGCGTATCACCCGCGATATACATCACCTCGTCGTGCAGTTCGGTCAAGAATCGGCCCAGGGGCTTGTTGAGTTCAACGGCGATCTCTTCGAGGATTTCCCAGAACGCTGCCTCCAGTTTGATGCTGGTGGCGTGGCCACCAAGACGAACCGACCGCGTCTGGTAGGCGAAGGAAGACGCAGGCTGACTCGACAGTATGCGACACATCAGGTGGACCTCCGAGGTATGTTTTTTCTTCACACTATACCAGCGCAGGGGGATGGCAATTGGCTTGACGGCGGTTTGCGAAAAAACGTGAACCGAAAATCGTAGGCCGGGCAAAAGTGACAACGCGCGGATTGCGATGCAGCACACGCAGTCCGGTATGTTTTCGCCGGTCATGCTGTTGCATTGCAGCAAGTCCGCGCCGTTGTTCTGGACAAAAGAAAGCGGCCACGCATCAAGTCCGAACTCAAAGAGTCCGAGAGACGCGCGGCCGCAATGGGTTCGCCAGGTACGCAAAACCAGATCCTGGCGCCTTGAGCACTTAACCTCAAAAAGATTGCCATATCGCAAATGCAGTAAGCGTCGCCGCGTTTTTATGGATCGGTTTTGTTCAGGAGAATTTTAACGAATGGCACGGTGAGCGGGTGAGGCAACGCGCGTATGGCGATGTACAGAAGCTTGTTGAAGAGGCCCGGTACAATAACACGTTGCCCAATCCGGAAGCCCCTGTAGCCCGCGCGCGCGACATGCTGCGGCGAGAGCGACGGCAGAAGCTGGCGATAAAGCGACGACTCTGCGCCCATGCTGGCGTGAAAGCCCGTATCGACGGGACCGGGCAGAAGCGTTGAGATGCGCACCCCCGCTCCGGAGCACTCGGCAGCCGCCGCCTCGCTCAGTGACTGCAGATAGGCCTTCGATGCGTAGTAGGCGGCCTGGCCGGGCCCGGGCACCGCCCCGCCAAGCGAACCTACATTCAAAATGCCGCCTCTCTGGCGGGCCAGCATTTCCGGAAGGAAGCGAACCATCAGGAGGGTGGGTGCGGTGACGTTGAGCGTGACTAGCCGTTCGAGCGCTGCTGGGCCGGACTGCGCGAACGGGCCGGCTAGGCCGATGCCTGCATTGTTGACCAGCACATCGACGTAGTAACCGGCCGCGCGCAGCCATTCGTCCAGACGTGCAGCCGCGCCGGCTTGCGTGATGTCGAGGCTGAGCGTCAGCACACCCGCCGGGGTCGCTCTTGAACGGATGCGCGCGGCGGCGGCGTCGAGATCGGAAGATGTTCGAGCGATAAGCGCGACGTCATGGCCCTCTTTGGCGAAATGCTCTGCCAGGGCGAATCCGATGCCGCGCGAGGCGCCGGTGACGGCCACGGCAGGCTTCAGGCCCGCGACCGCAGCTTGTGCCGCGGCCAGTATTTCAGGGTTTGCATGCCTGGGTGCTATCCAGGATCCGGCAAGGCGCTGAAAAGGTTTCATGAGCCTGGTCATACCAGACTTTCAGGCGCCAGGATGAGCCGCCCTGGCCTAGTGCATTTCAGCCCGACAATGCAATGCAGCTCTTGGCCGGGGCCCACCTGCCCGCTTTGCCTGCCCGCTCGCGTTGTTGGCTGAGATATGGTGCCGCCTGCGTGACTCGAACACGCGACCCCGTCATTACGAATGACGTGCTCTACCGGCTGAGCTAAGGCGGCATTTTAGGTGCGGCAACGCCATTGTAGGGCTTGCGCGAATAGGGCGAGGGATAACCGCTCGCCGCCCCGATTGCAAGGGCTCCTACGACGCGATTTTCTGCTCCATCTTGACCGCCCAGATACCGCCGCCAAGTGCCGCGAATGCGACACCGGCGGCAGTTTGCCTGGGCGGCAGTCCGGCCTCAGTTCACCGCGCGATAAATGCGCTTGGGGAATGCGCCGGTATCCGAATCATCGTCGTTCTCGTCGGTTCCCGGATCATCCGGAGCGCGCGGCGCCACGAAGATTTTGGCGTCGGTGCCGGTCTTCTGGGCAGCGGGCTTGGGAGCCGGCGTGGCCGCCTTGGCTTGCGCGGCCGGCGTTACGGCGGCTGGAGACGATGCTGCGGCAGGTGTTGTGGCGACCGCAGGCTCTGCAGGTCTGGGTGCTGCGGCAACTTCCTTTGGGACGGGTATAGCTTCCGGCTGGGGCTCGGCCTTGGCGGCCGGCTTCACGATGGACACCTCGCTGGCGCGCTGAACCGGCGAGATGGTCTTCGCGTCGATCTGCGTGACGTTGGGCTTTACGGCAGCGACCTCGGCAGGCTTGGCTGCCGGTGCCGGCTGCGGCGTGATCTTGATGGGCTCCGGCCTTACCGTGACAGCCTCGGCGTCCACCGCATCTTCGCGGCGGACGGGTGCGGGCTGGGCAGCGACTTCGGGCGCCGCCTTGGCGGCCGGTTCCTGATTGACCGGCTTGGGTGCGCTGATCGCCAGAAGCTCTTCCAGCCGCTCGCTGAGCACAGTTGCCGACGAGCTGTCGCGATTTTCGACCGGTACGCGCCATTGGAACGCATCAAGCGCGCCCGTCACTGGCGATACCGGTTCCCAGCGATCGGCGACGACGCCATCGGCGGTCCAGGCGGGATCGCGCGCGGCGTTCACTGCACGCGCCAGCCATTCGCGGACGCGGCCCTTGTCGTCACTCTCGCCAGCCTCGATGCGCGCCATGAGCGTGGCGACGCGCTGCGTGAGGCGCTCATCAAGCAGAGGCTGCAGGGCCTCGCGCGCTTCATCGAACAACCGGGCCTCGATCGCAGTTGTCGCTATGGCGATGGGGCTTTCGATCGAGTGCGAGTTGAGAGCGGCGAGCTGGCGCACGCGATTGAGACGGTCGCGCGGGCTGTCGCCGATGCGTGCGTAGGCATAGGCCGTTGCAAGGTCGGGATGCGGCGCGCGCGTCCAGGTCTTCTGGATGACCTTTGCAGCCTTACCGGTCTGGCCGCGTCCTGCCAGAATACGGGCCGCCACGGCAGCTGCGGGCACCAGATCGGGTGCAAGGGCATGCGCCTCCATGGCGAGCGTAAGCGCCTTGTCTGCTGCATTCTCTTCGGCGTCCTGTGCCTGCCCGGCGAGCAGAACGGCGCGCTTGCGGTCGAAGGCGGGCTTTTCGATCAGGCCGTTGCGCTTGAGCAGCGACAAGGTCTCAAGGGCGTCCGCCCAGTCCTTCTGCTTGCATTGAAGGTCAAACAGCGCTTCCGAGGACCAGCCAAGTTTGGAGTTGGCTCTTACCGCACGTTCGGCAAACTGCCGGGCGGCCTCGCTCTCGCCTTCGCGCTCGGCTTCGAGGAACAGGCCGCGCAGGCCAAGCTGCTCGGTGTCTGGCGCTGTGAGCATGGAGTCGAAGATGCGCCGCGCTGTCGCCCTGTCTCCGGACAGCTGAGCCGCTTGCGCACGCAGGATCTGCGTCAGCGGCTCGTGCGGCAGGGCCTTGCGCGCCTGCAGGGCGTAGCGCGTCGCCAACGCCTTGTCGCCCGCGCCCACCGCGATCAATCCGCTCGACAGCGCCTCCAGGCCGCGCTTTTGGCGGCGGCGCAGGATCCGCTGGCCGATGGCCGCCGGGCTGTGCCAGATCGTACGAAGCACCGACCATAGAAAGATTGCCGCCGCCGTTGCGACCGCCAGCATGACGGTTGCCCGGAATACGGTCGTTTCGATGTCGTAGCCTTGCCACTGGATGTTCAGGGTGCCGGGCCGGTCTGCGAGCCAACCCAACCCGGATGCGACCAGGGCGATGAAAAGGAGATAAACGACAAGACGGATCATGACGCGAAACCCTTACCTTTGACGCCTACTGGGTTTTAGTGGCGGGCTCTGACGGGGCACCGCTGAGTGAGGACTTGAGTTGACCTTCGAGCGAGGCGAGCGCCGAGTCGACGCTTGCGCGCGCGCGCACTTTGTCCAGGAACGACTGGGCAGCTTCCTTGGCTTTCGGAGTCAGCACGTCGGCTTCGCTCAAGACGTCGGCAAGACGGCCTTCCTTGAGAGATTTTTCCATTCGCCCGGCGACGGCCTCAGCCGAAGTATCGGAGCTGTCATGCTCGATCTTGCGCACGCGCACGACGGAGCGCGCGCCTGCGATGAGCTTGTCCACGACCGACTCGGTTTCGATGCCTTGCTCCGCGTCGATCATCGCGTTGGCGCTTGAGCGGAAGTCGCGGTTGAGGTCGGACAGGGTCGGCACGCCCTGATCCTTGAATTTCTGGAGAGCGGCGAGATCAAACTTGCCGCCTGAGGCTTTCTCGACCTCGGCCAACTCGTCTGTATAGTTCTGTCCGCGATCCAGCGTGCGCTTCAGATTCTGAAGCTCGAGCGCCAGCACGACGCGCTCCGCATTGGAGCGGCGCGTTGCCTCGGCTTCCTCGACGGCTTTGATGTTCTGCTCGAGCGTCGCAATCTTGGCGGTGACTGGAGAGATTGCCGACGTAACATCGGCGGGCTTGGCCGATGCGGAGCGCACATCCTCGATCGTGCTCTTGACGTTTGCGATCTCCTGCGTGGCGCGCTTGGAGGCTTCCACCGCGCGGTCCGCATCCGCCTTGATGGCAGCGATGCCTTCATCGGCTTGCACCGACTGCGTCTTCAAGCTGGCGATGTCGCGGTCAATGCGTTGCGTGCCGGACTTGGCGGCCTCCGCCGCCTCGGTCGCGGCAATCACACGCGCCTCGACGTCGCCCGCCACACTCTTGCGCAGGGCAGTGAACTCGGTCGCCATGCTCGTCTCTAGATCGGCGACCTTGCCGGTAAGGGCCGCGAGCTGCTCGACGCGGCCAGCGCTGGGATCGTTGGCGCCCGCATCGGTCATGGCCTTGAGACGGTTCTCGACAGCGGTCAGCCGTTCGAGCTGGTCGGGTGCGCCCGCGTCACTGGCAGCGGCCGCGAGAGCTGCCTTCGTCTCCGCGACGAGCCGCGTCTGAGAGTCTTTGATCTCGCCGATCGAGGCCGCCGTCTTTTCGAGGGCGGCAAGACGGCTTTCGGCGTTGGCGAGTTGAGCGGTGAGCTCAGCACTGTTCGCGCCGCCTGCGTTGGACGTGATGAGGCCCTGCTTCTCCAGCTCCGGTGCGCCGTAAGCCCAAGCGCCGAGCGCAACCGCGCCCCCCAACACGCTTGCTGCGAGGTGCGACAGGAAGCCACCGCGCTTTTGCACGACAACGGTTTCGGGACGTGCGGAAAGCGTTGCGGATGCATTGGCCTGGGGCCGTGTGGCCGCGGGCTTGCCGGTTGGCTCGGATGCCGCAGCATCACTTGATTTTGCCGTCGTCGCACCTGGTGCCGGCTGAGCGCCCGCATAGGCGCGTGCCGGAGCAGGCATCGGAACATCGGCAGGGTTCACGGCAGGGGCCGCCGCGGCGGATGCAGCAGCCGGCGCTTTCTCATCGCCCTTTGCATGGACCGCGGACTTCTCGTTGATTTGCGTGACCTTGATCTCAGTCGCTTTCAAATCGAGAGTCGCGTTGGGGCGCTTGGACTGCCCGGAATCGCTTTTATTGCTATTGCTCATGGAGTGAAGACGCCTCCGTACTGTCTCATTCGAGCTTTCCCGGCGGGGGAGATGCCGGTGCTATTCGAGGCGCAAATTGCCCCCCGGGCAGCGCGAAGCCCAAAGCTTTTTACTCTTGCCCGATTGAGGCCGCCAGCCCTTTGATCAGCGAAAGCACTTCGTTCATATGAGGCTCGGCCGCGATTTCGACGCGCGCACCCGGTGCCAGCTGCAACTTTCCCGCGACCGCAGGAGACAGACAGATGTGAGCGATCCGGTTTAATTCGGCCCCAAGCCCGTGTTCAGCGGCGAGCTTAGACCAGATTTCGGCTGTCCGGGGGGACATCAAGATCACGGCATCGATCTGTCCGGTCTTAATTTTGCCAATGACTTCAGGCGCCAGCGTGGTGGCCGCCACGGACCGGTAGGCGAGAATGGGCCTCACCTCGATGCCGTGTGCCGCGAGCGCCTCCTTCATGTCGTAGGCGAGGTGGTCACCGGCCAGATGAACGAGGTGACCCTTGCGGTTCTTGTGGCGTTCGGCGATTGCCGAGACGAGATCCGCGCCGGTGCCACGCCCGGCAGTGATATTTCGCAACTTCAGATCGAGGGCATGTTTGGCCGTTGCTTCGCCCACGGCATAGATCTGCAGGTGGCGCACGGCATCCGTAAGCGCGGCGAGGTGCAGGCTGCGCAATCCGTTCTGGCTGGTTGCGATCACGCCAGAAGCGCCCTCGAAGGCGGCAGGATCGATCGTCTCCGGCACAATCTCGATGAGGGGTGCGATCGAGACCTCGTGGCCGAGCTTTTTGACGAGCGCTTTCATCTGCCAGGCATCGGGAAGCGGACGCGTAACCAGGATGTGCATGTTCAACTGTGTACCGTTGCGAGAATGGCAGGATCGGCTTGAGCGAGGATGTCCTCCGCTGCGGCGACACCGAGCTGTGATGCAGCTTGCGGCGCGCCGGAACGCTGTGCGGTGTAGGACACCTTGCCGTCAGGCGAAAGAACCTGGCCGCGGAACCAAAGCGCCCCATCGCGCAATTCCGCAAGCCCTGCGATGGGCGTACGGCAGGAGCCTTCCAACTTTTTGAGGAACGCCCGCTCGGCCGCAACGGCAATGGCGGTCGCCGCGTCATTGAGGGGCGCGACGAAGCGGGCGACGCGCGCGTCCTCAGCGCGCGTTTCGATGCCGATGGCGCCCTGGGCCACCGCAGGCAGCATCTGGTTGGTCGGGATCATCGCGGTGATGCGGTCTTGCATCTTGAGCCGGCGCAGGCCGGCGACCGCAAGGAACGTCGCCGCCGCGACGCCGTCTTCCAGCTTCTTGAGGCGCGTCTGTACGTTGCCGCGAAAGCCGATCACCGTCAGATCGGGTCGCATGTTGAGAAGCTGGGCCTGCCGGCGCAAAGAAGACGATCCGACGACGGCCCCGGTCGGCACGTCGGAGAGCGAGCGATACTTGAGAGATATAAAAGCGTCCCGCACATCTTCGCGGGGGAGAGTCGCGCCGACAATCAGGCCATCAGGCAGTGCTGTCTGCATATCCTTCATCGAATGAACGGCAAGATCGATCTCATTGGCCAGCAGCGCGTCCTCGATCTCCTTGGTGAACAGACCCTTGCCGCCGATCTCCGCCAGGGGCCGGTCGAGGACGCGATCGCCGGTCGTTTTGATGACGCGAATGGCGATGTCGTTCACGGCCAGTCCGTGGGCGGCCACCAGGCGCTCACGCACCTCGTGGGCCTGCGCCAGGGCCAGCGGCGAGCCGCGGGTTCCGATGGTGAGAGTCGGGGATGCTTGCAAGCGTATTTCTCCAGGTGCTAAGGCCGCCGGAGCAGTTCGTGGGCCCGGTAACCGGCGCCTATCTATGGTCCAAGGGCGGCAGTACGTAAACCCATGCGGCGCGCTACAGTTGATCCCATGACAACAACCGGTCCCAGCCCCCGGCCAGCAGTGCCAAAGGACAGCCTTCTGGTTCTCGGCATAGAGACGAGCTGCGATGAAACCGCAGCTTCCGTGGTGGCCCGCGACGCGCTGGGCCGGGGCAGGATTTTGTCCAATGTCGTGCGCTCGCAGTTCGACATGCACAAGATCTATGGCGGCGTGGTGCCGGAGATTGCCGCGCGGGCCCATGGGGATTGCCTGGACCATATCATTTCCGCCGCCATGGCCGAGGCGGGCATCGCGTATTCGGATCTTGACGCTGTTGCGGCCGCCTCTGGTCCGGGACTCATCGGAGGCCTCATCGTTGGCGCGGTCTCGGGCAAGGCGCTGGCGCTGGCGGCGGGCAAGCCGTTTCTCGCCATAAACCACCTGGAAGCCCATGCTTTGACGGCCGGGCTGACGGACGGCATCAAGCCGCCCTATCTCATGCTGCTCGTTTCGGGCGGTCACACCCAGCTCTTGCTTGTGGAAGGTGTGGGCCGCTACCGGCGGCTTGGCACCACCATCGACGATGCGCTCGGCGAAGCCTTCGATAAGACGGCAAAGCTGCTCGGCCTGCCGATGCCGGGCGGACCGAACGTCGAAACGCAGGCGCGAGCCGGGGATTCCAAACGCTTCAAGCTGCCGCGTCCGATGCTGGGGCGGCCCGAGCCGCATTTCTCCTTTGCGGGCCTCAAGACGGCTGTGCGCCACGCGGCCAAAGCGGCGGCACCTCTCGACCCGCAGGATGTCGCAGACCTGTGCGCCTCCTTCGAGGCTGCCGTGACGGACACGGTATGTGATCGCGTCGCCGTGGCCATGGGACTGGTGTCGGATGTTTTGCCTCCCGGCCCGCAAAGGGCTCTTGTGGTGGCAGGCGGCGTTGCAGCCAACACCGCGCTGCGCACGGCATTGCAGACACTGTGCGCCGCGCGCGGCTTTGTGCTGCTGGCCCCGCCGCTGGGGCTCTGCACCGATAACGGGGCGATGATCGCATGGGCAGGCGCTGAGCGGCTCGCGCTGGGCCTCACCGATGGTCTCAACGCCCCAGTGCGCCCCCGCTGGCCATTGGATCCCGCGGCGTCTCCCGCGATCGGAGCGGGGGTGAAGGCCTGACAGGTGGCCGTGCCGGGCCGAGACCAAAGACGAAAAGCCAGAACAATCGGGAGAAAGCGCAACCCATGAAAGCTTATGTCATCGTCCAGGAAACCATCGTCGATGAAGCCAAGTTCGCCGAATATCGCGCCCAGGTGTTGCCGACGGTGGAGGCGTTCGGGGGCGAATTCGTCATTCGTGGCGGGCATTGGACACTGATGGAAGGCGAATGGCCGCGCCCGCGTCTGGTGATCATCGCGTTTCCCTCGCGCGAGGCCGCCGAAGGCTGGTACAAATCCGCCGCCTATCAGAAGCTGCTACCGCTGCGCCTTAAGGCATCGCAAAGCGATCTCATCATTGCCGACGGCGTTGCGTGAGCATCATCACTTGTCAGGACTGAAACGGATCGAGGACGTCACGTGACAACCAGCGCAGTACGAATGAATACCGTCAGCGTGATCGGCGGCGGCGCCTGGGGAACGGCGCTGGCGCAGACCGCCAGCCAGAGCGGCAAGCGTGTCCTGCTGTGGGCCCGCGAGGCGGACGTCATCGACGACATCAATTCGCGTCATGTCAATCGTACGTTCCTGCCCGGCGTGCCGCTCGATCCCGCCATCCGCGCCACGGCCGACATTGTCGAGGCCGCGCGGTCCGACGTGGTGCTTATGGTTGCGCCCGCCCAACACCTCCGGAGCGTGTCCCAAGCCATGGCCAGGCATCTTCGCGACGGGCAGCCGTTCGTCATCTGCTCGAAAGGCATCGAACAGGCGAGCGGCAAGCTGATGGCCGAGGTGGCGGAAGAGACCGTCGCGCGGACCGTCCATGCCGTGCTGTCTGGGCCGAGTTTTGCTGCCGATGTGGTGCGCGGCCTGCCCGCCGCCTTGACGCTCGCCTGCCGCAATGAAGGCATCGGCCGGGCGCTGGCGGCGGCGCTGTCGTCACGCCAGATGCGGCTTTACTGGTCATCCGATGTAGTCGGCGCGCAAATCGGCGGCGCGGTCAAGAACGTCCTGGCGATTGCCGCAGGCATCGTGGCCGGACGCGGCCTGGGCGCCAGCGCGCACGCCGCCCTCGTCACCCGTGGCTTCGCCGAGCTGCGCCGGTTCGCGGAGTGTTTTGGCGGGCGGCCGGAGACGCTTATGGGGTTGTCGGGCCTGGGCGATCTCATCCTGACATGCGGCAGTCCGCAATCGCGCAACATGTCCCTGGGCCGCGCCCTTGCGGATGGCCAGTCCCTGGAGCAGATCCTGGGCAGCCGCCATGCCGTGACGGAGGGCGTCTATACGGCTGCTGCGGTCGTCAAGCTCGCGCGTCAGAAGAGCATCGAGATGCCGATCGCCGAAGCCGTTCATGCCATCGTGGAAGGCTCGCTTAGCGTCGATGACGCGATCAGCGGACTGATGCAGCGGCCGCTCAAGGCGGAGGATTGAAAGATTGCGTGCGGCCCTTACCACCTTCACCCACGCGCCTTGAGGGCCTGAGGCCTCAACCGTCCTCTCCCGGTAGCGGGGATTACTTTCTTGCGCCAGGCGAGCCGCGATAGTTAAGTTGCGGGTATGATCAGGTCATAGGGCGCAGCGGCCGTAGATGACAAAGAAGGTCCAGAATACCACTTCGCAGGGTCCAACGTCCGGCCGCTGGCTCCTCAAGTCGGAACCTGACGCTTTCTCCTGGGATATGCTCAAGGCCAAGGGAGCGCAGGGCGAGGAATGGAGCGGCGTGCGCAACTACCAGGCGCGCAACAATATGCGGGCCATGAAGCTTGGCGACCTGGGCTTCTTCTATCATTCCAACATCGGTCTTGAGGTCGTTGGGGTACTGAAGATTTCTGCCCTTGCCCACCCCGACTCCACGGCTGGCGATCCCAAATGGGAGTGCGTCGACGTCCGTGCCGTGGCCGATATGCCAAGGCCCGTCACGCTGCAGGCCATCAAGGACAATCCGAAGCTTGCCAAGATGGTTCTCGTCAACAACTCACGCTTGTCGGTTCAGCCGGTCGCTGCCGGCGAATGGAAGGAGATTTGCCGGATGGGCGGGCTGAAGCCCGGAAAACTGTCTGAGCTATGAGCGCCCCTTTGGACTGCAATGATCCGATCGCGGCGGCCGGCTTTATTCGCGCCAATACCCGTCTGCTCGCCCCGCCTCTTGTGCCCGAGATCAAGCTGCACCTGGCGGAGGAATCTGTCGCCTTGTGGCAGAAGACCGAGGAAGAACTGGATGAAATGAACCTGCCGCCGCCGTATTGGGCCTTTGCCTGGGCCGGCGGGCAGGCGCTGGCGCGCTATCTGCTCGATAATCGCCACGTATGCCGGGGCAAAAGCGTGCTCGATCTTGGATCAGGCTCAGGCCTGACGGCCATCGCCGCCTTTATGTGCGGCGCGCGCACCGTCATGGCGGCCGAGATCGACAAGCTCGCATTATGCTCGCTGGCGCTCAACACGGCCGCCAATGGTGCCGTGGTGGAACCGGTTCCTGGCGATCTTCTCGATCATCCGCCCCCGCCTGTCGATGTTCTGCTCGTCGGCGATCTCTTCTACGAGCGTGCCCTCGCCGGCCGGGTCGTGACGTTTATGGACGCTGCCAAGGCCGCGGGCGCACGCGTGCTGATTGGCGATCCTCAACGCAGCTATTTTCCGCATGGCCGGCTTACGGCGCTGGCCGAGTACCGCGTGCCCGTGACGCGCGACCTGGAGGATCAGGAGATCAAGCGGACAGCGGTCTGGAGCCTCTGACCCCGGACATCGAGGCAAGGTTTACCATTTCACTGCCGTCAAACGCGTGTGCGGCAATTGTAACGGTCCTACTTTGGAGTAATTTGTCATTGCAGTGCCGAGGGCGCATAGTCACCGCCGGGTAAAAAGAAAAACTGCCGTCACTTAAGACGGCGTGTTGGGAGGATCTAAGAGAATGTCGGAGAAAGTCTATCCCGTCCCCGCCGCGATCGCGGCCAAGGCTTGGATCGATGAAGCCAAGTACAAGGCGATGTACGATGCGTCGGTAAAGGATCCTGAGAAGTTCTGGGCCGAGGCCGCCCAATCTCTCGACTGGTCCAAGCCATTCACGCGCGCCAAGAACACCTCGTTTGCTCCCGGTAATGTCGCCATCAAATGGTTCGAGGATGGCGAACTCAACGTCTCCGCCAATTGCATCGACCGCCATCTTGCCACGCGCGGCGATCAGGTCGCTATCATTTGGGAAGGCGACGACCCCAACGCGTCCGAGAAGATCACCTACCGCCAACTGCATGAGCGCGTGCAGAAGTTTGCCAACGTGCTGAAGAAGCACGGCGTCAAGAAGGGTGACCGGGTCACCATCTATCTGCCCATGATTCCCGAAGCGGCCTACGCCATGCTCGCCTGTGCCCGTATCGGCGCCATCCACTCGATCGTGTTCGGAGGTTTCTCGCCCGACAGCTTGCAGAACCGCGTCGAGGACGCCAAGTCGACAGTCATCATCACGGCGGACGAAGGCCTGCGCGGGGGCAAGCCGGTGGCCTTGAAGAAGAATGCGGATACCGCGCTGGCGCACGCCAAGGATGGTCACAAGATGATCGTGGTTCGCCGCACAGGCAATCCTGTGCCGTGGACACCGGGCCGCGATTTCTGGCTGCATGAAGAGCTTGAGACTGTTTCGGCGGAGTGCCCGCCCGAGCCCATGCGTGCGGAAGATCCGCTGTTCGTTCTCTATACTTCGGGCTCGACCGGAAAGCCGAAGGGCGTGGTGCACACGACCGCAGGCTATCTGCTTTTTTCATCGATCACGCACAAGTACGTCTTCGATTATCACGAGGGCGATATCTACTGGTGTACGGCTGACGTTGGCTGGGTCACGGGCCACAGCTACATTGTCTACGGGCCGCTCGCCAATGGCGCTACCACGCTGATGTTCGAGGGCGTGCCGACCTATCCGGATGCTTCGCGCTTCTGGCAGGTTATCGACAAGTGGAAGGTCAATATCTTCTATACCGCACCCACCGCCATCCGTTCGCTGATGGGCGCGGGCAATCATCTGGTCAAAAATTCGAGCCGTGCGTCGCTGCGCATCCTGGGATCGGTGGGCGAGCCCATCAATCCGGAAGCGTGGGAGTGGTACTACCATGTCGTCGGCGACGACCGCTGCCCCATCGTCGATACATGGTGGCAAACGGAAACCGGCGGCATCCTCATCACGCCGCTGCCGGGCGCAACACCGTTGAAGCCCGGCTCGGCCACACGGCCCTTCTTTGGCGTGCGGCCTGCGCTGGTCGACGACAAAGGTGCGTTCCTTGAAGGCGCGGCGCAGGGCAACCTCGTCATTCTCGACAGTTGGCCCGGCCAGGCGCGCACGATCTACGGGGATCATGAGCGCTTTGAGCAGACCTACTTCTCGGCCTACAAGAATATGTACTTTACCGGCGACGGCTGCCGCCGCGACGCGGATGGCTACTATTGGATCACAGGCCGCGTCGATGACGTGATCAACGTGTCCGGCCACCGCATGGGAACGGCGGAAGTGGAAAGCGCGCTGGTCTCCCATCCCAAGGTGGCCGAGGCCGCCGTCGTCGGCTATCCGCACGACCTAAAAGGACAGGGCATCTATTGCTACGTCACGCTCAACGCGGGCGAGGCAGGCGATGATGCGCTCCGCAAGGAACTCGTTGCACATGTGAGGAAGGAGATCGGGCCGATCGCATCGCCAGACTTGATCCAGTTCTCGCCGGGGCTTCCGAAAACCCGCTCTGGCAAAATCATGCGCCGCATCCTGCGAAAGATCGCCGAGGATGATTTCTCAAACCTGGGCGATACCTCGACGCTGGCAGACCCGATGGTAGTCGACGATCTCATCGGCAACCGGCAGAACCGCAAGTAAGCCGCGTGAGCTGAACAAGGAAACACAACGGCGCGGATTCATGAGAATCCGCGCCGTTCTTTTTGAAACGCTCAGCTGGCGACGCGAAGATTGCCGAGCTTGTTGGCAATATCCTTGAAAGCGTTCTTCAGCTGCGCGCCGGTTTTCGCATCGTAGAAATGGGTCGGCGAGGATGCGCAAGACTGAAGATGTGCGAGAGCGTCCGGCACGTTGAGGTCGAAACCCACCGTATAGATGGCAATGCCATCGGCCTTGGCTGCGGCGCACAAGTTGTCGAAATAGGTGTAGGCCTCGGCGCTCTGGTCAGCACCGCCCGTGTAGGACGCGTTGAATTCACCGTCCGTCATCACGATCATTGCTTTTTGAACATTTCTTTTGCCGTACGGTTGGGGCGCACTTTCTGCCGGAAAGACGCTTGCCCAGTTCGGTGACAGAAGATACCAGCCCCAAGCGGTGCCGATCTGACCAGCGGTGGTCCCTGCCGCACTGTAGTCGTGGATGGCCGCCTTTAGGTCGTCGCGATGGGTGCGATCCGTAAGAGGAATGACGCTTGACTCCGGGCATGTGTAGCGCGCGGGGACAGAAGGCAAGCCCGTCACATTCGGAAGACGGGCAGAGCCTGAGGGCGCGGCATCGGTAAAGGCTTCCCCGCCCTGGCGCTCCAAAACGCAGGTGTCTGTGAGGCTGCCGGTGGTATCAGTGCAGATACGCCTGCAAGACCAGCAAGGCTTGTAGCAGCTCGTTGCCTTCGGAAGCGTCGTCACGTCGTTCGCAAACTCACCTGCATTCACGGAAGCAGAGTAGGGTGCGAGCGCAATCTTGACGTTGGTGTCGGTCAAAGCGCCATCGAAAAGGGTGTCGATGACGTCGCTTGCTGCGAACTTCAGGTCGGCAAGCTTTCCGTTTGTTCCCATGGAACCGGTGATATCGAGAACCATGGACAGTTCGACCGTCGTGATGTCGTACACGACCTTCGCTTTCTGACTGATTGTGGTCAGCGCCGCTTGGCCGGCAAAGCGGCCGAACAACGTCGGAATCTCCAACCTTCCTTGAACCTCTACGGATGGAGCCGCGCGGTCGATAATGACAGTCGGCGGTACGATCGAGGACGGCTTGACGCCGAATGTCGCGGATGCCGCGGTGAAATACGAAAGCGCCCGCGATTTGACATCCGCGTCAGACAGATCCTGGTCGGACAACAGCTTCGCCGCCGCGAGAGACGCTCCGTCGAGTGCGGCTTGCATGCGCGTTGAAACATTATAGTAGCGCGCGACATCGACGGCGATGCCGATCACGATCAGCAGCACGACGCAGCTCAACGCGAAGATTATGGCGACCGTACCGCGCTCATCGCGCGCCGCCTTCATGGCAAGGACTCGAGACATATCCGTTTTCCCAGTTGCGGGACCTGCCTCGTAGTGGTTCGCACTTTTTGATGAAAAAGCCGATAAAGCAGCGGCCGAACACGGGACCCGGTACCGCTTTGCGATAATCTCGGTGAAGAAAGTGTATCTTCGGGCGCCTTCCTTGTGACCGGAGGCGCTCTCTTAAGGTTGTCCAACCGTTAACGGCAACTCTTGAAGGCGCCGCGGTCGAAATGAAAGTGGTTGGCGTGAGCCGCATTGAAATCAGGTCCGATGGAGACGCGAAAGTAGCGGCAAGAGGCTTTTTTTACAGACTTGAGGAAGCGGCCTTTCGCATCGTCACTTTTCCAGCTGTTCAGGACCGTGACGGTTGATCCGTCGGCCAGGGCAAATCCGGCGATGTCGATGGCGTTGGCCGTCGCGTGCTGGCTGCGAAAGGGCTTCATCACGTGCGAGCCCACGATGTTGCGGCAGGCGTAGATCCCCATGTGGCGGATCGCAACGACCTTGGATCCCAATATCCGCTCGGCTTCGGGCTGCACGTCGTGGGCGATCCACATTGCCAAGGCCGCGGCCATGGGGCAGGAGATCTGGCTGGCCGGTAGGCGCGCGCCCCCTGCTGCGGTGGTCCGCACCGCATTATGCCAACCGCATCCGCTTTTGTAGGCTTGGTCGGAAACAGCCGACGCCGCGATGAAGGGCTCTTTGAGCACAGTCTGGCACAGAGCGCTGTCGGCCCTCAGGGCAGCCAGGCGAAAGTCGAGAAACCAGGCGTCGTTATGTGCCAAATCGAGGGGCGCCAGCGGACTGAAGCGCTGTGGAATCAGTCCCAGCCAGAAGGCTGCTGTCAGCGCCGCTGCAAGGATGCAGGCCAGAAGGACGGGCGCCAGACGGCGGCGTCGTGCCATGAAGTCCTCCGGCCGTTTCTCAAGTCGGCAGTCGCTGAACCGCTACGGCATGACGTTGCGAAAAATGGGGCGGCTATACGCAAAAAAGCGGGCGCACCGATTGTGCGCCCGCGAGGTTGGGAGGAGGGGTCGTGAGCCGAGTGGATTACTTGGATACGCGCAGCGCGGTCAGTTTGTCGGCAAAGCGGGCGAAAGCTGCATCCAGTTCCTCGGCATTGGCGGCGTTGGCGAAGTATTCGCTGCCTTCGGAGGCGCAGTTCTTGAGGGTATCGAGCGCCTGAGCGTTGCCGCCGATGCCGAAGCCGACCGAGAAGATAACCACGCCTTCGTCCTTCATCGCGCTGCATAGTTGCTTGGCCTGCTCGGCAGACTGCGGACCGTGATACTGGGTGTTGAACTCGCCGTCCGTCATGAGGACCACGGCTTTGAGAACCTTGTGGGACTGGACCATGTCGTAGCCAACCGGCGCGCTGTCGCTGCCCCAAGTCCCGGCCCAGTTCGGCGAGATAATGTTCCAGGCCCACTGCACGCCGAGGTGGCCGGCAGTGCTGCCATTGGCATTGAAAGCGTCGACAGCCGACACGAGGGCGTCGTGATCGGAGCTGAGCGGCATCAGCCTGGCGGTGGGGCACGTGCTCTTGTTGGCGCCGAAGAAGAGGCCGGTGTTGTCCGAATACTGGCCGCCTTTGCGTTCGACGACGCAGGTAGAGGACGCGCTGTCGGAGACGCCCAGGGCGTAGTCGCCAAGGTTAACGCTATAGGAGTAGGGTGCAATCCCGATGCGAACCTTGCGCAGCTCGTTGCTGGTGTCGGGCAGGAGCTTATCAGCGAATTTCTCGAAGGCCGCCTTGAGGCCCTCGATCTTACGCTGACCGTTGGAGTCCTTCTCAGTCATCGATCCGGTGATGTCGAGGGCCATGCCGACCTCGATTTCCTTCTCCTGGAAGTTGACGGATGTGGAAACCGGAAGGTCGAAGCTGTCGAAACCGCCCAAGCGTGCGAGCGTCATGTTTACATGGCCGTTGACGTCGATGCTGACGCCGCCAGTCTGGGGATCGACCACGATCACCGGCGTTTCGATCTTGGCCTGTCCTTCCACGCTTCTAACGTTCTCTTGGAAGTAACGCAGGGCCAGGGCTTCGATTTCGCTGCTCGTCATTTTGCCCTCGATCAACGCGCGGCCGGCTGCCAGGGCGGCGGCGTCCGCCGCGTCTGAAACGCGCGAACGCACATTCATGGCGCGATTGTAATCGATGGCCATGCCGGCGAGGAAGAACAGCGCCGTCATCATCAAGCTGAAGAGCATCGCAACCGCGCCGCGCTCGTCCGAGGCGAAGGTCTTAACATTGAGAGGCTTGATCTTGAGCATTTGTTCCACCGCGAAACACTGGACTGTTGTCGCGGGGAGTGATGCAACCCGGGTGCCGCCGAAGCGGCAGGTGTGGATGGTGCGAGACGCACGCAAGGACGTGGTTTACAGAGCGTAAACGCGCGTGTTGCCCGGGGATTGGCAAGGGAGAAGGCGAAGGGCGGCCATATATATCTCTAGCAGCGCCAGACGACCGCGCCGCCCGTCAATCCGGCGCCGGCGGCCGTCATCAGAAGCGTTTCGCCGGGCGTCAGCGGCCTTTCGGCGGAGCTGGATGACAATGTAAAAGGTATTGTCGCGGCTGAGCTGTTGGCATGCTCGCTGATCGTGGAGGCAAGGATGCCCCGATCCAATCCGAGACGCTTGCAAACCTTGTCCATCATCCGCTGGTTGGCCTGATGCGGGATGAAGCGGGTAATCTGTTCCAGATTGACATGGGCCTTGGTTAAGGCCTGGCGCGCGCAAGACGTCATCATTTCGATGGCTTCAGCAAAAACCGCTTGGCCATCGCTGATGACCATGAGCGTCTCCTCTACGCTGGCGAGGGAAGAGAACGGCCTGCGGCTGCCGCCGCCGGGAATCTGGATGAGCCCGTAGCCACGGCCCTTGCTCGCCAGATGCGTCCCGATAATGCCTGTCCCGCTGCGCTGGGAAGGTGCCAGGAGTACCGCGCCGGCTGCATCGGCGAACAGGACGCTGCTCGCGCGGTCTTTGACGTTGATGCGCCGCGAAAGCACGTTGGCGGCTATCACCAGCACCGGAAGCTGATGTGTGCGCACAAAGCCGTCGGCCAGGGTGAGGGCATAAACAAATCCTCCACACGCGCCCGCCATATCGATGCCGCCTGCTCCGGTTAGCCCGAGCCGATCGGCAACGAGCGGCGCGGATGGCGGCAGCAGGTGATCGGGTGTCGAGGTCGCCAGCAAGAGCAGACCCACATCGCCGGGCGCCAGGCCTGCGTTCGTTAACGCCATGGTACCTGCGGCAACCGCCATATCGGACAGGGCTTCGCCGTCAGCGACGTAGCGGCGCGCCTTGATGCCGGTGCGACGCTCGATCCATCCGGGCTCAAGCCCAAGCTGCTGTTCGATCTCACAATTGGGCACGCGGCGAGCGGGCGCATAATGGCCTAACCCCAGGATCTCGACGCCACTCATGGCATCACCTCGCGTGCGACGGAGACGATCGCCGCATAGACGTCGGTCAGCTCGGCTGGCGTGGTGCAGTAGGGTGGCATGATGTAGATCGTGCTTCCAAGCGGGCGCAAGAGCACGCCGCGATCCAAGAAAGCCTTTCGCATTGTCAGGCCAGCATTGGCAAGGTAGCCCGCATCGGATACCGCAAGATCGGCGGCTGCGATGGTTCCAATCTGGCGCACGTTGACGAGGCGCTTTTCCTCCCTCAGCCCCTTCAACAAGGCACTATGGGCGCCACTGAGCGCGCCGATGCGCTCTTTCACACCTCCGTCGCGCCAGATTTTCAGGTTGGCGGCGGCGGCGGCGCACGCAATCGGGTTGGCCGTGTAGGAGCTGGAGTGGAAAAACGTCTTCGTTCGGTCCTGAGAATAGTGAGATTGGTAAATGGCACGCGTGCAGAGTGTAGCGGCCAGCGGAATACTGCCGCCCGTGAGACCCTTCGCGACGCACAGGATATCGGGCGTCACGCCTGAGCCTTCACATGCGAACATCGCCCCGGTACGCCCGAAGCCGGTCATGACTTCATCGGCGATCAGCAGAACATCATGCTTTGCGCAGGTCTGTGCCATCGCCGCAAGCGTCGCTTGGCTGTAGATCAGCATTCCGCCTGCGCCGCAGACCAGGGGCTCGACGATGAACGCGGCAACTGTACCCGTCCTGCATTGAGCATCGAGCGCGTCGAGGGTCGCCTGCTCGGCGCCAGGATGAGGAAAGGGAATGCGCCCGACATCGAACAACAAAGGTTCGTAGGCGGCATTGAAGACACCACGTGCGCCCGCAGACATCGTGCCGATGGTATCGCCATGGTAGGCGTGCTCCAGTGCGAGGATGCGCGTGCGCTTGGCTTCGCCAAGGTTGCGCCAATGGCCGAGCGCCATCTTCAGCGCGACTTCGACCGCGGTGGACCCGCTGTCGGAAAAAAAGACATGCGCAAGATCACCGGGCGTGAAGGCTAAAAGATCGTGTGCGACCTGCTCGGCGGGTTCATGCGTGAAGCCGGCGAAGATCACCTGATCGAGCGTCGCGGCCTGTTTCTGGATCGCGGCAACGATGTCGGGGTGGCAGTGCCCGTGGGTAATGACCCACCAGGACGAGATGCCGTCGAAGATCCGCCGCCCGTCCCCGGTCGTGAGCCACGCCCCTTGGGCCCGCGCGATTTGCGGTGCCTCGTATTCCAGCGCATGCTGCGTGAAGGGATGCCAGACAGGCGATTGCGGGGAGGGCTGCGTCATGGCCCACCCATCCCCAGGCCCAGGATTTCGGCAACGTTGAAGTTCTCTGCAAACGCGGCGCGCAACGTTACGGCATTGAGCGGATCCAGATAGGGAAGGCTGCCGAGAATTCTGACCAGGCCCAATTCCCCGATGATGCGCGCCGATTCAGGTGCTTCGTCGCCTGCGAAGGCGAGTCCAAGAATGGGGATCGCGCGCCGCCTCAGCGCTTCGAGGGACAGGAGCGAGTGATTGATGGTGCCGATGCGCGTGGAGGCGACGAGCACGACAGGAAGCCTCCAACGCGCCAGCACATCGATCTGAAGCACCTTCCGGGTGAGCGGCACGGCAAGTCCGCCGGCGCACTCGATAACAAGAGGCGCGGACGTGCACGGAGGGTTAAGCGCGGCAGCGTCGATCTCGATGCCGTCGCGCGCGGCCGCGTAATGCGGTGAGGCAGCCGTGTTCAGCCGGTAGGCCTCCGGCAACACCCGATCGGGCGGAAGTCCGCCCAGGCGGCGCACGATCTCGCTATCGGTCTCGCCGGCAAGACCCGCCTGAACCGGCTTCCAGTAGCAGGCTCCCATGGCGGCGGTGAGCGCGGCAGCGAACACGGTTTTTCCCACGTCGGTGTCCGTGCCTGCAATGACGATGGCCTGGCTCATGGGCTAGCCTCTGTGTCTGCCGGTATCAGAGCCTGCGCTTGCGCCAAGGCCTCGATGAGGTCTGCAATATTTTCCATGCTGGCATTGAGCGTGAGTGACAGGCGCAGGCGCGCCGTGCCCTCAGGTACGGTCGGGGGCCGAATGGCGCGTATGTCATAGCCGAGCGCTTTCATGGCCCTGGCCAGTTCGACGGCCCGTGTGTCACTTCGCACGATAATGGGCTGGATCTGCGATCTGGACGGCTCCAGGCCGAGCTTTGCACGCAGCAGATCATTGGCCAAGTTGATCCGCGCGTGCAAGGCCTCCCGT
Organism: Hyphomicrobium sp.; assembly: GCA_016793445.1. Lineage (GTDB taxonomy): Bacteria > Pseudomonadota > Alphaproteobacteria > Rhizobiales > Hyphomicrobiaceae > Hyphomicrobium_B. The sequence continues at coordinate 86,135 of JAEUME010000002.1, read as the reverse complement.
CGCTGAGGCTCCGCGGCGCTGATACGCAGCGCGGCGCGCACGGCCGCCGCGGTCAACGGCGAAGGCGCGGTGGCGTAGATGAAGGCGCGGGCCCGGTTGACCAGAAAATCGCGCAAGACTTCCGAGCAGAGCACAAGCGCCCCCGACGCACCGAGCGCCTTGCCGCAGGTGTGCAGCGAAACGACGTTCTCGCGACCCTCCAAGTGGGCCGCCAGCCCGCGTCCGTCATCGCCATATACGCCGGTCGCATGCGCCTCATCGAGGAGCAGCATCGCATCATGGCGATCAGCCAGAGCCGCAAGCTCGTCGAGTGGCGCCCGGTCGCCGTCCATGCTGTAGAGCGTTTCGACGCCGATCCAGACGCGGCCCGTTCCGCCGGCGGCGCGCCAGGCCAGGATGATTGTTTCGCATGCATCAGTGTCATTATGCGCGAACGGCTTGCCTTCGGCTTTTGACAGGCGAAGCCCCTCATGCACGCTGGCGTGAATAAGCTCGTCGTACACCACGAGGTCTCCGCGCGCGGGCAGCGTTGAATAAAGCGCGGTGTTGGCCATGAAGCCGCCGCCGAAGAAAAGCGCGCGCTCGGCGCGGAAGAACTGTGCGGCCTCCGCTTCCAAGGCTTCATGCTCGGCATCGTTGCCGCGCAACAAGCGCGAGCCACCCGCCCCGACGGCGACGCCGCGCGCCAGAGCGTCCGCCACCGCATCTCGCAAGGCTTGCGAGGTGGCCAGACCAAGATAGTCGTTGGAGGCGAAATCGATCCCGTTCGCCGTCTCCAGCGCCCTCAGGCGGCCGCGCCGCCGCAGCGCCTCAAGCGCGCGTTCATGATGTGCGGACATTCCTTTGTCCGGCTTCATCTCCGGAAATCCCGGAGCACGATTGCGGGGCTTTCGATGTCGCGTCAAAGGTGTCATCGAGTGTCTCGGGCGACAGGCCGAGCTTTGTGAACAGCCGGCTGTCGGCGTCCTCGCCGGGGTTCCCAGCGGTGAGCAGCGTATCGCCGGCGAAGATCGAATTGGCGCCTGCAAAGAAGCACAACGCCTGTGTTTCGTCGCTCATTTCGGTGCGGCCAGCCGAGAGGCGCACGTAGGATAGGGGCATCATAATGCGGGCCAGAGCGATGGTGCGCACGAAATCGATCGGGTCGATTTTTTCAACGTTCTCCAGCGGCGTGCCGGGAATAGCAATCAACATGTTGATAGGCACGCTCTCGGGATGCTCTTCGAGATTGGCGAGCGTCACGAGCATGCCGACCCGATCGTCGGCGCCTTCGCCCATGCCGATGATTCCGCCCGAGCAGACCTTAATGCCGGCTTGGCGCACGCGCGCCAGCGTATCCAGGCGGTCGGCGTAGGTGCGGGTCGTGATGACCTTGGAGTAGTACTCTTCGGAGGTGTCGACGTTGTGGTTGTAGTAGTCGAGGCCGGCGTGCGAGAGCTTGGATATGTCGTCATCGGAGAGCATGCCGAGCGTCATGCAGGTTTCCATGCCGAGCCCCTTGACGCCTTCGACCATGGCGACGAGCGTGTCCATGTCTCGCGACTTGGGGCTACGCCAGGCCGCACCCATGCAATAGCGCGTGGCACCCGACGCTTTGGCCTTGCGCGCTTCATTGATGACACGCTCGACCTCCATCAGCTTTGAAGCCTTGAGGCCCGAGGCGTGGTGTGCCGACTGGCTGCAATAGCCGCAATCCTCCGCGCAACCGCCGGTCTTGATCGAGAGCAGGCGGCTCATCTGGATCTTGTTGGGGTCGAAGCTGGCGCGGTGGATGCTTTGAGCGCGAAACAGCAACTCCATGAACGGCAGGTTATAGAGCGCGAGAGCCTCCGACCGGGTCCAGTCGTGACGCACATCCGAACGGATACGGGGGGCCGCGCGCTTGGCGGCGTCGAGTTCGGTCACGTTTGCAGTCATCGCCGGCGGTCTCTCCGCAAATTATCCAAGAGCAGGCCTGCAGCCCGCACCTATCAATCAGAGGAGATGTTTGCACCGCCCCGGGCCGTGAGGGCAACCGCCAATTTGCCTCTTGCCGCGCCAATCCCACCCTGGTTGGCTCGGCAAAGCGAAAGTTTTGCCGCGTCAACCGTTTAGCCAAGTCCGGCAATAGCGCGCATCGGGCCCGCCGGCTGTGAAGGGGGCGTTTCGTATTCCTGGGCCACGCCATCCTTGGGCAGGTCCCGTCTGCCGGGGATGACGATTGCAGGGACGTCACGGAATCACCTCGTTCACCGGGCTCGCTTGCCCGGATGACAAGGGGTGCCGAGGCCGCCGGCTTTCTTAATTTTGTCTGATGCCAGGATGCTCAAGCGTTCCTCCCTCCAGGGCGGTCTTCGCGGACGCTTTGCTATCAGCGGCCGCCCTGTGAACTTATGAGGACAAAGATTTTTCGCCGGCACTTTTTATCGTAAACGCGGCGTTCGGTGTGGCGATTGAAGTCATCGAAAAGTCGTCGAGAATTAAGCGGGACTGGCGCCGTCTTCCGTAAGGTATATCGTTGTTAATGCTTGAGAATTTCGATGAAATACCCGAAAGTTTGCCTCATTAATCTAGTGATCGGGCCTATCGCAGCTTTGCGCCTGCGGCGGAGCACGGCTGCGCTTTGCCAGTTTTCAAATTTAGGGGCACTTCAACATGGGAGCCAACCAACAGAGCACCGCATTAAGGGAGGCGCTCGAGGCTCATGAGACATTGAAGCTGCGAGGCTTCACGGCGAGCTGCGGGCCAACCGGTGGGGTCGTTATCGACCGTTGGAGCCACGTGCGCGGCATCTGGCACTTTCACGTGCACAGCTATTTCTGGACGCCAGCGGGATACAACGAGCCGATCTTCAGAACGGAACTGCTCGAGGACGCCATCGCCTACACGCTCGATACCATCTCACGGTTATAGATAGCCAAAGCTAGCCCGGCGCTCAGTTGTGGTCTTCAGGCAGAACCGGAAGAATGCCGAACTCGACGCCTTCTTCGTGAAGCTTGATGGCTTCTTCTTGGCTCGCCTCACCGCGAATGGCTCTGGCGTCCGCCTCGCCATGATGGATCTTGCGCGCCTCGTCGGCAAAGCGTGGACCAACATCCTCGGAATTGTCGAGAACGTGGCGCCGGAAGGCGCGCAAGACTTCGACGGGCGGTCTTGCGCTCTCGGCCTGCGTTGCACCAGTTTCGCCTGTGTCGCGATGCGCGGCCTGCGCCGGCGTGCCGGTAGCCCGGCGCGTTTTGACCAGCGCAGGCGCCATTGGCTGTTTTTCGACTTCGGTCACGCCGCAGTTTGGGCACGTGACCAAGTGGCGGCGCACCTGGCGGTCGTATGCGTCGCTGGAGCGAAACCATCCGTCGAACGCGTGCCCGTTTGCGCATTGAAGCGCGTACTTGATCATAGCGCTGTGACCTCAGACTTGAGCGAGGCTCTTTGCACGTGCGACAGTGAAGGGCCGGTCGTGGGTCAAAGAGGGTACCTTGCGGCGCGCTTCCGCAACGCGCGCCAAATCGACGTCGGCGGTTATGAAGCCCGGCTCGGTGTCTGCTTCAGCCAGGATCTCACCCCACGGGGCGATGATGAGACTATGCCCGAACGTCTCCCGGCCGTTCTCGTGCCGGCCGCCCTGCGCAGCAGCGAGAACGAAGCATTGCGCTTCGATGGCGCGGGCGCGCAGCAAGGTGTTCCAGTGGGCCTCGCCCGTCACGCGCGTGAAGGCCGATGGACCGGCGATCATCTGTGCGCCGGCCTGGGCCAGGGTGCGGTGGAGGGCGGGAAAACGCAGATCGTAGCAGATGGTCAGTCCCAATCCGCCCCATGGCAGATCGGCAATCACGGCCTCGGTTCCGGGCTGGAAAGTCTCGCTTTCGCGATAGGCCTCGCCATTGCCTAGGTCCACATCGAACATATGGATCTTGTCGTAGCGAGCGGCAATCTCTCCGTCGGGCGCGAACACGAACGAGCGGTTGGCGATGCGGCCGTCGTCGCATTTCACGCCGACAGAGCCGATGTGCAGCCAGCGCTTTAGATCGCGGGCCAGTGTGCTGAAAGCGTCGAGAGCCCTGTTGTTCTTCTCCGGCTGAAGCTCGGCCATCAGCCGTGGCTTTTCCAGCTCCATGAGGTGGGTGTTTTCGGGCGTCTGGATGTACTGCGCGCCTCCGGCCGCTGCAGCGCGGATAAGATCTGATGCGGCCGCAATATTCGCAGCGACATCGCGTCCCGAGCAGAGCTGGACAAGGGCGGCTTTGAAGTGGGGAGCGCTGGAACCCGGCATCATACGTTGCCTCGACTGGAGCGATCGACGTTTCGCAAGAAGGTTTGCATTCGGGGGCAGCCCAACGCAAGCGCTCTAGCCGATCACCATTGCCACATCCGCAGCCGAACTGAGCTGGGCATCAATTGGCAAGCAGCGCGTCGAGCTTTCCTGCACGTTCCAGACCCATCAGATCGTCGCACCCGCCAACATGCGTGTCGCCGATCCAGATCTGGGGCACTGTGTTGCGCCCGCCTGACTTGACGCGCAGTTCCTCGCGCAAGTCGTGCCTCCCGGTGAGATCCACCTCTTCAAAGGCCGCGCCCTTGCGCTTCAGGAGCTCTTTGGCCATGTGGCAGTAGCAGCAGTGACCTGCGGTATAGACCTTGATCTTCGGCATTGGATTGAAGCCGCTCTCCAAACGCCCTACTGGGTTGCTCAAGAATCGTCCTAGTTGCAAAACTAATACTTTCAGCTGCTTGTGCAAGTTTTGAGGCGAAAATTATGGCGCGAATGCCTGGAGAGAGGTTTATCAGCAACTTGCCGCACTCAAGGCCCCACCGGCGTTGAGCCGGCAATCGCAAGCGCCAGGATGTCGATGCGGGACGCGCCCGCCTTTTTCAGGGCACGTGCTGCCGCACTGGCCGTCGCCCCGGTGGTTATCACGTCGTCGATCAACAAAACGGCCTTGCCAGCGATGCGGCTCTCCTGTCCTGGGGGCACCAAAAAGGCGCCTGCCACGTTGCGCTGGCGCTCGGCGCGGGACAACCCGACTTGCTGGCGTGTTCGTTTGGTGCGCACCAGGGCCAGCGGCGCAATCGGCTTGCCCGACAGCCCGGCGATCTCGTTCGCCAGGATTTGGGCCTGGTTGAAGCGCCGGGAAATCAGCCGGCCGCGCGCCAGCGGAACCGCGACGATGACATCGCAATCCCCGATCAGCTCGTTGCCAGCGACAATCAACCAGCGGCCGAACAGGCGGCGGGCATGAAGGGCGTCTTTGTATTTCAGATCGTGGATGAGCCGGCGCATCAGGCCGTTGTAAAGCGCGACGGCGCGGGCGCGGTCGAAGTCCGGCGGATCGGCGACGGCGGCTGCCGAGATCATGACGCCGCCCGTGTCGTAGGGCAGCGGAATGCCGAGCCGGTCGCACAAGGGCGCACGGATAAAGTCGATATCCCGCCAGCAGGACGGACATAAGGTGTCGTGAGCGAGAACCCGTGCCTGGCATCCCACGCAACTCGGCGGCAGGATAACGTCGGCCAGCCCCGAAAACACGCGCGCCCAGCCCATGCGTAGGGCTGCCAATGAGGCAAACCAGGGCGCTCGGCCCCCGCGTAGCTCGCTGCCGGCATCGGCGATTGTGTCGTCCGTGATCATGGCGGTTAATCTAGACGCTCATTGCGGGCCGCGCGAGCGGGCTTGTAAGGCGCGTGGGCCCGGGTAGGTTTGAGAGCACCATGAGTTCGCCATCTGCTATTTTCGACCGCCGTCTTTTGGCTCTGCGCCAGGCGCGCGCCGCTGCGCATCCGCCGCTCCCCGATTTCTTGTTGGAGCGGGTGGCGGAGGATCTTGCCGAGCGCCTTGCCATCGTGCGCCGCGAGTTTCGCCTCGCCCTCGATCTGGGGACCCACCTTGGTTTGGTGAGGCGTGCTCTGGCGCCGTTACCGAATGTCGGCCTGCTTATCCAAGCCGAGCTGTCGCCCGAATTGAAGCCGGGATCGCTTTTGGTTGGCGCAGACGAAGAAGCTCTGCCCTTTGGGGATGAAACTCTTGATCTCGTCGTCTCGGCGCTCTCGCTGCAGTTCGTGAACGATCTCCCCGGTACGCTGATCCAAATCCGCCGGGCGCTGAAAGGGGATGGACTGTTTCTGGGAGCGCTGCTCGGGGGGGCCACGCTGAAAGAGCTACGCGAAGCTTGGCTGGTGGCGGAAGCCGAGATCGCGGGGGGCGCCTCGCCGCGCGTCGCCCCGTTCGCCGACGTGCGCGATCTGGGATCGCTGCTCCGACGTGCCGGGTTCGCCCTCCCCGTGGCCGACAGCGATACGGTCACGGTGACCTATCCGTCCCCCCTGCACGTGATGCGTGAAGTCAAAGCAATGGGCGCCAGCAACATGCTATTGGCCCGCCGCCGCGTTCCGGTCACGCGCGGGCTATTGATGCGCGCCTGCGAGGTTTACGCGGACCGCTTTGGCCGGCCGGATGGCCGGGTGCCGGCGACGTTTGAGATCATTACGTTGACCGCATGGGCACCGCACGAAAGCCAGCCCAAACCGTTGCGTCCCGGCTCGGCGCAACACCGGCTGGCGGATGCGCTCAATGTAAAAGAACACAAAGGCCCCAAAGACTTGAGCGCCGAATGAGATTCGTGTGGCCTTGATTTTTGATCCTCTATGAAACCTTTCGCGACCTAACCGCGTCTAACTGAACGGAATAATTTGGTAGAATTCGGAAATATATGCTAATGTGTAGCTCATTAGTTGCTTCTCGTACTATTGAGCCCCCCGGCTATAAAAAAGAGTAGGCGTCGTGTTCGAGAGTATCGCCTGGGAGAGATCCCGTAAGGCCGAAGTCCGCAGGCGTGAGCGCGCGCAAGAATTAAGCGCGGCTGCGGCTCAGGCGGCCAAATCGAGACCCGCGTTATTCATCAAAAATATGAGCTGCGGCGAGAGACTATTTTCGCGTGGCGAGCCTAAGGAATGCCTTTATCGCGTCGAGAGCGGCCTTATCGCAATTTCGTGGACGACGCCCGCGGGCATTCCGGAAACCATTGAGCAGGTGGAAGCCAATGGCGTCTTTGGTCTGGGTTATCTCGATTATCATCTTTATGACGCCGTTGCGCTGACCGACTGCGCCGTGAGCTTCTGGCCACGCAATGCGCTGGGCCTGCTGACCGATCACATGCCGGGGCTGGAGGAGCGCCAGGCAGATGCGGTTGAGCGTGAGTTCCTGCATTTGCGCAGCAGCATCGTGTCCTCCCAGGCGGATAAGCCAGTGAGCCGCCTAGCGGCGTTCTTGTCTGTTGTATCGCGCATGAACGCAGCCGAGGGGCGCGATCCCAACGTCATCGATGAAACTATGCAGGGCGAGGTGGTCGCCGATTATCTGCGTATGGATCTCAAGACGCTCAGCCAGGCACTGGTCGAGTTGGAGCGCCGCGGTCTGGTGACGCTAGAACCACCCCGCGGACTGCGTATCAGCGATCCTGAAGGGTTGGAGCGCTTCGCGCCCTGATTGGGCGCGGGGGCACTCTGGAAAGGGGGGCGATCGCATGATGATGAAATCAAACCGGCTTTCGCTCCTGGCGTGGTGCGCGTTTGCGCTCGCCGTTCCTAGTCTTGGCGGATGTGCGCAGACGCAAAGCTATTACGGCGCCCAGTACGATCCCCAATTCGCGCCCCCCGACGAGAATGAAGTCTTCCCCGAAGAGATGGATGGCGGTCCCCGGCCGGTCATTCCGCCGCGAGCACCTCAACGTGTCGCGCTCGCGAATAACGAAGCGCCCGGCACGGTGTTGATCGATTCCAGTAGTCGCAAGCTGTATCTCACGCTGGGGCCGAAAACAGCTTATCAGTATCCGATTTCGGTTGGACGCGAAGGCTTCACCTGGACAGGCACGGAGAAGGTCAGCCGCGTCGCCGACTGGCCGGATTGGTACCCGCCTGAGGAAATGCGCGAGCGCGACCCGCGCTTGCCCAAGAAGATGCTCGGCGGCATCAAGAATCCGCTGGGCGCCAAGGCACTGTTCCTCGGCAATACGCTCTATCGCATTCATGGCACCAATGACCCCAATACCATTGGGTACGCGGCCTCATCAGGTTGCTTCAGAATGATGAACGAGCATGTCGTCCATCTGGCGTCGTTCGTGAATGTGGGTACGACGGTTAAGGTGCTCCCGCATGTCAGCGCGATGGGCACGAGCGAGACGAACCCGCAATCGGGCGCGGCCAAGCCGAAGTCAGGTACGGCTAAACCCAAGCCGACGGCCAGCACCGCCAAGCCCAAGGACGTGGCGGACGTTTCTGCCAAGAGCAAGACCTGAGTCAGATCGGATCAGTCCGCCGGCAGGATCGCTCACGCGAGAAGATCGCGCAGCCACGGAATGAGCGGCAAATCGGCGGGGGGCATCGGATAGTTTTTCAGTTCGCGAGCGGGCACCCATTTGATCGCCTGCCCTTCATGCGGTGTGATCTCGCCGTCCCACGTCTTGCAGATGTAGAGCGGCATCAGCAGGTGAAACGTTTCGTAAGTGTGGGACGCGAAGTTGAAGGGACACAGGCACGTGACGCACACATCGATCCCAAGCTCTTCTTGCAACTCACGGTGGAGCGCGGCCTCCGGAGTTTCGCCAAGCTCAACCTTGCCGCCCGGAAACTCCCATAGGCCCGCCATGGACTTGCCTTCGGGCCGTTGCGCGATGAGCACGCGGTTGTCGGCATCGATCAGCGCAACCGCGGCGACCAGCACGACAGGTTTGGACGGGGTCATGCGTGCCGCACCAGCAGGTAGCTTGCCTCTTCCAGCCAAGTGATGCCGCGCTTTTTCAAGTGCTCGCTCTTGGTCAAGCCATCACGGGCGTCGATGACGGACACGTCGAAGTCCTTCCCGAATAGCTCCCGCACGCGCGCCTGGGGCACATTGAAGGGCGGGCCCTGCATCTCCTTGGGGTCGTAATCGAGACCGATCAGAAGAACTTTGGCGCCGGCCGGCAGAAGCTCGGCCATCTTGGCAGCGTAGCGCGGCTGCAGGTTGGGTGGCATGGCGACGAGAGCTGCGCGGTCGTAAGCGGCTGCGGCATTTATCTCGTTCTTGCGCAGGGCGAAGAAATCCCCGCACCATAGGTCGTAGGGCTCCGCCGACTTGATCGTGAACGGCGGTTGTAAACGCGTCTGCGGCGTCAGTTTGCGTTCGGCAAAGAAGGCATCGACGGCGAGCGGCGACAGCTCCGAGCCGACTACAACATGGCCCGCAGCCGAGAGCCAGGCCATGTCGAGCGTCTTCCCGCACAGAGGCACGAACACGCGCGCGCCTTTTGCGATTTGAAGCGTGGGCCAATGCGCAATAAGCGCGGGCTGGACGTCTTCGCTGTGGAAGCCGATCTCGTTATTCTGCCAGCGTTCGAGCCAGAAGTTGGGATCTTCCATGCCTCTCTCCGTCTCCTCTTTCCTTGAGTGTGGAAGAGGCCGTTTCAACTTCGATAGTCGGCGTTGATCGACACATAGCCGTGCGTCAGATCACAGGTCCAGACCCTGGCGGATGATTTGCCGACACCTACATCGGCGCGAATGACGATCTCGGCGTTCTTCATGTAAGCCGCGACCGTCTTCTCGTCATACTCCTTGGCGCGCTCGCCATTGCGCGCGACGCAATGCGGGCCGAACCATATGGTGAGCTTGTCGCGATTCGCCGCCTCGCCTGCCTTGCCAACAGCCATGACCACACGACCCCAATTGGGATCCTGGCCTGCAATCGCCGTCTTCAGGATCGGCGAGTTGGCGCACGAGAGCGCGATTTTTCGCGCCGCTTCCCATGACTTCGCACCCGCGATCTCGAAGGTGACGAATTTGGACAGCCCTTCGCCGTCCTTGGCAACCTGGATCGCCAAGTCTTCCATGAGGTCGTGGAGCGCCGCCGAGAACGCCGAGAGCTTCTTGGATTTTGCATCGTCGATAGATTTCTGCCCGCGCTCGGCCGCAGACCCCGTTGCAAACAGCAGGCATGTGTCGCTGGTGGAGGTGTCGCCATCCACCGTCATGCAGTTGAATGTCGTCTCGACATGCTCGTTGAGCAGGTCTTGCAGCACCTTTGACGAAAGGGCCGCATCGGTGAAGATGAAACACAGCATGGTCGCCATGTCGGGCGCGATCATACCGGCGCCCTTGCAAAAGCCGTTGATAGTGACCTTTACGTTGCCGATCATGGCGGTACGCGTCGCAAGTTTGGGATAGGTGTCGGTGGTCATGATGGCGCGGGCGGCGGCCTCGAAACCGTCGGCTTGTGCCTTGCCTGCGAGGCCTTCCAGAAGATGGGCGAATTTGCCTGCATCCATCGGCTCGCCGATCACGCCGGTGGACGCGAGGTAGATCTCATGCGGCTTGCAGCTGACCGCAGCACACGCATGCTCGGCGGTGAGTTCCACGGCATCGGTGCCCTTCTTTCCCGTGAACGCATTGGCATTGCCTGAGTTCACGACCAGGATGCGCGCCTTACCCTTCTTGAGCGCCTTGCGGCACCACAGCACCGGCGCGGACGCCGTCTTGGATTTTGTCAAGACACCGGCTGCCGTCGAGCCCTCATCCATCACCGCGATCATGAGATCGGTGCGGCCCTTGTAGCGAATTCCTGCTTCCGCGGTGGCAAAGCGCACACCTGCGAGCGGCTCGAGCCTGGCGAGCGATCGGGGCGCGAAAGGCGACACAGCGGTGACTTTAGCCATGATGCGGTTCTCTCCATGTGCTTATGGCTCCCCAAAAACAGATCGGGCCGCCCTTGGCAAGCGGCCCGGTCAGAATTGTTATTAATCGTGCAGGGAAACGTTACTTCGTCTCCTCGGTTTTGTCGGCCGGCTTTTCTTCCGGTTTGGCTTCGCCGCCGCTCGCCGCGCCACCCTGCTGCGGCTGCATTGCCTTCATGCGCTCCTCGATGGCCTTCTTGATGTCGGCATCGACATATTCGATCTTGGCCTTGGAGCGCAGATCGACGGCGGTGGTGGAGGCTTTCTGAAGCAGCATGGACTGGAGGATGCGGTCTTTCACAACCTCGAACGCCGGCGGGGCCTTGGTGCGCTTGTCGACAAGCTTGATGAGATGCCAGCCAAACTGCGTTTGCACCGGATCGGAAACATCACCCTTGTTCATGGAGAAAACGGCTTCCTCGAACTGCGGCACCATCTGCCCGCGCGTGAAGAAGCCAAGATCCCCTCCAGTATCCTTGGAGCCGGGATCCTTGGAGTGCTCCTTGGCGAGTGCTGCGAAGTCACCGCCGCTCTTGAGTTTTTCCCTGAGGTCCTTGGCTTCGGCCTCGGTCGCCACCAGGATGTGACTGGCCTGCGCCTCTTCCTCGGGCTTGAGCTTCTGGACCTGTTCATCGTAGAGCTTGCGTGCATCGGCGTCGGATACCGCGCCCTTGATGACCTTATCGAAATACAATTCGCGCAAGGCACGGCGCTTCAGGTATGCAAGGCGGCTCTCGAAGTCCGGACCCTGATCAAGCTTGCTCTCCTCGGCAGCTTCCGCAAAAAGCTGGTTGTCGATGAGAAATTCAACCAGAGACATGCGCTTTTGATCTGCTGGCATCGAGCCCATGTCGCTGCCGATCTCGCTGTCGGCGACGGCAAGATCCGCATCGGTGATCGGTTTGCCGTTGATGGTCGCGACAACCTTGTCTTCCGCGGTTGCGGGCGCCGGCAGGACGGCAGGCAGGGCTCCGATCAGCGCAAGAGCCAGGGCGAGATGTGAAACGCGCATTTTCAAAGGGGACCTCGTTGAGAGTTCAGCAAGCGCCTTCGCGCTCGGGGTTGGCTCATTCGATTGCGGCTCAGGCCGTCATGCATCAGTGTCTAAGTTGCGGGCCCCGATCTCGTTTCTGGCGCGATCGTGATCCGCAATCGTGATTCAAGGGGTGCCCGCATGCGTTTGATCGCGGTGGCCGCCATTTGAGCAGGATGGGCGAGCCACGCTTTCACGTCGAGCCGCAGGTGGATTAGCCCTGCCAACCCCATCAAGCCAAGTTAAAATTTCGAGAGCGGGCGATGGCTTGCGCACGCCCCCGGTCCGATCCTCAGCCGGCCGGCAGCCAATGGCACCATTTGACGCCCGAACTAGGGCGCTTCAAGCGTTGACACGGGGGGGTGCGAGTTCTTATGTCTCCGCCGGGACGGGGGCGGCGGAGACGCTGACCCCGGTTTGTTTCGCAAGTTGGTCCTGGGCGCCGGAACGCGCTGGCGTGGCAAGCGGGGCTTGCCGCGCGATTTGCGTTGTAACAATCCGTTGCAACCTCGTTGCAACATACCTGAACAAGCCCATGGGCGTGAAGCTTTTTTATTAAAGCGGATCCCAGAAAACGGTTAGGACAGACGACATGCTTTCCATCGGTGGTTTGGCCTCCAAGATCTTCGGCTCCTCCAACGAGCGCAGGGTCAAGGGTTTCCGTCCCAAGGTTGCCGCCATCAATGACCTGGAAGCGGAAATAGAAAAGCTTTCCGATACCGATTTGCGCGCTCGCACAGCGGCTTTCCGCGAACGTCTCAAGAACGGCGCGACGCTGGACGATATTCTCGTTGAGGCATTTGCGACGGTGCGCGAAGCGGCCAAGCGGACGCTCGGACAACGCCACTTCGACGTGCAGCTCATCGGTGGAATGGTGCTTCACCAAGGCGATATCGCCGAGATGAAGACAGGTGAAGGCAAGACGCTGGTTGCAACGCTGCCGGTCTACCTCAATGCGTTGGCGGAAAAAGGTGTTCACGTCGTTACCGTTAACGACTACCTCGCCAAGCGCGACGCCGACTGGATGGGACAGGTCTATCGTTTCCTCGGTCTCAACGTTGGCGTTATCGTTCATGACATGAGCGATGACGACCGCAAGGCTGCCTACGCTTGCGATGTGACCTACGCCACCAACAACGAGTTGGGGTTCGACTATCTTCGCGACAATATGAAGATGCACAAGGAGGAAATGGTCCAGCGCGGGCACTCCTTCGCCATCGTCGACGAGGTGGACTCGATCCTGATCGACGAAGCCCGTACGCCGCTGATCATTTCCGGTCCCCTGGAGGACCGCGCAGACCTCTATCAGGCGGTCGACAGCTTCATGAAGCAGATCGAGCCGGAGGATTTCGAACTCGACGAAAAACAGCGCCAAGTCTCGTTGACGGAAGCCGGCAACGAAAAGATGGAGCAGCTGCTGACCGCGGCAGGCCACATGAAGGGCTCGATGTACGACATCGAGAACGTCACCATCGTCCATCATGTCAATCAGGCGCTCAAGGCACACAGGCTCTTCCAGCGCGACAAGGATTATATCGTAAAGGGCGGCCAGGTCGTCATCATCGACGAGTTCACAGGCCGCATGATGCCCGGACGGCGCTACTCGGAAGGCCTTCATCAGGCGCTCGAAGCCAAAGAGCACGTTGATATCCAGCCCGAGAACCAGACGCTCGCGTCTATCACATTCCAGAATTATTTCCGTCTCTACGAGAAGCTTGCCGGCATGACCGGCACGGCCATGACGGAAGCCAGCGAGTTCATGGACATTTACGGCCTCGAAGTCATCGAGATTCCCACCAACCTGCCGGTGAAACGCGCAGACGAGGACGATGAGATCTACCGTACGCAGCGCGAGAAGCTCGGCGCCATCGTGCAATCCATCGCCGAAGCCAAGGAGCGCGGCCAGCCGATCCTGGTCGGCACGACCTCCATCGAAAAGTCCGAGCAGTTGTCGGAGTTGCTCAAGGATCACAAGTATTTCGAGTCGCTCGGCAAATCTCTCATCGAGCAGGCAGGCGCGCTGAAGGCGAAGGAAGAAGAACTGAAGAAATATCTCACCGAATCCGGTGAGCGGCTCTTGAGGCTCGCGCGCGATGCCAAGGGCAAGGGAGATCCCATCCCTCATCAGGTGCTGAATGCGCGCTATCATGAGCAGGAAGCCAACATCGTCGCTCAGGCAGGTGTGCCCGGTGCGGTGACCATCGCGACCAACATGGCCGGCCGTGGCACCGACATCCAGCTCGGCGGCAACGCCGACTATCGCTTGCGCGATTGGATCGCGGAGGAGCAGACGGCGGGCCGGCAGCCTGACGAGGCCGCGACCAGGAAAAAGCGAGAAGAGTTGCAGGCCGACGTCGCGTCCAAGAAGAAATCCGCGCTCGAAGCGGGCGGCCTCTACGTGCTCGCGACCGAGCGCCATGAAAGCCGCCGCATCGACAATCAGCTTCGCGGCCGCTCGGGCCGTCAGGGCGACCCAGGGCGCTCGAAGTTCTATCTGGCGCTCGATGACGATCTGATGCGCATCTTCGGTTCCGAGCGTATGGACAAAGTCCTGCAGACGCTGGGCCTCAAGGAAGGCGAGGCGATCGTGCATCCGTGGATGAACAAGTCGCTCGAGACGGCGCAAAAGAAGGTCGAGCAGCGCAACTTCGATATCCGCAAGCAGATTCTCAAATACGATGACGTGATGAACGACCAGCGCAAGGTCATTTTCGGTCACCGTCTGGATATCATGGGCGAGGAAGATGTGTCCGAGACCGTCACGGAGCTTCGTCAAGAGCTGGTCGACGAACTCGTTACCAAACATATTCCCCCCGCCGCGTACGCCGAGCAATGGGACATTGCGGGACTGAAGGAAGCCGTCGACGGCGTCTTCGGACTGGATCTGCCGGTACAGGATTGGGCGGGTGAAGAAGGTATTGCTGACCAGGAGATCAAGGAACGCATCCTCAAGGCAACCGAGGCAAAGGTCCAACTCAAGGAATCCGAACTCGGCACCGATCTCTATCGCCAGATCGAGAAGATGGTGTTGCTGCAGACGCTGGACCATCTCTGGCGCGAGCATCTGGTAACGCTGGAGCATCTGCGCCAAGTGATCGGTTTCCGTGCTTACGGTCAGCGCGATCCGCTCAACGAATACAAGTCGGAAGCCTTCGTGTTGTTCGAGAATATGCTGGGCCGCTTGCGCGAGGCGACGACCGGTCAGCTCATGCACGTCGAGCTGATGCCGCCCGAGCAGCAGCCGGCGCTGCAGCCGGTCGAACTGCCGCCCATGGAAGCCCACCATATCGATCCGGCTACGGGGCTCGATGAGATGCAGCCGGAGGTGCCGGAAGACGTCGCGCGCGAACTCGCCATGGCGGATGCGGCCATGGAAGGCGCCCGCGCCCGCCGTTTCGCCCCGCCAGAGCCGCCCAAGCGCCAGCCTTTGCAGAAGCGCAAGGCGGAAGGCGGCTTCGATCCCAACGATCCTGCGACCTGGGGACGCGTGTCGCGCAATGCGGAGTGCCCGTGCGGTTCGGGCAAGAAGTACAAGCATTGCCACGGCAAGCTGGACTAGGCTAAGCATTCCGCATGCAGCGGATGGGTAGCCGGTTTGAATGACAGTGTGCGTATTCTAGGCCTGGTCGGCGCGACGCACGACAGCGGCATCGCGGTTCTTGCCGGCGGCGAGATCGATCTCGTCATCGAGGAGGAAAGGCTCAAGCGGGAGAAGCGTACCCGCAATTTCCCCCGCCTTTCGCTGATGGCGGCTCTGGGTGCCGATGGCCGCGGTCTGCAAGACATCGATGTGATGGTGACACCTTGGGACGTGCGGCGGCTGCGGCGCAGCTTCTCACGTGCGGTATTCTCACATCTGCCGTTCTCTCTCTCCCTCTTGTCTGAACGCTCCCATTCCCCACAGCGCAGCGAGATCGCCATTCTCGACCACTACCTGATCCGCAAGCTGCGCAAGTGCTTTGCGTCCGCCCGCCTGCCGCCGCTCGTATGTGTAGGGCACCACGAGTCCCACGCAGCCACTTTCTTCGTCTCGCCGTTCGAGGAAGCCAACATCCTCGTCATGGACGGCTATGGCGACGATGCGGCGAGCAGCCTTTACTCAGGCAAGGGCAATGTCCTCGAACGGCGCTGGCACTCACAGTTTTTTAATTCGCTCGGCATGGTCTACACCGTCGTGACCGGCTACCTCGGTTTCGAACCGCTGGAGGGCGAAGGCAAGGTCATGGCGCTGGCGGCCTATGGCGACGATGCATGCGTGGAAAGATTCCGTGATTTGATCCGTCTCACCAGCGATGGCCGCTATCAAATTAACATGGACTATTTCGCGTTCGACACGTTCGGCGAGTTGCGTCCCTTCAAAAAGAAATTCTTCGAGGTTTTTGGTCCGGCGCGCCTCCCAGGCGAACCGCTCGAAGATCGTCATCGCGCCATCGCTTATGCGCTTCAGCACGTGACGGAAGAGACCATCTTGCACATGGTGCGCCACATCACGCGAACCTCTCCATCGCGCAACCTCGTCATTGCCGGCGGCGTCGCGCTCAATTGCGTCGTCAATGCACGAATTCTTCAGGAAACGGATATCGAGCGCCTATGGGTGCCGCCTGCAGCGTCGGATGCCGGCGCGCCGCTTGGCGCGTGTCTTTGGCATCATCACCAGACATTGGGAGCCAAGCGGACGTTCGAGCTTGTTCGCGCGGATTACGGCCTGACTTATGCCGATGAGGACATCGTGCGCGCCTTGCGTGCGGCAAACTTGAAGTGGGAGCTGCTGGACGATGCCACCCTCTTTAGCCGCGTGGCGCACGATCTGGCGAATGGAAAAGTGGCCGGCTGGTTTCAAGGCCGCTTCGAAATGGGACCTCGCGCGCTCGGCAATCGTTCGATCCTGGCTGATCCGCGCAACGCGGAGATGCGCGACACACTTAATGCCAAGATCAAGAAGCGGGAAAGTTTCAGGCCCTTCGCGCCGGCCGTGCTTGCGGAGCGGGCGGCAGACTATTTCGAGATCGCACAGCCCGATCCTTTCATGACGCTTGCGCCGCGCGTACATCCGGCGAAACGCGCCGAGATCGCGGCCGCCGTCCATGTCGACGGCACGGCGCGGCTGCAAACGGTGGACGCTGACGCTCAGCCGCGCTTCCATGCGCTCATCAGCGCCTTCGGCCGGTTAACTGGTGTACCCGTGCTGCTCAATACTTCGTTCAATCGCAAGGAACCTATCGTGGCCAGTCCGCAGGACGCTGTGTCATGCTTCCTGCGAACCGATATGGATGTGCTCGTGCTCGGAAATCACTACGCCGTTCGCGCAATGCCGCCAGCCGGTTGAGTTCGTCGCCCTGTCAGTGGCCCGCATTTGCCGAGTCTGGCGCCTGCGTATCGTCATGGCCGCCGTGACCAGAAATCCGGTCGGAAAGCGCCAGCAGCACGCTGGAGGCGACGAAGACGACGTGGATCACAACCATCCAGAACAGAACCCGCTCGTTCTCCGGCGTAACGGTCTTTATAGACATGAACTGCTTCAGGAGCTGAATGGCGGAAATCGCGACGATGGAGGACAGCAGCTTCAGCTTCAGGCCGCTGAAGTCGATGGTGCCCATCCAGGCCGGCCAATCCTTGTGGCCCGTGTGATCGATGCGTGAGACGAAGTTCTCGTAGCCCGAAAAGATGACAATGATGAGCAGCGAGGCTGTAAGGCACAGGTCGACAAGCGCCAGCACACCCAGAATGACATCGGATTCTGTTAGCGTGAATGCGCCATGCAGGAGATGCAAAAGCTCGGCGAGGAACTTGATCAGCAGGACGATCAGCGAGATCGCGAGGCCAAAATAAAATGGCGCCAGAAGCCAGCGCGAGGCGAACAACGCCTTCTCCACAAAAGTTTCAACGTGCTTGCTCGGAGAGCTGTCAGCCATGTGCCGGTACCTCGTTGTTTGACGTCGATTTAAGGCTCTAGCCGATCGGAGGACATGGGCACAAGACGCAAGCGGCGCGCGGGTCATCAAAGCCCGAGGAAGATCAGCGTTGTTTGCCTTCCGCCGGTGCGCGGGATCTTGGCAGCAAGATCGTCAGTCTCAACCCGATCGCAAAGCGTGCCGCCTTGCGTGCCGCTTGAATGGACTTCAGGGACGACGTGCGGCGGCAAACTGGTAGGGCCCAGCGGCACAGGATCGCGGGCGGTGCCGGCGCCGCATCTGGCGCAGCATTGGGCGCTGGTTCAACGACGCCGGCAGCGCCGGTGGCCGATCCCGCAGAAGGAGGTGCGCCGGTGAGGCCGCCGGACTGGGGCTCGGCTGGTGAATCTGCGACGCTGCCGCCCAGCCGCATCGGCGGAGGAATGTCGGCGGCGGCTGTGCGAACCGGCCGGACGATGGGCGATGCCGGCGTGACCCCGTCGAGCCAGTCATTCTGGTCCTTGATGGTGGCAATCGTCGTCTGGCACGCTTCCACCGCGCCGGCGCTGACCGTACCCGGCGCCTCCGCGAACGTGTAGCGGCTGTTGCAAACCGCGACACGAGGCACGCGTTTGGTCTGCTCAAAGGCATCGTAGCCTTCCTTCAGGTTTGCCCAGAAAGAGGCCCATGCCGGAGACGCGTGTGATTTGACGTTCTCCTCCGTCATTCGAAACGGAAAGACGTGAATGGGCACATTGTCCTGGCCCGCGTCGATCGCGGCAACCGTCAGGCGGTGAACCTCGTCTGAAACCGGGTTGGTCATCGCGAAGCAGCCAACCGACGTGCACCCGCCATGGATGAGGATATCGGAACCCGTGCGCGCTTCAGCCTGATCGTAGACGTTGGGAAAATTGAGCAGCAGCGAGCGGGGCCAGCGCCCGGCGTGATAGAGCTGGCGCTTGGTGACGGTGTAGAACCCTTCCGGCGCCTGCTTGTCACCTTCCCGCAGCTTCGGGCCGAGCATGCCCGACCAGTGGCAAATAGGATAGGTCGCAAACAGGACCATCTGTCCCTGCCTGTCCTTCCAGACCTCAAGCTCTGACTCGGCTTTGAAGATGCGGATCAGCATCGGCGCGTTGATCGACACGCCTTTCTGCCTCAAGCGCTCGTCCAGGATGGCCACATTCGGTGTGCCGGGCAGGGGCAACGCGCCTTCCGCCCATGAGCGCTGGCGGTCCACACGGTCAGCGGCGACGCCCTTCAGCTCAATGGAGAGCGCGTGCGCCGGCCGGGGAGCCGTGGCGAGCCCCCCGATGCAGCCGATCAGCGCAAGCGCCGTCAGCGAATGCCGCGCAACACCCAACGCCATTTCCAGCCGCCTGAACGAATCCCCTCGATTGAATAGACAACATATCTATAGGATAGGACAAAAGTCAGCGTGATTTTATGGCCGCGCACCGGGCATGTAGCCCCTGGAAAGACTTTCAATTCCTCGCCGATGCTTGTGGGCAACGCTCAAGGATGGGGCCGCCCTGAGCAAAGGCCGCTCCAGGAGCAAAAACATAGCGCCCCTTGCACACGTTGACCTGGGGCGGTAGCCGCGTTGCCTCGAACACGTCGTTACCCTTCCGCAAATCGCGCCAGAATGCCGCGTCCGGATGGTCCTGGTATCCAGCGAGGCGCTCGGATGTCATGCGGAAGGGGTAGGCCTGCACCTGAATGTGGGTCTGACCTTTGTCATAGGCCGCGTTGATAAGCTTCCAGATCTCATCGATCTGACGATCAGTCATGGCGAAGCACCCGACGGAGGCGCAGCCCCCGTGCACCATCAGGAAGGAGCCTGTGCGGCCATGAGCGCGATCGTAGGCATTGGGAAAGCCAAGGTTGAAAGAGCGATGCCAGCGGCTGTTGGGATTGAGGGCGTCGCGCGTCACCGTATAGAAACCTTCGGGCGACTGCGCGTCGCCGGTCTTGAGCTTAGGTCCCAGGCGTCCCGACCAGGTGCAGATCGGGTAGGTGGCGAAGTGGTGGAACGCGCCCTCGCGCGCCAGCCAAAGTTCAAGCTCGAACTCACGCTTGAAGATGCGGATCAGGACAGGCGCGCCCTCGGTCAGGTTATGTTCGGCAAGCCGGTTCTGGAGGTCCGCGAGGTCGAGCGCCCCAGGCAACGTCAGCCCCAGGCCAGCGCGCCAGCTGCGCTCGGTACGCTCGAACGCAATGCGCCGTTCATCCGCCTCGCGCGGCGAGAGCCTCAGCCAATCCCCCGCGAGAAACGCGACGACGCCCGCGATCGCGACGAGGGCGATCATCGCGATGCGGCGGGGCCAGCGGCGCTGAGGGCGTTGCGGGCGGGACGCTCGCGATGGCTGCATTTGAGGTGTCGTCATCGTGCGGCCGATGATAACCAAGAACGAGGCGATTTACAGACCCAGAGTTGGATAGGATGCCAGCGCTGCCGACGCGTGCAACACTGCCCGAAGACCGTCAATGACCTCTATCGATGATTTCGAAATCTTCCTGGTGTCCGTTCCTGGCCTGGAAGTCACTCTTTGCGCAGAGGCTGTTGAGAAGGGCTTTGCCCGGGCGCGCGCCGTCAAAGGCGGCGTCGCGCTCATGGGTGGTTGGAACGACGTTTGGCGCGCCAATCTGGAAATTCGCGGAGCGAGCCGCGTGTTGGCGCGCGTTGGTTCTTTCAGGGCTCTGCATCTCGCCCAACTCGACAAACGCGCGCACCGCCTGCCTTGGCGTGAGGTGCTACGCTCCGACGTTCCGTTTCGCGTGGACGCGACATGCCGGACCTCGCGCATTTATCATTCCGGTGCGGCGGCCGAGCGCATTGCGCGTGCGATCCATGATGAAACCGGAGCGCCGCAGTCAGCCGAAGCCGAGGTTCTGATCAAGGTGCGCATCGAAGGCGACGTGTGCACGGTTGCGATCGATACCTCGGGCGAATTGCTGCATAGGCGCGGCTTCAAGGAAGCAGTCAACAAGGCGCCGATGCGCGAGACCATCGCCTCGCTTCTCTTGCGTCAGTGCGGCTACGATGGGCGCGAGCCCGTTGTCGATCCGATGTGTGGATCGGGCACCTTCGTCATCGAGGCCGCGGAGATTGCCTGCGGAATGAAGCCGGGACGTTCGCGGCGTTTCGCGTTCGAGCAACTGGCGACGTTCGACGCGCAGGCGTGGGCACACATGCGGGCGCCAAAGGACGTGGCAAAGCCGCAAGTTCGATTCTACGGCAGTGACAAGGATACTGGCGCAATTCGCATGAGCCTTGCGAATGCTGAGCGCGCTGGCGTTGGCGGCATAACCAGTTTTCGCCAGGAAGCGATTGAAGACCTTGTTGCGCCGGACGGTCCGCCCGGACTTGTCATTGTCAACCCGCCTTACGGAGCGCGTATCGGCGACAAGAAGGCACTTCGCGCGCTCTACCGTGGGGCGGGGCGCACGCTTGCAACGCGATTTAAGGGATGGCGCGTCGGCTTGGTGACGACGGAAACGGAGCTTGCGAAGGCTACAGGTCTAACGTTTGCGCCGCCGTTCGGTCCCATAGCGCACGGCGGCTTGCGCGTGATGCTGTTCCTGACTGACCCCCTATCGTAATCTGGGGCCTGAGTTACTCTTTGTTACTCACTCGAAAAATAACGCGCACCCACCTCGGCTGGAGGCCGGTATGCCGCTTGAACTCTATTACCATCCGCTGGCGTCGTTCTGTCATAAAGTCCTGATCGCGCTTTACGAGGCAGGCACTGCGTTCGACGCGCATATTGTCGATCTTGGCAATCCCGGCGAGCAAGCGCAGTTCCTGGATCTGTGGCCCGTGGGCAAGATGCCCATCTTACGCGATACCGGCAAAGGGCAGATCGTACCGGAAACTTCGATCATCATAGAATATCTGGACCAGTATTACCCTGGCCCGGCTCCGATGCTGCCGGGCGATCCGGAGGCCTGCCTTCAGGTGCGTTTGTGGGACCGGCTCTTTGATCTTCACGTGCAAGACCCGATGCAGAAAATCGTGCTCGATCGTATTCGCCCGGAGGACGCGCGCGATCCCGCGGGCGTCGAAGGCGCGCAACGCCGGTTACTGACGGCGTACGGCATGATCGATCGCCAGGCGGCGAACGGGACGTGGATTGCGGGCGACCAGTTCAGCATGGCGGATGCCGCCGCTGCTCCTGCACTTTTCTATGCCGGCATCGTCGTACCGTTCCCCGAGAGTCACCATAACCTGCGGGCGTACTTCGAGCGGTTGCTTGAACGGCCTTCCTTCCGCAAGGTGCTGAACGAAGCGCGCCCCTTTTTCGAGATGTTCCCCTATCGGGACAAGATGCCCGCTCGGTTTCTTTCAAGTTGAAAGGACCTGTTTTAGGGGCGAGGCATTGCCAGCCGGGCAGCGGCTCTACTGATTGCCAGCGAACGTGGGTGAGCCCATGCCGGTACCGTAGGCCGGCGTTGGGGCGTTCGTCACTGCCGTGCTGGCGGCGGCTTTGGCGGATGCGACATCGGCGGCGGTCGGTTCGTTGTCGGGATCGACAATGCCCTTCATCTTGCTGCCGGTTGCGACGCTGATTTCCTGGGGCTCAGGCAACGGCGTGAATGCGGTGACGACGGGGCGCGCCAGTGGCGGGCACATTGCGGCAGGATCAGGCCGGCTCTGGGCAACCACGTTGACCACGTAGCGGCGTTCGCACACCACCACCTCAGGCGGCACACGATATTTCTCGAAGTGGTCGTAGCCCTGCTTCAACGTCTGCCAGAAGGCGTACCATTTGTGGTTCTTCATCTGGGCCATGCGCGCGTCCGTCATCCGGAAAGGCAGCGCCTGAAGCTGGAAAGACGGCTGACCCGACTTGAGCGCTTCGCGCGTCAGTCCGTAGATCTCCTCCATCATGGCGTCGGTCATGGCATAGCAGCCCGCCGAGCGGCACTTGCCGTGCACCATCACGCTGTCGCCCGTGCGGCCCAACGATTTGTCGAAACCGTTGGGATAGCCCAGGTTGAAGGAGAGATAGTACTTCGAGTTCGGGTTCATCAGCGCGGGCGTGATCGTGTAGAAGCCTTCCGGCGCCTGGCGGTCGCCCTGCTTGATCTTGGGTCCGATCTCACCCGACCAATTGCAGATCGGGTACGTTTTGAAGTGATAGAAGCGGCCGTCGTCGCGCTGCTTCCAGATCTCCAGTTCGCTCTCCTCCTTGAAGACGCGCACGAACACCGGCGCGCCCGGCTGCATGCCCTTCTTTGCGAGCAGATTCAGGGTGTCCTTGCCAAGCGGGACTTCGGAGGGCGGCGGGATGACCGGCGCGCTGGAGCAAGCCGCAAGGATAAGGACGCACGCAGCGGCGAGCGCAGCGCGCGTGCCTTTACGCCGCGTAGACGCGGGTCCTCTCTCTAGACCGGGATTGGCAAGGCGTGCAGTCAAATCCCTCGTACCCCTTCGTCTCGTGTGCTTCGCCCGGTTCTCGCCGGCACACCCTGCATCAGTTTTCCAACTAACGCTTGTGGTTGCTCGCGCCCCCGCGCTGCCCCCTTCCGATACGCCCACGCCACGAATTACGAATGATTAGGAGTCTACACGCCGTTTGGGCGCAGCACAGGTACCTGTCAAGCTCAGTATGTGGATGAATGCGGCGCCGGAAGGGCGCATCGAGCGGGCTCTAAGGCGGGAACGCGCAAAAATTCAACCACAGATCCAGGAAGTTAACAGACGGCGCGGCGTTAGGCCCCGCGCTTATGCTCAAGTCTTGGCCAGACGGGTCCTCCTAGAGTCGGCCGATGTTCATGAAACGGTCTTCGCGCTGCTGGCGAATCTCCTGGGGCGACTTGCCGTCGAACTCCGCAATGGCCCGCGAGATGGCGTTGCCGGTCGAAGTGATGACTTGCTCGCGGTCGCGATGTGCGCCCCCGACGGGTTCGCGGATGATCACGTCGATGACGCCGAGCTGGTCGAGGTCTTGCGCCGTGATCTTCATGTTGGTCGCAGCTTCTTCCTTCTTGTTGCTGTCACGCCAGATGATGGACGCGGCGCCTTCCGGCGAAATCACCGAGTAGATCGCGTGTTCGAGCATCAAGATCCGGTTGGCTGTGGCGATGGCGATGGCCCCGCCCGAGCCACCCTCGCCCACGATGACCGAGACGACCGGCACGCCAAGCCTGAGGCAGCATTCCGTGGAGCGCGCAATGGCTTCCGCCTGGCCGCGCTCCTCTGCGCCGATGCCGGGATAGGCGCCCGGCGTGTCAACGAACGTGATGACCGGCAGATTGAAGCGGTCGGCCATTTCCATCAGGCGTACGGCCTTGCGGTAGCCTTCGGGCTTGGCCATGCCGAAGTTGTGCTTGATCCGGCCTTCGGTGTCGGAGCCCTTTTCATTGCCGAGCACCATCACCGAGCGGCCGCGAAAGCGGCCCATGCCGCCGATGATCGCCTCGTCCTCGGCGAAGTAACGGTCGCCGGCGAGCGGCGTAAAATCCTCGATCAGCCCGTGCACGAACTCAAGGCAGTGAGGACGCTCGGGATGGCGCGCCACCAGCGTTTTCTGCCAGGGCGTGAGCTTGGCGTACATATCCACGAGGGCGGCCTTCGCTTTCTGCTCCAGCTTGGAGATTTCGTCGCCGATCTGCACGCCCTTGCCTTCCGCTTGGAGCGTTTTGAGTTCTGCGACCTTGCTTTCCAGCTCGAGAATAGGCGTTTCAAAGGGCAGATAGGTGCGGATGGCGGCTTGCGCGCTCAAGGGAGCCTCTCTCTCGTTTCCGCTGATGACGGTGCGGTGCTAACCGGCGGTGCGGCCGCCAAGACATCCTTCAAAATATACAGACGTATACCTGAGGCGGGGTGATCTTGCGGGTGCGAATTCACCCGCCCGTTGCCAGGGTGTCAAGGCGGCATGCGCGTGACATGGTGAGTTCAGCAATAAATTCAATGACGCCATACGGTTAAGCCCAATGGCGCGGACACGGCCTATCGTCGTGATTGGCAATGCCGCGATCAACCCCCACATCACCATATCGAAATCAACGCCCCTCCCAACGAGAAGGCCTATCTAGATGAAGACGCGCCGCTTAGGGTCTGCCGGCCCCACCGTTTCCGCTCTCGCTCTCGGCTGCATGGGCATGACCGATTTTTACGGCAAGCGCGACGATGCGGAGGCCATCGCCACCATCGACCGGGCGATTGAACTTGGCGTCGACTTTCTTGACACCGCCGACATGTACGGCCCGCACACCAACGAGGAACTGGTGGGCCGCGCGATCAAGGGCAAGCGGGACAAGGTCTTTCTCGCCACAAAGTTTGGCATCGTGCGCGACCCTGCCGATCCCACCAAGCGCGGCGTCAATGGACGGCCCGAGTATGTCAGGCAATCGGTCGAGGGCAGCCTGAAGCGGCTAGGTACGGATCATATCGACCTCTACTATCAACACCGCGTCGACCCGGCGACGCCGATCGAGGACACCGTCGGCGCGATGGCGGAGCTGGTAAAGGCTGGCAAGGTGCGCTTCATCGGGCTTAGCGAGGCCTCTTCGCAGACCATAGAGCGCGCCGCCAAGGTTCACCCGATAACGGCGGTGCAATCGGAATACTCGTTGTGGACGCGCGATCCCGAGACAGACGTGCTTGATACCTGCGCCACGCTCGGCATTGGCTTTGTCGCCTACAGTCCCCTGGGTCGCGGGTTTCTGACAGGCGCCATACGCAGTCCGCAGGATTTCGAGCCGGACGATTATCGCCGCAACAGCCCCCGCTTCATGGGGGAAAACTTCGCTAAGAACCTCGAGCTTGTGGCCAAAGTGCAGGAACTGGCGAAGGCGCGCGGCGTGACGCCCTCGCAGTTGGCGTTGGCCTGGCTGCTGGGCAAGCGTGACTTTATCGTTCCGCTGTTCGGCACCAAGCGGCGCAGCTACCTGGAGCAGAACCTCGCCGCGGCTGACATCGTGCTCACGGGTGCCGAAACCGACGCGATCGAAGAGGCGTTCCCGTTCGGCGCAGCCGCCGGAACGCGCTATCCCGAGGCGATGATGCGCATCGTCAATGCGTGATTCATGGCCCGAAGGGCTGACACCCGCGGCGATAGAAGCGTCAGTGCTCGCCGCTCAGGCGCTTTACCCAGGGCACGACGGCAAGCATCGCCGCGGCGGCTATTGCAATCCACAGGGCCTGGGACGCAAAGAAGTTCACCAGCGCTGCAGGATCCTCGGCTTGGAACGTGCCGCCCAGCACGCCAGCCAGCTTGTTGCCAAAGGCAGCGGCCAGGAACCACAGGCCCAGCACGAGGCCGGTCATGCGCGCCGGCGCGAGCTTGGTCATGGTCGACAGGCCTACCGGGGAAATCAGAAGCTCTCCTATCGTTTGCAGGAAGAACAACCCCGCGAGCCAAATAGGCGATACCCTTCCTTCCGCCGCCAGCTTGGCTGCAGGAACCATCCAGGCGAACGATAGCGCGACCAGCGTAAGTCCGACTGCGAATTTCATGGGCGCGGAAGGTTGCCGGCGGCCCAGCCGCAGCCAAAGCAGCGCAATCAACGGCGCAAACAGGATCACGAAGATCGGATTGACCGCCTGCCAATAGGAGGAGGGGAAGCTTATCCCGAGCAGGGAATTGTCTGTCAGCCGGTCGGCGAACAGGGACATCGATGAGCCCATCTGCTCGAAACTGGCGAAGAACACCATCGCCGCGATAAAGAGGACCCCGATTGCCGCCAGCCTCTTGTGGTCACTGGTTGGCTGCATCAGGCACCAGGCGATGCCGGCGAGCGGAAGCGCGAGGAACATCCAGCGTAACCATTCCAAGCCCGGCTCGTCCGATAGAATGACCAGGGCGAGAAGCACGAACGTGAGCACCGACATTGAGAGCCCGTCGCGCCACAGCCCGTCACGGCCCGCGCGCCGCTCAGCCAGTGAAACGGGGTCTTCCAGAGCATGGCCGGAGCGCATGAATTCCACCATTGCGAAGGTCATGCCCACGCCTGCGGCCGCGAAACCCCAGTGCCAACTTGCGGACGGATCGAACCCAGCCGACGCCAGCCAGCCTTTGAAGAGCGCACTTTGTGCCAGGAAGCCCGTGATGAGCGGCGCGATGAACGCGCCGATATTGATCCCCGTATAGAAGATCGAAAAGCCCGCGTCCCGCCGGTCGTCTCCGGGGGCGTACAAGGCACCGACAAGGCCGGAAATGTTGGGCTTGAATAGCCCTGTTCCGAGCGCAATGAGCACCAGCCCGGCATAGAACGTGGCCAGCGACGGATAAGCGAGGCAGTAGTGTCCGAGCGCGATCGTCCATCCGCCGATGAGAACCGAGCGGCGTGCCCCCAAAATCCGGTCGGCGATGAAGCCGCCCGGAATGGAGAGCATGTAAACGGCCATCGTGTAGTTGCCGTAAAGGCGTGCTGCGTCCGGCGTCGATAGCGCCAGACCGCCCTCGGCGATGGGGGCGACCATGAAGAGCGTCAGAAGCGCGCGCATTCCATAATAGGAGAAGCGCTCCCAAAGCTCGGTGAAGAAGAGCCGGCGTAAACCCGCAGGTTGTGCGGCGAACAGCGCGCCGGAGACGCGCGCAGTCAAATCAATGATAGGACGCGGCCGTGCCGGATCGGAGCTCATTGCTTTAATGTGAGCTGTAAGCACCCGGAAAGTCAAAGGCGCTGCCGCCAGCGGCGCCGGAAGTCTGTGCATTTCAGACGCATGATAGGAAAATTGTATCCAATGCACATGCGCCGGTATTGGCCATATTTCATCGTGCACCGATATTAGCTAGAATTATTTTATCAGCGGGGCGATCCGGCCAAAGCCGTTGACCTTGAAGGAGCCGATCATGAATGTTTTAAGACTTTTGCCACTGGCTTTCGCTGCGGTTCTGGTTGCGCATCCTGGTGCAGCCCGCGCAGACATTCTATCGGGCGACTGGTCTGGCTCGGGTTATGTGCAGCCCAAAGAGGGTAAGCGCGAAAACGTACGCTGCCGCGTCACGTACACGCCGCAAGGTGCCAAGGTGGTTGCGGTTGCCGCGACCTGCGCCTCGTCCTCTGTCACCATCCGTCAGACGGGTTCGTTATCCATGGTCACGAACAATAAGTATGTGGGGGACTTCCACAATCCGGAGTACGACATTTCGGGCCGCGTCCGGGTGACGGTGAGCGGCGGATCCCAGACGGTGACATTCTCCAGCGCACGGGGCGGCGGGAGCATGACTCTCCGCCGGCGCTAAGTATTCGCTGCTCGTTGTTAGTATGAGCTCTCGGTGCTGAAGACAATATGGCCGGACTTCGTCCGGCCATATCGCATTTTGGACCTTCAGTTGGGATTCCGCTTTTGCGGCCGGCTCGAGGAAGGAGAGTCGCAAAGCGTAACTTAGTCCGCTCGCGCTTTGCGGCCGGCTCGAGGAACGAGAGTCGCAAAGCGTAACTTAGAGAGACGCCTCCAGCAGAACGAGCATGGGGTCACCTTCGATGCTACGCGCAGTGAAGCCCATGGTACGCTCCAGTTCGATGGTGCAGTGGTTCTCGCGGCTCTCGATGGATTGCAGCTTCTTGATGCCGCGCGCCCTGGCGTTTTCAGTGACGTATTTGAGCAAGGCCGATTCGATGCCCTTGCCCTTGAAGTCGCTGTGAACGGTGAAGGCGACCTCGGCGGTCTGGAGCGACTTGTCGGCAGCGAGCATGGCATTTCCGATAATCTCGGACCCGCCAGTTTCGAACACAAGGAAGTCCTCGGTCTGGCGGTGGTCTACGTGGGTCATGGCCGCGATCTGTTCGGGCGAAACCTTCTGCACTGCGCTTAAAAACCGGAAACGCAGGTCATCTTTGGAAACGTGCTCGAAAAAGGCCGCCAGGGCAGGATCGTCCTTTTCGTTTGCCGGGCGGACGGTGATGCAAAGCCCCGCCTTTGTTACGAGTGCGACAGTGTCATGCGATGTCATTTCGGATCTCCTCAGGTCCTGTTGGAACGGCGCGCCGTGCAATATCGACTCGCCAAATAGGATCTTAGAAAGAAGAATAACGTACTGAACCATAACATAAAACGCAAATTGCTGCATAGCAGCAACAGCGATTTTGCAGCGCGGCATTGCCGCGTCTGGAGTTGATCTGGCGCATGGCGCGTCTCTTGGGGGGAGATCGCCCTGCATTGTCTTGCCCGCGAGGCCTGGATGCCCGCCTTAGCAGACATAGGCAGGCAAAAATCTTTACTGTGGGTGAGCCACTCCGGAGCATGGGGCACTTATGGTCGCCGCCCGCGGTTCTGCTAGCTTGAAAGTCTGGAATCAAGTGTTGGTGGGAAGGGCAGCATGACGTTGAAACTCTGTCCGCCGCCGCGGGGGTTTTGGACCGCCACCGCAGCGGCTTTTCTATGCATTTTTCTGGGCTTACTTGGCGACAGCCGTGTTCGCGCCGACGAAGCCGAGGCCCAGTTTGTCGAGGATCTAACCGGTCCAAGCGCGGTCATCCCGATGAAGCCGCCGGCCTCGGAAATCACGTTTGAGCCGCGCATGGTAGCAGGCCCCTTCGAGATGCCGTGGGGCGCGGCATTCCTCCCCGACGGGCGGATGCTCGTAACCGAGCGCCCGGGCCGGTTGCGTGTGATCGAGAATGGAGTCCTTCAAGCGGAGGCCGTAGCAGGCACGCCCGAGGTTGTTACGGGTGGTCACTCCGGATTGCTCGACGTCCTGGTCGATCGCGATTTTCCCAACAATCAGCGCATATTCCTGAGCTACATGCATGGCACGAAAGGCGCGGTGAACATGCGTGTGATGAGCGCGCGGCTTGAAGGCAACGCGCTCACCGGCCAGAGGGTGATCTTCGACAGCCGCCCGGCCATTGCGGGCGTGGATCAGATCGGAGGTCGCCTCGCTTACGGTCCCGACAACAATCTCTATCTCACCCTCGGCGACCGCTTCGAGAAGGAGCGCGCACAAGATCTGATGGATCACTCAGGCTCCATCGTGCGGTTTCGTGAAGATGGGAGTATTCCCGAGGACAATCCCTTCGTCGGCCGTAACGATGCGTTGCCGGAGATCTACAGCTATGGCCACCGAAATCCGCAAGGGCTGGTTGTTCGCGATGGCAAGCTATGGGAGATCGAGCATGGTCCCTACGGCGGCGATGAGCTCAATATCATCGAACCGGGGGCCAACTACGGTTGGCCGCTTGTGACCTTTGGCATCGACTACAATGGCGAGATTATTTCCGATCGCACCAGCGCGCCGGGTCTTGTCGATCCAGTCTACAAGTGGGTGCCTTCCGTGGCGCCCTCAAGCCTTGTGGCCTACCGCGGCGACGTCATGCCGGAGAACTGGCATGACGGTTTCATCATCGGCACGCTCTCAGGCGAGCGCCTCGTGCATCTCACGATCGCAGACGGTGCGGTGGTGCGCGAAGAGCAGTTCCTGCAGAAGAAGATCGGTCGCATCCGCAACGTTACTGTCGGTCCTGACGGCTACATCTACCTGGTGACCGACGGATCAGAGGCCGCGATCTATCGCCTTGATCCCGTCACGGACGAAGTCGCGGCACGAGGCGGTCTGCCGTTTGCACCTGGTGCCGGCAGGACGGCCGATTGATCGAAATTCGGTGCGTCCTTGCACACGCCGGTCAGGACGTGGCGCTGTTAGAGGCAAGATCGTGCCAGGTATCGAAAGCCGCCGCCTGTCCGGCCGGCCGTCCCTGGGCATCGGCAAGGTTCCACACCGTCACGTTTTTGATGAGGAAGCGCCGGCCCGTGGAGCTGATGCGCACGCCTTCATACCCGCTGATGAAGCCGTGTTGAGTAACTTCGGCGAGCAACTTCTCGCGTGCTTCTCGTAAGACCGGCTCGGCCGTCAGGCGCGAGGCTGTTGTGATGAGAGCATCCGGCGTCGTCTCCCACAGGGTAAGCGCGACGCGGTTGCCGTAATCGAGTATCGGATCGGCCTGCGTGCCGTGCGAGAGCACGGCGAACGGTGCTGCATAGAGAAGCCGGGCATCTTCCAACTCATCACCAGCGCGCCTCATCAGCGGCCGGGTCACGGTTCGTTCGTAACTGTCGAGGATGACACGGGCCCGTGCGATCCAGGCTATGCGCAGCGGCTCGGCGATGTCTTTTTCAAAGTCGGAAATCTCGGTCATGGCCGTGACCGTCCTACTGTCTACATAAGGCGACAGCAAGCGAGCCACGCAAGGTTTTCGGGATTTCCGTTTTTGCTTCCCATGCCCTCATCACAGATAGGGCTCGATAAGCGCGATGCGTAATGCATTGAATTATAACTGAAATTATGCCAAAACTTCCTCCTCGCCTTTTTGGGGGTTTCGTGTATAAGTTGCGGCGCGCGCGGGCTTACGGCCCGCGCGCATCTTTTGGTGACCTGGCTGGACGACATCCCGGCCATGGCCGCTCATGATCAAAATATCTTTAAGAGGAGAACCCGATGTCGGAGATCGCACCACACCGCCGTGTGGCGAAAGCTGCTGTCATCAAGGACAATGCGACCAAGGCCAACGACACCGGCTCGCCGGAGGTCCAGATCGCTGTTCTGACTCACCGCATCAACGAGCTGACCGAGCATTTCAAGCTTCATAAGAAAGACAATCACTCGCGACGTGGCCTGCTCAAGATGGTCTCGCAGCGTCGCCAGCTCCTCGACTATGTCAAGGGCAAGGACGTCGCCCGATACCAGAAGATCATTGAGAAGCACGGCATCCGCCGCTAACGGCTGCGTGTTGCGCGCTCGTTGCATCGGGCGCGTAGTCGCGCGGCAAAGGACGGCCCCATGGCCGCATGCCTTCATGACAAGAACCGTGTGCGCTGGTGCTGATCGAGCCCTGGCGCATGCGCCGTTGGCGCTAACAGATTGGCGCAACGACTGACCGATGACCGAGATAGAAGCAAAAGCGAACGAAAGACGATACCGATATGTTTGACATTCATCGCGTGGAAATTGACTGGGGTGGCCGCAAACTGACGCTGGAGACCGGGCACATGGCCCGCCAGGCAGATGCCGCCGTCGTGGCCCAGTACGGCGAGACCAGCGTGCTCGCCACCGTTGTTGCCGCCCGCTCCGTGAAGCCCGGCATCGACTTCTTCCCGCTGACCGTGAATTACCAGGAACGCACCTACGCAGCCGGCAAGATCCCAGGCGGATATTTCAAGCGCGAGGGCCGTCCGACCGAGAAGGAAACGCTCACCTCCCGCCTGATCGACCGCCCCATCCGTCCGCTGTTTGTCGAAGGCTTCAAGAACGAGACGCAGGTTGTGGTGACCGTTCTTTCTCACGACTTGGAGAATGATCCCGACGTCGTGGCCATGGTTGCCGCCTCCGCGGCGCTCACCCTCTCCGGGCTTCCCTTCCTTGGCCCCATCGGCGGGGCCCGCGTCGGCGTCATCAACGGCGAGTTCGTGCTGAACCCCATGATCGACGAGATGATGGAATCCTCGCTCGACCTCGTCGTTGCCGGCACGCATGATGCGGTGATGATGGTGGAATCGGAGGCCAAGGAGCTTCCCGAAAAGCAAATGCTGGAAGCGGTCATGTTCGGCCACAAGCACTTCCAGCCTGTCATCCAGGCGATCATCAAGCTGGCCGAGACGGCCGCCAAGGAACCCTGGGACATCAAGCTTCCCGACTTCGACAAGTACAAGGACAAGGTCAAGGAACTCGCGGAAAAGACGCTGCGCGATGCCTTCTCAACGCCGGAGAAGCAGAAGCGCAATGCGCTCGTCGACGAAGCGCACGACAAGGTTTTCGCCGAAATCGATACCGGCGATGATCCTAATGAGAAGGTGTTGCTGGCCGACACCTTCAAGAAGCTCGAAATGGACATCATGCGCACCGATGTCGTGTCGACTGGCAAGCGCATTGACGGCCGCGATTTGAAGACGGTCCGTCCCATCCTCTCGGAAGTCCACGTTCTGCCGCGCACGCACGGATCGGCGCTCTTCACTCGCGGGGAGACGCAGGCTCTCGTCGTCGCCACGCTCGGCACCGGCGAGGATGAGCAGTACATCGATAGCCTTGAAGGCACCAAGAAAGAGCGCTTCCTGCTGCATTACAATTTCCCGCCCTACTCGGTTGGCGAAGTGGGCCGTATGGGTTCGCCCGGCCGCCGTGAAATCGGGCATGGCAAGCTGGCTTGGCGCGCCGTCCGGCCCATGCTCCCCACACAGGAGGAGTTTCCCTATACGATCCGCGTCGTCTCCGAGATCATGGAGTCGAACGGCTCCTCGTCGATGGCGACTGTGTGCGGCTCTTCGCTTGCATTGATGGATGCGGGCGTGCCCCTGAAGGCGCCGATTGCCGGCATCGCCATGGGCCTCATCAAGGAAGGCAAGGACTTCGCGGTTCTTTCCGACATTCTCGGCGACGAGGATCATCTCGGCGACATGGACTTCAAGGTGGCCGGCACCGAGAATGGTGTCACCTCGCTGCAGATGGACATCAAGATCACGGGTATTACAGAGGAGATCATGCGCGTTGCGCTCGAGCAGGCAACCGCTGGCCGTCTGCATATCCTGGGCGAGATGTCGAAGGCGATCACCGGCTCGCGTCAGGAGCTCGGCGAGTACGCCCCGCGCATCGAGACCATCAAGATCCCGACCGATAAGATCCGTGAAGTGATCGGCTCGGGTGGTTCGGTCATCCGCGAGATTGTCGCCGAATCGGGCGCCAAGATCGATATCTCCGACGACGGAACGGTGAAGATCGCCTCCGCAAGCCGCGAGTCGATCGAAAAGGCGCTGGCCCGTATCCGCGGCATCACCAGCGAGCCGGAGGTCGGCGAGATCTACAAAGGCAAGGTCGTCAAGATCATGGAGTTCGGCGCCTTCGTGAACTTCTTCGGTTCGAAGGACGGCCTCGTGCACATATCTCAGCTGACGCAAGGCCGTCCGGCCACAGTCGGGGAGGTTGTGAAGGAGGGCCAGGAAGTCTACGTGAAGCTTCTGGGCTTCGACGATCGTGGCAAGGTGCGCCTATCGATGAAAATCGTCGATCAGGAAACCGGCAAGGAAATTCCGCGCGCCGAGGGTGAACCGGAGGAGACCTTCGAGTCGCGTCCGCCGCGCCGCGAAGGTGGCCGTGGTGGCGAGCGCGGAGGCCGTGACCGTGGTCCGCGCCGTGACCGTGGCTGAGCCCGGCGCTTAAGTTTCGCACATGAAGAAAGACGCCGGACCTTCACGGGTCCGGCGTTTTCATTTGAGCTGCTTGAATGAGGTTACGGCGCGGCAGCGAGAGCTGGGCCATCAACGCGCCAGACCTTGAACAGACTGTGGGGATTGGCGAGCGGTACGGGAACCAGAAACGCCGGTCCATGGCCGCCAATCAGATCGGCACGCAAGGTTCCGCGCCACTTGGGCTCGGAAACAAACGGGTCGTCGAGACCGCTGCATGTCACAACATAATCGACCTTGCGATCCTTCAAGATCTGCGCCGCATCGTGCGGGGAGCGCGCAGCAAAAATATGATGATTGGCGATAATCGCGTCGGCGATGCGGTGATACGGCGCCGACAGGACATTGTGCTCTGTGAGCGCCACGATGTAGGCGCCAAGATCGATGCGCGCCGCGACTAGCCCTGGCGGAAGCGCGGCAAGATCTCGGACTGCACTGTTCGCGAGGCAAGCTTGTGGTGTCACAGCCGCGGAGACTTGCGATGTCAATGGGTGAAGCCGCACATCGATGACCTTAGAGGCTTGCAGCAGGACAGCCTGACTGACAAGAATCATCACGCAGGCTTGAATGGTCCCGGCGCTGAGGTTTGCCGCTGCCGGAAGCGCAGAGATCGCAAGTGCGAGGGGCACGCAAACGAACAGACTTGCGTAGGCGGTATATTTGTATTGCCAGCAGGCGCAGACCACGAACATGCTGGCAGCGAGCGCGAGAAAGAGACTTTGCCCGTCGCGGGCCGTGCGATGATGCTTCCAGGCAGCCACGAGACCCAGTGCATAATAGACGAGAAGACCTAACGACTGCTCGAAGTTCCCTCGCAAGACGTCCATCACGATCGAGCGGTTCTCACCAATGACGGCAAACCAAATCGGAAAGATCTCCTTGGGCAGTTGCGCCAGCGGTCCGGCTAGGCACTTAGGCTCCAGCAGGCCGTAGCTGACGACGCCGGCCAGGCCTCCGGCGGCCGTAACCGACAGAAGACGCATCGCACTCCAGCGCTTGGCGTTCGACAATGCGAGATGGGCGCCTGCCCCCCCGACGACCGCGAGCGCGACCATGTTGAGGGAGATCGCATCGCAACGTATGTCGCTCCAGCGGTCAGGCGGAATGGTCATCAAAAAGCAGATTGCGAAGACGAGGACGAAGGCGTCTATAAACCTGCAAGCCTCCCGTGATCTGCTGCCATCGAACAAGCCCCAGACGAGCACGATGAACGACAGCGCCGCGACGGGGGCAAGCGCTTCATAGCCGATAGCAAGGGCCAGTCCACAAAGGGCGCCAGCGCCCGCCCAACGGGCCCGGGTCGCGGGAAAAGCGCATATCAATAGCGCCGCCGACAGCGTCGCTGCGATCATCACATTGTGATGGTCGATGCGACCGGCCGCAAACTGGTAGAGTCCCAAGGGGCACATGGCGGCGAGCGCAAGCGTGATCAGTGCGGCCGGCCTGCCTGAAATATTATCTGCCGCCCGCGCCATGACATAGAGGAGAGGGGCCAGGACCAGAAGCGGCCATATCGCACGCGTTGCAAGTTCCGCCGTCTCGGCGGGCAGCACCACTCGAAATGCGGCGAGCAGCAGTGCGATCGGAGCGTCGATGAGGCGCGACCAATGCCATAGCATTCCGGGCTCTCCGCCCATACGCGCCGTCCAAAGATCAAACCATGATTTTCCGGCGAGCAGTTCGCGTACCTGCACGAGGCGTGCGGCATCATCCATGTCGCCCAGGTAATCGGACAAGCCTGCGCCTGCGGTCAGCCACTGGCGCAGCGCGATCAGGGTAAATGCCGCGAGCCACCACAGCCAGAGCGGCTGGAATGCAAGCCGAGCAACGGGCGAGCCGGTGTTGTCTTGACAGGCAAGGGTTTGCATCGCGGGCTCCGCGGGAAAGCGATGACCTTAACGGTCTGCTCCTTGCGTCCGCGTAAACAAACGCGTCGCTGGCGTAAACACCGGGTTAATTTGAAGACATAAACACTTCAGTCTTTCTTCATCGTTCGCATCTAGCCTCACGGCATGGGCCGTGTGCTGCGCTCTCTGTTCCCGCAGGGCGGAGCCGGTGTGTCTGTATAGGGTGTAGGCTGAACTCATGACTGAATGTGATGTGCTTATCGTTGGTGCGGGTCCGGCGGGTTTGACCGCGTCCTACCTTCTCACCAAGGAGGGCGTTTCAACCCAAGTCATCGAGGCCGACCCCGACTATGTCGGCGGCATCAGTCGCACCGCAACCTACAAGGATTTCCGCTTCGATATCGGCGGGCACCGCTTCTTCTCGAAATCGAAGGAAGTCGTGGATCTCTGGAACGAAATCCTGCCGCAGGATTTCATTGACCGGCCGCGCATGTCGCGGATCTACTACGATGGCAAATACTATTCCTATCCGCTCAAGGCCTTCGAGGCGCTGGGTAACCTCGGCGTTGTCGAGAGTGCCATGTGCGTACTCTCCTTTCTCTACAAGCAGGCCTTTCCCAACGAAAGGCCCGAGACGTTCCACGAGTGGGTCTCAAACCAATTCGGAGAACGGCTGTTCTCCATCTTCTTTCGCACCTACACCGAGAAGGTGTGGGGCATGAGTTGCGATGAAATCTCGGCCGACTGGGCCGCCCAACGTATCAAGGGCCTCGATTTGTGGTCGGCAATGTCGAATGCTCTGCGCAACTCGATCAAGCCCAAGGGCTTCAAGGATGGCACCAAGGCCAATGATGGCGAGGTCATCAAGACGTTGATCGAGAGCTTCAAGTACCCGCGTTTGGGCCCGGGCATGATGTGGGATGCCGCAGCACGCAAGACGCGCGAACAGGGTGGCGCGATCCACATGGGCACCAGGCTCATGTGCCTCTCGTTCGACGGAGTCAGGAGCCGGTGGACGGTCACCGCGCAATGCGAGACTGGCGAAATCCTGCAGTTCTCCGCTCGTCACGTCATTTCTTCCGCGCCCATTCGCGAACTCGTACAAGCTTTCACCGACAAGCCGAAGTGTGCGTCGGCCGCCGAGGCGCTGCGCTATCGCGACTTCATCACGGTTGCGGTGGTCGTCGATAAGCCTGATCTGTTTCCTGACAACTGGATCTATATTCACGAGCCGAGCGTGAAGGTCGGCCGGATTCAGAATTTCCGTTCCTGGTCGCCTGAGATGGTGCCTGACGAGCGCCTTGCGTGCTTGGGTTTGGAATATTTCTGCTTCGAAGGGGATGGACTATGGACAGCGCCCGACGCGGAGCTGCTGGACCTCGCCCATGCCGAGCTTGCGGCTATCGGTCTTGCCCGCAAGGAAGAGTGCATTGACGGCTGCGTCGTGCGCCAAAAGAAGGCTTATCCGGTGTACGACGAAGACTACAAGTTTAACGTCGAGACGATCCGCTCCGAACTGGCGGAAAAATACCCCACGCTCCACCTCGTCGGCCGCAATGGAATGCACAAGTACAACAATCAGGATCACGCCATGATGACGTCGATGCTGACCGTGCAGAACATCCTTGCTGGTGAAAAAATCTACGATATCTGGTGCGTGAACGAAGATGCCGAATACCACGAAGCCGGAAATTCCAGTGCGCAGGAAGCCTTGAAAAGCGTCCGCATGGTGCCGCGAAAAGTCGGTACTGCAGCATGACATCCTCCTCCGGCAGTTTGCTGCGCCTTCCGGCTTTCGGCGTGAGCGCGGCCGAACGCATCGCGCAGTTTAGACCCATCGAACAACTTGTTCGCTATGCCGGCGTCAGCGCGCTGGCGTTGGGACTCGATTTTGCGGTCTTCATGTTTCTTACGCATTTTGACGTCATGTCTGCGGCGCTTGCAGGTGCGACTGGATACAGCATGGGGCTTGTGCTGCACTACACACTGTCGGTTCGCCTGGTTTTCGATGCGTCCGCGTCTCTCAAGACGCGCCGCCGGCTCTTCATGGAGTTCGCGGCAAGCGGCATCTTCGGCGTGTTCACAACCTGGGCGGTGATCCATCTGGCCGTGGGCACGCTTGGTACCGGATCTGTCTGTGCGAAAGGCATCGCGGTACTTGTCAGTTTCGCCGCCGTCTTCATGATCCGGCGCTCGATCATCTTCGCGGCTCGCCCAGCAGCCGTTAAAAAAGCCGCCGGGTGAACCAGCGGCTTTCGTCTTTTACTCAAGACAGCACGCTTGCGGTCTTCAAGACCATTTGCAGCGGCGCACACCCCACTGGTTCGTCCAGCAGCGGCGGCTGCTACACGTCACGCGCCCGACACCCGGTACGTGACGATGCACGTCGGTCAAGCCGCGGCGGCACGTGCGGTGCCATCCATGCGTCTTGTCGATCATCGTCTGTTCCGCCGTGATCGATTTCATGACGCCAAGCGAGCCACCGGGGGCCGCTGTTGCAGGCGCGCCAATTGAAACAAACGCTGCCGCGGCGAGGGCGATCGCGCCAAGTGCAATACCAGAAAACCGCATGGGGTTTACTCCTTCCCGTTAATCGTGTGCTTGCCGATGTACTGGGACTAACGGTCCATTGCGACAAACAAGCGGCGCTCCCTGGGCGGCCGCCGCCCGCAAGCTGCCAGATTGCGGTCAGACTGGCAACTTATGACCGTGTACGTCCAAGCCGCAGCGCGTTTGTGATGACCGACACGGAAGAAAAACTCATTGCCAGGGCCGCGATCATCGGCGAGAGCAGGATGCCGAAAACAGGATAAAGAACGCCTGCTGCGACCGGCACGCCGAGTGCGTTGTAGCCGAACGCAAATGCCAAGTTTTGACGGATGTTGGCGACTGTTGCGCTCGCCAGGCGGCGGGCTCTGACGATGCCCTTGAGATCGCCCTTCGGCAGCGTAATTCCGGCGCTTTCGATGGCGACATCGGCACCCGTTCCCATGGCGATGCCTGAATCCGCGGTCGTGAGAGCCACCGCGTCATTGATGCCATCGCCTGCGAACGCCACCGTACGGCCGCGCGTTTTGAGTTCGGAAATGAGGCGCGATTTCTCGGCCGGCAGCAATCCCGCATGCACCTTGTCGATGCCAAGTTCGTGCGCCACCGCTTGGGCTGTTTCCTGGCGGTCGCCCGTTGCCATGATGATGTCGAGGCCCAGCGTTTTCAACTCGGCAATGGCCTCGCGGGCTTGCGGCTTTACTTTGTCGGAGACTGACAGCAGGCCTGCCAGCTTGCCATCGACGGCAACATAGAGCGGCGTCTGGCCTGATGTTGCATGGCGTTCGGCTTGAGCATGGGCCGCGCTGGCATCGATGCCGCGTTCTTGCATCAGTCTGGCGTTGCCCACGACAACATGATGTCCAGCGATATCGGCGCGCGCGCCTTGTCCTGTGACGGCAGAAAAATTGTCCGCCTTTTGTAAGGTCAGTCCACGCTCGCGGGCGCCCGCCACGATGGCTGCGGCAATCGGATGTTCGCTCGCCTGTTCAAGGCTCGCCGCCAGCATCAGCAGCTCCGTCTCAGGAATGCCGTTGGAAACGATGCCGGTAAGTACGGGGCGACCCTGCGTGAGCGTTCCTGTCTTGTCGAGAATTAGCGTATCGGCCTTGGCAAGGGCTTCAAGGGCTTGCGCATTGCGGATAAGCACGCCTTCGCGCGCCCCTCTGCCTGTTGCGACCATGACCGAAATGGGCGTCGCGAGGCCCAAGGCACAGGGGCAGGCGATGATGAGCACGGAAACAGCGGCTACGATGGCATGGGCCAGGCGCGGCTCGGGGCCGAGCCACAACCACGCCAAGAACGCGAGAACGGCAACGGCCACCACGGCGGGGACAAAGTAGCGCGCCACGCGGTCAGCGAGATTCTGCAGGGGTGCGCGGCTGCGCTGAGCCTCCGACACCATGGCCACGATGCGCGACAACACTGTTTCCGATCCCACGGCGCGCGCTTGCATGACGAACGAGCCCGACGTGTTGATCGTGCCGCCCGTGACCTCATCGCCCTCGACCTTGTCCACGGGCAGCGGTTCGCCGGAGAGCAAAGATTCATCGATGGCCGAATGGCCCGACACGATCACACCGTCGACGGGAATGGCCGCGCCGGGCCGGATACGGATCTGGTCGCCATGGAGAATGTTGGCGAGCGGAACTTCACGTTCGGTACCGTTAGGCAGCACGCGCAGCGCTGTCTTGGGCGTCAGGTCCATGAGCGCGCGCAAGGCGTCGCCCGTGCGGGCCCGTGCGCGCAGCTCCAGCACTTGACCGAGCAGCACCAGAACGATGATGACAGCGGCCGCTTCGAAATAGACGGGCACCGTTCCGCCATGTCCGCGCATCGTCTCTGGAAAGAGTCCAGGAGCGGCGACCGCGGCGAGGCTGTAGAGGAACGCCGCGCCCGTGCCGAGCGCGATCAGCGTCCACATGTTGGGACTATTGTTGCGCAGCGAGGCGATGCCGCGTTTGAAGAACGGCTGCCCACACCACAACACGACCGGAGCAGCGAGCAGAAGTTCGACAAACTGGCTGCCGCGCGCACCAAACCAATCGTGAACCGGCAAACCGGCATGCGCGCCCATTGACAGGATGAAGAGCGGAATCGTGAAGAGCGCGCCGACCTTCAGGCGGTGCAGGAAGTCGATCAATTCAGGGCTGTCGCCGGCGTCAGCATCAGGAACCCCCATCGGCTCCAGCGCCATGCCGCACTTCGGGCACGTGCCTGGTCCCTCCTGAATGATCTCTGGGTCCATGGGGCAGGTGTAGAGCTTCTTGCTGCTTCCTGCAGCGTTCACGTCGGTCATGGACCGCGTCACCTTGCGCGCGGGATCGATGTAGTGTTCCGGATCGGCCGAGAATTTCTCGCGGCAGCGCGTGCCGCAGAAGTGGTACGTCGTTCCCTCGTAGTCGAATGACGGCTTGCCCGCCCGCGTGTCGACGCTCATGCCGCACACCGGATCGATCACGCGATGCGGGCTTTCGCTATCAGCCTCGCGATGCGCGCCGTGAGTGGACTTTTTGAATAGATCGGACATCGGTCTGATATGGGCCTCGCTGACAGGAGATGAAAGATGCGGCCAAAGAGCGACGCGTAGGAAGCTTAGCGCTTATCCCGATATCAGAT
This sequence comes from Hyphomicrobium sp., assembly GCA_016793445.1. GTDB lineage: Bacteria > Pseudomonadota > Alphaproteobacteria > Rhizobiales > Hyphomicrobiaceae > Hyphomicrobium_B. The sequence goes on along the minus strand of JAEUME010000002.1, from coordinate 45,393 downwards.
AGATGAGTTGCGCAGCATAAAAATGCCAACGCGGCATATTTGAATGAAAATTCACGCGCGGCCGAAGGCTGCAACCTCGGGCCAGAACACCCGGGCCAGGCGGCTGACATCCTCGGGTTTGCCGGTTGTCAACAGCGTGAGGCGGCCGCCTTCGCTGCCCTCCAGATAATGCCGGTGCCGGTGCAGATAATCCTCGAAGCTATCGGCGACGACCTCGGGCTGCGACAGGATCCTGGTGAACGGCGGCAGGTGGCGGCGGAAGAGATGCTCCACTAGCGGAAAGTGCGTACAGCCCAGGATAGCGCGATGAGGCGGCAGCCCTGCGGTCTTCGTCAAAACCCCTGCGACGCCTTCGGCCACGAGCCGGTCCAGCTCGGCTTCCGGCTTTTCGGCTTCGATGGCGCCTGCAAGTTCCGAGCAGATCTGCTGGACGACTGTCACCTTCGGACAGCGCTTGCGGATCTCCTCTGGAAAGACCCCGGATGCCACCGTCCGCGTCGTGCCGAAAACCGCAACGGTGTCGGTATTGTATTTTTGCGGATACTGGGGCGACGTCACCGCCCACGGCGTCTGCGTCGCGGCTTCGACGGTAGGCGCGACAATTCCCAGAACGTTGTGGGTACCGGCCCAAGGACTGTCGGGCAGCCACTGCTGTTGCAAGCGGCGCAGCGCTACGGCCGTTGCCGTATTGCAGCCCAGCAATACGAGCTTGGCGCCCCGGCGGTAAAGCTCTTCCACCGCGTTGCGGGTCAGATCAACGACTTCTCCGGATGGGCGATTGCCATAAGGTACATGAGCGTGATCGGCGAGATAAACGAAGTCCGCGTGCCTGAAACGCGAGACGAGTTCGCGCAGCACGGTAAGGCCCCCCAGGCCAGAATCAAAAACTCCGATCATGAGCGCGAGTGTGTGCCCTTGCAGCCCCGCCGATGTCAACGATTCCCAAAGCGGCTCTGAGCCGCGGAAAAATCGAACGTTCGCCGGGTACCGTTCGGCGGAAGACGCCTGCCGTCTCGCGGCTGCGAAACGACGCGGCGAGTTAGATTTAGATCATTGCCGGCCATGGCCGCGGGGATGATGATTATATGTCCGGCGCATTTCTTGAGGCGGCGCTATGGGCCGAGGATTTGGCAGCCTCAGAGTTGTGAGTTGCACCATGATTACGCTCGATGATTGCATTGCCTTGTGCGGCTTATCCGAGGAGGAAGTGCTCGCCGTTGCCGAGCATGAGCATATCCCTGAGATCGCCGCCACCGGGTTGGCCGAGTGTCTCTTGATGAGCAAGGATGGTCAGCAGAAAATTGGCGAGATGATCGTGGACGATATCCGTGCCGCGCAAGGCATGGGTGACCGTGCTCATGTCGCCAGATTGTTGCACGCCCTGCATCACTTTCTGCGCAAGTATCCGCAAGCCTGTCCCGGAGCACATCCCTGGAGCAGCGCGATGTGAACGCAAAACGGGCCCGCGATATGCGGACCCGTCGAATGCTGAAAAGGTCTTCTGAGCGAACTTACTCGGCCGCTTGAGACGGTGGGCGGCCAGGCGACTTGCCTTCGGCATCCAACTCCTTGAGACTCTGAAGGTTTGGCATCGACACGGTGTTATAGCCGCAATCGACAAAGTGAACCTCGCCCGTCACAGCGCCCGACAATGGCGAGAGCAGGTAGAGGGCGGAACCGCCGACCTCATCAAGCGTAGGCGTGCGCTTCAGCGGCGCGTTCTCACGCTGGAAGTTGAAGATCACCCGCGCATCGCCCACGCCCGCGCCTGACAGCGTGCGCATAGGACCGGCGGAGAGCGCGTTGACGCGGATACCCTGCGGGCCGAAGTCGGCCGCGAGATAGCGCACAGAGGCTTCAAGTGCGGCCTTGGCAACACCCATGACGTTGTAGGACGGCACCCAGCGGGTTGCGCCGCCATAGGTCAGCGTGATCATCGAGCCGCCATTGGGCATCAGCCCGGCGGCGCGTTTGGCGATCTCGGTGAACGAGAAGCACGAGATCACCATTGTGTTGGTGAAGTTGTCGCGCGTGGTATCGGCATAGCGCCCAGCAAGCTCGCGCGGATCCGAGAAGGCGAGCGCGTGGACGATGAAATCGAGCGAACCCCACTCGGACTGGATCCTGGAGAAGACGTTGTCGACGCTCGGCAGGTCGAGGACATTGCATTCCTCGATGATTTTGGAACCGAGCGACTGCGCCAAAGGCAAGGCGCGGCGGCCAAAGGCGCCGCCCTGATAGGTGAAAGCCAGCTCGGCGCCTTGTCCAGCCAGGATGCGCGCTATGCCCCAGGCAATCGAGCGATCATTGGCGACGCCCATTACCAGGCCGCGTTTGCCTGCCATCAATGGGCCCGGCTTTGCGATATCGATATCCGTCATGGGGAGCCTCGTATTTCTAACGAAAGAACGTCCGTGAACCTGAAACCAGCCGGCTCCACGCTTGTGAACTCTCATAAAAACGCACCGTCTGTCGTTACGCCAGAAGACTGAAGACGACTGTGACGGCTTAACGGTTAACCATCATGTCGGCGGAGTATGAGAGTGGCATTTGTACCGCCGAAACCGAAGCTGTTCGACATGACACAGTTAAGCGTCACGTTGTCGATGCGCTTTCGTGCAATCGGGATGTCAGCGAAGGCCGGATCGATCTCCTCGATATTTGCACTCTCGCAAATGAAGCCGTTGTTCATCATCAAAACTGAAAAAATTGCTTCCTGCACGCCAATGGCGCCGAGCGAATGGCCCGTGAGGGATTTGGTTGCGGAAATCGTGGGGATCTCGGTCCCGAAAACTTCGCGGATGGCGTCAATTTCGCGCGCGTCTCCCACAGGCGTGCCGGTTCCGTGCGGGTTGATGTAGTCGATTTTCGGCACGCCCTTGCCGTCAAGGCCCTTGAGCGCAAGTTTCATGCAGCGCGCAGCGCCTTCCCCGGAGGGGGCGACCATGTCGTAGCCATCGGACGTCGCGCCGTAGCCGGCGACTTCGCAGTAAATCTTTGCGCCGCGTGCCTTGGCGTGCTCCAGCTCTTCCAGAACAAGAACGCCCGCACCGCCTGCGATGACGAAACCATCACGGTTCTTGTCGTAAGCGCGGCTTGCCGACTTTGGCGTGTCGTTGAAACGCGAGGACATGGCGCCCATAGCGTCGAACAGGTTGGAGAGGGTCCAGTCGAGCTCCTCGCAGCCGCCTGCAAATATGATGTCCTGCTTGCCCCACTGGATAAGCTCGGCGGCGTTGCCGATGCAGTGCGCAGACGTCGCGCACGCCGAGGAGATCGAATAGTTGGTGCCCTTGATCTGGAAGGCCGTGGCGAGCGCGGCGGAAGGGCCTGAGCACATCGCCTTGGGGACTTCGAAAGGTCCGATCTTCTTTGGACCACCGGACTTCACGGTCGTTTCGGCAGCTTCCACGATGGCGCGCGTCGAAGGTCCGCCAGATCCCATGATGATGCCGGAGCGTTCGTTGATGACGTCACGTTCCTCAAGACCCGCATCGCGGATCGCCTGGTCCATCGCGATCCAGTTCCAGCCGACGCCGGGGTTCATGAAACGCTTGGGCTTTCTCGGCACCATCGCCGCCCAGTCGATCTCGGGCGCACCATGAACCTGGCATTTGAAGCCCAGTTCGGCGTATTTTTCCGCACGCGAGATCCCGGACTTTGCCTCGCGCAGTGAAGCGAGAACTTCCTGGCTATTGTTTCCGATCGAGGAAACGATGCCCATTCCGGTGACGACGACGCGCCTCATCGACAGTCCTTCCCCTCGCGCCCCTCTCGGCGGTTACCCTCGCCCGGCCTTTCGTGTCGGCGTCCGGCGGACTTGTTCGTTTATCCGAAAGTGGCGCCCAACCTCAAGCACCCGTTGCCGAAGGTGCCTCGCCCGCCTGGAATAGACCGACCCTGAGATCGGTCGCATGATAGATTGGCTCACCGTCCGCCTTGAGCACCCCGTCGGCGATGGCAATTTTGAGCTTGCGCAAAATGACCCGCTTCAGGTCGATGACGTATTCGACCTTTTTGGTGGTGGGGAGAACCATGTTGGAGAACTTCACCTCGCCCACGCCAAGCGCGCGGCCGCGCCCTGGAGCGCCGAGCCATCCCAGATAGAAACCCACGAGTTGCCAGAGCGCGTCGAGGCCGAGGCAACCCGGCATGACCGGGTCACCCTTGAAGTGACAGTCGAAAAACCAATTGAGGCGCTCGCTTCCGGCCACTTTCAACTCAGCGACGATCAAGCCCTTGCCATGCGCACCGCCGGTTTCGGAAATCTGTGAGATGCGATCGAACATCAGCATCGGTGGCAGCGGCAACTGAGCGTTGCCCGCCCCGAACAGTTCGCCGCGTCCGCAGCTCAACAGGTCCTCAAACTCGAAACTGTGTCGGCGGTCGGCCATAGTGTTCTCGCTTCCCTGCAAGTCGTTGAGGCCATTACGGCTCCTCGGCGCCCGGGTGTCTAACACAACGGTTTTCGAACTCAAAGTCGCCCTCTCTTTCGGGAAGTTCCGGAGTCGAAACATAAAAGTATTTAAATACAATGGCTTGATGCGCTATTGCACAGAATTGCCGGTGGGCATATTATGTCGATAACCCATGTGTGCGACTAAGTCGCGCGCACGGTCGTCTCGTGTCTGGTATTTCTCCAGCCACGTCCCTATCTGACGTTCTTGAAGCCCTTGGACGCCACCGAGAGAATGAACAATTCCCAGAATAATTCCGACCCATCCGAGGCCGAGCGCAGCGTGCCGCAGGTGCTGCGTGCTGCGGGCTTGAGGCCAACGCGTCAGCGTTTGGCACTAGGCGGATTGCTGTTTGGCGGGGAGGACCGGCACGTCACGGCGGAACAACTTCATGCTGAGGTTGTGGCTCTGGGAGAGCATGTGTCGCTCGCGACCGTCTACAACACGCTGCATCAGTTCAAGCGTGCGGGTTTGGTGCGGGAATTGGCGATTGAGGGATCAAAGGCCTACTTCGATACAAACACGTCTAACCACAATCACTTCTTGCTGGAATCGGAAGGTGAGCTGATGGACATTCCGGGCGATGCCATTTCGGTCGCCGGTCTGCCCGAACCGCCCGAAGGCATGACGATCACGCACATAGATGTGGTCGTGCGTCTGGCGAAAAAGTAGCTGCCAGGTTTTCAGCTGCTCCAGGGGCTTACTTAATCGTCTCACCTTCGTAGACGCCCCAGAGCTTATTTTGCTCCACGTAGCCGCTATAATCCTCAACCGTGACGCGGCACCAGCGGCCATCGCATGAGTGCAGATTGGCGATAACGCCCGCTTCCACGTTGACGACGACCGATGAGCGCGCACTGTCACTCGAGTGGATCGGCACCTGCGGGGGTTTCTGCCCGGTCTTGATTTCCCAAGGCAGGACGAGTGCGGTGCGCCGCCCCGACAGCAGGGTTTGCAGCACCCATCCTGTCGTCCCTTCGGCGTCGCGCACCTGCCGCCAAGCCTCGTATTCCTTGATCACTTCAAGCGGAAGTCCAGCCCGGCGGAAGACCCAGCCGGTTGGATAGTCCGTACTCGGGCCGTTGCGCAGGTTTACCCGGTCAGACTTTAGGCTGACAAAGCGCGGGACCGGCAGGCCGCTGCCCGAAGGTGCTGGCTGCTCCTGGGCTTGCGCGCGCTGATGAATACCCCCGGTGAGGACCGTTGCGGCCAAGGCGGCGCATACAAGGACGAACACTGTGTGCACCGGTGTTCTCGCCCGCGTCCGCCTGGATGGGGCGATACGAGGGGAAAGATTGGCACGGGTATGGGCCGATTTCGTCACGGTGATGTTGTTGATCCCTGCAAGACCTCAGCCGGTTTGGACTGGCGGCGGGGCATAACTTTGACGACAATCATCCTTCGCCCTTCATCCAACCAATTTCAGTACTTTGTCATCGCCAAGGCCATCTGTTAGACACGGACGTCGACCGGCCCTGCCCGGCTCGCACGTCCGTCTTTACTGCAACGACAGTTCCCCTGGAAACACTCTATGCCCAGCACCCCCAAGAAACCGGTTGTCATCGTCACGCGCAAGCTCCCCGACGTAGTGGAGACGCGCATGTGCGAACTCTTCCAGACGGAACTCAACACCGACGACAAGCCGATGAGCCAACATGAGCTGGTGGAGGCTGCGAAGCGGGCGGATGTATTGGTGCCGACCGTGACCGATCGCATCGATCGCTCGATCCTCACGCAGGCCGGCCCCAATTTGCGGCTGATCGCCAACTTTGGCACGGGCGTCGACAATGTCGATCTCGACACTGCTCGCAACCGCTCGATTCTTGTCACCAACACGCCGGGCGTGTTGACCGAGGATACCGCCGACATGACGATGGCGTTGATCCTCGCCGTGCCGAGGCGCATCTATGAAGGCGCCGCTTACCTGAAACAGAGCGGCGAAGAGTGGACAGGCTGGTCGCCCACTTGGATGCTGGGTCACAGAATTTATGGCAAGCGGCTCGGTATCATTGGCATGGGCCGCATCGGCCAGGCCGTGGCGCGGCGCGCCAAGGCGTTCGGCCTTCAGATCCATTATCACAACCGCCGACGCGTTTCCGCCGATGTCGAGCAGGAGCTTGAGGCGACCTATTGGGAGAGCCTCGATCAGATGCTCACCCGCGTGGACATCGTATCGGTCAACTGCCCGCACACGCCCGCGACCTATCATTTGCTGTCGGCGCGCCGGCTCAAGCTGCTGAAGCCGTCGGCATATGTCGTCAATACCTCACGAGGCGAAGTGATCGACGAGAACGAGCTGGTGCGCTTGCTCGAACATGGCGCGGTGGCGGGTGCAGGGCTCGACGTGTTCGAGCACGAGCCGGTTGTCAATCCGCGCCTGCTTGCATCCAATCGGGTTGTGGCCTTGCCGCATATGAGTTCGGCAACGCTCGAAGGCCGCATCGACATGGGCGAGAAGGTCATCATCAACATCAAGGCGTTTGCCGACGGGCACGCCCCCCCTGACCGCGTACATGCAGCCATGTTCTAAAAGCCGTTCAGGTTCTAGTGGACACTTGCTGTCAGGCGGATGCCTCGGCGGTGCCTAGGGCAGCGGCCAATTGCACGATTGTGTCGGTGTAAAACGCGAATGTGGCGGCATACGCGATGGCGAGCAGGACCCATTGCGCGCCTGTCAGCGGCGGCAGACGCAGCGCCTTGGCTCCGCGGTCAGATCCTATCGCGGGTGCAATGAGCAGCAAGACGAAAAGCAGCAGGTAGCTCTTGATGGCCATCGCGATTGCCGCGCCCGCCAACAGCGCAACTGCGTTGAAGATGCGCGCCACGCCAAGCCCGAAGCGTGACAGAAGCGCTTGTGCGATGTGACCGCCGTCGAGCGGCATTATGGGCAGCAGATTGAAGCCGTTCAGCAACGCGCTCATGTAAGCAAGCTCCCTCATGAGCGGATCGTTGCCCTGCATCGCGAGGAATAAAAACGCTATCGTGGTCAACAGGCTGAAGCCTGGACCCATCAGCGCGACGAGGCCGCGTTCCGCCTCGCTGCGATAACGGTCGGCGCTCACTGCGACGCCGCCGAAAAACGGCACGAAATAGAGGCCCTTCACTGGAATGCCGGCCCATCGCATGGCCAGAACATGGCCCAGCTCGTGGATCAGGATGAGCACGATCAGCATCATCGCTGCCGAGAGCCCGAACATCGCAAAGAAGCTCGCGAAGGTCAGCGCGCCCGTCAGCAGCGCGTTCTTTACGGCATCTTGACCCGTATCGCTGGTCCGGCCGGCGCGCAGTTGCGCGTTCGTGCGCAAGCGGCGAACATTCTGCACGGCGGCCAACGGTACCATCAGGCGCGAGCTGAAGCGCGTGTGTGTCACCTCGTAGGTTGAGGTGATCATGGAGTTTCGATCGTCACCCGTGACCGCAAAAGCGCATACATAATCCTCGCCAGGGCAGCATTCCGGCGCCGATTCCGCTTTCAGGACCTCGATGGCCATGGCTTCGCCCGGGCGTTCATCGAGGACGCGGTAGGCCATGGGCAGGTCGAGTTCGCCGATCTTCAAGCGCCCGGTATAGACGCCGGGGCGAGCCGGATCGGCGGCCGTCGTGATCTCGATCGGGGGTGTGCCTTCAAGGCGCACCGAGTGTGCCGACGCCACCGCCCAGGTGACATCCTTCGGCGCGGCGACACCGATCGAGATCGTATAGCGGCACCTATCGCGTCCCATGAGGGCGTCGAAGGGCGCGCGCACGAGCTCGGCAAGCACGAACCAGATGTGTGACAGGAGCGCAAGCACGCGGTTCTCAGGCTTTCGATCTCTACAGTTGGCCCGGTGTCGCCGGGACGGCGCTCATAAAGTAGGTCTCACCCTAGAGCCGTTCCTGTTCTGGTGGAATAACGCAACGGCTCTAGGTCTTGTCTTGTCGTGCTTCCGATCGGACAAACCGGTTCCCACTTTCCGTAGAGCACTTTAGTTGCTTCCCGGGTTGAACGCGAGCAAGGGGCCGGATCGATAGGGGGTCGTGGTTAGTTGAGCCTTCGTGGCAGGAGGCGGTGGCGGTTCGCTGCCCGCAAAGACGGGGGCACCGAAATCCCAGGCTCACGATACGGAGCAGGCAGGGCTTGGGATTGGCGCGTGGCCGGACAGATCGCGGATGGACGGATTTTTGCCCGACAATGGGTTGTCTGGGTCCCAGGCCAGTTGAACGGTGTCAAAACGGCTCGCCTGCGCGTCATAGATCAAGAGTTTTCCTGCCAGACTCTCGCCGATGCCTGCGATCTCCTTGACCACCTCGGTCGCCTGAAGCGTGCCGATGACGCCGGCCACCGGCCCCAGCACGCCGACTTCAGAACAGTTGGCGACAAGGCCTGCGGGCGGAGCCTCAGGAAAGAGGCAGCGCAAAGTGGGGTAGGGCATGCCATCGGGCTTCGTCTCGTGTGGCTTGAAGACCGACAGATAGCCATCAAGCGGGCCGAGGGCGGCATAGACCAGAGTCTTGCGCGCCAGATAGCAGGCATCTGACACGAGATAACGGGTGGCGAAATTGTCCGATCCGTCAGCCACAATGTCATAGTGCGCGATGATATCGAGCGCGTTGCCGGCATCAAGGCGCGTACGATAAGTCTCCACCTTCACCAGCGGATTGAGCCGTGCGATGGCCTCGGCGGCACTGTCAACCTTTGGGCGTCCGGCGTCCGCCGTGCCATGCGCGACTTGGCGGTGGAGGTTGTCGATCGACACTCTATCGTCATCGATGACACCCAGCGTACCCACCCCTGCTGCTGCCAGATAAAGCAGCAACGGCGAGCCTAGACCGCCCGCCCCGATGACGAGCACGCGGGCGGCCTTGAGCTTCTGCTGGCCCTGGCCGCCCAGTTCGCGCAACACGAGGTGGCGCTTGTAGCGCTGGGATTCCTCGGGCGTCAGTGTCGTCATCAAGATTGCGTCGTCCTGCACTCAGCTCTTGGCGGGGTCCAAAAACAGCTCGCTCGAATAATAGCGCTCCGCGCACGACGGTGCGACGGTCACGATTGTCTTACCTTCCATGTCCGGACGCTCCGCCAGGGCGATGGCGGCGGCTAGATTGCCACCCGTCGAGATGCCGCCGGGAATGCCCTCAACCTTTGCCAGCATCCGAGACGTCTCGAAGGCGGCTTCGCTCGAGACCTGGATGATGTCATCAATCAGGTTGGTGTCGAGAATGCTCGGCACGAAGCCCGCGCCGATGCCTTGGATTTTATGCGGTCCGCGCTGGCCACCCGATAGAACGGCGCTCGTCGTTGGCTCCACGGCGATCATCTTCAGGCTTGGCTTGCGGGGCTTTAATGCGCGGGCCACGCCAGTCAGCGTGCCGCCGGTGCCGATGCCCACGACGATGGCGTCGACGTTGCCGCCGGTATCCTTCCAGATTTCTTCGGCCGTTGTTTTCTGGTGGACCAGCGGGTTGGCCGGGTTGTCGAACTGGGCGGGGATCACAGCGCCGGGAATGGTCTTGGCCAATTCTTCGGCGCGCGCGACGGCAGCGGGCATGCCGCCTGGGCCGGGCGTCAGTTCAAGTTCGGCGCCCAGGTGCGTGAGGAGCTTGCGCCGCTCGATCGACATCGTTTCTGGCATCACGAGAATAAGCCGGTAGCCGCGCGCGGCCGCCACGAAGGCGAGCCCGATGCCTGTGTTGCCCGAGGTCGGTTCGATGAGCACCGACTTGCCTGGCGTGATACGCCCTTGCGCTTCAAGCGTGTCGATCATCGCGACGCCGATACGGTCCTTCACCGACGAGAGCGGATTGAAGAACTCCAGCTTCATCAGAATGTCGCTCTTGAGGCCCTTGGCCCGCTTCACGTTGTTCAAGCGAACAAGCGGCGTATGTCCGATTGTTTCAGCGATGCTGTCGTAAACCCGGCCACGGCCCCACGATTGAGTTGCGGCGAGCGTCTTGATTTCGATGTTCGTCATCGGGTGATCCTAACTGCAATTCCAAGCCATTGCGCCACACTGTTGGCAGCACGGGCCGATTAGTGCTTGTTGCAAGGAATGCGCCCCGGCTCAAGGGGCGCTCAAGGGAAGCTCCGCCTCACCTCTAAGAACCTGATGGTCGGCGTTTCTTTTTGCGATCAGGCGCGCGCAAGGCAGGTTTCGTCGCCTCGGGCGCAGGCGCAATAGAATTCTTTTCAAGCGCCGCCGCGCCGCCCGTGGAGCCGAATCCGCCGCTGCCGCGTACGGTCTTAGACAGCTTACGGGCTTTGGTAAGCTTTACCCTCGTGACTGGGGCGATAACCATCTGCGCGATGCGCTCGCCACGCCGCACCACGAAAGCCCTCGGTCCATGGTTGATCAGAATGACCTGCACTTCGCCGCGGTAATCGGCGTCGATGGTGCCGGGGCTGTTGAGCACCGTAACGCCATGCTTGGCGGCAAGTCCGGAACGCGGGCGCACCTGCGCTTCGCTGCCCGTTGGAAGCTGGAAGGTCAAGCCGGTCGGGATCAATGCATAGCCGCCGCGCGCCTTGAGTGTCACGGGGGATCTCTCGGGCACGGCCGCCAGCAGATCCATACCGGCCGCGTGAGCGCTCTGATAGGCAGGCAGCGGCAGACCTTCGGCATGGGCCAGACGCGAAACCTTCACAACGGTTTTCTTCATTCTGCGGCCGTCCTTGCCGTCAAATAGTGGCTGAGATCGGCTGCCGCCCGCGCCATCAGGCGCTCCGCAACCTTGTCCTTGCTCATGTCGGGCCAGCTTTCGATGCCCGCGGCGCTGAGCAGATGCACGGTGTTGCGGTCTCCGCCCATGATGCCGGTTCCGGGCGACACATCGTTGGCAACAATCCAGTCCGCGCCCTTGCGCTTCAGCTTGCGCCGTGCGTGCGCGACAAGGGTCTGGGTCTCGGCGGCAAAACCGATGACGAGCGCGGGCCGGCGGCTCTTCAAGTGTGCGATGGTTTTCAGGATGTCGGGGTTTTCAGTCAGCGCGAGTTTGGGCACGCCGGCCTCGCCACGACCCTTTTTGATTTTTTCCGACTTGGGCTTGGCGACGCGCCAGTCGGCCACCGCGGCAGCGAAAACGGCGATGTCGGCGGGCAGAGCCGCTTGCGCCGCCTCCAACATCTCGGCCGCCGTGACGACGCGCACCACGTCGACGCCGGCAGGATCGGGCAGCGACACCGGGCCCGATACGAGCGTTACGCGCGCGCCAAGGCGGGCTGCGGCGACGGCGATGGCATAACCCTGCTTGCCGGAGGAACGGTTGGCAATGTAGCGCACCGGATCAATGGGTTCGTGTGTCGGACCTGCAGTGATGAGCACATGCCGCCCCGTTAGGACGTCTTGGCGCTGCGAGGCCATCGAGACATCGTGTGGTGGTCGAGGTGCGGCGGCGTTGGCTGTTTGGTCTCCACCAATCAGCCGTTCCACCGCCATCAGGATCTCAGGCACTTCCACAAGGCGGCCAACACCGGCCTCGCCGCGCTCGGCCATTTCACCTATCGCTGGTCCCAGGATATGAACGCCATCGGCCTTGAGCTGCGCGACGTTCCTCTGCGTCGCCTTGTTCATCCACATGTGCGGGTTCATCGCCGGCACCACGAGAATGGGCTTGTCGGTGGCAAGCAGGACGCTGGTGGCCAGATCGTTGGCGTGTCCGCCCGCCATGCGCGCCAGCAGATCGGCAGTTGCCGGTGCGACGACGATCAGGTCACAATCGCGCGCCAGCCGGACGTGGCCGATCTCGCGTTCGTCGTCGAGGTCAAACAGGTTTGTAAAGACCCGTTCGTTGGTGAGCGCGCCGACGGAAAGCGGCGTAACGAAGTGGTGAGCAGCGGCGGTCATGACGACCCGCACCTGAACCTCACGCTCGCGCAGGCGGCGAATGAGGTCCAGACACTTGTAGGCGGCAATGCCTCCGCCCATGATCAGAACAACGCGCTTTGCCACGAATGTCTTCACCGTTGTGGGGCCAACATGACACCAGCCTGCTAGTCATAGGCCGACGATACCGGCCCCTTGTCTACTGGTTGCATGTTTAGCACATTTGGGATGGATAACGGTTAAAGACCAGTGCTTTGGCGCGTTTCCATGTGACGAATTGATGAAAGGTCCAGATACACTTGGCGCGTTGATGCCGCAGGCCGCAAAGGCGCGATTATTCACTATAGTCCCGGTTCGAAACCACAAAATACAGAGCGGAGGATCTCCCATGCGAAACGCTGTCTTCACCATCGCCCTTGCATTGGGGATGTTGCCGTTGGCAGGTGCCGGCGCGCGCGCGGCCGACGCGAACGGCGTAACGATATCCCATCCCTGGGCACGCGCCACGCCGGGAGGTTCCACCATCTCGGCCGCCTTCCTGGAGATCAAATCGGAAGCCGGGGACAAGCTGGTTTCGGCCTCCTCGCCTGTCGCGGGCCGCGTTGAGGTTCACACACACATCATGGAAGGCGATGTCATGAAGATGCGGCGCGTCGATGCGCTCGACATCGAGCCAGGCAAGGTGCGCGTCTTGAAGCCGATGGGCGATCACATCATGCTCATGGATCTCAAGGAGCCGCTGAAGGAAGGTGGAACCGTGAAAATGACCCTCACCTTCGAGAAGGCTGGCGCGGTCGATGTCGAGGCACCCGTTCAAGCGCCCGGTTCCATGGGTCACGAGATGGGCGGCAAGCCCGCTGACGGGGCCGCTTCAGGTCATGACGCTCACAAGCACCAATGACCTGTTCTGACCAAAAACAGAGCACGGTCTCTGCGGGTGCGGCAGGCAAAAAATTTATCTGGCGCGGTGACTTGACGCACGTAAACACTTGAGGCATGGTGCCCGCGCTTTCGGTGCCTGGGCCGGTGCCGAGACGGCAAAACAAAAAGAATTAGGTCCAAGTCTAGGGACGTTACGATAGGGGCGGTGCCTACCGGCGCCGCCTCTCTGTATTTCTAGGTATGCCGCGCGCCGCCAGCGTACCCGGGTCCAACACTTTTTGACCCCGCAAACATCCAAGCACGCCACGCGCCTTGATCGAAACGCGATCCTTGGCCACAAGTCCCTGCGGAGCAGGGCTTGAGGGCGGAGAATGAGCGCGGACGAAGTTGCCGGAGCAAGTCGGCCGACTCGGCGGCTGACGCTTTTTTCTCTCTCTGCCTGGGCGCTCGTCTCATTCGCGTTGCCGCTGGCAGCCCTCACCCTCAATGCGGTGAAAGTGGCGGGCTTCCCCCTAGGCTTCTGGTTCACCGCCCAAGGCGCGTTGGTGGCGCTGGTCGTCATCGCATGGCTGTTCACTTGGCGAGCCGGTGGGGAGCGGGGCAGGGAGGGCGTGCTCGGCCCGCTCGTGTTCTCGGGTGAAGCCATCGCCAGCGCAGGGTTCATTGGCTATGCGGGGCTGATTGCGGCCCTCGGATTCGATGCCCTTTCCTATCCTCTTGGGGTGGCATCCGGCCTTGCTTTGATGGCTATTCTGATCGCGCCCCGATTTGTGCTCTATCCTGTTTCGACGCTCGCGGGATATTTCACGGCGCGGTTCGGCGGGTTTTGGCCGCGCCGCATTTGTCTGGCTGTGCTAGGCATTGCCACCACGCTGTTGCTTGCCGCTGACGTGCGCGGCGCGGGGCTCGCCATACAAGCGCTGAGCGGGCTCGACCGCGCCGCCTCGTTCGCGCTGGTCGCCGTAGCGCTCAGCATGTGCTGGCTCGGGCTGGCACTGGCAGGAGGACGGCGGCCTTTCGGCATTGTCTTTGCCATTCTAATCGGCGTGTTCAGCCTGATCCTCGTCGTGCTTACGCTGGTTCAAGGCCGCCTTCCGCTGCCCTACTGGTCCTACGGCATCGCCTTGCAGGACGTTGCTAATCTCGAAATTTCGCTCATCGGCCAGAAGCTTGCCGATGTCAGCGCTTTGAAGCCCATGGCCTCGCCCTTCCTGCAGATCTCCAATTTGAACTTTGCGGGCGTCGTCCTGGCCATGGCGCTTGGCATTGCCGGGTTGCCGCAACTGCTGGGCCGCCATATCTCACGCGCCGCCGTGGCTCCGGGTGAGGCCCCGCGGCGGGTGAGCATGACACTGACCCTGGTGGCGGTGTTCTTGTGCGGATTGGCGCCATTTGCCGTCTTCGCGCGCGTCGGGCTGGCGGAGTTCGTGCAATCCGGGATCAAGGTCGCGGAGGCGCCCGCCGCGATCACCCAAAGCGCGGCCAACGGCTGGGTTTCTGTCTGCGGGGTGGCATCATCCTCTCCAGCCGACCTTGCGGCGGCCTGTGCCAAAGTCGGTGGCCATAAGGGCATGCTGCGACTCCAGGATTTGCGCTTCGATAACGACGCCTACGTGTTCGCGGCTTCCCTCATCGCCGGTGTTCCCGATATGCTTTGGTTAGCGCTGGTGTCAGCAGCCTTGGTCGCCGCGCTCGTTGCAGGCAACGCCCTTTTGGCGGGCTTTCTGGCGGCGGACGCCGAAGCGCGGCGATCCGGCCCGCCCGCGCGGCGCAAGCTCGATCTGCGCTCGGTCGCCCTCGGCATCCTTCTCCTGCTGGGTTCGGTGACGCTTGCCGCCCTTTCACCAGCCGATCTGGTGGCACTGGCGAGCGAGGGGTTGGCGCTGATCGCCGCTTCAATTTTCCCTCCCGTCGTGATGGGGCTCTTCTGGCGGCGCTTCGGCGCGCGCGGCGCGGTGGCCGCGCTGCTGACCGGGTTCGCCGTCGCAGGCGCCTATATCTTCGGCGTACGCCTCGCCCCGCTATGGATGTTCGACCTGACGGGAGCCCTCTCCAATGCGCCGCCCTCCGCGGTGCGAAAGCTCGTCGACCTGCGGGCGGCACTTGAGGGAGCGTCTGATTCGGGTGCGCGGATGCAGGCGCAGATGGCGCTCTACGAGCAAGCTGTAAACGTCGCGAACTGGTGGGGATTGAGGCCGGCGGCATCGGTGCTGTTTGCAGTTCCGAGCGCCTTTTGCGCCGGCATTCTCGTGACGCTGTTGACCGTGCCGCGCGCGCCGCAAGCCTGATCAAACGCGAACCCGCGGACGGCTTAGCGCGGGCATATGGGAGACCCCGGCCTTAAGGAATTTCACTTAAGGGCTCCGCCATAGGCTGTTCAGGCTGGTACCTAACGGCCAATTTTTATACTACGCCTGTACTTGATCGATACCCCAGAATTTCAGAAGAAGTTGCGGCCGCCCGCCGCATGCTTTGCAATTTATAGTGTGCCAATCTTGGAGTTTTGAATCTGTTTGCCCGAGTTCGCAAAGAAATACAGAAAGTGTAATGCGAGAAATAGTATATGTCGCAAGTGGGTTTGACGAATATTAAGGTCATTCTTGTGCATTAACCAAGAATTTAGATTGGAAGTTCTCACCGAGCTCTTGCCCGTGTAGGGCCCAACAGTTTGTCAGTTGTGACTGCAATGGGTGGAACGTCCATCACGCCGGTGGCGTCTGGGGAGTTCCAGGGTAGGGAGTAACATATGCTGTATTCGCGTCTTTCCGGCAGGAGCCGGGTGATGGCTGTCGCGCGTGGTGCGTTGGTGGCGATCATAGCTGCAATTGCATTCTTTGCCGGCTCGGCGCTGCCGGGTTCTCAAGCCAATGCAAAAGATCTGGCTTTCTGGGAGAAGTCCGAAACGCCAAAGGCCAAAAAGTCCTATTATCGGAAAGCGTCCTACAAGAAGTCCTCCTACAAATCGTCCCGTAAGTATGCGCGCAAGTCGTCGGGCAAGAAGTCGTATGCGTCGCGCAAGAAGCTCGGCGGCTACGCGGAGGCGTCCGAACCCAAGAAGAGCAAGGGCTATCGTGTTGCCGCACTCGATGACACCGCCTATGGCAACTATCAGCCCAAGAAGAGCCTGTCGGGCGGTGGCGTGCGTTGGGCGGCCAACTCGGGCTGCCTGAACGGCACGCTCAGGTCGATGGTTAATCAGGTCGCTTCGAACTTCGGGCCCGTTACCGTCAACTCCACATGCCGCAGCAAGGGCCATAACCGCGCTGTCGGAGGTGCGCCCAGGTCTCAGCACCTCACGGGCAACGCCGTCGACTTCCGCGTGCATGGCAACGTCCGCGGCGTCTACGCATTTCTGCGATCCTCGGGAAGCGTCGGCGGCTTGAAACACTACGGCGGCGGTCTGTTCCACATCGATACCGGCGCGCGCCGCACCTGGTAAACGTTAAAGGGTCAAAGTCGCCCTAAGCCCGGCGGTTCCTCACCGCGCCGCTGGGCTTGGAACCCGCGCGGCCCGATGCGATTGTCCGGTGCAGCAACAGCACGGGCAACAGACCGATGATCACGATGCTGATGGCGCCAAGGGCGGCTTCCTCAAAGCGCTCGGCGGCTGCCAATCCGTAGACGTGGGTTGCGAGCGTCTCGAAGTTGAACGGCCGCATGAGGAGTGTGGCCGGCAGCTCCTTCATGGCATCGACGAAGACGAGCAGCGCGGCCGCCGCCAGCGCGGGCGCCAGGATCGGAATGTGGATCCGGGTCAGTATCGACAATGTGCTGGCACCCAGCGTCCGGCCGGCAGCGTCAAGACTTGGCGAGATGCGGTTGAGGCCGGCCTCGATGGAGCCGAGCGCCACAGCCAGGAAACGCACGATCAGCGCCAGGGAGACGGCGAATAGAGTGCCCGACAGCATCAGCCCGGTGCTGATGTCGAAGGTGTCGCGCATGAACGCGTCCACCCGGTTGTCGAATGCCGCCAGCGGAATCATCAAGCCAATCGCGAGTACGGTGCCGGGCAGCGCGTAACCCGTGGCGGCGATGCGGGTGGCGGCGTCGGTGACCGGATTATGCGCGACGCGCGCGGCATAGCCGAAGAACAGGGCGAGGGCGACCGCGCAGACGCTGACGATGCCTGCGAGCAGAAGGCTGTTTGCGCCTGCTGCCAGGAACTCCGCAGGGGACCATCCTTCAGGATGAAACAACGCATGGCGCGCCAGAACCGCGAAGGGCGCAACAAAGCCGGCGATGAAGGGCATCGACACGAGCGCGAGCGCCACCCAGGCGCGCCATCCCGTCAAAACCTCGAAGGGAATGGCACGAACCCGTCCGGTCGTGTCGTGCGTGCGCGCGCCGCCGCGCGCATAGCGCTCAAGCAAAATGAGCGCAATGACGAAGCCGAGCATCACGACGGCCAGCTGCGATGCGCCAGCCAAGTTGCCTCGCTGCATCCAGGTGGCGTAGATGCTGGCCGACAGCGTCTCCACGCCCAGATACTGCACGGCGCCCAGATCGTTGAGGCACTCCATCAGGACGAGCGCGACACCGGCCGCCAGAGCGGGCCGCGCCAGGGGCAAAGCCACCGCCCAGAACGCGGCCGGAGCGGTGCGGCCGAGTGTGCGGGCGACCTCCAGCACACATACCGATTGTTGGATGAAGCTGGCGCGCGCGGTGAGGTACACGTACGGGTAAAGGACCGCCGTGAAGACGACAATCGCTCCACCGAGCGAGCGGATATCGGGAAAATAGTAATCTGCCGGGCTTCGGAAGCCGAACGCGGTGCGAAGCCCCGATTGAATGGGACCCGCATAGTCAAAGAGCTCCGCATAGGCGTAAGCGACAATATACGCCGGCATGGCGAGCGGAAGCACCAGCAGCCGGTCCGCAAGCGCGCGGCCGGGAAACCGGTACATGGTAACGAGCCAAGCCGATGCCGTACCTATGACGAGCGTGGCTAGCCCGGCGCCGGCAAGCAGCAGCGTGGTGTTGGAAAGCGCGGTCGGCAGGACCGTTGATGAAAGATGAGCCCAAATGTCGTCTGACGGCGCCAGCGCGAGCAGAACGACGGCTACTACCGGAAGCGCAAACACCCCGGCAAATAAGAGGGCACCCGCCGACCATCCAGGTGCTTGCCGTACCGCGTCCACGCTCCGCTTCACAATCCGCGCAAGCCGGCTCTTGGGCTTGGAGCTCGATGCCTGCTGTTGCGCGGTGATCGAAGACGGAGCTGTGGTCATCAGCCGTTAGCTCTCGCTCACTGCAGTTTCGGGCGCGGCATGAACAGCGGGCAGTTGATCGAGCAGACCGAGGACGGGCTCAATACTTGTCCGGCCGCCCTCAATCCAGAAGCAAAGTCCTGGGCGCGCGTGATGATGTCGCCAATATCGTTGGAGCCGATCAGCGCGGTGGCGCACGCGCACAGCGCGCTGCGCTGGCCGTGCTGGCATCCCGCGATCACCGAAATCGCCAGGCACTCGTCGCGGCAGAAGCCGCGGCACTGGGGTGGATAGATCTCGATATCGCGATTGGCGCTGGTCATCACCGCGCGCACGAACTGCGACAACGCGAGAATGACGGGTTTGGTGGCATCCGTTCCCAACGTTTCTTCGTAGGCATTCCAGGTGGCTTCCCACGACGCGATGTCGCCGGTTTCAAAACCGGACAGCCAGCTGCGGAAGCCGACGCCGACGAGACGCTCGGGCGTGCGGCCAGGAAATGGGACGACGCGGGCCGGCTCGGCGTCAAGCGTGCCATTTGCCCGGGTGAAGTGTCTGGTCATGGGAGAACTCTCGAAGGAAAGAGGGCTGATTGCAGGACGGCGAGCCGCCTGCGCATGGGTTCACGAGTTGGGACCGGCATCGAAGTGCACTTTGTCCACCAGTTCGGAGGCCTTCTTTCTGAGCTCCGCGATTTTCGCCAGCGGCAGTGAATCCGGCTTCAATTCTCCCCACGATTGCACGAAGTCAGATGCCCTTACCTCCGCCACGGCGGGATATTCGCCATCGGCATCAGCGTAGATTTTCTGCGCATCGTCGGAGACGAGGAACTCCATCAGCGCCAGGGCATTGGCCTTATTGGGCGCGTTGGCCAGCAGCGACATGCCCGAGATGTTGACGTGCGTGCCACGATCATTGGCGTTGGGGAAAAGGATTTTGACCGAGTCGGCCCACTCCTTCTGAGCGGGATTTTTCTGCATCGCGACCATGTAGTACGTGTTGCCGATTGCAAGATCGCACAGGCCTGCCTTCACGTCGCGAACCTGCTCGCGGTCGCCGCCGGCGGGCTTGCGCGCGAGGTTCGCCTTGACGCCGTTGAGCCAAGCCTCGGCCTTTTCCTCTCCCAGGTGCGCGATCATCGCCGCAATGAGAGAGACATTGTAGGTATGCTGGCCCGAGCGCGAACAAATTTTGCCGCGCCATTTGGGATCGGCCAGCTCTTCATACGTGATCGAATCCTGGGTGACCCGATCCTTGGAGGCGTAGACGATACGCGCGCGCCGGGTGAGGCCGATCCAATGGCCTTCGGGATCGCGCAGCGTCGCGGGTATCTGCTTTTCGATGACGGCTGAGGAGACAGGCGCTGTGACGCCCGCGTTTACAGCCTGGATCAGCAAGCCGAATTCGTTGGTCAGAAGCACATCCGCGGGGCTGTTCTTGCCCTCCGCCGTCAGCCGCTCCACAAGGCCCGAGCCGGCATAAATGATGTTGGCTTTGATGCCGGTCTTGGCCGTAAAGGCCTTGAGCAGCGGATCTATAAGCTTTGGTTCTCGATAGGAGTAGATATTGACGACCCCATCCGCGCGTGCTGCGTGGCTAACAGCAGATGTTGCCAAAATGAGGCTTGCGGCGATACAGGACAGCAAACCGCGCGAGAATGCGCGTGAGGCACAGTTCATCTTCAGCTCCAATATTCGGGGTTCAAGGCCCCGGTATCGGGTTGACGCGGCTCATGCCACGTCAGCGTGATAGTCACGCCTAAAAGCGAATTAGCCTGTTCCAAACGGTGCGGTCAACAACCAACGTGACGCCGTGGCAACCTTAGAATTTTTATAATTTTCAAAAGCGTGGCTGGAGTATTGTCGAAAAGGAACAGAGCTCTCGCGGCTAGCTTTGCGGCCGTAGGAAAGTGATGAGAACGGCGGTCCCTTTGCCAGGTTCGCTGTCGACGTCGATAGTAGCCTGCATCCCCTCCGCCAGACGCCGCACCATTGGCAGCCCGAGACCATATCCACCCCCGCGCCGGGAATCGCCGGCCGGGTCGCGCTCGAGGAAGGCAGCCGTGATCTCGCTTTCGCTCATGCCCTCGCCCGTGTCGCGCACCACTAGAAACGGCGTGCCGTTGTCGAGATATCCGGTGGCCACGCGCACGTCGCCGCCCCTGGGCGTGAACTTGAGAGCGTTGCTGATGAGGTTGAAGATGATCTGGCGGATTGCAGTCGCGTCGCCGGTGACTTCGAGGCGTCCGGTCTCCCCGTCGGCGTCCAGCGTGATGCCGCTGGCGCTCGCCAACGGAAGCATGGCCGAGACGGTTACATCCGCAAGTCCCGCAAGGTCGATGATCTCGCTCTTGCGATGTTCAGAGTTCGTGCCGGTCAACATGGCGTTGATCACGTCGAGGGCGTGGCGTGCACTCTCGTAAATATCCGCGGCGTAGCCGAGATACTGTGCATTTCCCATCGGCCCGAGCCGCTCGTCGCGCATGATTTCTGCCGCGGCGATAATGGCGCTCAGCGGCGTTTTCAATTCGTGGGCGATCTTTGATAAGTGTCGCGCATCCGGCCCGGCGCCCTGAAACGGCAGCCGGGGCGGAACAAGAGTAGCATCGGGGCGCACCTCATGGTCGCGGAGCGATGCCTGTGATGAAGTGCTGGAGATCTTGGACACAGCCGGCAGCGGAGGAGGCGCGATCGTTCGTGCGTGGCCACCTTCGCGAATGCGCCGGGCAATCTCGCGCAGTGTCTCGCTATCATCGCGGGCCGGCGAAGGAGAAGGCGTGGTGTCGCCCTGGCTCAAGATAAGTGGCTTTTTGCCTGCCTCCCCGCGCTCGACATCGGCCG
Organism: Hyphomicrobium sp.; assembly: GCA_016793445.1. Lineage (GTDB taxonomy): Bacteria > Pseudomonadota > Alphaproteobacteria > Rhizobiales > Hyphomicrobiaceae > Hyphomicrobium_B. The sequence goes on along the minus strand of JAEUME010000002.1, from coordinate 24,211 downwards.
GTTCGGCAGGTTTTGGACGGCCTGGAGGCGCCGTCGAGAGCGACAGCGGGGGGGCTGTTTCCTGCATCTCGCGAGTGGCGGTGTCGTGTGCCTGGGTCATGCGAACCAACATTACGGGGCGGCCGTCGTTCATGGTCGTCCTTGTCAGTTTGGCAGGCAGGCTCAACAGCCGCCCGGCGCACCAGAGTGTCAAAACTTCTTCGCCCGCGGCGGTCTCCGAAGATGGCGCTCCCGGGGCTGCGCCGGCATCCGCATTCCCAGCCGTTTCGCTCAACACACGCAGACGGCGCACGGCCGGCATGGCGGCATCGAGCGCAACCGGGAAACGGATCGGCGCGCCGCGCAAACCTAACAGGCGGCAGGCCTCGGTGTTGGCTCCTTCGATGCGTGCAAGCGCGGGATCCACAACGAATGCGGCTCCGGTCTCATGCGCAAGCCGCGCGGCCCAAGGTCCTGTACCCGTTTCGACAGCTCCATCTTCGGAAGATGGGGGGTGGGCATCGGATTTGCCGGTCATTGCGTAAATTACCGTTTACTTACAATAGTATTATGGCGACTACTTAGCATTGATCGAGAACTGAAGATCGCGTCGCGCGCCAAGCTTGTTAATTTAGCGCCTTATTTGGTCCCGGGCCCGCTATAGTGGCCATGGGCCAGCCTGTCCGGACCGTGCGGGCGCGCCTTGAGCGTTCCTTTCGCAGCAGGAGCAGAGAAGGTCATGTACGATACGCCGAAATTCGAGATCCCCGCCGCTGTTCGCGAACTGGCGGAACGCAACGTTTCCCAGGTCCGCCAGTCCTACGATCAGGTCTTGGGGCTTATGCGAAAGGCGCAGGAGGTCGTCGCCAAGTCGCAAGGTGCGATGACGCAAAGCGCGCTCGAAATCCAGGCCAAATCTCTGGAATTTGCCCAAGCGAATATCGAATCGAATTTCCGTTTTGCTGCTGAACTGGCGCGCGCGCGCGATCTGAAGGAATACCTCGAAACACAATCACGCTATGCTCAAAGCCAGCTCGATACGTACTCAAAGCAGGCGCAGGAAATCACCCGGCTGATGAGCGAAGCCGCCCACAAGACCAAGCTGTGAGACCGCCGGCATGTCCGGCTTCGGCGGATGTGCTGGCAGAAGACCGGCGCGGGTGGGAATCGCGCTTGTGGCGCACGGCAGGCGCGATCAGCGTGCCAGTTGCCGTGTCAGCGCCATGGCGTCGCTGAGCGGCCGATGGGCTCGTTTTTCACTTGACGATCCGGCCCCAAAGCGCGTTTTAAGGCGCTTCGGCCGCGGCCCCTCCGGCGCCGCTCCTGACGTGTCCGGGTCCGGTCTATTAGGGTCCGGGCGCGGCCAAGGCCCAAGTGCCGCCTTAGCTCAGATGGTTAGAGCGCTAGATTGTGGATCTAGAGGTCCCCCGTTCGATCCGGGGAGGCGGTACCATTTTCAGCGCGACGGAGACCAAGCGCGCTAAGCCGGATGGCTGGTTATACAGGGGCCGCCCGCCGGGGTATTGTTTTTGAGTTTGCCTGGCGCGGCAACGCACAGCCTCATATCAATTAACAAAGGTCCAATAAGCGATGAGCGGTGTGCAGCCACCTGCCGTGCAGAGCGAGCGGCTGCCGGCGTCGGGCTTCGTGCTGCTCGCTCTGGTCACATTGTTCTGGGGCGCGAACTGGCCCGTCATGAAGATCGCACTGGCCGAGCTGCCCGTCTGGTGGTTCCGGGCCATGTGCGTCTGGGCGGGGGCAATCGGGCTTTTAGCCATTGCACGTGTGCACGGTGCGCCGCTCACGATCATACGTTCGGAGGTGCGTCCGCTCCTGATCGTATCGTTTTTCGCGATGCTGGGCTGGCAGATATGCTCGGCTTATGGTGTGACGCTGATGCCGGCCGGGCGCGCCTCGATCACCGCCTTCACCATGCCGGTCTGGGCCTCATTCCTGGGCGCCGCATTCCTCGATGAGCCGATCACGGGCGCCAAGATTGCCGGCCTGATCCTGGGCCTGGTGGGGCTCGGCGTGCTCATGGGCGAGGACGTGTTCGTGCTCGGAACGGCGCCGCTCGGCGTCCTGTTCATGCTCGCTGCTTCGGTAAGCTGGGCCATCGGTACGGTACTTTTCAAAAAGTACAGATGGCAGACGCCTGTCTCCACGCTTGTCGGCTGGCAGATGGCCACGGCCGCGGTGCCCATCACCCTCGTGGCTATGCTGACCGAGCAGCTGCCGAATATCGCTCACCTCAGCAGCCACACCATCATTGCCCTGATCTATACGTTCTTGCTGCCGATGATGTTTTGCCAGTGGGCGTTCTTCAAGGTGGTCAGCATGTTCCCCGCTTCCATCGCCTCGATCGGAACGCTCGCGGTGCCGGTGGTCGGCGTCTATTCCAGTGCGCTGATGCTGGGCGAAACGGTAGGCTGGCACGAAATCGCCGCTCTCGTGCTGATTTGCGCGGCGCTGACCAGTGTCCTCGTCGTGCCAACGTTAAGACGCACGTAGGCGTTAAAGTTGCACGGTGAGATGCTCACCTTGACAGGCAATATTCCTTGCCGGAAATATCCATCCAAGTCAGGGGATTGATCCCCGGAGCGGAAGGTGAGCCATTTCTCCTGAAGATTGGACCGCAATCGGTCTCAGCATGAAAGTTGCGATTGTTGCCACCTTGGCGGCCCTGCCGGTCGCCATCGGTTTCGCCTATCTGCTCGCCCGCACCCGCTTTCCCGGCAAGACACTGCTCGATGCGGTCCTGCATCTGCCGCTCGTATTGCCTCCGGTGGTGACGGGGTATGTGCTGTTGCTTCTTTTTGGACGCAAAGGGCCTGCGGGCGCTTGGCTTTACGAGCACCTGGGCATCGTATTTTCGTTCCGTTGGACGGGTGCGGCGCTCGCCGCTGCTATCATGGGCTTCCCTTTGATGCTGCGCGCGATCCGCCTGTCGTTTGAGAGCATAGACCGCCGTCTTGAGGATGCCGCCGGGTCGCTGGGCGCCAACGGCTTGTGGACGTTTGCGCTCATTACACTGCCGCTCGCGCTGCCGGGTGTGCTGGCGGGCGCGGTGCTCGGATTCGCCAAGGCGCTCGGCGAATTCGGCGCCACCATCACGTTCGTTTCGAACATTCCGGGCGAAACGCAAACCATTGCGTCAGCGATTTATACATATACGCAGGTGCCGGGCGCAGATGCGAGCGCCATGCGGCTCATGGGCGTGTCGATCGTCATCGCGCTCGGCGCCGTCGTTCTGGCGGAAGTGCTGAACCAACGCATGCAGCGCCGCATAGCTGTGTATGAGCGATGAAGCGCGGGTCACGATGATCGAGTTCGATGCGCTGCTGAAACGCAATGGCTTTGCGCTCGATGCGCAGTTCACCTCGGACGATTCACTTCTTGCGTTGTTTGGCCCTTCGGGTTCGGGCAAGTCGACGGTGCTGCATCTGATCGCGGGCTTGGTGCGCCCCGACAAGGGCCGTATCTCGGTCGGCGGACGCATCCTCGTCGATACCGCGCAAGGAATTTTCGTGCCCAAGCATAAGCGCCGCGTAGGCTTGGTGTTTCAGGACGCGCAACTCTTTCCGCATATGAGCGTCGAGCAAAATCTGCATTTCGGCAGCCGCTTTGCGCAAGGCGGAGGCCGGCAGATCCCATTCGAGGCCGTCGTCGACACCCTGCAAATCGCGCATCTTCTTGCCCGCCGCACGCCGGCGCTGTCGGGCGGTGAAAAGCAGCGTGTCGCGCTGGGGCGTGCGCTGCTGGCGGGGAGCGAGATCCTGCTTCTGGATGAGCCGTTGGCCAGCCTAGATGATGCCCGCAAGGCCGAAATCGTTGGATTGATCGCGCGCGTGCGCGACGAATTCGCGATTCCCATCGTCTATGTCTCGCACGCTGCCAGCGAAGTGCGCAAATTGGCGGGGTGCGTCGTGCTTCTGGATGGCGGACGCGTGATCGCCCAAGGTCCCTCGGACAAGATTTTGCCAGACAATCGCTAGAGTCTTCTGCAGAATATTCTAAGTGCGGAAATCCTTGCGCGCACCAAGCTTCTTCTCCATGGCTTTGAGCGGTTTGGCGAAGGTTTTGAGCGCCTGCGCCTCCATGGCGCGATAGTCGCGCACCAAGGACTGGCCGAAAGGTGTCAGATGGGCCGAGCCACCGCCCTTGCCGCCATGCTGGCGCTCGACGACGGGTTCGCGGAAGGTGCTGTTGATGCTTTCGGCCAAATACCAGGCACGCTTGTAGGACATGCCCATGGCCTTGGCGGCGCGCGCGATGGAGCCGTACTCGCCGATCAGTTCCAATAGTTCGATGCGGCCGTGTCCGATGTAGCGCTCTTCATCGAAATCGATGCGCAGTATGACGCGTGTCATTCTTGGAGAACTCCGGTCGCTCAGGCGGGTTTGATCGCAACGGCAAGATAATTGACGTCCGTGTCGGGGGCGCGGCTCCAGGCGTCGCGCAAGGGATTGTACGTCATGCCCTCAAAGCGCGTCTCGCGTAGTCCTGCCGCCGCACAATGCTGGCCGAGTTCTTCCGGCGTCACGAAACGCTCCCACTGGTGCGTGCCGCGCGGCAGCCAGCGCAGCACATATTCCGCCCCGACGATGGCGAGCGCCCAGGCTTTCATGGTGCGGTTGATGGTCGACAGGAAGAGAATTCCGCCCGGCCTCACCACCTTGGCGCATGCGCTGAGGAACATTCCGACGTCGGGCACATGCTCGACCACCTCAAGGCAGGTCACGAGATCGAACGTCTGGCCCTCGGCGACGAGGTCTTCCACGCGCACGGCACGATAATCGATGGCGAGCCCCTGAGCTTCCGCGTGCCCTTTGGCGATGGCAATGTTGCGCTCCGATGGATCGATCGCGGTCACGCTGGCGCCCATGCGGGCCAAGGGTTCGGCGATGAGCCCTCCGCCACAGCCGATGTCGAGCGCGTTGAGGCCGGCGAGCGGCTTCAAGCTGCGGGCATCGCGCGCGAAGTGCTTTACCGCGTGGTCGCGGATGAAGGACAGCCGTGGCGGGCCGATCTGATGAAGAGGCCGAAATTTTCCCGCGGGGTCCCACCACTCGGCCGCAAGGCGGGAAAATCGTTCCACCTCTTCGGCATCAAGAGTCCGGTCGCCCGAGGCGCCGAGGCGGGCATCGGGGCGGGTGTTCGGGCTCGGCTGCGCCATGAAAGGTCCTTTCCGGGGTTTTGGCCATGGCCGGCAGGCCATTTCGCCCGTGTACTGCGAACCTGGGACCATCGATTGTCAAGCGGGGTGCGGGCGTCCGCCTATATGTCTTGTTGCGGTGGTGGCGCGCAGCCGCTAAGAAGCGCTCGTCTCATATGATTTTTTGGGCTTTGCATTCACCTTTAAGTCCAAGGTGCGGCGAGTTGCGCATTCGCGACCGCCTAGCTGCGGACGGTGGCGGGCGCGGAGTGGCAGGTCCCGGGGAAGCGGCAGGTGTCATGGCTGTTGTAGTGATGAAATTCGGCGGCACGTCGGTCGCCAACATCGAGCGCATCCGCAACGTGGCCAAGCACGTCAAGCGCGAAGTGGACGCCGGCAACAAGGTGGCCGTTGTCGTCTCGGCCATGTCGGGCGCGACCAACCAGCTTGTCGCCTGGGTCAAGGAAGCTTCCCCCAACCGCATTTACGATCCGCTCGAGTATGACGCGGTCGTCGCGACCGGCGAACAGGTGACGGCCGGCCTTCTTGCGTTGACGCTGCAGGACATGGGCTACAAGGCGCGTTCGTGGACCGGCTGGCAGATCCCGGTCAAGACCAGTGCGGCCCATGGTGCGGCGCGCATCCTGGACATCCCGGGAGAGGACATCACAAAGCGTCTCGACGCCGGCGAGATTGCGGTCGTTACCGGCTTTCAGGGCATAGAGCCCACGGCCAACCGCATCTCGACGCTGGGGCGCGGCGGATCGGATACCAGCGCCGTGGCACTGGCCGTGGCGCTGAAGGCGGACGTTTGCGACATATATACTGACGTCGATGGCGTCTATACAACGGACCCGCGCATCGTTCCCAAGGCCCGCCGCTTGCCCAAAATCTCCTACGAGGAGATGCTGGAGATGGCGTCTCTGGGTTCCAAGGTTCTGCAGACTCGCTCAGTCGAGCTTGCCATGGTGTACCGGGTGAGAACGCGGGTATTGTCGAGCTTCGTAGCGCCTGAGGCCATGCGGGCGGTCGATATGAAGAATCTCGAGGACATCGGGACAATCGTTTGCGACGAGGATGAGATCGTGGAGCAGCAGGTGGTAAGCGGCATTGCCTATGCCAAGGACGAAGCCAAGGTCACGATCCTCAAGGTCGACGACAAGCCGGGCGTTGCCGCGCGCATATTCGGGCCCCTGGCGGAAGCTAACATCAACGTCGACATGATCGTCCAGAACGTCACGCCCGACGGCAAACAGACGGACATGACCTTTACGATCCAGGCGGCGGAATTGCCGCGCGCGCTGGAGGTGCTCAAGAAGGCGAAGGCCGATATCGGCCCCTTCGAGGTCAAAAGCTCCGACGATGTTGTAAAGATCTCGGTCATCGGCATCGGCATGCGCAGCCACGCGGGCGTCGCCTCGCAAATGTTCAAGGCGCTATCGGATAAAGGCATCAACATTCACGCGATCTCGACATCGGAGATTAAAATCAGCGTATTGATTGATGCAGCCTATGCAGAACTTGCAGTGCGCACGCTGCATTCGACGTATGGTTTGGATGGCGACTGACGGCGAGGCTGGCGCAGAGAGAGCCCGGCCGGACCGCCGACTTTGTGGGGGCGCGGCCCCCGCGATTCTTGAAGAGCGGAACAAGCGGCGAAGGCGATGGTAACCCGGCGCGAAGATCCAAGACCACTTCCCAGCGAAACTTCGCTGCGCGCGATCATGCGCGGCCTGCGCGAGATCATGTCCGACGACGAACCGGGGCAACAAAAGCTCGATCGTATCGTGCGCCAGATCGCGGGCGTGATGGTGGCGGATGTCTGCTCGATCTACCTCAAACGCCAGGACGGCTCCCTGGAACTGTTCGCGACGGAAGGCTTGAACCCGGCCGCCGTGCATCGCACGCGCCTGAAGCGCGGAGAGGGTCTTGCCGGGCGTTGCGCGGAGCTGGGCGTGACGGTCAACGAGCCGGAGGCCTCAAGCCACCCGGCGTTCTCCTACCGGCCCGAGACGCATGAGGAGGTCTACCACGCGCTGCTGGCCGTTCCGATCGAGCGGTCGGGCCAGGTCCTTGGCGTGCTGGTCGTTCAGAACCGCAAGACCAAGGAGTATTCCGACGAGGATGTCGAAGTCCTGCAATCAACGGCGATGGTGATTGCGGAAAACCTCGTCTCAGGCACGGTCGCGGGCACCGGTGCAGCCATCGAGTTTTCGCGCTCCCAGCCTCTGGTGCTCGACGGCGAGCCCATGTCCGACGGCATCGCGCTGGGCCATGTCGTGCTGCACGAGCCGCGCATCGTCGTCACCCAGCTCATGGCCGATAACCCTTCGGTCGAGATCGAGAGGTTGAATGGCGCGCTCGAAAAGCTCATCGCGCACATCGACGATATGTTTGAGCATGAGCACCTGGCCTTCGCTGGAGAGCATCGGGAGGTGTTGGAAGCCTATCGTATGTTCGCCCACGACAAGAGCTGGCACCGCCGCCTCCGGGAGGCGGTGGAAGGCGGTCTGACGGCCGAAGCCGCAGTCGAGCGTGTTCAGAACGCAATGCGCACGCGCATGTTGCGCCAGCACGACCCTTACTGGCGCGAGCGCCAACGCGATCTCGACGATCTTTCGGACCGCTTGAAGCGGGTGCTTGCCGGGCGGATCACCAGCGCCGACGAACCCTCCAGCTTGCCGTCCGACACGATTCTGGTTGCGCGCACCATGGGTCCGGCGGAGCTGCTCGATTACGACCGGACGCGCCTGCGCGGACTCGTTGTGGAAGATGGTTCGTCGCAAAGCCACGTCGCCGTGGTGGCCAAGGCGCTGGGTATCGCCGCAATCGGGCAGGCGGCAGGCGTGGTCGAACGGGTCAATGCCGGCGACGCGGCCATCGTCGACGCGGTGGCGGGTGAAGTGCACCTGCGGCCCACCGGCGAGGTGATAGCCGCCTTCTCGGACAAGGTGCGTTTCCGTGCCCGCAGGCAGAAGCGCTACATGGCGTTGCGCGACCGGCCCGCGATCACCAAGGACGGCGTGCGCATTGGCCTGCACATGAACGCCGGCCTCGTCGTCGACATGCCCCATCTGCGCGAGTGCGGTGCCGACGGCGTCGGCCTTTATCGCACCGAGCTGCAATTCATGCTTTCGGATTCCTTCCCGCGCCTCGACAAGCAGACACAGCTCTACAGCTCGGTGCTGCGCGAGTCTGAAGGCAAGCCCGTGGTCTTCCGCACGCTCGATATCGGTGGCGACAAGGTCCTGAACTATCTGCGCCAGCCCAAGGAAGAAAACCCTGCCATGGGGTGGCGGGCGATCCGTATGGCGATCGACCGTCCGGAGTTGTTCCGTGTTCAGGTGCGGGCGATGATGAAGGCCGCAGCGGGTCAGGAGTTGCGGCTCATGATTCCAATGGTGACGGCGGCGGCCGAGATGCCGCTGGTCCGCGCCTTGATCGAGAAGGAAGTCGCCTTCCTCAAAAAGCACGGCTACACGCTGCCGAGCAAACTCCTGGTTGGCGCAATGCTGGAAGTGCCAGCTTTGCTGTTCGAACTCGACGAGTTCCTGCCGCAGGTGGATTTCATCTCTGTCGGCTCGAATGACCTTTTGCAGTTCTTGTTCGCTGCCGACCGGACCAATGGCCGGGTTGCGAGTCGATTCGATGTGCTTTCTGCCGCCCCGCTGCGTGCGTTGAGGACCTTGGTGAAAGCTGCCAGGAAGCATCGCGTGCCGATCAATGTATGCGGTGAAATGGCGGGACGTCCGGTAGAGGCGATGACCCTTCTCGGGCTTGGCATCCGTTCCCTGTCGATGGCGCCCGCCTCGGTCGGCCCGGTCAAAGCGATGATCCTTTCGATGGATGTCGGAAAAGTCACAGACAAGGTCGAAAATCTGTTGAAAGCCGGATCGGAAAGCGTGCGCGACGAGCTCGAAAAATTCGCCGAATCGCAAGGCATTGAGCTGGAAAACTGAGCCCTGCGAGCACCGTTGCCGCAGCCATGCTCGTCCTTTGACATCGCAGCGATTTTGCCCAACATTCTTGTCACGAGGGTTGCCGTCTCAGGGGGCTGAGCCGGTGCGTTTTTGGGGTTCATGTACCGTTGAGTTCTCATCGCGACATCGCGAGGGGCCGTAGGAGTGGCGTTGCGTCTGCCGGCACCGGCAATGCATTGAGCCATGGTTCCGGCCTGCCTGTGGCGCGGCAGCGCGCTTCAGGCCGCCAGCTGCCGGTGAATGACGCGCAGGACGGCGCCACCTCTCAAATCCGCACCGATGTCGCTCGTTTCTTCGTCGATCTTCGCCGCACGCTCGGCGTCAACCCGGTCCAGGCCGCGGCCCATCTGCGGACGTCTTTGCCGGTCATCTTCGCGCTCGAGCAGGCAGACACTCAAAGTCTCCCGCCGTGGCCCGAGGTGCAACGCATCGTCACCGCCTACGCCGCCTGGGCAGGGATCGACGGCAGGCCCGTCCTGACCGCGCTCGGCATTCTGCTTCGCGAAGCCGTGCAGCGCCGCCAGATGGCCCGTCAGGCCGAAGCCCTGCGGCCCGCCATGAATGCCACGTCGGAGCGGCTGCGCCAGATGCGCACCGTGATTGCGGAAAGCGCCATGCGCCTTCCCATGGAGGCGCTAAACCAGGCCCGCGAACGTCCGGTGCGGACATTTTATGCGCTGTCCCTTCCCTTGGGCCTTGTGCTCGTCATGCTGAACGCCAATGTCTTGGGCGGCGCGCTGTCCTACCTGCACCGCCCCTTCACGGCTGCCGCCGGATATCTCCATGACGTCATGGCGGTGCATTTCGCGCCAGAGCGCGAGGGTCTGAAGTGGATCGAGGTTACCGACCCGCGCTCGCGCCGGTCTGACCGGCTGCACCAGCACGAACGTTAGCGCAAGGGCTGGCCTGCCGCCGAAAACGGTGGCATTGCAGGGACGCTGCGCACCGCCCTGAAGCAGTGCGCCGACCAAGAACAACTCCAACTGTGGCCACGTCCAGCCTGCGGCCAAGCAAGCAGATCGATTATGCCGACCACGACGCTTCCCACTGAAAAGCTTGAGCGCCTCTTCGAGCGGTGGATGGCCATCCAGGAGGAGCTGAATACCGGCGTCTCCCAGGCGGCCTATGCCAAGCTCAACAAGGAATTCTCCGATCTCTCGCCCGTCGTTGCCAAGATCCAGGAGCTGCGCAAAGCCGAGGACGAACTGGCGGGCATCGAGCAGATGATTGCGGACCCTGCCGCCGGCAGGGACATGGTCGAGATGGCCTATGCGGAGCGCGCCGAGCTTGAGCCGCGCGTGGAGCAGTTGGTCAAGGATCTGCGCGTAGCCCTTCTTCCCAAGGACGCGGCCGACGAGAAGAGCGCAATTCTAGAGGTGCGCGCTGGCACGGGCGGCGACGAGGCGGCGCTGTTTGCGGCCGATCTTGCCCGCATGTACACGCGCTATGCCGAACTCCACGGCTGGAAAACGGAAGTGATCTCCGCGTCCGAGAACGAGCTTGGCGGTTACAAGGAAATCGTCATGTCGATCTCCGGCCAGGGCGTATTTGCGCGGCTCAAATTCGAGTCGGGCGTGCATCGTGTGCAGCGCGTGCCGGCGACGGAAGCGAGCGGCCGCATTCACACCTCGGCCGCAACTGTCGCGGTTCTGCCCGAAGCCGAAGACGTCGATGTCGACATCAAGCCGGAAGACATCCGCATCGATACCATGCGCGCTGGCGGTGCCGGCGGTCAGCACGTCAACAAGACGGAGTCGGCCGTTCGCATCACGCATCTTCCCACCGGCATCATCGTCGTGTCTGCCGAGAAATCGCAGCATCAGAACCGGCGTCTGGCGATGCAGGTGCTGAAAGCGCGTGTCTACGAGATCGAGCGCGAGAAGGCCGCAAACGAACGCTCGCAAAATCGCAAGGATCAGGTGGGCTCCGGCGATCGCTCGCAGAAAATCCGCACCTACAATTTCCCGCAAGGGCGCGTGACCGACCACCGCATCAACCTGACGCTCTACAATCTGGACGAGGTGCTGCAAGGCAACGCGCTCGACAAGCTGATCGACGCACTCATCACCGATCATCAGGCGAGCCAGTTGGCTGAAATGGGTGGGGCATGAGCACAGGGCGCCAAGGGTTGGCCCCAGCGGCCGTTTCGGATCTTGGCGGAACGGTGCAGAGCGCTTACCGCGCGATGGCGCGGGCCTTCGCCCGGGCGAAGTTTGAAACGCCGCAGTCGGACGCGCGATTTCTGTTGCAAGGTCTCCTGCAGCGCCCGGCCGCCGACATTGTCCTGGGCGGGGAGATCCCGCTCACGGCGGACGAGATCGCACGCTTGCAGGCGGCCCTACGCCGGCGGCTCGCAAGCGAGCCGGTTTCACGAATCCTTGGTCTGCGCAGTTTCTACGGACGCGATTTTGTCATTACGCCCGATGTGCTCGATCCACGTCCCGACACGGAGACCGTTGTTGACGCCGCGCTGGAGCTTGCCCGTTCGAGCGATGTGCCTGCGGACCAATTGCGCATCGCCGACATCGGCGTAGGGTCGGGTGCCATTCTGCTGACCTTGCTGGCAAAGCTTCCGCAGGCGCGTGGCGTGGGGACGGACGTCAGTCCTGGAGCGCTCGCCGTAGCGCAGCGCAACGCCGAGCGCCTTGGCGTGGCTGGCAGACTAGAACTTGTGGAAACTGATGGCCTTGATGGGGTTGGCGGGCCGCTTCACATCGTTGTCTCAAATCCCCCTTACATTGCCTCTCGTGATATTCAGGGGCTGAGCCAGGACGTTAAATGCTACGATCCCCTGCTGGCGCTCGACGGCGGCCCGGATGGCCTCGCCGTCTACCGGAAAATAGCTAGTAATATTAAAGAATTACGCCAAGATAGCGCGGTAGCGGTTGAGGTGGGCGCCGGGCAGGCTGAAGCCGTAAAGGCCTTGCTGAAGTCAGCTTTGGAAGGCCGGGGCAAAGTGCAAAGCCGGCTGTGGAAGGATCTGGGCGGCCATATCCGTTGTGTCACGGTGAAGCGACATTCTTAATCAGATGCTCGAAAATTGTTGGATGAACGCACGATAAGTTATAGAGTGTTTAACTAGGCGGTATGGATCGGAATGAACGGTCGTGGCGCACCCGGTTAGCCGGGACGTCTCACTAGGCTTCCGAAGCCGCACGTTTCCGGCAGAATTGATCACGCGCTGAAGTTCACGCGTTGACTGCGGTGAAGGTTCCGACAGGGATCTCGCAATCTGACTGGGCACGAGCGTGAAACGCTTTGCTTCCAAAAGGACCCACGCGGCATCAATGGCACGCAACCTTGGGGAAAGCAGCTTAAGCATATGACCTGGGCTTGCGGCCGATCGCGCAACTCCGCGCCGCAGCTTAAGGACAGGAATTTCGCCGGTAACGGCAGTGGCGACGTCTGGGGACATCAGGCCGGGGCGCATGCGCATTTGAGATATTGTCCGGAATGAATAGGCCATTTGGCTTGGCGGCCGAACGTCCCGTGTGCGGGACGCGGCTTTGGATAGGATAATCAAGCTGGTGCCATTGCGTATCAAGGCAAAGGCGTGTGGTTCCGCCTGGGACAGGCCGGAAAATCCCAAGGGCGGCAAACTACGAGTCAAGAAATGTGCATCTCGCCCCGGTGAGACACTAAGTCGGTAGAACGGTAAGAACGGGAGCCAATGAGGCAAGGACAGCAAAACCGCCGTGGTCGCGGTCGCAATCGCAAGTCGCAGAATCCGCTGACCCGCAGCTTCGAGAGCACGGGGCCGGATGTGAAGCTCCGCGGCACACCTTCACATATCGCCGAAAAATACATGTCGCTGGCGCGTGATGCGCTGTCGTCCGGCGATCCCGTGCTGGCTGAGAATTACATGCAGCACGCCGAGCACTACAACCGCATCATCATGAGTTTCCGCGAGCAGCAGATCAGCCAGGGCGGCGGTGATCCGTTCGCCAGTGGCCTGACGGTGGCACGCGGTCCGATGATGCCCGGCGATCCGCTCGATACAGGCGACGACTTTGGCGAGGACGAGGGCGAGGAGTTCGGCGAGGGCCGCCAGGGCCAGCCGGACATGGGTCAGATGACCCAGCCCCAGGGCCAGCCAATGGGCCAGCCTCGTAACTTCGACCAGTCCGGTCAACAGCGTTACGATAATCGTCAGCAGCAGCATCATCGCCGCGACCGCAACGATCAGCATCGCCATAGCAATCAGCGTCACGACCGTGGAGAGAACCGTTTCGACCGGCATGACCGTGGCGACCGCATGGATCGCAACATGGACCGCCAGGACCGCGGCGATCGCAACGGGGACCGGGGTGAGCGGGCCGAACGTTCCGAGCGCAACGAATATCGGGGCGATCGGCCCGATCGGTCTGATCGTCCTGACCGCGGTGGCGATCAGCGGCAGGTCCGGGAGGATCGTCTGCCTCAACCCGTCGTCGCAGAAGAGACTGGCGGCGGCGAGCCGACGCCTGCGCCCGCACCCATGCCGCGGCGGCGCGAGCGCTTCCAGCCCAGCAACGGCAACAACGGCGACGCGCTGCAATCGGCGGCTGTGGGTGATCATCAGCCAGAATTCCTACGTCGTCCGGTGCGCCGCCCGCGTGCCGAACCTGCCAACGACGAGGGCGCCGCTAGCGTTCCCCGCCAGCCGGCGAGCGACGAGCAGGAATAGTCCTGCGGCCGAAGTCCGGCTTATGTGAATTTCGAAAGGGCCCAGGCGCAATCCTGGGCCTTTTCCTTTGCGGCACGTCTGCCGCCGGACGATGAGGACCCAAGCCGCTCAAGACTCACCCTTAAGGTCGCGGCCTGCCTCCCCTTTCTGAATGCGCTCCCCGCACTATATTTCGGTTGCGGAAGGCAAAGAGCGCCCATGAGCGGGGTTGTTTATCTTACCGCTTTGGAATTAGCAGCATCCTGAATACGGCGCCTCCTGCCGTGCCAAACGGGCGCAAGAGGCGTGCACAAGGAGGGAAAAGTTATGAATTTTGAGCGCTATACTGATCGCGCCAAGGGTTTCGTCCAATCGGGCCAGGCACTTGCGCTGCGAGAAAACCACCAGCACTTCACGCCTGAGCATCTTCTCAAAGTGCTGCTTGACGATCCCGAAGGGCTCGCCAGCGGACTGATCGCACGTGCAGGCGGCGACGCCAAGGCCGCGCTGGCCGCTACCGAAAGGGCCCTTGCCAAGCGGCCAAAGGTCTCAGGAGGAAGCGGACAGGTTTACGTGTCGCCGGAGGCGGCGCGGGTCTTCGACGCTGCCGAGAAAGCCGCCGACAAGGCGTCCGACAAGTTCGTGACGGCTGAACGGCTCCTGTTGGCGCTTGCGCTGGAGAGCGGCACGGACGCGGGCAAGGCGCTGCGCGAGGCCGGCGCCACTCCTGAAAAGATCAATCAGGCTATCAACGAGATCCGCAAGGGCCGCACGGCCGACAGCGCATCCGCCGAGCAGGCGTATGACGCCTTGAAGCGCTATTCGCGCGACCTGACGGAGGCAGCCGCCGCCGGAAAGCTCGATCCCGTGATCGGCCGCGATGAGGAAATTCGCCGCACCATCCAGGTGCTCTCGCGGCGGACCAAGAACAACCCCGTTCTCATTGGCGAGCCTGGTGTCGGCAAGACCGCGATTGCGGAAGGCTTGGCGCTGCGCATTGTCAAGGGCGACGTGCCCGAGAGCTTGAAGGACAAGAAGCTGCTGGCGCTCGACATGGGCGCCCTGATCGCGGGTGCGAAGTACCGCGGCGAGTTCGAGGAACGGCTGAAGTCCGTGCTATCGGAGGTTCAGGCCGAACAGGGTGGCATCATCCTGTTCATCGACGAGCTGCATACCATCGTGGGCGCGGGCAAGTCTGAAGGCGCGATGGACGCGGGCAACCTGTTGAAGCCCGCGCTCGCCCGCGGCGAGCTGCACTGCGTCGGTGCGACCACGCTGGATGAGTATCGCAAGCATATCGAGAAGGATGCGGCGCTGGCGCGGCGCTTCCAGCCCGTGTTTGTCAGCGAGCCGACGGTGGAGGACACCATCTCTATCCTGCGCGGCTTGAAGGAGAAATATGAGCTGCATCACGGCGTGCGCATCACCGATAGCGCGCTCGTGGCCGCAGCAACGCTTTCCAATCGCTACATCACCGACCGATTCCTGCCCGATAAGGCCATCGATCTTGTCGACGAGGCTGCTTCGCGCCTGCGCATGCAGGTGGACAGCAAGCCGGAAGAGCTGGATGCCATCGACCGCGATCTCATGCAGATGATGATCGAGCGCGAAGCGCTTAAGAAAGAGACCGATAGCGCATCCAAGGACCGACTCGCGAAGCTGGAAAAATCCATCGCCGACCTCGAAGAGCAATCCAAGGCCCTGACGGCCCGCTGGCAGTCGGAGAAGCAGAAACTCGGCTCCGCCCAGAAGATCAAGGAGGAGTTGGACGCACGCCGCAACGAACTCGAGCAGATGCAGCGCAAGGGCAATCTGGCGCGTGCGGGCGAGCTCGCCTATGGCGTGATCCCTGACCTTGAAAAGAAGCTGAAGGCGCTTGAGGGCGAAGGTGGCGGCAAGGCAACCGCCATGGTCGAGGAGGCGGTGACGCCCGATCAGATCGCGGCCGTCGTGTCGCGCTGGACCGGCGTGCCCGTCGATAAGATGCTCGAAGGCGAGCGCGACAAGCTGCTCAAGATGGAAGATGCGCTTGCCAAGCGCGTCATCGGTCAGAAAGAGGCCGTGGCCGCCGTATCGACTGCGGTGCGGCGTGCGCGTGCCGGGCTTCAGGATCCCAACCGCCCGATCGGCTCGTTCATGTTCCTGGGCCCCACAGGCGTGGGCAAGACCGAGCTGACCAAGGCGCTCGCGGGTTTCCTGTTTGACGACGATTCCGCGCTTATCCGCATCGACATGTCGGAGTACATGGAGAAGCATTCGGTCGCTCGCCTTATCGGCGCACCGCCAGGTTATGTCGGCTACGAGGAAGGTGGCGCGCTGACGGAAGCCGTGCGGCGGCGGCCTTATCAGGTCGTGCTGTTCGACGAGATCGAGAAGGCGCACCCCGACGTCTTCAACGTGCTGCTTCAGGTTCTGGACGACGGACGCCTGACGGACGGCCAAGGCCGCACGGTCGACTTCAAGAATACGCTGATCATCCTGACGTCGAACATCGGCGCGGATCTGCTCGTCAACCAGAAGGAGGGCGAGGATACCGATCTGGTGCGCGACGAGGTACTGGAGGAGGTGCGCGCGCGCTTCCGTCCGGAGTTCTTGAACCGCCTGGATGAGATCATCCTATTCCATCGCCTGCAGCGTGCGGACATGGGCAAGATCGTCGATATCCAGATGGGCCGGCTTGCCAAGCTGCTGTCGGACCGCAAGATCACGGTGGAGCTTGACGATACTGCCCGTGCATGGCTCGCCAACCGCGGCTACGACCCGGCCTATGGTGCGCGTCCGTTAAAGCGGGTTATTCAGCGCTACGTGCAGGATCCGCTCGCCGAGCAAATTCTGGCGGGTGGCGTCAAGGACGGCGACACCGTGCACGTCTCCGTACGCGATGGTGTGCTGACCATCAACGGCTGGCCAGTTAAGGCTGCCGCTTGATCTGCCAGATCGGCCGTAAGAGCAATTGGGTGTAAGCGCCAGACGGCGCTTACACCCTTTTCAATGATGATCGAGCAATCCATTGCCTTGCAGGCTCCTTGCTGTCCAGCGCCTTCTTGCGAACGTAGCGCTGGAGCGCCTCCAGCTCTTTATCGGTGATGGTCTGAAGACTTCGGCATGCTGTTGGACGAAAAGTCCACCGTCACGCACGATCGTCTTGAGCTGATCTTTCCGGTCTTGGGGTCGACCGCCCAGGTCCCGTTTCCCGGCTCATGTGCGAATATAATGTTTCAGCGATGATACAGATGTATCAGAGCGCGTTTTTCAAGCCGTTTGAAAAATCGGTCAAAATTCTTGGTACGCAATTGGACTATTGGTAACTCGAATGCCAAGTTTGGATATTTGAGAAGCGCTAATTAGAAATGCTCCTGTGTCTTGTGGGCATATCTCCCTTGGCATGTGGATTGCTGAATTGAAAGCGCGATTGAAGCGAAATTCCGCCTGAGCGCTTCGGCGCACGCACATGCCGTTTTCAAAGAAAGCAAACCAATCAAAGGGAGGATGCAGGATGGGTAGGATCTGCTTCGGAACCACATTGCGCTCGATAAAACGAATGTACTCAAGTCGAACAGGGCTGTTCGCTCAACTGCTCGTAGCGGCTGCACTCACGATGCCGGCACCCCTATATGCAGAGGACCGAATGATCACTGACAAGGAATTGTCAGACGAATCAAACACGGCTGATTGGCTGGCTTATGGGCGGACCCACTCGGAACAGAGGTTCAGCCCGTTAAAGGACATCAACGTAGACAATGTCGGCAAACTCAAGCCGGAATGGTATCTCGACCTTCCGGACAAAAACGACATGGTGGGTACGCCGCTGGTTGTTGATGGCGTCCTGTACTACGTAGGTACTTTGAACGTCATCAGGGCGATCGACGCACGCACAGGCAAGATGCTTTGGGAATACGACCCGAAAGTTGCCAAAGAGATTACAGACAATAATATGCGGAAGGTGTTCTGGTCGTACAGTCGCGGCCTTTCGGCATATAATGATAAGCTCTATGTCGCCACATGGGACGGCCGCATCGTAGCCATCAATAGAAAAGACGGTAAGGAAGTCTGGCAAACCAGGACCTTCCCGCATGATACGCCACTCAACATCACCGGCCACGTGAAAGCCTTCGACGGCAAGGTGTTTGTTGGTAATGGCGGCACAGAACTTGGCCCCACACGCGGTTATGTCACGGCTTATGATGCCGAGACAGGCAAACAGCTCTGGCGTTTCTTCATCGTTCCCGGCAACCCCGCTGACGGGTTTGAAGACGAAGCCCAGGAAATGGCAGCCAAGACCTGGACCGGCAAGTGGTGGGAACATGGTGGCGGCGGTAACGCCTGGCACGGCTGGACGTATGACAAGGAATTCAACCAGCTCATTTTTGGTACCGGCAACGGCTCTCCATGGAACCGGAAAGTTCGCAGCCCCGGGGGTGGTGACAACCTGTTCCTGTGCTCAGTCGTAGCCGTTGACGCCAACACCGGAAAATATAAGTGGCACGTCCAGACAGCCCCCGGCGATACCTGGGACTACAACTCCAACATGGACATCGTGCTTGCTGATCTGAAAATCGACGGCAAGAACGTCAAGGCCGCGATGCACGCACCCAAAAACGGGTTCTTCTATGTGATTGATCGCTCGAACGGCAAAGTATTGTCCGCGGAGAAATTTGCGGACGTCAACTGGTCAACAAAGTTCGATCTTGAGAAACAGACACATATAATTCCTGAAAGTGCCTGGTTTAATGATGGCGAGGAGAATATCTACCCATCCGTATTCGGGGCGCATTCATGGCACGCCATGTCATATAATCCGGAATTGGGCCTTGCCTTTATTCCTACCAACCATATGTCCAACACCTTCACAGACAAGGGCAAGGATACCGATACGAGCTGGCGGGGCAATAAATTCCAGCTCGGCATTGCTGTGGGTTTGGCGCCGATGGCAAGTGATCCCCATGAAGCACGCGGATCGCTCCAGGCCTGGGATCCTGTGAAGAACAAGCGTGTCTGGCAGGTAAATCAGAAAAGCGCATGGGGTGCTGGAACACTGGCAACAGCCGGCAACCTTGTCTTCCAGGGTCTACCGGAAGGTAAGCTCAAGGCTTATGACGCGCGGGACGGCAAAGTCGTTTGGGAGTATGACGCCGGCCTTGCTATCAGCGCACCGCCCATTACCTACAAGCTCGATGGAAAGCAGATGGTTGCCCTTCTCATCGGCCCAGGTGGCGCGCTCACATCCAACTTTGCCGGTGGCGGGTGGGATGCCTTTGGCTGGAAATATGGTCTTCATCAGCGCCGTCTGATCGCATTCTCACTGGACGGCAAGGCTGTCGTACCACCACAGCCTGCACCTCAAATTGCCAAGCCGATCATCGACAAGGAATTCAAGATCGATGACGCAAAAGCAGCTGCCGGTGCCGGCACGTATGCCGTCCATCTTTGCATTGCTTGTCACGGTGGTGGTGCCGCTGCGGGTATCATGGCCCCAGACCTTCGTGAATCTCCACACCTGCTTCACGGCGGCGAGGAAACGTTCAAGGATATCGTCCGTGGTGGCGCTCTTCTCGGAAAGGGCATGCCCAGATTCCCAACCCTCACGGATGAGGAGCTTGAAGGCATTCGGCATTATATCCGAAAGCAGGCCGTTGAAGGGGCAACGCCCGCCGGCCACTGATCCCAAGCGAGGGTTCAAAGCGGCAATACAGTGTGGGCCGTATAACAAAACACCTAAGGGGGGCAGCGTTTGCTGCCCCCCTTACTTTGTCGCCGTTTGAATCTCGTAATTCACTTCGCGGCCGTGGGTTCGAACTCGTAGATGCCGGCGTCCGCCATTAAAGACAGGAAGAGGTGACCATCCTTCAAGACGTATGACCGCACATGGGGCAGATCTTTCATGATCCTGTCGTGCATAGAGCCCGGCGGGCACATGGCACGCGTCGTCGCCATCGGACCAAATAAGAGCTCGCTGGGTTTTTTCGATTCCCATGAACCATTTCCGCGATTGCAATCGATGCGCGCGGCGACCTTGCCGTCGGTCATGAATTGAAGTGTGTACCTCGATCCGTCGTCGGGCTTGATCTTCGTGTCGTCGCCGCCGACGAATTGCACAAGCTGCCAGGACGTACCGCCAAGGCCGGCACCTGCCGCAGGCTCAGCGGCGCGCGCTGCAGTGGCGGCGAACAGGCCGATTGCGAGTGTGACGATCGATAGACTATTGGCCATAGGAATTCCCTCCAGAGTTTTTCAGCGGAGCCGTCACCGTTCGGCTTGAGACTATCAGTCTCGTGATGGCGGTATTGCGACTGGGTTCCTCGAAGCACGGCGGCGTTCAGTTGGAACCCGTGCATGGCAAGCTTATTTGCTTGCAGTCATTACGGGCGAGCGTTTCATGAGATCGTCGATGCGCGCACGCTCCTTCTGATAGTCGGCGAGATCCTTGCCTTCGAGTTTGCGCTCGCGCGGCACTTGGATCGACATCGGATTGACAAAGCGGGAATTGACCAGCACTTCGAAATGCAGATGCGGACCCGAGGAAAGCCCCGTCGATCCCACATAGCCGATTATCTGACCCTGACGGACTTTCACGCCCTCTTTCACGCCAGCGGCCAGGCGCATCATGTGTCCGTAGGCTGTGTGATAGCCGTTGGCGTGGCGGATGCGGATGTAGTTTCCGTAGTAGCCCTTGTGTCCGGACTCCTCAATGGTGCCGTTTCCGGAGGCCAGGACGGGCGTTCCAGGTGACGTCGCCCAATCAACGCCGGTGTGCATTTTACGCGTGTTGAGCAGCGGATGGTAACGCACGCCGAAGCCTGACGTGAGGCGAACGTTCTCGCCGCGCACGGGCTTGCGCATAAGAAATTTTTTCGAGTTGTTGCCGTTGTCGTCGTAGTAATCGATATGTCCGTCAGGCGTGCGGAAACGATAGAAACGAGCCACTGCGCCGCCCGAGTTGATCGCAGTATAGAGAAGCTCTCCAGGTGGACCATCGGTAGACTGCTCGTCCTTCATGTCAAAGAACAGCTCCACCGTGTCGCCTGGGCGCACGCGACGGCGGAAGTCCGTGTCGAAGGCATGAATGCGCAGCACACTCATGATCATGTCGGGTTCCATCTTCTGCACGAGAGCCGCGTGATAGAAGCTCGCATAAAGCGAGTAGGATTGCGCGCTCTCGCTGTCTGAGGAGACGGTATGAAGTTCCCTGCCGATGCCG
Source organism: Hyphomicrobium sp. (assembly GCA_016793445.1). Lineage (GTDB taxonomy): Bacteria > Pseudomonadota > Alphaproteobacteria > Rhizobiales > Hyphomicrobiaceae > Hyphomicrobium_B. Next base: position 3,254 of record JAEUME010000002.1, on the reverse strand, counting down.
GGCTGCGAGCTTGCGACGAACTCACCCGCGGCCGAGCGGCTGACGGTAACGAGATGATCGTGGCCGTCGGAGAAGATCGAGAAACTCGAGGGCTCCTTCTTGTTCGACTGGGTGAGCGAAGGCACCAGCGTGATGCGTACCTCCTGGCCCGGCACGAGCGCACTTTCGGGGAACGTAGCGCGCGCCGCGTCGATCATGGCGCGGGCTTGCCAATCGTCCGCGCCCGCGCGCTGCAGGATGGCCTGAAGGGTGTCGTCGCGGCCGACTTTCACGACGCTAACCTCGCCAGCCTCCAGGTCGTTATCGACTTCCTCGAAGGTTTCGGCCGTTTTGACGATCGCGGTCGTGTTGGGCTGCTGGTCGGCGGCGGCACTCACTGCGGGTGCTGCGGGCTGAGCCATCTGCGCGGCGATATCTTCATCGGTCGATGCGGCCACGCCATCGAGCGGCATGCCGGTTGGGTCGGCCGCTGCTACGGCCTCGCTGTTCGCCGACACCGCGTCACTGTCGCCGGAACGCTCGACAAGATCCTGGACCTCGCGCGCGTCAAGCTCCTGGCCGTCTTCGCCGGGAAGGATGCCGCCCAGCAGTTCAACGACTTTGATCGAGACGTCGGAGCGCGCAAGACCGCTGCCTGAGTCCTCGTCGTCATCGTTAGCGCTCACGGGCTGGTTGCTTGCATAAAGCTTGAACGGATTGAACGGCGGGATCAGGTTGTCGTCGTTGGCGGGAACGGCTGCCAGACGGGCCACAA
>JAEUME010000014.1 GCA_016793445.1 Hyphomicrobium sp. | reverse complement strand
GCTTGCTGGCCACGCGTTTGGCGATGGTCCTGGCCGTCTGGATTTCTGTCTCATGTCCACTCCTAAGGTGGCTACGATGAGCTCAAAACCCTCCGTTCCTCAAGCCGCCCGTTTTGACTCACATGCGTTGATGTCGGACACCTGAAGGGTACCACCGTCATTTTAGAAGCGTAGCAAACAACTAGTCTCTGCGTTGCGCGGCAGAAATGACGTCATTTCAAAACGCCGGTCGCCGTGCGCAAGCATCTGTGGGCACGTTGAACAAGGCGAATCCGTGACCTCACCGAATCGTCACCCCGGGAGGGCGGGGATTTGCCCAACTCGCGATGTGGACAAATGTTGAAGCCTGGACGGATCCTGTTCTGCCACGGGAGGGCAAACGGTCAGGTTGCTTGCCCAGCAACCTTGCCCCGCTCAATTGCCGCGTCAATCGTCGGGTTGGGCATCGATGTAGGCGCGAATGGCCCACATGGCTTCCTGGCTGAGAATTCCGTCGAAGGGTGGCATCTTTACGCGATCGTCGCGCCGGGCGCCCCCGCGCACGCGCGTGAGAAACCACGCGTCGCCTTCCTCCGTTGGTTCGAGCGCGCGCAGGTCAGGCGCCATCCCGCCAGACTTGACATCGAGGCCGTGGCAGCGCGCGCAGTTCGAATTGTAACCTCGCGCGCCGACTTCTATAGCCTTTTCGTTGCCGCGATAAGGATTGACGAAGCGCCAATCCTCGCCGAGTGGCTCCAACCCTGTCGTATCGACGGGCTGGGGTGCGCCGTCCCCATGGGCGTGCGCGGCCGGAGCAATCAGGCAGGTTGCCAGGAGCACGGCTAGGAATCGTGCAAGTTGTGACATGGTCGATCTCCGTGGTCTTTCGTTCACAGCGGCTCAAGCCAGATCCGCCAGCCTTCGCTGCCGTTGATTTGCAGGAAGTAGGTGCCGGGCTTTTCGATGATGTAGCTGTCCTCTCCAGTGCCGCCGAGGTGGAGGTTCTGAACGACTTCGTCGTCTTTGGTTTTCAGATAGAGAACGAAAATGGCCCCATCGCTTTGGTAGCGAAGGCGCGTGGGTGTGGCGATGTCGAAGGTTTCGGTGATGACGTTGAGGCGGCCTGAGAACCGCGGTTCCGAGAGCTTGCGCACCTCCTTGTCGAAGCAAGCCAATCTTTCGTCTCCCCGCTCGATTCCCAAACATGAGAGGGCACCGCTTGCGATGTTACGCGCTTCACACAGATCCGCTGTCAGCGCAGCCGTCGAAAGAGCGATCGCAAGATGAAGCTTCATTTCGGAGCCGCAGGTTCCCATTTGGAGGGATCATGCTCCCACTCCTTCTGGTCTTTCTGCCAATCCAAAGGACAGCCCTTGCAGCCGTCCATTACGGCGTTCTGGAAGATCGCGAACCTTATCTTCACCCCATCGAAAATCGCATTGGCAAGGTTTGCGTCGTAGAATTTCGTCTCTTGCAGATCGGTATTGACGAACTTCGCACCTTCGAAATTGGCGTAGCGCGCCATGGCCTTCTCAAGCGTCGAGGCCGTAAAGTCGGCATGGGTGAAATTCGTCCGCTGCATCCGCGTGAACGACAGATCGGAGCCGACCAGCGAAGCGTTCTCAAGGTTTGCGTTCGCCATGAAAGCGATGGTGAGGCGTGCGCCGTCAAGGTTTGCGCCTTTGAGATTGGCACCCACCAGATTGGCGTGACGCAGGTCGGCTCTGGCGAGGATAGCGCCGCTCAGATCTGCACCTGCCAGATCGGCATCCTTGAGATCGGCGTGCCTGAGATCGGCGCCCTGGCAGACGGTCTTGGGCGCAATCGTGCAGGTGCCGACGACCCAGGGATTGGGCCGCTCCTCCTTGTTCACGATGACCGGATAATCCTGAGCGGCGGCCCCGTGCGCCTGAAGCACGAGCACCGCAAGCCCTGCAAAGCTCCGCCTTAGCGCGCGGCGGAAGAAGCCAACGTCTGAGCAACGCATGCTGGAGTTCTCAATTGTCTTCGAGCAATAAAGGAGGGCAGCAGCGCTAATGGAGGAAAGTGCGCCGCTGCCCTAGTTTACGTCCTTTGATTTCGAGGAGACGCTGATCTTCTCGGTTTTAGGGACGCGTTCAGTTTGCGGCTGTGGTCTGCTGCACTTCGAAGACCCAGAACGAACCACCCTGGCTTACGTTTTTTGTCTGGTCGGCCATGTCGCCGCCCCACAGAGGCACAGCGCCGCCGTAGCCCGAGGCCAAACCGATGTATTGCTTGCCATCGGCTTCCCATGTGATCGGCTGCGAAACGACACCCGAGCCGGTCTGGAACTTCCAAAGCTCCTTGCCGGTCTTGGAGTCAAACGCCTTGACGTAGCCGTCGCTTGTGCCGGTAAGCACCCAACCGCCCTTCGTCGTGAGCACGCCACCCCAAAGCGGCATGGCTTCCAGATGCTCCCACACGATCTTGCCCGTTGCCGGATCCATGGCGCGCAGTGCGCCAATGTGGGTATCGAACAGGCGATGGATACGGAAGCCCTGGCCAAGATAGGCTGCGCCTTTCTTGTAGGTGATGTTCTCGGTCCAGTAGTCTTCGGTCCAATCGTTGGTTGGGATGTAGAAGAGCTTCGTGTCCTGATTGTACGCCATCGGCATCCAGTTCGTGCCGCCGAGGAAGTTCGGGGTCACCTTGATGGACTTGCCCCTCTGCTGGCCCTCTTCGGGTTTCGGCGGGCGTTGGCCTTCAACCTCCATCGGGCGCCCGGCAGCAACGTCCCATCCCGTGGCCCACGAGATATCACGCACCATCGGATAGATTCCCAGTGCGCTGCCTGCCTGTTTGGAGATTTTCCCGTCCCGCGCGGTCAGCTTGTCGAGGTCGGTGATGAACAGGAAGCCATTGCGGTCAGCATGGGCGCCGGCGCGAACGGTCTTGCCGTCCTTCTCCATCTCGAAGAGCGTGATCGGGTTGTTACCCGAGTAGTCCCAGGCATCATTGGGAGTATGCTGGAAGAAGCCCACGGGCTCGCCTGTCGAGGGCTCGATGTAGATCTGCCCCGACGTAAAGAGGCTGTCATAGGGCTTCCAATCGCCGTTGGGGCCAGAACGATAGTGGTGGTTCCACGGCGCCGGATTGCCCGTGCCGATAACGATCGTATTTGTCTTTTCGTCGTAGGTGGCCGTCTGCCAGGGCGCACCGCCGCCATGATTCCAGGCTTCGACCTTGGTGCCATCCTTGTTGTTGGGCCACGACGGCGCCTTGGGGTCGCCCGTAGGCGTAGAATCCTTGCCGTTCAATCTGCCGATGTGCCCCTCCACGAGCGGACGCATCCAGATTTCCTTTCCGGTATCGGGATCGCGCGCGTAGAGGCGGCCAACAACACCGAATTCATCGCCCGATGAGCCGTGAATGAGAAGGACCTTGCCCGTCTTTTGGTCCTTCACGATCGATGGCGCGCCGGTCATCGTATATCCAGCCGTGTGGTCCTCAAACTTCTCGTTCCACACCACCTTTCCGGTCTTGCGATCAAGCGCAACCATGCCGGCGTCCAGCGTACCCATGAAAATCTTGTCGCCGTAGATGGCGGCGCCGCGATTGACGACGTCGCAGCAGGGGCGGATGTCATCCGGCAGGCGATGCGAATAGCTCCACAGCTTCTTGCCCGTCTTGGCGTCGAGCGCGAAAAGCCGCGAGTACGACGATGTGACGTAAATGACGCCGTCGTGAACGAGCGCCTGGCTCTCCTGCCCGCGTTGCTTCTCGTCGCCAAACGAGAACGACCAAGCGGGCTTCAACCTGGCGATATTATCGGTCGTGATCTTGTCGAGCGCGCTGAAGCGATGGTTGCGAACACCCATGCCCCAGCTCACCACGTCGTGCGTGGTCTTCTCATCGTTCAAGATGTCTTCCCAGGTCACCGGCTTGGTGCCATCGCCTTCGGCATTGGCATTGGGGGCGGCAGCCAACAACGTCAGAACGGAAACGGCCGACAGGAATGCCGCGCGGCAACCCAAAAATGGGTTCCTGGTGCTCATGCGTCTTCTCCCTTGAAGAATTATCGATGCGGCTCTCGATATGGCCGCTGACGCAAAGATGAACACGCAATGATTTATCGCGCCATTGGTCCTTAGTGCAAAATAAATAATTGAATTGTAGCGCGAATTGGCTTTATTCACGAACTCAAATAGGCGATCGATCATCAAAAAGGAATGGAGTATTGGCAATCGCCAGGGAAGATATCCCGGTCCAACGCTCTGCGTGATCCGCGTTTGATCACGATTTACAGGCTGTCTCTTGCGCCGCTGATCTCGTTGCCATCTGCATACGGTAGCCAATTCGATTACCCGCCAGCACCGAAGCATACCCGGCGGCATATGCCGCTTGGAAATATGACCGTAGCCGATGGGAATTAATGCCGTCGAATATTGCAAAAGCTTGGCAATTGGGGGCGCAGGGGCAAATTGGTCGGAGTGCGATCCTATATACGCATTCCTGCGCGCAACGATCCCCTTCTAACCGGTTTCTTGGTCAACCATGCCCCGGCGATTGAGGTATATGCTTCAAGGCGATGCGCATGAGTTCCGGAAGGCTCCGCGCGCCAAGTTTGCCTTTGATGAGCGAACAGGTATTGGCGACCGTCTTGTAACTCAAGTTCAATTCTTGCGCGATCTGGCTGTAAGGCTTGCCCTCCGATAGCATTTGCAGAACCTGCACCTCGCGCAACGTCAGGCTCTTGTAGGGGCTCGAAGACGATTTGGCCTCGCTGAATACGACTTCCGAGGCGACCTCGTGGCTGAGGTAGGAACGTCCCTGGCGGACGCGGTGGAACGCCGCAAGGAACTCCTCTGAGGGCGCGTCCTTCAAGACGTAGCCGGTCGCGCCGAGATCGAGCACGCGACGGATGATCATGGGGTCGCGGTGCATGCTGAGAACGAGGATCGGGGTTGCCCGGTCGTGGAGCCGCAGGCGCCTGACGAACGACACGCCGCCAAGCATCACCGACCGGAATGAGAGATCGACGATCACGATATCCGGGTGGTGGGCGCGATACTGCCGGAAGCCGTCCGTCAATGTTGAAGCCTGGATCACGCGGGCAAGCGCCGCGTCCTCCAGAATACGTGCACAGCCCTGAAGAACAAAGGGATGGTCGTCGATGATCAAGACCAGAGGGCTGCCTTGTGGTTTTGCGTTGAACGTCGTCATAACGCGTCAGGCCTCTTGACGGATTGGTATCGAGATCGTGAGAACCGTGCCACCGTCCTCGCCCGACGCTACGATGAGCGAGCCGGCCAGCGACCTCACGCGCTCGCGCATCATGGATAGCCCGAACCCCAGAGGGGTCCCTGCTGCATAACCCGAGCCGTTGTCTGATATTCTCAGACGCAGAGCATGGCCATCCGTGCCATCGAGACTGATCACCACGACAGTAGCCTTCCCGTGGCGCAAGGCATTCGTGAGGCCTTCCTGGATACAACGGTAAAGTGTGAGGTCGACCAATTCTCCGAAACTACGGGGAAGGCCCACCAAATGCCGGTCGAAGCAAACATCGGGATTTGCGCGGGCGAAGCTCGTAATGAGGTCCGCGACCAGTTCCTCCAGCGACACCCGGCCCAATGCATAGGGGCGCAGGCGCGACAGTATGGAACGGTTCATGGTCTTCAACGTCTCGCTGATCGTCGCAATCTCCCCTGCCGCAGCGAGGATGGCGCCGGCTTGAGGCTCAGGGACAGTTTGAGCCTGATGCTTGATCGAGCAAGTGTTGGCGATCAACCCGAACAGGCACGGGCCAACCTCGTCATGCAGATCGGCAGCAATCTCGCGGCGTTCCTTCTCCTGGACGGAGATCAGTTGACGGTAGAGCTGAGAGTTGTCGGCCCTGGCTTTCTGGAGTGCGCTTGCAAGGGTGTTGAAGTTCTCGGCAATCGGCGACAATTCGCGGATCGCGAGACTGGGAAGGCGGACGTCGTAGTGTCCGTCTTCAAGCTCGCGAATGCCGTGCGCGAAACTCAGAAGGGGATTGAGGACATAGCCAACGATAACATAGAGGCCGATCATTGTAAGAACGAGACCTGCCAGCCACCACACGGCGAGCTTGCTCAAGAGTATCCAGGATTCTGAAACCTCATCGTCGGGCTTGGCGGTAAGATATACGGTCGCGATCGTCTGGCCGGCGTGAATAACGTCGACATTGAGAACTTCGATAGAAGGCTGGACGAGTGAAATAAACCACTGCGGGGCCGCGGATTCGTTGCCCTCACCTTCGGACGCGGCATCTTGATCGCCGGGAGTCAGAGATATGATCGATCCGTTTTTTGGCACGAGGCGAGCGGAAACGTGGCGCGCGCCCGCAAGCTCACGGCGCAGTTTGACAGCGATCTGGTCCAAATCCTGTTCGCCCTGAAGTTTGGCGAACTGCGTGTTCACGTACTGTTGCCAAAGGCCGACGTAGGCCTCCGTCTCAACCTTGGTTCGCGTGCGCGCGTCGAGCACGCCGATGAAGACTGCAGTGATGCCGATGATCAGAAAGGTTACGAAAACGGCGAGCAGGATCTGCCAGCGTATGGGTATGCGATACCACAACGATGAAACATACAGTCGGTCCCAGGGACGTTCGGCTTGTCTCAGCGTGTCCGCGGGTGTGGTGATGTTCGTCATCTCGGACGATCTTGGGCCATGACGGGCGTTGCGGCTCGAATGCGAGGCATAAACAAATCCCATGCACGCATCCGGAGCTCTCTTATGGCAATTTCATCATTGTCGCGCCTTGGCGGCGAAGTGAACATGTGATCGCACTGGTCGTACTTCCTCTCTAACGAACCAAGCGGTCCTTTCGCAACAAAGATAAGTTCCCGTTCCAATTGGGAAATATGGTATTCGAGCTACGTGTAAATTCTTAACCTCGGCGGATGGTCATTTGAACTTTGCTCTCCTCGCAGCTCTCAGCTCCAATTGGAGGTTCCGGCCGCGACATCGCAGTCCGCTTGTCGCAGCGCACTGCCAGTCCACAACCGGCGCTGTCTGTGGCGCTCCGCACACGCGCATTGCTATTGGCGAGAACTCTGCCCGGCAGCAAATTGAGCCGAAACCTTTTTCCAGGAGACCCAAATCTTAATGTCCCATGACACGCCCCTCATTGCCACCATCGTTATCGGCCTGACACTGGCATTCATTCTGGGGACGCTCGCTCAGCGCATGCGCCTCTCGCCGATCGTCGGCTATCTTGTGGCAGGCATCGCGGTAGGCCCTTTCACACCAGGCTTTGTCGCGAATCAAGGGATGGCAAATGAACTTGCCGAGATCGGGATCATCCTGCTGATGTTTGGTGTCGGCCTGCACTTTTCAGTGTCTGAACTGCTGGCCGTTCGCACCATTGCTGTCCCGGGCGCGCTTTTCCAGATCTTGTGTGCAACGGCATTGGGCCTTGCACTCGCGCTTTGGTTTGGCTGGCCGATTGGCGCCGGGCTGGTGTTCGGGCTGGCCCTTTCGGTCGCGAGCACCGTTGTCCTGCTGCGGGCTCTTCAAGAACGCCATCTCATAACCTCCCAACAGGGCCGCATAGCCGTTGGATGGCTGATCGTCGAGGATCTGGTGATGATCCTGACGCTGGTAACGCTGCCTACAATCGCACCGCTCTTGAACAGTTCGACCTCGGCGATTTCCGATCCGGGAGCGCTCGCTCAGAAACTCGGCATAACGCTGGTCGGAATCATCATGTTCTTCGCAGTCATGATGCTCGTCGGGCGGCGCGTCATCCCCGCGATACTCCATTACATTGCACATACCGGATCGCGCGAGCTTTTCCGCCTTGGCGTATTGACGATCGCCCTGGGCGTCGCCTTTGGCGCTGCCAAGCTTTTCGGCGTGTCCTTTGCTCTTGGGGCATTCTTTGCCGGAATGATTTTGAGCGAATCCCCGCTCAGTCAGCAGGCCGCCAACGAGTCTTTGCCTCTCCGCGACGCCTTTGCGGTCCTGTTCTTCGTGTCCGTCGGAATGCTTTTCAATCCTCTCATTCTTGTCGAGCACCCTGCCAGCGTGCTTGCGACAGTCGCCATTATCATTGTGGGAAAAGCGATCGCCGCTTTGGCGATCGTCATGGCGTTCGGCTACCCGTTGCGCACCGCGCTGCTCATTGCGGTCAGCCTTGGCCAGATCGGCGAGTTTTCCTTCATTCTTGCCAACCTTGGAGTGGCCCTCCAGCTCTTGCCCGAGGAGGGCCGTGAGTTGATCCTGGCAGGCGCCTTGATCTCGATCATGCTGAACCCTTTGCTGTTTCATCTGCTCGAAACATTCGGCCCGGCCGAGGTGCTTGCGAGGAATGCGGCGCCCAACGAGATACCGGCCCCCTCCAAGCCAACTGCCGTGACGAAGCAGACCGGCCATACGGTCCTGGTCGGGTACGGCCGCGTAGGCAGCATCGTTGGAGAACGTCTGCTGGCGCGCGGTGAGCCCCTTTTTGTCATTGAGGATCGGGAGGACGCCGTTGCCGGTCTTCGGGAGCGCAAAATAGAGGCCATCGCGGCAAATGCCGTGAACGCGCTGCGCTCTGCCAACCTCGGCGCGGCCAAACGACTGATCGTGGCCGTGCCTGATTGTTTCGAGGCCGGCCAGATCGTTGAGCAGGCGCGCGCGACAAATGCCGGTCTGAGGATTATTGCGCGCGCCCACTCGGACGCTGAAGCCAGGTATCTGAAGGAGTATGGCGCGAGCGACGTCGTACAGGGGTCACGGGAAACCGCCGAGGCGATGATTGCGAGCCTGGATCCGCCTCCCGGCGATCCTGATGCCTAAAGCCAACGGGCAGGCGAGCCGGACGCGGTCTGCACGAGGACCCGTGTCGACCCAGGAATGTGAGACCAGTCGGTGTCAGCGGGCGAGGCCGCGATCGCAGTTGACAGGCCATCGGCATACGCCGCGCTTTCAGCAAGCACGCTGACGCTCGTGAAGGCCTCTGAGGGCTTTCCTGCACGCACATCGAGGATGTGGGTGTAGCGCCCTTGCGTGTCGAAGGCAAAGCCGCGCGGGCTCGATGTTGCAAGCGCGCCCTCAGATGTCGTGAGCGATGCAAGCGTTCGTGTGGAGTCGCCTGGATCGGTGATTGCGATGCTCCAGCTTTCGCCATTCCACTTGGGGCCGATCGCCAACTGCTCGCCCATATTGACGAGGACGTGCGTAAAACCCGCGCCCCGCAACAGATCGCCGACCCGGTCCGTGATATAGCCCTGGGCCATGCCGTTGAGGGAGACGGCCATGCCCTGGCGTGCCAGGCGGATGGTGCTGCCCGTTATCTCCACACCGCGCCAGTCCACCAGGGCGCGTGCGGCGTCGAGTTGCGCGAGGGCCGGCCCCGCTGCGTCCTGCGGGTTGCGCGCGAAATGTTCTGCATAGCACTGCCACAGCGGCTGAATTGTAGGATCAAACCTGCCTGCCGTTTGAGATGCCAGGCGCAGGGCATCCGCGAGCAGCCGGCGAAGGTCGTTCGGCGCATCGGTGAGCGTTCCTTGCGCATTGAGCCGGCTCAGAGCGCTGTCGGCGCGATGCAAACTGAAGACATTCTCGAGCCGCGCCACCTCGTCCAGGCACGACGCAATGGCGGCCTTTGCGGCAGATTCATCTGGATGCTGCAAGGTAAGGGACGCATTGGCGCCAAGGGCAACACCGTGCCACGTGTAACTTGCAACCGCGCCAGCCCGGGCCGGCCTCAGACCGATGGCGGCGCATCCTGCCGCCGCCGCCGCGATCGTGAGAAGGCGCCGCCGCGTGACCGGTGCGCGTTGATCCATGCTGCTGCGCTCGTCGATCATATCCCGCTCGCCTCCGTATCCGGTATCTCCGGCGGCGTATTGATGGCATCGCGCGCTTCTGCGTAGCCAAGGACGCGTCCCCCGAATTGCGCCGCAAAACCTTGAGCCGCCTCCCGCCGGCGGAACGGCACGGCTTCGCTCCCGCCCATGCCCGAGGACTTTTTGCTGTCGATGACGTACCAAGCACTTTGTGCGTCAATCCACGAGCCCAGCGCAGGTTTTTCCCAGCTTCCCTGCTCCATGTCGTTGACCCAGAAGGCAGCGAGCTCTCGCTCACTTATGATGTCCTGCCCGACATAGGTGAGCGCATCGCGCACGGATGAAAACCAGAGGGGCTCGCTCCAGCCCTTGGGCAGGATCTGCCCCTTCGGTCCTTGGTGCTCGGCGAGCGTCATGCGGCAGAAATATCCCATTGCGCCGGGGCCAGGCTCTTTCGGAACAGGGATTGACGCAGTTTCCTCGCCGCAGCCTGCACCAAGCAGCGCGAGCGCCAATGCCAGACTTCTTGCCACACTGCGTTTCATGCCTGCCTCCGCGAAAACGTGAACAGCGCGCCAGCAAGAGGCAGGACGATCCAGGCTGCCAGCACTGCAAGCAGAACGTGGGCCGGGAAGCGGGCTGAGGCCGACAATCCCCCTAGACCTGAAATCTTGCGCACCGAATCGAACGCCGAAAGATTGAAGAGCCGATAGGCATCGGCGGGGTTGAGAAGCAACAGCTTGGGAAACAGGTCCGTCCACACACCTCCCTTGCTGGCGACCAGCGCGCCCATGAGCGCCAGATCGAACACCACGACGAACAAGAGCCATGTGCCAACCGCAAGCCCGGCCGCAGTCGAACGCTCCTTGACGATGGTGCTGATGAGATAGCTCAGCGCCAGAAACGACAAGCCAAGCATGATCGAACTCAACAGCAGCGCGGAGAAGGCCTGCCAGCTCTCGGCATCCGCTCCGCCCCTGAAGGCGGCCGCGAGCCCCGCGCCGCCGTATCCCACGATCGTTGCAAACGCCAGAATGCTGGCGTGTCCGAGGAATTTTCCAAGCAGCAGCTCCGCGCGTGACACGGGATAGGTTAGCATGAGCAGCAGACAGCCGCGCTCGGCCTCTCCGACGATGGCGTCATAGCCGAGCAGCAGTGCGATGAGAGGAACGAGAAAAATCGTGAGACTCGATATGCTGACCACGGTAACCGTGAGCGGCTTTACGTCGAGCATACCGGTCGGAGAGGAGCCGACGATGGTCAGCACGAACGCCAGAGCGGCGAGCAGGATCGTGGCTCCGGCTACCCAGCGGTTACGCAAGCCGTCGCGAAACTCTTTGGCCGCGATAACGATGAGGGGGTGCATCACAAACCTCCTTCGCCGGCGGCATTCAAGGAGCGCCCGCAGTAGAAGAGATAGAGATCATCGAGGCTCGGTTGGCGCACTTCGACATCTGAGCAGATGTCGCCGCATTCGGCGAGCTTCCGCAGCAGCTTCATTTTCTCGTCCTGCGGACAGTCGATTTCGATCGACGCGGAATCCGGCCCGATGATCTTGTGGAAGGCCCCGTTAAGCCGCCCGGAGATGGCCGCTACGTCACCTCTCGCGCGTACGATGACAGGCAGGCCGGCCTTGGCGCGCAACGTGTCGAGATCGCCGAACGCGGCGAGTTTTCCGTCCCGCATGATGGCCGCGAGATCGGTGCGCGCCTCAAGTTCGGTCAGCACGTGGGAGGAGAGGATCACTGTGGTTCCGGCGGCGGTCAGATCCTTGATGATCTGGAAGAACTCCTGACGCAGCAGCGGATCGAGGCCTGTCGTTGGCTCATCGAGCAAGAGCAGGCGCGGCTTGCCCAGAAGCGTCTGGGCAAGCCCGAGCCGCTGGCGCATGCCCTTCGAGTAGGTCTTGACCCGCCGCTTGGCGGCGTGCGCGAGACCAACCCGCTCCAACAACTTTTCGCCGTCCCGCACGCCGACGCCCTTAAGACGCGCGTAAAACGCAATCGTGTCGGCTCCTGTCATCTCATCATGAAACGAGACGTTCTCTGGAAGGAAACCCAGCTGTTTGCGAAATGCCTTGCCCGCGGATGCTGGATCGCAACCCAGCACGCTGACACGGCCTGCGGTCGGCGTCGCCAATCCAAGGATCAGCTTCATCAGCGTCGTCTTGCCTGCGCCGTTGTGGCCGATCAAGGCGAGGCAGCAACCCTGGGGTACGGCAAACGACACGCGTTTCAGCGCCTCTGTCTCACCGAAGATCTTGCTGGCATTTTCCAGAACGACGGCGTCCATGTCGGACCTCACATCAAGAATCGGGAGTCACTGCCGTCCTGAGCGGGATCGCGCGGGGCGGGTGTCATGTCCACGCCCTCGGGCAGCGGCACGGGGGGCGTTGGTGGCATCATGAGCGGAAAGCTATCGATGGCGCCGCCCGGATAGAGAGCGGGAAGCTGCTCCTGCACGAAGCGTAGCGTTTGCAGAGCCGGACTCGATATCAGCAGCTTGGCGAGCGGATATTTCCACAAGAGCCAGTCGGCGAGCGTATTGGGCCGGTAGGCGGCGTCCGCAACGCCGTTGCCGTCGAGATCAAAGGCCGTGTGGTCGCTCCAATAGTTCCCCTTGCCGGCGTCGGACCACTCGTACACTTTCAAGCCGGTGTATTTCACCTGCGTTTCGTTGGACAGGAAGGCATTCCCGTAGAACTTGTTGTTTTCCGAGCCGCCCGTGAAGTGCACGCCGATGCCGCACTGCTCCAGCCTGTTGCCGTGAATGCTGTTGGAAGCCGAGGTGTAGATGAACAAGCACTTCTCGCCTGTTCCATAGACGTAGTTATCGAAGATCTCCGACTTGTATGTCGTGTGCAGCATCAAGCCATGCTGAAGGTCGCCGACTGACACGTTCCGCATCACTTTGATGGCTTTGGAATACATGAGCGCAAAGCCAACGCGATTGTGGATCGAGACGTTGTCACTCACCTCGTTGGCGTTGGCATACATGTAGTGAATGGCAAATCGCAGCTCCTCGAACCGGTTGGCGTGGATCGTGTTGTGATGGCTCGCTTCGATGTAGATGCCGTCACGGCCGCCCTTCACGCGGTTGCTTTCGATGCGCGCGCCGGTGTTGTTCCAGACGTGAATGCCGTTGCCGCGATCATTGAGCCACAGATCGGAACGGTTTGCGATAACGTTGCCCTTGACGAGCGCGTCCTTGCAGCCATGCAGAACGATACCGAACAGGTTGCCTTGGATCGTGTTGCCTTCGATGACCGGAGTGTCCGCACCCTTCTCCACATAGATGCCGCTGTCGAAATTCTCGCCCTTGACGCCTGAACCGCGGATCGTGAGGTTCCTGACAGCCACATTCGCAGCGAAGATCTTGAACACCGACCCCTCGCCGCCGGAGTCCACGATCGCGCCTGCCTCGCCCTCAATCGTCAGCGGCTTATTGATGACGAGGCCACCCTTGTGAACCCCGGAAGACAGCAGCAGGCGGTCTCCAGGGGCCGCCTGCTCGATTGCTTGCGTAAGAGCACCGTCCGTCGCGCCGACGCGGACGTCGGCTGCGCGTGCCGGCGCCGGCAGTCCGGCAGCCATCGCCGCCAGAAGGCCAACTCCAAGCATGCGCAGCGCGTGTTTCATGTCAGGCTCCCGCCTCTTCAACGAGCATCTGACCGGACATTTCCATGTGGAGCGCATGACAGAACCACTGGCAATAGTAGTAGTGCACGCCAGGCTTGTTGGCCTTGAACGTAATGGATGCCGTGGCCTGCGGCGCGATTTCCATGGCGATGCCGTAGTCGACAATCGTGAACCCATGGGCGAGATCGACAACGTCGTCGGTGTTGGTAACGAACACCGTTACCTCGTCGCCTTTCTTGACCCTGAAATTCGCCAATCCAAATGCCGGCGCGGCTGCCGTCATGTAGACGCGGACATTGTCTCCGTCACGCACCACCTTGTTGTCCTCGCCAAGCTTGACGCCGTCTTTCGCGGCCCACTCCTTGGAGAAGCGGAAGAAGTCGTCGTCCTTGTTCCAGACTTCCTTGGGATGCAGTTTGGAAGCATGGATGATCGTGGCGTCATGCGGCTCCGAGTACGTTGGACCGTCGTGAACGAGCACCATCTTGTCGCCCGAAATATCGATGAGCTGGTCGTTCTCCGGCTTCATCGGGCCGACGTTCAGGAAGCGATCCTTGGAGAACTTGCAGAGCGCCACCGCCCATTTGCCGTCTGCGTCCTTCGTCTCGCCGTGCGTCGCATTGATGTGGCCGATCTGATAGTGCACGTCGAGCTTCTGGCGGATCGGATTGACCTTCTCGCCCTTGTAGGCGCGCAAAGCGTCGTCCAGGTTCCACTTCACGACCTGACTGTCGAGGAACAGCGATGTGTAGCAGTTGCCCTTGCCGTCAAACGTGGTGTGAAGGGGACCAAGGCCGACCTCCACGTTGCCGACAATCGCGCTCTCGGGTTTGCTCTTGCCCGCGAAGATATCGTCGAATTTGTCCCACTCGAAGATCGTGACGGTCGGAGACAGCTTGCCATTGATGATGAGGTGCTTGCCGTCCGGCGCCGCATTGCAACCATGCGGACTGTTGGCCACAGGCACGTAGATGGTAATGCCAAGCTGGGATGTCTTGGTGCCGTCAAGAACCTTGACGCCGTTAATCTCCTCAGCCTTGCCATCCTTGATCGCCTGTTCGATGGCTGCAAGGTTGAAGACGACGATGTGGTCCTTGTCGGAACCCGTCATCTCGGCAACGGTGGTGCCTTCCTCTGAATTGTAGCACGTCGAGGCGACGTACTTGCCCTTGTAATCGGCATCGTTGTTGTCGAGGTTGCCCGATACGATAACCTGCCAGCTCACCTGCATGGTTTCGGCATCGACGGCGGAGAAGACCGAACGCCATTTTTTCGGCTCATCGAGCAACTTGCCCGTATTGACGAGAGGCGCGCGGTTCTCGCCGTTGCAGAAGACGTATCCGGTCTTGGGATAGCGCTGCAGCCGCAATCCATGGATCGAATGCGCGTTAGGAATTTCAGTGATCTTGTCGCACTTCATGACATCGAGACGAATGCGCGCAAGGCGGGTGTTGGCCTTGTCGTTCACAAACACGTACCGGCCGTCATAAGACCCGTCCGTATAGGAGGGCCGTGGATGATGCAGGTCTCCGTTCTGGTAGGTCTTCAAGCCGACGGAAGACAGATAGGCCCGCGACGCGGGCGTCAGGCCTTCGGTAAGGACCTGGAGGCTTTCGTTCGTGGCACCCCACCCGGTCGCGCTGCACCGATTAAAAACAGGAATGCGGAGCAGCTCGCGCATCGAGGGAAGTCCCAGGATGCGAAGTTCGCCCGATTGTCCGCCCGACCAGAAGCCGTAGTATTCGTCGAGCTTACCCGGAGGCACGAGTGCCTTCTTGTGATGATCGTCATCCGTTTCCGCCCTGGCGCTGCCGGTGTGCGTCACCACCATCGCGCCGCCGCCGGCCACGGCGCCAGCCGTGGCGGCAAGTGTTGCAGTAAGGCCCGTTCCCAGCAGATTGCGGCGGCTTACGCCCCCATTCTCTTTCTCAGACATGTTGCTCCTCCTTGGATGAGTGAGTGAAAGCGACAGGGGCCGGTCCCTTGCGCGACGGCGTTTGTTCCGCCGCGATCCCTGCGGCCGCTCTAGCCGCAGCTTTCTTGCCGCGTCCCTCCCGCTTCATGATCAGCGGGGGACAAGCGTGATCGTCGTGATAGATGACCTGACAATGCATGCAGTAAAGGCACTCGTTGGGGTTGATCTGCCCAAGCGGATGGATTGCCTGCACCATGCAGTTCTGGGAACTATATACTTGACAAAGCACGTATGCTGACCTATATTTGGGTCATCAACCGAGGTTTGCCATGTCTATCGACCTTACCAACCCGATCTTCCATGACGACGCCGCAGCGCGCGAGCACTTGGAAGCTCAGCGCTGGCCGCATGGCCCCGAGTGCCCACACTGTGGCGAGAAGCGCGCCGAAGCCATCACGAAGATGGAAGGCAAAGCGCACCGCACAGGCCTCTACAATTGCAAGTCATGCCGCGAACAGTTCTCTGTCACGGTCGGCACGGTGTTCGAGCGCTCAAAGGTGCCGCTCGCCAAGTGGGTTCTCGCCACTCACCTGATGGCCGCATCCAAGAAGGGCATGAGCGCAAAGCAGATCGAACGCATGTTAGGCGTCACTTACAAGACGGCTTGGTTCATGATGCATCGCATCCGCGAAGCCATGTCCATCGATCCCAAGCGAGACGGCCCGATTGGCGGCGATGAGAAGATCGTTGAAGCCGACGAAACTTTCGTTGGTGGGAAGTCCACCAATGCCAAGAAGGGCAAGCCCATTCCGACGAAATACCCCGTCATGGCCCTTGTTGAACGTGGTGGCGAAGTGCGCGTGAAGGCCGTTCCTGACGTAACCGGCAAGAACGTGCGCGAAGCCCTGTTCACTCTCGCGCGCCGCGAGTCCATGCTCGTGACGGACGAAGCCTCCGTATACTACCATCCTGGCAAGGAGTTCTTAATCCACGAGACGGTGAACCACTCAAAGCGCCAGTACACTGACTTCTGCGGCTTCGCTCACACCAACACGGTCGAAGGCTTCTTCTCCTTGTTCAAGCGCGGGATCATGGGCTCGTTCCACTCTGTTTCCGAGGCCCACTTACAGCGCTACGCCGATGAATTCGCATTCCGTTACAACTACCGCAAGGTGGACGATGCGACGCGCGCCAACGCCATCTTGAAGGCTGCCAAGGGCAAGAGGCTGACCTACCGACGGCCTGACAAAGCCCAGGACGCTTAAGCGGAAGGGGAAGCACTTCCTCATGTGGAGGAAGGGGCGTCTTCGCTTGAAATAGCGCACCGACTCATAGCGATTTTTGGGGTGAGGCCGTTGGCGCGGCCTCACCCCGTATTGCGTTACCGCAAGTCTCTAGCCCGGCGGCAACGAATGTAGTGGCATCTACACACTGCATCCATGGTTAGGCGTCAATCGCCGGGCTCCCGTCATCCACAGAAGGGAAGCCCATACCATGTTCGACAAAGCCGAAATTCCGATTGAATGCAGCAACTGCGGCCGAAAGACCAAGAAGACGGTCGCTTGGCTTAAGAACAACAAAGCATTCACCTGCGGCTGCGGCACCCGCATCTCGATCAATGCTAGCCAATTCAACCGGGAAATGAAGAAGGTCGACAAGTCTGTCGATGAGTTTAAGCGCGCTCTGAAACGCTTCGGGAAGTGAAGGGGAGGCAGTCATGGCTACTCGTCACCTTCATCTGTCAAAAGATGGACTCGAAAATTTCTCCATCCTCGTCACTGAACACAACCGCCGGAAGGAGCTATGGATTGAGGTCGACCATTATTTCATTCCCGACGCTAGCCAAGACCGGAAAGCCATCGTTCTAGGACTTGGCGGGCTCGACGCCAAAGAATTCTGTTCGGAAGTCGACAAGCTAATTCAGCAATTGGAACGCCTGAAGGCGCTCGCGGCACGGGAATTCTCGCGCCCAGGATGACGTCGGCATTACTTTGGCGTGCCCTTCTTCTCATCCTTGTGCGGCTTCGGCGGCGTCTTGAGCATATTCCTCAGAGCCGCATCCCGCCGTTCTGCTGCTTCCTTTGGGGGAAGCTGATCCTTATCCTTGGGTGCCTTCGCCATGCCGCTAGACCCTATCGTCAAGGATTTCCACGCAAAGCGCTTCGGCATGCCCGCAGATGTACTCCACCTGATCGGCTACGGCACTCTTCTGTGGAACAGCGTAGAAATCGAACTTCAAGTTCTCACCAGACTAATCGGACGGCTACCAAAGCGGAAGTCCGAGTTCATAACTGTCGACATGCAAAACGTTTCCAGAGGTCAACTGGCAAGGAACTTCTTGAGAGCAGACCCGATAGAACCCGCTGTGGACATGCATATTATGACGGCGCTCGCGCTCTTTGACGAACTCCGTGGCATCAGGAATGCCATCATCCACGGCGTGCCCGTCATCAAGCACGGACGTTCATCAAATACACCACTTGTCGTTCGGTGGGAGGCTAAGGAGGGGGCAGGAAAGCTGAAAGTTCGGGAGACAAGGCTTACCGAACGATACGTTCTCACCTTTATCCAAACGACTGAACTTCTATCGACTTCGCTCCGTCACCTGTGCGCAGTCGTAGCGCTGGCTCGTCAGTACAATGGCTCGCGGAAGATCCGAGCGTCGAACACTTTCCAAGATTTTGTTTGGCAAGGTGCGGGGCGAGGACCTGAAGAATACGACCTAAAAAGCGCTCAGGTATCATTGGCCAGACTTCAAAATCCGATAGCACGTCGCAAAAGTCGCTGAGCATTTCGGGCGTCACTTCGATCTGAAGGACGCTGGTCAATTCTTGAGGCTTGTCCGCTGGATCGCTCATTCTTGCTTTCTCAGCTACATACTTCCCGCAGTTCTTGGCGCAAAGCTGACATTCATAGCCGCATTGCTTGCGCCGCTTCAGCCAGTCGAACATGCGCACGCGTCCGGGGATCGCGATGGCTGCGCCGAGAACACATAAATACCGGCAATAGAAGCGCTCAATGAACAGGCCTGCGGTAAGGAGCGCCAACGCAAACAGGACGAACCACCACTCGCGCAGGAAGCGCAACAGCACGACCGTCTTGAACGGTTCGATCTCGGCCAGTTGCTCCGCGCTCGCCATGTCGCCGATAGAAACGCCAAGCAGGCAAAGGAAAAGGATGTACTTCAATGCCCACATCCGCTCATGGATGTAGAACGGCACGGTATATTGGCGGATGCCGAGCCGGCGCGCGGCGTGATTGAGCAACTCCTGGAGCGACCCGAACGGGCAGAGCCATCCGCAGTAGGCGCCGCGGCCCCAGAACAGCAACGACACCGCAACGGCGCACCACAAAATGAATATCAACGGCTCCAGCAGAAAGAAATCCCAGCGGAACCCCTTAATCAACGAGTTTGCGAACGTCAGCACGTTGACGACGGAAAGCTGTGCCTTGGCATACAGCCCGAGCCAGAAAACACTGAACAGAAGAAAGCCGGTTCGCAAGCGCGCGAACATAACCGGCCGCTTCACCAGCCATTCCTGGAAGAAGAAGATCATCGTCAAGATGAACAAGCCAATCGCAAGAACGGCGATGTCGAGGGCGCGCGATTGCCAGATCGTCATCCAGAGCGGTGTGGGGGCAGGCTCTTCAGCCCCAGCCGCTGCTGCGTCCGGAGCCGCTGTGGCATCGACAGCAGGCGGTGCAGAGGCTGGGGCAGGCTCACTTGCGGACGGTGCCACAACCTCTACGAACCGCGCGGGGAGTTCATAGGGAAGCGAAAACCCTGTGAACGCCTTTTGCGTCGGGCCCGTGGGCCGCTGGGCAAGAAGCTCAAGCCGGAACGGCCGTGCCGGATCGAAGTTATATTGAGATTGCAGGCGGAAGACCCCGATCTCCGAGAAATCGGGCGCACCTTCGGCTGCGTATCGGTCGATCCGGCGGTAATCCTTGTCCTTGAAGAGGACCGCGGTCTCGTCTTGTATGAGCTGAATGCGATCAAAGATGCCGCCACGCACAAAGCCCGATCCACGGAAGCTGTAATCGCCGTTGGCGGCAATCAGAACGGCCGTTTCTTCGGGTTTCAGCCAGTTGCGTACAGCCGCATAGTCGTCTGCCGAAAGGAGCGAGCGGCCAGCCGTTTCGGGAGTGATGAGCGTCAGATGGAGATCGATGAAATCATCATCTGGCTTGCCCGGTGTCGTGTACGGTTCCCCGCTGCCGACGCCGATCTTGGCAAAAGCCTCGTCAACCTCGGCGTTCTTCAAATGCAACCGCCGGATAAGGCCCTGCTCGCTGAGCTGGCTCCAAGATGTCTTTTCAAACGGGACGTCTTTGAGCATGGGCCGTCCCGGCGCGGTCAAGGCGCGTTTTCCATCCGCGCCGGCGGCGGCCGCCTGCGCGGGAGCCTTAAACCCCGCAATTCCGCGTGACTTGGCCACCTTCAGGGCCGTGCGCATCAAGCCGTCATTGATGACGACGGCAGTGACCGTTGCGCCCGAGACGACGTCGACTTTCTTGGAAGCGGCATCCGTTTCATGCGCAACGATGCTGCGGCCGGTGTAGCGTCCGACAAACTCGAAAAGCTTGTCGGGAGAAATTCCGACCAGCAGAATCGGCTCGTGGTGTTCGATGACTTTCGCGCCGGTAAACGTACCGGAAACATCAAGACCCGCCAAAATCCGAATTGGCTTGCCCGAGTATCCG
The DNA here is from genome assembly GCA_016793445.1 of Hyphomicrobium sp. GTDB lineage: Bacteria > Pseudomonadota > Alphaproteobacteria > Rhizobiales > Hyphomicrobiaceae > Hyphomicrobium_B. The sequence continues at coordinate 80,816 of JAEUME010000014.1, read as the reverse complement.
ATGTCGCTGGTCTCGAAGACATAGCCGGCAATCTTGCCGTCCTTGTAGGCTGCCGCTGCCGGCGGCGTACCTTCCGTCGGCCCGAAGCGTTCGGCGCCGGGGAAGACGTCTGCGGGCTTGACCTCCACCTTGTAGGCGCCGAAGCCAGCCACGGCCGGAGCAATGCCGAATTGCACGGCGGCGCCAAACGCCAAAATCCCTATGGCGAGCACCGCAAGCAGGCTTTTGACGTGATAAGCTGTGGCTGTTCGCAAAGTCATTTTCGGGCCGCAGATTGCGCTTGTTTGAGACGGTCGGCCGAGCTTTCAGGTCCAATTGCTAGTCCTTCGGAGCAGGCATCCCCTTAACAACCGTCAAGTGCGGGGTGCAGAAATTTGACGCACCGCCCGCTCTGGGCGCTATTGAGTGGGCGTTCATGAGAAAGGACATGTGATGGACAATCGCGACTGGGCGATCGTGCGGGCAACGCCGCTATTTGGTGCGATGCCGCAAGACGTGGCTTTGTCCATTATCGGCACGAAACCTGTGCGCGTGCTCGATAAGGGGAGCCTGCTTTTTCAGCAAGGCGAGCCCGCTGCATCGTTCTTCGTCATCCTGGAAGGATGGGTGAAACTGTTCCGCAGCACGCCGGAGGGGACAGAGACGGTTGTCAGCGTATTCAGGCGCGGCGAAACGTTCGCCGAAGCAGCAATCTTCCTCGGTGGCCGCTATCCGGTGAGCGCGGCGACCGTCACGAGCGCCCGCCTTCTTGCCATCGACGGCGATGTGTTGCGGCGCAGGATCATCGAGCAGCCACAACTCGCCTTATCTATGCTCGCCTCGTCCTCCTACCATCTGAAAGGCTTGGTGGAGCAGATCGAACAGATCAAGTCTCTGACCGCGCCTCAACGGATCGCAGCCTTTCTGGTCAACCTGGCCCCTGCAAGCGAGGGATCTTGCCTCATCGAATTGCCCTACGAGAAGACGTTGATCGCACAGCGCCTCGGCATGAAGCCTGAAAGCCTGTCGCGGGCGTTGGCCAAGCTGCGGCCGCTCGGGATCAGGGTAGACCGGGAGAACGTTTCAGTATCGGATGTGCGCTTGCTCGCGCGCTTTGCCGAGGCAACCGATCAGATTGACGAGTGATGGCGCGACAGGAGCGCAGAGCGCATCGCGCAAGGCACGACTCAGATGCGCACGCAGGATTGGAAATCGGGCAACGTGTGCATATTCGTTATGCGTGCTTGCATTGAAAGCCTCGTGTAATGCCGGCAGCCTGCACGATCATTCAGACCGCCAACCAATTTAGAAAGCGACGAAGCCGTATTTGGTCGAGTGCTTCGGCAGCGATCAACGTGCGTGCGGTGCACCCTTTTTAATGCTGCAGAGCATCAAAGATGTCCCCTTCTCTGATAGATTTTTTCTATACATCGATTGGAAAATCGGTGATTATTGCGAGCCCTCCGTTCTTCCCACTGAAAAGATAATAACAGAATTCGAGGTTGATGGCCTAAGCGGGTGAATACCGCGCGCGATTAGTCTTCGCGCGTGAAAGGGGATTGATGACCGTAAGTGACATAGGCAGCAGACGGTGGAGGGACCACAATGGCTTCAAATCCTGGTGAGGGATCAGCAAAGAAACTGACACTATTCGCGCTGACCGCGATGGTTGTCGGTTCGATGGTCGGGTCGGGAATTTTCTCCCTGCCGAGCACATTCGCCAACGCCACCGGTCCATTTGGTGCCATTATCGCCTGGATTATCGCCGCATCGGGCATGTACACCCTGGCGAGGGTCTTCCAGTTTCTGGCCGAGCGCAAGCCCGCTTTGGACGCCGGCGTCTATGCCTACGCGAAGGCTGGCTTCGGCGATTACCTCGGGTTCCTGGCGGTATTCGGTTATTGGGTCGGAAGCTGCATTGGCAACGTCTCGTACTGGGTTCTCATCAAAGCGACGCTCGGTGCCTTCTTTCCGGTATTTGGAGACGGAAATACCGTCACTGCCATTCTCGTCGCTTCAGTTGGAATTTGGCTTTTCCATGTTCTGATCCTCCGCGGCACTCAGCAGGCGGCATTTATCAATCAGGTCGTCACGATTGCGAAGATCTTGCCAATTCTCGCCTTCATCGCAATTCTATTTGTCGCCTTCAAGCTTGATCTATTTCGCAACAATTTCTTTGGCGGCAGCGGTTACGAAGGCGTGAGCCTTTTTGATCAGGTCCGCGCGACAATGTTGGTCACGGTGTTCGTATTCCTCGGCATCGAAGGCGCGAGCGTTTATTCCCGGTTTGCTCAAAAGCGCGAACACATCGGCATGGCAACCATCATGGGTTTCATTGGTGTGACTTGCCTTATGGTGCTGGTAACGCTCCTGCCGTTCGGGGCTCTTGAGCGTGCGGACATCGCAGGAATGCGGCAGCCCTCCATGGCCGCCGTGCTGGAGTCGGTCGTTGGGCACTGGGGCGCTGTCTTCATTAGCGTTGGCCTGCTCGTCTCCGTACTCGGGGCGTACCTCGCGTGGTCGCTCATTTGCGCAGAGGTGCTCTCGGCAGCCGCCCGGGACGCCGATCTGCCCAAGCTCTTCGCCAAGGAGAACGCCAACAAAGTTCCGGCAGCCGCCCTTTGGCTGTCCAATATCGTCGTCCAGTTGTTCGTGATCAGCACGTACTGGTCGCGGGACGCATTCACCCTCATGCTGAGCATGACGAGCGTCATGACGCTGATCCCGTTCTTTCTGGTTGCTCTCTATGGCTTCCTGCTGGTCAAGCGCGGAGAGACATACAAACTGCGGCCTGAAGAGCGCCAGGGCGACTACATCATTGCTGCTCTCGCGGTCGCGTATACCGCGTTTCTCCTGTATGCGGCGGGCTGGAAATTCACGGTCCTGTCAGGCCTGCTCTATGCGCCTGGAACGCTGCTCTACATCTGGACACGGCGCGAACAGGGCAAATCGCTTTTCAAGCCCTTCGAATGGATCATCTTCGGCGTGGCCGTTGCGCTGGCGCTGATCGCCCTACATGGCCTGATGACCGGCTATATCACGATTTAATCGCAGTCGCGGAGGTTTGTATGACCGATACTGACAAGATGGCTCTCGGTGTCCATTCGGAAGTCGGGAAGCTTCACAAGGTCATGGTGTGCTCACCAGGCATCGCACACCAGCGTCTGACGCCGAGTAATTGCGATGATCTGCTGTTCGACGATGTACTCTGGGTCGATAATGCCAAGCGCGACCACTTCGATTTCGTCCAGAAGATGCGCGACCGCGGAGTCGACGTTGTCGAGATGCACAACCTGCTCACGGAAACCGTGGCTATCCCGGAGGCCAAGAAGTGGATTCTCGACAATCAGGTCGTTCCCAACCAGGTGGGCTTGGGCCTTGTCGATGAGATCCGAAGCTATTTGGAGGGTTTGAGCGATCGTAAACTGGCGGAGACGCTTATTGGCGGTCTTTCCACGCACGACTTCCCCGAGACGGCGGGCGGCGAGATGCTGAGGGTCGTCAAGGAAGCGGCCGGCATGACCGAGTATCTATTGCCGCCGCTGCCGAACACGCTCTACACGCGAGATACGACATGCTGGATCTACGGCGGCTGTACTGTCAATCCGCTCTACTGGCCGGCGCGCCACGAAGAGACAATTCTGACCACCTCGATTTATAAGTTCCACCCCGACTTTGCAGGAAAAGTGAAGGTCTGGTGGGGCGATCCCACCCAGGACCACGGATTAGCCACCTTGGAAGGCGGCGACGTGATGCCGATTGGAAAGGGCAATGTGCTCATCGGCATGAGCGAGCGAACGTCGCGGCAGGCGATAAGCCAGCTCGCTGCGTCCCTGTTCAGGCAGGGAGCGGCTGAACGCGTCATCGTCGCGGCGATGCCGAAGCTGCGCGCGGCAATGCACCTCGACACGGTCTTTACGTTTGCTGATCGGGATTGTGTCCTGTTGTATCCGGATATCGTCTACAATATCTCCGCTTACTCTTACCGTCCGGCAGATACTCCCAGTGGCATCGAGCTGCGCAAAGATGAAAAGCCGTTTGTGGAAGTTGTTGGCGAAGCGCTCGGCTTGAAGAAAATGCGCGTGGTGGAAACGGGCGGCAATGCGTATGTGCGGGAGAGGACGCAGTGGGACAGTGGCGCCAATCTCGTTTGCGCCTCGCCGGGTGTCGTCTTTGCATATGACCGCAATACATACACCAACACGCTGCTGCGCAAGGAAGGCATCGAAGTTGTCACGATCACGGGCGCGGAACTTGGCCGCGGACGCGGCGGCGGTCATTGCATGACGTGCCCCATAATCCGCGAACCAGTTGACTATTAAGCCGTCGTAGATGGTCGCGCCAACACGCCGACGAATAATCGTGCTCACGCATAGATGTATGCGTGAGCACTTAAGGGGATTAGATGGAGGCAGAGCAAACAAGACCGCCGACGCTGACTGAGGCCATCGTTCCCATTGCTGCCCTCATGATCCTGGTGGCGGCATCCTACTATCTCTTCGGGGATATGAGCATCTCCGGGCCGACACAGGTTGCCTTGGTTCTCGCAGCCATGATCGGAGTTCTCGTCGGCCGCCGGTGCGGGCACACACTTGAAGAGCTCAACGCTGCCGCGGTCGCGAGCGTGAGTTCAGGTATCGGCGCCATTTTCATTCTTTTCGCGGTCGGCGCCTTGATCGGCACTTGGGCGATGAGCGGCACCCTGGTGGCCATGGTCTATTACGGCCTCCAGCTCCTGAGCCCCAACTACTTCTACGCAACCGCGGCGCTCATGACTGCGGTCGTCTCGGCCAGCATCGGGACATCGTGGACCACGGTCGGCACGGTCGGAATTGGCCTCATGGGCATTTCGCAAAGTATGGGGCTTGATCCCGCGATCACCGCCGGGGCGGTTATTTCTGGTGCATACTTCGGAGACACGAGTTCTCCGGTTTCGGACACTGCCAACCTCGCTGCGGGAGTGACCGGCACGAAGCTCTATCACCACCTGTTTGAAACGGCGCTGATCTCGGGACTGGCTCTGGCCATTACTCTTGTCGCGTTCTGGACGTTGGGGAGTCCAGGCCATTTCGATCCCATAGATACAACGGCTAAAATCGTGGGGGCCTTTCGCATCACGCCGTGGCTGTTCTTGCCCCTCATACTCGTTGCACTCCTGGCATTCTTCAAGTTTCCACCCTTCACGGCTATTTTTGGCGGAGCCCTGGCAGGCGGACTTCTTGCCGTCATCGTAGCGCCGGATCGCGTGATCACGTTTGCGGGCGGCACAGAGGACGTGCCGGCCGGCGTCGCGTTGCTGAAAGGCACATGGCTGGCATTGGCCAGCGGCTACAAGTCAACCACCGGGATTGCAGCCCTGGATCAGCTTGCATCCCGGGGGGGGATGGCAAGTATGCTTGATACGATCTGGCTCGTCATCGCCGCTCTTGCCTTCGGCGGAATCGTTGAGAAGGCTGGCGTCCTGGAGCGCGTCATCCGGCCGGTCATCGATGCGGTAAAGTCGACCGGGTCTTTGATCGCCTCGCTGGTGGCTTCCGTCTTTGCAACGAACATCGTGACCGGCGACCAGTACATCGCACTTGTAATGCCTGCAAGGATGTTCAAACCCGCATTTGCAGAACGAGGCTACGATCCCGTCGTCCTTTCGCGCACCGTTGCAGCATCCGCCACGCCATCATCGGCGCTGATTCCGTGGAATAGCTGCGGAGCCTACATGGCAGCGACACTCGGCGTTGCCACATTCCATTATGCGCCATACGCAATCTTCAATTACACCGTGCCGCTCTTGACGATCCTTTTGGCATACGCGGGCAGACGCATGTTCCGGACATCCGGAACAAGTCAGCCCACCCCGGTCCAATAAAACTCAGTTGTTGGATTTCGGTTTGCTTTTCTTGGCCGGAGTAGGTTGGGTACTTGACGAGGGCAAACGGTGTTCTTCGATGTCCTCGATCTTCTTTAGGCGCCGCTGCCGCATCTCCGTCCGCAACTCGTCGCTTTCTTGGCCGGACCGGCGGTCTGAACGTTCAGCCCCGGCAGCCGCGTCCGGCAACGAGACGAACGCAGCGACGATCGCGAGACATAGAGCGCGCATCACGAAAGGCAGCTTTTTTTCCATTCTCGTCGATCCCACGTTCAATAGGCGAAATCAAGCCGGGGCCCGACTTCTATAAAATCATAATCCAGACCCGGGCGGTTGGACTCGCCTTTTTCATAGACGACTTCGGTCGTGAGATAGGCATTGTCGGTGATCTTATACTGGAGACCCAGAGAAACTGAATAGACCTGATCCTGGCGTCCGGAGTTCAGACCATCGGTGAACCAGAACTGTTCAAAAAACGGCTCGGAAACGACAGCCCACTTATCGTCTATGGCAACTTCGATGCCGAGCCACAGTTCCATTCGGAAACGCTGGGCTTCATCGACGTCGGCGAAGCGGTAAGTAAGCAGCCCTCCTGGCGAAAGGGTCAGCGCGCCCCAGTCGAATGTTCGGCCGACGCTGCCGATCACATCATGTCCCGTGAAAAAACGATCTTCAAAGATGCCGCCAAACGAGTATCGATTTTCATAAGCGAAGGCCACGGTCCAATCGACGACGTCTCCCGACAATCGCGCCCCGATCCGCGCAACCGAATTGTTCGCATCGGTCTCGTCGCTGAAGGCGTCAAATTCGCCGCGCGCGTAGACGCGATAGTAGATGTCCGACGTCAGTTTTCCATCTGCGCGAATTGTGATGTCAGGGGTCCAATAGAAGTCACTTTGGCGGTCGGCCGGAACCAAAAATGCATTATTAGTGTAGGTTCCTTCAAAGCTGCCGACTATGCTGAAAATTGGCGTAGAATCCACCCTGGATTCCCCGGCATCGTCAGCGAGAGCCGATGTCGCTATCAAGCATGACAGCGCAGCCGTTAGAAATCGCCAAGCCCGCATAGTGCGTCTTTCCCCCGAAATATGCACGAATCAAAGTCTTTAAAGTTTAGTCCACTTCTCTGCGCGCCGGTGCGTCCCGCTCGATACATTTGCGGCGAAACGTGAACGCTGCGAACGTTTCTTGTCTATCTGTCATGTTGCGGGTACAGGGAAATGAGAAATCTTAGATTTTAGAGGGCATGTAAGGTCACGCCTCCAACCGGGACCCCGCTTCAAACTGCCGTTGATGCAGTCTTGGTTCGGTCCAGGAATATGTGATAGCAATGGCTTGTTAGTTTGGGTTATTTGGGCGGCGGCGTCAGGGCATAGGAGTTGCAGTGTGGGGCACGAGCATTTTGGCGGAGATCGCTGCCGGGCTAGCGATACGGGCAAGCGATCTGCGTGGTGGGATGCGATATTCCATACGCTTCGAATGAAGTTCACGAGCCCCGAGAATCGGCTCGAAATAGCTGACAATACCGGACGGAAGGTGTGCATGATCCGCAAGCAGAAGCGGTACACGGGTTTACTTGCGCTTACTCTTTCATCCACCCTCCTCGCAGCGTGTGACAGGGCTGAAAAGCAAGCCGAGCCCGTCGTCCGCCCGGTCCGGGTGATGACGGTCGTGGAGCAGCAGGCCGGCGAAACGGTGACCCTATCGGGTACGGTCGAAGCCAAGACTGAGGTCGACCTTTCGTTTCGGATCGGCGGTCGCGTGGTTCAGCGACTCGTGAATGTTGGCGACCGCGTGGAGGCAGGCCAGCTCCTGGCCCGTCTCGACGCCCAGGACGAGGAAAATGCTCTTCGGGCGGCGCAAGCGAGCGTTGTGGCGGCTGAAGGGCAGTTTATCGAGGCTGAAACGAATTACGGCCGGCAACGCCAGTTGCTCAATCGCGGGCACACCACGCGACAACGCTACGACCAAGCGGTGCAGGTCATGAATACGCTGAGGTCGCAGCTAGAGGTCGCCACAGCGCAATTGGCCATCGCCAAAACACGGCTGGACGATACCGGCCTTTATGCCGACGCGCCTGGAGAAATCACCGCACGGGGCACCGACGCAGGACAGGTCGTTCAGCCGGGGCAAATGGCTTTTCGCGTCGCGCGCAAGGATGGCCGTGACGCGGTGTTCGATGCGCCGCCCAATCTCATTTCTCGCGGCACACGAGACGACGTTATCGACGTGGCGCTTTCCATGGATCCGTCCGTTGCTACCACCGGGCGCGTACGAGAGGTCGCGCCTCAAGCCGATCCCCTCACCGGAACATTCCGCGTTCGCGTGGGTCTCAAGGATCCTCCGCCTGAACTTCGGCTAGGTTCAACTGTGACAGGTAGAATTACTCTGGAAGGCCAGGGTGGTATCTCTGTGCCGGCAAGCGCACTGTCCCGGTCGAACGGCACACCTGCGGTTTGGGTTTTGGACTCCACCAGCAACACCGTGTCTCCACGGCCGGTTGAAGTTGCGGCGCACAGGTTCAGCGAAGTGATCATCACGGGTGGGCTTGCCACAGGAGATGTTGTCGTTACCGCCGGTATTCAAACTCTCAGACCCGGCCAGAAAGTCCGGCTTCTCGGGCAGCCATCATGATCGGTCCAAATCTTTCCGCGTGGGCCGTTGGCCGCCGGCCGCTCATCGTTTTTTTCATGCTGGCGGCATTGATCGCGGGCGTTGCCAGCTTCATCAAGCTTGGCCGCGCCGAAGATCCGGTCTTTACGATCCGGACGATGTTGGTGCGTGCGATCTGGCCGGGCGCGACGCTGCCCGACATGCTCGACCAGGTGACCGAGCGCATCGAGCGCAAGTTGCAGGAGGTGGGCAGGGTCGACGTCGTGCGCAGCTCAACGCGCGGCGGAGACACCACCATCTTCGTCGACCTCGTAGGGAGCGTGACGTCACGCGAGATCCCGGCGATCTGGCAGGAGGTCCGCAACAAAGTTGGAGACATCAGGCATACCTTGCCGCAGGGTACTCTGGGTCCCTTCTTCAATGATGATTTCGGCGACACCTTTGGCTTCATCTATGGATTCACCGCGGACGGGTTTACGCATCGGGAGTTGCGTGACTACGTGGAGGACATCCGCTCCAAGCTCTTGACGTTGCCCGACGTCTCCAAGATCGAAATTCTGGGTGCCCAGAATGAAGAGGTGACGATCGAGTTCCGTCACGACCGCGTCGCGGCACTAGGGATCGACTATCCGGCTCTGTTCGCCGCGATCGCCGCACAGAATGTCGTCAGGCCATCCGGCATCATCCGCACCGGTACGGAAAATGTCCGGCTCCAGGTCTCCGGCCAATTCGAAACAGAGGCGGAAATTTCCGAGGTCAGCATCAATATCGGCGACCGCGTCATACGGCTCGGCGATATCGCCGAAGTCGTAAGAGGCTATTCCGATCCACCTCAGCCCCTCTTTCGCGTGAACGGACAGCCCGCGATTGGGCTTGCGATCTCGATGCAGGACGCCGGCGACATCCTCGCATTGGGCAAAAACATCAAGAACATGATGACGAAGATTACCGGTGAGCTGCCCGCCGGCATCGAGCCCGTCCTTGTGTCCGATCAGGCGGTGACGGTTGACGAGGCGATTGGAGAGTTCACGACATCGCTATGGCAAGCGATCGGGATCATTCTGGCCATCAGCATTCTGATGCTCGGTGCAAGGCCCGGCGCGGTCGTCGCGGTGTCGATCCCGCTGACGCTCGCGATCGTCATGGTGATCATGGATATCGTGAACATCGACCTGCACCGCATCTCGCTGGGTGCCTTGATCATCGCTCTGTGCCTGCTTGTTGACGATGCGATGACAACCGTGGATGCCATGCTCCGCCGCCTGGATGGAGGCGATGATGCCGCGTCCGCGGCTCGTTATGCCTACTCCAACCTGGCAGCGCCTATGCTGATCGGCACGCTGGTGACCATTGCCGGATTCGTTCCCATCGGTTTCGCGCAAAGTTCCGCGGGCGAGTATACTTTCTCGATTTTCGCGGTCGTCGGCATAGCCCTCATCGTGTCATGGCTCGTTGCAGTGCTATTCGCTCCGGTTGTCGGCGCCGCAATCTTGAAGCCGTCGGCAAAAGCGTCGTCACAAGAGGCCGATCCCGGATTCGTCCTGCGCGTATACCAGCGCTTTCTGGATTGGGCGCTTAACTGGCGGTTGCTGACAATTGCCGGCGTCATAGCATTGTTCGGCCTTTCGATCTGGGGCTTGCGGTTCGTGCCGCAGCAGTTCTTTCCTGCGTCGGACCGCACTGAGTTGCTTGTCGATCTGACATTGCAGCAAAATGCCTCTTTGCGCGCCAGCGATGACGTTGCCCGGAAGCTTGACGAGGTTCTCGCCAAAGATCCAGACGTCGCCCGCTGGAGTTCCTATATCGGCCGCGGGGCCATTCGCTTCTATCTGCCGCTCAACGTGCAGCTTCCCAACGACTTCTTTGCCCAGCAGGTGATCGTGGCGAAGGATGTCGCGGGACGCAATCGGCTCCAGGTGAAACTCGAAAAGCTCCTGTCCGAGGAGTTTCCTGCGCTTGTGACACGCGTTTATCCTTTGGAACTTGGGCCGCCTGTCGGCTGGCCCGTGCAGTATCGCCTGGTCGGCCCCGACATCGAGCGGCTGCGGGATTTGGCATCAGGGCTTGCGGATACTGTGGCGTCTCATCCCGCTACGCGCAGGGTCAGCTTTGATTGGAACGAGCCCTCGCGGAGCTTGCGCATTCAGATCGACCAGGATGAAGCGCGCCGCATCGGCTATTCGAGCGATGCCCTCGCCGCCGTGCTGAATACCGCGATCAGCGGTACGCGGATAACTCAGTTGCGGGATGGAATTTATCTGATCGATGTCGTGGCGCGCGCGCGTCAGGAAGATCGCGTGTCCCTCGAAAACCTACAGACGCTTCAGGTCCCGCTCCGCAACGGCCGCACCGTCCCCCTCAGTCAGTTTGCGACATTCGAGGCGACACAGGAGCCCCCCATCGTGTGGCGAAGAGGGCGCATTCCTACGCTTACCGTGCAGGCGGACGTCGCAGAGGGTGCATTGGCCGAGGGGGTTGTTTCTGAACTCGCCCCCCGGATTGCGGAATTCAATGCGAAACTCCCGGCGGGATACCGCGTTGAGCTCGGTGGCGTCGCGGAAGAAAGCGCCGATAGCCGAGCTTCGGTTCTGGCGGTCGTTCCCTTGATGGTCATTCTGATGCTGACGCTTCTGATGCTTCAGCTGCAGAGTTTCCAAAGCCTCGCCATGGTGACACTCGTCATGCCGCTTGGGCTGATTGGCGTCGTCGCGGCGCTCTTTACGGTCCAGAAACCGCTGGGGTTTGTCGCGGTTCTGGGTGTCCTCGCGCTGCTCGGGATGATTGCCAAGAACGCGGTCATTTTGCTCACACAGATCGAAGACGAGCGACGCCAGGGCGCATCGGTGAAGGAGGCGACCGTCAAGGCTGCCCTGTCGCGATTCCGGCCTCTCATGTTGACGGCGCTGTCGACGGTCCTTGGCTTGGCTCCGATTGCTCCGACCGTCTTCTGGGGGCCTATGGCCTTCGCAGTTATGGGCGGCCTGCTTGTCGCAACCGTGCTGACGCTGATTTTCCTGCCGGTTCTCTACGTCGCTTGGTTCAGCTGGCGAGGCGCAGACAAAAAGGCCGTTGCAGCGGAGGCCGGAACATCCCGCTCACCGCAGTCTGAGTAAGTGCGTTTTGAACTGCGCTACAGAATTGAAAAGCACTTCGTTGCGGGAACGGGCCGGCGGCTTTCTCCGGCCCTGACCGCTGCACCAGGGACACTGCTAGGGCCAGAGATAGCGAAGACCGCCCGCGGCTATGTACAAGGCCATGACATAGTAGAGGATGAAGAGGCTATAGATCTGGCCATTGCCCGTATAAATGCTACGGGCGCACAGGGCGAGATCGTCAGCGGTGACGGCGACTCTGCTCCAGAACATACTCGCCCATGGCGGGGTGAGCACGCCGAACGCGGTTCGGCAGAAGGCGTAGAACCGCTGAAGCGGCGAGAGGTTTCGTGCCAGCCGCCGGGCCATATCTTTGAACAAGCCGGCGTGTTGGAGATACCAGAACAATCCGAACAGCAGTGCCGAGACCGCCACGGCCAGCAGCATGATAGGGATTGGGTTCCAAGTGCCGTAGATCATCTCCAGGGACATACCTTGCCAGACCAGCGTCGAAGCAAACTGCGGGTCGATCGCGCGGGAGACGGGCTCAATCAGCACCTTCGGGAAGAATGACATCACCAGAATTCCCACGATCAGCAGAGCTTGAGCCGTAAGCAGAGCGGCGGGCGCCTCCTCGAGGTCTGCATAATCAGGCCGGCGCGGTCCAAGGAAGATCGCTTGGATGAACCGCGCCATGTAGAGAAAGCCGACGAAGGTCGCCAGCAGCGTCATGAGAGCCGGTCCGTACCAACCCTTCTCCATCATGGCGCTCAACAAGAGCCACTTGCCCCCGAACCCGACAAACGGCGGCAGACCCGACATGGCAAGAATAGCGATAGACGCCGCGGCAAACGTAAGAGGCATTTGGCCAGCCAGCCCGCCATAGTCTGAAAGGAGCCTCTTTCCCGTGCGCGCGATGAGAGCGGCCGCGACAAGGAACAAGATGCCCTTCACCATGAGGTGGTTGGCCACCAGATAGAGCGCCGTAACCCAGCCGAGATGGCTCATCAACGCGATCGCCGCCACGATATAGCCAAGCTGGCTCATGCTCGAATATGCCAGCATCCGCTTCATGTCGTCCTGGCATACCGCCATCATCGCAGCCGCGAGCGTGGTGAGCATGCCTATCCATCCAAGGACATGGGCGAGTTGCAGGCTGACCTCGGAGCGTATGGCAACGTATGTTCCCACCAGAAGTCCGAATATGGCGACCTTGCTGATGACGGCCGAGAGCAGTGCCGACACATCGTCATCCGATGCCGCATAGGCGCCGGGCAGCCAGACGTGGACGCCGACCGCGCCAGCCTTGATCAACAGACCAACGCAGAGGAGCACAAAAACAACGGCGCTGTTCGGACCAGCCGTGCGGAGCGCGGAAAGCGAGTAGCTTGCGCTATCGGCATGCAGGATCGCGAACCCGGCGAGCAGAAAGAAAGCCGCGACAAGTGAGAACAGCAGAAACGGCAGCGCCTGCCGTTGGGCGTCACGGCTGCGCACGACCAGGAAATAGGATGACAGCGTGATCAGTTCCCAGATGAAGAAAAATTCCAGAGTGGTCGACGCACGCGGCAGAGCCGGCAGCGAAAGCAAGAGGACTGCGAGAAGCGGATAGAATCCCGGCCTGGTATCATTCCGATAGAGTGATGCGATCGCTATGGTCACGCCACCCGCCAAAAGCAGAACCGCAAACAAACCATTGAGTCCGGTCACATCACTGATGAGCCAACCACCGCCTAGAAGCGCCATCCCCAAGACGGTGAGGCATTGAACCCATGCAGGGCATGGGGCGATCAAAAGCGTAAGGGCTCCCGCCGCGAGCGGTATCAGCGGCCAAAACGAATTCAGCCCGGCGAGATTGGACGTGATGAGCCCGCTGATAATAAGCAGCAGCCCCAACGCAAAGATCGGAACCAGCGCACCTGAACCTGCCCGCGCCGTTTGCGATTCAACGGGACCATGGAGCGTCTGCCCGAACCAACGGAACAAATAGGCTGCCTCGAGAAGAGAGCCCACGAGGATGAGCACGATCCACACGTAGCGTTCATCCTGCGCGAGAACCATCACCAGCTGCCACTTGGCCCAGAATCCCGGAAACGGCGGAAAGCCGGAGATTGCAGCCAACAGAACGGCGAACGCGAGAAATGCCGCCGGACGGCTCTTCAGGACCGACCAATCTTGCAAGCGCGCCTTGCCGACGTAATCAGCCAGCCAGAAGAGTCCCACCTTGGCAAAGAGGTGGTTGATGAACAGCCCGCCGGCGATCAGCAGGAAAGTTGCGCTATCTACATTGGCCAGACGCAGAAGGCAGGCTGCAATCGTCAGCAAGCCGATCTGCCCAATCGATGAGTAACCAAGGAGACGTTGCGCGGTTGTCTGTTGCAGCCCGATGAGATTGGAGACCACGAACGTTATCACGCCGGCCGCCGCGATGATCTCCAGCTGACCCTCGAACAATGGCAGAAGCTTGAGCAGGGCAAAGAACACCCCTGTCGAGACCCCGCCTGAGATGAGCGCCGCGACGTCACCTCGCGCCGTTTCATACACATCCAGCCCCCATCCATTCGCTGGAAAGGGCTTCAGCTCCACCAGCAGGCTGGCGAGCAGGAAGATGAGGGCTGCAAACCCAATAGGTCCCGCAATGGCCTGCTGGTTGGCAATCAGATCATCGATGTTCAACAGACCCGTCGTGGCATACAGCAGAATGGTGCCGATCAGAAAAAAATTCGACGCCAACACCGTAGCCATCAAATACTTGAACGTCGCCGACAGGGCTTCAGGCGTGTCCCTCAGGCTCAACAGTCCATATGTGGCGATCGAGACGATTTCCAGAAACACGAAAAGATTAAACAGGTCACGGGTCATCACCATGCCCTGGATGCCCATGATCAGCAGGAGATAGATCAGAATCGTCCCGTACTTTTCGCGCAAGAAGTAGTAGGCGCCTATCAAGCCCACCAGATTAACGCCGAAGGCAAAGACAGCTTCGTCGAGACCAGCCCGCAGATTAATTGAGTAGGGCGGCTTTGATCCGCCAGTGAGGATGTCGATCGGCGGCGATCCGTTGAGGACCTCGAGCAATGAAATGCCCGACATGAGAGTCATTGCGGCGAGAGCGAAAATGAATGCGCTCGCGACCCATCGCGAACCGAGCCGATTCAGAAGCGGGATGAGAAACGCACCGCCCAGACCAACAATGAATATATTCAGCGGGTGAAGAAGGCTGCCTACCATCTCGACTCCATGAGAGCCTCGATCGACAGCGTCTTCTTGGTATCATAGAGGCGGATGGCATAGGCCAGCATGATCGCTGTAACGGCCAAGCCGATGACGATGGCCGTTACGACAAGTGCTGAGGGTATCGGGTCGACGGCGCGTTGCGGGGCCTCGGCCAAACCCAACGCGCTGTCGATGATCGGCGCCGTTCCGTTTTTTACGTACCCGATTGCCACGATCACGATATGGGTTCCGGTTCCCATCAGTGAGAAGGAAATGATGATCCGCAAAATATTGCGATGGGTGAGTGCTCCCCAAAGTCCAATGAGGATGAGAAGCAGACCTGTTATCAAAACAATACTGGAAATCACTGCATGTCCTCCCCCACGTCCCGTCTGGTCAAGCTCTAAACCTCGCGAGTATCACACTGAGCTCGCAGCCGACCTTGATACCCAGCAGAAGGGATAGGATGGGAATCGCGCCGGCGCTGAAAAACGCTCCGAGCTGACCCAGCGGCAGCACTCTGGTGTCCAAGAACCCGCCTGCAAATATCAACCCGGCAATTCCGACCAGAACGAACAACACGCCTGCCACCGACTCCAACAGTCCCAGTAATTTGACGTCAACCTGGAATTGCGCATCAGCCAGGAGCCAAAGAATAAGGCACGATGCAAGCACCGCTCCGCCTTGAAACCCTCCGCCCGCCGATATGTGGCCATTCATGATGATGTAGGCGGCGAAAACAGAAATCAGGGGAGCCAGGATTCGAGTTGCGATCTGTACGATCTCGGAAGAGGGTCTTGCTGTTTCAGGCGGATCGGCGACTGTAGGATTCGGCTGGCGGCCTAGAACTAAGCCCACTCCTGCTGCAACCATGAACAGTACCGCCACCTCACCGAGCGTATCGAAGGCGCGGTAGTTGAGCAAAATGCCTGTAATGACGTTGGGCGCACCCAGTTCCCGCGGGACGAGTTCGACATAGCTCCTTGCAAGAGGCCATAGCGATACGCTCTGCGTATGATTGATGGCAACGCTTGCAAATAACAGTCCGAAGAACGTAATCGCAAAGACGATAGAGGCGCGTCGCATCACGGATCGCTCCTTTTCGTCTGTTGAGCATCGCGCAGAGCATCGATACCGGAGTTCCCAGCCATTGGAATGCCTATGAAGTGAGCGGCTCTTGCCAGGGCGTGCGAAGATACGGGATTGGTCATCAATACGAAGTAGATGATGAGAACGAGTTTCAAGGTCCAGCCCGGATGATAGAAGGCCAGTCCGGTTAGCACCAGCGTATTGCCGAGCGTCGAAGCCTTGGTGCCCGCTTGCATGCGCGTGTAGGCATCAGGCATCCGCACCATGCCAAGGCCTGCGGAAAAATGAAAGAAGGCGCCTATCAGGATCAGGATGCTTCCCACCAGCTCGGCCATGCTCACTCCTTTGCGCCCGATGTTCTGCGGATTGCGTAAAGAAAAATGAGAACGGATAAGCCGGAGCCTATGGACGCCTCCGTCATTGCGACGTCCGGCGCTCCTAAAAGGACGTAACAAACTGCAGCGAACAGGCCTGCAAGCCCGCCGCTGATCATCGCTGGCAACGTATTTTGAAGGCACACCGCCAGAACACCACTCACGAGAATGCTGGCGCAAAGCAGATAGACGAGCAACTCGAGCATGGCGCTAAAGACCTCGTTCCAGATACCGGGCAATCGCAAGGACACCAAGAAAGCTCAACACACCATAGACCAGCGCCACATCGAGATAGATGAATCGATCGGCAACGTGGGCGTAGAGCACGATAAGCGATATGGAAACAACGGTGAGCATGTCGACCGCCGCAACGCGGTCAACGGCGGTCCGGCCCAGAATGAGACGTATGACGCCGAGCAGGATGCCAAAGAAGATCAGGACTGCGGCCAGAAACAATATGCTATCAGCCAAAGGTCTTCTCCAATTGTTCCTCGAAAGGACCAGCAATGAGGCGCGTTGCCTGGTCGGTGTCGATCGTTTGCAGGTCGAGGCAATGAATGAATAGGCTGTCGCCGTCTATATCAACCACGAGCGATCCAGGGGTGAGCGCAATAGAATTTGCCAAAGCCAGACGGCCCACCGGGGTTTTCAGCCGGGTGTTGATTTTTACGATGCCGGGAGCGATTTTGATACGCGGCGCATAGACGTAGCGCAGCATGTTAACGTTTGCCCGCGTCAGCTCCACCAAAAACCTTCCGGTGTACAAGATGAAATGATAGAGGCGGGCCGGGGACACGGCAACGTCCTGCCAGACGCCCGTCTTGCGCGTGAACGCGTACGCCAATCCCGCCGAAATCAGAACCCCGGTGAGTACCAGCTCAATCGCGATCGTCGAATTCAAGAAGATCCAGACCACCGCCAAGAGCGCCGCGAGTACGATGAATCCGCCGCCCAGTGACGCAGGATTTGGTTGGTTAGGCCCCATCATATGCTATCTGCCCTGAGTTTGTGTGCGCAATGTTGCCGCTATCGTTGCGTCACGATAGTCGGTTATTAATGCAAAAGCAGGTCTTGTGCACGTATTGGCAACGCGAAATATGCCCTTTTATGTGGCAGTAACATCGACACCCCCTATGGTGGCGACCGCGAAACGAGTGCGCGCAATGGAAGGTGAAGCTTGAATGACAAGGACAACCCATCTTTGATGCTGCTCCGGTTCCATACCCAAAACTCGTTTTTGTATTGCGTCCCGAAAAACACAATCGTCAGTCACAGATGAGGCGCTTCGTGCCCTTGCCAGTTCGGACCCGTGAATTTATGGGTCATATTGCGGTGTTTTGAATGGTTCTTTGCCGAGAAGTTTCTAATGCCCGTTGATCACGCCAAGTCTTCCGACGAACCTCTTCTTGTAGACTTGGCGCTACAGGGCGGCGGGTCGCATGGCGCCTTCACGTGGGGTGTCCTCGATCGCCTTCTGGAAGAGGAAAACGTCACATTGGAGGCCATCTCGGGAACGTCGGCGGGTGCCATGAACGCCGCAGTTCTTGCACATGGCTTGTTGATTGGAGGCAAGGAGGGAGCCCGCGACGCCCTTTTCCAGTTCTGGCGGCGGGTCGCCGACGCAGCCATGTTCAGTCCTTTTCAACGAACTCCGCTGGACCGCATGGTCGGGCGCTGGTCTCTCGACTATTCGCCAGCGTATCTGGCGACCGATATCATTGCGCGTCTTATCTCGCCTTATGCCTTTGGTGCGACTGGAACCAATCCATTACGGGATATTCTCACGGACCTCGTCGATTTTGATCGTTTGGCAACCGGCCGATTCAAGCTTTTCATAACCTGCACCAATGTGCGAACCGGCCGCGGCCGCGTGTTTCGCAATCCCGACATCACCGCCGAGGTCCTGCTCGCCTCGGCTTGCCTGCCCACGATGTTCCAAGCGGTTCACATTGACGGCGAGCCATACTGGGATGGCGGTTTCTCGGGCAATCCCACCATGGCCCCACTCGTTCGTGAATGCGACTCGCATGACACGATATTGGTGCAGATCAATCCCATTTTGCGGGAGGAGACGCCGACCACCGCCCAAGAAATCAACAACCGGGTCAATGAAGTCTCGTTTAACGCAACACTCCTTAAGGAACTCAAGATGATGGCCCTGCTGCACAAAATAGCCGACAAGGACGACGGCGAAGGCTGGCAATGGGGGCAATTGAGACTACACCTCATCAAGAGCGACCTGCTCGCGACGCTGGGCGCATCATCAAAGCTCAATGCAGAATGGGAATTCTTGACAATGCTTCGGGATGAGGGCCGGCGCGCAGCCGACGAGTTCGTCAGGCTGCACCGGAAGGACATCGGGGTGCGCTCCACATTGGATATTGACAGTCTGCTGGAAGGAGTCTGAGCCGTGGGTCTGTTCGGTATCCTCGTCGGCTTGGCATTTCTTATGTTCTTCGCCTTTCGGGGCTGGACCATTCTTCTCCTGGCACCCGGCGCAGCTTTGATCGCCGCAGCATTCGCGGGCGAGCCGTTGCTTGCCCACTGGACTCAGACGTTCATGACGGCCGCGGCAGGATTCCTTGCCCAGTTCTTCCCAATTTTCCTGCTTGGAGCGTTGTTTGGAAAACTGATGGATGACAGCGGATCCGTCAGGACGATCGCTGACTTCATGACGGAGAAACTCGGTCCCAGCCGTGCGGTTCTTGCTGTCGTGCTGGCCGGCGCCTTGGTGACCTATGGAGGCGTCAGCCTTTTTGTTGCGTTCTTCGTGCTCGCTCCGATGGGGCTTGCGTTGTTTCGAGCCGGAAACATCCCAAGACGTCTCCTTCCTGCGGCCATTGCACTGGGAACGTCGACGTTCACGATGTCGGCCCTTCCGGGAACGCCGGCTATACAAAACGCAATCCCGATGCCGTTTTTCGGAACGACGCCGTTCGCGGCGCCGGGCCTCGGCATCATTGCCGCCATGGTAATGTTTGCATTCGGCATGTGGTGGTTGGGCATTGCGCAGGCACGGGCCCGCAAATCCGGCGAAGGCTTCGAGGCGCCTTCCGATTTCGATGGCACCGATCCACTGACCGACGACTTGACCGTTCGCGAATTGGCGTCGACGGCGCGCGAGTTCGACCCTGCCGAGATCGAGAGTGGCAACAGGACGCCGCAAGGCCCGCCGATCGCCATTGCGGTTCTGCCGCTGGCCGTTGTCGTCTTCACAAACTTTGTTGTGACGCAGGTTGTGCTGCCCCGAATGGATGCGTCGTTTCTCGCTCAGCCGCAATGGGGCGAAACCAGCTTGTCGTCCGTGGGGGGCATCTGGTCGGTCTCGATCGCGCTTTTTCTTGCGATCCTCGTGTTGATAGCTTTCAACATCAAGCGTCTCCCGGCCCTTCGCAGCACCATCGACGCGGGCGCCAATGCGTCCGTTCTGCCTGTCATAAGTGTCGCCAGCCTCGTAGGCTTCGGCGCTGTCGTGGCGGCGCTTCCAGCGTTCGAAGCGGTCAGAGACTGGGTACTCGGGATTGGCGGAGGTCCGCTGGTGTCGCTCGCGGTCGCCACGAACATCCTGGCTGCGCTGACGGGATCGGCGTCAGGCGGTATGACGATCGCTCTTGATGCCCTGGGTCCCACGTTCATGCAGATCGCCCACGACACGGGATTGAGCCCTTCATTGATGCATAGGGTTGCAGTGATCGCCTCCGGCACACTTGACAGCCTGCCCCACAACGGCGCGGTCGTGACGATGTTGGCTGTTTGCGGGTGTACCCACCGTGAAAGTTATCTTGATATCGTGATGGTTGCGGTCGTGAGTGCTATGTTGGCGCTGATCGCGGTGATCGTTCTGGGAAGCGTATTTGGCTCTTTCTGAAACGAGTTGCGATCTCGAGCCCTGATCGGACCGATACATTTTTGGCATATGGTGGAATGGCTTTGCGGCTTATGAAGGCTGACCCGACATCCCGGGCTGCGCTCGTCTTGATCGCGACAGTGGCGATATGCGCTGGCCTCTATTTTGCCAGTTCGGTCTTCGCACCGCTGGCATTCGCGCTTATGATCATCGCTATTTTGCAACCCGTGCAAAAATGGCTGCAGGCGTTCTTGCCCAAATTGGTCGCGCTCGCGATCACCACCGTCGTGCTTCTTGTCGGTTTCCTGGTCCTCGGCTCGTTGATCGCCTGGACGCTCGGTCGAGTCGGGCAAGCGATTGCCAATGACGGGGCCCGCTTCCAGTCCATCTACGATCAGGTGATTGCTTGGCTCGACGGACACGGCATCGCGGTGTCGTCGATATGGTCGGAGCACATGAATGTCGGTTGGTTCATTCGCCTTTTCCAGTCCGTCGTTGCCAGAGTCAACAGCACGATGAGCTTCTGGCTCGTTGTGCTGGTCTACGTGACGCTCGGTCTGCTGGAGGTCGATGACTTTGAAAGAAACGCCTCGAAGATCAAAAGCAAGGAAGTATCCCGCGCGCTCCTCGATGGGAGCAGGCAGACGGCCAAAAAGCTCCGTTCATATTACCTGGTTCGGACGCAGATGAGCGTTATCACGGGCTTGCTGGTCTACGCCGTCGCCTACGCCGTTGGCCTTCCGTTGGCGAGGGAGTGGGGCGTTCTTGCGTTTGTCTTGAACTACATTCC
This sequence comes from Hyphomicrobium sp., assembly GCA_016793445.1. Lineage (GTDB taxonomy): Bacteria > Pseudomonadota > Alphaproteobacteria > Rhizobiales > Hyphomicrobiaceae > Hyphomicrobium_B. The sequence goes on along the minus strand of JAEUME010000014.1, from coordinate 59,953 downwards.
CTTTCTTGGCCCTCTCATCGCGACGATGTTCCCGACCGTGTACGCGATCGCAGAATTCCAGTCCTGGGAGGTTCCTCTCTTCATTTTTATATCTCTCAACGTCGTCCAGATCGCGATCGGCAGCTATCTGGAGCCGCGGGTCTCCGGTTCGATCCTGTCAATTTCGCCGTTGCTCGTTCTCTTCTCGGTGTTTTTCTGGGCTTATCTCTGGGGCATTTTCGGCGCCTTCATTGGTGTGCCGATCAGCATTGCGATCCTCACCTACTGTGACCAGTCCGAAGCGACCCGCTGGGTTGCGGGTCTCTTCGGCGGCGATCGCAGCGGCAAGGACGATTGCGCCGGGCTTGACGGTCAGTCTCCTGCACTGTGAGCAGCGCCCGCGCTGTTCGAACTGGCGCCGTCGATCGTCTGTTTTGAAGCCGTGGGCAGGGACACACGAATTCGTTCGGAGAAGTCGGGCGCGTCAGCCGCCTCTTGTGCAACTGGATTTATCCGGGACTTGAGGCGCAGCTCCTCAAACGGCAGCGTCGTATCCACGCGCCCTGAATGATACAGGTAGCTATCGACAAGACCATTGAGCAGGTGGCGAACGTCGAAACGCCCAACACGGCCAGCGGCGTTCGCATAGCGTATAATGTTGATTGTGCAGTTATTGCTCAGCAGGTGATAGAATTCCGGCCGATCGGCCAACGCGTTGATCCGCTCCAAGTAGACCATCAAGAGCCGTCGGGCGTCTTCGGGCGAGGTATTGAGCCGATAAAGATAGACCTGTTCGTCCCGATGATTTGTACGAACGCCCACCAGATCACGCTCCTCGCCGACCACATAGATAAGCTCGAACTGTTTGAAGAGGGACGCAATTGGATCAAAAGCCTCGCCAACCTCCGGCCGCGTCTCGATGGAAATGCTCAACGGTGGCGCGTCATCGAATGTGAAGCTGACGAACGTGTGTCCCACCCAGCCTTCCCGCCAGTACGACACAAAGAAGTCGAGTCCCGTCAAATGTGAAAGCTTCACCTCGCGCTCTTCATAGCGCACGGTGAAGTCGTTCCGGCTCCGGTAGTCAAAGTTGCGAACGCCGGTCAGGCGCACCTTGTCACCTTCAATATATGCGCGCGGCATCACGGCGACTTCCGCCCGCCACGGACGGTCGTGTGAAGGCGGGATGAGGATCCACCATGCGACGACGGCCAAAAAGAGCGTGAGGAAAATTGCTTTGGCCCGCTTGTGACGCGAAACCCAGAGAGCCCAGATCGAAATTCCCGCGAATGCGGCTGCCAGCAGGGCGCGCGCCGGCTGCGACGGGAAATTGGAATAATAAATGGCAAGGGCGCCCCATAGTACCAATAAGATCCCAATGAGATGTCCCAAACCTCTGCACAGCAGACTTAAGAAACTTGTTAGCATGCCTTGATGACCACCCGCCGGAACCTTCACGCTTTTCGAAGCAACAGTATCGATGAGGTCGCTTCCATTCGCAGCATTTTTTTTGTTCTCGAAATCCTCACCGATCCTTACGCGACCGTAATCTAAAGTTGCCCGCGTGGGCTTGCCATTGATTTAGCTTTTTTGGGTTGTTACACGCTTACACCGGCCCACAAGCATTTGCGGCGCCGTCGGCTGCGACAGCGCGAGGCCATCGCGTCCAACTCTCGTCAGTCATTCTGATTCAATCATCGCTCAGATCGGGGCGGTGTGGGGACCCTCTCGATGGGAGATAGGATAGACGATGCCATTGATTGAACACACCGCCCACCCCGTCAGGAGCGGATCACGCGCGCTGTTTGCGCCCGCGATTTTACTGGTTTGCTTTGGTCTCGGTTTCATCTTGCCGCAGGATGCCGCGGCATCACCCGAAAGCTGGCGAGCACTTGGGCATGAGCCATCGTGGACATTGTCCCGTTCGGGTAGCGAAATGACACTCGAAACGGATTTCGGCGCAACGCGAGTCAGTTTTCCAACTCCGCCTGCCACACGGATGGACGATAGCACGGTAAGCTACGCGACAACGGTCAATGGGTCGCAGTTGCAATTCACGATCAAGAATGAAGTTTGCGTGGATACGATGACGGGTATGCCTCGGCCGCAGAGTGTGTCTCTGACTTTCGGCGAGCTTCAACTCAAAGGCTGCGGGGGCGAACCGGCCAGTCTGCTCCAGGCGCACGAATGGACCGTCAGCAAGCTCGCAGGTCAGGCTGTTCTGGAGAAGCCGCGCATCACCGTGAATTTCGATGAGGGCGGCCGGCTGAGCGGCCTCGCCTCATGCAATCGTTTTGGCGCGGACTACAAGCTTACAGGTGAAGGGCTTCAGATCGGTAAGGGCATGTCGTCCATGATGGCCTGCGAAGACGCGGTCATGAAACAGGAACACCTGTTTCTGGGTCTTCTCGAGAAGGTTTCTCGATTCTCCCTCTCGAGCGACGGAGCGCTGGTGCTGCACACAAATGACGACCGCACGATCGAGATGGAAAAACCCTAGACCGCGCGGTGTCGCTAGAGCCGTTCCGGTTTTTGATGGAATCGCGGAACGGGTCCAGGCTTTTGTTTTGTCGCGCTTCGTATCGGAAATCCGGTTCCCACTTTTCCGCAAAGCACTCTAGAATGACCAGAACAGGCTCGCCCACATCGCGCAACAGTAGAGCAGGAGCAGGCTAACTGGCAGCAGGGCGGCAAATTTGCGCAGCGTCGACGTCGCATACAGTCCCAAGACCTGCCAGGCGAGCCAAAATGACCAAACAGTTGCCCCGCCGAGCATCAGGGCCCTCGTGGCCGGCACGAAGAGCATATCGAAGCCGTTCTGACGCAAGATCGTGACCGTGATCATCGACAAACCGAGAAAGACGCCACACCCGGCGATAGGGATCAAACATTGCGCGAGGTGGTGAAAGCGGTTCGATGACCAAGGCCCGAGAGCCCGCACCGCCAGCGCAAGAGACGCGCTCGCGATGATCCCGGATGCAGCCGCCATCGCCGCCATGTAGCCGATCAGAACGCCTCCATCGAGGAGCGTCATGACATCGTTTTGTTCCGGATAGTTCGTCAGCACCCACCAGGGCAACGATGTCGACAGCGGCCACGAGATCCCCTGAGCCACCAGCCATTCCGCAATCCATTGCTTGACTGCGATATAGACCGCGCTGTTACCCCAATGGAAGGCTCCGGCCGCTACGCCCAGAAGCCCGCACACGATGAGCAACGTTTCGACCGGACGAGGCTCTTTGCCAGCCACGTGAATGATCTCGTGATTGGGCGACCGGCGAGCCAGGGTGATAGCACCCCGGAAGCCTTGGCAACGCCCGCACATATGACAGGCACTGGCGCCCTTCATGTCGCGAAGCGGCACCAATGGCGCGCAATTCACAAATTCGGGCCGCGCGCCGCGCGGCTTTTTCCAATTGTCCCAGGCACGCGTATCGACACGGTAGTGAAGCGGAGCGAGTTTGGAGAGGACCGTGAAGACGCCGCTGACCGGACAGAGATAGCGGCACCACACGCGCTTATTGCGGCCCCAAAAGATCGACGTGGCGATCGCGGCAAGCGTAGACGCGCCTAAAATCACGAGTGCCGGTGCGGGATACTGATAGACACTGACCATTTGGCCATAGACGGTGGTGCCCACGAAGGCTGCAAATGGCCAACCCTTCCAGGTTATCCAGCGGGGAACCGACCAGCCCCGGCTCGACCTACTGACCGTTTCCGCCAGCGATCCTTCGGGGCAAAGGATGCCGCACCACGCGCGCCCCACAAGTACCATGCTGAGCAGCACGAACGGCCACCATATGCCCCAGAATACGAATTGCGACAAAAGCGTCAGATTGTTCCAGATGCGTTCGCCGCTGGCAGGTATCGGCAAAAGAACGGGAAGCGTGAGCAAGCCCAGATATATGCCGACAACGGCCCACTGGATGCGCCGGATCGCGCGCTGATGAAGCCTCGTCCAATCGCCGATAGCAGCGATCGTAGAATCGATCTTGTGCGGCCGCCATGTGCGCGGTGCGGCTGCCGTTACGCCGACTTTGCCGCTCCGCGGTAAGAGAACAGTGCCCAAGACATCAGTCCCCAATAGATTGCCAGGACGAGGATTTGGATAAGGTCTGGCCGGGCGCGATAGCCCGTCAGCGCGCCGACAAGACCGCCAACGGGACCGCTATCCGGCAGTATGGCCGAGGTATCCCATAAGCGCCCCGACAGCGCCGGCACGTAGCCGAGGGAAACCAGATTGTCAAAACCGCTCACCAGCAGTGATGCGGCAAGAAACAGTAGCATAATCTCGGTGATCTTGAAGAACACGCGCCAGGAGAAGATACGGCTTCCCAAGAGCAAAAGAGAGTACGTTGCCAGCGCCAGGATGAATCCCAAAGCAGCAACCGCCGTTGTGGCCAGGACAGTATCCATCCGTGTAGCGGCAAGAACCCCATATAAAAACACGACGGTCTCGCTGCCTTCGCGTGCGACCGCGATCAAAGCAAGAAGGAACACACTCCACCAATGATTGCGCTCGGCCGCATCCGTCAAAGAGGTCTCCAGGTCGCGTTTGAGCGTCCCGCCGCGCCTGCGCATCCAGAACACCATCTGGATAATGAGTGCGGCCGCAACAAAAATTGCAACGGTTTGATAAAGCTGCTGGGTGTCCTCCGATACACGCTCACCAAACCATACCAAGAGTATTCCCAGGAGGACCGATAGCAGCAACCCTGCGCCGGCACCGGACCACAGGTAAATGCGGCCCCTTCCCGCCTGATCGCCACTGCGAGCAAGCCACGCGTTGAGAATGCCTATGACGAGAAGCGCCTCGACGCTTTCTCGCCAGATGACGAACGCGACATTTACGAGTTGGCCACTCACGTTTCTAGCCTGATCACTTTGCGACCAATACGGCCGGCTTCTCATCGAGGTGGAAGTCGTCGAAAAAATCGTACTCGCCAGGATCAAGGGTTCGAATCACCAGCGTCGACGACGCTCCCGGTGCGAGCACCTTCTCCTTGCGCAATTCCTTGCTTTCGAATTCGGCGGGCTCCGTCCCGGCGTTGTGAAGTTCGAGGATGAACCGCGTGTTCGCCGGTACTTCAAGGCGCTGCGGGGCAACCTTGCCGTTGTTGAATTCGATCCGAAACACTGGTTCCGGCGGCTCCTGCGCACGCGCCGGCCCAATGACGATGAAGACAGAACACACAGCAAGGACGACCCGTGCATTGAGCATCCTCAATACGCTCCCTTTTTGCCTGTTCCGGCAAAGACGAAATCATACTCGACACTGAACGGAGCAAACCACGGCTTGACGCCCGTCTCTTTATCGACATGGCGGCCGAAATGGCCTGCATGGGCGGTGCCATCAGGTGGAGCGATCGTGAACTTGAGCTTGTATTTGCCCGGACCCTTGAGTTTGACGTTGTCTCCGTAATGAGGGCCGTCGCTGGCCACCATTGCCATTGCGTCGCCCTTGATCACGTCCGTTTCGCCTTCCTTGGTCAGTTCGTAGGAGACGTTGAGGTATCCGATCCAATCACCCTGCGCGTAACCGTTTGGATTGTTCTTGAGAGCCTTGATATCCGCTTCAAGATGGACATCCGACTCCGCAGCATTGCGCATCATGCCTGGCGGTTCCATTTCGATGGGTTGGAGGTAGACCGCAGCCACCTCCATGCCGGCTGCTGTGACAGTCTTAGGCTCCCCAATCGGATACTCCTTGGCGTCGGCGGACACGGCACTGATTGAAATCCCGGCCATCGCCAAAAACATGATTCGACGCATCTCATAGCCCTCCTTCCTAGCTCTAAATGATGCACCGCTTGTGTATCTAATAAGCTCGCGCGTCAAGAAAAAATGTCTATTTAACAATAGATTAGAACTATTGGAAATCCAAACTTAAAGCGTATACTTTGAACGTTGGCCGGTTTCGAGGCCAGTAAAGACGTCAACGCTGTCGTACTTGACGCGTCGAAATTCGGAAAGTTTAAGCACCGCCAATTGTGCATGGCAGGTTATCAATCATAAATTGACTGACTAGACAGTCATTATACTATCATGGCTTGCAATTTCGTCTCAAACCATCACGTCCCGTGCCGGCGAGCCCCATGAGCAAATCAACCAGCAAGCGCCAGGAAGCAGCCGTTCAGCGCCGTCAGGCAATCCTTGATGCGGCACTCGAGATCTTTGCCGAGGATGGGTTTGCTGCCGCCCGCCTCGACGACGTCGCTGAAAAAGCCGGTGTCGCCAAAGGCACGATCTATCTCTCGTTCAAGGACAAGGAAGATCTGTTCGAACAGCTTCTAATCAGCGCGGTGGCGCCGGTTCTCGATAGGATGGAGGCACTGACGGGGGAACCAGAGCTATCGCTCGATCGTCTTTTGCAGGGTCTCTTTGAATTGTTCCGCACCCAGGTGCTCGGAACGCCTCGCCAGGAGGTGATCCGGCTCGTGATTACAGAAGGCCGGCGTTTTCCACGTATTGCCAGGATCTACCACCGCGAGGTGATCTCAAAAGGTTCCGAAATTGTGAGACGCGTCGCTCAGGCGGCCCATCGCAGGGGCGAGCTTTCGTCTGATGAACTCGCCCGCTTCCCGCAACTCGTCTTCGCGCCGATGGTGTTGGCGGTGATCTGGGGAAGTGTTTTCTCGCGAATTGAGCCGCTCGATGTGGAGGGGCTTCTTGCTGCTCATCGTCAGGTGCTGACCAGGACGGCAACAAAGAGATCTTCAAGGTCCTGAACCATGGCAAACACATCCACACGCCTGATCGTTCTTGCCATCGCCGGACTGGCTGCCGCCGGTGGCGTATGGTGGTGGGCACATCAAACAGCTCCGAATTCCGATCTCGTCCTGCAGGGCAACGTCGAGGTGCGGCAAGTCAATCTCGGATTCAAGGTTGGCGGCCGGCTGCAGGTGCTCGATGTCGATGAGGGGGACGCCGTTACGGCGGGGCAGAGATTGGCGAGCCTCGACAAAGTCTATTTCGCCGACGCCATAGCCCAGATCAAAGCCCAGCGTGACCAGTTGAAGGCCAATCTGGCAAAGATGGAAGCAGGCAACCGCCCCGAAGAGATCGCACAGGCCGAAGCGGCAGTGGCGGAACGTGAGTCTGCCGTTGAAAACGCCAAGATCACGTTGAGCCGCGCGGAAAAGCTCCTGAAGTCCGCGACCGGCACGCAGAAGGCTTACGACGATGCGCTTGCCGCCCATACTCAGGCCGAGGCTCAATTGAACTCCGCACGGCAGGGTCTTGGCCTGATGAGGGCCGGGTTCCGTAAAGAGGACATCGAGGCGGCGCGAGCCCAGCTCGCAAATGGCGAAGCGGCCCTGCAGATTTCCGAGCGGCAGCTCGCCGACGCTGAGCTGTTTGCGCCCAATGCCGGTATCATTCTCACGCGCGTCCGCGAGGCCGGCGCCATCGTCAATCCAGGCGAAACGGTGTTCGTGCTGAGTCTCACCTCGCCGGTTTGGATTCGGACCTACGTTTCAGAGGTTGATCTCGGCCGTGTCGCGCCCGGCCAGGAAGTATCCATCCGAACCGACACGCCAGGCGTGCCTTTGATAAAGGGCCGCATCGGCTTCATATCAACCACGGCGGAATTCACTCCAAAAACTGTCGAGACACGCGAGCTGCGGACTGCACTGGTGTACCGCATGCGCCTCGTTGCTGACGATCCTGCGGGCGTTTTGCGGCAGGGGATGCCTGTGACGGCCACAGTGCTTCCGACGGCTGCCAAGAAGACGTTCGGCGATCTGCAGACGAGTGAGAAGTAACCCGTCATGACGCCACTTGTATCGATCGAGAACGTAAGCAAGCATTTTGGCGCCCCTTCAGTGCCGGCGATTGCGACGTTGTGTGCTTCGATAAAGCCCGGGCAGGTAACGGGGCTCGTTGGACCAGATGGCGCCGGCAAGACGACGTTAATCCGGCTCATCGCTGCTTTGTTGACCCCTAACGAAGGTCGCATCAACGTCTGCGGCCTCGATACTATTCGCGAGACGTCTGCCGTTCACGCCAGCATCGGATATATGCCGCAGCGCTTCGGCCTCTACGAAGACCTGTCCGTGATGGAGAACCTCGTTCTCTACGCCGAACTGAAAGGCATTGCACTCAGCGAGCGTAAAGCGACCTTCGACAGACTGCTCACGTTCACGGACCTTGCGCGGTTTACGGACCGTCTCGCAGGAAGACTTTCGGGCGGCATGAAACAGAAACTCGGCCTTGCCTGCGCGATGCTGAAATTACCGCGTCTTCTGTTACTCGATGAGCCGAGCGTCGGCGTCGATCCGATCTCCCGCCGCGAACTCTGGCGCATGGTCTATGATCTGGTCCACGAGGGTGTTGGCGTTATCTGGAGCACGGCCTACCTCGACGAGGCCGAAAACTGCGCGGAAGTGATCGTGCTCCACGAGGGCAAGGTCCTGTTTGAGGGCGATCCGAAGGCGTTGACGGCGACCATGGACGGGCGTGTCTTCCATGTGCGTGGGGCTGGCGCGGACCGCCGCAGATTACTCGCAAGCGCTCTCCGCCGTCCGGAAATCATTGATGGCGTGCTGCAGGGAGAAGCGGTCCGGCTCGTGATCGCTAAAGAGGCGGCAGCGCCCACGAGCGAGGAATTGTCGCCGTCACAAAACCTTGACATCAGCTCGGTTGCACCCCGGTTCGAGGACGCTTTCGTCGCGCTCCTTGGCGGCCAACCGAAGCGAAGCTTGCCGCTCGATACGTCACCCGCGCAAGTGAGCGATGATATCCCGCCTGTGAAAGCCCAGGGGCTCACGCGCCGTTTCGGCGCTTTCACGGCCGCTGACAATATTACGTTCTCGATCAAGCGAGGCGAGATTTTCGGGCTGCTTGGGCCTAACGGCGCCGGCAAGTCGACAACTTTCAAGATGATGTGCGGGCTGTTGCGGCCAAGCTCCGGCACGGCCCACGTCGACGGCCTTGATCTTTACAAATCGCCCGCCGCGGCCCGCAACCGGCTAGGCTACATGGCGCAGAAATTCTCGCTCTATGGCGATCTCTCGGTGCGCCAGAACCTCGAGTTCTTCGCTGGAGCCTATGGGCTTTCGGGGGCGAAGAAGCGTGCGGCGGTCGAGCGGGTGATCGCGGCATTCGATCTTACATCCCACCTCGCAAACAACGCCGGGAGCCTGCCTCTCGGCTTCAAACAGCGCCTCGCGCTGGCAGCTGCCATCATGCACGAGCCTCCGGTGCTGTTTCTCGACGAGCCCACGTCAGGTGTCGATCCGCTTACGCGGCGCGAGTTCTGGAGCTTCATCAATGCCATGGTGGATCGTGGTGTGACCGTAATGGTCACTACCCACTTCATGGAGGAAGCCGAGTATTGCGACCGCGTCGCTCTTATCAATCGCGGCATGTGTATTGCCCTCGACACGCCTGAGGCTCTGCAAGCGTCCGTCAAATCGGAGGCCCTTCCCAATCCGACGTTGGAGGACGCCTTCATCGCCCTGGTGGAGGCCCAAAACAAGACAGGCGAAAAGGCGGCCGCATGACCAGGAAAGATGATACGGGAAGTCTTCGCCGCATACGGGCCCTGATCTGGAAAGAGACACTGCAGGTCACGCGCGACCCGTCGAGCTTCGTAGTCGCTTTTGTGCTGCCGGCGCTGCTTCTGTTCCTGTTCGGGTTTGGCATATCGTTCGACGCCACGCGACTGAAAATCGGTCTGATTATCGAGGAGCCCACGCCGGAAACGGAATGGTTCGTCGCGTCATTGTCGAACACGCCCTATTTTGAGGTGCAGCGGGCAACCGACAGACGCCAGTTCATCGATCAGCTTTCGGCCGGCCGTCTGAACGGCATCGTCGTGCTGGCGGGCGATCTCTCCGAGCGTCTTGCACGCGGGGATACGGCAGCTATTCAGGTTATCACCGACGGCAGCGATCCCAACACTGCTGCGCTTGCCAGCGGCTACATCCGGGGCACCTGGGCAGTCTGGCAGGCGCAGAGGAACATCTCTCAGAACGCGCGGATGCCAGGCCAGATCTCGGTCAATCAACGGTTCTGGTTCAACCCCGAACTCGAAAGCCGCCGATTCCTGGTGCCAGGATCGATCTCGCTGATCATGATGATGATCGGGTCGTTATTGACCGCGCTTGTTGTCTCTCGCGAGTGGGAGCGCGGGACGATGGAGGCCCTTCTTGCCACGCCGGTCGGCATCCACGAGTTTATGATCGGCAAACTGGTGCCGAACTTCGTTCTCGGCCTTTGCGCCATGGGCGTGTGTGTCGTGGCCTCCCGCTACGTGTTTCACATCCCGTTACGCGGCTCGCTTCTCACGCTCATCGGCTTCACCGCCGTCTTCCTCGCCGTAGCGCTCGGTATCGGCCTGCTCATCTCGACCGTGGCGCGCACCCAATTCATTGCAAGTCAGCTCGCAATGCTGGTTGCGTTCCTGCCTGGACTCTACTTCTCCGGATTTCTCTTTGAGGTTGCGAGCATGCCTGCGGTGCTGCGGGCCGTCGCGAAGGTCGTGCCTGCCGGCTACTACGTCCGTGGACTGAGCACGATCTTCCTGGCAGGCGACATCGCGACAGTGCTTGTGCCAGCGACGCTTGTTCTCGCGTTCATGAGCGCGGTATTATTTACGCTGACGGCTTTGAATACGCCCCAAAGGCTCGACTAGCCATGTGGACTCGCCTTGCCGCCCTGATCCTCAAAGAGCTGCTCGCCGCATTCCGCGATCCCCGAGGCCGCGTTGCATTGATCATACCGCCGATCCTGCAGTTCTTCCTGTTCGCCTTTGCCGCAACTCTCGAGGTTTCCAACGTGCCGATCGGCGTGATCAACGACGATTGGGGAGCCGCGTCCGTGAGCCTCGTAAGTCGCTTGGAGCGTGCGTCAGCATTTTCCGAAATACGCCGGTATCCGAGCCTTCAGGCTGCGCGAGACGCAATCGATGCCCAGGAGGTGATGGTGGTTATCCGGATCGGACAGGATTTTTCGAGGAAACTCGCAGCCGGTGAGAGCGGCGATATCCAAATCCTGCTCGACGGACGCAAGTCGAACAGTGCCCAATTGGTCAATAACTATATTAATACAATCATGACGCAATTCTCCACTGACTGGCGCCTTGGCAGTGAGATTGCGCAGCCAAGCGAGATCCTCGATCGCTCCTGGTACAATGTAAATCGTGAGTATCGCGCGGCGATGGTGCCGATCCTCATCGCGACGTTGCCGATGTCCATGGTGCTCATGATTGTTGGCATGTCCGTCGCACGCGAGCAGGAACTCGGCACGTTCGAGCAATTGCTCGTTTCACCGCTGCAGCCGCTTGAGATCATCGTCGGCAAGGCCGTACCCGGCCTCATGGTCGGGTTGGCGCAATGCGCGATCATGACACTGATTGTCGTTTATGGATTTGGAATCCAAATTACAGGTTCTGTTCTGGTGCTATTCGCCGGACTCACGGTCTTCCTGATTTCAGTCGTGGGCGTAGCACTCTTCATCTCGTCCCTGGTCTCCAACCAGCAACAGGCGATGATGGGCATCATGGTGACCATGATGCCCGTGATGATGCTCTCCGGTTTCTCGTCGCCCGTTCAGAACATGCCTTCGTGGTTGCAGCCTTTGGCTTCCATAAATCCTTTGACTCACATGCTGGTGATCATTCGCGGTGTTTTCCTGCGCGATATGCCGTTCTGGTTGGTTGCCCAACGCATCTGGCCAATGGCGCTCGTGGCTGTGGTCACCATGACGACGGCCGCATGGATGTTTCGCCGCAAGGTGGCGTGATACAAGGGCCCTTGCTCGCTCCGTTTCGTCCAGTTGCCTGCAAGATTGCTCGCATCGCAGGACTTGCGTCCACCAAGCCGGAACAATGTCTCCAACAGCCAGCACGTAACGTAAAGGCACATGTGCTCTTCACGCCCGCTTGGAGTTTTCAAGTGCACCCGGCGTTCCCGTCGCGTATCGACACAAAAAGGCTCACGAGGAGACCTCGTGAGCCTTTTGCCTTGCATTTTCGGAATTTCACTGGCGCTGGTCCGAGCCGCCCTTCGACTTGTCGGGGCTCCTCTCGTTCTGGTCGGGAGCGCCGCCCTGTTGCTTGTTCTTGCCGCCTTCTTGGGTCTGCTGCTTGTTGGGGTCACGACGCTCGTCGGATTGATGCTGGCCGCCCTGTTGCTGCCGGTCGTTGTTGCTCATCTCGAACTCCTGTTGGACATTGAACACAAAGTAAACGGCAGGGGGCTGCATTAGTTCCGCTCGGAGAATTTGCTCCAAAGGCGTTGCGATTACTGCTTTGGCCTCCTTTTAGCGTGCAACAGCGGCTGCACTTTCTATTGAATGCGTTCACGAAACGCGATGCCGCCAACGCCGTCATTTGACAGCATACCGGCGATCCAAGTGGCCGCGGCCGCGTCGTACTCCGGTCCACGATTGCCGAACCGCAAAATTTTTCTGGCCGACTATTGGAACTTAATTGGGCGGCTTTCGTTCGGCACCGGTCAGCCAGGATCGTGAACGTATGCGCCTCACCCTCGGGGAGTGCGTTTCGGGGGATAGTATGTCCGATGAAATTGATGCTGGAGCCGTGATCTCGAAAAGCCCCGCTCAGCCAGAACACCTGATTCTTGCTCAAGCACTGCAAGCTGTCCGGGACGGCGACTTTTCTGCACGCTTGCCGGCCGAATGGGACGGCGTATTGGGGAAGGTCAGCGATATCTTCAACCAGATCGTGACAGCCAATCAGCAAATGGCGGCTCAACTGGAACGCGTCGGCGTCGTTGTCGGAAAACAAGGACGCACGCGTCAGCGGATTAATCTGGGACTGGCCACCGGAGCTTGGGCGGACATGGAAGAGTCTGTAAATGCTCTCATTGACGACCTGCTCTGGCCCACAACGGAGGTAACGCGCACGATCGAGGCGGTAGCGCGCGGCGATCTGCTCCAGCCGATGCGGCTTGATGTCGATGGACGGCCTTTGCAAGGCGAATTCTTGCGGTCAGCCACGATCGTGAACACGATGATCAAGCAATTGTCGGTGTTCACGTCTGAAGTGACCCGAGTTGCGCGCGAAGTCGGCACGGATGGAAAACTGGGCGGTCAGGCCCAGGTTCGAGAGGTAACGGGAGTATGGAAAGACCTCACCGAGAGCGTCAACTCCATGGCCTCAAACCTGACAGCCCAAGTGCGCAACATCTCCGAGGTGACAATAGCTGTTGCGAACGGCGATCTTTCAAAGAAAATCACGGTTGATGTCCGCGGCGAGATCCTGCAGCTCAAGGAAGCCATCAATACGATGGTCGATCAGTTGCGCTCTTTCGCCGCCGAGGTCACGCGCGTCGCCCGTGAAGTGGGAACCGAGGGACGTCTCGGCGGTCAGGCCGTGGTGCCGGGCGTCGGCGGGACATGGAAAGATCTCACCGACAACGTCAACCTGCTTGCTGCAAACCTTACGACCCAAGTTCGCAATATTGCCGAGGTCACGACGGCTGTGGCGCGCGGCGATCTTTCGCGCAAGATTACCGTCGACGTGAAGGGCGAAATTCTCGAACTCAAGAATACCATCAACACGATGGTCGACCAGCTCAACTCATTCGCCTCCGAAGTCACGCGTGTAGCCCGGGAAGTCGGCACGGAAGGCCAGTTGGGAGGGCAAGCCGTCGTGCCCGGCGTGGCCGGCACGTGGAAGGACTTGACTGACAACGTCAACTCGATGGCTGGCAACCTCACTGGCCAGGTCCGCAATATCGCAGAAGTCGCAACAGCCATCGCAAGCGGCGACTTGTCAAAGAAGATCACTGTCAACGTTTCTGGCGAAATCCTTCGCCTGAAAGAAACGATAAATACAATGGTGGACCAGCTTAACGCGTTCGCCTCCGAAGTGACGCGCGTTGCGCGCGAGGTTGGCACGGAAGGCCGGCTCGGCGGCCAGGCTGACGTGCGTGGCGTGGCGGGCACCTGGAAGGATCTCACCGACAGTGTCAACTCGATGGCCTCCAATCTTACGACTCAGGTCCGCGATATCGCCGAGGTCTCCACTGCCATCGCAAACGGCGACCTTTCGAAGAAAATTGACGTCGACGTCCGTGGAGAAGTCCTCGAACTCAAGCAGACCATCAATACGATGGTCGACCAGCTGAATGCGTTCGCCGGCGAGGTGACCCGCGTCGCGCGGGAAGTCGGCACGGAGGGCAAGCTTGGCGGGCAGGCTCAAGTCCCTGGTGTGGCTGGGACATGGAAGGACCTCACCGACAACGTCAATTCGATGGCGTCAAACCTCACTGCACAGGTCCGCAATATCGCCGAGGTGACCACAGCCGTGGCGCGCGGAGACCTCTCGCGCAAGATCACGGTGGATGTGAAGGGCGAAATTCTCGAACTCAAAAATACCATCAACACGATGGTCGATCAGCTCAACGCTTTCGCTTCCGAAGTGACGCGCGTGGCGCGCGAAGTCGGCACCGAGGGCAAGCTCGGAGGCCAGGCCCAAGTTCCAGGCGTCGCGGGTACATGGAAAGATCTTACCGACAACGTGAATTTCATGGCGGGCAACCTGACAGCCCAGGTCCGCAACATCGCGGAAGTCGCAACAGCAATCGCAAATGGCGATCTTTCCAAGAAAATAACGGTCGACGTGCGCGGTGAAATTCTGCTGCTCAAGGAAACGCTTAACACAATGGTAGAGCAGTTGCGATCGTTTGCGGCGGAAGTGACCCGTGTCGCACGCGAAGTTGGCACTCTTGGCCGCCTCGGCGGTCAAGCCGTCGTTCCGGGTGTCGCTGGTACATGGAAGGACCTCACCGACAACGTCAATCTGCTTGCCGCCAACCTCACAACGCAGGTACGCAATATCGCCGAAGTTACCACGGCGGTGGCTCGCGGTGATCTGTCACGTAAAATCACCGTCGATGTGAAGGGCGAAATTCTGGAGCTCAAGAACACCATCAATACGATGGTGGATCAGCTCAATGCCTTCGCATCCGAAGTGACGCGCGTGGCGCGCGAAGTCGGCACCGAGGGCAAGCTCGGCGGCCAGGCCGCCGTGCCCGGCGTTGCCGGAACGTGGAAAGACCTTACCGATACAGTGAACATCATGGCTGCAAACCTTACCGAACAGGTTCGCGGTATCGTCAAGGTTGTGACAGCCGTCGCGGAGGGCGACCTCAAGCAGAAGTTGACCGTCAAATCCAAAGGTGAGGTTGCGGCGCTCGCAGAAACGATCAACGCGATGACCGAGACGCTGGCGATCTTTGCCGATCAGGTCACGACGGTCGCACGCGAGGTGGGCGTCGATGGGCGGCTGGGTGGGCAAGCGAATGTCCCTGGAGCCTCGGGCACCTGGAAGGATCTCACAGGCAACGTGAACCTGCTGGCGGAGAACCTTACCAACCAAGTCCGTGCGATTGCCGAAGTGGCCACAGCAGTGACCACGGGCGATCTTACGCGGTCCATTCAGGTCGAAGCGCGCGGCGAGGTCGCCGAGCTCAAGGACTACATCAATACCATGATCGGAAATCTGCGCCTCACGACGGAGCGCAACAACGAACAGGATTGGTTGAAGACAAACCTTGCTCGCTTCACGAGTATGCTTCAGGGGCAACGTGACTTGGCCACTGTCGGCCGTAAGCTGCTCTCCGAGCTCGTACCTCTCGTCAATGCCCAACAAGGTGTCATCTACCAGATGACCAACGAATCTGAGGGTCAATTGCGGTTACTCGCGCAGTACGCCAGCGAGAACGAACGAGGCTTCGTGCCTGTCTTGCCGCTAGGCACCGGCCTCATAGGTCAATGCGCCGTCGACAAGAAGCGGATCGTCATCCGTGAACTTCCCATTGATGTTACCCCGATCGACGCGGGCTTATTGAAGGCCTTGCCCAAGAGCGTAATAGTGTTCCCCGTTATGTTCGAGGAGCAGATCAAAGCGGTGATCTCGCTCGCATCGCTTCACGATTTTGAGCAAGCCCAGCTGACGTTTCTTGAGCAGCTCACATCGAACATCGGCATAGTCTTGAATAGCATTGAAGCGACTATGCAAACCGAGGAATTGCTCACTCAGTCGCAAAATCTTGCCGCCGAGCTCCAGGCGCAGCAGGCCGAGTTGCAGCAGACCAACGAGCAGTTGGAGCAAAAGGCCCAGCAACTCGCCGAGCGCAACGTCGAGGTGGAACGGAAGAACGAGGAAATCGATCAAGCCCGCCGCGCTATCGAGGAGAAGGCTTCGGAATTGACCCTCACGTCACGCTATAAGTCCGAGTTCCTGGCCAACATGTCTCACGAGCTGCGCACACCGCTGAATTCCATACTGATCCTCGGCCAGCAACTGACCGACAATCCGGACCGCAACCTGACAGAACGGCAAGTGGAATATGCCAGAACAATCTACGCGGCAGGCAGCGACCTTCTCAATCTCATCAGCGACATCCTTGATCTATCCAAGATCGAATCCGGAACCGTGTCGGTGGAGGCCGAAGAAGTCTACTTCACGAGCCTTCTTGAGTCGGTCGCTCGGCCCTTCCGGCACGAGGCAGAGCGGCGTCACGTTTCTTTCGACCTGGCGCTCGACGGCGATCTGGGGCGCACGATCTACACGGACTCCAAGCGCCTGCAGCAGGTCTTGAAAAATCTGCTTTCCAACGCGTTCAAGTTTACAGCGGACGGACGCGTAAGCCTAGGCGTGAGGATGGCACGATCCGGATGGAGCCCTGATAGCCCGACGCTTGCGGAAGCGCCGGTCGTAGTGGCCTTTGCAGTGCACGACACCGGGATCGGCATTTCTCCAGAAAAGCAGAAACTCGTCTTCGAAGCATTTCAGCAGGCAGATGCGAGCACGAGCCGCAAATATGGCGGCACAGGGCTCGGACTGGCCATTAGCCGGGAGCTGTCACATCTGCTTGGTGGAGAAATAACCTTGGAGAGCGAGCCGGGTGTTGGAAGTACATTTACGCTTTATCTGCCTTTGCGATACAGCGAACCTGCGAGCGTGCCTGCCCGGCAAGTGCGCGCTTCCGGCAAGACAACCGAACTCTCGGCTGCCCACGATCACGAAGTCGAGCGCATCGAAGATGATCGAGACACGTTGAAGCCTGGCGACAAGCTCCTCCTCATTGTCGAGGATGACCCGAATTTCGCTCGTATCCTGATCAATGTCGCTCGCTCCCTGGATTTCAAGGTCATCGTGACCGGTCGCGGCAGCGAGGCTCTGTCGCTTGCAGCCGACCACAACCCAACAGCCATCTCACTCGACATCTTCCTTCCCGACATGCTCGGCTGGACTGTTCTTTCTCATCTCAAACGCAATCCGCTCACGCGTCATATCCCTGTCCAGATCACGACTCTCGATGACGACCGCCAGCACGGGCTAAGCCGAGGCGCCTATGCTTTTGTCTCCAAGCCATCGTCAGTGCAGGATCTCACGTCGGCATTGCAGCGGGTCATGAGCTTTGCCGCCACACCCGCCAAGCGGCTGCTCGTCGTGGAGGAGAACGCCGCGGAACGACGCAGCATAGCTGAACTTTTGGGTCACGACGACATAGAGCTGACGACAGCCGAAGACGGCAACAGTGCACTGGAAAGATTGCGCACGCAGCCCATCGACTGTGTGGTGCTTGATTTGAGCCTGCCAGATATGAGCGGCTTCGCGGTCCTCGAAGCCATGTACCGTGATGCAGCACTGGCAGAGATTCCGGTCGTGGTCTTCACCGGGCGCGCATTGACGCCGGAGGAGCACCAGCACGTCGGCGCGATGGCGCGGCGAGTCGTCGTGAAGGGGGTTGAATCACCAGAACGTCTTTTGGACGAGACATCCATCTTTCTGCATCGCGTCATCAGCGAGCTGCCGATCACAAAACAGAACCTCATAAGCCGTCTGCATGCAAGTAACGATATCCTAGCCGGCCGGACCGTGCTGGTCGTCGACGACGATCCTCGCAACATCTTCGCTCTGAGCAGCGTATTGGAACGCTGCAACATGCGGGTCCTCACCGCAAACACAGGCCGTGAGGCGATCGAACTTCTGGAAGCAACGCAGGACACCGCGATCGTACTCATGGATATCATGATGCCGGAGATGGATGGCTACCAGACCATGATGCAGATCCGGACAAACCCGAAGCACAGCAGATTGCCAATCATCGCCTTGACGGCCAAAGCGATGAAAGGCGATCGAGAAAAATGTCTGGAGGCAGGAGCGTCGGAGTATCTGGCCAAGCCCGTCGATACCGACCAGCTCCTTTCTGTCCTGCGGATGTGGATTCATAGGTGAGGGGGGCCTCAAGATGAGCGATCTGAAGCCAGTCCAAATTCTCCTCGTTGATGACCAGCCTGGCAAGCTGCTCGCCTACGAGAGCATCCTCAGTTCCCTCGGGGAAACGCTGATTAAAGCTCAAACCGCGAGCGAGGCACTTGCTATTCTCGTGAAAACCGACGTGGCGTTGATCTTGATGGACGTCTGTCTCCCGGACATCGACGGCTTCGAGCTTGCATCGATTATCAGGCAACATCCGCGGCACGAACGTACTGCGATCATATTTGTTTCCGGCGTGCGGATGAATGAAAGCGACCTGATACGCGGCTATGAGACCGGCGCCGTCGATTACGTCCCGGTGCCGGTTGTTCCGGAAATTCTGCTGTCGAAGGTGAAGATCTTTGTCGAGCTCTATCGAAAGACGCACCTTCTCCAGGAGCTCAACGAGCAATTGGAACAGCGCGTCTTCGAACGGACCCGAGATCTCGAAATGTCCGGCCGTGCCCTGCATCAGAGTGAAGAGCGACTGCGGCTGGCGAGTGAGGCCGCCAGGTTTGCCAGCTACGAGTATGACGCCAGCAACGGCATCATCTATTTGACCGCCAATGCAGCGCAAGTGCTCGGCCTGGAAGATTCCAGGTCAATCACGCTTTCGGAGTTCCTGGGACACGTCCATCCCGAAGAGCGCACAGTCGCAGAACGCAGCCTTAGACTGGAAACGTCTCCCGAGACGGAAACCGAAGTGGAGTTCCGCTTCACTGGAAACAGAGGTTCCACTTTCTGGGTTTTGAACCGGGCCCGTGCGTTTGGCAACGCTGGAGAACAGGACCAGCGGGTGTTGGGAACATTCCTCGACATCGACCACCACAAGCGCGCGGAGGAGCATCAACGTCACTTGATGGCCGAACTCGATCATCGCGTTAAGAACGTTCTTGCGAATGTTCTTGCGATGGCGCGCCTTTCAAGTGCGAACGCGACAAGCGTGCCCCAGTTTGTTGCCGAGCTCACCGAACGGCTGAGGGCAATGGCTGCGGCTCATGATTTGTTAAGGCGTGGCAATTGGACGGCGGCACCCATGCATGAACTCGTTCGCACGGCGCTCGCTCCGTTTATGTCAGGACGCCACCCAAATATCATCACCGAAGGTACGCCGGTTCTGTTGCCTGCAAGGCCGGCCCAGAGCCTGGCGCTTCTGCTTCACGAACTTGCGACAAACGCAGTCAAGCACGGAGCCCTGTCGGCATCGGGTGGACAAGTAACGGTGATCTGGAGCGCGTCAGAAGGCGAAGACAGCTTCAAGTTTGCGTGGTCCGAACGGGGAGGCCCCAAGGTGTCGAAGTCAGATCGCCGTGGATTCGGCTTATCGGTTCTGGAAACAGCAAGATCCGACCTCGGCGGAGATGCAAGCTGGGAGTTTCGGCAAGAGGGGTTTGTGTTCCAGCTTCGCGGCGCCATTGTCGAACCTGCTTTTGAAGCGCAGGCTTTCGATCCGCCTGTTCACGAACCAAGGGCGCAGTCTCCAACTGCGAACGACGCAAGTCTGTCAATTCTGATTGTCGAGGACGAGCCCCTGGTTGCGATGCAAATCCAGATGGACTTGGAGGATGACGGGCACAAAGTCATTGGACCGGCCACGACATTTCAAAAAGGAATGGAGCTCGCGCAAAGAGGCGGGTTCGATTTTGCTGTCCTGGATGTAAATCTGGGCGCAGCCGACAGCAGTCCGATTGCGGAGTGCCTCGTGGCACAAAACATTCCATTTGTGCTTGCGACCGGGTTCAATGATCTTGACAGCCTGCCATCGATCTTGAGAGACGCACACCGCATCAACAAGCCTTATGAGGTGCGCGATCTGCGATCAATACTCGGGCAGTGCCAAAAAGCACCTGCCGGTAACTAGAGTGCTTTGCGGAAAAGTGGGGACCCGGTCCTCCCAATAGAAAGCACGGCAAACAGAAAGCCTAGAGCCGTTCCGCGGTTCCATCAAAACCGGAACGGCTCTAGTGCTGTCGACGTTCGGAACTCTCATCGGCAGGCAGCCAATATGCGCCGGAGAGGCGAGGCGTCAAATACGCTTGACGGGCGGGATGACCCAGGAGCCGTCGATGATTGAAGGCTGGCTCTCATCGGGCCAGTACAAGCGCAACATCAGGCTGAACTTGCCCTTCGGTGCGGGCAGCCAATTTGCTTCCTTGCCGGCTCCCGGGCTCTCGTTCTGGATGTAGATCACGAGTGATCCGTCGTCCTCGAACTTCGGGTTGGTCCGGATGCTCATCGAGTAGCGGTTGATGGGATTGGCGACGAAGAACATGTCTTCATCGTACATCGTGAGCGACCAGAAGCCCTTGACCGGCGGCAGCTGACCTTTCTCGAAGCGCATCGTATATTTGTTTGTTCCCTCGTAGCTTGTCAGAAGCGAAGGCTTTATCGACGTCGGATAGATGGCATCCTGCGGACGATTGGCACCAAGGCCGATGTACGTCACAAGCGCGCGTTGAAGGTAGTTTGTGCCGTAAACGCCGGCCTTCGTCGTGTACGTCCAGCCATTCACGCGTGACATATCTCCGTCTCTGGACATGAAATGGAGAAGAATTCGGCTTTGTGCCAGTTTTGGGAGATGGGCCTCCCAGCGGCTCTCGACAAATTTCGGATCGAAATCCTGCCCGGGAATGAGGCCGATGCGCGCGAACTTCTCGAGCGCCGGGGCGTCAGCCGCAGATGGGGGATTCCTTTTCAAGAGTTGCGCCAGCAGTGTGAAGTACTCGACGGACGACAGATCGTTGACTTGGTCGCGCACAGACGTTTTCATGTCGATCGACGGATCGACCTTCCCCGCCGGCGGCACGTAGTCCTTGCCGTAGGTGCTGAGCGGCTGCAGCTTGAACTGATCCTGCAGCGCGTGCACGGCCGCATAGTCCTCTGGGGTCCCGGTGCAATAGATGCGGCCGAGCAACCACACGATGCTCGTCGGTGCTTTGAGCTGGGACATCCCTGCCGGTACCGTTCCCGACCAGTTGGGGCCGGTGATGAGGAAGGTCTGAGCCTGCGTGCCAGTGGTCCGGGTGCCGGGAACCTCGAACACGTCTGTCCATCCGCTCAAGAAGGGCAGAAGGAAGTATCTCCCTTTCATATCGGGAATGCTCAAGACCCACGGCTCGTCGCCGACATCGAAGAATGAGGTCGTGTAAAGCGTGTCCGCATTGGGCGCGGTGACATCGCGGAAGGTCGCATCGGGGTAGGCCCGCAGTTTGATGACTTGACCCTGCGGCGCGCGCGTGCCCTCGGGCTTCGCGACGTTCGTCATGACGCGTTTTGTCAATTCCATCGTCACGAGCGGATAGCCGTAAATGTAGGCGTCCAAGGCGATGGCGAAGTCTTCGCCGCCTCGAATGAGGTCAACGAGAGGGCCATCCCAGGCCCAGGCCGTCGATCCAAAGGCGGTCGCTCCGACAGCCGTCGTGGTAAAAAGCGAAAAAGCACCCAGTGCATCGCGGCGCGTGATGTTCATGGCGTTCGAAACCTTCCAAATGAATCCAAATGAAAATGGGTAATTCAGAGAACTTGAAGGAACTTGTCTATGTAAATACAGACACGACGCATCAGCAGGGGCGTCGGCAGTGACGTGAGCCTTGCAGGCTGGCGTCGCGAGTTGATTAAGAGTCGGCCGTGAATCTCATCAAACCAAGCCGGCCGTGCCCTCCCTGACCCGGTTTCCATGGCTAAAGCCTTGGTTTGCGGGGCACAGCATTCAGGACCGTACCTTCTTGCAGGTCATTCCCGCAGTCGCCGCGCGCAAAGTCTCAGAGGGCAGCTCACCGAAAAGGTCTTTGTAGGCAGCCGAAATGCGCCCCAGATCGCTCCCTCCGGCCGCGTACACGATGCCGGTAACCGTCGTGTCCGGCCCCGGGCATGTCAGCAGCTCCCGCCTGATCGCGTTGAGCTGCCGGAACTTCAGGTAGCGAATGGGCCCCATTCCCACAACGCGATGAAATGCGCGCAGCAACGTCCGCGTATGAACCCTTGCGGCCCGCGCCAAGTCTTCCACGTAAACGCTCTCCAGCTCTCCCTCGCCGTGAAGCAGAAGCAAAGCGCTGCTGACGATCTCCAATGACGTAAGGGCCGACGGGTCGAGATCGGCGCGGCGTCCGACGCCGCAATCGGACAAAATGAGGCTCGCAAGCTCCATCACCCGCGCTTCCCCGTTCTGCGCGCCGTTCGTATCTTCGTGACGGTGGGTTGCGCGCAGCGCGTCAACCTCGCTTATGAGAGCTTGCATCAGCTCAGGTCTCGTTGGCACGATGCAGGGCCGCTTCTGACGCAGTCGCGGCACGAGCCGCGAATGAGGCGGTGATAGTCCCTCAACGAGTTCGCGCGGCAGCCAGAATGAGAACCAGGTCCGCGGACCTTCTGCAGCGAATATGAAGTGTCCACCGGGTGGCAGAATGGCCAGCTCTCCTGGAGCGAGCACATCGCCGTTCAAGGTAATCCTGGTGGTCGACGGCCGGTGTCGTGCAATCAAGGCGTATCCATTATCGGTTAGCACGCCGTCGGCGACGCTTGCACCACCGTCGCTGCCAAACTGAATATCTGTGGTCTTCCCGGAATAGTACTCCAGCCACCATGGCTTCTCGGCGCGTTGGGTCAGCACAAAGCGGACATTGGCCTGCCGCACCGCGCTGACATACTTATCAAAACTGATTACTGTGGGCAGCACGAATTGGTTCTGAAACCCCTTGGTACGAACATCGACACATCGAGATGAATGCGTCCTGTTTAGCAGGATCTAGGAGCGGGAGGGAATAACCGTATCGCTACCCCAGCGTTGCGGGATCTCTCAAATGGCGGGCCGGCACCATCCCATGCCTTGGCTCATTCAGGGCGGCCAGAGGCCTTCCGATTCCGTCAGAGCAGAGGAACGTCCGTGCTTTCTCCGCCAGCGTATCTCACGGGCGAGATGGACGTTTTTCAGAGATCTTCATCGACTTAAGCCTGCTCCCTCGATGCGAGGCCGGGCGTAGGTTCGAACCCGGCTATTAGGGACCTCGTACCGCTTTGGTCCGCTTGTAATGCGAACTTTCGGGTTCGTTTATCCGGCTGACGGCGCTTCGTGGTCGATTGGAGCAGTATTATACGGAGCGTTCGAATCTCGCTCCGCAATTACAAAAAGTTATCTATAATAAGAACGCTATTGCGGTCGACTGGTGGTCATGCACTAGCGGAACTCTGCGATGGCGGGTGCCATTTCTCGCCACCTTTACGTGTTTTCAGCGATTTACACGGGGCCAATTCGCCCCCGGGCGGAATCGCCGGCGTCAGGTCTTGTCCTTCGCCACGATCTTGTAGATCCAGAACCCGCGGTGCTGATAGACGAGTTCGAAGTCCCTGAGAAGCAGGGGATTGGATTGCGAGAACGGGAGCAGCTTGGCGAGGAGAATATTTTCGCTCTGCTTGTTGGTAAGATAGTGCAGCCGCACCGCAGCGCCGATTGGCTCGACCGAATAGGCGCCATCCATCTTGGCTTCGTGCATCCACTGGCGAGCCGCCTTGATCACGCCGTGCGCCTGGTTGGTCGCCGGGAAATCCCGATAGGCGATGCTGATCTTGTCGGGACGTGCCGATGCGGCCTTCCAGATATCCGAAAGGTGGACCGCGACGTAGACATCGCCCGCGGGGGCTAAAGCCCGCAGAGCCTCCGCACCGTCTGCTTCATCCATAATCAGCGCGTCGATGAAGCGGCTGAAAGCCGCCTCGTCCGCCTTGGGAACGCCTTGGCCCCAGAACGCTTGTTCCTGCGACAACACCCGGCCGGACGATTGCAACCAGGCGGAAGGCACCATCAGCCCGCGCGCCAGAGGATCGTCAAGGGGCGCTTGACGATGGGCGACCAAGCGGATCTTGCGCGACAGATCCCACCAGGACAAGAGCGTCGCTGTCTCGGGCACGTGCTGCCGGATGGCAGCGAGCACCTTGCCGACCTCCTTGACGGAGAGATCAGCCGACAGAACCGGCTCGGTGACGAAGTTCTGCCAGTCGAGCGCAACTATGCGGCGGTCGGGTCCCGTGCCCACCAGCGCGCTGGCGACCGGTCCGCGCACGCCCTCGGTGCGCCACTCCAGGCGATGGATGTTGGCGTCCTTCCGGCTCTCCTCGCCCAGTCCAAGATCGCTATAGCTTGCCGCTTCGGCGGCGACGGCGACACGCTCATAGGGAAAAGGCGCCGGCTGGAGTGCCGAGTGGATGGCCAGGGCCACGAGTATGGCGCCCGCAAACGCAATGCCGAGTCCTGCTTTGGCAAAGGGACGCTTGGATGCGCGAGCGTCATCCGGCTCAGAGTTCTTTGCCGGGGCGGGTCCAGCTGTCGTCGATGGCGCCTGCATGTCGATTCCCACCTCTGCATAAAAACGAGATCAAGCAGCGCGTGACGTCACGGCTGCCCGGATCCAGTGAGGCCTTGACCCGCCTCGTGTGAACGCCGTCGCCGGACGGCGTTCACACCCTTCTCCTACCGGCGTTGCCTGAGATACAGCCCGAGGCCAGCCAGGAGAAGGAGGCCACCCAGGCCGCCGAGAGCTGCCTTCTGGGCCGGAGTGCGCAGGTCCAGGATGTCGCCACGCTTTTCGGGCGGCTGCAGCTTTTCGACCTTCGACCTGAGCTCGGCCACGTCACGCAGCCGGGTGCTCTCGTCGTTGATGCGAACGGCACTCTTGATGAGCTGCGACCAGCCTTCCGAGTAGGTGTAGCCACCCGGATTCATGTGGGCGAGACCCTTGAAGTGCTTGATCTTGTGATGTTCCCACATCTCCGCGAACTCATACTCGACGACCGTCGGGTTGTTGCCCTTGTGCCAGAACAGGTTGAAGAAATTACCCGGACCATTTTCCTTTTCCGGTTCCGGCACTGTCGGCCTGTTGGTCTTCTGGCCAGGCAGCAGTCCATCCTCGTAGAGCTTGGTCAGCACCACCTTGGCATCCTCGGTCACTTTGATGCCATCGATCGTCCCCTTGTCGATGAACTCCAGATAGGAGCGCGAGAACCGTTCGGAATGGCAGTTCGTGCAGGTGCCGACCCAGGCTTCTTTGCGCTGCTCGAACCAGGGATGGCTCAGATTCTCGGCGATCTTCGTCGTCGGCTCGAAGCCCCAGCGGACCTTGCGCACGAGGTTGTGGGTGAACCTGCCTTGATATTCCATGTGGCAGAACTGGCAGGTCGGAGCGTTCATGCCGCCCTTGTCCATGGCGTCGGCCAACTGCGCGTTCCAGTCCCATGTGTCGCCACGGGCCTGATAGACCGTACCGTGCTTGGAGTACATGTAGCCTTCGTACTCGTTATGATCGACGCCGTTGTGGCACATGGCGCAGACCTGCGGCTTGCGGGCCTCGACCGCGGAGAACTCGTGCCTCGTGTGGCAGCTGTTGCAGGTGTTCTGCAACGTGTGGCAGAACGTGCAGCCCTCCGCCACCTCGCGCTGCTCCATGGCGGCCCAGATTGCCGTCTCGACATTAGCCTTGTACGACAAGGCGTGCGAGGGGCGGCCCGCTGGCCATTGGTCTTGCGGCCAGGTCTGCGTATCGCGCTCTGATTCCCGCTCGCCGAACTGCTTGACATGGCACTGCCCGCACGCGGCCGCGTCCGGCATCTTGAGTTCGGTCTTGTGCTGACCCTTGGTCTTGTTGACGCCGATGTGGCAGTCGATGCAGCCTACTTCCTTGAGGGCCTCGCCTTCTCCGAGCACGCCCATCGACCGCAGGTTGCCTTCCACCTCGACGATCATAGCCTTCTTGTAAGCGCGCGAGTCGCTGTCGGGCAGAGTGCGGATCTCGTCCAGGTTGCCGTGGACGCTCTTCTGCCAGCTATGAACCCAGCCAGGCGTCGTGCTGGTATGGCATTCGACGCATTGGGTACGGGTCGCCTCCACATCGACGCTCTGAGGCGGCTCGTAGAAATCGCGCGGATTGAGATACTTGGTGATCGGGATCGGTTCCCAGAACTTCGACAGCGATCCCGGTCCCGCCCCTTGGGCCGGATCGTTGTAGCGCTTGCTCAACGCTTCGTAGAGTTCTTTGGGGGAGGCGGACTTGTCGAGACCGAGCGCCTTGAACGTCTCCTCGGGAATCTCGCTGCGGACGGGTCCAGCAGGAATTGCCATCCCGAGGGCTGCCACGAGGATAGCGATCGCGGCCGTGGCCTGGCTCCAGCGAGCCCTCTTGATAAGATCCCTCATCGAGATGCCTCCCACAATCTTGTGCCAGGGACGCCGGCGAGGGAGTCCCGTTCTTCACATGAATGACGAAGTGCCGGGGATGGGGAAGTACCAGTGCCCAGCTCTGATATGGCACCACGCCTCTTGCAGTGCGCGGATCGCAGCTTCACCGCCCGCCTGCGGAGCGACGGCCAATCCCCGTGCGGCGCAACACGTGTTCAGCACCCGTGTCAGGGAGTCGAGAAGCGGCGCTCTCAGGGCGCGCCCTTCTTCAGGGCATCGGCGACCTCGCGCGGCATGTAGTTCTCGTCGTGCTTGGCCAGAATCGTGGCCGCGCGAAACGCGCCGTTCTCGATGCTGCCCTCGGCAACGACGCCCTGCTCCTCGCGGAAGAGATCAGGCAGAATTCCCTGATAGTTGACGTCGATTGCGTTGCGGCCATCCGTGATGCGGAACGCGATATCGAGCCCGTTCGGCTGGCGAACGACGCTGTCGCGCTCCACGAGCCCGCCGACGCGCGTGCGCGCGCCCGCAATGATCCGCCCCTCCGCGATGTCGCTCGGAGTATGGAAGAAGACAACGTTCTCGCGCATCGCCCGGACAACGAGGATACCCGCCAGATTGAGGATCGCCACCGCGGTGGCGATGATGATCGCCCGCTTTTTCTTTCTGGTCATGGGCCGCATCCTCACTCTGCGAAAGTAAGGCCGAGGTCTGCCCAGGTATCGCAGAGCGCTGCGACGAGCCCGTCGACCATCGCCTCGCAATGACATGGCCCAGGCGTAATGCGCAGGCGCTCCGAGCCTCGCGGCACGGTCGGAAAGTTGATCGGCTGGATGTAGAGGCCGTGCGCCTCGAGGAGATAGTCGCTCGCGGCCTTGCACTGGACAGGATCGCCGATCACCACCGGAACGATGTGCGAGGGTGCGTCGATGAAGGGAATGCCCGCATCCCGCAGTCCCAACTTCAAGCGGCGGGTCCGGGCCTGCTGAAGCGTGCGCTCCTCGTCGCTGTGCTTCAGATGGGCGATGGCAGCACGCGCGCCTGCGGCGAGGACCGGAGCAAGCGACGTCGTGAAGATGAAGCCCGGCGCATACGAGCGGATGGCGTCGCAGATATTGCTGCGCGCGGCAATGTAGCCGCCCATGACGCCATAGGCCTTGGCCAGGGTACCGTTGATGATGTCGATGCGGCCCCGCACGCCCTCCCTTTCGGAGATGCCGCCGCCGCGAGGGCCGTAAAGCCCAACGGCATGAACCTCATCGAGATAGGTCAAGGCATGATAGCGGCGGGCCAGATCGCAGATCTCGGCAATGGGCGCGATGTCGCCGTCCATGGAGTAGAGGCTTTCGAACACGATCAGCTTGGGCGCCGAGATCGGGCAGGCTGCGAGCAGGTCTTCCAGATGCCCAAGATCATTGTGCCGGAAGACGTGTTTGACGCCGCCGCCGCGCCGGATGCCCTCGATCATGGAGGCGTGATTGCTGGCATCCGAGAACACGACGAGCCCGGGAATAAGCTTCTGCAACGTCGAGAGCGTGGCGTCGTTGGCAACGAACGCCGACGTGAAAAGCAGCGCCGCCTCCTTGTCATGGAGATCGGCGATCTCCGCTTCGAGCGCCTCGTGATAATGGGTGGTGCCGGAGATGTTGCGGGTTCCCCCCGAGCCCGCACCCACAGAGGCGAGCGCGTCTTGCATAGCTGCAATCACGGAGGGATGCTGTCCCATGCCCAGATAGTCGTTCGAGCACCAGACCGTGATCTGCGAGCCCTTGCCGTCGCGCGAAAGACGTGAACGGGGAAAGCGCCCGGCGATGCGGTCGTTGGCATGAAAGTACCGGTAGCGGCCTTCGAGTTTCAGTTCGCCGATGTGGAAGTCGAACTGGCGCTCGTAATCGGGCAGTCCGCTGCACCACTTACAGGGCGCCGCCGGATGAGGCGGATCAAGCCGTGGCAGTCCGCTCGCGAGAGATTGCATTTTCATCATTTCACGTCACCGGCGCTGCCGGCCTCCGAGGCCTTGGGTACTGGCGCGGCGGTATCGGCGCCTGCTGGTGCCGGCGGGGTCGCCGCCAGACTTTTCAGAAGCTCGGACACGGCGTTCTTCGCGTCCGCGTTGGCGCTCACTAGGCCGTCGAGTTCGGTAAGGATCTGGCGTGCCTGCGCGATCTCATGGCGATGGATGAGGCCAAGGCTCTTCAACCACAGGGCCTCGGGCTTCTTGGGCTCGGTCTGCAGGATGCCGTCGACGAGCTTCTCGCCCTCGCCCCGGTTGGCGTCGCTCTCGGACCTGATGAGTGCGGACGCGAGGACGAGCTTCAGGCCCTCGTCCTGGGGCGCCATGGTCTGCGCCCTGCGATAGAGGGCAAGCGATTCCTCCTCACGCTCCAGAACGCGATAGCTGCGCGCCAGCATGATCACATCGTCGATGGTAGCGCCGGGGCCTTTGACGCGCTCCTCAAGCCGCGAGACCATTGCCCCGACATCCGGTGTTCCGTCGGCATGCATGGGCGGCGCGCCGTCGCGGCCGCCAGCGGGAACGGGTGGCGCGCCCGTCCCTGCGGCCGTTGCGTTCGCCGGCAGGGGAATGCTGCCGTCGGCGTGTGGATTGGCGTCGGTTCTCAGGTCATGGCCATTGAGGAAGATCGCCAGCGCCGAGCCGCTGACGATCACGGCCAGGGCAAGCCCGAGCGCCACGTGCGGATAGGTCCGCGACGGGGAGGGACGCGCGCCGCTGCCGGCCCGCAGCTTGCCAAGGTGCGTTGCGGCTTTCTCGGCTTCACTCATGACCAGGCTCCTTTGCACATCGTAATCTTCCTTAGCGATGCGTCCTTCGGACAAGGCCACATCCAGCGCAACCATCTCGGCGACGAGGCGATCCTTCTCTTGCGTCCAGGCCGCCAGACGGCCTTCCGCCTCCAGCCCATCGCCGCGATCGAGATCCGACTCCGCGCTCAGCAGCGGATAGGCCGTCCAGACGGCGGCCACTGCACACAAGAGAAGGATGGCGATCAGGATGCTCATGGTTCCAGTCGCTCGATGCGGGCGATGAGTTCGCCGGTGTCCGTGCCCGCCGCCGTTGCGGGCCCGAGAAGGCTTTTCCTGCGATGGAGCACGAGAAGGGCCGCAGCCGATCCGGCAAAGAGCGCCAGCCCCGGAAAGAGCCAGATGAGGAGTGCAGCGCCGCGCCGGGCAGGCTCCATGAGAACGAACTCGCCATAACGCTCGACAAAGAAGGAGATGATTTCCGCGTCGCTGCGGCCTTCAGCGATCTTCTCCTTGATCAGCGCCTTCATTTGCGAGGCCACGGAAGAGTGGGAATCGTAGATCGTCTCGCCTTGGCACACGGGGCAGCGCAATTGCACCGCGATGCTCTTCAGGCGCGGCTCGAGCGGGTCCTCCTGCTGCAGCGGCGCGTCGCCCGCCATGCCTAAAGAAATGCCGAGCAGCATCACGAAGCCAAGAACGATCGCTCTCCAGATCATCGGCCCGCTCCAATCAACGCGAGATACGTCTCGGCCGCAGTAGGCGTGAGCGGTCCGATATGCCTGGCGCGCACGATGCCGCCGGCATCGATGAAGAATGTCTCGGGCAGCCCGAAAACGCCGAAATCCACGCCCGTGCGCGCGTCGGGATCGACGGCCGAAGGATAAGGAAACGCGCCCATCTTCTTCAGGAACTGCCCGGCATTGGCGCGCGTATCGCGGTAGTTGATGCCGAGCATGCGGACGCTCGGATCCTTGGCGAAGCGCTCACCGAGCCCGACGAGAACCGCATGCTCCTCGCGGCAGGCGCCGCACCAAGAGGCCCAGAAATTGATGATATGCGGGGTTCCAACGACACTTGCGCTCTTGATCGTCGCCTCACCCTCGAGCGCGGCCAGAGAGAAATCGGGAAGCAGGCGCCCGACACGGGCGGACGGCATGAACGACGCGTCGCGCCGCAGGCCGAACGCGAACAGGACGAGGAGTGCAAGCAACGCGGCGATCAGCGCAGGCTTCCACCAGGCCCGCGCGGGTAACAGCACACGTTTTTCGGCTTCCGTCGTCATGGTCTCACCGCCATGGCCGTGCCACCCGCCCGCCGCGCGGCCGGCGCCTCGACGCGCGACTGGGACAAGGCGAAGAGCGAGCCCAGGATCATGACGATCCATCCGGCCCAGATCCAGTTCACCAGAGGGATGTAGTAGGCGCGGATCGAGGCCCGGTTGCCCGCGAGTTCCTCACCGATGACGAGATAGAGATCGCCCGACACCGTGGACAGGATGGCCGACTCCGTCGTCGTCATCTCGCCCCTGGGATAGTTCCGGCGCTGAGGCGCGAACACACCGAGAGGCGTCGCGCCGTAGCTCACGTCAAGATTGGCCTGGCGCGCCGCCCAGTTGGGGCCCTCTACCGGCACGACACCGTCGAACCGGAGCGCGTAGCCGCCGATCTCGAAGCGGTCGCCGGGGGCCAGCACGACCGTCTTGGTCTCCAGAAACAGCCCCGACGCCACGATGCCGAACGTGACGAGCGTGACACCGATATGGACGAGGAAGCCGCCGTAGCGGCGCCGGTTCCACAGCGCCAGTGTCCTCAAGCCGCGCCACCAGCTCTCGCCCGACACGGCAATTCGCGCGCGGACCGAACGCCGAATGTCAAGCGCAATGCTCGACAGGACGATGCCGATTGCGGCGAGCGCCACCAGGGCGGTGAGGTCGCGCACACCCAACGCGAAGCTGAGCGCGATCGCCGCGACGCCGACGAGAAACGGGACCATCAAGAGCTGGCGCATCTTGGGAACACTGGATTTGCGCCAGGGCAGCACCGGCCCCAACGCCATCAGCATGACGATCGCCACCATGATCGGCAGGACGACCTTGTTGAAGTAGGGAGCCGCCACCGTGATCCGCTCTCCGGCGACCACCTCGATCACGAGCGGATAGAGCGTTCCGATGAAGACCGTCGCGGTGGCGACCATCAGGAAGAGATTGTTGAAGAGCAGGCTCGTCTCGCGCGACAAGGAGCCGTCGAGTCGCGCCTCAGAGCGCAACGCCTCGGCCCGCGCGACCAGGAGTCCAAACCCACCGAGCGTCACCACTGCGAGGAAGACGAGAAGATAGGCCCCGCGCGTCGGGTCGACCGCGAAGGCGTGAACCGACGTCAGCACGCCCGAGCGGACCAGGAACGTGCCAAGGAGCGACAGCGCAAATGTCGTGATGGCGAGGAACGCGTTCCAACCCCGGAACAGGTTGCGTTTCTCCTGCGCCATGACCGAGTGCAGCAGGGCGGTTCCCGTCAGCCAGGGCATCAGCGACGCGTTCTCTACTGGGTCCCACGCCCAATAGCCGCCCCAGCCCAGTTCGTAGTAGGCCCAGTAACCGCCGAGCATGATCCCGCTCGTCAGGAAGAGCCACGCAAATAAAGTCCAGCGCCGCGTCGCCATGACCCACTCCGCGCCAGCGCTGCCGCGCACGAGCGCCGAGATCGCGAAGGCGAAGGGAACCACAAACCCGACGTAGCCGAGATAGAGCAGCGGCGGGTGAATGATGAGCCCTGGGTCCTGCAGGAGAGGATTGAGTTCGCGCCCCTCGGCGGGCGCGGGATGAAGCTCCGTGAACGGGCTCGATAGGAACAGTATGAGGGCCAAAAAGCCCACCTGCACGCCCGCGAGCGTCGTCATGACATGGGGCATCGATCGGGGATGGCTCTCCCAGTGCAGGAGAACAGCCAGCGCGGAATAGAGCGTGAGAAACCACAGCCAGAGCAGCAGTGAACCCGCGTGCGCACCCCACAGCGCCGTCAGCCGGTAGATGAGCGGCAGCCGCGTGTTGGAGTTCTGCGCCACATAGGCCACAGAGAAATCATTCTGGACGAACGACCAGACGACGGTCGCCACCGCGAGCGTCACGAGCACCAGATTGGCGAGCAGCGACTGCCGGGCCACATGAACGAACGCAGGCCTGCCAGTCAGGTTGCCCACAATGGCAAAGGCCACGCAGCACAGGGCCAGAACGAGCGCCAGTGCAGTCGCGGCCATCCCCAGTTCGATCAGCGACCCACTCATGACCTGCCTCCGATCTGTTCCGGGCGCAGGGGGCGGGAGCCGGCGGGTGTCGCGGCCCGCA
This sequence comes from Hyphomicrobium sp., assembly GCA_016793445.1. Classification (GTDB taxonomy): domain Bacteria; phylum Pseudomonadota; class Alphaproteobacteria; order Rhizobiales; family Hyphomicrobiaceae; genus Hyphomicrobium_B. Next base: position 27,466 of record JAEUME010000014.1, on the reverse strand, counting down.
GCACACTCGCCAGCCGCGAGATTCCGGCTTTGATCTCGCGCGGCGTCAGGGCCGCATAGCCGAGCACAAGATGGCGCTGGTCGGCGCGCGCGGGTCCGAAATGCAAAGCGGCGCCGGAAAAGAATGCGTACACGCCGATGCCGTTTTCCAGCGCGCGGCGCTCGATCTCGCTGGCGTCCGGCAGACCCTCGGCAATGGACCAGACGAGATGCATTCCGGCATCCTCGCCGGAGACATTGCAGGGCCCGAAATGCTGCTCCAATGACGCCAGCAGCGCATCGCGCCGTTCCAGATAGATTTGACGCACGCGCCGCAGGTGACGGCGATAGCCGCCTTCGAGCATGAAGTCCGCCATCGCGGCTTGCTCGAGCCAACTATGTCCGTTGTTCATGAGGGCCTTCATGCGCCGGGCCGGGTCGGCAAGATGCGGCGGCAGCACCAGGAAGCCCAGCCTCAGGCCAGGGCCCATGCACTTCGAGAAGGTCCCCATGTAGAGAACCCGGTTGCCGCGATCGAGACCTTTGAGCGCCGTGAGCGGCGAACCGGTGAAGCGGAAGTCGCTGTCATAGTCGTCCTCGATGATGTAGGCGTCGTTGCGGTTAGCCCAGCTCAGCAGCGCGAGGCGCCGCGGCAGGGTCATGGTGACGCCCATCGGATACTGATGCGAGGGCGTGACATAGACGAGCGCGCCCGGTGCTTCCGGCAGCGACGCGACATCGATCCCCTCCTTGTCGACCGCGACGGGATGCAGCACACCGCCGAATCCTTCGAGCACGAAGGCGGCGCCCTGGTAGCACGGGTTCTCGACGACGACCGTATCGCCGGGCTCGATGAGCAACCGGCTGATGAGGTTGAAGCCGTCCTGGCAACCACCGACGATGATGATCTGCTCGGGGTCGGCGATGATACCGCGCGCGGGCCCGAGGTGATCGCTGATCGCTTGGCGCAATTCAATGAAGCCGGCTGGGTCGCCATATTCGGTGAGACCCGTTCCAGACCGCTGCAGACGTTTCCAGATATGCTTGGACCAGGCCTTGACGGGAAAAGATCCCGGATCGGGACGGCCAACCCAAAAATCGACGGTTAGGCGCTTGCGATGTGGATTGCGCAGCGAATGCACCCGCGAACAAGCCATCAGCCGTGTGGTGAAGTCCGCGCCATGCGCCGGGTCATGGCCGTGCTCGCCGGGCTCCGTCTCGCCGATGGACGTAAAGAACGTCTCCTCGGGAATCTCGGCGGCCACGAAGGTCCCGACGTGCGGGCGCGTATAGATATAGCCCTCCGCGCTGAGGCGCTCATAAGCCAGAATGGCGGTGTTGCGCGAAATGCCCATCTGGGCACTGAGTTCGCGTGTCGCCGGCAACGGGGATCCGGCGCGCAGGCGGCCATCGATGATCATCGCCCGAATCTGTTCGAACACCTGGATTTGGAGGGTGGTCTTTTGGACCCCTCCGACGATCATCGGAAGCTGAGTTGCTGCACCCTTCGACACAGTGACCCCGATGGTTGGAAGGTCCGTCCAGCAGTTCGGACCTTAACCTGTGGCACTACACTAGTGGCCAATCAATGGGTACGCGTAGATCCACAGCACGTCCTTGTCATGGTGCCAGGCACTTGTTTCGTGGCCCGGCGCGGCGGGACGACCGGCGGCCAAGGCCTTAGCAAAGGCCCTTCGCGTCGGCGCCGAAACGCCGATCGGACAGCCCTCAGACGTCGGGCTCAGGCACCACGCACGAGCTTGTCGCAAGGATCATCGGCGGGCGGGCCATCCGGCGATCCTCGGCGTCATCGGCGGTTGCCGGTGGCGGTTAGCCGCTCACGGAGCGATGTGTTCGATCGAAAAGAGATGATCGGTGGATGTCAGCGGCGCATGGCAACTGCGGCACGCGTTGATATCCTTATCCAGCTTCTCGCCCTTGGGGCTGAAGATGGCGAAGTCCCAATCGCCGTTGCGCAACTCTTCGGGCAAGCTCTGCCCCCAGCCCGCACGCTTCTCCATGACGGCAACGGCCACCAGCTTGTCGCTGACCCGGCGGCCGAGCGAACTGACGATCACCTTGCCCTCGGCATCCTTCTTTGCGGCGTAGATCTCACCGACGAGAACCGAGCCCTCCGGTAACGACTTGCCGTTCTTCGCGCCGCTCATCGCGATGTCGTTGGCGAAGAGGCGGATTGTCTGATCCGGGTTCTGGACGCGGTCGGAGCTCAGATAGTTCGTGAACTTCGAGGCATAGCCGGCGGGGAACGCAATGCGTTCCTCCTCGGCAACGGCCATGCTCCCGGCGATCGATACCACGACGGCGGCCGCTGTAATCAGATAGGCTCTCATTTGGTTCCTCCGCATGTTTGCGTTTTGCATTGTGACTTCCGGTCTTGTATTGCCCCGCATGCGAACCGCACAGGCGTTGCGCGGCTCATGCGCCACCGCCGTGGAGACGGACAGTCCAGTCTTCGATGGTTTTCGTAGCGGAGCGACGGGCCGCCAAACGGCGCCAGCCGTCGGACAGCTCGCTGACGCCGGCCATATCCTGCAATTCATCGTACGCATCCAGGTCGCGATAGAGCAGGCGCAGGGTGCGAGACAGTGGCCATCGGGGTTGCGGCCGGTGCTCGAGCGTCAGCAGCGCGCCGGGTTCGGCGCAGCCGGGCTCCAGTACCCGATAATACCAACCGGTGATTGCCGCTGACTGCATGCGCCTGGCGATGCCTTCGGAACCGAGGCGGACGTTGAGCTTCCAGCACGGCTGGCGCGCTTGGCTCACCTGCAGAAGCACGCCACCGAACCGGATGATATCGCCGACGTGAACCGTTTCCTCCGTCCAGCCCGACGTCGAGATATTCTCCCCGAACGCTCCGGTCTTGTGCAGAAGGGCGTTGTCGCCGAGCGACGCGCGCCACGTCTCATAGTGCTCGAAAGGATAGTGGTGGAGCGCCTTTTCGGGTCCGCCGTGATGCCGCTCGTCGGCCTGCTCGTCACCCACAAGACCGGTCCGCTCGATCCGCCAGGGCCCCTTCACCGGGGACTTGTCGATGGCGCTCCTCGCGTGGCCGTGACCGAGCGAGGCAATTCTGCCCGAAAGGATCAAAGGAACTGCCGCCGGCAACGTGTCATACATGGCCTGAGTTTCATTTATTCCGGTCCCGACCCAGAGTATCAGGCTCGAGAAACCAGCTTCGGCGCCATCATTCGCTAAAATATATTTCAGATGCATCTTAGGTGGGACGCGTGAGCGATGCAAGCGCGGGTGCCTGACCTTAGGCAGCGATCGAGCCCTGGTCTGGCTGCGGTGATCTGGTCGGGCTTACCAGAGACAGGAGCCTGGACTCAGGGGCTCCTCGCCGCAATTATCTCCCTATCCTCGGCCTCAACTCGTCATTGGTCTCGCTGCCCGCCGTGCCCTGATTTCTTGGACTTCTAATGGAATTTTGCCATGTCGCTCTTGCACGAAATCTCGAGTCTTCACGGTGAGCTTTTGGCGGCAAAGACCAAGCCTCCCTCCGGCCACGCTAGTGTGCAGACGACGACCGCTACGGACAAGAAGGCCGAGCCTGAAGCAGCCGGTCAGACTAACGTTGACGCACAGGCCCAAACCCTGATCCGGGATATCGAGATACTCGTCGATCAAATTTCACAGGACATCGAGCAGAACCCGCGAATGACAGCCATTGCGGCTTTCGGACTTGGACTTCTACTTGGTCTAACGCTTAGCCGATGAGGTACCCGCCAATGGCCAGTCTTTCAAAGAATGCCCATCTCTACACCCGCCTCGCCGTGCTGCGTCGCCGCATCCTGTTTCGCTACGCAGCAGGTCGCATCGTCATGGGCACATTGGCGGTGTTGTTCCTATTGGTCGGCGTTGGCCTTTTAAACGTGGCGCTGTTCCTGGGACTTCGAAATTCGCTCGGTGACATTGGTGCGATTCTGGTCGTCGCCGCGGTCCATCTCGTCGGTGGCAGCATCGCGCTATTTGCGACGCTTCGCGAACCGTCTTCCCCTGAGTTGGAGGCACTTGGAGAGGCCGAGGCTGCGGCGTTCGAGGCATTCAGTGCGGACACCAGCGGTATCGTAGAAGGATTGACCTCCGTCGGCGAGCGCTTGGGACGTGTCGGTAGCAACGTTTCACTGGGTATTGCCGCCCTTTCAAGTTTGCATTCATTGGTTTCGCGCTCGAACGACAAGGCTCCTTCTAAATAGGCCAAGAAACGCGCTGCATGACGTCGCTGTTGCGTCGACAGTGAAACTGGACGCAAAGCATTCCATCCGCAGGAGCCGAGGTTGTGATGCACGGCTACGCGTTCGAATTTCTTGCCAAGCTCTCACCGCTCTTGTTTAGTAATGTCCGCTTACAGGATATTGCGTCGGCGTCTGCTTGACCGCTAGCGAAGAGCGATTCTCATAAGTCTAAAATCCGCTTCGCGTTCAGCGTGCCATTGGCGCTCGGAACGAGGTCCGCTTTTTAGATTCTCTCTTTCGAGGGCGGATGCATTTCTAGACGACACATCCGGTTCGATTCCGTCATTGGATTCGAACCTTAAATCCGAAAGAAATGTTGACGTCGAATGCTGACGTCAATAAATGTTGGCGGTAATAACTTAAATTATTGTTATGTATCAATGAGTTGTGGCGGAGAGGGAGTCTTTCACGCCTCAAGCAAAATCAATGCGTTACTGACGTTTCTAAATTTTCCCCCACGAAAAACCCACCTCGAAATCGTGTTCCCGCATGTGTTTCCAGGTTCGCGAAGGTGCGCACAGCGTTGCCCAAAAAGCCTACGCAGGGCGCTTCTCGACCTCGGCTAGCCGGCGTTGGAAGCCGCCCGCAATGCTGTCGATGAGCGCCGCGGGGCAGTCATTGGGCATGGCGTTCGCCGCTGCTGCGAGTGCAGCGGGTGCTGAGCCAAGCAGCTCATCGAAGATGCTGTTCATCGTGCCGCGCGGAAGTCCGGCTCTTGCAGCATCCTGCATGAAGTGACGCGGGCCTATGCGATCGATGACGTAGTGCGCGTTATCGCCCACGGACATGGCGAGCTTGTATTTGTTGTGCCTGATCTGGTTCGCATCCACGGCGGGTTGCGCCGACATGACATCGTAGAGCGGGGTTAAGCGGAAGCGGCCTTCGGGTGCCAAGTGAACACTGAAGTTCTTGGCATGTCCGTCGGTCGCGCCCAGCAACCAGAACAGCACGAGCGCCTTGAAGAACATCTTCCTGTCGGCTTCGGGCTGGTCGCTGCCCTTGAGCAGCTCGGCAATCTGATGTGCCGTTGGTCCGCCGTCATTCTGGTATTTCCGGCTCGATGGCACGGACAGGGATTGGCAGCAATCTTCCTGCGGTATGCGCAGCAGACGCTTGTCGCGCGTCCAGGTGCGGTCGAAACGTTCGACCACGAGCACACGCTTGTCTTCGAAATCTGCGATACGCGTTTTGGCCGATGGGATGCCGATGGCTAACGCCAGCGTCAGGCAGAAGTGTTCGTTCTCGACGCTGCGGGTCATGTCGACGCCGTTGCCGAGCATTCCAAGCTGGGGCTTGAGGATATGCGTCGTCGGTGTGGTGCCGAGCGGCAGGTTCCAATGGCCGTTGCGCCAGAGGAGGGCGGTCTTCTCCTGAGCGCCCGCGATAGAGATCCTGAAGTCTGCGTCGTCCTCAATACCGAGGGGGTTGCGGGCAAGGTTGCCGATGATGCCGGCAATAGCCTCGTCGTTGATGCGCCGCGCCTTTATCGAGGAGACATTTGGTGGCTCTTCTCCCTGGGGCAAGAACTGGAGCGCCCCAACGCAATCGCGGCCGATGGCTGCCAGAAGGTTGTAGGGGTCGTGGCTCAAGGCTCCGGTCTTGGCGGCGATGCTTTGGCGGATCGCATCGTTGTCAGGTAGCAGGTTGTCGAACACGGCGATGACCGGATCACCGATGTAGCGGTCTTCGCGCAGCGGGAGCGATAGCGATACGGGAATCGCGTTCTCCCAATCGAGCCATGACTGGTCGTAGTGGAAATCAACGGCGCCAGTGCGCTCGCGCCGAAACTGCCCGACGAGCTTTCCATTGAGATAGACGTCGAGTGCGTTGTGGGCGGGCTGGCGCACCATCAGAAGATATCCTCGATATCGCTGACGCTAGTCGACGTGCGCGGCCGGATGACGAGTTCGAGGTCGAGCGCCACGAGGGCATCCATGAGGATGCGCAACTGTGTGGCGGGCTCTCCTGCTTCCAGTTTGGAGACGGTGGCCTGGCGGACGTGCATTTTCTCGCCCAGATCGCCTTGGGTGAGGGACTGGCTTCGCCTGATCCTACGGATCGCGGCACCGGCCTGCTTCGCTGTTCTGATGGTGAGTTCCATAGATCACAACATACGCGATTGCGTATTTTTTGTCAATATACGCTTGTGCGTATTAACTAAATTTATACGCAATCGCGTATTTTCTAATATTATGCGCGTTCGCGTATGCGCCCACTGACGCAAGCAACTCTACAAATCCACATTTGGGGACTTGGTGCCGGGCAGCCTTCCGCACCCAGCCCCGTCTTGCTTGGCGGGCCATTTGTCCAGTTAAATGTCCGGTCCCTGAGCCCTTTCATCAAGATGTGTCGCTGACGTCAGGCGTGACCGCAAAGCAACTGTGTCCCGCTAATTAGCACCTGCGCCTTCCAATTCGAGTCGCCCGTCCCGCAGGCTGAAGATGCGATCGAAGCGGTCGAAGATCTTCTCGTCGTGGGTAACGGCGATGATTGCCGCGTTTTGCTCGACCGCGACCTTGCGCAAGAGGTCCATCACGATCCCTGCCCGCTTTGAATCGAGCGCCGCCGTCGGCTCGTCTGCCAGGATGATGCGGGGTTTGTTGGCCAAAGCGCGGGCAATGGCCACGCGCTGCGCCTCACCGCCCGACAGCTTGGCCGGCATGGCGTTACGGCGGTGACCTACCTCGAGATAGTCGAGCAGCTCGAGCGCACGGGTTCTGGCCGCCATGGCGTCGGCACCCGCCAATTGCAGTACGAGCGCCACATTGTCAGTCGCATCAAGAAACGGGATCAGGTTGTGGAACTGGAAGATGAAGCCGATCTTGTCCAGCCTCAACTGCCTGTGATTTGGTCTCAGCCAGTGTCCGTCCTCCAACACCTTTTCTCCGTCGAGCTCCATAGAGCCCGAAGATGGATCGAGAATGCAACCAATGACGTTCAAGAGAGTCGTCTTCCCCGAGCCGGATGGTCCGAGTAGGGCTACGACTTGGCCGGGATAGACGGCGAGGGAAACCTCGCGCAATGCGTCGACACGCGTCTCGCCCTCCCCGAAGTGCTTCGAGATTCGATCGACAAGGACAAGCGGCCGCTCTGGCGTGTCAGCCATCTCAACCCCCCAGTGCCGTCGCGGGATCGACCCGCAGCGCCGCGCGCACACCGAGACCGCTCGAGAGAAGACACACAGCGAACACGATGAGTCCCAGGACCATGACGTTGTCGGGCTCCAGCACCACACGCCGGGGAAAGTAGTCCTTGATATTGAAGATGAGCGTAGCGCCAATGGTGAAACCTATGAAGCCGAGCGCCAAAGCTTGCTGCACGATCATTCCGATGATGGTGCGGTCTGGAGCGCCGATCAGCTTCAACGTGGCGATCTGCTTCAACTTCTCCATCGTCATCGTGTAGACGATGAGCGCGATAATCACGGCGGACACGACCAGAAGAAGCGATGTGAAGAGCCCGATCTGACGCCGCGCCCGGTCGACCAGCGAGCGCGTCAGGATCAACTCCTGCGCCTCCTGTGTGATCGCGGAGAGATGCTTCCAGCGATGCACCGTCTCGGCCACCGCATCGGGCGAGGCGTTGGCGTGCAATCGCGCGACGACGGCATTGACAGTATCGCGGCTGGAGCCACCGGTGCCACGCGCCAGCTGGACGCGCGCAGCGGGCGGCGCTAGGTCGAATTGCAGCTTCTGCGCATCTGGCAGGGTGATGTAGACAGCGGGGTCTCCACCGGAATTCACTTGGTCGCGCGTCAGTCCGACAACGGTGAACACATGGCGTCCAAGACGGATGCGATCACCCAGCGTCAGGCCTGAGCTCTTGTCGGCGACCATTTCGTAGTGGTTGCGGGCAATCTGGCGGCCTTCAGCGATCTGCGGCGGGCCGCCGGGGCGGGTCAATTCATAGCCGATGACGTAGAGCCGGAGCTTGTCGCCTCCATGCTCGGTTTCGACCGTTTGATAGGTGATGCTGCCCGCAGCGGTCACATCGGCGATGCGCGCCACGGCCTCGCGGATATCTCCGGGAATGCGCGAAGCTTCGGCGAAGGGACCGCGCGTATTGGCTTCCACCACCCAAAGATCGACGGCGGGGGCCCGCGCGATCGTCAAGGCATCGACGACGAGCCCGCGATAGATGCCGATCATGGCCAGCACGACGCCAAGGAGCAAACCGAGCCCGGCACAGGTCAGGAGGAAACGGCCGAGTCCGTGTCGAATATCACGGTAGGCGAGATTCATGGCAGCTTGGCCTCAGTCACACGGGCGGCACGGCCTTCCTTGAAGCCGCTGTCGAGGTTGACAATGACGTGCGCGCCTTCAGGCACGCCATCGGCGATCTCCAAGCGGGCATCCTCCGTGCGATGCCGGAACTTGACGAGGCGGCGGTGCAACTGGCCATCCTCGACGGTCCAAACATTGCCTTGACGCCCGTCGTATCCATGCACGGCGGCTGCAGGCACAAGCAGCGCCTTTTCGAGTGTGGCGACTGTAATCCAGAACTCCACCTGCTCGCCGAGGAACACACGTGGTGGAGGATTTTCGCCTTTGATGTAGACACGGCGCTCCTCAGTGACGCGGTCGCTTTCGAGCCCGATACGCTCGACTTTGCCGGTGAATGATTCCTGAGGGCGCGAGCGTAGACGCGCATCGACCTGTTGACCTTCGCTGATGAACCCCGCACGGGCTTCGTCGACATAGGCAAGGCCCCAGTAACTGGCTGCGGCGATCAGGGTGAAGATCGGATCTCCGGCCTTGACCACGGTTCCGAGTTCTTTGTGACGCTCGATCACGATGGCATCGTAGGGCGCCGTGAGTGTACGGTGGCGAAGCAACGTCTCTTCGAATTGAACTTGGGCCTTGGCATCGGTTAGCTGGGCACGAGCGCTGATGATTTCGCTCTCGGCAACGACAACATCGGCTTTGGCCACTGCCTCGTCCCTCACAGCCTCCTCTGCCACCTGTTCCGAGACGATGTCGCGGCTAACGAGCGCCTGCTTACGGCGATTAGCTTCCTGCTTCTGAGCTAACACGGCCCGGGCCTTCTCCAGGTTGGCCTCCGCCCGGGTGATGTTGACCGTGGCGATTTCGAGTGCGGCGCGGGCCTTGGCGACCTTGGCCTCTTGCTCACCAAGACTGAGGCGCGCCAGCACTTGGCCTTTGGTCACGCGGTCGCCATGGTCGGCATGAAGTTCCGTGAGCGTGGCACCAACCTCGAATCCGATCTTCGACAACACGCGCGCCTCCACGGTGCCAAGGCCGAACACGCGGACAGGCACGTTGCGCTCGACCGAAGCCACGCGAACACTGATGGGACGATTGCCATAGACGGCGAAGGCCAGCACGATCGCAGCAACGGCACCGGCCGCCATCAGCGCGTACCTGACTGCAGGCCGGCGAAAGGCTGCCGATACGAGTGACCCACTTTTCTGCATCTGCTTCATGACCTTTTGCTCGGGTGCGGGTGAGTTCGCAGCGCTTCCCCTTTTGTTCGCTCAGGTGTCACCAAGACCTGACCAGCCTGCATGATCGAAATACTTTGGATAGGTCTCGAGAGCTTTTCGCATGACGGCAATCCCGCCTGGCGGGTCACTTTTCTTCGTGACGAGAACGGCACCTTCGAGGAGATCGGCGATCATGACGTGGAGGGCTTCGTCAGCCGCGGGCTGCAGCTTGCAGTTTGCGATCAGATAGTCGACCTGCTGCTGGATGCCGTTGGCGAGAGCTTCCATGTCGGAGGCACTGCCGGTCGGGCTGGCGGCGATGACAAGCCCGCGGATGCGCTCCATTCCATCGCGCAGCGGCTGGTCCGTCTGCCACTTCTGGCCGGCATTGAGCTGCAATCCGGCTCCCGCCCCGTGACTATGGCCATGTCCGTGCAGATGATAGAAAACGAACCCGCCACCAGCGAGCAGCACGAGTGCAAGGACGACAAATTTCATTCGCATGGTCATCTCAACCCTTCCTCTTGGCCTGCCGGCGTTCTTTGCTGGCTTGCGATGTCCGATCCACACCGCCGGCACCCAGACCGCGACAATAGATACCGATCACACCCGGTGCATTGGCTTTCGCCGCACGGAGGTTACCCGCCAACATCGACTGCATGACCAGACCTTGAATCATTCCTATGAACAGAATGGCCGCCGCCTGCGTGTCGGTATCATCCAAAATATCTCCGCTGGACTTGGCTTCTTCCAGTTGGTGGGCCAGCCGCTCCGCGTAGCGTTTCATCAATGTCTGCGCGACCTTCTTCGCAGGCGTTGCTTCCGCACGTTGCAACTCTCCGAACATCATCCGCGGGACACCGGGGTGCTCGATCACGAAGTCGATGTGGCTCATGAATATCGCGTGCAGGGCGGCAAGCGGTGAGTTTGACATTTCCGCAGCCCGGTCGATCCGATCCAGCAGCCGGTCGGCGACCCACTCCATCACGGTCTGCCAGATGGCATCCTTGGTCGGGAAGTGCCGGAACAACGCGCCCTGAGTGACGTTCATTTCACTGGCGATGGCCGCCGTGGTGATCTCGCTCGGGTTCTGCGTTCCCGCAAGGGAAACGACGGCCTCCACAGTGCGCTGGCGGCGCTCCTCGGCAGGAAGGTGTTTGGTTTGCATCGTTGAGGCCGGTCCCAGTTGATAGTAATTGATTACTATCTTATTGTGACGTCCTCTGTCAACTGCTCGGGTGCGGTCCACCCATGCGTCATGCTGAGGGATGCACGAACACTTGGGCGACAAATTTCAAAGTGCGTAGCAACCGGCAGGGGCGTGGTGGATCGTTCTTACAGCTCTCTCCCAAAATCCCGCCCATCGTTATGCTTCCGCCAAGCCTCCATCTCGCGCTTGATTTCGTCGGCACGAGACGTAGTTCCCGTCTGCGAAGCAGCAGCTCCAAACGCGCCGCTGATATCCGGCGTTTTGCGATCCGTTGACACCTCGGGCTTGAAAACCTCCAATACGATGGCCGGAGCGGGGGGCACGGGTTTACGGTCCTGTTCGATCGCGGGCGCTGGCGCCTGACGGATGCGGCGAACTTCTGGCTCTTGCGCAGGCGTTTGAGCAGCGAGGTCTTTCAAAAGCGAGGCCTTCGCATCCTGGAACGTGACGGAGCGCGTCAGCTGATAATGATGGGCCCGCTCTGTCGCGCGCTCGGCAGCCTGCTGTTCGGTCAACCTATCAAAGCGGCGCTCGTGGTGTTCCCAGATCTTCTCAGCATAGCCTTTCTGCTCGACCTTCTGCATCTGGGCGAGTTGCCTGCGCTCGCGTCCGTGCATGCGTTCAACGGCATCGAGCAGCTTTCCCTGATTGGCGATAAGAGGCAGCATTTGCCGGAGGGTTAAACCCTTTCCGTGCCCCAGCCGCTCACGCTGTGAGAACACATAGACAGCGCGCTCGAACGGGTGCGTTGCGGTCCGCTCCACGTGCTTCATCTCCTTGCGCTGAACCCGGTAGAGTTCCTGCCAGTGGGGCCGGTATTTCTTAGCCACATGCTCCCGGGTGTTTGTGACGGCCGCCTTTGTGTTGGCATCGACGGCATCACGCTCTTTTTTCTGGCGCTGCCAGGTGGCGTTGCGTTCCACCTTGTGATGAAGGTCCATCTCGGCACGCAGCCGCTTCATGCGATCGACAATGTCCCTCTTGTCGAGCCACTGGCTGCGCGGGACCTGGTAGTGCTTCACCGGCACGAAGGGAGCGGGCTCCAACGGTTTCGCCTTGTCAGCTCCCTCGGTCAGGACTTTCTCGGCGGCAAGTTTGCGCTCCTTGGCCGCTTTGCGGCGCTCCTCGTTGTTCTTGATCCGCTCTTCACAATGAAGTCCGTGCTGCAGCTCGTAGGCTTCTGCCCATTTCGATAGCTCCAGCTTTGAGAACTTCATCGGCGCGGTCAGACCCGTCTGCGGGTGGACGGTGTTGACCACGATGTGCAGGTGCGTGTGCTCTTTGTCGTTATGGGCGGCGATCAGAGCCTCGTGCTCGTGAAGTCCCATAGCCTTGAGGCTGCCGAGCGCGGCCTCCTGCATATGCTGATGCGTCGGCTTTTCGCTCAGTGCCCAGGAGAGCGTGTAATGAAGGACGGGCTTTGCATTCTTCCGGCCGCGTAGGTCATGACCGGACGCCTTCTTGAGCTGATCCTGAGTGGCCCATGTTCCATACATCTCATGCCAGGCCCATTCAGGGCTGCTGGCAAGATTGCGGGTCGTCACCCAGGCGACGCGTTCAGACGTTTGCTTCTCGGGATCGTGCAGGATGTACGTGCACGCTCCTTTGAAACTGGCTCCGCGCGGATGCAGGCGTGGAATCATTGGCGATGGGTCTCGCTTCGGTGAGAGGGGTTCGACGGCTGGACAGAAGCTCGTTCTGGACGATGGTATCGAGCAGATCCCTGAAGTCCGCTGCTATCTGGCGTTGGCTTGGCGGCAGGCCTGCATTGGCGGCGTGCGCCAGCTGGTTCAGGTTGTTGCCGATGCGCTTGAGCTCATTGATGAGCGGCAGCGGCAGGGTCGTGTTGTCCGTGGTGACCACGACCTTGCCGTGCTCGACCAGACGGGCGCAGAGCCCTGAGATCGTCATGCCTGCCGTATCTGCCTTTAGGGACAGATCGGCGTAATGCTGGTCCGTCACCCGGATCAGAATCTGACGGGCTCGGGGTCCCGCTTCATGCGTACGCGGCCTCGGCATAACGCCTCCTCAAGGTTTGGGTTCGGGGCGCGGTAACGCGACCTGACCGGAAGGGGTGCAGGGGAAAGAGCGGAGCGGCTCTCCCTGCCGAGTGGGATTTGATATCAGCCGCCTAAGCGGCGATATCGATATCAAATCCACATCTCGCTACCCCACTGCTCATGGTGCTTTCACAAGTTTGGATTTCAATGCGTATTGTTTTAGTTATTCCCAATTTTTATTCGTGCTCGCAAGCGCTTTAATTATGGGAATATCGCGGAACATTTCTGAATTAGAGGCGATATAGCCGAATATGCCGGAGCGTTTACTGGGCGAAATTTTTTAATTAGCGATGATGGCGCGGCCGGTGACGGCCGATGATTTGTTTGGCGCGGTTGGACGAGCACTTGCTCGTCCCCGCTGCTCCTCGCCACCGGAGTGCGCAGCCATGCTCTCAACTGAATTCCCGCCTCGTGGGAGCGGCCGTGAGGGTCGCCCCGAAACGCCCCCGGCGGAGACGTGGGGCCATCCCTGGGAGTTGGGGACTTCGTGGGACTGGAAGCCCGGCATGGTCATGCTCGGCAAATGGGAGCGTCGCGTGCTCGGCCGCGACGATGACCGTCATGTCGTAACCGTCGCCGGATCGCGCGCGGGTAAGTCCTCGACCGTCCTTATCCCGAACCTGCGCCAGTACCCTGGCTCGGTCGTGGTGCTCGACCCTAAGGGCGAGCTCGCGCGCGCGACCATCGAGCATCGCCGGCGCATGGGACAGAAGTGCTTCGTGCTCGACCCCTTCGGGGAGACGGGCGTGCCGACGGCCGCCCATAACCCCTTTGCCGAACTTGGGCAGGGCAAACGCGAGCACATTGCAGCGGACGCCGCGCAGCTGGCGGACGCCCTCATCATCGGCAACCCCAAAGACCCCCATTGGACCGATAGCGCCAAGAACCTCACTCGCGGCATTGTCCTGCATCTGCTGAGCACCAATCCCAAGGCAGCGACCCTGCGTGAGGTGCGCCGCCTCTTGAATGCGACCCCGGCCGAACTCGACAGGCTCTTTACGGCCATGGTCGATTCCGCTGCCTTCGACGGCATCATCGCCAATATCGGTGCGTCCTTCCTCGGCAAGAAGGAAAGCGGGGGGAGGGAGCTGCAGGGCATCCTCTCGACGGCACAGGAGCAGACGGCGCCGCTTGATGACGTGGCGCGCGTGACGGAACGCTCGGACTTCAGGCTCGGCGACCTGCGCAGCGGCAAGCTGAGCCTCTATCTCGTGCTGCCCGGCATGCGCATGGGCACGCATTATAGATGGCTGCGCTTGGTCGTGCAGCAGGCGCTCGCCGCGATGGAGCGGGCACCGGTTCCGCGCGGTTCACTGCCTGTCTGGTTCGTCTTGGAAGAGTTTCCGGCGCTCGGGCACATGCGCTCCATTGAAACTGCTGCCGGCCTTATGGCCGGCTTCGGGGTCAAGCTGTGGAGTGTCCTTCAGGACCTCACACAGCTCCAGACCCATTACCCGAAATCCTGGGAGACGTTTCTCGGCAATGCTGGCGTCATTCAGGCCTTCGGCAACGCCGACTACACCACCACGGAACATCTCTCGAAGATGCTCGGTGCGACGCAGGTCATGGAGCGGCAGCAGTCGCGCGTGTCAGGCAATGCCATGCAGCATGGCGATATGGGCCTGCGCGAGCAGCTGCGCAGCGCGCGTCTGCTCGACGCCAACGAGATCACGCGATGGTTCTCGCGCGAGACCGGGCGGCAGCTCGTGCTCGTCCCGGGACGTCCGCCCATCTACATGCAGCGACTGGAGAGAGTGACATGAGCCGCCTCAAATACCTCGCCGAGGTCGAGCACATCCCGTTGTTCAACTACGTGACGCAGCAGACCTACGGCGTGGGATTCCGTTATGCCGACTATCGGAACGACTACTCGTTCGCATTCCTTTTCGACCAGCCACGGCCGATGCAGGGCAGGCCGAACTCTGTCGTCATCGACTATGGGGTGCCGTTCATCCAGAGCATCGAGTACGCCCCGTGGGGCTCGTGGACCGGCGGCAGGCCGAAGAAATACGAGCTCGTGGTCGATACGAGGCTCCCCAAGCCATGGTTCGGGGACTACCCGCAAGGGCTCAAGGAAGTGCCCGACGATCGCGATTTCTACGAGGTCGTGTTCTTCTTCACGAACGGCAGCACCGAGGTGTTCGAGCGGCAGTGCACCCGCGACTACGCGCATCGGCTGACTGTGGCGCTCAATCAGGCCTTGGCATCTGCGAGAGACCACCTGGGGCAGAGAAAGGCACCGGCGCCAAAGGCGATGCCTTCAATCCAGTCTCCCGCACCCGTCCAACTGCGGCGGGTAATCGATTGAATGCGGAGGACGCCGCTTGGTCGCGGCGTCCTCGCTCCGGCCTGCCGGCTACGGCGCTCTTTGGGGGCGCGCCGTCAGGCCTCCGCTGCATCTTGCGTTGGTGCCATTATTCCAATGGCACGGTGTAGGTCACGCGGTCCTCGACTGCCTCTGTCGTCACGATGAAGCCAAGCCGGTTGACGTAGTGCAAACCGCTCTCGATCACGAGGCTGCCCTCGTCGCCATCAAGGACGGTCCAGACCCGTTGCCGGTCTTGCGAGAGGACATGGGTCCACTCAGGTCCTCTCGCCGAGAACAGGCACCCACCGTTTCCGAAATCAAAGCTGGCGTTGAGGTCGAGATGGTTCGGCCTCGGGCCAAACCTCGCGATGAACGTGTCCTCGTCGATGGTGCGGAAGGTCCAGACCTGCGGGTTCATTGCACACCCGCCTGCGTGGTGTCCGGACGCGACCGATGGAGCACGAACACCGTGCGCAACAGTGCCTCGGCGTCGGCCAGATCCTGCTCAACGGGCAGGAGCGTGCCGATAGCGAGGTTCTGCTCGCCGCGCTTGGCCGCCGCGTGGGCGGTGTTGGCGAGGGTTGAGGCGCGGAACAGACGTTGCTCGATAAGGCCGATATTGGCCGTGATGGCATGCGAAGTGGGATTGGTCATGCGAAACTCCTTGGGTTCAAACGGTTGAATGAATGTTGGGGACGCGGCGCGCGGAACTCCGCGCCGGAAAGCCACCAGAAGGCTGGCGGGCCTTTGTGGTCGTGCGTCCAGACAGCCCAGACGTAACGGTGCTTGGTGAAGTAGCGGGGCGGGGGCCCGTAGCGGTCCTCTGGCCAGCAGACGATGTCGTCGATGGCGTAGAGCCGCGCGGGCGGAATCTCGCGCCACCAGTCGGTCCGTTGCCGGTGACAGAGCGAGGACATGTTGAGCAGCATCGCGACCTTGCCGCCGGTCCACTGTGTCAGCGTGAGCGCACGGCGGATGAAGCGGTCGGCGAGACCGTAGCCGTAAGGCGGGTTGGTCACGATGTGCTTGGCACGGGCTTCTCGCTCGCTGAGGAAATCCACCCCCGCCTCGCCGAAGCCGTATTCATTGAGGTCCGTGCTGACCACGGCATGGCCGTGGTCGGTCAGGACCTTTGCGATACGCCCGTCACCACACGCGGGCTCCCAGATATCGCCATCGAAACTCTCGACGGAGAGCAACGCACGGGTAGCCTCGGGCGGCGTGGGGTAGAACTCGTTCGGGAGACGCCGTGGCGTGAAGCTGGTCGGTTCAGCACGTCGCCAGGAGCTGGGTGTCGAGAAGGTGCTCATGAGCGCACCTCCCGGCCCTCGGGGAAGTCCCTGTCGAGGTCGTGCACGATATCTTCGGGCAGGTAATCGCGGGGATCGTCATAGCCGCGTTGTGCGGTCTCCGGGATCAGAGACTGGCCGTCACGCTCGATGTCCGTGATGACGAGATTATGGAAGCCGTACTGCTGGACCGTGACGCAGAGGCCGGTCGACCTCAGGAAGTCTGCCACGTGATCGGTCATGACGAGGCCGTCGCCGTCCTCGAAACCGAATTTGTCGAAGGCCTCCTCCCAGCTCCATTCGTAGCGGTTGCCGCAGGTTGTGCAGGTGGTGAAGCTCATAGCCGGACCTCCATGCTCATGGGAAGAATGGGGGAGGTCATGGCTGACCTCCCTTGTAGGCAAGTTCGGCGTCGAAGGTCTCGATGGTGCCGCCGTATCTGCGGAAGGCTGTCTCGCCGTCGATGAGGTAGAGGTCTTCTGCGCGGCCGATGGCGGTGCCGATGAAAAGGTCAAATGCGTCCTCGGCGTTGGCGTTGAGATAAAGGGGGCTCATTGCGCACCCCCTTCGCCGGCAGCGGCGTTGTATTCGCCGGAAGCGTTGTCCTGCTCGGTGATTTCTCGGACCACCACGCGGCCGTTGAGCGGTATCGAGTCGAATTTGAGGTTGGCGCCTTTCTTGTCGCCGTGCAGCCAGGCCGCACCGACACGCGACCAACGCGCCTTTTCGCCTTCGCCCTGCACTTGCCAGATGGCGTGCGTCGGCCGGTTGGATTCGCTTTGTTTCTTGCTCATTGTTTGCTCCGTATCTCGTCGGGTTCTGGCCAAGCACCACGCTCGGCCTGATGGGGACGTGAAAACCGACGCCCGTGAGCGGGTCACACAGGCCACACGGGAGCCCCCGGCTTTGCCCCGGGGGGCGAACGGATCGGGCAGCCTGTTGACCCATAGCGATCGGGTTCGGTTAGACCCCATCCTTGAAGGCCGTCGCGGGATTGCGCCTTGAACTCCCCGTGCAAGAGAGAGGAGTGCTGAGCCCAGGCAAAGCGAACATGCCGGATTGCATGCAACTAGACATGCAGGCACATGGCGGAACACGGTGATTGATCTCGTCGTGCTTCTCACCGGCGACCATGAACGCGCCGTAATTCGATCGGATGCCGAACGTCAGACGAGACAAGGTCCGGGATTGAACGGCAGCCGCGCACCAAGCACGGCCCTGCGAGGCAAGCGCGCAAGATCCCGGCCGCACACCAACAACAGGACGGCAATCGATGACTTTCACGGCAGCGGCGCAATGGCCGCCGCGTGCAACGGCTCAGGAGATGGAAGAGTACCTTCTGGGACTGGCGCAACTTCTCAATGACCGTGGCGCGACCGAGACAGCACGGTGGCTGGTCCTGCGGCCAATCCTATTCGGCCTTGCACCGAACGAGCGTGAGGCCGTGTTCCATTGGTGCGAGGTGTTGCGGGCTGAGGATAGGGCAGGGAGCGGCACATGACGGACGCGACGACAGGCAAGACGGACGACAAAATCGAGGTCACGCTTAGGATTGATCGCAAGCTGCACGAGGCAATGCAGCCGTTCTTCGAGCAGCAGATCAACTTCGCGAACATGGACGAGCTCGTTCAGATGCTCCTGCGCGCCATCACGCGCACGCCCGACTCCGAATGGGGCCAATCCAGGTTCATGGACTTCCTGTTCGATGTCGCCGAGCAAAGGAACGTGGGGTTTGAGTACAATCTGTTCGGAAGGCTCGGCAATGAGCTCGACCGGCGGCAGCTCTATGCCATGCTGCTCGGCTACAATCGCTACGACATCGCGACGGAACTCGAGCAGGACGAGTTCGACGACAAGGGGCCGGAGAAATTCGCTCAGGACGTGGCGCGTCGGCTCGCGCGCGATCTCGATCGCCGGAATGCCGAGGCCATCATCGCGACGATGACGGTCGGCAACGAGGGCCTCCAGCAGCTCATGATACACTGGCTGGAGGTGTTTCTGGCGGAAGAGAAGAAGCGAAAGAGATGAGCGGGATACGATTGAACGGGGTGCGTGTTCGCACGTTGCACGACGAGATCGTGGCAACGATACCGTGCCAGAAGCCCGGTTACCGCAACGACCTTGCCGCTCTGAGCATCGGAGCCACCTTCACGGTTTATATGAACTGGGCAGATCGTTTTGTGCCGGCAAGGCCGAGGCGAGTGGTATTCTTGGATGGCTTCTGGGGCGATGAGGCATGGCGGCACAAGGATGCCGTTCTCGCAATCTCGAAGAAGGTTGAGGCAGGCGCTGACCTTACCGGGCATCTTTCTAGCCTTGTAGATTTCCGGGGCTACTCGCCGAGCCGGTATGACGCGCAAGGGCGTCTGATCACCTCGAAATGGCGGGACAAAGATTTCGCTCTCAATGCCTACAACGTGCATCATCTCCACTTCGTCGAGCGGCCAGCGCGGACGAAGGAGCTGCTTTTCGTCGAATTCACGCGTGACGTGGCTGTGTTCGTAATGGTTGGCGACCACGACAGTTTCGACGGGGAAGACTTGGAGCAACGCATCCTTGAAGCTCGTGCCCGCAATGGTCATGAACTCAAGGGTATCGTGGGGCCGGCATCTGGTGGCTTCACGTCAGCCGAAAGGAATGAGCTGGCCCGTTCCGGCATCAGCACGCTGGCGAGCGTCGGGGGTAAGGTTGTAATGGGGGCGACGATTTCGACGGCAGGAACGTCGGACTATACGAGCCTGCACGCGGGCCGAGTTCTGAGAGCCATTGGTCAGCTCGATCTTAGGCTCGACGATAGTCAGTGGGCCAGCGAGCTTTTCGCCGGCGGCAAGGTGCCCAAACCAGATACTCCAAAGCTCGAATGGCTGCTGTCATTCACGAATCTCGTCCTCATCGACCGGGCATCGCGTTCGGCATTTCCGATCATTGAAGGACGGCGCGGTCTGCCGTCACAGATTGCGGTCTGACGTTAGGACACTTCATGGGCCTTGAGGCTGTTGAGATAGGCGACAGCTTCGGACGCCTTGGCAGCAGCCGTGAAGACGGCGCGATTGTCGTCTTTGAGCAGCTTGAGCCACTGCGCCAGGTACTGGGCGTGGTCCGCGCGCGTGTCCTGCGTGATGCCGAGTTCGGCACACAGGAAGGCGCTGCCGATTTCGGCGACCAGTTCTTCGGCGGCATAGGCTGCATCGCCAAAGCGCTTCCCAAATTCACGGGCGAGGCGCTTGCCCGAGCCGCTCCAGTGGATGGCCTC
Source organism: Hyphomicrobium sp. (assembly GCA_016793445.1). Lineage (GTDB taxonomy): Bacteria > Pseudomonadota > Alphaproteobacteria > Rhizobiales > Hyphomicrobiaceae > Hyphomicrobium_B. The sequence continues at coordinate 7,669 of JAEUME010000014.1, read as the reverse complement.
GTGGCAAAGTACGGCGAAGTAGCTTTCTGAACGGGTCATGGTGCCGGTTCCGCAGAAGAGGCCTTCGTCCGGCATGTGGATCGTATCGGTCGAGGGACGATAGAAGGCACGTTCGCCGCCATTCTCGATACGAGCTCCAGTCGCGCGGATGAACTGGTCAGCAGCTTCAATGCGCTTGATGGGCCCCAGCAGTTGCGGGGCATCCGGTACGGTGAAGCCATCAACCTGCGAGCAGTTGAACACATATGACGCTCGCGCCACACGGCGCTTGCCGTCGTCGTCGGAATCGTCGGGATTTGGATCGGTCTCGTACTCCTTGTAGAAGACGACAAGGGACGACTTCTCGCCCTTGCGGACCTGCGCTCCAAGCTCGGCCCACTGGCGGTACGTGGCCCAGATGGGAGCCGTATAGCCAAGGCATTCGGCGGCAACCCAGAGGCTCACGATGTTGATGCCGTTATAGAGCTTCCTGGTCAGCGCGTTCTCCGGCATGAACAGCGGTGCCGATGAACGGCGCCAGGGCAGGGACGGACGACCGGGATCGGCCTCGATGGCAGCGATGAGCCTGGCGGTGATTTCAGCGTGGATGTCGCGGCGTTCGGCGCGGGGTTTCGATAATGCAGTCATGACGATCTCCTTCGTGCTGCGAGGCCCGCAATGGGTGCGGGCTCGATGCCGGACGAAGGCGACGGGGCATGAGCGGGAAGCGGAACCGAACCCTAAAGGGTGAGGCGGCCGGCGAAGCCGAAGCCGAGGGCGCCAGCCCTTGCAGCAACCGCGTACCGGCGCACGGTCGGCATTCTGGAGAGCCCGCCTGCGGGCCGCAGTGGCGAGGGGATGTGTCTGGCCTGAGGAAGCCCGTGCGGGAAATGGCATCCCGTCCAGTCGTGTTTCGGACGAGCTTCAATCGGGAGATGATAGCGAACGCCATCAGCTGTCGGAACAACGTCAAACTGCTGCAAAATTGAGAGTTCTGACAAGCAACTCACAGCGTGATGAGGCTCCACCATTAAACCAACCTATCCAAATGTCAGCTTATTTCGTTTCGTTCTTGACTTTGTCAGCTCCTATTGTTATCCTGTGAACATAGGAGGCCGCCATGACCGATGGTCCGTTCAAGAATCTAAAGCTTGGAAGTTGCTGGAAGCGGCTTGCCGAGGCTGTGCAAAACGACGCCGCATCTCAAGCGGAATGCGGCGCATTCGCTTCAGATGCACTGACCCGCCATCTTCTAACGAAGGAACATGCAAAGGCCCTTCAAGAGCTGGACGCACATTCTAGCCATGGTCAAATGGAACTCGACCCTTATGGTTTGGTCGAAGCCATCTTCGACAGATGCGAGAAGACGCCTTTCCTTGACGCGCTCCAGAAAGAGCTGCTGCTGCGATCCGCCAACGATACTTCGCTGAAAGAAGCCATCGCGCCTGCACTCGATGCCGCCATCGACACCCAGATCGGTGAAGCCCGAAACCGCTTCCAGGAGGAGTGTATACGCGCGCAAGAAGCGGGTGAGATGAGCCGAGACGCGGTAGCGAGGGCGCAGGAAAAAATTGATTCCGCCTTCGATGCTGTCGATAGCGCGAGAGTTCGTGATGCTCTTCTGTCGGGCAACAAGGACGCCTTCGAGAGTGACTTGGGCGGAGGCCACAGCGTCGATGAAGGGATGGTTCGCTTGTGAAAACCGCTGCACCCAATCCCGAGCGTTATGGTCTGGCGCTGCGCATTGTCGAGGCAGGTCGGCGAGACCATTTCGCTCACGCCGATTCAGAGGCCGTCGCCGAAATCGGCGAAGAAATCGTCTTCGATCCCGACATTCTAGACACCTACCACTATGAGGGCTGGAAGCCGGTCCATCACGACCTACTACTCGTGAGTGCCGCAGTCGAATACGCTGACCGCCGGACTGCTCGTCGTATAGGGAGATGGGCGCGCGATTTTAGTATCACGGTACCAGTCATCGAATTTGCGACGTGGCAACGGCCTGAAGTGCAAGCCAGCCTTCGGGGGGCGCTGCGACATCTCACGGGTGACGATTGGCAATTCAGCTTTGTGCCATGGCAGGGCCAGAACGTTCTGGGCGCGCGGCAGCGATCGCTTCCGTTCGGCACGGACAGAAAATTTGTTATAGCCTACAGCGACGGATTGGATTCTCGTTGTGTTTCTGAGGTTTGCGGGGACGGAAAAGCCGCCGTCTGCGTGCGTGTGACCAAACACCGCCATTCCTTGAAGAAGGGCGATCAACCTTTCGACCAGATCCCATTCAGGGTCGATGTGCCTTCATCGCGAGAAAGCAGCGTACGCTCCCGCGGTTTCAAGTTTGCCGTCATAACGGCGATCGCCGGGCATCTGACGGGATTAAGTAGGATAGTAGTCCCCGAAAGTGGGCAAGGCGCGCTCGGGCCGGTCCTTCTACCATTGCACAACGTTTACCCAGACTACCGGAACCACCCGACGTATTTCCGAAAGATTGAGCGGTTCATCAAGGAAGTGCTGGGTCACGACCTCCGGTATGACCAACCACGCCTGTGGAATACGAAAGGGGAGACAGTCTCGGAGTTCCGTCGCGCTACGAACAAGGCGGTCGACGAACTGTTCGAGACCCGTTCGTGCTGGCAGCAGCGTTGGAACGCCAAGATGGACGGCAAGCTGCGACAATGCGGTCTATGCGCTGCATGTCTGCTTCGACGGATGAGCATGCATGCCGCGGGGATAGATGAGCCGCGCAACACCTACGTCATCGATGATCTCACCGTTTCGGCCTTCTCGGATGCCCTTCCGGGCAGGAAGAAGGTGCGACTGTCTCGGACGATGGCGGAATACGGAAGCGTTGGAGCTCGGCACCTCCAGCAACTCGCTGACATGGCAGACCTGCCCGACGCGGATTTGAAAGTCTATGCCTTCGAAATCGCGCGCGCGACGATGGAGACGCAGGAGAATGTCTTAAAAAAAATTAGGAACATGTTGCTGACCCACGCAAAAGAGTGGCGTGCCTTCATGGCTGCGCAAGGGGAACACAGCTTCCTAAGAAATTGGACGAAGGGAGGGCGCCATGGCCGATCTGAATGAGCTGAGTGCGCAGGAAATCGGTCGACGCCTGCGCCTCGCGAGGGAGAATGCGGGCATCCGGCAAGACCAGGCCGCCGAAGTCATCGGCATTTCGCGCCCGACCCTTGTGTCCATCGAAAAGGGAACCCGACGCGTTCGAATCCAGGAGATACAGCTTCTTGCCCGTCACTATGGCGTTTCCGTCAATGGTCTCCTGCGTCGAGAAGCCGTTCACACCGATCTAGTGCCCCGTTTCCGCAAGATGCGTGAAACGGAAGACAACCATACGCTGGAAGCCGTCGAACTGCTGAATGATCTGGTGAAAGCGGAAGTAGAACTCGAAAACGTTCTCGGTATCGAGCGGCGACGGAATTATCCGCCGGAAAAGGGGATCAACCAAGGCGACGTTGTCGAGCTGGCAGAGAAACATGCTCAAGAATTAAGAGACTGGCTTGGGCTAGGAGCTGGGCCGATCGGCGACGTCTTTTCCATCATCGAGCTTGATCTTGGCATCCGACTGTATCAACGAAGGCTTTCCTCGAAATCGAAGGTGGCCGGGTTGTTCACTTATGATGACAACGTGGGCGCATGTATTCTCTTGAATGCCAATCATCGGTTGGAGCGCCGCGTTCAGTCCGCCGCGCACGAAATCGGACACTTCATCGGGACGCGCCGCGTGCCCGAGGTATTGGAGGAAAGTGAGCAATTCCTGTCACGAGACGAGCGCTACGCGAGTGCATTCGGCCGCGCATTCTTGATGCCGCGGAAGAGCTTCTCTGAGAGTTTCAAACAACTGACCGCCGGAGCCGACACGCTCAACCGACGGCATGTCATCTTGCTGGCGCACCAGTACAACATCTCCCGAGAGGCTTGCGTGCGCCGGCTCGAAGAGCTCGAGCTTCTGAAAAAAGGAACCTGGGAATGGCTCAAGACGAAGGGAGGGATCAAGGACTACCACGCGCGTGAAGTACTTGGAGATGCCGTAGAACGGCTCGATGCGGCCAAGAGCGACGCCAATCGTCCAGTATCCCACAGGATGAGCCTCATGGCGCATGCGGCCTGGAAGCGAGGCATAATGTCTGAGGGCCAGTTGGCCGAACTGCTGAAGATGCGCCGTGTGGAGGTGCGCGACCTGATTGACCAGATTGAGCTTGAGGAAAGCGTGACGGATGACCTTCTCAAGCTCCCTCGGTAACGACCTCAGACCGCTGGTCCTCGATACGAGCGTCCTGATTAACCTGCACGCCTGCTCCTACGGAGATCGCGTCTTGACGGCCATCGCAAATGACATTGTTGTGCCTGATGTCGTCGCTGGCGAGCTCGGGCACGAAACGAGCCGACGGAACGGAGATGACAGCTTTCTTCAAAGCCTCATCGATCGCGGCAAGGTGAATATAGTCAGCATGACGGATGCCGAGTACGAGTTGTTCGCCGACCTGTCCAGCGGCTCCCAGTCTCTGGATGACGGAGAGGCAGCAACGATCGCAATCGCTGCGAGCCGCAGTTTCCGAGCGGTTATCGATGAACGAAAGGGCCGCACTAGGGCGGCAACACTCATGAGGGGCGAAGAACCCAGCTGGACTCTGGATCTTCTAACACAACAGAGTGTCGTGCAAATTCTTGGTGAGCTGCAGGCCGCAGACGCCGTCTATCTTGCGCTACGGCATGGGCGAATGCGCATCCCAGCGGAATGCGGCGACGACATCGTGCGATTGATCGGGCGGGATCGCGCTCTTGAATGTCCCTGTCTACCGAACTTCAAAAACCTATCGCAGGAAATAGGAGTTTCGGGACCGTCACAAACACAAGCGAAAATCCACCAGGGCGAAGGCTAAGCATACTCCAAGTCAGGAGCGTCATTGCTGAACATTGACGTAGAAGGTCGTTTCTCAAATGCCTGCGAACACCGCCAGTCTGAAACATGGTTCTAGCGGCCATAAATTCACATAACCACAGAGTGATAACATAAATTATGGGAAGTAATTCGATCACTTCATCATGCGGCTGATCAGTTCTCCCACGTATGTGTTTTGATCCTCGACCTGAAATAGGATGTTTTTTTCGAGCATCTCCGTCTTGGGTATGCCCCAAATCAAATGCATCTGATGCGATGGTGTGTTTGAGACGATGAAGCTGGTCAGATTTACGCTAGGGTCGCCGAGACGCTGCTCGATGCCCTTGATGGTCTCATAGAATGAAATCTTCGGATCGGTGAGGCCAAGATTGCGGATGCCTTTCGGATCAACGAAAGCGATCCGTTGCTTCCCGTCTTTCAAAACCCACACGATGAAGTCTGGGTGGAAGTTTCCAGCCTCGAAGAACCCAACGCCACGGCCGCGGCTTAGGTTTCTGAGGAGATAGAGTTCAGTTCCCCGAAGTTGGGCATCCTTCTTGTCGAAGAACGCCCGCATATCCTCGACAAACGTACGCTCGCCGAGGTTCAGCGGCGCAGGGCTGATCTCAATGGCGGATCCAGACAAGTGTAGCAGCGGCTCGTAGAGATGCTGGCCAAACCAAATGGCTTTCAAGCCGCCGAACTCCCATGGTCGCAGCGCGCCAGTCTCGATGATGGCCTTGAGGTCCTTCAGCTTGTCGACAATCTCTGTCTGGGACTCTTCGATCAGCATCCGATAATAGCCGGATGGATAGAGATCATCGCCTTGCGGGAAGTTTGGATCGCTCTCGTCCAGATCGCGATACTCGAGGTGTGGAAGCTCCCACTCTTTCTTGCGGAAGGAGTAGTAGCGCTCGCAGTATTTCTTGAGCAGGGATTCCGCAATCTCTTGCCAGAGGCGAACCCGCTGATAGGAGTCAAACGCGAGTTCGCCTTGAGGGATGAGCAACCGATACCATGTCTGGTCGACAAGAAGCTCGGCTATCGCCTCGCGCGACAGATTGAGGTTGTGCCATGCGCGGTCTGCTTTGAAGCGCTGCATCTCGAAGAAGAGCATGTCGAGGTCTAAGAATGCAACATGGCCGGCAGTCAGAACGGCTTGGTTGAGCTGCCCCTCGCCGTCTCCGCCAGACACACCGACCGCTTTCATGGCTTGAATCTTGGGGTACCAGTTCAGGATGACCTGGTTCTGTTGGAGGTAGCTCGTCGAAGGCTCTGACGTAGGATCAGGCCTTTTCAGCGTTGGCACAGGTGCGAGCTTCTTGAAGGCGTCGCCGAACTCTGTGCTCACACCGTTGATGGACTTCTTAAGCCGGATGATCTTGAGCTTCTTCTGGCCAAGATTGCGGATCGTCGGCAGCAGAAACTCAATCCTGTCGTCGTTTGTCGGGAGCCCCTCTTCTTCCAGGAACTCACGGAATTGCGCCATATAGTCGGCCCGAATACCGAAAATATTCAGGGTCTCAAGCACCGGTATGTGTCGGTGCCGCTTGATTCCATCCGGCAGGTTGATTTTAGAACTGCGTTTCAAGCTCTCGGCATACCCCTTCAGCCGGACGCCGCGTCCGAAGAGCTGGATGATCTGGGAACCTTCGGTACTCCCGACGTTCATGAGCCCCATGGTGCTGACACGCCAGCTGCTCCAGCCTTCTGTGAACTTCTTCGAACCGATGAGCAGGTTTACGTTCGACGTCGGTCTATTGATGTCCTGAAACAAGGAACTCGCGAATTCAAGTTCACCGACATTGAGACGCTGCTGTTCGCAGAGCTTGCAAAGCTTAGCGTCGTCACCAACGTTGATGACCCCGAAATGCGGGTTATCGCCGACGCGCAGAGCAATTTCTCCGGCCACACCTTTAATGTTCTCGATGTGCAGCGCGCCACCACCTGGTGCGTTGAAGGCGGTGGCCAGCATATCGTCGTACAAGCGATCTGGCGTCTCGCCCAGGCTGTTGAGATAGGCGAACCTACCGGCGAAGATATTTCGCCCATCGGCACTTAGAAGCCCTTGGTTGAGGACGCTTGCGATAGCCGCCACAGTCTGACTTCGATTAGCAAGTAGGCGATGGATGAACTGTACGATTTGGACGATGTCGGAGGCGTCGTTGGTTGCAAGCGTCGCCGTGACCTTACTGCCGACGAAGATCCACAACGGTTTGGCGATGTTAAATGGCCGGAACGCCGGGTAGTGATCCCGATACAGCCGCTGCTGTTGATAGAATGCCAGAGCGCACGCCACAAGATAGGTATCAAGGTGGCTGCTCTGTGTCTCCGTGTCGAGATTGAGTATCTGATAGTCCTTGCCGTACCCGTCCGCGTAGAAGAACTTGTACGAGTAGTCGAAAAGGATGCAGCGGCCGTAGAGAACCGTGAGCGACCCATTACCTTTGACCGCTTGTCCGAACGTTGCCGAGTATTCGAACGAGAAGCCCTTCTCGCAGAGAGCATTGCGAAAGCGCATCCAAGTTCCGGTCTCGCCTGAACTGGCTCCGCGGTGTCCTTCATCGACCAGGACTAGATTGTTTCCCTCAAACGCCTCGACGGCAACGGTCTTGTCGCCCATCTCATCGCGAAGCTTGTTGATGTCGATTGTCCGTCGTCGAATGCTTTGAGACAGTTTGCGGCGTGAACTAGCGTAGGCTTTGGCTCATCAGGTTTCGAGTTTAAGCGGCTTTCGATTGATGCTGCAATCGTCGTTTAGTGATGGTGTCGCGTTTAATCCTTTCTCGT
>JAEUME010000013.1 GCA_016793445.1 Hyphomicrobium sp. | reverse complement strand
GCTTGCTGGCCACGCGTTTGGCGATGGTCCTGGCCGTCTGGATTTCTGTCTCATGTCCACTCCTAAGGTGGCTACGATGAGCTCAAAACCCTCCGTTCCTCAAGCCGCCCGTTTTGACTCACATGCGTTGATGTCGGACAGCCGAACATGCTGGCTAGCTCAGCCTCTCCATCATTGTACTCATAGAAAACGCTGGTGCCGATATTGGTCTCGACCTCATGCAAGAACCCCTTAGTCCTCGGTACCTTAGACTCGTCCTCTCCCCAAGCGATACGATGATCCGCTGCCAGCGATTCGAATGATCGTCTTTCTCCGTCATTTTCGTCGGGCTTCTGCGGGAACTTCCAACCACCCTGCGGATGGGGACATGGCTTTCCGGTAATTGGATGGATCGGGCGATAGTAACGGTAGTTGGGATGCTTAGGGTCCTTGGTTGTGGGGGATTGCTTCGATGCAGGCGCACCGGTAGGAAGCTCCGACCAGATCCAGATCGATGCTTTGCATTGCTCGGCGCGTTCCGGGGCAACAAATCGTCCTGCATCATCGCGATACTCGGCCCTATTGTAGGGGTAGAGCCCGCGCCATGGATCCTGGCGCTTGGCATCGGCCCAATCCTGTTCGTTTGCCTCAGCCTCTGCCTTCAACTGATCGATATGCTCTTGGAATAGCGCCTTAATGTCAGTTTCAATCTTATCAGGAGTTGGATAGTCTGGATTTAGTCGAGCAACGAGTTCCATAACTTCCACATAGCCAGGCTTCGGCTCACGAAACATCTGCTTGTCCGCTTCGACGGACGCGCGGTTCTTGGCGTAAACTTCGACATATTCATGGTTTGTAGAGTAATTGGGCAACTGGCTGTTAGCTGTCGCTTGCGTCCAGATCAGCTCTTCGATGTGGTTGTCTGCGCCAAACACTTCGTCTAGCGCGTGTTCCAGCACCGTACGCTCTGTCTTGTCGATGCTGACAAATATAGCACCGTCAGGTTTCAGCAGTGGGTGGCAGGCTGCCAAGCGGTCGCGCATCAAGGTAGCGAACGAGGAATGCTTGTAGTCATTTTTATATGGTATTGAGCTGCTGTCAGTGTTGTACGGTGGGTCTATATAGATCGACTTGAATGTCTCCTTGAACCTTGCCTGCGCGATGCTGAGCGCATGGAAGTTGTCGGAGTGCACTAAAACCCCCCTTAGTGATTGGTCTAAATTGGGCAAGTTTGCCACGAGACTGTCGACGAACTCAGGTGCAAAGAAGCGCGTATCCAAGACAAGGCTGCCGTTCTCTTTCAGGAAATCTACTGATAGAGGCTCCGAGAATCCGTCGAGCTTATCGATACCGAGCAACCGGACCCACTCTGTCGTCTGAGGAGCGCTCTTGGCCACGACCGGGTAGAGATCTTCGGGAACACGGTCGAGAGTAACTAAATAGCTCGTCTCGACCACAAACTTTTTCTTCAGCCAGAGCTTTCTTTGAAAATCCTCCAGCTGTCCGAGGAAGTCGATCAGCTTGCCTGCGATCCTGCGAATAACCTTGATTTTTGAGAGGTACTGTTCGACGCGGGCGGCTGTTTCGCTCTCGACGTCATCAAGGTGCATGACCTCGTTCTTGATGTAGAAGTCCATTTCCCGGCGTAGGAAGTCGCCAAGGTCTTTATGGATGAAGTAATCGAATGTATTTCGGGCCGCATAGCGGTAGAGATTCGCCTGCAGGCGGCTGTAGTCGGCCTGCTCACCACTAGCTTTGGCATGAGGTTTCGCAAGCTCGGCGATCCATTTTGCGAATTTTGCGTCCGTGGTCTTGAGGATGCGTGCCACGGCAATCGCTGACAGCTCCTTTTGTGTGGGCGGTTTCTTGGCCGCAGCGGCGGTCGCAGCCTCACGCGCTTCGTCCGTCCAATCCTCCAGCCTGGACGGACGATACTCGAAGCGGATGATGAGTTCGCCGTCCTCCTCTCCTATTGGATCATCAGTTGCCAGGATGAAGACGCGGTCCTTACCCTCGGCGGCCTTTACGTTGCCGTGCTCGCCCTCGACCGCATCGACTAGCCGGAAGTGGACGCGCATGGGGTCCTTGGCATCGCCGGGCTTCAGGGTGAAGGCGTAGTCGCGGAGGTACTCGCTCGTCTTGATGTAGTACTGGTCGCGGTTGGCCCAGTGCAGCTTGACCTCCTCGCCTTCGTAGGGAATGGCGTAGACACCGGGCTTGTAGACGCGCTTCGCCAGAAAATCGCCTTCCTGGTAGTAACGGCGAAAGAAGCTGTAGAGATGGTCATAGACCTCGGCTTCAAGTGCAGCGACATCGACACTTTCATTGGCAAGTCTCTGCCTCAGTTCCTTCACCTTGCCCGTGCTTTCCGGGTCAACGCCGAGAGCAGTTGCCTGATCGATGGCCTTAGCTAGGGCAGCCTGCAGCTCGGCTTTGTCTGCCGTCGTATACTGCGAGAAAGCCGTCTTCACCTGCGGAAGCAGGTCACGCTCCAGAAACTGGGTCAGCTCATCGGCCTTGGCATGCATGATGCGATAGATGCCGAAGTCGAGATCGGGCTGGTCCAGCTGAAACAGCTCTCTTAGGAGGTCGACAAGTTTTTCGAACTGCTTGCTCATGTGGTTCTTTCGTGGTGCTTTCGTTGCTCCGCTCAAACGACCGACCATCGGATCGTGAACAGTGCTTCCGTGTGATTGCTTTGCGATAGACGCTTTTCGAGGCCGGCGATTAGCTCGTCCCGCTTGCTCTCGATCTCGTCCTCGACTTTGAATATCTCCTGGCGCTGCTTTCGCTGCCGCTTTTCGAGATCTTGCAGCTTTTGCTGGAGCTGGTGCTGCGCTTCGAGTGTCTCCGCCAGACGCGCGTCGCGCCTTAAAGCCTTTATCTGCTCCTTTGTGTCTTTTAGCGCCTTTTCGGCCGCTTGAATCTTGTCGTCTGCCCATTGCTCCAGGCGTTCCCGCGCGACGTTGAAATGCTTGCTGTTGGCTTCGAGTGATCGGCTGACGGTGGCCATTGCGTGGCGGTCAGCCTCTGCCGAGAGCCTTGCTACTATGTGTTCCGGAAGAGACGGAACGGCCGTGGTTGCACCAGAGACAGCGAATAACTTCGAGCAAGTCTCATGGTCGACCGACTTCCCGTTCTCATCGATACCAGAGAACAGCAGGTACTCTTCCGTCTCGAACGATTGGACCGTAAGACGCTGAAGGGTTAAGTGACCGCCTTTGCCCCGAAGGGCTTCCAAGACGGCGATCCTGCCGGGATGGTTGCTGACGTCGAAGGAAATCTCGGCTGTCGGTGTTGAAGTCGCTTTCCCAGCAGCGATGACACTCTCCCCCAACGGGTGAGAGAGCCGGTAGAGGAAGCGGTTCTGCCCTGCCCCATCGTCCGGAGCCACACTCCGCGACTTCGTAATGAGATGGTAACGGCCAGTCGAGATATCTGGCTGGGGTGAGGTCGCGAGGTCAAAGTGAAGTTGCTCGTCATCAAAGGCGGCATGTTCATTCAGGACGAACTTTGTGAGGTTCCAGAACTTCTTGCCGACAGCATCCAGCTGCGCCGATGTCTCCGCCAGACGCAGTTTCAGACGGGCATGCACGTCCTCATCGAAGTGCTCCAGCAGCGTTTGCTTGGTTTCTTCCAAGCGCGACTTGATTTGCTCATCGAGCTCTGCCTGCAAAGCTTTGAACGCCGCCTCTATCGCTTGGGGCGTTCGGCATTCCTGGTAGATGGCGAGCACGCGCTTCTCGAAGTCCACCCCTGACTCGATAATGCCCAACACGTCATCCGATGCGCCGAAGACACCGTCGAAGAGCTGAAACTTTTCGGTAAGCAATTCGTGAACCCGCTGGTCAGCGGCGTTTCGCTCATTCAGGAAGTTGATGACGATGACATCGTGCTTTTGCCCGTAACGGTGGCAGCGCCCGATACGTTGCTCAATGCGCTGCGGATTCCAGGGAAGGTCGTAGTTGATCACCTGAGAGCAAAATTGGAGATTGACGCCCTCAGCCGCAGCTTCGGTTGCTATCATGATGTCGGCGTGGTCACGGAAGTGCTCGACGAGAGCCGTTCGCATGTCGACGGCGCGGGATCCCGTAGACTTACCGTTTTCTTTGTTCGCTTTCAGCCATTGCTCGTAGATGGCTGCAGCCTGGGGACCGGTGTTTGACCCGCTGAATACAACGATTTTTCCGGCGTATCCGTTAGCTTCGAGGTATGTTCGCAGATACTCCTGCGTCCGCCTTGACTCCGTAAAGACGAGGGCCTTGCGAGCAGCGCCCATTTTCATCTGCTCGGAGAAGCCGACTTCGAGAGCAGTAAGCAGTGCTGTCGTCTTAGTGTCCGTGCCTATCGATCGGGCGCGCTTTGCGAGAGCCGCAAGCTCGTCGATCTCGTCTCTGAGCCGCTTCGGGTCGATTGCGGTTGCGTCTTGGTTGGGTGGATCGTCTTCATCAAGTTCGAGCCATTCATCGAGAAGCTCTTCTTCCATCTCTTCATCGCTAACAAGAGCTTCGACCAGTTGCGTTTCATCCTGCCGGCCGTCGGCAATGGATGCGAGGCGGTCGCGCAATGCCTCAAGCGTGCCAGCTATGGCCAGTGAGGACGATGCAAGAAGCTTCCGCAAGATTAGCACCGTCAAATGGCGCTGACGTGCCGGGATAGCGTAGGTTCCGTCTCTCTGCAGAAACGCCGAAATCGAATCGTAGAGCGCCTGTTCGGTATCGGTCGGCCGAAAGGGCCGGGTGAGAGCGATACGCCGCGTGTATTTCACGTATTCAAGAACCTGACGCCGCAGCGTTCTCTTGCAGAACGTAGAAAGCCGCTGTCGAAGCTCTGCGAGATCTCCGCCAGCGTTAGCATATCGAGCGCGAAACGCGTTTGGATCTCCGAACATGTTCTCGTCGATGAGCGAAGCGAGACCGTAAAGCTCCATCAGACTGTTCTGAAGCGGGGTAGCCGTCAGGAGGAGCTTTTTCCGGCCTTCTGTGGCCCACTTGAGAGCCTGCCCAACCTTGTTGCTGGTGCGATAGGCGTTCCGAAGCTTGTGCGCTTCGTCAATCACAATAAGGTCCCAAGGCACTATACGCAGCGCGTCCTTCATTCGTGCGGCGTAGTGATAAGAAGCGATAACTATTGCTGCTTGCTCGAAAGGACGGGCGTTTCCTCGCCGTTGCTCATCGCGCGCAAACCCAGCATCGACAACGACAGCTGGCAGACTGAATTTTTCGGCAAGCTCAAGTGCCCATTGCTTCCTGATGGATGCTGGGCAAACTACAAGGAGCCGCCTTTTACGCTCGGCCCATTTTTGGCAGAGGACAATTCCTGCCTCTATGGTTTTTCCGAGCCCAACTTCGTCCGCAAGGATCACTCCCTCAGTAAGGGGGGAATTGAGCGCGAAGAGTGCCGCTTCGATCTGGTGCGGGTTAAGGTCCACCGCCGCATCGAAAAGAGACATTGATAGACGCGCGGGATCGATAGCCGGATGCTTTAGCGTCAGGTCATACGCCAGAAATTTCGCATGGTAAGGGGTTACAGCCAGTGAGTGCACGCTCACTGTACGTCTCGACGTCCTAGCGGAGTGCACGTCAGCCACCGCGACCTCCGCGTGTTGCGGCCGTGTTTGTTCCGCTCGCCTTCGTTGGCAGGCAGCGAATGCGGTCTCCTGAAGCTCGCCGGGCAATGTCGAGATCGTAGTCGGCTTGAAGCTTAAGCCAGAGTTCTGGCGTGGTTTTGAGCCAATGCGCTAGTCTCAGAGCTGTATCGCCGGTAATAGTGCGCTTGCCATTGATTATCTGACTTATGCGGTTTGGTGGCACTTCGAGCTGCCGCGCAAGTTCAGTCGCGGACACGCCAATGGATGCGAGTTCTTCCGCAAGCACCTTACCTGGATGAACAGCTGGTCGCGCCATGAAGCAGCCCTCCCCTGTATAGCCGCAAGGAGACCATGCAGGTCGATGACGCGTGACGTCAATCGTCGATGTCATGCACAGCTTATGGAATGTGGATAAGTCGGATCGGCGACCTTAAGCGCCCCGCCTGGTCAGTCCGAGCGAGGCGCAAAGGAGATTAGTATTCGCTCGGCACCAGGATGGTGTTGTTGACCACGTAGAGCTTGATGACCGGCAGCGGGAAGTCGGTGAAGGAGATCTTCTCGCTTGTGAGAGTCACCCCGTTGCCATCGGTGCAGACAAGCTCGGCTGAGAGGTCTTGGTTCACCGTGAGTGTCCAGAGCTGGAACTCCTCTCGGGCGATGTGCGGCTCGAGCTGGGCGCAGGCGATCTTGTCGAGCAGCCAGTAGGCTTCCCCGGCCTGGGCCACGTGGCGGGCACCATCGGTATAGACGATATGGCGAACCAGGCCGTGGCGATAAAGCTGTTCGGTGCCGGTGAACTGGGCGAGATCCGAGTTGGTGAGGGTTTTGGTCATTGGTGGGGCGTCCTTTCTTGACGGAGCCGCGCCGATCGCGGCCCCTGACGCCGGTTTCCTCGCCATCGCGGAGAAGCGTGGCGTGCAATGGCTGCGGCCTTGCCGCACCGCCTCGGCGGCGCGCAGCTGCAAGGAGCGTCAGCGACTGAAGCAAGCGGCCTTGCAGGCCTCGCGCGCGATGGCATCAACGGCGGCAATGACTGGGGCCGGTTGAGCGGGGTCAGCGAAGCGCACCAGATATGAGGCTGCCTCCGACTTCGACCAGTCAAGCGATTGCGGAGAAGCGTCGAGCTGAGGACTACCGCCCTATTGTGAGCGGTTGGCGATCTCCGCAATCCATTCCAAGACTTCGTGCCGCTGAACGGCACCATCCTGAAATTGCGAGCGCTGCCTAATCTCATTGGCGGTCATATTGCGCAAAAGGTACGAACTTATAATGCGCTTACAAACGTTCCTGCTAAAGCCTTGTATCGGCCTGCCGTCATGATCGACAGGATTAAAAGGAAGCGGTCCATTTGCCCTAGCTGCAGTGATGCACGACGAAAGCTCGTCTGCCATTCGTACGTAATCTACGTCAATTCCGTGTTGGAGCGCTGCGCGCCCTCCCGTCAAACGGGAGACGACATCAGGATGAAGGTAGTTATCCATATTGCGCTTGCGCGTGAGGAAGGCAGTGACGTTTGGGAGCGCCTGCATGGCCTGTAGCCAGCTTGCCTTCTCAATGCTCAACGGTATCGCTGCTGCGCTCCGGTCCGAGTCCTGGATTATGACCTGATGAATTCCGAGCTTGTCTAGGTACTTGCGTTCGATCCAATCCTTAAGCGTGCTATCGCCGCCGCCGATCGTCCAAAAAATAACGTTGTCATCTAGCGCCGCAACTTCGCCTGCTGCTGCGAGAACCATTGCCATAGAGCGAAGGGCATCGATGTCATTCTTGCCCTCTACCAGAACAGCGACCCTTAGCCCTTGCCCCTGCATCGGGTCTGGCAAGACGCCGAGGGCTTCTGCGATTTCGCTGTAGACCTCGGAAGTGCCCGCTCTGACACGAATATCCTTGGTCTCGGGGAGACGGTCGATGAACCTGAGGCTTGGTAATGGGATCAAGCCGGCCAGGCCTGGAACATGGGTTGTGAGTAGTACCTGGTCACCCGCTTCGGCCAGCTCCAAGAGCGCATTGATGACTTGCTCTTGGCTATCTGGATGTTGAGACGTCTCCGGTTCTTCGATAGCGTAAACTACACGGCGAGGCTCTGGCTGCCCTTCTGCCGCCGCCTGCCTCTTCTTCTCAGCTTCCGCTTGAAAGAAACTGAGCAGAACTAGGCGGCGAACACCTGAACCACGTTTGTTGAGCGGAATGCCGTCATCCGCTTCGAGGTCTAGCTTGAAGATGCTTTTCCAGGCGGGCTTCTTGAACTTGGGTTGCAGGCTGGAAGCCATATTGGGATAAGAGGCCTGTAGCTTTGCGAGTGTGCGACTGGCGGTCTCTTCGGCTTTCTTACGAACTTGATCGGTGATCGCGTCCAGTTCGTTCTGTAGTTGATCGAGAGCCTGCTCAATCGCGACCTTCATCGGGTTCTGGACTTCTGGATCTTGATCGCTACTCGGCCGATCGGACTGGAAAAGCGCAAATATCGGTAGATAATTCTGCAGGGCGGACCAGATTGCCTTTCCGTTGTCGTCGTTTAGAGGAACGTCCCGCAGCTGCAATCCCAAGTCGCCCTGAGCATTGTAGATCGCGTGACGCATCGAGGGGTTTTCTGTCTGGTTGCAATTATTCTCTAGTTGCTTTTCTTTGATAATAGCCTTGAGATCTTTCTGCTGTTTCTGCAGGAGGTCAGAAACGTCCTTGGCGCCCGGATGGTTCGCACGTGCGAAAACACTAGCCTTTGGCGTCGCATTTCCACAGTTAAAGACCTTGTGAATTTCGAGGTCGCCGTCGTGATTGAGTAGAAATTCATTGGCGAAAGTGGTCGGTGCCTTTGAGTCAAGGACAACCTGCGTGGGAAGTTCTGTGAAGACGACCCCAATGCGGACGTTCTTGGGATCTCCGCCCTTGCTCGCATCAGCACTTTCTATTTTGATCGTGCCGCCCTCGAAGTATATGTCCAATGCTTCGAGTATCGTTGACTTTCCGGCATCGTTCTTCCCGATGAACGCGGTGAGCCGCGAGACGGGGATGACTGTTCGAGTGCGATAGGCGCGGAAGTTTTCGAGCACTATCGATTTGATGATCATTACGCCCCTCCCCGTGATGTTAGCTTTGAACATAGCCGGTCCTGCGCCGGCTTTCCTACAATGCCGCCACTACTATCCACGGATATACGCAGACTGAGAGCGTTTATTAGTAGCCATCCCCTCGGAGCCGTCCGTCGCTCGCTCACGACAGCTGGCGAGCACGGCGGCGCAGAGGGATGGCGGGCTATCCCCTTGGTGAGTTCAGAGCGAAGCCCAAGCGCGAAGCAGCGGTTATGCCAGAGCCGGTATCGTCCACGTCGACAGGCGTCCGCCTTTGGCGGCACCCGTGTCGAGAAACACCGCGCGGCCACCCTGCCCGTTATGGACCACGAGCGGCTCGTGCATCTGGCGCGTGTCATGGCCGACGATGACGGTGAGACCTTCCGGGATGCGGCTCACCCATGCATACGTGCGTATGGGATAGCCTTCCTCATTGAGGCTGCCATCGGTCTCGCCATAAAGCGACAGCGCCTTAAGCTTGCGCGGGACGTCGGCCGCCTGCCCTCTCGACGGGCAGGTCAGCATCTCGGGATGGAAGGCTCCATGCACCAGAATATGCCCCGGCACTGAAATCCAGTACGGCGCGACCGAAAGCACAGCACTCGTTTGCGCTGCTAGCTCTTCTGCATCGGCTGCAGCCATGAGGTCGACCAAAACGCGGGTCTTTTTGCCGTCAGGTTTGATCAGGCTCTTCAATAGCCGCTCGTCGTGATTGCCGCGCACGATGGCCATGGTGCCGGCGGCCAAGCGCGGCACCACCATGCGCAGGACGCCGACACTGTCCGGCCCCTTGTCGACGAGATCGCCTAGAAGCACTGGGAACGCGCCTTCTGCTTCTGCCACAGCAAGAGCCTCGGCCAGAAGGTCGGTCATGCCATGCACATCGCCGATGGCGACGATGGGGCGGGTTTTATGGATGGTTTCTGCGTTCATAGCGGCGCTGAATACGTACCGTAGTCGGCGAACGCAAGGCATTGATCAGTTGATCTGGAGACGTATGCCGTCGAGGAGCAATGTAGACACCGTGTTGATGTCGTTGGCCGTGCATCCGACGACGATGGGCGCAATGCCAAGAGCAGGTCCGAATAAGCGCAGGACGCCGCCGACATCGGGCTCGTAGCGGTAGTGGAGAAGAATGCCGGTCGCAGGGTCGAGAGCCGACACTGGCTCGTCAAAATCAAGACGAGCCAGCGTGGCATCTGAGAACACGCGCCGGATGGTGATGTGGCGCACGGGACCTTAGGCGACTTTGGGTTTGGGCGCCGCTGCGGGAGCCGCATTGGTATTGGAGGCTTCGAGCGCCTTGGCGCGACGGTCCATCACCTGCTGCGGCGTAGCCGACGAGAGGATGGTCCCGGCCTTGGTCTCGACCTTGGCGCGGAAGGTCTGCTTCAGCGTGTACTCGTCCTCTTTGAGGCGATCGGCATCTTCTTTCGAGAACGCCTCGGCCGCGGTGATGTTGGCCGCCGGCACGTAGCGTTCGGACCCCAAGTTCACGAGCGCAACACCCTGGGCCCGCAATGCCTCAAGATTCTCGCGGGCGAGCTTCGAGGTCTTGTCGGTGAACTCGATGCGGACCGAGACGCGGTCGGTATCGATATCGATGTTGCGCTTTTCCTTGAGGCTTGCCTTGGCACGATCCTTCTCGTCATCGCTCAAGGGGCGAATGATACGCACGGTATCGAGCGGCACGACTTTCTGGGTGCCTTCATGGGTGGTGTATTTGAGAGCTGTGGTCATGGTCATCTCCTTCGTTGGCTGTTGAACCACGAGGGCGATGATGTCGGAGCATGACTCGCGATCACGCTGCGCTGCAGCACTCCGCAAGGGATGGAAGCCGGCTGGCGGAGACCTTTCGGGGCTCCGTTCACGACAGCCCGGTCCGCCGACGCACGGCGGATGCGGCATTCACTTTCTGAAACTTCAGAATTTCCCACTACGTGAGAAAAAACCAATCTTCTGTGGATTATTTCTCAAGTTGAGACCTCTAACACAGTCGCAAGCGCTCCCGGCGTGACGCACACTCCCCTGCTGCGATCGGCAACCGCACGCCTTGCAAAACGGCGTGAAATCCCTGCTGTAACACGGCACCGGGATGCAGACCCGCCCACCACTGGGCATTCTCGAAGATGGTCGTGAGCTTATGGTTCTGCAGCGCCTTCAAGGCACGATACTTGGCGGGCGGCAAACTCGCCGATGGCTGCGGAATACGGTCGATGAGTCCGTAAGTGGCAGCGAACTGGTACTGCAGGTTCTGGACATCCCGTGATGGCTCCCACGATGTGAAGGCCACGGCCGTCATGTCCCGCGAGAGCACGGGCGAGGCACGCTCGCTCCAATAGAGCTTCAAGGTCTCGTGCCACTCCTCCCCGCTCATAATGGTGCAATGGGGGTTGTGTTGGTGCGGCAGGGCTTCAGGCGAGAGACTATTGGGCGTCACCATGAAGATGCCCCGTGATAGGGCTGCCAGCAGATTGAGCGTATTAGCGAGCGGCCGTACCGGCGAACCCATGTGCCGCGAGAGTACCGGCACCGATGCCAGCACATCGATGCAGTAGGCAAAATGCGCCTCCGTCACTGAGAGTTTGCTCAGTTCGGAAATGGCGGGATCGAACTTCACGACCTTGGTCTTCGGCCACTTGGCCACCCCGAATTGCTGCTCATAGGCCGCCACCAGCTCCGCGTCAGCCATCCCTTGCGCATAGCGCTCAATCACAAACGTCACAGACGGAAGAACCTCTTCCCACAGTTCCCGAGTGGTGGCGCGAACATGCATGACACCAAGACGTTTCTGATGCGCATCGATGATGCGGCCGACCCAGTCGACGAGCGTGCTGTGGCCGCTGCCGTAGTCGAGCAAGGTCAGCGGCACGCCAAAGCCCACGCGCGTGCCTTTGGCCAACGAATGATCCAGCAGGTGGAGGAGGGCCTCGGGCAACCAATCCAGATGCCCACGGCTCTGCGCCGCGCCAGTGTCATACATTTCGGCGTGGCGCTGCGTCAGCCGCTCATCGGCGACAGACAAACGGAATACGGCTCGGGACATACGAAAAACCGTATGTCCGTATTTACAGGAGTCCAACCGGAGATCGGGTTAATATCCACCGTATTGGTGTGTCTGGCTCAGAGGCTCGCCGCACCATGAAACTTCACTTCGGTCTGGAAGTATCGAACACGGTGCAGCCGGACTGCGGGGCACGTCGCGTTATGCCAGATTGCGCGAAGCATGTTACTCGACTGCGTAGACTTGAGCAGGCTCACCGTCAGCGGTGATCGCCAAAATTTCGAACGGCCCTTCTTTGGTTCCGTCCATCCCTGGAGACCCTGTAGGCATTCCAGGCAGTGCGATACCCATGATCTTAGGCTTTTCAGTCAGCATGCGCTTGATGGGTGTGTAAGGTACGTGGCCCTCGACCAAGTATCCGTCGACCACCATGACATGACACCCTTCCACAGCCTTCGGCACGCCCAGTTTTTTGCGTATTGACTGGAGGTCCGGCGACGGCACGACTGTGACCTCGAACCCATGCTCTTCAAGATAGGCGGCATGCTTATCACAGCATGTGCAGCCGGGGTTCTTGTAGAGCGTTCCGAAGATCTTCTCTTCGGCTGCAGCTGGAGCGCAAAGTGCGATCAGAATTGAAAGGCAGAGGGCTATGTGTCGAATTTTCATGAATCCATCCGGGTAATTTTAGAAGGCCTTGCGGGCGCTGTGCGCGTTCCTACAATTGTGCATCCTCAACCGCCGGCGATCTAGGAAAAACTGGCGTGAGTGTTTCAATGAGCAAATCCCCAATTGGGTTCTTGCGCTCTTGGTGCCTTACTGGATCAGCCGCTTGATGGCGTAGGCCGTCGCCTTGCCAGTGAACTCCAGATGATCGAGCGCATCGCGATCCGAGGATGGTGCTGCCGAGACGTAAGCTTCCAGTTGGAGGCCGTCGACGGGCGCGTCTTCGAGTTCAATGATGCGCCTTACGGCAGCGGACAGACCGGAGACCGTTTCCACCAAGGTCCACTCACCGACATCGTTGGTCCGGTAGAGTTGCCACATGGCTCGCGGACCTCAAGCCTAAACGTTGGCGCCCCTCAACCTGCGTCCATCTTCCACCATGTCGACGTCGGCGATGCTGATGCCGTCGCCCTTGAGTGCGGTCATGATGATGTGCCGTACGCTCGTCTGCCTGTGTGCGGACCGGATCTTGAGCTCAGTCCAGACATAGTCCGGCAATTCCAGGTTCACGGTCTTCATGCGGCTGCGCGGCGTGGCGCCGGTGTCTGCGGCAGGCGCCTCCGCCTTCTGCTTGGGCGCTGCAGCTACTGCTGCAGGTTCTTGTGCCCCCTCCCCTGCCCCATTGGGATTAGAGGCTGGCTTCACGAAAGCGCCGACGCCTTTGTCGCGCGCCAGGCGCTCGAGCTTGTCGTCGTCGATGTCACTGGATACGGGAAGAAATGGTGCGCGTTGTTTGCTCATGCTTAGCCTGCCTTGCGAAGTTCGGATTTGGTGTCGGCCACGATGGCGCGGATTTCAGCGAGAAGATCGATAATCTCCTGCCCTGCCCCCTTCCCCGGCTCTGTCAGAACCGGTGGATGGCCGTTCAAGAACATCTCGCGATAGGCCGAGCGCTCGACGAGCGCGGTGCGGAACAGCGGCAGCCCGAGGCGCGCCAGTTCGGCGTACGCGAAATCGGTCACGCGTGTGCGTAGCGGATAAATCTTGGTCAGCAGCAATCGGTATGGGATCGGCCGGCCGGTCGTCTCGGCCACGTCCCGGATATCACTCACCACCACAAGCGCTTCGCGCAGATCCGGCTCGGAGGCTTGCGCGGGGATCACCACCAAGTCGGACCTCGCAAGCGCCTTGAATAGCGTCACCTCGCGGTTGCCGGGCAAGTCGATGCAGATGTGGTCGTAGTGGCCTGAGGCCTCCTTCTCGCGAAAGAAGCTGCCGAATTTCTGCGGATCGATGGCCGAGACCGTGAGCCCCTCGATGGGCGCCTTCTTGGCCCAGCGGTCGAGTGTGCGGTTTTGATCGAGGTCGATGAGAAGAACGCGCTCGCCGTTCAGCGCCAGGGCGGAAGCTATGGCGGCGCAGGTCGTGGACTTGCCGACACCGCCTTTGGAGGACGCAAACGTGATAATCATACAAGGCCTCAAATATGGATTTGGGTACTTAGGGATTTGCGCGAACACACAAGCGCACAAGTCCATGGTAGTGTATTCGTTCATTCCGCCAACTGAATAACTGCGCAGTGCCACACTTGGCTATTTGGGCAAATATGGATTTGTGGAGTTTGTGATTTGCCATGGCGGGCAGACGATCACCTGAGCCATCCCGGTCGGTGGCCGCCGCGGCATCAGGTGACGTGAGAACGAAGCCATCTCACCTCACAATTAGATTGCGCGCCTTGGCGGTCTTCGATGTGGCGCCGGTTTTGCGGTTCGTTTGTCTGTAGGTGAGGGGATCGCACAAATCTGCAAATGGGGATTTGGGTAGATATCTGTTTATGTGTCGAGACGTTCAAGCGGGCGAGCTCGACATCACAGATGAGAAAAGGTGAGAAACCGCCCGTTTTCTCACCTTTCTGCGTCAATGGAACAAGCCACATAAATGCTCCGTGATGCGTCGTGATTTCCACCGGCAGTAGGCGGCATCATCGATCCTTCATCGCGTTCTGCGACCATTTCTGTTCGAAAGCCGGCCTATCTAGAGCCGAGGTGAGGGCGCCTTGGGCCGTGGAGGTGCTACTCGCTCTCTCCCGCCAAGCCCCTTTGCGGTCTTACTGTGTGTGCAAGCGCTTGTTTGATGGGTGGTCGTGCTTCTAGTGAAACTCAATATGCTTATCCGCGGAGCGGATTCCACTTCTTCTAGGTGCGGCGTAGCGAGCGCTTGCGCGAGCGCAGGGTGAGGGGAGTCATGTTCTGTGGCCGCGACTGCGGCCACGCCATCTATCGCTGAGCGTGAGCGAAGCGCTTGCTCTTGCGAAGTCGGTTCACTTTTCGCGCTTGTCCATAGGTCCTGCTGCCGGTTTTCACCCATTCTCTTTATTCAAGGATTCAAGATTCAAATTCAGAGGCGGAATCTGCGCGCTATTTCCGATAGTTACTGAGCGAAAAGTGAGAATATGGGCGGGATAGGTGAGAGATTGGGCGGAGTCGGGTGAGAGAATGGGCGCCTTAAGTGAGACATTGGGCGGTGTGCGGTGAGGAAATGGGCGTCAGCTGCCGCTTTGAAAACCAAAAGTGAGAGATTGGGCGTCGCGTTATGGATAGGCGTCACGGCTCGTCTTCGAAGCGAATGACGTCAACGCTGCCGCGCCAGCGCACCTGGCGGCCGACACGGCTCTTCTCGCGCTCGTCGAAGGCGGCGCGCATCTCGGCCGGCGACTTCTTGAACCAGGAGAGCTGGAGCTTCTCGACGGCACGGCCCTTCTTGATGGCCATCACCTCGACCACGAAGTCGGTCAGATGATTGACCTCATCGAGGGCGGGTTTGAGGCAATGCTTGTTGAAGTCGGCATAGCGATCGAGCTTGCCTTCCGGCACGCCCAGCAGGGCGCGGAATTCCTCGATGGTGAACTGCTCGTACTGCTTGGTGAGACCTATGCGGCGCTCGACCATCTCGTAGAGGCGGATCGAATATTTTGAGCGGAGCGCGTACATGATGTGGGACTTGATGGTGGCCCAAGCCTTACTCTGGCTGATAACCGCCAACAGATCAGGCGGGAAGGTGTAGTAGAAATAGCCGTCGTCCTTGTCCTCTTCCTTGTTGGTGCCCAACAAGTGAACCCGGAACGTTGCCATCTCACCTGTCTGAGGATCGCGGGCGCGAATCTTGGCCCAGGCGCCCATGAGCCGGTCGAAGGCATCGTGCAGCCGGTCGTTACTCTCGTGCGTGCCGCGCAGGCTGGCTTTCAGCACTTTATGGACGGGCGTCGTGCGGATGTTGTTCCAAGCGTGGGCAAGGAGCTGGTTGTAGAGGATGGTCTCGCTACGATTGAGGGGCGTCAGCTCGATGATATCGACCAGCTCGCGGGGTTTGATGATGCGGCCCATGTGGGTCGGGTCGAGCGGCTCGCCTGTCACCTTGATGTCGGTTGCGAGCAGGGGGCCTGCGGATCGTGTGGTGACCTCTGGCTCATCGTAGGGGCTTAGCTGCGTGTCATTCGTCGGCTTACGCACGAATTCAACGTGCCGATCAAAGGTGAGACAGTCAATAGGTGAGTTCACATTGCGGGCATCTCACAATTCATCGCCCAATTTCTCACTTTTCGAATCGATGCGACTCGCGGAAGTCCCTGACGCGACTCCGGCTCCGCCCACTTTCTCACTTTTGTGATTGTGCACAAGGCGATCGTGACACAACCCCTCATCTCGCTCTCCCCCACGCGCGTGCCCAAACACCCAAATGCAGGTTTGGGGAATTGTAGTCCGTCGACATCCCCGCAGACTGCGAACCCGCCCCCGAGGAACTCGGAGGCGGGCAGCTTCAATAGGGGATCTCGTCGTCTTCCAGGTAGTTGACGGCCGGTGATGTCCTGCCGTCGATCCAGGCCTGGATGTCGGAGAGCTTCCAGCCCACCCTGTTGGCACCGAGCTGCAGTCTCCTTGGAAACTTGCCGGCCTTTTCGAGTCTATGGATGTGCTGGGGCGTGTAGGGGACGATTTCCCTTAGCTCCTTCTTGGTCAGGATTTTGAGATCCGCGAGGATCATGCTGCTCATGTTTGATTCAAGCATGGGGGCTCCTTTGCGCCCGGGGGAGGGGCGTCAGCTGCATGTATCGGGGTTTGTCGAGAGGTCACGCGAGACGTCCGGCTGTTCTGGCCGGTGTCATTGTCATAACGCGCAGTGATAAAATTGTCTAGTCTAGTTTTTCTTGCGCCGGAGCCGCGTCTGCAGCGTCGCACCGAGCTTGCGCAGTTCGTCGGGCGAGAACTCATCGGCCAACCGGGCAATCTTGCTGTCGATGACTTGGGCCAATGTTGGCAGCTCCGTCACCGCATCTTCGGGGTGCCGGTGTTCCCAGACGGAAAGCGCGTGGTAGAGCGCATCATCGAGCGCACGCAGCTGCGGCCGTGTGAGCCCCATGCCAATCCACGGCCCATAGACGCGACGGGTGAATATGGCCGGACTTTCCTTCAGCGCAGGATCACGGTTCACCCACAACTGGGGCGCCTTACTCGGGAACGAAATCGTCGAGACCGTGCTCGCTTCGTAAACCTGCATTAGCTCGCGAAGTGCCGCCATGCGCTGCTGTGTGTTGAGCCCATCAGCATCGGCAGCACGTTCGAACGCAGCCTTCGCATCGTTCAGAAACGTTGGCCGGTCGGCATCCCGTCTTGGTGCGGTTTGCGGAGATTTGGCAAGGAAGGTTCGCAGGCGCTCTTTATCGAGCGCTTCTGGCTGAGAGGCCACCGTCGTCATGCGTTTGCTTCCACTCGTCTCCGCATGCCGCTTAGGCGCGACAATCCGAATCGTGGGTTTGGCTGTTGTACTGCCCGGTGAGGGGGCTTGGCGTTTTCCGGATCTGCCCATTTGACCTCGCAAAACTGAGCGCTTCCGGAGACGGTCATCTCACGGTCACGCCCAGATGTAAACTAAGTCGCGTAGAGTTTTTCACCAACGGGCTGCGTTGTTCAGCGCTTTTTGGCTGACTTGCCCGGCTTGGAGGATGGCGCCGCCGCTTTCGAACCTTTCGCGGGCTTCTTGGCCACAACCGAAGCTGCCTTTGGAAGAACAGTTTTTGCGTCGTCGTGCTCGAAGGCCGAGGCCATGCGGTCGATTTGCGCTGATGTCAGCTTGAACGACTTGGCTGCGGCACGCCAATCGGCCACGGCGGCCCCAACCTCAGCCGCGATGGTGCCGGCCTCCTTCGCGGACAATCCGAAACGGATCGCCATGGCAAGTGCGGTTTCGATCGATGAGGTGGGGTCGGTTTCATCGATGGCGAGCGCATGCACACGCGGCCGTACATCGACCGGACATGGGTTCATGTCGTAGGCCGGTGAGAGATGCCAGCCTTGCGCCTCTTTGAGGAAGGCGTGGTTGCGCAAGTGGTCGTCTGTGTTGGAGACAAGGATATTGAAGACGATGCGGCGCCAGAGCTCTTTGGCATCGGCTTCGGGCCGTGAGCCCTGCTGGCGCAGGACGTCGAGAATTTCGAGATAGCTGCGTTGTTCGCCGTGGTCGGAAGCATCGAGAGCCGTCATGGCCGACATGAAGGGAATGCGGCTGCCTGCGTCACCGCGATCGAAACGGCGCAGAAGCAGGACTGGCTTCTTGGCAATGATGTCGAGCCGCCACTCCGGTACGGTTATCCCGGCAGCACCTGCCAGCTTCAGCAGCACCGCTTCCCAAAGTGTCACCGGCCAATCGTCATCTTTCTTTGGAAACTTGGCGACCATCAGCTGGCCATTGCCGTCGCGCACGGTCGCTTTTGGCCGTGCACCACCGAGTGAGGTGCCGGGAGCCAGCACCAGAAGCAGATCGTCATCGGTTTCGCGGTCGCGCTCGATGCGCCCTGTCGCAGACAAGAGCTTCGGCAGATCAATGAGCGGCGGCACCGGCCGTCCGGTATTGGCGATGAAGTCCTCGCCTGTCGCGTCCTTGAAGCGCAGCGCGCCAAGGCGCGTGGTGTCGTCGACACCGGCGAGGAAATCGATGTCGAAGAGGGTTCGGGGTTGGGTCTTGGCGATGCGGGCACGGGCCCGCTCCTGACGCAGCATCAGTTTGCGGCCCCAGGCATCTGGAGCGGAATCGCTGAAAGCCGGATGCAGACCCTGGGCGGCATGAAAGGGACCGGGCACCAGTGGCAGGCTTGGCGCCAGAGCGAAGGCGCCGCGCCGTTTGATCCATGCAGGATCGTAGGTAAAGGACGAAGATTCACGTCCCGTGCGTTCCCGCGCCCACAGCCGCCCTACGAGCACGGGGGCGCGATCGATATCCATGTACGCGTGAAGTTCCCGTTCCATGGCTCAGCTCCCGCGCGGCATTCGTATGCGTTTCGGGAGCCGCTCTTCTTCAAGGGCCACACCGACGGCGTCTTGGGCCGGGTCGGCAAGGCTGGCGAGCCGGTCGGTCAGATCGAGGGCGAAGAGGATGGAGCCATAGGCGGCCATGGACACACTGGGGTCACCCTTTTCAGCGCGCACGAGGGTGCGCGGAGAGATGAAGGCGCGTTCGGCCAGCAGCGCACTCGTGATGCCGCGCCGGCGGCGCGCGACGGAGATGTCGGCACCGAGCTTTTCGATAGCGCGTTTCACGCGCATGGGAAGGGCTGTCTTCGCCTTGCTTGTTGTCATGTTAGATGCCGTATCTGGCGCATTTATGCGCTTAACAAGCCAAATATAGCATCTTAAATTGAAACCAGCAAGGAAAGCCTGGACGAAGTGCCATATACGGCGTTGTAGCTCAAATTGCACGCCACATATGGCGTCCTATTTCTAGCCCTGGAGATATTCCGACCACGCGTCCATCAGGGTCGTGCGCTTGGCGAGCAGGTCGCCACGGCGGTAGGCGGCTTCAGCTTTGCTCTTGATGGTGTGGGCCAACGCCATCTCGACGACTTCAGATGAGAACTGGGTGGTCTCGGCTGCCCAGTCGCGAAAGCTGGAGCGGAAGCCATGCGGCGTGCAGCGGTCACTGTAGCCGAGAGCATCGCGGGCATTGAGGAACCGGTTTTCGGACAACGGACGGCTCCCTTCGCAGAAGATCAGGCCATGGGATGCGTTGCTGGTGAGTTTCTTCGCTTCTTTGAGGATTGCGAGCGCACGGGGCGAAAGCGGCACGACGTGCTCGCGCCGCGCCTTCATGCCCTCGGCGGGCCGCGTCCAGAGCTTGTTCTGCCAGTCGATCTCTTCCCACCGAGCGCGGCGGATCTCGATAGTGCGGGAAGCCGTGAGGATCAGGAGTTCGAAGGCGAGCTTGGTCACCTGCTCGGCTTCACCATTGCGGAGGGCGTCAATAAACTTTGGCACCTCGGCAAAAGGCAAAGCGGCGTGGTGCTCGATTCTGGTGGCACTGGCTTTGGGCAGCGCATCGCCGATGAGATCGACAGGGTTCTCTCCCGACCGGTGACCGGCTGCGCGCGCCCATTCGAGCACGGTCTTCAGGCGCTGCCGCACACGACGTGCCGTTTCTGGCTTGGTAAGCCAGATAGGTGTCAGAACCTTGAGCACCTCTGGCGTGCCGATCACGTTGACAGGCTTGGCGCCGATCACAGGGAAGGCATGATCTCGCAGGGTGTTGATCCACTGGTCGACATGCTTGCCGTTGCTCCAACCCTGAGCCCGTGTGCGATGCACTTCATTGGCAGCGTGCTCGAATGTGGGCACGGAGGGCACTTGCCGGCGCTCGCGCTTCGTCGAAACCGGATCGATCCCCTGATAAGCCATGGACCTGTATTCGGCCGCACGCTCGCGGGCCAAGGGGAGGGTGACTTTGTGAAGAGGACCGAGACCGAGATCGCGACGCCTGCCACCGATGGTCAAGCGCAGGACCCATCTGCGGCCATGATCGTCAACCTCCAGATAGAGGCCGCCGCCATCGCCGTACCATCCCGTCTTCTTTGCAGCCTTGACCTCCAAGGCGGTCAGGCGATTGAGCCCGCGCACCTGTCGCATGCGCCATATCCTTCGCGTCCAAGCGGTAGGGAGCTTGCGAAATTACCCCACGTTTTACCCCACACAAGTGGGCACGCTTGGAGGTTTCGTCAAGGGATGGGATGCACTCAAAACACGACAGCAACGCTGAATTTTTACAAGCAATAGCAACGCACTACGGCGCTAACAGGTGCCGCGGTGCGTTGCTATGTGATCAGACGTTCAGGGGTGTTTTGGCGGAGAGGGAGGGATTCGAACCCCCGGTACCCTTGCGAGTACTCCGCATTTCGAGTGCGGCGCGATCGACCACTCTGCCACCTCTCCTGGTGCCGTGGGTGCCCTCAAGGCAGGACCCGGCTTGTAGCTTCTCAGAACGGGCTGCGCAAGCGCAACGTGGCGACATTGCGCGCGTCCGCGATCAGTTGGATATGCGCCAGGAAAGATCGAGTGTTTCGGTCGCAGGCCGGCAATGCTCGTAGCCTCGCGCGAGCATACGCCCGGACTTGGCGTCCGCCACCATGGCAACACGGGTGCGCGCATTGAGAACCGGCGGCGCGAGCCAGCCGAAGCCAGCGTCGAACTCCGGCGTAACGCCCGCCATCATACGCGCCCGGCCCGGACTATCGATCCCGCGCGCATGTCCATACCAGCCCGCAGCCTCCCAGTGATTGGCGGCAACTTGAGCGCCCTCCCGGATACGGAAGTCGGTCTCTGTGCGCTCGATAACCGCAAGCTCGTTTGGCTGAAGGCCTGCCAGAGAGAAGATCCCTGGCGTCGAGACCGGCGTGTGACAGAGCATATGCTTGGCGCGCGCGAACGTTTCGGCGTGCTCGCTCACATCGCGCAGCAAGTGGGCCGGCGTGCCGTGCGGCATACCCCAAACGCGGCGGCGACCGGACGCCCAATCGAAATAATACAGCCCCGATGATTTTCGCATCGGGGCTTGGTTGAGGGCAGCTGAGAAGCGTTGCGGCGCCATCACCTGGAGCACCCCCGAATAGCCGGGCCAGGTGAGAACCGCGAAAGGTCCTGCCGGTGCGCCCGTAACACGAGCCCCCACCAGATTGCGGCCCAAGCCCGGTGTCAGCCAGTCAAGCACACGAATGAGACGTGCGGACGAGCCGTCCTGGCTTGGCGCCACACGGCAGGTGCAGCCCCATTCGTAATTGATGGAGAAGAAGTAAGCCCCGGGCCGGCCCAGCGCTCGAGCGATCTCGTCGATCTCGTGAAGGTGCGGATCGCGGTTGCGAACCAACCAGGCGCGGGTGACTTTGTCCAGCATCGAAAGCGCGCGAGCCGGATAGCGCCGCGTTGCCAGATCGAACAGGTTATTGGCGCGGGCCCGAAAGCGCGTCAGCGTGACAAGCGGAAAATCCCGTCCTGTTTCTATGACCGGAATTGCCGGCAGTAGCTTGCCGTCACGGTCCGGCGATACGTCGCCGCGCCCATCTTTATGGCCCGCAAGTTTATGGCCACCCACTCCGATCGCGCCGCTCTTGAGTTGGTTAAACATCTTTCCGTCATCGCCCTTTCCTTGACGTGACATATGGAGCGCTTCAGCCCTTTCCAAGACCGAAGTGCGACGTCAGCAGGGAGATTGTGCGATTGGAGAAGCGAGCCAGCCGGGGAAAACCACAGGGGCTAAATTGTCCAACCACCGCCCCTCTAAAACCCCCACGTCCGGCGATCGGGTGGCTTCTTGGAACGGCGGTTGGAACAGTGGCAATTAATAACTGACCGCCAATGATGCGCTTTGACGTGAATCAATCAGCCGCGTCACGATTTGGATGGAATTGACAGCAGGCTTAAAACGCGACAAAAGATGCCTCCAACGCGATGGCGTCCCGCCAATCGCGCTTAATGCGCTGCCCGAGGCTTTTGCTGAAAATTCAGCAACTCATTGAAAGTCCGCTCTTTTTTAGGAGTGGCGCCACAGGGCGCGGACAAAGAAAGGATAGAACTCCATGTACGCTGTCATTAAGACAGGCGGAAAGCAGTACCGCGTCGCCAAAGACGACATCGTCACCATCGAGCGGATCTCCGGCGACGCAGGCGCCACGATCGAGTTCAGCGAGGTTCTCCTCGTCGGTTCGGGCGCGGACGTCAAGGTTGGCACACCGGTCGTCTCGGGCGCGAAGGTCACCGCCGAACTCGTCGAGCAGACGCGCGGGCCCAAGCTCATCGCTTTCAAAAAGCGCCGCCGCAAGAATTCCCGCCGCAAGAAGGGCCACCGCCAGGACCTTTCAACCGTGCGCATCACGAATATCACTGGCGCCTGAGCGGCTGCTGGATCACACGAGGACTTTGAACGATGGCACAAAAGAAAGCAGGCGGCTCGACCAAGAACGGCCGCGACTCAGAATCGAAACGCCTTGGCATCAAGCGCTACGGCGGCGAGCACGTCATCCCAGGCAACATCCTGTGCCGCCAGCGCGGCACGCAGTGGCATCCGGGCACGGGCGTTGGCATGGGCACGGATCATACGATCTTCGCCGTGCAGGAAGGCACCGTCGAGTTCGCCACGAAGCGCAACGGCCGCATCTTCATCTCCGTGCGCCCGCTCAAGGCGGAAGCTGCCGAGTAACCGGCAGGCTTCGACTAGAGTCCACGACATCGAGATCAGAGGGGATGGTGCGCCATCCCCTCTTTCGTTTTGACCCCACCGGTTTGATTGGCGTCCTTCCACCGTGTCGCAAACACCCTCCATTCCCGGCGAGCGGCTCAAAACGAAGCGGCTGGAACTGCGTGCGCTCACGGCGGATGATGCGCCGCGCATCGCGTCACTTGCAGGCGTGTGGGAAATTGCCAGCATGACGGGTCGCATTCCGTATCCCTATTCGACCGAGGACGCGCTGCATTGGGTGACCGGACTGGCGGACGGCGAGATCGTTTACGGCATCACCTTGCATGGCGAGCTGATCGGCATCTGCGGCTATACCCCAGATGGCAAAGGTGCGGCCGAGGCCGGTTACTGGATTGGCCGGGCATACTGGGGCAAAGGCTACGCTACGGAAGCGATGCGCGAGCTTATCGATCAAGGATTCCGGCGCGGGGGGATTCGGCGCTTTGCCTGTTCGCATTTCACCGAGAACACGGGTTCGCAGCGCGTCATCGCGAAACTCGGTTTTCGTCTGATAGGCTTGAGTTCGGGCTGGTGCGCCGCGCGCGGCATGGACCTGCCCACCTTGCGATATGAACGCCGGCGCCCGTTGACGGCGCGATTGAAGGTATTTGCGTCATGAAGTTTCTGGATCAGGCGAAAATCTACGTGCGCTCGGGCGACGGAGGAAACGGTTGCATCGGCTTCCGCCGCGAGAAGTTCATCGAGTTCGGCGGCCCCGACGGCGGCGATGGGGGACGGGGCGGCGACGTATGGATCGAGTGCGTGCCCAACCTCAACACCCTCATCGATTACCGCTACCAACAGCACTTCAAGGCCAAGAACGGCCAGGGTGGCATGGGGCAGAACCGCTCCGGCGCCAATGGTGACGACATCATCGTGAAAGTGCCGCCGGGCACGCAAGTCTTTGCCGAAGATAACGAGACGCTGATTGCCGACCTCACCAAACCCGGCGAGCGCTTCATGATCGCCAAGGGTGGCAACGGTGGCTTTGGCAACGCGCACTTCAAGAGTGCAACCAACCAGGCGCCGCGTCATGCGAACCCAGGCCAACCCGGCCAGGAGCTGACAATCTGGCTGCGCCTGAAGTTGATTGCCGATGCCGGTCTCGTCGGCCTCCCCAATGCCGGCAAGTCCACATTCCTTGCCGCCGTCTCGGCGGCCAAGCCGAAGATCGCCGGCTATCCCTTCACGACCTTGCACCCCAATCTCGGCGTCGTGCGCGCCGGCGACACCGATTTCGTGCTGGCCGATATTCCCGGCCTGATCGAAGGCGCGCACGAGGGTGCGGGGCTGGGCGATCGCTTCTTGGGCCACGTGGAACGCTGCCGCGTGCTTCTGCACCTGGTGGATGCGACGCAGGAGGACGTAGCGGAGGCCTACAAGGTGGTACGCGGCGAGCTCAAGGCCTACAGCGCGGACCTGGCCAAGAAGAGGGAGATCGTCGCGCTGTCCAAGGCCGACGCGCTCGATGCCGAAACGCTTGCCGCGAAGACAGCCGAATTGAAGAAAGCCGCGCGCAAGACACCTTTGGTGCTGTCGGCAGTTTCGGGCCAAGGCGTCAAGGAAGCGCTTTATGCGCTGAGCCGCGAAATCGCCAAAGCCGGCACACGGGGGAGCGAAGACGTCACGGATGACAAGTCCTGGCAACCTTAGCTGCCTGCTTGATGGACGTTGCGTGAACCTACTACAGACCCAGAAACCGGAACGCCTGCGAGGCTCCCGGGGGCCCATCCAAGATGTACTGATGCAGCAGCGAAGGTCCGTCTGTGAGATCTATTCCCATCGCGCTTTTCAGCACGTAGCCAAGCAGCACAAACGCGAAAAACGAGGCGCAGCTCACGAGCATGAGCAGCACGGAATAGACGATCGCCACATGCCGGGCACGCAACTGAGCCTCGCGCGCCAGGCGTTCCAGGGATCGGCGCTCACGCCCCACCAGGAGTGTCACGTAGAAGCGGCGCCCGAAGAAGGGAATGCTGGCGCGATAGTCGAAGGCATGCCGCGGCGGATCGGGGATGAGAGCATCCGAGATGCAGTCGAGCTGCTGGGGAGTGAGAGAGTCGCGCACGGCAGGCGGCAGCTTTGCCAGCATGCGCTCATATTGAAAGGGTCTGCGCACGGGATCCCGCAGCCGCAGCGATAACTCGACTCCCTCAGGCGTAATCCATCGCGGCCGGCTTGCCGGCGCATAATGACGAGCGGCATGGTGAGCGGCTCGGGCCATGGCAAAGCACCTAATCAATGTTCCCGTCGGGCAGGCCGGCTTCGGCTGCTCACGGATTTATACGGACACAACCTTAAGGCGATCTAAACGCTAAAGTTGTGTTGCTTATGCTATTGCCTTATTTTTGAGGCATTGTTTCCGTCTATACGCCTGCCGAACAGAAGGATCGCCGCAAGGGGCGCAAAGAAGCCGATGGCCATCGCGGTCATCAAGAGCACCGGCAGGTTTTCATAACTCCCGCGATCCACGACCAGGAGCATGTTGAGATACTTCGTCTGGAGCGCACCCGCCACGAGCGCGAGGTTCATCAAGGACGCCATCAATGCAAACCAGCTCGCGCGCCGCCCTTGCGGAGCATAGATGGCGCACAGCGTCAGCAGCGGGATCATCGAGAGCTGCGCAAAGGGCGAGGAAGCTGCCGTGTCGATGATGGCGATGGTGCGCGCCCCGAACCCGAACATGCGCTGCGTCCACTCGTGCAGCCCGAGCGTCAGTCCAAGGCTCGGCAGCGACAGCAGCGTGGTGACGATCGTCAGCCATAGAAGAACCTTGGCGACGGGACGGCGCGTAATGGCATCGGAAAAGAGCCAGGTGCCGATCAACGCAAGCGCGGTGCCGATCTGATTGAGCGTGCCCTGGAAGGCTTCGTCGAACCCCAGCACATCGATAGTGAACCAGGTATAGCCCGACCCCACCGAGGGTGCCGCGCGGTACACGAAGATGATGATGGCGGCATAGAAGATCTTGCGCTTTGTCGCTTCGTCGAGATCGCCCACGACACGCACCAGCATGGCGATGACGACAGCCATCGAGACCGCAAACACGATCTCCTGATTAAAGGGAACTTCAAGCACGCCAAGCGCCACGACAACCGCGCCGAATACAATGCCGCCACCCAGAATGCGCCAGTCGATGGGACGGCTTTCGACTTTGTCCAGTTTGACGAGCATCGCGCCAGTAACGGAAATCACCGGAATGAGGAGGCCCATCAAGAAGACCGTCTCGTACGAATAGATGCTGGCGATCCATCCGGATATTCCAGCCACCGAGAACATTCCCAACGACAGGGCGAGCCGGCCGAGCACCTGCACCATGCCCAGATCGCGGTTCACCTCGTCCTTGGGCCGCGGTGTGCCATCCGCATTGGTTCGCGCGACGACTTCCGTACTCATGGCGTCGGCCGTCACGTCCTGCAACACGACGCCGACGATGTTGAGAAACGAGCCCAGGCGATAAATGTTTTCGGGACTCGCAAATGTAAGCCAGCCGCCCGCCGCGCCCGCCAGCATCAGCAGACCCGCAGCAATGAACGCGCCGCCGATCAACACATAGATGCGCCGCTGCGAGCCCAGGATGGGCACCGCGTCGACCAGCTCGCCGAACACCATCTTGATGGTCCAGGGCAGCGTGAGCCACACGCTCAAGGAGGCGAGTTCCGTGGGCGTGAGCGTGAGGTTTTTCTTGATCCAGAAGCTTTCGGCGACCGCAACGAGCCCCAGCGCGCCATAGGCGAAATAGACCATGAGCAGCGGCAGGTACTGCCACCGGAACGCTTGAATGGGATTGAGCAGCGCCTTCTTGAGCTGCCCTGCCCAATAGTCGCTGCGGGAGGCTTCATCTGCCGCCGTCATGCACGTTTCCCCTCATCGTCCCTTCCGGTGCGGAGGCGCCGGCCCGTTACCCCGGACACCTTGCACCATGAAACGCCGTTAATCGTGCTTTCACCTGTCAGGGAAACGCAGCGGCGGCAAGGGGGCTTGCCTCCAAGCCCGGCTTATGGCTTGTCGTGCCGAGCCCAAAAAGAATGTGTCGAGCCAATGTCCCGCCCTGCCGAGACCGCGAATAAGTCGCCCGCGCGCCCTGAATGGGCGGCGGCGCGCCGCGTTGTCGTGAAGATCGGTTCGGCGCTGCTCGTCGAGCGCGAAACGGGCCGATTGAAACGCGAATGGCTCGCCTCGCTGATGGATGACGTCGTCGAGCTTGCCAGGACAGGCAAGTCCGTCGTGCTCGTGTCCTCCGGCGCCATAGCACTCGGCCGCAATACGTTGAAGCTGCCCAAGGGACCGCTCGAGCTTGAGCAAAGCCAGGCGGCCGCCGCGGTCGGACAGATCAGCCTGGCGCACGCCTACCAGGAAATGGCGGAAAAGCGCGGCCTGATTGCCGCGCAAGTTCTTCTGACGCTTGGCGATACGGAGGAGCGCCGCCGCTATCTCAATGCGCGCAACACGATCGAGACGCTGCTGTCGCTCAAGGCCATTCCCGTCGTAAACGAGAACGACACCGTGGCCACCACCGAGATCCGCTATGGCGACAACGACCGGCTCTCCGCCCGCGTGGCCTCGATGGTATCGGCCGACTGTCTCGTTTTGCTGTCGGATATCGACGGCCTCTACACGGCGCCGCCCAACGACAATCCCAACGCGCAGCATATCCCCATCGTGACCGAGATCACGCCGCAGATCGAGGCCATGGCGGGCGACGCAGGAACCGAGCTTTCCAAAGGCGGCATGCGCACCAAGGTGGAGGCGGGCAAGATCGCACTCGGCGCGGGCACCAATATGGTTATCACAACGGGCAAGGTGCTGAACCCGCTTCGGGCGATCGCAGAGGGCGCGAAGGTGACGTGGTTCCTCGCCAAGTCGGATCCCGTAACGGCCAAGAAGCGGTGGATCGCGGGACATCTGGAAGCGTTCGGCCAAGTGTTTGTGGACGCCGGTGCCGAGCGCGCCCTCTCCTCAGGCAAGAGCCTGCTGCCGGCAGGTGTAAGACGCGTTGAAGGCGACTTCGACCGCGGCGACGCCGTCATCATTCGCGCGCTCGATGGGCGGGAACTGGGTCGCGGGCTCATCGCCTATGCCTACGCCGACGCCATCCGCATCATCGGCAAGAAATCGAGTGAAATTGCCGATATCCTTGGCTTTGAAGGCCGTGATACGCTCATTCACCGCGATGACATGGCGCTGCACCGCAAGTAGCAGCAGAAGGGCCCCGCACCGGCAACGGCACGACACCGCAAGGACCACGAGACCGCAATGAACAAGCGCGAAGACATCGAAGGCGAGACTGCAAAAGTGATGGCCGGCATCGGCGCGAGCGCGCGCGCCGCCGCGCGTGACCTTGCTGTCGCTTCGACCGAACAGAAGAACGCCGCCTTGAGGGCTGCAGCCGCCGCCATCCGCAACAACGCTCAGGCCATCCTCGAGGCCAACGCCAAGGACGTCGCCGCCATGAAGTCGGGCGACCGGCCAGCGTCCTTTGTCGATCGGCTGCTGCTGAACGCCAAGCGCATCGAAGCCATCGCCAAGGGGCTTGAGGACATTGCCGGGCTCCCCGATCCCATCGGCACGGTGCTCGCCGAATGGACGCGGCCCAACGGCCTCAAATTCCAGCGCGTGCGCGTACCGCTCGGTGTCATCGGCATCATTTATGAAAGCCGCCCCAACGTCACGGCGGACGCGGGCGCCCTGTGCCTCAAGGCGGGTAATGCCGCCATTCTCCGCGGCGGCTCGGAGAGCCATTATTCGAGCGCGGCGATCCATGCCTGCCTCGTTGCGGGCTTGCGCGCCGCGGGCCTCGCCGAGACGGCCATCCAGCTCGTGCCGACGACCGATCGCGCCGCGGTCGGGCACATGCTGAAGGGTCTGAACGGGGCCATCGACGTCATTGTTCCGCGCGGCGGCAAGAGCCTGGTGCAGCGCGTGCAGGACGAGGCGCGCGTGCCTGTGTTCGCGCATCTGGAGGGTGTCTGCCATACCTATGTGGACCGCGGCGCGGACTTGGACATCGCCATCCCGATCGTGCTCAACGCCAAGATGCGGCGCACCGGCGTGTGCGGGGCCACCGAGTGCCTGCTTGTCGACAAGAACGCCCATGAGGACTACCTCGCACCACTCGTCAAAGCTCTGCTGGATGCGGGCTGCGAAGTGCGCGGGGACGAAGTCACCTGCAAGGCCGACCCCCGCGTGAAGGCTGCCAGTCCCGGCGACTACGGCCACGAGTTCCTCGATGCCATCATCGCCGTCAAGACGGTGGATGGCGTCGATGAAGCCATTGCGCATATCGCCAAATACGGCTCGCAGCACACGGACGCGATCATCACCGAATGCGAGGCGACCGCAAACCTGTTCTTGAAGCGCGTGGACTCGGCCATCGTCCTCGTCAATGCCTCCACGCAGTTCGCGGATGGCGGCGAATTCGGTTTTGGCGCGGAGATCGGCATTGCGACCGGTAAGATGCATGCCCGCGGTCCGGTGGGCGTCGAGCAGCTGACCAGCTTCAAATATCTCGTGCGCGGTCACGGCCAGATCAGACCCGCATGAGGCGTAGCGCAATTGGCACACAACATCTCGCCTCGCGATTTCGGGTCCATTCGCGTGCGAACGCCGCTCGCGATGCCGGGGCAGCGTATCGGCATCATGGGCGGCACGTTCAATCCTCCCCATGACGGCCACCGCATCGTTGCGGAGACTGCCGTAAAGCGGCTGAAGCTCGATCAGCTCTGGTGGGTGGTGACGCCGGGCAATCCCCTCAAAGAGAACGGCGGCCTGCCAAGGCAAGCCGTGCGGATGGCGCAAGCACGATGCTTCGCGCGCGGACCCAAGATGAAGATCACGGGTTTTGAGGCGGAACTGGGAACACCCTACACCGCCGCCACCATCGCCTTTCTGCTGAGGCGCTATCCCGAGGTGCGGTTTGTGTGGGTGATGGGCGCGGATAATCTGGCCGGGTTCGATCGCTGGCAACACTGGCAGGGCATCGCGGCCAGCGTGCCTCTCGCCGTCGTGGACCGCCCGGGCTGGCGCCTCAAGGCGATGGCTTCGCGCGCCGCCCAGCATCTGGCGGGTGCGCGCATCGATGAGACCGACGCCGCCATTTTGCCGGATCTGGACCCACCGGCGTGGACATTCCTGACCAGCCGGCTCTCCCCCCTGTCATCGACCGCGCTGCGCGCCAAGGGCATCTCATCTGTTCCGGGCGGCAAACAAGCGCGCTAACAAATTCATTTTAAACCACTTTTTTCTGCCTCCCCTTAAAGGCCATTGCCGGATGGCGGGGGGACCTTTATCTTTATCGCGTCCGCGCTCTGGTAGCTTTGACGGCACCAGATCACGGACGCCGGTGGCACGTGCCGCCGCGCCAATCAGGAAAGGACAACGACCTCTTGATGAGATCGACCACGGGAAGCGCTCGCAAACGTGCTTCTGCGCCGAAGGCCCCGGCTGCCCTGCCCGCCTCGGCAACGCTCCTCGCAGACATCATCCACTGGCTGGATGAAGCGAAGGCAGAGGAGATCGTCGACATCCCCCTCCAAGGAAAATCCTCGCTCGGCGACTACATGGTGGTGGCTTCCGGCCGCACGGACCGCCATGTCGGTGCCATCGCGGATCAGCTTGCCACCAAGCTGAAGGCAGCGGGCGTTTCGCCCGTGCGCGTGGAGGGCATGGAAGCGTGCGACTGGGTTTTGATCGACGCGGGCGATATCATCGTTCACGTCTTCCGGCCTGAGGTTCGCGCATTCTATAACCTTGAGAAGATGTGGCAGGCAGACTTGCCCGGTGGCGAGTCTCAACACTAGAGCCGTTTCCAGTTTCCGCTTTCAATAGGCAATTGCGGAACGACTCTGAGCTTTGCCGTGGGATGCTCAAAGCGCGTCCGGGTTCGGGCGCATGAGGCTTGTCATGCGCTTGCTTATCGCCGCTGTCGGCAAGCTGAAAGATGACGCGGAGCGCCAGATGTGCGAGCGCTACGCAAAGCGATTCAACGCGACCGGACGCTCCATCGGCCTGGGACCGGTTGAAATCACCGAGCTTGCAGAATCGCGCAACGCGTCGGCCGAGGCACGCAAGAACGACGAAGCGGCCCGTCTCCTGAAAATCACCGCACAGGCGGACGCCTATATCGCGCTCGACGTGGCCGGGTCCCCGCTGGCGAGCGAGGCATTTGCGCAATTCCTGGCGCGCGAACGCGACGAAGGTAACAGATGCACCGCTCTTTTGATCGGGGGGCCCGACGGCCACGGGCAGGCGGCCCTGCAAGGGGCGAAGCTGAAGCTGTCGCTCGGCGCCATGACATTGCCCCATGGGCTGGCGCGCGTGGTGCTGGCCGAGCAACTCTACCGTGCCGCCACCATCCTGACGGGCCATCCGTATCATCGCGCCTGATCAAGCAGGCAGGGTGCGTTACAGGGCGTCAATCATCCGTGGGCTCTGGGCGTAGCAGCCCGTAGATCACCAGGATCCCTGCAAGCAGAACACCCGCTATGGCGGAAGCCTGCCAGTTCCCTGTCGCAACCCGGAACACAGCCAGCACCGCGCACACGATCCCACCCAACACCGGCACGAACATCGGCACTTCGAACGCGCCCTCAGGCTCGCCGGCGCGCAGCTTCAGCACGGCCAGCGCGCCATTGACGACAGTGAAGACGAACAGCAAGAGCAGCACCGTGGCCGACGCGAGTTCCGCAATCGAGCCAACCAACGCCAACGGAATGAGCACGGCAAGCAGCGCGACCACGGCAATGTGCGGAGTCTGACGGCTGGCGTGGACCTGCCCCATTGACGGAGGCAGCAACCCCTGGCGCGACATTCCGTAGATCAGGCGTGAGGCTGTGACGTAGTTGACGAGCGCCGTGTTTGCGACGGCAAACAAGGTGATGGCGACCAGCACAATGGAGGGAAACTGCGGCGCGGCACGTTCCATGACGGCGCCGAGCGGCGCGGGCGCGGCTGCCAGTTCGCGCCACGGCACCACGGATACGGCAGTGATCGCCACGGCGATGTAAAGAACAGCGGCCACGGCGGTTGCCGTGACGAGGGACACAGGAATCGTGACTTTCGGATTCTTGCATTCCTCGGCCACGTTGATCGTGTCTTCAAAGCCGATAAAGGCGAAGAAGGTCAGCACAGAGCCCAGCATGACGAGATAGAGCAGGCTGGAATCCGCCTTCTCGTGCGGGATTTCGAACAGATCGACGCTGCCCCAGTACGACATGCCCGCGCCAATCACGATGAGCAGGCCGGTCGCCTCGATGATGGTACAAACCACGTTCGCCCACATCGATTCCTGAATGCCGCGAAACACGATGCCCGCCAAAATCAGGATGAAGCCCAGCGCGATTGCCTCGACGGGCAGCCCGTCCGTGCCCAGAAGCGCTGCCGTGTTGACAGCAAAGACCTTTGACTGCGTTGCGACCGAACTCAATCCGGAACATACCAGACCGAGCCCCACCAGAAAGCTCAGCACCGGCACTCTGAACGCACGTTGCGTGACGTAGGCGGCGCCGCCCGCGCGCGGATAGCGCGACCCCAGCGACGCATAAGACAGCGCCGTCATCAACGCGGCGACAAGCGCAACGAGAAACGACAGCCAAACCGCGTTGCCGGTGAGACCGGCCGCCTTGCCGATCAGACCGTAAATGCCCGAGCCGAGCATGGAGCCCAGCGCGTAGAGCGTCAGCTGGCCGATGCCGATGGTGCGTTTGAGCTGAGGCTCGCTGCTTATATCGTCACCCGTTGCCATTGTTTGATGCTGCCCCTGCGCTGGTGCGCGCTCGATACCTTAGAACTTCATAGAAAGATATTCGATCGCGGCGGCCGGCAATACGCGCCGTCCGATCGCGGCAAGATACGTTGGCGTCGTGACATAGTATCTGCGGCGCGGACGGCGCGATTCCAGCGCATGAACGAGCCGCTTCGAAACTGCCGCCGGTTCGAGCTTGAACGTCTCGTTGCCGCCGGCTTCCATCGCGGTGAGGCGTTCGACGTATTTTTCCCGATGAGGCGAGCCCTGGATGTCGATGTTGGCCTTGAGGCGCTCGACCGCGTTGGCGACAAAGCGCGTGCGAATGGGGCCCGGCTCGATGATGGACACGAACACACCCGAGCCGGAAAGTTCGCCGCGCATGGCATCCGCCAGGGCTTCGAGGGCGAATTTCGAGGCGCAGTATGCGCCGCGGTAGGGTACCGCGATCATCCCCAGCATGGAGGAACACTGTACGATCCGCCCATGGCCGTTGCGGCGCATGGCGGGGATCATGCGGCGGGTCAGATCGTGCGTACCAACCAAATTGACTTCAAGCTGCTCACGCAGAACCGCCGGCGTGATGTCTTCCACAGCGCCGGGCTGCCCGTAGGCCGCATTATTGAAGATGGCGTCGAGCCGTCCGCCGGTCAGGTCGAGTGCGGTGATCGCGCAGGTAGCAATCGAGGTGGAATCGGCGAGTTCCAGCGGAATCGCCTCAAGACCTTCTTGGATGCGCAGATGATCGAGGTCCTCCTGGCGGCGCGCCGTCGCGATAACCCGCCAGCCGCGAGCTTTCAACGTACGAGCCGCATCAAGTCCGATACCGGAAGAGCATCCGGTGATGAGAACGGTCTGCTGCATAAAGGCAATTATTTCCCCTCAGGACACAACAGCCCTGTGCCTTACCACGTTTTTCTCCATGTGCCCGTAATCGGCAACCTCCGGATGCAGGATTTCCGCCAATATCTGCGCGCTTTCCACCAGCCGGGGGCCGGGCCTATTGAAAAAGGCGTTGCCATCGGCGACGAACAGCTGCCCTGAGCGCACAGCCCGCAGTCCCTGCCAACGCGGATTGGTATCGAGCACGCTCATCTCCGACTGTGTCTTGGCAATCCCATAGCCGCAGGGCGCTACAAGGATGATGTCGGGATCGGCCGCAACAACATCTTCCAGGCTGATCCAGGGTGACTGTGCGCCATGCGCGCCGAACAGATTGATGCCACCTGCAATCGAAATCAGTTCCGGCATCCAGTGGCCGCCCGACATCGGAGGATCGATCCATTCGATGAAAGCCAGCCCCGGATTTTCCCGCCCTCCGACCCGCGCGGCGATCTCAGAGAACTGCGACGCCATACGCGCATTGAGTTGCGCGCCCGCATCCCGGCAGCCAAGCGCATCGGCAATGCGCTGGTTGTCGGAATAGATGTCCGCGATCGTGTGCGGGCGTAACGAAACGACGTTGGCCTTGCATTCCGTCCAACCTTGGACCGCGCGCTCCACGTCGGCAAGAGACACCGCGCAGACTTCGCACTGATCTTGCGTAAGGATCACGTCCGGCGCCAAATCCTTCAAGGCATCCGCGTTCACCTCGTAAACGGCAAGGCCCTGCTCCACGAGAGACTTCACCGCCGTGTCGATCTGGCGCGAGGAGCCTTCGACCTTGAATTTCGCCTTTGTCAGCGCGGGCAGGCCGAGAATGCGTGCCGGCCAGTCACACTCGTGCGACCGCGCGATCTGCTGATCTCCTGCGCCCAGCGCGTGGACGATCTCCGTCGCGCTGGCGATCAGGGACACGACCCGGGGGGTTGAAGTTGCCGTCATTCTGTCCCATCCTCCAGGCACCGTCGGCAAGTGTCGCATAGTTGCGCGCAACGCGAAACGCCGCACTCTCAAAGTGCGGCGTTTGCGTTGTATCTTCCATATTCGATGCGAGTTTGCGCAACTTTCGTTGCGGCACCATCATGCTAAGCGTGAGCGCATTCGCGATTACTTCTGGACGCCTTCTACATCCAGGAACAGTTCCGCTTCTGTCGATGCCGGACCAAGCTGCTTTTT
The DNA here is from genome assembly GCA_016793445.1 of Hyphomicrobium sp. GTDB lineage: Bacteria > Pseudomonadota > Alphaproteobacteria > Rhizobiales > Hyphomicrobiaceae > Hyphomicrobium_B. Next base: position 71,742 of record JAEUME010000013.1, on the reverse strand, counting down.
GAAGCCGAAGTCGGCTATTGTGAGCTTCGCGGTTCCGGTAAAACCCATGCGCTGACCTCCCCACGGATCAGGGCCGCCGCCCATACGCTCCATGTCGAGCACGACTTCCTTCGTGACGCCGCGCAGCGTGAAATTGCCCTTGATCTTTGCCTTGTTGTCGCCTTCGGGAATGACCTCGGTGCTGACGAACGTCGCCTTGGGGTAGGCCTCTGAATCGAGGTAGTCAGGTCCGCGCAGATGCTTGTCGCGCTCGGCGTGGTTGGAGGAGATGCTGGCGGTGTCGATTTCAACGCTCACTTTCGAGGCGGCCGGGTTGGCCGGATCGTAGGAAAACGTTCCGTCGAACTTGTCGAAGCGGCCCGTCAGCCAGCTGTAGCCCAGATGCTTGACGCGGAATCCGATCGAGGCATGCTGCCCCTTGATGTCGAAGACATAGTCGGCGGCGCTGGCGGGCAAGGCCGTACTCACAATCGCGGCAACGACCCCGGCGAGCAACGTCAGGCGCTTCATCAAAGTTCCTCCAATCAGGATTTCAGTCTTCCGGCGGACCGGAGATCATACGTTTGAGAACACCGCTGCGGTCCCAGAAATGATGCTTCAACGACGCCGCGGCGTGAACAAGGGCGAGGCCTATGACGAAGTAGGCCAGAACTTTATGTAGATAGCCCGCCTGATCGGACAAGCCCTTCTCCGTTACCAACGAAGGTATGGAGATCAAACCGAAAACGTCAATTGGACGACCGTCGGAGGAGGAGATCAGATAGCCGCTGATCACGATAACCAGGATGAGGGGATAAAATCCCCAATGCACAAGCTTGGCGGCGATCTGCTCAACATGGGAAAGCTCGGAGTCATCGGGTTTCGTGTTGGCCAGACGCCATACGAACCGGAAGACGAGAGCCAGTCCGACGACGATGCCGATGCTGCGATGCAAGTCGGGAGCACTACGATAGTAGGGACTATAATACTCAAGTCCCATCATCCAGTAGCCAAGCCCGAACAAGAAGAAGATGGCAAGGGCCATGAGCCAGTGCAGCCAGCGCGACACCAGTCCATAACCCTTTTCATTATCGCGAATTTGCACGCGCTCGCCCTCGCCACCGGTCAGGATCGCGGCGACCTTACGCGGCTCAGTTGGCTCCTTCAAGCAGGCGGCGTGCAATGACTTGCGCCTGGATCTCGGCGGCGCCCTCGAAAATGTTCAAGATGCGCGCATCACAGAGCACACGCGAGATGGGATATTCGAGCGCAAAGCCGTTGCCACCATGGATCTGCAGCGCGTTGTCCGCGTTAGCCCAAGCGACGCGTGCACCGAGCAGCTTGGCCATACCTGCTTCAAGATCGCAGCGATGGCCCTGGTCCTTTTCGCGGGCGGCGAAGTAGGTGAGCTGACGCGCAATCATGGTCTCCACCGCCATCATGACGACCTTGTTGCGCACACGGGGGAACTCAAAAATCGGCTTGCCGAATTGAACGCGTTCCAGCGCATACTTCAGGCCAAGATCCATGGCGCACTGGGCAACACCGACAGCGCGCGCGGCGGTCTGAATGCGTGCGCCTTCGAACGTCGCCATAAGCGCCTTGAAGCCCTGGCCTTCCTTGCCGCCGAGAAGATTCTCCGCAGGCACTTCGAACGCATCGAAGGAGATGTCGTATTCCTTCATGCCGCGATAGCCGAGCACTTCAATCTCGCCGCCGGTCATGCCTTTCGCGGGGAACGGATCCTCATCGCCGCCGCGCGGCTTCTCGGCCAGGAACATCGACAGACCCTTATAGCCGGGCTCGCTGGGGTCGGTTCGCGCCAGCACGGTCATCACGTCGGCGCGCACGGGATGGGTGATCCAGGTCTTCTGGCCGGTGATCTTGTAGACGTCGCCTTCCTTGACGGCGCGCGTCTTGAGAGAGGCAAGATCGGAGCCCGTATTGGGTTCGGTGAAAACAGCCGTCGGCAGCATCTCACCCGTCGCGATTCTGGGCAGGTACTTCTGCTTTTGCTCTTCGGTGCCGTTGTGCACGATAAGCTCGCCGGCGATTTCCGCGCGCGTTCCGAGCGAACCGACTCCGATATAGCCACGCGACAATTCTTCGGACGCCACGCACATCGCTTCCTTGCCGAGCCCCGAGCCGCCGTACTGCTCAGGCAGCGCAAGACCGAATACGCCGATCTCGGCCAGCTTCTCGATGACGTCGAGGGGAATATAGACGTTGTGCAAGTGCCACTCGTGCGCATGAGGATAGACCTCATCCAAACAGAAGCGGCGCATGGTGTTCTGAATTTCGGCGTGAATTTCATCAAGGCCGGTATCGCCGAACGTCATCGCTTCGGGCTGCGCGGAGATCAGCGCGCCAAGCCGCGCCTTGACAGCTTCCGAGCTACCCTCCTCCACCAAGTCAGCGATCGAGTCTTCAAACTTGCGGACGTCCCCCTTGGCGACGCCCAGCGCGTCCGTGCGAATGATCTCAAGCTGGCTCATCGGGATGCCGCTGGCGATCTGAGCGCCATATTCGGCGAAGGCGGCAAGGAGCAGAAGCTGCTCGAACTCCCCGAAGCGGCCTTGCGCGCTCATGCGCTCCGCCCAGTGGTGCATCTGGCGCAGACCCTCCACGCTCGTCGCCAGCCATGCCAGACCATGGGCGCAATGCTGCGCCTGATCGACGCCGCCCGCCTCCTGGATCTTGATGCGCACGCCGGCCTTGGCTGCGAGCAGGATCTTGTCAGCGCCCGCAACCGTCTCGCCGCACCGTTCGATAAGGCGCGCAGGCCCCGCCGCAAGGATCGAAGAACCTGTTTTGAGCTGTGCGACGGACATTAAATTTCTCCCTTTGAGACAATAGCAGACCGCCCGCGCAGAGGCTTTGCGGCCGGGGGGCGAATTTTTCGAGCAAGATAGTCGGAATGCCCTGTTACGCAACCGCACATTACGCGACCTAACGGCGCGAATGGGCCCATTCCAAGGGGGTTGGCGCACTCAGATGGTGCGGGCGTCAACCCTGCTTGGAGCAGGCCTACTGCCCGGTCAGAGCCTTCAGAAAGCGCCCCATGGTAACCGGCGGCTTTGGAGGCTCCTCGGCGGGCGGTCCGGGAGGTGGAGGCGGCGCTGGTTCGCTGGCAGCCGGAGGCGCAGGCGATTGCTGAGGCGCAGCGTTCTGGGCGTTTGCCAGGGTTGCGGCGGCGCGAGCGGCTGCCTCCGCAGCGGCCCGGGTGGCCGCATCGAGCGCGGCCGGACCCGTTGCGGCTGGCGGCATCCCACCGTAAGAGAAATCTCCTGAACCGCGAACAGGGACCGGCATAGCCCCGTGCGGCGGCGTGCGGCGGATCTCGACGCGCGCTTCCTGGACCTCGCTGTGATAGGCCGCGTAGCTGCGGCCATCAAATTTGTCTTCATCGCGGGGAGGAGTTCGAAGATGCACGTCGGTCCCGCCGGGGACGCGCAAAACCGCATTCGTCGCCACGTCCTCGGTCCGGCGGATCGTGACACGGGCTTCGGCGGCCGACTGGAGCGCAGGTTGTGGTTTTTCTTCCACTTGTATGGTCCTGCGCGCAGCTTGTTGAGCCAACGGCGCAGTTTGCGCGGACGTGGACGGCGGCAAGGGCGGAGGCGGAGCAGCCTCGGCAAGACCGCGCGCGGCCGCGGCGGCAAGCAGCCCCGCCTCGGTTGGCACTGCTGGCGCCGTCGCCGATCCCGGTGCGGGTGAGGGTGTCGGACGCGGCGGCGACGCCATCGGATCCAAAGATTTGGCTGACGCTGTTAAGTCGCGTTCAGCACTCTGGCCGGTTGTTGTTGCTGCGATGGCGCCGTCAGGTGCCAACTGCGGCTGTGGCGCGGATTTGACGGGCGGTGGTGCGGAGCGTGCAGCAACTGCCGCTTGCGCGGCCGCAATGGCGGCCGTGGTTGCCGAGGCGGCGTCGGCGGGCGGCGTCTTCAGGGGTGATGGATCCCGCGGCGATGGCGCTGTTTCTTGCAGCAGCGGCGCGGTCTTGGCCTCCGCAGATTCAACACGCTGTCGCGCGGAGGCCGTGTCGGCGGGCTTGAGCGGCAAAGGCGGCAAGCTGCGTTCCAGAATATCGCCAGCGCGCTGCGGCTGCCCGGCATCTCCCTGCGCGCCCTTGCCATCCGATGCTTGAGCAGGCGAGGCATAAGCGGACGCGACGTCCGGTTTTGGCGGTAACGGCGCCGAGGGATGCGTATCGCCACGGGTGGGCTCGTGCGCTGCGCCTGCATATCGCGATGCGGGTAGCGGGCCAGCCGGCTTCAGATGAGCGCCAGCGATCTCGGCCGGTCCGCGAATGGGCGCGGTGTCCTTGGCGGTATCGTTTGCCCGGGCCTTGGCTACGGTCTCAATTTCGCGGACATACGCTTCAAAAGGCAGAGCATAGGCCGATGCCGGAAGCGGCATGGCGGGCGTTGCAAGTGGATAATCAGGTTCGCGTTCTAAAGGTGCGGCGTCCCCTGCATCGGGCTTTGCGGGGGCGGCCTCTTTCTCAGGCTCAGGCTTGATTTGAGGTTTCGTCGGCTCGGACTGCGGCTTGCCTGGCGGCTGTTTTTCCGGCGCAGATTGAGCCGAGGGCAAGCCGGTTTTCGCCACATCTGCAAGCGGTACCGGTTCCGGCGACGCCGCATGCGCGGATTGCCCCTCGCGGACGCCTTTCAAAGGCGAAGATTGCCGCTCTTCGATAGCGCTTTGGAACGGCTCCGCTCCCGGCCCCTTGCCTCCACGCGCCGGATCGAGAGAAGCCGCTGCGCGGTTGGGCTGTCTGCCTTGCGACTGCGGCTCAGCCGGTGTCGCGGCGTCTTCGATTGCCTCGGCATCCATCGGTGTCGTGATTGGGCGGGGCGTCTGCGGAAGCGCAACTGAGGGACGTGTAATGGGCGAACTCGCACTCTTCCTGGGTGCGAGCTTCTGGCGTGCGACGAGCACCGCAGCCTGTTCGATCCACTTCTCGCCGATGATGGAGTGATCCAGCCCCAAAGTGCGGGCGAAGTAATCGACGTCGGCATCCTCCCATATGGCGATCTGCGCATAAGAAATGATGTTGAGCGCATTGAGCCGCCGCTCGAGGCGTGCATCGATTCCGCGAATGCGGGTAAGATCGTCGACGTCCTCGGCGGGTTCACTGGCCCGATCCGTTTCGCTCACCGCGGCTTCGACGCGGGCTTGTTTGGTCAGGCGCTCGACTTCCTTCAGCAGCGTCTGGCGGCGCAGGAACAGCGGATTTGTGGCGAGCTTATCGAGCAGCAGCGTCTTGATCCCGGACGAGGCAACGTTGGCCGGCAACTCGCCTTTGCGTTCGCGCGCTTCCAGCTGCGCCAAAGCCCGCCAGTCCTCGTAATGAACGAGGAGATCTTCAATCGCTGCAATTTCGGCGTTGAGAAGATCGGGTGCGATCACGCTGTCGACAGTCATTATCGAGGCCTACTTCAGGGATCGTCGCATCGGACGCAACGACGCTTGGCGTATGATAAATCTAGAAGGCCGCCGCGCCTGCGTCCATCGGCACCCGGGCATACCTCTCTCCCTAGCCATCAAACGGCGGCCAACGTGTGACAGAAATGCCAATTCCTTCGCCTGGCCGTCACCTAGACCTTGACGCGCCGAGTCGTTAGGGTGCGCGGCAAAAGGGCCCCCTGGGGAGCGGATAGGGAGACGCCTCGGTTGAGAATGAAGCGGTTTCGCACGTTCATGGAGGCCCTTTACAGGCTCTATGAGCATTCGGGCTTTGCGCTAGCCAGCGCGGTGGCCTTTTCCTTCATCGTCTCGGTGTTTCCATTTTGCATCTTCCTTGGTTCGCTATCGGGCGTCTTCGGCGGCAGGGAGCTTGCCGACGCGGCTATCCTGCAACTGTTTGCTATCCTGCCGGAACCCGTTGCCAAGGGGTTGGCCCCTGAAGTCCAGGCGATCATGGGCACCCGGCGTATCGATCTTCTCACCGCCAGCGGATTTCTCGCCCTGTTCTTCGCCACAAGCGCCTTGGAGACGATGCGCGCGGCGCTGAACAACGCTTACCGCGTTCACGAAACGCGGCCGTATCCGTTATGCCTCTTGATCTCCATGTCCTTTGTATTCGTCAGCGCGGTCTCTACACTTGTGCTGACCTGGGCGGTCGTCGTCGGTCCCGCGCTGGCGGAAGGTCTCCAGCCGCAATGGACCAAAAAGGTCATGGAAGTCGAATGGATCGGCTCGGCGCTTCGCTTCCTGGAGCAGATCTGGGTCGGGCCACTGACGCGCTACACGCTCGCCGGCGCCATTATCGCCCTGCAGCTTTTCGCCTTCCACTTGTGGCTTGCAGCCGGCAAGCGCCGCTTCCAGGATGTGTGGCCTGGAATCGTACTTTCCATCGCGCTCTGGCTGACACTGGCTGCTCTGTGGTCAAAGTATCTGGCGATCACAAATTACTCGTTGTTCTACGCCGGTCTGTCGCAGCTCATGATCGCGATGATATTCTTCCAGTTCACGGCCATCATCATCCTGCTCGGCGCGGAACTGAACCGCGGCATCATGGAATTCAAGCGGATGGCGCGCGGGGAGCAGCCTTCGGCGGCCCCACGCTCCGGCCCCCCCGGTTAAAGTTCTGGAAAAGCCGGACCAATTCGCATCCGAAAGCGCCATCGGGCACACAAGCAAAAACGCCGGAGCGGCGGCTCCGGCGTTCCAATATTTCCGCTTGCAGCTCTCGATCCGTCAGCGGCCGAGGTTCTGCCCCGCTTCGATGACGTCCTCGATCGTGCGCAAGCCTGTGGTGGGCGCCGAAACGAGAACCGCCATGTTGCCAGGCTTGTGCTCGTTCTTCATCATCCGCATGTGGGCCTTGGGGATCTGCTCCCAGGAGAAAACCTCCGACATGCAAGGATCAATGCGCCGCTCCACGACGAGCTTATTGGCTTGGCTTGCCTGGGCCAGGTTGGCGAAGTGCGAGCCCTGAACGCGCTTTTGATGCATCCACAGATAACGCGCGTCCATCGTCAGGTTGTAACCGGTGGTGCCGGCGCAAATGACGACCATTCCGCCGCGCTTGACGACCTGAACCGAGACCGGGATCGTCGCCTCGCCAGGATGCTCGAAGACGCAATCGACGTTGACGCCCTTGCCTGTGATCTCCCAGATCGCCTTGCCGAAGCCGCGCATCTCCTTCAGCCACTCATTATATTCGGGCGAGCCGACTTTCGGGAGCTGACCCCAGCACTTGAAATTCTTGCGGTTGATGACGCCCTTGGCGCCCAGCTGCATGACGAAATCACGCTTGTCGTCTTCGGATACCACGCCGATCGCATTCGCGCCGGAGGTGGCGCAAAGCTGCACGGCGAACGAGCCAAGACCGCCCGAAGCACCCCACACCAGAACGTTATGACCCGGACGCAGCACGTGGGGACGGTGGCCGAACAGCATGCGGTAGGCGGTGGCGAGTGTCAGCGTGTAGCAGGCGCTTTCTTCCCAGGTCAGATGCTTGGGACGCTCGAGCAACTGACGGTCCTGCACGCGGCAGAACTGCGCGAACGAGCCATCGGGCGTCTCGTAACCCCAGATGCGCTGGCTCGGCGAGAACATCGGATCGCCGCCGTTGCACTCCTCATCGTCGCCGTCGTCCTGGTTGCAATGGATGACGACCTCGTCGCCGACCTTCCAGCGCTTCACCTTCGAGCCGACCGCCCAGACAATGCCCGAGGCGTCGGAGCCGGCGATATGATAGGGCTGCTTGTGCACGTCGCGGATCGGCGAGATGGGCGTACCAAGCGATGCCCAGACGCCATTGTAGTTGACGCCCGCCGCCATCACCAGGACAAGCACGTCATGGCTGTCGAGCTGCCACGTCGGCACGACCTCGACCTGCATGGCTTTGTCGGGCTCGCCGTGGCGCTCTTCGCGAATGGTCCAGGCATACATGTTCTTGGGAACATGCCCGAGAGGCGGAATCTCGCCGACTTCGTAAAGATCCTTCTTACCCACGCCCGAGACGAACTCCGAAGCAGTCATGCCGGCTCCCGTTGAAGTTGGTTTGGTGGCTGATTGGCTCGCCATCGTTTCTTGGTCTCCCGGTCTTTGAAGTATCCGGCCGGCATACGGCGCCTTCGTCCCCTGGTCTGAATGACTGGAACCCGGCGCTCATCGCGCATGACGGACCGGCAGTATCAAGCACGCTTTTGCGCTGCAATGAAGTGTTTTTGTGCGCATTGCAACCCCGGGTAAATCAATCCTTAACCGACTTTGGGATAAATTGTGACCAGTAGGCTGGTTGAAAGAACGACGCACCCCGCGCCTTGCCGGAATAACCGCTGGCGCTGTGAACAGCGAGGCCACCTTTAATGTTCCATGCCATTTGGGATTACCTGAGCCAGATTTGCGATGTCGGCATATTCGTGGGGCTGGTGACAGCCGCGCTGTTGGTCTTTGCCTACTGGCTTGTCCGCCTGATGACGGAATCTCTCCTGCTTTCAACGCTGTTTGCGCCGGTCATGCTTCTGGGCGGATTAGCCTCGAACCACTTCTTCATCACACATTTTATCGTACTGATGCAGGATCCTGATTCCAATACGGTCCTGGGCATCGCCGCCGGCATCATCTCCGCCATGCTGATCATGTTGATACTGACCCGGGTTGCCTATGCCGTGGGCGACATGCGCGCGCGGACGCGGCGCACTGCCCCGACCTGACCCGCAAGCCCTCCCCTTTTCCGCCAAGCCCGCCTAAGTGTCCGCCGCTGACCGCCGCCCATCCTGGCAGCGTCAACGGTGCATTTTGCATTGCGAAGGGCGGCAGTTATCGTATGACACTGGCCCGAGTGGACCGTGATGTTGGCCGTGACCGGCGCCACCGGCAACGCCGGCTCAAGACCGAGGAAGAGCAATGTCTGACAAGAAATCCGGCACCCCGGCTGCTGGTGCCAGCGTGATGCGCGACAAACCCTGGATGTTCAGGACATACGCCGGGCACTCCACCGCCGCCAAGTCCAACGAGCTCTACAAGAAGAACCTGGCCAAGGGCCAGACAGGCTTGTCCATCGCCTTTGATCTGCCGACACAGACCGGATACGACAGCGATCAAGAACTCGCCCGGGGAGAGGTCGGCAAGGTCGGCGTTCCGGTTTCCCATATCGGCGACATGCGCACGCTGCTCGATGGCATCCCCCTCGACCAGATGAATACGTCCATGACGATCAATGCGACCGCCGCTTGGCTGCTGGCGCTTTACGTCGCCACCGCCGACCAGACGGGTGCTTCCCGCGCGAAACTCACCGGCACCATTCAGAACGACATCATCAAGGAATACCTCTCGCGCGGCACGTATGTGTTTCCCCCCGAACCATCCTTGAAACTCATCAAGGACACGATCGTCTTCTCGACCAGGGAAGTACCCAAGTGGAACCCGACGAACGTGTGCTCCTACCATCTCCAGGAAGCCGGCGCGACGCCGGTGCAGGAACTCGCGTACGCTCTGGCTACGGGCCTTGCCGTGCTCGATGGCGTGAAGGCCTCAGGCGAGGTACCGGCGGCCGAGTTCGGCAACGTAGTGGGGCGCGTCTCCTTCTTCGTCAACGCGGGCATGCGTTTCGTCACCGAGATGTGCAAGATGCGCGCCTTCACCGAGTTGTGGGACGAGATCACGCGCGAGCGATACGGCGTCACGGACCCGAAGAACCGCCTGTTTCGCTATGGCGTCCAGGTCAACTCGCTGGGCTTGACCGAGCCGCAGGCGGAAAACAACGTCTATCGAATTCTGCTTGAAATGCTTGCCGTCACGCTGTCGAAAAACGCCCGCGCACGGGCCGTGCAGTTGCCGGCCTGGAACGAGGCCCTCGGCCTGCCGCGTCCATGGGATCAGCAGTGGTCGCTGCGCATGCAGCAGATCCTGGCGTACGAGACCGACCTGCTCGAATACGGCGATATCTTCGACGGCTCCACCGAGATCAAAAAGAAGGTCGATGCACTCAAGGCCGAGGCCAAGGCCGAACTTGCGACGATCGAGAAGATGGGGGGCGCCGTTGCGGCCATCGATTATATGAAGCGCCGCCTTGTCGAGAGCAACACCGCGCGCCTGCGCCAGATCGAAACCGGCGCGCAGATCGTCGTCGGGGTCAACAAGTGGACCGAGACGGAACCCTCCCCGCTTTCGTCGGGGACAGATGCGATCCTGGTTGTCGATCCGGCCGTCGAAGCCGAGCAGGTGGCCCGCCTCAAGGCATGGCGTGAGCAGCGCGACGCCAAAGCGGTCGCGGCGGCGCTCGGCGAATTGGAACGCGCCGCCAAGGAAGGCCGCAACGTCATGGAGCCTTCCATCGCCTGCGCCAAGGCCGGCGTGACGACAGGCGAATGGGGCACGCTGCTGCGAAAGATCTATGGCGAATATCGCGCTCCTACCGGCGTGGCCCAGGCCGCGGCGCAGCGCGAAGGCGCTGGCCTTGATGACGTGCGCGCCAGTGTCGATACCGTGTCGGACAAGCTTGGGCGGCGCATCAAGTTTCTGGTCGGCAAGCCGGGCCTTGATGGGCACTCCAATGGCGCCGAGCAGATCGCGGTGCGCGCGCGCGACTGCGGCATGGAAGTCGTCTACGAGGGCATCCGCCTCACCCCCGCTCAGATCGTGCGTGCGGCGCTCGATGAGGCCGTCCACTGCGTCGGCCTGTCGATCCTGTCGGGCTCGCACGTTCCGCTGGTCAAGGAGGTCATGGACCGCATGCGTAAGGAAGGGCTCGATGACGTTCCCGTCGTCGTCGGCGGGATCATTCCGCCAGAGGATGCCAAGACACTCAAGGCGTTCGGCGTCGCGGCGGTTTATACACCCAAGGACTTCCAGCTGAACGACATCATGGCGGACATCGTGCGCCTGGTCGAAGGCAACGCCAAGGCTGCATAAGGAGAGCGTCCGATGGCGATGAGCGAAGACACCCGCCGCAAACTCAATCAGGCGCTCATGCGCGAGCGCCTGAAGAAGGCAGGCATCGCGGCAGCTATTCTTGCCGTCATCGGCCTTTACATTGCCTACCAGAACCTCGATCTCGCCGTGGACAATACACAGGTTGCGGGCGTGATCGAAACGGTGGAGCCCTTCACGGCCCCGACCTCTGCGGCGAATGTCGCACAAGGTCCCGCCGTGACGTTGGGCGTCAAGCTAAACGACGGGGAACACGTGCGCGTGCTTGCCTATAAGTCGCGCGATCCCAAGATCGGCGATCATATCGACGTGACGCGCCATCATCACCACACCGGCCGCGTCACGTATTCTCTCAAGTAGCCAGGCGCCGTCCAGCGTCCTGCTGGAAGCCGGCCCGAAGGCTCGCACAACGCCCGGATCGAAAGTATGCGCCGCAAGGAGAGTGTTCGCTTGGCTTTCGTCTTCGCGCTGCTCGCCGCCGTCGCTATCGTGATGCTGGGCTACTATCCCGGGGCCTATCAGGGCGAGCAAACCGCGACGGTGCGCTGGTCGGAGGCGGCCCGCACCTGGAAGAGCCTTGGGCCGCAATCGCACATCCGTGCCATTCTCGAGAATGGAACAGAGATCTACACGACCTCCCCGCACACGCCGCCACCCCGGCCCGGCGAGATCATCGTGCTCGATGTCCGCAAGAATGCATTCGGCTGGTACAGCTACACATGGCAGCCCAACCGCACGCCAAAGTAAGCGGCCTTACCGCGCATCCACCTTGGCTGCGGTCATGAAAACGCGGGAGTGCGATACGAACTGGATCGCACTGCCCGCGTTAATCGCGTTCTCGCGACCGACACCCCGCCTATTCGCGATCGAGGCTGTAGCTCCCCGGCCCTGCGCAAACGAGGTACAGGAAGATGAAACAGAACAGGATCGCAGCGTCGCCGCCATTGTGAACCGGGAAGGTGCTCTTGGGAGCGTGCACCATCCAGTAGGCGACGGCCATCTGGCCTGACAGCAGGAACGCGACGGGGCGCGTGAACAGGCCGGCCAGAATGAGCACACCGCCGACTACCTCAAGGACGCCCGCCCACCACATCAGCGTGAACATCTCGGGACCTGCCGTCATTCCCGCCATCCGCTCTGGGATGCCAAAGAGTTTCTGGGTGCCGTGCTCGATGAATAGCAGGGCCGTGACAATGCGCAGAATGCCGAGCACGCGCGGTGCCCAGGCGGCAAGATCGGTCATGCGATGGACTCCCTCTTCGATAAGTTATGCAGCACGCGGCCAAACTTGCCAGTCTACGACCGCCGGACGGCTCTACCGATAGCGCAGCCAGAGTCGCAGCGTCACCGCAAATCAGGCGAAACCCCTCCTTGGGAAAGAAAAGACGTACGTGGCGCGTTGACGGATGGGGAGGGCGGCGATAGAAGGCGCCTTCGCCAATCTATGTGCGATTGCCTCTGTGGCGGAACGGTAGACGCGGCAGACTCAAAATCTGCTATCCGCAAGGGTGTGGGGGTTCGAGTCCCTCCAGGGGCACCATTTTTTTTGCGCGATGCCGCCCGCCAACCCATCGCGCGAGGTTTTCGTTGCGCGGTGCCGCCCGCCAATCCAACGCGCGAATTTTCGTTGCGCGCTTCGACCCCAGCTTGAATAGATCCCGCCGGCGAGGGGATGACGTTCTTTGCCAGATTACTTTCCGCCTGGTTCAACGTGCCTGCGCATAGGCCACGCGGAATTTAGACGTAGCTCAGCCACAACAATCGCCCTTGGGCACATTTTCCACAGCCTGAGTGTTGCATGCGTTGCGCTATTGAGCGAAAAACCTGAGCAAATGCGCCGTACTGCCACACCCGAAGGCCATAACGATTTCTGAAAGATCCCCTGAATTGCCCGCTTTGCGATGAATGTGTTATCGGGACTGCTGAATTTTGCCTGCACAGGGACACTGTTAATGCGCGCTGCAAAGGCCTGTATTCATGCCCTACTGCTTTGCCTGATGGTGGTTGCCGCCGCAGGCTGGACATCGCAGCGGGTTCAGGCCGGTCCGGCTCTGCTTTTCGAGGTCGATAACGGCAAGGTGCTCTACGCGGAAGACCAGGACGATCTTTGGTTTCCCGCTTCGCTCACCAAGATCATGACAGCCTATGTCACGTTCAACGCCATCAAGGCGGGCAAGCTTGGCCTCGACGATAAGATCGCTTGCTCGCTCGTTGCAACTCTACAGCCACCCAGCAAGGTGGGCCTGCCGGTCGGCGGGGAATTGACTGTGGATGTCGCCTTGCAGGCCGTCATTGTCAAATCCGCCAACGACGTAACCGTCATGCTCGCCGAGGCGGTCGCTGGCTCAGAAGCGTCTTTCATCGAAATGATGAATGCCACGGCCACAAAGCTCGGCATGACGCGCACGCATTTCGCCAACACCAATGGATTGCCTGATCCCAACCAATACACGACCGCCCGCGATCTCGCGCGGCTCTCGCGGGCCGTGGTCGCCGAGTACCCCGAGTATGCCCACTACTGGTCGGCGCCAGCGCTGCGGATCGGCAACCGCCGTCTTGGCAGCCACAATGCGCTTCTTAAGACCTTTCCTGGCGCTGACGGTCTCAAGACAGGCTTCACCTGCGATTCCGGATATAACGTTGTCGCCAGCGCCACGCGCGACGGCCGTAAGCTTATGGCGGTGGTGCTTGGCGAATCCTCAGGCGACGAACGGGCTGTGCGTGCCGCAAGCCTGCTCGAGCACGGCTTCCAGACCTACGGCTGGAAGGAGCTGTTCAACACCACCAACCTCGATACACTTCCCGCCGATCCTGCGCCCAAGCCGCTGACGAGCGTGCGCACCACGGTCGTGGCCTGGAGCTGCGGGAACCGCCCGGTGCACGCCAAGTCGGCCAAGCGCAAGTCTTCCAAGACCGCAAAGGCAAAGGCCAAGAAAGCCGAAGATGAGGCGGTCGGGGAACTGAAAGGTACGATCGACTCAAAGCCGGCCGAGAAGGCCGCCGCGGCACAAAGCTCTCCCGCGAAGGCACAATGACGCCGCCTGTCCCTGCCCAGGTTTGAAACCTGTGGCAGGCCTTGGGACACCTGTCCCGCTTTTGAACGGGCCCCACCCTCCAGGTTTGAGCATCCCGCCGCGAACTCGGCAATTTAGGGCCTATCCCGCGACGTCTCGCGCGTTAAGCCAGTGCCGGGCGCACGGCCTCAAGTGACTTGGCGCTGAATTTGCTTTGGCAGGTCCATCAACGGTTCTTTAAGCCGCCGATAGGACGTTACCGATGACAACGACCACCACATGGCACCCCGACGAAGACGCAACGCCAACCCCGAGCGACGTCTCTTTCATGGCCGAGGTTCTCGAAGGCCGTCACGGAGTCCTTGCGGCTGACGTCGCGGAGTTCTTCGCCAGCTACCATTGCGAGCGCGGAGACGCCGGGCGGGCGTGGGCCTGGTCGGGTGTCGCCGAGCTCGTGCGCACCCGCGAACGGGCAAGACTTGAGCAGAACTGAACGAGCCGCCGCGCCACCCCGCAACACGACCTGGATCCATGACGAGCGCCACCATCAATCGGCTGCATCCAGCTCAACCGGCTGGCGTTCGACGGCGCTCATCGTGCCACTTCGAACCTGGCGAGGATAATCCGGAAAGCCCGCCACTCGGTCTTCTTGCGACCATCTTGGCCCAGGGAGGCCATATCCTGTCCTCGAACGGCGAGCGGGAGCAAACGCAGCGCAACGCCGTCATTGCATTCGCCATGCGCTGCCTCAGCGCCGGGCTGCTTTACGCATCCCAGATCGTGCTGGCCCGATGGATGGGCAGCTTCGAGTATGGAATCTACGTCTTCGTGTGGACGTGTGTGCTTATCCTCGGCGGCATGTCGCATCTGGGCATGAACGTCACGGCCATGCGCCTTGCGCCGGCCTACCGCGTCACGGGCGAATTCGACCTGCTGCGCGGCCTCGTGCGCGGTTCGCGTCTGATGAGTCTTGCCACGTCGACGCTCGTGATGCTCGCGGGCCTCGCCGGAGTATATATCTTTCAGGATCACATCCAGAGCCATTATGTGTTGCCGATCTATCTGGCGCTGGTGTGCGTGCCGTTGTTCACGCTAACCGATGTTCAGGACGGCATCGGGCGCGGGAACGCCTGGATGGGGCTGGCGCTGGCGCCGCCCTATGTTCTGCGTCCCCTGCTGGTGCTGGCCACCATGGTGTGCGCCTACGCTGCCGGAATGCCCATGGAAGCGACGACCGCGGCGGCTGCCGCCATCATCGCCACCTGGGGCGCTGGCATCGTGCAAACTTTGATGATCAACCGCCGACTCGCAGCGACGATCCCCAAAGGACCGCGGTCCTATGATTTCATGGGCTGGCTGTCGATCTCGCTCCCCCTGCTCGTCATTCTGGGTTGCGAGCTTGCCCTGCAGAATACCGACATACTGGTCATCTCACGTTTCATGAGCCCAACCGACGTCGGCATCTACTTTGCGGCCGGCAAGACCATGGCGCTCATCATGTTCGTGCACTACGCCGTCGGCAGCGCAGTCGCCAACAAGTTCGCCGCGTTGAATGCACGCGGCGACCGTGAGAGCCTCAGGGCCTTCGTCAAGGACGCCGTCAACTGGACGTTCTGGCCCTCGCTGGCGGGCGCTGTTTTGATCCTGGCGCTCGGCAAGCCACTCCTGTGGCTGTTTGGGCCGCAGTTCGAAGCGGGCTATCCGGTGATGTGTATTCTTGTCGTCGGCTTCCTGTTCCGCTCGTCGATGGGGCCGGCCGAGTTTCTCCTCAACATGCTTGGCGAACAGGGGCTGTGCGCGATGGTGCTATTTGCCAGCGCCACGCTCAACGTTGTGCTCAACTTCATGCTGGTGCCGCGCTTTGGCCTGGTGGGCGCCGCATCGGCCACTGCCCTATCCCTGATAGTGGCTGCCATCATGAACTACATCGTGGTGTGGCGCCGCCTCGAGATCGAGATCGCCATCTGGCGCAATCTTCCCAAATTCTGAGCCGCGCCAACCTTTCCCCAGCTTTTCCAAGCGGCGCACGTGCGCCGCTGCAACACTCTTGTAGGCTTTTTCAAAGGCAAGTCGGATCAGTAACTTGTGGGCACGGCCAAAACTGTTGCCGCACAACCTTGCGTCCCGGCACCCCCAGCCTGCTATAAGGCCCTTCAGGGAAACGACTCGCGTTGTCGTGTGCGGGGGGGATTGGCCATGCACGTTCGGATGAAAAGCCAAGGGGGAGTAGGTCACGTGGGACTCAAAGCGCCGGGCATCATTACTTTCATGCTGTCGGTCATTCTGGCCGTTATCGTGCTCGTCTCGACGTTCTTTAGCGCGGATATTCCGGGCCTGAAGGGCAACGAGTTCTGGGCGCTGCTGATGTCGTATTGCATCTTGATGCTGGGCTGCCTGTTACGTGGTCTTTGAATTGATCTTCGTTGATCGGTTGCTTGTCCGGTTACAGTTGGGATCTTTGTGCCGCTTGCCTTCGGCTTGCCGTGAGCCATCCTGTTTTTGCAGCGCAGCATTGCAAGCTGCGCAAACGTGTCGCGCGGCATTGAGCGGAGTAGAGAGCCAGCCCGCTGCGACTTAGGCTGCCTGCCAATGTAGACGGCATCCGACTTAGCAAGACGGCATGATGAACACGACTTCAAACACATTTGCCCGGCGTGCGCGCCTTTCGACAACCTCCATCGCGCTTGCAATTGCCTTGACGGCAGCTGCAGTCGCTGCGGTGTTGTATTCGAACGGCACGACCGAGCTGGGCGGATATAAGCTCGACAGCCCGATACGGTCCCAGACGGCGCCAGCGAGTTGAGTCTCGCGCCGCGTGCTTGACGGCAGACCGATCAATCTTGATTTGAAGAATACTAAACTGGCGCGGGAATAAGCGGTTCAGCCTTGACCAAGCCCCGCACCGAATTTCCAAGATAGACGGCATCCGCGCGCGACAGATCATCGAGTGTCAACCGCATTTCGCGTGCCCGGCCTTGCGCGATGAGTTCTGCACGCAGCGTACCCGGCAACAGACCCGCGGCCAGCGCGGGCGTCGCCAGCACACCATCCATTTCCACGAAGATCGTCGTGCGGCTTCCTTCCGCCAGTTCACCGCGCTCGTTGAGATAGATGACCTCATCTGAGCCCAGCGTGTCGGCGTAATGCTTCCATTCGCGATCATAGAGGTCGCGCCGCGTTGTCTTATGATAGAGAAACAAGTCGCCCGTCGACACACGGGTGTCTGAAACCACGTAACGCATCACGGCATCAGGTGCTACCGGAGGTTGCGGCGAAACCGTCACTGATATCCCGCCCTCTTCATCCAGCAGAAGCCGCACGCGCGACCGCTCTTGATGATGCCCCTTCAGCGCCTCGCCGATACGGTCGCGTACACGGGCCTCGTCATAGGGAAAGCCGAAGTAACCTGCCGACGTGGCAAGACGCTGGATGTGGCGTTCCAATAGCCAAATGCCCTTGCCCGGTTCGTGCAGCATGGTTTCGATCAGCTCAAAGCGCCGCACGGGGTCGGTGAGAAACTTCATCTTGAGGAGACACTCCTCATGCTCCTTGACGCCCTGGCTGTCGGCAACGAGCCCGGACCCGATCCCCATTTCACCGTTGCCTTGCCGATCGATCACGGCTGTCCGGATGGCGACATTGAAGAGCACCTTGCCGTCAGGCGAAATGCGCCCGATGGCGCCGCAATAAACCCCGCGCGGCTCGGTCTCCAGCTCGCTGATCAGCTCCATGGCGCGGATTTTAGGCGCTCCTGTCACCGATCCGGGCGGAAAGATCGCCTTCAGCAGATCTTCAAGCGTCACATCGGGCTTGAGTACGGCGCGCACGCCGGACGTCATCTGATGCAACGTCTGAAAGGTCTCCACGGTAAAGAGATCCGTCACGCTCACGGACCCCAGCTCGGCGATGCGGCCAAGATCGTTGCGCATCAGATCGACGATCATCAGGTTCTCGGCGCGGCTCTTGATATCGCTCGCCAGCGTCTGGCGTACCTCGCGGTCGCCTTCGTGAGTCCCGGCGCGCGGCGCGGTGCCTTTCATCGGGCGTGTCGAGATCACCCGGCCGTGCTGCTCGATGAACAACTCGGGCGAGGCTGACAGAATGGTTGCCGCGCCGGTATCGACGAGGCCGCCGTAGGCCACGCGCTGCTTGAGACGCAGATCGCGGTAGAGCGCCAAGGGCGAGCCTTCGAGATGGAACTTGGCCTTGAAAGTCAGATTGAGCTGATAGATGTCGCCCGAACGGATGTTGGCCTGCACCGTCTCGAAGCGGGCGAGATAATCCTCCCGGCTCCAGGAATGCGTCAGCGCCCCGAGAGCGGGATCGCCGATGGCTTCGGCCCTCAGCCAGGCTTGCACTTCCGCGCCGCGCATCTCGCGCGGCTCCTTGTAAAGACCAAACCACAACAGGGGCACCGCCCGGTTTGCGGGCATGCGCGGGGCAAGCTTGGGTTCAAGAACGTAGCCTAGCTCGTATGAGAAGAAGCCGGCCGCATGCAGCCCGCGATCGAGCCCTGCCTGAAGCGCTGCGAGTGCCTTTTGGACGGCGGCAGGCTCGTCGGCCCGCACGGTTTCGACGGGGTGCTCAAACAGAATGGAGATCGCATCCATCCGCGTGCTGTTGTCGAGCAGCACAAATCCTTCCTGCAATTCGGGCTTCCGCGCCATTGTTCTTCTAATCCGTTGATCCACGCCAGGCGCAGAAATGCAATGAAAGTGCAGGCGGCGCGAGCCCGCCCATGATGTTCCAGCGCCATCTTCTAACGCCTCGGGGATGCAAAAACTATGTGGCAAGGCCGCCAAAAGTGCTGCCCGCACAGACTGGCGCGCGCGGCAGTCCCTTGCGTTTCGCGGGCACCCTTTCGCGTCTTTTTGGGAACGCGAAAGGACAGCTCAAAGCGCCGCTGAGGCGTCGAAGTGGCGGCGCGGCGTGCAAAGGCGGCTCAGGGTGCGCTGCGCGTGTTCCAGAAGCGCTTTTCACACGGTTTTCCCGATAATTGGGCTCTTGTGTCGCGTTGCGGAGATGGGGGTTCACAAGGCGCGGATTTATGTTATAAGCCTCCCACTTGAGCCGCTCGGGAACGGGCGGCTTTTATATCTTCGCTTTCAGGCTTTCGCGAAGTTCCACCCGGGGTCTCGCACCGCGGGATTTGGACACGCCATCGGCCTTCTACCGGGGCGAAGATTTATTGGTGACGCGGGGTGGAGCAGCCCGGTAGCTCGTCAGGCTCATAACCTGAAGGTCGTCAGTTCAAATCTGGCCCCCGCAACCAATCTTACTTGCAAGGCTTTTTCTTCGGCAATAGTCCGTCGGCTTCTGGCCGGATGGCCGTCAAATGCTATTGGATATGAGAAATCATTCTATGGGGCCGTGATCAGCGCATAACTTTCATCGGCATGAGCAGCGAACCGCCATTCCAACTTGTCGATACCGAGCCTGCCCGAGAGAAGGCGCAGCGGCTTTTCGAGCGCGTACGCAATTCGCTTATGCCCCTTCTGCCATCAGATGCCGACATACGCCATATTGGCGCAACGGCGGTGCCGGGCTGCCTTACGAAGGGCGATCTCGATATCGTCATCCGCGTCTCTGGCAAAGCCTTTCACCAGGCAGACGCCTTGCTGGCAGGACACTTTGTGCGTAACGATGGCTCGATCCGGACCGCGGGCTTTTCGGCCTTCGAGGATGCATCGAGCGATCCGCATCTCGGGATCCAGCTGACGATGATCGGTGGCCCTCACGACTTCTTCCATCTGTTTGTCGAGGCGCTTCGGCGCTCTCCCGATCTCGTGAGCGAGTACAACACTCTGAAGCTTCACCATGAGGGTAGCGACATGACCGTCTATCGAGCGGCCAAGGATGCCTTCATAGAGCGCGTTCTCGCGGGACACGCTCGAATCAGTGACCGCTAATGGCCCACAGCGGAAATTCGCGGCGAAGCTTGCACATCTTCGCTGCTTCCGCTTACGGTGATCGCGTCAAAGACGGAGAGTGAGGCGCCTAAGAGAGAGCGATGACTTACGTACCGCCGCTAAACTGGCAGGATTTCGAGATCGAAGAGACGGGCAGTGCAGATGGACACTGCGAATGCTGCGGGACGAGAACCAAACGAGTCCAGACTGCAGGCTACGCCTGCATGATCGGTTCAAAGCCATCATGGCCCAGCGCAGCCGCAGACGATCGGCTTGATCATTGCGCTAAGGGTCCAAACGCTCGCTACAAGTCATGAGCTTCAATTCGGCTGCCTGGACTTGTGTTTCCAGACCGCGGCCTCAAGCCGGCTTGTAAGGTTCAACTTGCGCAGCACATTCTTGACATGAACCTTCACGGTGGTGTCGCTGATGCCAAGGTTGCGCGCAATCGTCTTGTTGTTCAGTCCGTCGGCGAGGCATTCAAGGACCTCGCGTTCGCGCATGGTCAGTAATTCTTCCTTTGTGCTTCCTGCGCTCACGGGCGAGAGCAACGCACTTCTGAGGACTTCCGTCAGCGTGTCTTGCAGCACGGTCATGCCGCTCCAGGCTTTGAGGAGATTGGTGCACAAGTCCTCCGGCTCCATATCCTTGAGCAGATAGCCGTCGGCACCCACGCGCAAGGCCTCGATGAGGTCCTCCTCGGAATTCGACACGGTGAGAATGATGTATCGCGCATGCAGGTCCGTTGCCTTCAAGCGCCGCAGAGTTTCAAGCCCGCTCATGCCCTTCATGTTGATGTCGATCAACACCATGTCGGGACGAAGCGCCTGGGCCATATCCAAGCCCTGCTGACCGGACGCGGCTTCCCCAACAACCTTGAATCTCGGATGGTCCGAGATCATTTGCCGAACTCCTTTGCGAAACAAAGGATGATCATCAATGAGGACAATCTTGATCATGACCGGTGTCCAGAACGTCCCTGCTACTGCGACTTCTTCGGCGTGAACGTCAGCTTCACGCGGGTTCCGCCGTTCCGCCTTGGAGCGATGTCGATGGTTCCGCCGAGACTGAAAGCGCGCTCCTTCATGATCGTTTGGCCATGATGTGAAGGCTGCTTGATTTCCGGTGGAAGGTAGCCCACCCCATCATCATCTATGGTTATCACGACAGCTCCATTTGCCTGCAGCGCCATCACGATCCAAACATTGCTGGCCGATGCATGATGGAGGATATTGCTCAGGGCCTCGCGCACGACGTGCAGGACATGGAATTCCTCGTTCACGGTTAGCGGTGCGCCCACAAGCCTGTTGTCCAAGGATATCGGGAGACCCGACCTCTGGGTGAACTCTTCGATCGCGGACTCGATTGCAAAGTCGAGACCCCGCACATCCATATGGACACGGAATGTTGCAAGAAGTTCGCGCAATTCCCTGTAGGCGTTGTCCAGGCCATGCCGCAGATCGCTGGTGATGGTTTCCATCTGCTTCTTCGTCTCGAAGCTCCTGTTATTTTGATAGGATTGAAGGCGCGCAAGCTGAATTTTCATGAAGGAGAGCGACTGCGCCAGGGAATCATGCAGTTCCCGCGCGATCGCCGCGCGCTCTTCCAGCACGGCGACACGTCGCGCCTCTTGGTCATGACCGTCGAGCTTTGCAGCCATGGAGAGCAGGCTCGCCGTTATCCGCAGCGTCTGAATCTCGAACGCTTCAAGCAGTCTGTCTTCTGGAAATTCGACCAGAAGCACGCTCAGCTCTCCCGTCGTATCGGCAAACCCTACCCCTGCCCTGCGCGTGCCGGGCGTATCCGAAGACCCTTCAACGATTGCCCCGGCTCCCGCTCCAAACAACTCTGAGGAGAACTCCTTGTTAAACGGGCCGGGCTCGCGGTTTGAGAAGAGGCAGCGTCCGGAATGGATCGCCGCCTCGTCCTCCGAGAACAAAATCGCAGTGTTCTCGAAGTCGAGCGCGCGCTCCAGAGAGTAGAGGAATTTGCGCAGCATCCAGTCGCCGAAGGAATGGCGCAGCATGGAGCCTATGGCCTTGGACAAGTAGTCCTGTGCCCGCGTCATGCGCGCCAGTGAGGCCCGGGTCTCGGCGGCCACGCTTGAGGTATCGGCGGTGCTTTCCAGTTGTGCGAGAACGCCCGCGATGCTCCCCTCAAGACGGGCAACTTCATCGCGCATCGGTGAAGATGCCCCCCGGCCCTCGACGGTTGTCACCATCCCCACAAGCCGGTCGACGCCATCAACGAGAACGCGGCGTGCGTCGATGCTCAAGCGTGCAAGACAGAAGAGAAGAAGTCCAAGGCTTGCAAGCTGCAGGAGCCTGACCTGAAAGCGTGTCGCCTCCAGATCACGCTCGATATTCTGCGCGGCCTGCTCCATCAAAGCGAGTGCGTCGCGGGCGGTGACTTTGTCCCTGATCTGCCCGGCGTCCTTAAGAAGGTCGAGGTTGACGCCTGCGTTGCTCAGGATCATCTCATCCTTCAGCACATCCAAAATCAAAGGCCGCGTTCCGTCAGTGTTCGTGCCAGTGTTCGTATCCGCGCCCGGAGCCTGCACCATATCCGGCGCCGATCCGCTCCATGCAAGCCGCGCCTGGCTGAGCTTGCCGAGAGCGGTGTGGGCGGCGGAGCTGTAGTCTGATAGGAAAAAGGAACTCGTGAGGATGAGGAGAGCCGCAAAGGCAATACCCGTGAGGAAGGCGACCGTTCTGAAATAGAGCGGATACTGCCGACGTGCTTTGCGCAGCCGGTCGAAATACCCCAAATGGTTGCTGCGATCACGAACGCGAGGTTGTACGACAGGGCTCGATGTCTTGGTGATCGCTCGACTGGTCGTGGTCATAACGATGCTCAGTTTCAGCACCATAATGGTTACCGGATGGCCAGATTGGATAAATCTTGCCGGGACTTATTTTGCTCTATTCGGCCTAGGCTCGATAGCGATAGTTGTCGGTGTTTTCGCTTTTGCTGTCTACCCGGTTGTGCGGCGCGATCTGCAAAGCGAATCTGGTGACCAGAAGCCGAAACCGGCTACGTCTGCATTGACAACGGACAAGTCCGATATGCTTCGGACGTCGTCGCCGATACCGGCCCTGATGACGTCAAACGAGCATCACAGTCACTCACCCTCCCCTCCCGCTCCGCACCCCGTCATGGACGGTGCGGCGCCCTTCGATTACCAACAAATCGTCGAGCATATCGAGCAGATCGTCTTCAAGATCGATTCCAACGGCGATATCGGCTTTCTCAGCGCCTCGTGGGAGCCCTTGCTGGACCACACGGTCGCGGACAGCATCCATCAGCCCTTCGGCGCCTTCATCCATCCGGAAGATCGCCCCCTGGTCGACGCGCAGATCAGCGGCCTTCTCAGGGGTAAACGCGACAGCTGCCAGATAGAAACGCGCATGATTGCGCGAAACGGCACGTCGCACTGGCTGGAACTGCGCGCCAAGGCCGTCAACGGCGAGGAGCGCAGCGCCATCGGCACCCTGACGGACATCGACCGCCAGAAGCAGGTGGAAGCGAGCCTGCGGGCGGTCAGGCGGTCGCTCAGCACCCTGTTAAACAGCATCCCAGGCATGGTTTATCGCTGCAAGAGCAACCGCAACTGGAGCTTTGAGTTCGCAAGTGACGGCTGCCTGGAAGTGACCGGCTACGAGCCCTATCAGCTCGTCAACGATCCCAACTTCTATTTTCAGCAGATCATGTTCCCCGATGATCGCGACGACGCATGGAACCATGCGCACCAGCAGGTGATGTTGCAGCGCAATTTCCAGTTGGTGTACCGGATCATCAACCGGTCTGGGCACGTGAAATGGGTCTGGGAACAAGGTCGCGGCGTGTATTCCATCGGCGGAGAACTTCTGGCGCTGGAGGGTTTCATCACGCTCGTGGCTGACGACGGCGCACATGCCCAAGCGGTCCTAGAAGATTTCCATGACCTGATTATGAATCCTCCCTGACAGGTCGCTGGAAACCGTCTTGTACACGTGTCCCGCCTTGCCTATCCAAAGACGTTTGGGATCTAGACTAGACCTTGCGCGCGTCGTTGACCGCGAACAGGTGCCACACCGCGATACCCAGCACGGCGACGGCGCCCGCCTGATGCAGCACGCCCAGCGTCAACGGAACGTGCCAGACGAGCGTCAGGATACCTATGACGGCCTGGGCGACAACGGCCAGGAGAAGCACGAACCCCGACAATTTCGCCGCACACGTGGCGCCCGCGCGCAGAATGGCGATGGTCTGCACCAGCGCCGCGGCGAGCAGCAGATACGCCATCATGCGATGATTGAACTGGGCAGCCGCGTGCCCTTCAAAGAAACTCATGAGCCCATGGCCGTCGATCCAGTAATCGGACGGCACGAACTGCCCGTCCATGCTCGGCCACGTATTGTAGATGAGGCCGGCCTTGAGCCCCGCAACAAACGCGCCGAGCACGGTCTGCAGGAACACCAAACCGAACATCACAGCCGCCATTGCGCGCACGAAGCCCGTGACGATGCCTGGCGAGCCGCCAAGCCTCGCACGGCGCTCGTCCAGAGCCAGCCACACCAGTAACGCGAAGATCGCCAGCGCACCCGAAAGGTGCAGCGCCAGACGGTACTGACTGACGGAGACGCGTTCGGACAACCCGGATGCCACCATATACCAGCCGATGGCGCCCTGGATGGCTCCCAGCGCGAACAGCCCGGCGTACTTTCCCGCCGTGCCGGCACGCAACCAGCCGCGCCACCAGAAAACGAGGAGCGGCAACGCGAAGACGACCCCGACGATACGTCCGAGGAACCGGTGCCCCCACTCCCACCAGAAGATGCTCTTGAATTCCGAAAGCGACATGCCTTCGTTGACGAGCTTGTACTGGGGAATCTGCTTGTATTTCTCAAAGGCGACGAGCCAGTCCGCCTCATTTAGCGGCGGGATGGCGCCCATGATGGGCTTCCATTCGGTGATCGAGAGGCCGCTGCCCGTGAGACGTGTCGCCCCGCCCACCGCCACCATGGCGAAAACGAGCGCCGCCACGAACCATAGCCAGGCTTCAACAGCGGCATGACCAGACTGCGCGCGCGCAGTGCGCGGTTCAGACAGATTAATGGCGGCGTTTGCCATGCTAAATGATCTCCCGAGGGGCAGTGAACGGCGGATGACTTGCCTTACCCCTGATAATAGGCGAAGACTGCGCCCGCAATGCGCGCCGGGCCGCACCTTTACGCGAAGGCCTTCGCGTCAAGGACAGCATTCATGACCCAACGCGCGCGAAAATTCACTGGGGCCATCCTGCTCATCCTCCTCATCGCAGTTTATGCCCTGCTCGCGCTCGCCGTCGCGGTTGTGCTGCAGATCAGGCAGGCCAACGGGTTTGTCGAGTTCGTTTATTACATCGTTGCGGGCCTGTTGTGGGTCCTGCCCGCCGGCCTGCTGATCAAGTGGATGGCCAAACCAGACGTGCCGAAGGCGGACCGGTAAGGAATTCAAAGGGGGCACGGCGCGCAAGCTTACGCCCTGCCGGGAAGCTCGCCCGTCAGCCTGTCCCGCCCCAGCGCCTGAAACACCGTCGAGATGATCCCGTCGGCTGAAAGCCCCGCTGCCTTGTACATGTCATCGGGCTTGCCGTGATCGATGAAGTAATCCGGCAGCACCATGGTGCGCACCTTCAGCCCGCGATCGAGCAACCCATCCTCGGCCAGATAATGCAGCACAAACGACCCGAACCCGCCCACCGAACCCTCCTCGATGGTTACCAGGACCTCATGGTTCGCGGCGAGCCGCTTGATGAGATCCTTGTCGAGAGGCTTGGCGAAGCGCGCGTCGGCAACCGTGGTTGACAGCCCGAAAGCCGCAAGCTGCTCGGCGGCACGCAGGGCCTCGGCAAGCCGCGTGCCCAGGGAAAGAATCGCAACCGTGGAGCCTTCGCGCACGATGCGGCCTTTGCCGATATCGAGTGGGCGACCCTCCTGAGGCAGCTCCACGCCGGCGCCTTCGCCGCGCGGATAGCGCAGCGCGCTAGGCCCATCGTCGAGGGCCGCCTGCGTGGCGACCATGTGCACGAGTTCCGCCTCGTCAGCGGCCGCCATGAGAACCATGTTCGGAATGCAGCCGAGATAGGCAATATCGTAGGCGCCCGCATGCGTCGGTCCGTCCGCCCCTACGAGACCTGCGCGATCCAGAGCGAAGCGCACGGGAAGGCGCTGAATGGCAACGTCATGCACGACCTGATCGTAGGCGCGCTGCAGAAACGTCGAGTAGATCGCAGCGAACGGCTTGTAGCCTTCGGCCGCCAACCCCGCCGCAAACGTCACCGCGTGCTGTTCGGCAATTCCCACGTCGAACATGCGCCGGGGAAAGCGTGCGCCGAAAAGATCAAGCCCCGTTCCATCCGGCATGGCCGCCGTGATGGCGACGATCCTGTCGTCCTTTTCGGCTTGCTTGATGAGGCTTTCAGCAAAGATGCGCGTGTAGGTCGGCGCGTTGGGCTTTGGCTTGACCTGTGCGCCGGTCACGACATTGAACTTGCTCACGCCATGATACTTGTCGGCGGAGGCTTCCGCCGGCGCATAGCCCTTACCCTTTTGGGTCACGACGTGAACCAGGATCGGGCCTTGCTTAGCGTCGCGCACGTTCTTCAAGACGGGTACAAGCTGGCTGAAGTCGTGGCCGTCGATGGGACCGATATAATAGAAACCCAGTTCCTCGAACCACTGGCCGCCCTGCCAGAGATGGCGGGTATATTCCTCCATGCGCGCGGCGCGCCGCTCCCACTTCTTGGGCAGCATCCTGGCAAGCTGCTTGGCGTAGTCGCGCAGATGCAGGTAGGTGCCCGACGAGGTGACGCGCGCAAGGTACGCCGACAGCGCTCCGGCCGGCGGCGCAATCGACATGTCGTTGTCGTTGAGAATGACGATCAGGCGCTCATCGCGCGCACCGGCGTTATTGATCGCCTCGTAGGCCATGCCCGCACTCATGGCGCCATCGCCAATCACGGCAATGACATTGGTGTCGCTGCCCGACAGATCGCGCGCCACCGCCATTCCAAGACCGGCGGAAATGGAGGTGGATGAGTGCGCCGCGCCGAAGGGGTCGTACACGCTCTCGTCGCGTTTGGTGAAGCCTGACAAGCCTCCCGGCTGACGCAGCGTGCGGATGCGCTCACGCCGGCCGGTAATGATCTTATGCGGGTAGGCCTGATGGCCCACATCCCATATCAGCCGGTCGCGCGGGGTATCGAAAACCCAGTGCAAGGCAACCGTCAGCTCCACGACGCCCAGTCCCGCGCCAAGGTGGCCCCCCGTGACCGAAACCGCGTCAATGGTCTCCATGCGCAGTTCATCGGCGAACTGGCGCAGCGAAGCCTCTGGTAACGCGCGCAGATCGGCGGGCGTCTTGACGGTATCGAGAAGGGGCGTTTTGCTCACGGGCATTAATCCCTGCCGGGCATTCCGGCCATTTGTGACATTGGATCGTTATGGCAGATGTGAGGGTCCTGCAAGAGACCAATCCACGCATATTCCGGCCGAATTCCGGCCAAAGTGCCGCTCTCACCGTACTTCGGGCGCACAAACCGGCCTTGCGCCTGTCGCTGTCGTTCAGTGTTCCTTGGGACGACTGTTTTCGAAGGCGGCGATCTTTTCCGCACTCGCTTCGGTCTGATACTTCGCCTGCCATTCCTTGTAGGGCATACCGTAGACCAGCTCGCGCGCCGCATCCTTTGTGAGGTCCAGCCCGCGCTCTTTGGCGGCCTCCATCATCCAGTTCGACAGGCAGTTCCGGCAAAACCCGGCCAAATTCATCATGTCGATGTTCTGCACGTCCGTGCGGATGCGCAGGTGCTCCACCAGACGCCGGAACGCCGCCGCCTCCAGGGCCTCGGTTGTGCTAGGGTCCATCGTCATCGATCGGTCTCCTGTAAAGCAACCGGTGCGCCCTGCCTTGACGCAGGCCGGCGTTGAACGGCGACGCTTTTGAATAGGATGGCCCCTACCCGGTTGGATTGCCAGCCCCTGACTGCGGCTTCCTATTCCTTGACGCTTCATGGGCGATCCCGCAAATCAACACTAAAGAACAATACGGCCCGGCCAGCCCAGGGCGCGCAAAAGAAAAATGGATACCGGGAGGACACATGGCCGAGGCGACCAATCAGGCGGCGCGACAGATGCTGATGGCTCTCTACGAGGCCGCCTATTCGACCGCCCATCCCAAGGTGTGTCTGCCGGCCCACCTTCCGCGCGTGCCCGAGGGCGGCAGGATCATCATCATCGGCGCGGGCAAAGGCACCGCGGCCATGGCCGTCGCAGCCGAAACCCACTACATCGCCACCGGCCAGCAAGACAAAGTCTCCGGGCTCATCTCGACGCGGCACGGCTTCGGGTTGCCGACCCGGATCATCAAGATCATCGAGGCTGGCCATCCCGTGCCGGACGCCAACTCCATCGAAGGCGCCAAGCAAGCTATCGCTTACGCCAAGACCGCTGGTCCCAACGACCTCGTCCTCTGTCTGTTGTCGGGCGGTGCGTCCGCACTGTGGGCCGCCCCCGTCGAGGGCGTGACCTTTGAAACCAAGCAGCAGCTCACCAAGCAACTCCTGAAATCTGGCGCGCCGATCTCCGAGATGAATTGCGTGCGCAAGCACCTCTCGCAGATCAAGGGCGGCAAGCTGGCCGCGGCCGCCTACCCCGCACGCC
This sequence comes from Hyphomicrobium sp., assembly GCA_016793445.1. Classification (GTDB taxonomy): domain Bacteria; phylum Pseudomonadota; class Alphaproteobacteria; order Rhizobiales; family Hyphomicrobiaceae; genus Hyphomicrobium_B. The sequence goes on along the minus strand of JAEUME010000013.1, from coordinate 43,272 downwards.
TCCTGACGCTCGCCATCTCGGACGTGCCGGGCGATCATCCCGATGAGATCGGCTCGGGCCCAACCGTGGCCGACCGCTCGACTCTGGCTGATGCGCGCAACGTGCTAACGCGCTGGAAGATTACCCCCGCACCCGAGATCGCAGCTGCCCTCGCCAGCCCGGCCAACGAAACGCTTAAACCCGGCGACCCCAAGCTCGCGAACTCGAAATACGAGATCGTCGCTGCGCCCAAGGCATCCATAGAAGCCGCAGCTCAGATCGCCCGCGCGCAGGGCTACCGCGTCGAGCTCCTCGGCGACAGTCTGGAGGGCGAAGCGCGTAACGTCGCCCGCGCGCATGCGGCCATGGCGCTCGACGCTCAGCGCCGCGGCGAAAAAGTCGCGATCATGTCGGGGGGCGAGCTTACGGTCACCGTAAGCGGCAACGGCTCGGGCGGCCCCAACCAGGAGTACGCCTTGGGTCTCGCGATTGCATTGAACGGCGCGAAAGGCATCTACGCTCTGGCTGGCGACACGGATGGCACCGACGGGGGTGGTGGAAATGCCGACGATCCAGCCGGCGCCATGGTTTTCCCCGACACGCTTGCGCGCGCGCAAGCCGTCAATCAAAATGCCGCCAATTTCCTGGCCAACAACGATTCATCGGGATTCTTCAGACCGCTCGGCGATCTCATCCTGTGCGGCCCCACCCAGACGAACGTCAATGATTTCCGCGTGATTCTCGTCGACCCTTGAGGCCAGCATGGGGGCGGCGCTACGGACCGCTGGCCTTATTTTGAGCACGAGGGGATTGATCGGGGTGATCGAATTCTGGAATGGGCGGGTACGCCGTACCGCGTGGGCATTGGGTCTTGCCCTTTGCCTGCCAGGCGCGCACGATGCCCGCGCGGATCTCAAGCTTTGTAATTCGACGTCAAGCCGGATCGGCGTTGCCGTCGGCTACCAGGACAACACCGGCTGGGCCACCGAAGGCTGGTGGAACATTGCGTCGCAAACCTGCGAGACACTGCTGAAAGGACCCGTACCGAGCCGTTTCGTGTATGTGCACGCTGTCGACTACGACCGCGGCGGCGAATGGGGCGGCAAGAACGAGATGTGCACTGCGGACAAGTCGTTTGCGATCCGGGGGGTTCAGGATTGCGCGAAACGCGGATATAAGCGCACGGGATTTTTTGAAGTGGACACCGGGGAGGCGAAGGAATGGACCATTCGCCTGACAGATCCCGATGCCCAGGGAAGTGATGAGAAATGAGACGCAATCGCCGGGTCAAGATCGTCGCAACGCTTGGCCCAGCGTCCGCAGCCCCCGAAATGGTGGAGCGGCTTTTTCTCGCCGGTGTTGACGTCTTCCGCATCAACATGAGCCATTCGACAGCGGATGGCGCCAAGACACTCTATAACACCGTGCGCGCCTGCGCGGCGCGCCATCGCCACGCCATCGGCATCCTCGCCGACCTGCAGGGTCCGAAGTTCCGTATCGGTGAATTCGGCACCGGCCGCGTCCATATCGCCGAGAAGACGACGTTCACCTTTGATCGCGAGGAAGCGCCGGGCACCAACGCCCGCGTGTTCCTGCCGCATGAACAGATTTTCGAAGCCATCGATGTCGGACACAACCTCGTGCTCGACGACGGCAAGATCCGCATGCAGGTGATCGACAAAGCCAAGGACAAGATCACGGCCGAGGTCAAGGTCGGGGGCATGCTGGCATCGCGCAAGGGCATCTCCATGCCCGATACGCTGCTTGGCATCTCGCCACTCACCGAAAAGGACAAAGTCGATCTGGCGCACGCCCTGAAGCTCGGAGTCGATTGGATCGCTTTGTCCTTCGTGCAGCGTGCCGACGATCTGCATGAAGTGCGCAAATTGATCGGCACGCGCGCGGCAATCCTGTCAAAGATCGAGAAGCCCTCCGCGGTGGCCGATCTGGAGAACGTCATCGCTGCGTCCGACGGCATCATGGTTGCCCGTGGCGATCTCGGCGTCGAGATGCCGGTGGAGAAGGTGCCGGGTCTGCAAAAGAAGATCACCCGGCTGGCGCGCGCCGCAGGCAAACCGGTCATCGTGGCAACCCAGATGCTGGAGAGCATGATCTCCTCGCCCATGCCGACGCGCGCGGAAGTCTCGGATGTCGCAACGGCCGTGTTCGACGGCGCGGATGCCGTGATGCTGTCGGCGGAAAGCGCCGTCGGGCAATATCCGGTTGAAGCCATCTCCACGATGGACCGCATCGCCATCGAGGTGGAAGCCGACACGCTCTATGAGCCGATCCTGCATGCGACCCATACCGAGCCCCAGCCCACCGGCGCCGACGCCATCGCGCACGCGGCCTCGGCAATCGCCGACACCGTGCGGCTCGGCGCGATCGTCTGCTACACGGCAACCGGTTCCACTGTTCTGCGCGTCATCCGCGAACGCCCCGGTATTCCCGTCATCGGTCTGACGCCCATCGAATCCACCGCCCGCCGCCTCTCGCTGGCGTGGGGCGTTCAGTGCATCATGACGGGAGACCCCGAGAACCTCGCCCACATGGTGCGCAAAGCCTGCCGCATTGCGTTCGAGGAAGGACTCGTGCGGGCGCGCGACGGCATTCTGATCACCGCCGGCGTGCCGCTGGGATCGCCAGGCACCACGAACATGATCCGTATCGCGTACGTGGACGAGAGCGGCGCGCCTATTGCCTCGGAAGTCTAAGTCACAGCCGTCAGGGTGGGGACGTGTCGGCTGTCCGCATGATTTCAGCTCCGGCGACAGCCCAGGGTCGGAAATATCAATCCACCATGAGACCGCGCTTCACCATCTCGGAGATTTCCTTATAGGTCTTGCGCATTGGCAGCATGATGCCGTGCATCTTATTCTTCTCGATCAGCATGTCGTGCAAGGCGAGGTAATCAATGCCGGTGCCAAGGAAACAATTGAGCGCATCCAGCGGCGTCTCCACGATGGGCTCGCCCTTGACGTTGAAGGAGGTGTTGACGAGCACCGGAACGCCGGTGATCTTTTCAAACTCCTTCAACAGCCGATGCAGCTTGGGATTCTGATCTTCCCGGACGGTCTGCACGCGCGCGGTTCCATCCACATGCACAATAGCGGGAATTTTATCCTTCCACGCAGGCTTCACCTTCATGGCCATGAGCATGAACGGAGAATCGATGTCGCCTTCGAAAATGTCCTTGGCGCGCTCGGCGAGCACGATGGGGGCGAAGGGACGGAACGCCTGCCGGAACTTCACGCGCTTGTTGAGGATGTCCTTCATCTCAGCCGTGCGCGGGTCGGCCAGGATGGACCGGTTGCCCAGCGAGCGCGGCCCGAATTCCGAACGCCCCTGGAACCATCCGAAAACCTTGCCCTCGGACAACAGCCGCGCGGTCTCCGCACAGATGTCGTCGCTTTCCTTAACCACGGTTTCCATCTTGACGCGAGGCTGCTGGACGGCCTTGCGTGAAACCTCGGGCGCATAGTCGACACCGAAGTAGGCGTGATTGATCACGTATTTGCGCGGCTTCTTCAGGATCTCAAGCCAACCGTAATAGGCACAGCCGATCGCGATGCCTCCGTCGCCGGCGGCCGGCTGAACCCAGATGTCCTCGAAGCCCGCCTCTTCGGCGAGCTTGCCGTTCGCCACGCAATTGAGTCCGACGCCCCCTGCGATGCACAGGTACTTCGCGCCGGTCTTTTCGCGCAGCCAGCGCGCCCGCTCCAGCAGTACCTTCTCGGTGTCGTCCTGGACGCGCCACGCCATGTCCCGCCAGTGCTGGACGTGCGGGTTCTTTTCCCAGTTCTCGTCAAGCTCTGGCATCCACGGCTTGTTGAACTCGGCCGTCCACTCCGGAACGGCGATCTCGCCATCCTTGATGATGACAAGGGGTTGAAAGGCATTTGGCGTGCCGTAGGGCGCAAGCCCCATGACCTCACCGCACTTGTTCCAATCTGCGAAGATGTAACTGGACACCCGGCTATAGGCGGCGCCCAATCCCTCCATGAAGAAGAATTCGTCGCTCAAGAAGCCGCGCACGGGCTCCAGCCAGACCTTTTTCAAGGTCGTGAGGCTAGTCCCCTTGAAGGCATAGAAACTCTCCGACTCGCGCGCCAAGGGGGTGGCGCCCTCCGTCATCTGACCAGGTTCCTTGACGTCGGTCGCATAACTCCCCACGCCATCGACGATCATCACAACGCCTTCATCAAACGGGCAGGCCGCAAAGGCGCTGTAGGCGTGCGCCAGATGGTGGGAGAGCGTCACGACCTTGTTGGACTTGGGCAGATAGAGCGGGTTGCTCTTCGCCTGAATACGCTCCTCGTCGCTCAGAAACTCCGGCACGCTTTCGTAGACGAGGCGCGTTTCCAGATCCTCCACCGGGAGCACATAGCAATTGCGTACGACCAAATCGACATCGTCGAGGGTGATGCCTTCCGCCTTAAGGCAGTAGTCGACGACCTCCTGGAAAAATCCTGTCGCGTGCTTCTGGCGTGTAACGCGCTCCTTCTCGATGGCGAATGCAATCTCGCCGTCGCGCAGCAGGCATGCGCTGACATCGTGATCGTAGGCATTGATACCGAGAACGTACGTAGGCTTACTTTTAGACATCGGCCGCGCCATCCAATCTTATGCAGGAAACAAGAACAAAGTTGGGCAGAACCCTCCTCCTCGCTTGGACGCTGTCGCACCCTTGCGTGAGCGGTTGCAGAATAATGACATTAATCTGCGCTTCTGCCGGTGGCAAAAAATCGATGGGATTTTGATTGCCAGGTGGCGGAGTTGTCCGGCTTGTGAAGGCTGGATCTTCTCTGTAAGGTGAGGAGTTGTAATCTGACGATTTGAGCTTTCCGCTATTCGGCGATCTATTTTTCTGAGTGGAAAAGCAGATCCTAAGATTTCAAAGACCGAGCACCTTATGCCGTGCAATTGGTGCTTGGCCAAGTACTCTTCAGACGACGCTACAGTTTTGTAGCGGTTAATGAGAGAAAGGCGGTGAAATGGAACAAATGAGATCTTTCAATCCACGCGATGCCGTTCAGAGAGCTTCGGCTTTCGGCATGAGTGTCGCTCGCAACATCCGAAAGATCCTGGTTGGCACGATAGCGGTCATCGCCATGATGATCGCCTATGGCGTCACCACGGTGGGTTCGATGGGTGCGACGGCGCTCGGCATTGCCGGCGTGACGAGCGTGGCGACACTGACGGCCGCGTCGACGCCCGCTCACGCGCAGCGCTGGCGCAGGAGACGCCGCAGGGGACGTCGCCGCCGTCGCCGCCGCCGCCGTGGTGTATGGTATTGGTTCTAATCGAACCGCAGCGCCTTTGCGCGGTTTTGTTAGAATCCAGCCAGGAAAGAGCGGCCTTTTGGCCGCTCTTTTTTATTTGTGCGGCCTTCATCCACCAACCATGTGGCGGCAAGATTAACTTCAGCGCGCAAGGCCGTGCAGGCTAGATGCCCTGCCCTTCCACGTCCTTTTTCAGATTGTCGATCGCCGTCTTCGCGCCGGGTGAATTGGGATTAATGCGATAGAGTTCCTCAAGCGCCTTGAGCGCGCCCTTCTTCTGGCCCTGCTCCTCGAGGATCTTGGATAGGCCTTCGAGCGCCTTGAAGTGGTTTGGCTCAAGCGCAAGCGTGCGCCTCAGATCACCCAACGCGCGAGCGGTGTCTCCCTTGAGGTAATAGACGAACGCGCGCCGGCTCCAGGCCTCCGCATAATCGGGAGCAAGGTCCACGGCCGCATCAAGCAGCTTCAAGGCAAGATCGGGATTGTTCTTGTTGGCGGCATCCGACGCGCGGTCGATAAGAAGGTTGACCGTATCGCCGCCCGGTAGACGCCAGATCCGCTCAATAGTGTCCATCACCTTCGTTGCGAGAAGGGGATCTTCCATCTTGGAGAGTGCGGCAAATAGCTTGCCGAGAACAATCGTCGCTTCCTCCTGATTGCGCGGGAAGTTGAGACCCATCAGCCCCGGATCGCCCTGATAGCCCTTGCGCGCGGAGCGATAGCGCTCGCGCAAACCCGGGCCATCGGCATCAGGAGCCGGGGCAGGCGCGGCCTCCTTGTCGTTTGCCTCTGGCGCGGAAGGATCAGGCACGACCACCGCGGGGGGCTGGTCTGGGGGAGGCTGAGCCTCCTGGGCAAACGACGAAACCCCCGCCATGGCAGCGAGGGACACAAATGTACAGCCAAGCAGAAATTGGATGCGCTTACTCATAGGCGCAAACCTACCGAAAGCCGCCCCAGGCGTCAAAGTACAGAAAATTAATCTGCCAAGACGTGGATTGCCCTTGGACAATCAGCCCTGGCGCGCCTTGAAGCGCTTTTGCGTCTTGTTAATCACGTAGACGCGGCCCTTGCGACGCACAACGCGGTTATCGCGGTGCCGCGAGCGCAAGGATTTCAACGAGTTTCTAACTTTCATGACGACACCGATGGATGAAACTGGTGGGCACTAGAGGGATCGAACCTCTGACCCCTACCATGTCAAGGTAGTGCTCTACCGCTGAGCTAAGTGCCCAATCAAGGGAAGACGTGCTTCTAGAGGGTGTTCGGCTTGCTGGTCAAGCCTCCGATGCCAAAATCGATGCCGGAAATGCACTTCCCCTCTGCGCCCTCAGGCCGCAAGGAGGCGGTCGACCTCTTTTACAAGGTCTTTCAAATGGAACGGCTTGGACAGCACCCGGGCATCCTTGGGCGGCTGATGGTCGCTGTTCAGAACCACGGCCGCAAAGCCGGTGATGAACATGATCTTGAGATCCGGATCGATCTCGCTTGCGCGCCGTGCAAGCTCGATGCCGTCCATTTTGGGCATCACGATATCCGTCAACAGCAGCGTAAAAGGCTCGTGCTTCAGCCGCTCGTAGGCGTCCTCGCCGTTGGCAAAGGCGACCACGTCGTAGTTGGCCTTTTCCAAAGCCTTCACCAGGAAGCCACGCATCGAATCGTCGTCTTCGGCCAACAGAATGCGGTGCAGCGGGATGCTGGAGGGCTTGATGGGCATGGGGTTACTCTTGCTGGCGAGAAATAGTGGGCACTATGCATTAGCGGAATTTCGCTAGGACGCAAATCTGTCTCGAGTTTGGTAAATGTTGGATGAAGCTGTGGAAGAAAGCGGGGCTCATGAGCAACACCTGATTACCCGACGATCCATAGTGCGCGCCGGCAGGCCACAAGCATGGACACGATGCGATCGCGCTGGCACTGTCTGCCGTAAATTGGCGCTCGGGCGCACCAGCGCGCTTGGGGGCCGGGTTACTGAGGCAACTTCATCAGGATGCGGGGATAGACACGACGAGAATGGAGAACACCGGCCGCCCCACCGCGCTGAAGTCTTCTTTCGAGCTTGTCCGTCCGGAACGGCAGACGGCGGCGTTTGTATTTTCTTCACCCCACTCCGGGCGGCACTATCCTGCGGAGTTCCTTGCGGCGTCGCGGCTCGATCCGATTTCTTTGCGCAAATCCGAGGACTGCTTCGTCGACCACCTTTTCTCAGGCATGCCGGCCTTCGGTGCGCCCCTGATCTCGGCCCTGTTTCCCCGCGCCTATCTCGACGTCAACCGTGAGCCTTACGAACTCGATCCGGAACTCGTCAGCGAGCCCTTACCGGCCCATGCCAACACGCAATCCGTTCGCGTCGTGGGCGGGCTTGGCACGGTGGCACGCATTGTCGCCGATGGCGAGGAAATCTACGCGGAACGCCTTTCGTTGAAATCGGTTATGGACCGCATAGAACGTCTCTATTTCCCCTTCCATTCGGCGCTCGCGGCCCTGATCAACGAAACCGAAGCGCTCTTTGGCTTCGCCGTGCTCATCGACTGTCATTCGATGCCATCCTCGGCAGCGGTGGCGGGCGGCGGTACGCGGCCCGACATCGTGATCGGCGACCGTTTCGGAGCCTCCTGCGATCCTCACTTCGCGCGCACGGTGCGCGACGCGTTTTTGCGCGCGGGCTATGACGTACAAATGAACCGCCCCTATGCCGGAGGCTACATCACCGAGCATCACGGTAAGCCGTCGCGCGGCATCCACGCCTTGCAGATCGAGGTCAATCGCGGATTGTACCTGGACGAGCGCCGGCTTGTTCCCAACAAAGGCTTTGCCGGCCTGAAGGCGGACCTGGACACGATTTTCCAGGGCATCATATCGAGTGCCCATGACAGGTTTGGCGGCTACCGCGCGGCAGCCGAGTAGGCACCGTCGTCGAACTACCCGCGCGATCTGCACTGAGGATCCCCAGCTAAAGAAAAAGGGCCGTCCGAAATTCGAACGGCCCAAGTCTAGGGAGGAAACGCCCAAGGAGGGCTGCGACAGACAAGGAAACTCGTCGATGTCGCAATGCAATAATTAAGGGTGCGGCGCACCAACGGCAACTGCATTTTTCGCAGATCTGAATGCACACATTTGCATTTCGAACGGGGATGAGTATCTGTTTAACTTATTGTAATTATTTGATAAACTTCTAAAATCCCGACCTCGCAGCGCCCTGCCGCGGCACCACCAACCTTAAAAAAACGCAACAAAAGGAAAGAATGCGAGCATGGATCGCGCTTCGAAAGCGCGCTCGATCTTCCTCGCAACCACGAAGATCTTGCTTGCCTAAAGGGGGTTCGAGATTGTTTGAACGCAAGAGGTCGATGAAGGGGCTGTATCGCTCTGGCAGTCAGCGAATACCTCCGCAAGCACCAGCAGCGCGCCTAACGTGGGACGCAAAAAAAGGCCGTCCGGTAATCGAACGGCCCAAGTCTAGGGAGGAAACGCCCAAAGTGGGCAACGCGACTGCGAAGAAGCGTGTCACTCGCAACCGCAACGCAAACATGCGCCGCTTCGCTTGGCCTCGCAATCATCGATATTCCTAGCATAAACACATTAACAAATCGATGTATCAGGCATGCAACAACTTTTGTGCATAAAGTAACACACATGTGAACTTCGCTTCCCCAAAGTAACTCTGACAGACGTTCAGCCAAATGACCCAGCCGCCTGCCTCCGCCAAACCTAGAAAAAACAATCCGCAGTTGAAACGTCTGCCTTTCAAGGTGTTGCTGGAGGGGGCCCATGCTTTTGCCGATTTGAGCGGCCCGGCTATTTTGAAGTCGTTCCGCCACCCGATTGCCGTCGACAACAAAGTGGACGGCGGTTTCGATCCGGTGACCGCCGCTGACCGTGGCGCTGAAAAGGTCATCACCCGGGCGCTCAAGGCGCGCTTTCCCGATCACGCACTGACGGGAGAAGAGTTCGGCGAGCTGGATGGCCTGAGCCGGTACCGCTGGATCGTGGACCCGATCGACGGCACGCGCGCCTTCATCATGGGGAGCCCTCTGTGGGGTACGCTCATCGGTCTGATGGATAGCGGCCAGCCTCTTCTAGGGATGATGGACCAGCCTTTCACAGGCGAGCGGTTCTGGTCGAGCGAGAAGCGTACGCACATGCGCCGCGGGCCTGCCGGCAAAACCATAACCTTGAAGACAAGACCGTGCGAAAAACTGTCTGACGCAGTGCTGACGTCCACCCACCCTGGCTTGTTTGCCAAGGGCAAGCAGCAGGAGGTCTTGGCCCGCTTTGAAAAGTCCGTGCGCATGACCCGTTACGGCGGCGATTGCTATGGCTATTGCCTGCTGGCGGCGGGCTTCGTGGACCTGATCATCGAGCCAAGCCTGAAGACATACGACATCGCCCCCCTGATCCCCATTATCGAGCGCGCAGGCGGCGCGGTCACGACGTGGTCGGGTGAGTCCGCCAGCGCAGGTGGCGACATTCTCGCGAGCGGCGACAGGCGCGTGCACGAGGCCGCACTCAAGGTGCTGGCAAGATAATAAAGCTTTTGAAGCAAATCACTTTGGCTTACCGCCACTTGCCCGACAAAACGTCGGCGCGGCTCGGCAGATCGATATTCTGCAAGTCCCGCAATATTCGGTCGAAGCGCGAACTCGGACGGCTGTTGAGCTTCCACAGAGCACCGATAGCGAATGCCAACCCAGCGGTGACAGCAAGCGTCGTATATGGATTGCGAACCACCAAGTCTTTCACGTCCTCGGCGACCGTGCGTACCTCCTTGCCCGCGCGCTGCGCCATTTCGGAGACCTGGGTTTTCGCTTCTTCGACGGTATCCTGGAATTCGTCGCCGGAATAGGCGTTGCCGGACTTCGTGGCTGTCCGCGTGTGTGCCTGGGCCATTTGCATCTCTCGCTGTCGGTTTCGAAAAAACGGACTGGATGCAAAACGCCTGGCCAACTTAATCGTTCCCGAAACCGCGTGTATGCGAAGAGGCTAGCCGCTACGCCGCGCGCGGGATCGCGACGCCCATGTAGGCATCGAACGCTGCCCAGAAGCGCTGGCGGATGGCGTCGTTCTCTTGCAGGATCTCGTGCTTGGAACCGGGCATCAGGATCATGCCGCCAATCTTCAGCTCAACCGCGAAATCCTCAATGGCTTGCGTCGAAACGACCTTATCTGCGCCAGCCGCAAACACGAGCAGCGGAACGGCGATATACTTGGGGTAATCCGGACGCTGAAGCAGCGCGCAACTGCGCAGCGCTGAGCGCAGCCAGCCTACCGTCGCCGAGCCGAGCGCAAGCTCGGGCGCGGCTTCCACGATGGCCTTGTTGCGCGCCCAGCGCACGTAATCGGAGGTGAGCCGGTTGATCTCGAAATCGACCAGTTCCTCAGGCTGGTCATCGCCGCCGCGCACATAAGCTGCCGACAGTCCGGTTAGGCTGCCAACTTCCGCGTAGATGCGGGCCACCTTCTGGCTGACACCCAGCAGATCGCGGTGTATGGCGATCAAGGGTGCGACCAGAACCATGCGCTCGAACGGCGACAATTCATCGTGCGCGCTGCGCAATAGGACGTTGGCGCCCATGGAATGCCCCAGCGCTGTGTATGGGGGCGGCAGGTTGGGAACGACGATCTCAGACATGAAGATCGCAAGGTCCCGGTCATATTCCGTGAAGCCGATGACATGCCCCTTGCGGGAATCAGACAAGGCGCGCTCCGAGCCGCCCTGTCCGCGCCAGTCGTGAATCGCGACTGCGTAGCCCCGCCGGCGCAGATCGGCGACAACCTCGAAGTACTTTTCGATGTATTCGCCACGGCCCGTGAAAATGCACACGGTGCCCCGCACCGGGCCGCGCGTGGGCTGCCAGCACGCGTAGCGCAGCTTGCGCCCGTCATAGCCATCGAAAATGCCGGTAACGACGCCGGCAGGTACTGGATTGATGGCCAAGGATATGAGGGTCATGCCTGGGGCTGCTGCCGGGTTCGTTTCACCATGTCGCGGCACAGCTTACCGCATGGCGGCGGCCCGCTGCAAAGGCCGTTCGTGCCCCATCCACGGGGGTCGTAGCCAACCCGCCGATCCCCCTTGAACCCGTGAAGGGCCTTCCTACCTTAGTGGCGTGCCTGCCTCGCAATGAGGGGGCACGCTTTTAGGGATCCGGCCCGAGTTGGGGGGATCTCAAGAATGCATGTCGCTTCTCATGGAGGATATGTCTCATGCGACACACTGATTTTACGCCCTTCTACCGTTCCGCCATCGGCTTTGACCGGCTGTTCCAGATGCTCGACTCGGGCTTTGACAGCGACAGCGGATACCCTCCTTACAATATCGAACGTACGGGAGAGAATTCCTACCGCATTACCATGGCCGTCGCAGGCTTTACGCCTGAGGAACTCAAGGTTGAGGCCAAGGAATCCACGCTCACCGTTTCGGGCGAAAAGAAGCCTGATGAAAAGGATCGCACCTTCCTGCACCGGGGCATTGCGGCCCGTAATTTCGAGCGCCGCTTCCAGCTTGCCGACTATGTCGAGGTATCCTCGGCCAGCTTCGAAAATGGGCTGCTCAACATCGATCTTAAGCGCAACATTCCCGAGCGCATGAAGCCGCGCCAGATCGCGATCAGTGCCGGCGAGGCGCCCAAACAGATCGAAGCCGTGAACTAACGCCATCGCCTAAAGGCGTTGGCATTGACCCCAGGGCGGGCGGGCTGGCAAGGCCCGCCCGTTTTGCGTTTGACATCACGCTGCTTTTCGCCAATCTCAGCCCGTCCCCGGCTCCGTGATCACCCTTAAGTCTTAGCGCTTGTGCGGTGTCATGAAATCTGTAGAATTCAGAAATAGGTCAACAATGCTGTCCTATATGGCTCTCCCGACCATGAGGCGGTAAGCTGTGCGCCAAGGGCACCCGGCAACGGCATGTCCCTCGTCGCGCAAAGGCGCTGGAGAACGAACGCCGTGAGTGGGGCATGTATCCGTCAAGGCCGCCGATTGAGACAGGATGGACTTCTAGTCAATGCAGCCGGGCATCCCCTCACGAAGGGGACGCGAAAACGCCTGACCCGGGGCTGAAGGCACGCGGATTGACGCGCCCGGCTCTGCCTCCTCGCCCCGCCTTGACAGGCGATCGCGCCGCCGAAACAGATTTCATGGACTGATTTTACCAAGATGGCCTTGGGGCCAATTGAGGACGAACGATGAGCGAAGGCTACCTTCCCCCCGCCGAAGACGAACTGATCGACGCTTCCGGCCGCCCTGCTCCTGCGGGCATGTTCGATCCCGCACAAGAGCGCGATGCCTGCGGCGTCGGCTTCATCGCCGACATGAAGGGGCGCAAGTCGCACAAGATCATCTCTGACGCTCTCAGCATCCTCCATAACCTGGAGCACCGCGGCGCCGTTGGCGCAGATCCGCTGTCGGGCGACGGCGCGGGCATCCTGATTCAGATCCCGCACGACTTTCTCGCCGACGAGACGAGCAAGCTCGGCTTCACGCTGCCCAAGCCTGGACATTATGCGGTCGGACATGTCTTCATGCCGGCCGACGATCGGCTGCGGGCACATTGTGAGCGCGTGTGGTCGCGCTGCCTCAAGGAGGTGGGTCTCGACCTGCTCGGCTGGCGTCTGGTGCCGGTCGATAATTCGTGCCTCTCCGACATGGTCCGCAGCGTCGAGCCGGTGCACCGGCAGGTGTTCGTCGGCCGGCCCAAGAGCATCAAGACCACGGAAGAGTTCGAGCGCCGTCTCTATCTCGTGCGCAAGGTCGTCTCCAACGCCATTCACAATGCCTACAAGGGCCGCGACATCGGGCATTACACGGTTTGCCTGTCGACGCACACCATCGTCTACAAGGGCATGTTCCTGTCCTATCAGGTGAAGGCCTATTACACGGAGCTGTCCGACCCGCGCATGACGTCGGCGCTCGCGCTCGTCCATCAGCGCTTCTCCACCAACACCTTCCCGTCGTGGAAGCTCGCCCACCCCTACCGCATGGTGGCGCACAACGGCGAGATCAATACGCTGCGCGGCAATGTCAACTGGATGGCGGCCCGGCAGGCTTCCGTCTCCACGCCCTTGTTTGGCGACGATATCTCCAAGCTCTGGCCGATCTCGTATGAAGGCCAGTCGGACACGGCCTGCTTCGACAATGCGCTCGAATTCCTCACCATGGGCGGCTACAGCCTGGCGCATGCCGCCATGATGCTGATCCCTGAGGCGTGGGCCGGCAACCCGACGATGGATGCCAACCGCCGCGCCTTCTACGAGTACCACGCCTGCCTGATGGAGCCCTGGGACGGCCCCGCCGCCATGGCCTTCACGGATGGCCGCCAGATCGGCGCGACGCTGGACCGTAACGGCCTGCGCCCAGCTCGTTATCTCGTCACCAAGGACGACGTCGTCATCATGTCCTCGGAGTCGGGCGTGCTGCCGGTCGCCGAAGAAAACATCGTCAGGAAGTGGCGCCTGCAGCCGGGCAAGATGCTGCTGATCGACCTGGAAAAGGGCCGCATCATCTCTGATGAGGAGCTGAAGGCGGAAATCTGCGCCTCGCATCCCTATGAGACGTGGCTGAAGAGCACCCAGATCAGGGTGCAGGATCTTCCGCTGCCGGCCAAGGCGCCGGCGGCTAGGAGCAACATTGCATTGCTCGATCTTCAGCAGACCTTCGGTTACACGCAGGAGAGCCTCAAGTTCCTGATGGCTCCCATGGCCGAGAGCGGCCAGGAGGCCGTCGGATCCATGGGCACCGACACGCCAATCTCCGCGCTGTCGTCCAAATCCAAGTTGCTGCACACCTACTTCAAGCAGAACTTCGCACAGGTGACGAATCCGCCGATCGACTCGATCCGCGAGGATCTCGTCATGAGCCTCGTGTCGTTCATCGGCCCGCGTCCCAACATCCTCGATCTGGAAGGCACCTCCAAAGAGAAGAGGCTGGAAGTCTCCCAGCCAATCCTCAGCAATGAGGATTTGGAGCGCATTCGCGGCATCGGCGCCGTGAAGGACAACAACTTCTCGTCGGTGACGATCGACATCTCCTACCCTGCCGACAAGGCCGAGGCGGGCATGGGCCCGGCGCTCGACGGCATTTGCGCGGAAGCGGAAGAGTTCGTGCGGGCCGGTGATTACAACATCCTCATCCTGTCGGATCGCGCGGCAGGTCCCGACCGGATTCCGATCCCGTCGTTGCTGGCGACCTCGGCCGTGCATCACCACCTCATCAAGCAGGGCCTGCGGACGTCTGTCGGCCTGGTCGTGGAGACGGGCGAGGCGCACGAGGTGCATCAGTTCTGCACGCTGGCCGGCTATGGCGCGGAGGCGATCAATCCTTATCTCGCCTTCGAGACTCTCTATACGATGATCAAGGGCACCGAAACGACAGCCAAGGAGGTAAAGAAGCGCTACATCAAGGCCGTGGGCAAGGCGATGCTCAAGGTCATGGCCAAGATGGGCATTTCCACCTACCAGTCCTACTGCGGTGCGCAGATCTTCGATGCGGTCGGCCTGCGTCAGACGTTCGTCAACAAGTACTTCACGGGCACAGCCACTAAGGTCGAAGGCATCGGCCTGCGCGAGATTGCGCGCGAAACGGTCGAACGCCACAGGGCGGCCTTTGGCGATGTTCCGGTGTTGGAGAATGCTCTTGATGTCGGCGGAGAGTACGCCTTCCGTGTTCGCGGTGAGGCGCACGTCTGGCGTCCAGGCACAGTGGCTGATCTCCAGCACGCTGTTCGCGGGACGGACAATACCGAAGCCATGAACGGCAAGCTGCCTCAGAAGTATCGCGACTTTGCCAAGAGCATCAACGAGCAGACCGAGCAGCTCATGACGCTGCGCGGGATGTTCCGCATTCGCTCCGCAGAGGGCATGGGCCGCAAGCCCGTGCCGCTTGACGAGGTCGAGCCCGCCAAGGAGATCGTCAAGCGCTTCTCCACCGGCGCGATGAGCTTCGGCTCGATCAGCCGCGAGGCGCACACCACGCTCGCCATCGCCATGAATCGCATAGGCGGCAAGTCGAACACGGGTGAAGGCGGCGAGGAGGCCGACCGGTTCAAGCCGATGCAGAACGGCGACTCGATGCGCTCGGCTATCAAGCAGGTCGCCTCTGGCCGCTTCGGCGTGACGACAGAATATCTCGTCAACTCCGATATGATTCAGATTAAGATGGCCCAGGGCGCCAAGCCCGGCGAGGGCGGCCAGCTGCCGGGCCACAAGGTCGATGCCACCATCGCCAAGGTGCGCCACTCGACGCCCGGCGTCGGCCTCATCTCGCCGCCGCCGCATCACGACATCTACTCGATCGAGGATCTGGCGCAGCTCATCTACGATCTGAAGAACGTCAACCCGAACGCAGCGATCTCCGTAAAGCTCGTGTCGGAGGTTGGCGTCGGGACGGTTGCAGCCGGCGTCGCCAAGGCGCGGGCCGATCACGTCACGATCTCGGGTTTTGAAGGCGGCACAGGCGCGTCCCCCCTCACTTCGATCAAGCACGCGGGCTCGCCGTGGGAAATCGGCCTGGCCGAAACGCACCAGACGCTGGTCGCCAACAAGTTGCGCGGACGCATCGCGGTTCAGGTCGACGGCGGTCTGCGCACGGGCCGCGACGTTATCGTGGGCGCGCTGCTGGGTGCCGACGAGTTCGGCTTTGCCACCGCGCCGCTCATTGCGGCGGGCTGCATCATGATGCGCAAGTGTCACCTCAACACCTGCCCGGTGGGCGTCGCCACACAAGACCCCGTGCTGCGCGCGCGCTTCACGGGCAAGCCCGAGCACGTCATCAACTTCTTCTTCTTCGTCGCCGAAGAGGTTCGCGAGTTGATGGCCCAGATGGGCTTCCGCACCTTCGATGAGATGGTCGGGCAGACCGATTGCCTCGATAAGGACCGCGCCATCGAGCACTGGAAGGCTCGCGGGCTCGACTTCACCAAGCTGTTTCACAAGCCCGTGCCGGACAAGGGAGTTGCGATCTACCACTGCGAGTCGCAGGACCATGGGCTTGATAAGGTTCTCGACCGCAAGCTAATCGCGCTCGCCAAGCCTGCGCTCGATGCCAGGAAGCCGGTCAAGGCAGAGGTCGGCATCACCAACGTCAATCGTTCCGCGGGCGCCATGCTCTCGGGCGAGGTCGCCAAGCGCTATGGTCACGCCGGCCTGCCGGAAGACACCATCTGGATTACGCTCAACGGCACGGCCGGACAGGCGTTCGGCGCCTGGTTGGCCGCCGGTGTCACGATGGATCTGGTCGGCGAAGGCAACGACTACGTCGGCAAGGGCCTGTCGGGCGGCAAGCTCATCGTGCGGCCCAATCCAAAATCCAGCATCACTCCGGAAGAGAGCATCATCGTCGGCAACACCGTGCTTTATGGCGGGATC
The DNA here is from genome assembly GCA_016793445.1 of Hyphomicrobium sp. GTDB lineage: Bacteria > Pseudomonadota > Alphaproteobacteria > Rhizobiales > Hyphomicrobiaceae > Hyphomicrobium_B. The sequence goes on along the minus strand of JAEUME010000013.1, from coordinate 26,651 downwards.
GCCGGTGAGTGCTACTTCCGTGGCGTTGCGGGCGAGCGCTTCGCGGTGCGCAACTCCGGCGCCTATGCGGTCGTGGAAGGAACGGGCGATCACGGCTGCGAATACATGACCGGCGGCGTGGCCGTCGTGCTCGGACCCACGGGCCGCAACTTCGCGGCCGGCATGTCGGGCGGCATTGCCTATGTGCTCGACGAGGCAGGAGATTTCGAGACCAAGCTCAACAAGGAGATGGTGCAGATCGAAACCTTCGAGGCCGATCCGGGTTCGCTTCAGGAACTCGCCAGGCAGGGTGGCGACGTAGCCGTGGCGCTCAAGAATGTCATGCTCGACATGCGCGCTCAGGATGCCGAGCGCCTCTATGCGCTCATCAGCCGGCATGCGCACTACACCAACTCGGCAAAAGCCCAGGCCATTCTGAAGAACTTCGCGGCCTATCTGCCGAAGTTCAGGAAGGTGATGCCGGTGGAATACCGCCGGGCACTGACCGAACTCGCAAAGTCCAAAGAGGCGGAAGCGAGCCCGGACCAGCCGGCCAAGCAGTAATTAGGAACGCACGCAACGCCTCAGCCATGGCGCCAATCCATGCCACCCGCATCTTAGGACCAAGAAGAGAAGACCATGGGCAAGCCGACAGGATTTCTGGAACTCGACCGCGAAGACCGCAAGTACAAGCCGGTCGAGGAACGCCTGAAGCACTACCACGAATTTGTGATTCCGCTTGCCGAGACGGACGTGCGCAAGCAGGCCTCACGCTGCATGGATTGCGGCATTCCTTATTGTCACACCGGATGCCCGGTCAACAACCAGATCCCGGACTGGAACGATCTCGTCTATCGGGGGGATTGGGAGCAGGCTGCGCTCAATCTGCACTCCACCAACAACTTCCCCGACGTGACGGGGCGCATCTGTCCTGCCCCGTGCGAGGCTGCCTGCACGCTCAACATCGACGACAAGCCCGTCACCATCAAGACGATCGAATGCACCATCGCGGATCGTGCATGGCAGGAAGGCTGGATCCAGCCCCATGTCGCAGAGACTAAGACCGGTAAGAAGGTGGCGATCATCGGATCTGGCCCAGCGGGCCTTGCCGCCGCTCAGCAACTCGCGCGGGCGGGTCATGACGTGCACGTTTATGAAAAGAACGCGCGACCGGGCGGGCTGCTCGTCTATGGCATTCCCGACTTCAAGATGGAGAAAGGCGTCGTCGCGCGCCGCATCAAGCAGATGGAGGCCGAAGGCGTCACCTTCCATTGCGGCGTCCACGTTGGCAACGAGCTGTCGTTGAAGTATCTGCTCGGCAAGAACGATGCGGTGCTGCTCGCCATTGGCTCCGAACAACCCTTCGATTTCTTCGCCAAGTCGCCTGGACGCAATCTCGATGGCATCCACTACGCCATGGATTTCCTGCCCCAGCAGAACCGCCGGGTGTCGGGTGAGCCGCAAAAGCCGAAGACGCACGAGATTTCCGCCAAGGATAAGCACGTCATCGTCATCGGCGGCGGCGATACCGGCTCTGACTGCATCGGCACGTCGTTCCGCCAGGGCGCCAAGAGCGTGACGCAGCTCGAAATCATGCCCCAGCCGCCTGTCAAGGAGAACAAGGCTCTGTCATGGCCGCACTGGCCGCTGAAGCTGCGCATTTCCTCGTCCCAGGCCGAAGGCGCCAAGACGGAGTATTCGATTTCCACGACGGGCTTTGTTGGCGAGGACGGCAAGGTCAAGAAGCTGAACTACACGCGCGTCAACGCCAACATGCAGCCGATCGCCGGCACCGAAGGCGCGCTTGATGCGGACCTCGTGCTGTTCGCCATGGGCTTCTCGGGCCCGCTTGAGGGCGATGTCATCAAGGAGATGGGACTGCGGGTTGTTCCGCGCGGCCGCTTCAAGGGTCTCGATGCCACCGACAACGATTACAAGCTGCAAGAGCACCCCAAGCTGTTCTGCGCCGGTGATATTCGCCGTGGCCAGAGCCTCGTGGTCTGGGCGATCCGCGAAGGCCGACAGGCCGCGCACGCCATCGACAAGGCGCTGATGGGCGCGACCACACTGCCGCGTTGAACGGGCTCGCCGCGACCCGAATACGAAACGCCCGGGAGCCTTGCGCTCCCGGGCGTTATCGTTTGGACAAGCGTCTGACTTCAAACGCAGGTTCACCCCTTGGCCGTTACCACGACCTTGCCGAGCTGCGTATTGCCTTCCAGATAGCGATGCGCCTCCGCGATGTCGGCCAGTTCGAACACCTTGGAGACGATGGGCTTGAAAGCCTTAGCTTCGAAGCCGCGATAGATGAAGTCGGCGCCCTTTTCGATCTTCTTGCGGTCCGGGGTGAACTCGAACAGCGTGTAGCCTCGGATGGTCAGACCTTTGCCGAGTGCGGCAAACAACGGATAAGGCGTGGGCTCAGGGCTCAAGGCGCCGTACTCGATGATGATGCCCTTGGGAGCCGCAGCTTCGGCCAGCTTTTCAAGCATCGGGCCGCCCGCCGGATCGTAAACGACGCGCGCTCCCTTGCCGTTCGTGATCGCCATCACCTTCTCGACGAGATCTTCCTCGTTGGTGACGATAACGTGCTGCGCGCCTTGTTGCTTCAATTCATCGGCCTTGGCGCGGGTGCGGGTCGCCGCGATCGAAATGCCGCCCAGGTAGTTGACCATCTGGATGGCGGCGATTCCGACGCTGGAGGACGCGGCGGTGATAATCACCGCATCACCCTTCTGCACGTTGGCGATGTCGACGAGTGCGCCCCACGTCGTGATGTAGGCCATCCATACGGCAGCAGCCTCCACCGCCGTGAGCCCTGGCGGACGCTTCACGCAAGCGTGCGCGGGAACGATGGCGACGTCGGCGTAGACGCCGTACTTGTTCAAGTGCAGCGCGGGAATGACGCTGATCGCCTCGCCCACCGAAAAGCCCGACACGCCCGGCCCGATCGCGTCGACGATTGCGGAGGCTTCATAGCCATTGGTGGATGGCAGGATCGGGGGATGCAGGTACATACCCGCACGGAACATCGCCTCGGCGCGATTGAGCCCGATAGCTTCGATGCGAACACGCATCTCGCCCTCGCCCGGCGCCCCGACCTCAAGGTCTTCGATCTTTAGAACTTCCGGTCCACCGGTTTCATGGAAACGAACGACACGCGTCACGATGACTTCTCCTTTTGCGGCAAGGCGGCTGGCGCAGATTGCAGACAAGCAAATAAGCCTCAGTGTTCACCCGGCAATGGTCCGAAGGTAGGGGGCTTGGCGCGTAGGGGGACGCCTCAACCTGGTGGCACCGCGGGCCGGCGCATGAAGGACGACGTGTCGGGCTTCTGCCACGTAAAATCATCGGCACGTCCGGGCTTTGGCTGAAGCCTTTCGCCTTTCACCAACAAGCGGAAATAGGGCGCCTGGGACGGGCTCAGTTTGCCGGCAGATTTCTGGCCTGATGGCGTCACGGAATTCATCAATGTCAGCCCGTCCCCGATCTGGTCGACAAGAAGATCGCCCATCTGGCCGGACGCCTGTTTGCGCGTCATGAGCGCGATGACGGACGCCGGAATGGGAGGGCGCACGATCTCAACCGTCACCGTCTCTTCGCGCCCATTGGCGCCGGCAACCTTCATGGCGACCTTGCCATTATCGGCCCCCTGATCGGCGGAGGGATCGGCCGTCGGGGCGCTGATCAGGGGTTTGACTTCTTCCTTCGCGGGCTTTTCGCCGGCAGCGGGCGATGACGGCGCGGGAACCTTCACCGCGTTTTCCGGATTGATGAGCGCCTGTTCGGCCTCGTTGCCCGCGAGCGGAATGGAGCGCTCGGACTTCGCCTTGTTGAGATCACGCCGCATCTCCTTTTCCACGAAGTGGGCAAGCTTGGCGTTCCCCGCATCCGTGAAGTGCACACCGTCGCCCAGACGCAGCACGCGGATCTTGCCTGCAAGGTCGGGGCCGTAAGCCGAGTAGGCGCCGCTCTCGTCGGTGAAACCCGCGAACGCGTCGATGTAGCGGACGCCATTCTGATAGGCACGCTCGCGGATCACCTCGTTCATGCCTTGCACCTGGTCGTTGGCAATCGGGCGGGAGAGATTGGGCAGGCCCACCCAATATACGCCCGCGTTCTTGATCTTGACCGCCTTCATGATCTGGTCCAGGCGGCGGCCGTACTCGGCGCGCCACTCAGGGCTCATCACGGGCACGCGGCGGTTGGAGGAGGCGCGCAGCACGACGCGGTCATTATCGCCCATCATCACGACCACAATGCCGGCATTCTCGCCCGCCATGGCCTGAGAGAAGTCGGCGAGCTTTTCGTCGAACTTGGAGCTCATGATGCCGGCGAAGGGCCGGATTTGCTTGGGCAGCTCAAGGCGGCTGTCGTTGGCGAAGCTCTCGTTGAGGCCGCTCAACAGGCCATCGGCGAAATCATCGCCGACCACCAAGACCTTATAAAGGTCGCCCTCCGGAAACGGATCGAGGAAACTGCCGCCTGTATCGCCGTCAGCCGCGCGAACGGCAAGGCAACCCCAGAGGGCTGCCGCCACAAGGGCGAGAAACGTGCTTGCCAGGCGGCGTGTCATGGAAGCTGTCGCGAACCGTCTTATCCGGAGGTTTCGGGAAAATTCCTTATCCCGCGGCAAATCACGCCGCACATCATCATAGCCCGTCACGCCTCAACCGCGCAAACCCCGCCCTAGCGCTCAGCTTTCGCGTTGGCGTGGTTGAGCACAGCTTCTGATGGCCAGCAGTCGATCTTAAGGCCGTTCGCCTTCTGGTAGAGTCCGATCTGTTTGCGCGTATTGGAACCGATCTTTCCGTCGATCTTGTCCATGGGATAGCCGAGCGCCTTAAGACGCTCTTGCAGGTCGTGCACGGTGCGGGTGCGCGGTTGGGCAAAATCCGCCCAAGGCGTTGCGAAATCGCCACCACCCCGGATGCGGTCGGACAGATGGCCGACAAACAGCGCATAAAGATCTGACGTGTTGTAGAGACGGATGACCTTGAAGTTCTCCGAGGCCAGGAATTGCGGACCGTAGGTGCCGGCCGGGCTCATCAGGTAGGCGACTTCCGCCGCCTGAGCCTTCGTGAAGGGCTTGCCATCACTGCGTTTGAAGCCAAGGTCGATCCACTTGGCGATGGGGCGTTCGTCGGGCGGTCCTTCCAGTGAGCAATCCGCGCTACGCCCGTAAACGACCTCATAGCCCCAGCCCTGGCCGCGCTTCCAGCCCTTGCCTTCCAACTGGCGCGCGGCCGACGCCAGCGCATCGGGAATGGAACGCCAGATATCGGTCTTGCCATCTCCATCGCCGTCATCCGCGTACTTGAGATACTCGGTGGGCATGAACTGTGTGAGCCCGACCGCACCCGCCCACGATGATTTCATGTCCGTGCGCGCCACCCCCATGTCGAGCATACGCAAGGCTGCGATCAGCTCGTTACGAAACATCTCCTTGCGCCGTCCCGTGTAGGCCAGCGTCGCAAGCACTTCGATCGCATCATGCGGCAGATCATGAGAGCCGTAGGCCGTCTCACGGCCCCAGATGGCAACGAGGATGTAGGGATCGACGCCGGTCTTCTTCTCGATGGCCTTCAGCGCAACCTTGTACTGGGCAAAGAAGGTGCGCCCCTGCGCCGACAGCTTCTCCATGTACGGCTTGGAAATGTAATCCGCCGCCGTCTTTGTGAATTCGGCCTGGCCGGTGTTGTCCACCTTGGGCTTACCGGGCAGAGCCAGATCGGGCAGCTTGTAATTGGGCTTGATGCCGCCCATCGCCTTGTCGAACGTGGCGCGCGACACGCCCGCCTTGGACGCATCCGGCCACAACCCTGCAACAAACGCGTCAAAGCTCTCCGCACGTGCCGGCGCGGCCGCGGCAAGAAAAGAGGCCGCAACGAATAGCGCCTGCATCGCTCGAATGGGATGGAACACGGCACGCAGCGCGCGCCGGCGGCGCCCATAGATCACAGCGAAAGATCCTCCACCTTCCACGCACACCTCACCTTTTCCGCCATATGGCCGATTCGGGCTGCGGTTGAGCTGTTCAGTGGCACGCAATGATGGGATTTATGGGCTTTTTTGCGGCCTCAGGCGGCGTTGGGCGGCAGACCGCTGGAAAGCCTTTTCTCCCACGCCAATGCCTGGGCGACGATCTGGTCGAGATCGTCGTTTTCTGGCTTCCAGCCCAGCCGCTCGCGGATTTTCGCGCTCCCCGCCACGATCGCCGCCGGGTCGCCGGGCCGGCGCGGCGACAGCTGGACGGGGAAGTCCACGTTGGAGGCACGTTTCACCGCTCTGATGACTTCCAGCACCGAATAGCCCTTGGAGTACCCGCAGTTGAAGATATCGGTTGCTCCAGCCTGGCGCAGATAGGCGAGCGCGGACATATGGGCGCGGGCAAGATCCTTGACGTGAATGTAGTCGCGCACACACGTGCCGTCGGGCGTCGGATAATCGGTGCCGAAGACCTCCATGCCGGCGCGTTTGCCCAGCGCGGTCTCGCACGCCACCTTGATGAGGTGGGTCGCCCGCGGCGTCGATTGGCCGGAGCGCCCCTTGGGGTCGGCGCCGGCCACGTTGAAATAGCGCAAGGCGACGGCTCGGAAATCATGGGCGCGCGATGCGTCTTGCAGCATGATCTCGGTCATCAGCTTAGAGGAACCGTAAGGTGACATGGGCGCCGGATCTGCCGTCTCGAAGACCGGATTGTCCTTCGGATTGCCGTAGACGGCCGCCGTTGAGGAAAAGATGAAGTTCTTCACGCCTGTGTCGACCGCCGCCTGAATGAGCGCGCGGGACTTCACCGTGTTGTTGAGGTAATAGCCCAGCGGATCGGCGACGGAGTCCGGCACGACGATCGAACCGGCGAAATGGATGATGGCGTCGACACCGTGTTTGCGCACCACGGCCTTAACCAAGTCCTCATCACCCGCATCGCCGACGAACAAGGTTGCCGGCTCGGCCACGGCCCACTTGAAACCCGTCGAAAGGTTGTCGATGACGACGACGCTCTCGCCCGCGTCCAGCAACTCCAGAACCATATGGCTGCCGATGTAGCCCGCGCCGCCCGTGACCAGTACGCTCATCGCTTCTTCCTGAATGCCCCGTTCAAATGCCACTAACCGTGTGATCCGGCGCCGGACAAGCCGTTGCACCAGAGAAACAATGTCTCACCTCGCAACCGATCCTGTCCTGATAATCTTCTAATTGCGTTCTACTTGGGTTAGCAGACCAATCTTGAAATCCTCTTGCCCCGATCCGGAGACTTAAGAATGATCAGTGCCTCCAAGCGCATCCGCAAGGCTGTCTTCCCCGTCGCCGGACTAGGCACCCGCTTCCTTCCCGCCACCAAAGCCATCCCCAAGGAAATGCTGACCGTCGTGGATCGGCCGGTCATTCAGCATGTGGTGGACGAGGCGCGCGAGGCGGGCATCGAGCATTTCATTTTCGTCACCGGGCGCAACAAGGGCGTCATCGAGGATCATTTCGACAGCCAATTCGAGCTCGAACGCACGTTAACCGAACGCGGCAAGCGCAATGAGCTCGACCTGCTCGCACGCGATCTCCCGGGTCCTGGCCAGACAAGCTTCACGCGTCAGCAAGCGCCGCTGGGCCTGGGACATGCCGTGTGGTGCGCGCGCGAACTGGTGGGCAACGAGCCGTTCGCGCTTCTGCTTCCCGACATGCTGCATCATGCCGAGCGGCCCTGCCTTGCCGACATGATCGCGGCCTACAACGATCACGGCGGCAACCTGATCGCCGTCTCGCCGGTTCCGGAAGATCAAGTGCACCAATACGGCATCGTCGGTGTGACGGACCGCAAGGCCAAGGTCTCCTCCATCACCAAGATGGTGGAGAAGCCCGCGCGCGGCACCGCGCCTTCCAACCTGCACATCACCGGCCGTTACATCCTGCAGCCGGAGATCTTTGAACTGCTCGCCGATCAGGAGCGCGGCGCGGGCGGTGAGATCCAGCTCACCGACAGCATGATCCGGTTGATGGAGGACTTGAAGCAACCCTTCCATGCGGTGCGCTTCGACGGCCGCATCTACGACTGCGGCTCCAAGATCGGCTTCCTGGCCGCCAACATCGCCTACGCGATGGCGCGCGACGATCTTGCCCCCTCGTTGCAGGCCGAGCTGCGCCGCCTTCTGAGCTGAGCACGTTAGCGTGCTTCCGGAAAAGTGGGGCCCGGTTTTCCGATAAGAAGCACGACAAAACAAAAGCCTAGAGCCGTTCCGCGATTTCATCAAAAACGGAACGGCTCTAGCGGCGGATCTTCATGCCGATGTGGACTTCGTCAGCGTTGTAGTCGCTGTCGGTTCCGACAGCGTTGAGCTTGGTATGCGCGTACTTGCCGAAGAGAACGGTCTCGCGATTGAGGAAGTATTCCGTGCCCAGCGTGGCACGGACCTCGCGATCGTAGATAATCCCGTCCTGGGAGTCCTGGGTGGTGTAGGATAAGCCCGCCGAGCCTATCAAATCGGTGCGGAAGGCGTGACGCGCCTCAAGCCCAAGATAGCGATAGAAAGCTCCGCCGACATCCACTGTCGTCGTTTCCGACACGTCCGAGCGCGCAAGAAACATCAGCGAGCTAAGCTCGGTGACGCGCCACGTGGCGTTGGCGTCGATGATGAGCCCGTCGAGTGGCTTCAGGCGGCTGTCCTCGGGCGTTTGCACACCATATCCCAGCGAAACCTCGCCGCGCAGAATGCGGCCCGTATTGCCGAACGATAGCCCCAGTCTGTAGCGCTGGCCGTCGGAAGACCGGTTGATAAGATCCGTCTGCGCGGGCTGGTCGTAGTTGCGCTGATTGACGGCGACTTCCGTAAACGCCGCGAGCGTCGGCTTGAACTCCCAGGATACGCGCGCGGTTTCCTCTGTCGCGGTATAGTCGCGGTCGGCGTTCGAGAACGTCTGGCCCGCATTCTCCACATCGCCGAATGTGTAATCGGCGACAGAGCCGCGAAACTGCAGCGAAAGCCGGTTGAAGCGATGGTTCAGTGCCGCTTCTCCCCGTTCGGTGGTCTGGTCGGCGCGCGATCCGACGCTTAAGGCATCGAGTGCGGACCGGCTCTCCTGGCTGCGCTCGTGGCTTATGACGGCTTGGAAGTTCGTGCGGCGCGTGAAATCGAGACGTCCGCGGGTTTCAAAGAAGTAACCCCGGTCGTCTTCCGAGTCGTACTGAGAATAAAAGCTCAGATCGCCCGCAGCGCGAAATTCCAGCGCATGACGGTCCCAATTGGAGACGAAGCGAAATGCCGGCAGAACATCGAGCGCCCAATCAGACACCGCATGAGGAGCGCGAAAGACGTTTGAGTAGTAGGAAGTGCCAAACTCCGCCTCCGGAAACAGCACAAAGCTTCCAACCTGGATACCGATGGGGTCATAAGGGTCCAGGCTCGCCAAATGGCGCACGGTCCGGTTGTCACGGATGGGATCGACGTCCTCGATCTGAAACAGGAGCGGATCGTAGCCGGCGGGCGGGTTTTCAAAGATTGCGATGTCCTCGGGATCGCGCGTATCGACGACGGACGGATCCGTCCCATCCTCAGGCGCGGCCGTCTCTTCGGTGTCGACAATGCCATCGCGCAGCTGCGCGGGATCTGCTGGAAAATTGGGATCGCCGTCTTCGACGACGGCCCTCTGGCCAACGCCCGGCGCGGGATCAAGCCCATCGTTTTCCTCCGGGACCTCCGCGGGATCATCACTGGGAATAGGCGGGGGCACGCCGGGTGCGGCGTAGGCGTCGTCGAGGTCGGCCGGCGCCTGCCGTCCATTGCTCGGAAGGGAGGGGCCGCTAGGATAGGTTTCACGCAGCGGCAAGGTTTTTTCCTGCGCGCGCGCAGCCACGGGCCCAAACAGCGCTCCAAGGAGGCTGGCGGCCGCAAAACCCAAAATGAACCAGGCAAATCGCCGGCGCCCCATCGCCCTTGCGTCCTCACGAAAAATCCGTAACGCAAACGCGACCGACACGACCTGCCGACACTAGGAAAGCCGGGTTAATGCTGACTTAAGGGGATTAAGCTGCCCCGCCGGTGGCAAGTGCGGCCTGGCTTTGCTAGACACGTCCGCAACTGATGGATTCCTTTTGCTGGCGCACGCCGCCCGGTCCGCAATTTTCCAACGAGAGCGGTTGTCGATCATGCAGAAAGCCCTCACCCCGCCACGGTCCAAGGCCCGCCCGCCGGCAAAGCGGGCCAAGCCTGCGTTGGGTGCGGCCGTCGTCTCGGCGTTGCGCACGCTGGCGCTGGAAAACGAAGGACTGACCCAGCTCGGTCAGGAGCTGACCGGCACGATGGCCGCCGCCTTCGCCGATGCGGTGAACCGCCTCGTGGGCGTGAAGGGTCGCGTTATCGTCACCGGCATCGGCAAGAGCGGGCACGTTGGCCAGAAAATCGCGGCCACGTTCGCCTCGACCGGCACGCCCGCCTTTTTCGTGCATCCGAGCGAAGCCTCGCACGGGGATCTCGGCATGATTACGCCACAGGACTTGATTCTCGCCCTATCCTGGTCGGGGGAGACGGTCGAGTTGAAGCCGCTGATCACGTATTCGCGCCGCTTCGCCGTCCCGCTCGTCTCGATCACCTCGCGCTCTGATTCCGCGCTCGGCGCTCAGTCCGACGTGGTCCTGGAGCTGCCGCGGGCCAAGGAGGCCTGCCCGCACGGGCTTGCACCGACGACCTCGACGACCATGCAGCTTGCCCTCGGCGATTGCCTTGCCATCGCGCTGCTTGAGGCAAAGGGCTTTACGGCCCACGATTTCAAGATTTTCCATCCCGGCGGGTCGCTAGGCGCCAACCTCAAGCACGTCAGCGACATTATGCACAAAGCCGATAAGCTGCCGCTGACGGGACCGGGCGAACTGATGTCCAGTGCGGTTCTGACAATGACGGCCAAGAGTTTCGGCTGCCTGGGCATTGTGGATGGCAAGGGGCGCCTGGTCGGGGTCATTACCGACGGCGACTTGCGCCGTCACATCGACACCGATATGCGCAAGGCCAGGACGGGTGATATCATGACCCGCAAGCCCAAGTCCGTGGCGCCGAACATGCTGGCCTCGGCCGCGCTCGAGTTCATGAACGCATCCAGCATCACCTCGCTGTTCGTCGTCGACAAGGGCAAGCCCGTGGGCATCATCCATGTTCACGATCTGCTGCGCGCAGGCGTGGTTTAGCTACGAATCACGGCAGCGGACCGACGACGAGAACCGTTCCATTGACGCCGGTCACGCGCACTTCCGTGCCTTGAGGCGTGTCCCCGCCCTCCGCCGCCCACACGGTATCGCCGATGCGTACCTTGCCGCGGCCGTTACGGATGGCGTCCACCACCTCGACATTGCGCCCGATATACTGCGCCGCACGGACATTGAGCTCGGGCTCATCAGAGCTGGCGGCGTCGGCGCGCGCATAGCGGCGCACCCAGAACACGCTTGCAACCGAGATCAGCGCGAACGCGATGATCTGCCAGGGCCAACTGATCGGCACGGCCAGAGCCAGCACGCCAACCACACCCGCCGCCATGCCGAACCACAGAAAGTGAACGCCAGGCACAAGCGTTTCCAGCACAATCAAAAGCGATGCCAGCGCAAACCACAGCCAGGCTCCGAACTGCGTGATGAGGTTCGAAACGAACTGCATGAGCTACCCTCGGGTTAAATCCATACTGTCAGTCACGTGGCGTCTCGATCTTCTCACGCGGAGGGCACGCTGGGGCGCGGCCTTTTAGGTGCGGGACGCGTGGGCCCGCCATCGCTTGGCCCACCAAACGCCTCGCCCGTGATCTGCGCAAGACCCGCCAGCGAGCCGATCAGAGAGGAGGCCTCCAGCGGCATCATGATGACCTTCTGGTTGGGTGCCGCCGCCAGCCGCTCCAGCGCTTTGACGTAATTATTGGCGACGAAGTAGTTGATCGCCTGCACGTTGCCTTCTGCGATGGCCTGGGAGACCATTGCGGTGGCCTTGGCTTCGGCTTCGGCGGCACGCTCACGCGCCTCGGCATCGCGAAAGGCGGCTTCGCGGCGGCCCTCTGCTTCGAGCACCACAGCCTGCTTGTCGCCCTCCGCCGACAGGATCGACGCCTGCTTTTCACCTTCCGCCTTGAGGATCGCAGCCTGGCGCAGACCTTCCGATTCCAGGATCTGCGCGCGCTTTTCGCGCTCGGCCTTCATCTGGCGGGCCATGCTGTCGATCAGGTCGCGCGGCGGCGCAATGTCCTTGATCTCGATACGCGTCACCTTAACGCCCCAGGCTTCGGTCGCCGCGTCAACGACATGCAGCAGACGGGCGTTGATCTGGTCGCGGTTGGACAGCAACTCGTCCAGGTCCATGGAGCCCATGACGGTACGGATGTTGGTCATGGTCAAATTGATGATCGAATGCTCGAGCGCATCGACTTCGTAAGCAGATTTGGCGGCATTGAGGATCTGGAAGAAGGCGACGCCGTCGACGCGGACCATGGCGTTGTCGCGGGTAATGACATCCTGGCTTGGGATGTCCATGACCTGCTCTTTCATGTTCATCTGATGGGCGACGCGCTCCAGTACGGGAATGAGGATGTGCATGCCTGGGCTCAGCGTGCGAGTATAACGCCCCAGGTTCTCGACCGTGTAGTTGTAGCCCTGAGGCACAATCTTGATGGTCGACCACAGCACCCAGACCACCAGCGCAAGAAGCGCAAGGCCGAAGACCTCAAAACCGCCGAAAATGCCGTCCATGGTATTTTCCTCCCGATGGGGCCGATCCTTCAAACCAACAAATAGTTTTGCAAATCGTCTTTTGAAGGCCGAATCGGTAAAACTTTGTAAACAGAACATCAAAATCAGATATAAAATGGCACAATTACGGAAAATCGCTCGCGCAAAGCCCAATCGTGGGCAATAGAGCGGAAATATTATAGCTCGCTATATCCGGGCGGGGCCGCCCCAATTGCCATTTCCCGATTCAGTCGAGCCAGCCCATCAGCTCGCGGCGCACCACCGCTTCAATGACGTCCACTCCCTCGGGGGTGTCATTGAGCGCCGGTATGTAGGCAAATTTCTCGCCCCCGTTTCCTTCGAAATAATGCCGGTTCTCTACATCCAGCTCCTCGAGCGTTTCGAGGCAATCTGCCGAAAATCCCGGCGCGACAAGCACAAGCTTCTTCACGCCTGATTTGGCAAGCGCCTGAACCGTTTCATCCGTATACGGCTGCAACCAGGGATCGTTCCCGAAACGGGATTGAAACGTCGTCAGCCAGCGCTCCTTTTCAATTCCAAGTTTCTCGCGCAGCAGACGCGAGGTCTTCTGGCATTGGCAATGATAGGGATCTCCTGCGGCATGATATTTCTGCGGCATGCCATGGAAGGTTGCGATGATTTTCTCCGGCTCGAAATCGAGCTTTGCAAGACCCGCGCGCATCGAGCGCGCGAGGGCATCGATATAGGCGGGATCATCATGATAGGACGGCGCAACGCGCACAGCCGGCTGCCAGCGCATCTTGATCAGTGCGCGAAACGCATCGTCCGCCGCCGTCGCGGTGGTGGCGGCGGCATATTGGGGATAGAGCGGAACCAGAAGAATGCGATCGCAACCCTGAGCCATCAACGCATTGATGCGGCTCTCCGTGGAGGGGTTGGCATAGCGCATGGCCCAATCGACGACGACATTGGGATGCGCGGAAAGCCGCGCGGCAAGCTGCTCGGCCTGGCTGCGAGTAATGGTCTTGAGCGGACCTTCGTCCTTTTCGTTGTTCCAGATCGACGCGTAGTCCTTGCCCTTGCGCGAGGGACGCACCGTCAAGATGATGAGGTTCAGGATCGGCCACCACTTCCAGCGCGGCTCCTCGATCACACGGGGATCGGACAGGAACTGCTTGAGATAGCGGCGCATCGGCCAATAGCTGGTCGCATCCGGCGTACCGAGATTGAGCAGCAGCACGCCAAGCCGGCCGTATTTCACCGGCGGATGACCTGCCGGCCAGTGCTGCCTCTCCTCCAGGAATGGTTTGCTCGGGGTCGTATCGTTCATCAAAGTCTCCTCGCCATCTCTTATGACGGCGAGCGGACCTTAGCGGATCATGGCGGCGTTTGAGAACCATCCTCTTTGCGCGCGTTTATCGCAAGCCTGGGGGCTGAACGCGCCCCCTTGGCCTGCAGCCGCTCCACAGGTCCTGGTTCGACGTGCTCCGGATTTGCATGCGCTGCTTTGGCGCCCGGGCGGCTTGATGTTGCCGGCAACAAGGGAGGCGCCGCCCAATAGCGCTCCATACGCCATGTGAAGGCTGCGGGCCTCTCGGCAAAGAGCCTCTGCGTCAAGGCGAAGGCGGCGGCACGCAGTTCGGCCTGCCGGTTACGGGCAAGTTCAGCGACGGCGGCCTGATCGACCGTCTCGCCGCCACGGCGTTCCACCATGTCAATCAGAACCGAAAGATCATGATCATCGCCCAGGTCTTCCGCCAGCTCTCGGCAGGCGGCGATGCGAACGCTGAAATACTCCGGCCAGGCCCGCGAAAGAAGCACCATGTGCCGCTGGTGCCATTGCACCGCCTTGCGCAGCTCGTGAAAGCGATCGTCGTCGGGCTTGTCATAAGCTTGGGCGAATGCTTTCCGCGCCGTTCGGTAGGTCTTCTCCAATCCCGCCAGCACACACGCAATGCCGCTGCCTTTGATGTCGATCTTATCTAGCCTGCGGCCTTCCTTGGCAAACGCCTCGATGATGTGCTTGGCCCGTTCGCCGGCGAGTTCCGGAGCGTGCCCTTCGACATCACCTCCAAACATCCCCTTGAGTGGCGCCAGGGTGGCTTGCGCGTCTGTGCCGAAATGACTTTCAAGCTTGGCAACCGTCTCGCGCATCACGTGGGCTTCGCGCGCGCCAGCCAGTTGATCGCCTAATCGGCCAAGCGCTTTGTTGCGGGCTCTGAAATCCTTGGCGCGCAATGATGGCTCCATCAGACGCAACAGCGAGCGAAGGCGTTTGACGCACTTACGCGCTTCGTGCACGCCGGCAGGCGGCACGGGATTTTGCGACAGCGCTGTGACAGCCCGCGTCACCTGCTCGCGCGCTATCCTGCGTATCGCCTTGGCTTTGACACGTCCTGGATTCAGTCGATAGGCCATGGGGTATCGCTCATGTCCGCCAAAATACTTCTGCGGGCGCTCCAGCGAAATCATAGCATGCTGTCATAATCGAACAGCCAGCCCGCACATGGTTAACACGCGGTCTTTTGGTGGGCGAGAGCCCTGCGGTTCAATACGAGGGCCTGGCCCAGGCGATCCAGGTGCGCACACGCTGCTCCGGCGTGGGATGGGTCAGAAAATCCGTGATGACCGCCACCGACGTCGCACCCGCGGCGATCACCCCGGTAGCCCGATCCGGCGTGATTCCGCCGATGGCGACCAGTGGCAGCCGCCCTATGCGGCGGCGCCATTGCGCGATGCGCTCCAGCCCTTGGGGCGCCCATTTCATCACTTTGAGCTTCGTTTCATAGATAGGCCCAAGGGCCACATAGGTAGGCTCGGCGGCGAGCGCGGTCTCAAGCTCGGCCTCGTCGTGAGTGGAGACCCCAAGGCGCATGCCCGCCCTCTTGATTGCGGCAAGATCGGCCGCCGCCAAATCCTCCTGTCCCAGATGGATGTAGTCGGCACCTTCCTCGATTGCCGCCTGCCAATAGTCATTGACGATGAGCTGACAGCCGTGACGGCGCGTCAGAGCAAGGCTGTCAGCAATTTCCCGGCTTATTTCTTTGGGTGCGGCGTCCTTGAGGCGGAGCTGCACCGTCTTTACACCGAGGGGTACAATGCGCATCAACCACTGAAAATCGGGCACGATCGGGTAGAAGGGATCCAATCCCCGGGACAGTTCAGGCATGAATGCTCATTCGATATCAAAAAACGGCGTACCCGCGACAGGCGTTGACGGCACGGCCATGTCACGCGGGTTCATCAACCCGGCTTCATAACCTATCCTTCCAGCCTTCACAGCAATTGAGAAGGCCCGCGCCATGCCGACAGGGTCGGTGGCTTTTGCAATAGCCGTGTTCAGCAGCACCGCGTCGTATCCGAGTTCCATGGCCTCGGCTGCGTGCGAGGGTGCACCAATGCCGGCATCAACGACAAGAGGAACGCCAGGAAAATACGCACGTAACGTCATCAGCGCCTGCTTGTTGGCCAAACCGCGCCCCGTACCGATCGGCGCACCCCACGGCATGATGACCTGGCACCCCGCTGCCAGCAGCCGCTCAGCCACTGACAAGTCCTCGGTCGTATAAGGGAACACCTTGAAGCCGCTAGATACCAACGCTTTCGCAGCCTCCACCAATCCGAACACGTCAGGTTGAAGCGTGTCATCGTTGGCGATCACTTCGAGCTTGACCCAATCGGTGCCAAACAGCTCTCGCGCCATCTCGGCAGTGGCAATGGCATCTCGCGGCGTGCGGCAGCCGGCGGTATTGGGCAAGAGCTTGACGCCGAGCGCACTGACGAGATCCAGAAACTGCCCGCCCATGCGGCCACCCGCGGTCTCGCGGCGCAGGGAAACCGTGACGATCTCGGCTTGCGATGCCTTGACGGCCTCGCTCAACACCTGAGGCGAGGGATACCCTGCGGTGCCGACGAACAAGCGCGACACCACGGGCGTTCCGTACAGAGCCAGAGGGCCCGCCTTGGATCCTTCTTGCGCGCGAAGATTCATCGCTCACTCTTTTCGCATCTGCTCTTGCCGCTCAGCTCAGCCACCCTGGCGTGGCGATACGATCTCGACCTTATCACCGTCCTTCAGACGTGTGCCCACGCGCGCATCAGCCGCCACGAACTGACCATTCAACGCCGTCGCAATTCTTTGGTCCGATAAGGCCTGCTCGGCGATTAGCTCTTCCAGGCTTTGCGCCGACGTTTCAACTCTTTTGCCGTTGACCGTTACCATCATATCGGTTTCCACGCCCTCACACCGCCTCATGCCAGCCGTGTGAGGTCTCCGCCTCGCCTTAATCCTCCGCACAGCGAGCCGCCGATATGGGAGTTTAAGACTTCATTTGCAATCCGTTGAGGTTCTTTTTACTGCAAACACTGCTAATTCAACGATCTAGTCCATAAAACGCCGCACTTCATCCACTCCTTTCGGATCATCCCGCCGCACGTGCGGCGTCTCGCGCTTGGAGCCCGCACCTCAAATGTTTGCCTCCCTGATGAAGGCTAGACGCTTTGCGCCGTTGTTCTGGTGCCAGTTTCTTTCCGCGCTCAATGACAACCTTGTGCGCAATGCGCTAGTTATTCTGATCCTCTATAAAATCGGCAGTGCGCACGGCGCAACGCTGGTCGCGCTGGCCGGAACGGCGCTCATTGCACCCTTCTTCATCCTGTCGGGCTTGGCGGGCGAGATGGCCGACCGCTTCGACAAGGCGCGCGTCGCCGAGCGGTTGAAGTTCTACGAGATCGCCATTGCGGGCATCGCGGCACTCGGCTTCCTCATGCAATCGGTGTCGCTGCTGTTCGTGGCGCTGACCGGCTATGGCGTCATTGCTGCACTATTCGGACCTATCAAGTATGGCGTGCTGCCGCAGCACCTCGACGTGAAGGAACTGCCCGCAGGCAACGCGCTGGTCGAAAGCGCGACGTTCGCGGCGATCCTGCTTGGCACCGTGATCGGCGGATGGGCGGCAGCCCATTCCGAAGCCGCCCGCATCCTCTGCGTCCTGGTGATCGCCTTGGCCGTCTTGAGCTGGATTGCAGCGCGCCTCATGCCGCCTGCCCCCTCTTCCGTACCGGGATTGACCATCAATCGCAATCTTGCGGCGTCGACGTGGTCGCTGCTGCGCGAACTCAAGGCCGACAGACGCCTTTGGACCGGCGGTCTCATTACATCGTGGTTCTGGCTGATGGGCGCAGTGATGGTCGCGCTGCTGCCGCCACTCATCAAGGATTGGATCGGCGGCAGCGAGAACGTCTATATCGTGGCGCTTCTCGTCTTCACGGTGTCGATTGCGGTGGGCTCGGCTCTGGCTGCGCGGGCGAGCCGCATGCGCCCAAACTTGGCGCTGGTGCCACTGGCGGCCCTCCTCATGGCCGTGTTCGCGCTCGATCTTGCCTGGCATGTGAGCGCCTACGGCAAAGCGGCCTCCGTGCGCGGCGTGTCAGAAGTGTTCCGCTCGTGGAGTGGTGTGCGCCTCGTCATCGATCTTGCGGGCCTTGCCATTGCCGGCGGTCTGTTCATCGTCCCTGCGTTCGCTGCCGTCCAGTCCTGGGCCCCGATTGACAGGCGCGCGCGTGTCATTGCCGCCTGCAACGTGCTCGCCGCCGGCTTCATGACGGTTGCGACCATAGCCGCAGCAGGGTTGCAGGCGGCCGGCTTTGGGCCGGCAGGCATTCTGCTGATGCTGGCGGTGGGCAACCTTATTGCGCTCATCCTCATCCTGCGCGCGTGGGGTAACGACGGCATAAAGGACGTTGCCGCCTTCCTCTTCAAAGTGTTCTTCGGCCTGGAGGTGAAGGGCCTGGAGAACCTTCCCAAGCCCGGTGAGAAGGCCATCATCGCACCCAATCACGTCAGCCTGCTCGACGCGCCCCTGATGCACGCCCTGCTTCCCTCGCACTCGGCTTATGCCGTCGATACGGGCATGGCCAATACGTGGTGGGTGAAGCCCTTCCTCAAGCTCGTTGATGCGTTTCCCATCGATCCAAGCCGGCCTCTGGGCATGCGTTCGCTGATCAACACGGTAAAGGATGGCCGCTCACTCGTGATCTTCCCGGAAGGACGGCTCACCGTCACCGGCGGCCTGATGAAGGTCTACGACGGTACTGCGATGATCGCCGACAAGGCCGGCGCCCCCGTCATTCCCGTGCGCATCGACGGACTGGAGCGCTCGGCTTTCGGCTATCTCTCCAGCAAGCAGACGAAGAAGGCGTGGTTCCCCAAGACGACCGTAACGATCCTGCCCAAGGTAGAACTCAAAATCGACGACACGCTGCGCGGCAAGACCCGGCGTCAGGCGGCCGGGCTTGCGCTGCAGGACATCATGACCGACAGCGCCGTGGTCACCGCGCCCCTCGACATGACGCTATTCGAGGCGCTCGATCTCGCCCGCCGTACACGCGATACAGGCCAGCGCGCGATCGAGGACCCGCTTCGAACGCGACTAACCTACAAGAAGCTCATTACAAGCGCCCAGGTGCTCGGCGCAAAGATCGCTCCGCTTGCCCCGCAGGGAGCAGCCGTCGGCGTTTTGTTGCCGAACTCGGCGGGCGTCGCGGTCACGTTCTTCGCCCTGCAGACGATTGGCCGCGTCGCCGCAATGCTGAACTTCACGGCAGGCCCCAAGAACGTCGTCTCGGCATGCAAGGCTGCCAATATTTCCGTGGTGCTGACCTCCCGCGCCTTCGTCGAGAAGGGCCATATGGAAAGCCTTATCACCGCGCTATCGGAAACCGCAAAGATCGTCTACCTGGAGGACGTGCGAGCCACCATCACCTTCGCCGACAAGATCAAGGGCCTGATGCAAGGCGGCACCCCTCTCGTCGCCGTCAAACCCGACGCGCCCGCCGCGATCTTGTTCACGTCAGGTTCGGAGGGCACGCCCAAGGGCGTCGTCCTGTCCCACAAGAACCTGCTCGCCAACTGCGCACAGAGCCTGACGCGCGTTGCCTGCAACGGCTCCGACAAGGTCTTCAACGCGCTGCCCGTCTTCCATTCCTTCGGGCTGACGGCGGGTTTGCTCATGCCGCTCGTCGGCGGCATTCCCGTCTATCTCTACCCCACGCCCCTGCATTACCGGATCATTCCCGAACTGGTTTACAGCTCGAACGCGACGATCCTGTTTGGCACCGACACGTTCCTGTCGGGCTATGCGCGCGTCGCGCACCCCTATGACTTCGCACGCGTGCGCCTCGTTCTCGCCGGCGCGGAAGCCGTCAAGGATCGCACCCGCCAGCTCTACATGGATCGCTTCGGCGTGCGCATCCTGGAGGGGTATGGCGTCACGGAAACCGCACCTGTGCTCGCGATCAATACACCATTGTCGAACAAGGCGGGGACGGTCGGCCGTTTGTCACCGCTGATGGAAGCGCGTCTGGAGCCGGTTCCCGGCATTACCGAAGGCGGCCGGCTTTATGTGCGCGGCCCCAACGTCATGCTTGGCTACTACCGGGCGGAAAATCCCGGCGTCCTGGAGCCGCCCGCGGATGGCTGGCACGACACGGGCGACATCGTGACGATCGACGCCCAAGGCTTCATCACCATTCGCGGGCGCGCAAAACGCTTCGCGAAGATCGCCGGCGAGATGGTTTCGCTGTCGGCCGTCGAGGCGCTGGCGGCGGAGCTGTGGCCCCAGCACATTACGGTCGTCGTTGCGCTGCCTGACGCGCGCAAAGGTGAGCGTCTGGTACTCCTCACTCCCGATGCAAAATGCACGCGTGATGCGTTCTTGCAGTTCGCCCGGCGCAAAGGCGCGACCGAGCTGATGGTGCCTGCCGACATTCTGGTGGTGCCGAGCATTCCGCTGCTAGGATCGGGCAAGCCGGATTATGTCGCGGCTCTGGCCCTCGCCAAGGAGCGGCTGGCGGCCAAGAGCACGCCACAAGCCGAACCGGCCAGCTCAACTCCGGCCGCTTGACGTGCAAGGACCCTGCCTCACGCAATCAACGGGTGATCCCGCCGGCCGTCAGCAATGAACTTCGCGACGGCTTGCGCCAGGATCGGGGCGAGCAGGAAGCCATGACGGTAGGCGCCATTGACGCGTATCATATTGCCGCCGTCTTCGATCAGCACGCGCGGCACGTTGTCGGCAAAGGCGGGCCGCACGCCTGCACCCATATCGAGGATCGCGGCTTCTCCGAACGCAGGATGCAGCGCATAAGCCGAGCCGAGCAACTCCAGCGCCGAGCGCACGGTCATTGCATCCTCGTCTTCGCGCTCGATCACCGTCGCCCCGATAACGAAGCGGCCGTCGCCCTGGGGGACGACGTAAATCGGCTGACGCGGATGCAGCAGGCGCACAGGACGAGATAGTGTCACCTCCAGTGAGCCAACCAGCAGACGCTCGCCGCGCACACCGCGCAAACCCTTGACCGCGCCGCGCGCCGCAAGCCCACGACAGTCGACCACAATATCGCTCTTGCGCGCGCCGTCCTGCCATTCGGCGCCCAACGCCACCGTCACGCCTGCCTCACGCGCGGCCGCCAGCACGCCACTCATGCCCGCGATGCAATCTAAGTGCGCCTCGTGCGGGTAAAACAGCGCGGATGAAAAGCGGCCTGCAAGATCCGGCTCCAAGGCGGCGATCGCATCTTCGTCGAGATGATGGTGGTTGCGCGTGGCGCGCGCAAAGCGGCCGAGTTCGGAAAGATCGCGCGCACCGGCCGTCACCAGCGTGCCGTTCCTCACCACGCCGGGATAGACCGCGCGCCACAACGCATAGGACTGCTGGCCCAGATCACGCACGATCTCAGGAGCCGATTCCGCCTCGCAATCGGGCGCGAGCATCGCCGCCGCCCAACGGCTGGCAGCGCCGGCAAATGCTTTCTCGCTGCGCTCCACGAGCGTGACGGCGTATCCTTGTCTGGCGAGCGTCAGCGCCTGCCATAGACCGAGCACGCCAGCGCCCACCACGGTGATTTTTCTCTCTGTCACGTTTTCAGTTCCCAGAAGACCCGGCGGATGTTCCCTATCATCAATCGCCGAGCGCGGCACCCTCCCGGCGAGGATCCGCGCCGCCTTCCAGGTGCCCATCGCGGCGCACGATAGTATGCACGCCCGACGTCATCGCGACATGCACGACCTGATGGCCGTAAGTCTTCAGCACCAGCGCAATCCAGAAATCCGATGCGCCTGTTTCGAGTTGCAGCGGGCCGCCTTCGCTTCCGAAATTCTCAAGCGCTGCGGACTCACGCGCGTCCATATCCCAATCAATGAGGGCGACAAGCGTTTTGACCATAAACAGGATGATGCGGCTGCCGCCTGGCGAACCGGTCACGGCGTACAGCCTGCCGTCGGGATCGAACACGATGAGCGGCGCCATCGAACTGCGCGGACGCTTTCCTCCTTCCACGCGATTCGCCGCTGGTACTCCGTCATCGCCTGCAGGGTTGAAGGAAAAATCCGTCAGTTCGTTGTTGAGCAGAAAGCCATGTGTCATGAGCCGCGAGCCGAACGCGCTTTCTATCGTCGTCGTCATGGCGACAGCGTTGCCTTGGGCATCGACAATCGAAATGTGACTTGTGCCGGGCTGCTCGTGCGTGCTGTCGATCCCGTAGGTGCGCTTGGAAACACCCGGCGGCATGCCCGCTTGCGGCTTGTCCATGGCGCGTGCGCGGCTGATAAGATTGCGCCGCTCCTCCAGATACCCGGCATCAAGCAGACCGTGCGGAACGGTGACGAAGTCCGGGTCCGCGATAAAGCGGTTGCGATCCGCAAAGGCGAGCTTTTGGGCTTCCGCGATGAGGTGCACCGCCTGGGGCGACATCCTTGCATTCGGGCCTTCAATGCCGCCCAGCGGCTCGACCAGCTTGAGCGTTTGCGCAACGGTCAGCGTCCCCGACGACGGCGGAGGCATGCCGCATATCTTGCGCCTCCGATAGGCGAAGCACGTTGCGTCCCGCTCCTTGGCCTGGTAGCCGCGCACGTCTTCGATCGTCATGCCGCCTTGCGCAAACGGCGCCTGAGCGACAGCATCCACGATGCCTTGCGCAATCTCACCTTCGTAAAGTGCCTTTGAACCTTCCTGAGCGATCTTCGCCAGCGTGGCCTCGTAAGCGGGATTGCGCAGCAGTGCCCCTGGAGCCCGCGGCGCGCCGGTTTCATCGAAAAAATAGTCGCGCGCGGCCTTGGAAAAGCGATCGGGCTCTTCGATCTTCAGAAGTGCGTTCAGCCGTGCGCCGACAGGAAAGCCTTCGCGCGCCAGCTTGCGCGCAGGCTCAAAGAGCACTGGCCACGGCAGTTTGCCGAATTTCTTGTGCGCCAGCTCCAGCGCGCGCAGCACGCCGGGCACGCCGACGCTGAGACCAGACCTCACCGCCGTGTCGAAAGGAATAGGCGCGCCGGACGCATCGAGAAAGCGCGCCGGCGTTGCCGAAGCTGGCGCGCTCTCGCGGCCGTCGATGGCCGTTACCGCCTTTGCGGTTTCATCCCAGTGGACGATGAAGGCGCCGCCTCCGAGCCCCGATGACTGCGGTTCGACGAGCCCCAGAACCATCTGCACCGCGATTGCCCCATCGACTGCCGAGCCGCCCTTGCGCAAGATCTCCCGGCCGGCCTCCGCGGCAAGCGGATGGGCAGCCGCCACCATGAATTTTTGCGCGAGTGCTAGACCCTTTGCGCTGCGGCCGCTTTCGGCCTCCGGCGAAAGCGACACCTCCTGTGCCGGGCAACTCGGTGCAAGAAGCAGCGACAGGGCAAGGACGAAGCAGCGTAATGCGGTCATTTGAGCTTTCATGTGCTTGATTGACAAGGGACGATACCTGCTTGGCGCTGACTTTTGTACTGTCCATCCTGGCGGCATGCGCTGTGGGCCGGCGCGGCCTGCGTTCACGTCGACGCCGCTAATGAAAATCCCGTGATTTTGGGATGATGCGCACGTTGCGCGGATGATGCGGCTTTGGCTCGCGCGCAAAACGCGGATGGAACCTGGGATCGCGCTCCTCTGGCGCCGTGCCACACGTCCCACCGGACCCCGGACGCAGCACTTCGTCTGCGTTGGCAAGCGGCGCCTTCATATCGTCCGCCCATTGCGAAAGCTTCAGCAGCCAGCCGCTGCGGTCGATCAAGCGCTGCGCGACGATATGAACGATGTCCTCGTGGCGTTGGACCCGGCCGTGGATTTCGATCACCCGCGCGGTCATGATCACCTTGCGGTAGGCTTCCAGGATCTTGGGCCACACGACCGCGTTGGCGACGCCCGTCTCATCCTCGATGGTCATGAACACGACGCCCTTTGCCGATCCCGGCCGCTGGCGCACGAGCACGACACCGGCAAGCGAAATCCGCGCGCCATCCTTGGCTGCGCGCACCTCGTTGCATGTCAGCACGCGTTTTGAGGATGTGGCATGTCTCAGTCCGGCCCCGCCCGGCAAGGAGGAAAAATCTGCGCGCAGGAAGCTCATGGGATGCGCCTTCAGCGAGAGCCGCAGCGTCTGATAGTCGTTGACGACGTGCTCCCCCAAAGCCATTTGCGGCAACGCCACCTCAGGCTCTGGCCCCGTATCGGCCGCGTTGTTCCACTGAAAGAGCGGCAGCGGCGGCGCGGGCACCAGGGCGCGCACGTCCCAAAGAGCCTGGCGGCGGTCGAGCCCCATGGAGCGGAAGGCATCCGCCGCAGCCAGCTTCTCCAGCGTCACGCGCTTCACGCCCGCACGCACCCACAGGTCCTGAATGGAGGCATAACCCACTCCGCGGCGTTCCACGATGCGCAGCGCATCGGCTTCCATGATGCCATCGACCTGGCGCAACCCGAGGCGTAGTGCCGGCCTTATCTGTGCACCCTCCTGTGGGCGCGATGAAACAGGGGCGCCAACCTCGACTTCAACAGGCTCGGCTTCAAGAGTGCTGTCCCAGCCGGAGAAGTTCACGTCCACTGCGCGCGCGATAACGCCATGCTCTTGCGCATCGCGCACGATCTGGGCGGGTGCATAGAACCCCATGGGCTGCGAATTGAGCAATGCGCAGGCGAAGGCTGCGGGATAATGGCACTTCAGCCAGGACGACGCGTAGACGAGATGCGCGAAACTCGCCGCGTGGCTTTCGGGAAAGCCGTATTCACCGAACCCCTTGATCTGCGCGAAGCAACGCTCGGCGAACGCCTTGTCGTAGCCGCGCGCCACCATGCGCGAGATCATCTTTTCCTCAAGGAGCCCGATGGTGCCGCGGCGGCGGAACGTTGCCATGGCTTTACGCAGCTCATTGACCTCCGCATCGGAGAATTTCGCCGCCTCCATGGCGATGCGCATTGCCTGCTCCTGAAACAGCGGCACGCCCTTGGTCTTGCCCAGGATCTGGCGCAACTCATCCGGAGAGCCTTTCCCGGACGCAGGAGCGGGATAGACCTCCTCTTCCACACCCGACCGGCGGCGCAGATACGGATGTACCATGTCGCCCTGGATCGGCCCCGGCCGCACGATGGCGACCTCGATGACGAGATCATAAAAGCAACGCGGCTTGAGACGCGGCAGCATGTTCATCTGCGCGCGCGATTCCACCTGGAACACGCCGATGGAATCCGCCCGGCACAGCATTTCATAAACTTGCGGATCCTCGCGCGGTATGCGCGCCAGGCTCATCGGCGTCGCGTGATGCATGGCCAGCAGATCGAACGCCTTGCGGATGCAGGTCAGCATCCCGAGCGCAAGCACATCGACCTTCAAGAGCCCCAGCGCGGCAATGTCGTCCTTGTCCCACTCGATGAAGGTGCGCTCCGCCATCGCGGCGTTCCCGACCGGCACGACCTCGATCAAGGGCCCGCGCGTCAGCACGAACCCGCCGACATGCTGGGACAGATGGCGGGGAAAGCCTATCAGTTCCTCCGCCAGGTCGAGCACGGTGGCAAGCAACGGATCGGCCGGATCGAGCCCCGCCTCACGCACATGCTTTTCAGGCAGCGTTCCCCCTGAGCGGGTGCCCCACACCATGCCTGCCAGTGCACAGATCGTGTCCTCCGACAACCCAAGCGCCTTGCCGACATCGCGCACCGCCGAGCGCGCGCGGTAGGAAATGACGGTCGCAGCGAGGCCCGCCCTATCCCGGCCGTAGCGCGCATAGATGTACTGGATCACCTCCTCGCGCCGCTCATGCTCGAAATCGACGTCGATATCGGGCGGCTCGCGCCGGGATTGGGAGATGAAGCGCTCAAAGAGCAGATCGACCTCGGTCGGGTTGACCGCCGTGACACCCAGGCAGTAGCACACGACAGAATTCGCAGCCGAGCCGCGACCCTGGCAGAGGATGCGGCACGAACGCGCGTAGCTGACAATGTCATGCACCGTGAGAAAGTAGGGCGCGTAGTCCAGCTCGGCGATGAGCTTCAGTTCCTTGTCGATGAGAACCTGAACCTTCTCCGGCACGCCGCCGGGAAAACGCGCCGCCGCACCCTCCCAGGTGAGATCCTCCAGATGCTGCTGGGGGCTTTTGCCCGGGGGCACGGGCTCTTCGGGATATTCGTAGACGAGTTCGCCGAGCGAGAACCGGCAGGCCGCAACGATCTCCAGGGTACGCGCGAGCGCATCCTCATAGCCCTTGAACAACCGCGCCATCTCGGCAGGCCGTTTCAAGTGACGCTCGGCATTGGCCTCCAGCTCCAATCCAGCTTGCGTGATGGTCGTATGCGTGCGCACGCAGGTGAGCACGTCCTGCAGCGGGCGGCGGTGGGGAGCGTGATAGAGAACCTCGTTGGTCGCAACCAGCGGCGTGCCGCAGCGCGTCGCTATCTCGCGCAAGGCGCCAAGACGCGCGCGATCATCGCCCCGATAGGTGTGGGAAGCGGCCAGATAAAGCGGCGCCTCCTGCAACGCCGTTTTGATCTTGTGGAGCGCCGCGTGCAGGTCTTCATGGGGTACCGCAGTGCTGGGTCCCGGCGCTCGCAAAGGAGCTCGGCCGGGATGACAAGTTATGGTTTGCGCGCGAGCGGGATCCGGATGAGGCGTTGTGAGGCCGGGATGGAATGTTGTCGTGTTTTGCGGCATGCAGACTAGGCCCGGATGAGACGTTACGGTTTGCGGCGCGCAG
>JAEUME010000010.1 GCA_016793445.1 Hyphomicrobium sp. | reverse complement strand
TCTCGATCCTGGCGACGTAGTAGTCACCCTTCTTTTCGTCTTTTACGACCTCGGCGTCCTCAAGCTTCGTAAGCCCTGCTGATTTCAAGAATCCCTGCACGGCCTGTTCGGGCGCGCCGACGCGCGGACCCTTCTTTTCCTCTGAGGTAGCGGGCGACTTGGCGGGTACTTTTTCGATCACCAGCGCAAGACGGCGCGGTGTCGAGAAGCAACGCGCCGTCCCCACCTCGAGCCCGCGCGATGCCAAGCCCTCGGTGATGAGGCGCTTCAAGTCCTCGGCCGCGCGCGCTTGCATGCGGGCAGGGATTTCCTCGGAGAACAGTTCGAGCAGGAGTTCAGACATTCAATGCCAATCAGAGATGCGAAGGTGGACTGAGGTCACCTCTCACAGTCGAGAGGCGGCGGATGGCTGCGCAATTGCGCCAGCGCGATCCTGTAGGATGCTACTCCCCGCACCTCCTAGGAGCGTGCGGAGAGTAGCGTTCTGGTTACTGAGCCGGGGCTGGTGCGGCCGGGGCGTCGTTCGAAGGCGCATCGCCGGCGGGTGCATCCCCACCAGGCGCATCTTCAGCCGGCGCATCCTCGGCAGGTGCGTCCGTTTCTGGCGCATCGGTCTGACCTTCGCTCGCACCGTCCGCGGGCACAGGATCCTCAGGCGTTGTTGCCGCATCAGCCGGAGGCTCACCTGCCGGCGCGTCGGTCGCGGCGCCATCGGCGGGCGGGGGCTCATCGGTTGCGGGCGCGGCCTCCTCGGCAGGCGGCGCAGGCTCTTGCGACGTGGCGGGGGCCGCGTCCTCAGGAACCGCAGGTGGCGCATCAGCCTCAGCAGGGGCTGTGTCACTGGCTGCCGGGCTTGCCTCGTCGGCCACGGGCGTAGGTGCGGACTGGTCTGCAGGCGTCGCCGTTTCCGTTTGGCCGGTTACGCGCGAGCCGATGTCGTCAAGCGCACCCGTGACGCCCAGATAGCCCAGGCCGATGACCAGCATCGCGAGGAACATGCGGAAAATACCCGGCTGCTTGTTGAGCATGAGGTAGCCGGCCGCAAACAGCGGCACGAATGTAACAAGCAGGCCAATAATCGTATTTTCGTTCATGCGCGTCCTCCTTCGGTCTTAAGCCAGGCGCCGCAGCAGGCCTTTGCCAACTCGCGGACACGCAGGATGTAGCTCTGCCGCTCCGTGACCGAGATCACGTCGCGGGCGTCGAGCAGGTTGAAAACGTGGGATGCCTTGATGCATTGGTCGTAGGCCGGCAGAGCCAGCAGATGCTTGTCACCGCCCGTTCCCCGATCGAGCAGCGCCTTGCACTCGGCTTCAGCGTCCTTGAAGTGCCGAAGCAGGATTTCGGTGTTGGCGTGCTCGAAGTTGAAGCGCGAATACTCTTGTTCGGCCTGCAAGAAGACGTCGCCGTAGGTCAGTTTGCGCGCATCATCGCGCCCATTGAAATTCAAGTCGAACACGCGGTCGACGCCCTGCACGTACATGGCAAGGCGCTCCAACCCGTACGTGATTTCACCAGAAACCGGGTTGCAGTCATAGCCGCCGACCTGCTGGAAGTATGTGAACTGCGACACCTCCATGCCGTTGCACCAGACTTCCCAGCCAAGTCCCCAAGCCCCCAATGTCGGGCTTTCCCAGTCGTCCTCGACAAAGCGGATGTCGTTAACGGCGGTGTCGATGCCGATGGCATCCAGGCTCTGCAGGTACAGCTCCTGGATGTTGGCCGGCGATGGCTTCATGATGACCTGAAACTGATAATAGTGCTGCAGTCGGTTCGGGTTCTCGCCGTAGCGGCCGTCCTTGGGCCGGCGCGAAGGCTGCACATAGGCGGCCGCCCAGGGCCTGGGGCCAAGCGCACGCAGCGTGGTTGCCGGGTGGAATGTCCCCGCACCCACTTCCATGTCGTAGGGTTGCAGCACGACGCACCCCTGAGCGCCCCAGAACTTCTGCAGGGTCAGGATCAGGTCCTGGAAAGCCTCGCGCGGGCGCAGCCCGTCCGCTGCGAAAGGCACTTGGGTGGCTGCCGCCTTGGCGCGGCTTGCGGTGCTGGAAGCTTTGGCGGTGGCCTTCGCGGCCGTCTTGGTCGGCATAATCTGCGTGCTCTGGCGTTGGGTGATTTGGCGCGCAATATACGTGTTCCTAGGGTCTTGTCACCGCCTATGAGGAGCAGCCCTGCGAAGCACGCATCTGGTCAAATGCGAGTTAATCCGCGCGCCTCGTGCTAAGCGCACGGTCATCGCTGTTTATCGCTGTTTCAGGACTGAACTGAGCCCTTGTTGTCAACCAAGGCCGCCTTGGATATCGCGATGCCTCTGTGCGAGCTATTGCACTCAACGAGCCCTATGCGCCCTTCTTGGGCCGGTAAGCGCCGGACTGCTCGTCCCACTCCAGCCCGCCCAGGTCCTTGGGCTCGTTGGCGTGCGCCGCCGCCTCGCGCTTCCAGCGCTCGGCATCGCTCTTGGCAGGCGTGTGGGCCTGCTCGATGAGCTTGGCAAAAAGCTTATAGCCAGCGTAGAGGCCAGCGCCTGCGATGGCGAGAACGATGAGTGGTGGCATACCGTTTGCCTCGTAGTTTTCTCGCGTCAAAGTATGTCCAACCTTACAGGATCAGAGCCCATAACGCGACCACATCGCGCGTGTCTCCATAGCCGACACCAGATCATCGGCAAAAGCAAGGCTGAGATGCGCCGGCGCATCGCGGCCCATAACGCCGCCGCCGACGTTTGGCGTCATGCGCCTTAGCCGTCCCAACAGGCCAGGTTTGGCGGGCTCGACGACCTGCAAGCGGATCTCGCTGCCATGGATCTCCTGCATCTTGGTGCGCACATCGGCAATACCGTCGATGAGGCCAAGCTCGGCTGCTTTGGGACCTGACCAGAATGCACCGGAAAACAGCTCGGCGTCCGGAGCCCTGAGCTTGCCCGCGCGCCGTTCCTTGACGAGCCCGATGAAGACATCGTGCACGTCGCGCTGGATGGCCTGAAGGCGGGCCACGTCCTCGGGCTTCTCGGGCAGAAACGGATCCAGCGTGCTCTTGGAAAGGCCTGAAGTGTAAACGCGGCGCTCGATGCCAAGTTTCTCGATCGCTTCGACGAAGCCGAAGCTTGCCGAGATCACCCCAATGGAGCCGACGATGGAGGAGGGATCGGCGTAAATCTCATCGCCGCTGATGGCCAGAAAGTATCCGCCTGACGCTGCTACATCCTCGCAGAACACGTACACTTTCTTGTTCTTTTCTTCAGCGAACTGGCGGATGCGCTTGAAAATCAGATTGGATTGCACGGGCGATCCGCCGGGCGAGTTGATCACGACGGCGACGGATGGAAGCTTCGAGAGATTGAAGGCTTTCTCGATAGAACTCGCAACGCCCGAGATGGCGAGGCCGGGACGCAACGGCGTCACCATGCCGATGGGACCCGAGAAGCGAAGGACGGGAACGACGGATTTGCGTGAAAAGGGCCACATGCGGAAAAGCGCTCCGGATTGCTCTCGTGCGGGTCTGGTTACGTACGGCGTATGCCGAATTAGATGTGCATGGTGGATGTGTCCAGCAATTGGTTAATCCCATAATGCCGGGAGTTAGATATCAAGTGCTGCGCCGTGACGCAGTATGGCGTTTGCCTCCGGCAGAAACCCGTTGCGCTCGCCATGCAAAACAATTCCTGGCCTCAGGCTGAGAGGGGCGCGCGAGCCCTTGATACCCTCGACAATGACTCGAATTGCGCTTTCACCGGTGCGCGGAAAGACTGGAAAGACGGCCAGACCGCCAAAGCGCGGCGACATGAAGCTCAGAAGGCTCTCCAGCGCCTCGGCCTTATGGATGATGGTGGCGCGTCCTGAAGGCCGCACCATGCGAGCCATGAAGCGTATCCAATCCTCCAGGCTGCCCGCCGGCATGGCATGTGAGCCGGATTTGAACGCGTGGCGCGCAGGCGTGCCAGCCGCCTCGTCGTGAAAAGGCGGATTGGCAACGCACTGATCGAAACTATCAGCGGCAAGCCCAAGGCTGTCGAGAAGCGCTGCCGGCGCCGTGACGCTGGCAGCAACCGAGCGTACGCGGTCATCAAGTCCGTTGGCGGCGGCATTTTTTGCCGCGAGCTGCGCCAGCGCCGGCTCGCGCTCCAGCAGCACGGCCTCCAGCTGGGCGAGACGGGCGGCAGCGCACAGGCCGACGGTTCCGGCGCCCGCCCCGATGTCGAGCAGCGAGCGGGGTCCGCCTGGGGGAGCGCGAACGCAGGCGGCAAGCAGAACAGCGTCAATACCGGCGCGGTACCCGTGGCGGGGCTGGTGGATGGTAAGCTTGCCGCCGAGGAAGACGTCCTCAGTCACCGGGAATGAAGTCTGCTCCAGATCAATCAGGGTCATGGATATGGCCTTCCAGGCCCGCGCTCGTCATGACAACGACGGCTCTGTCATACTGGACACTCGTCACCATGAGGCGGGCCTGAATTGTTTCCAGCCAGAACAGAGTATTACTCGTATGCTGGTCGAATACATCGTATGCGATCCCTGCCTCGTCAAGCAGCGCACGGACGAAGCTGAGCAGGACGGGATCGTTGGTTCTGACGAGTTCACGCATAAGGCGCTCCCGGACCCGTTCGGCGGCGACCCCCGTGCGCATGCGCCACAGCCCCGGACTGTTCAACGGCAACGGGAGCCAGTATATCCGTTGCACGCAATAGCTCAGAGAACTTTTGGGGACTTGCCATTGGGTCGCGTCATATCAATGGAGGAAGCGCGCGAGAGCGCCGATCTCCAGTCTCTCCTCGATATTGTTGCCGAGGATATGCAAGCTATTAATCGCATCATCCTCGACAAGGCCGTCTCCGACGTCGAGATGATTCCGGAATTGGCCCACCATCTTATTGATTCCGGCGGCAAGCGCCTGCGCCCAATGTTAACCATCGCAGCCGCCAAGCTCGTACGCTACGGCGGTACTGGACATATCCGCGTCGCTTCGGCGGTGGAGTTCATGCATACCGCCACGCTCCTGCACGACGATGTGGTGGATGAGAGCGCGACGCGGCGCGGGCGTAAGACGGCACGCATGATCTGGGGCAACCAGGCGAGCGTTCTGGTCGGCGATTTCCTTCTGGGCCAGGCGTTCCGCATGCTGGTCGAGGTCGGCTCGCTCCCCGTACTCAAGATCATGTCGAACGCGGCCGCCACCATTGCGGAAGGCGAGGTGATGCAGCTTGCCGCCGCCAAGAATACCGCCACGACCGAGGACGAATATCTCGCCATCATCAACGCCAAGACGGCTGCGCTGTTCTCAGCCGCCGCCGAGGTCTCGCCCGCTCTTGCCAAACAGCCCGCCGAAGAACAGAGCGCGCTGAAGTCCTACGGCAAGAATCTGGGTCTTGCCTTCCAGCTTGTCGACGACGCGCTCGATTATGCCGGCGACAGCGCGCGGCTTGGCAAGTCGACGGGAGATGATTTCCGTGAAGGAAAGATCACGCTACCCGTCATTCTGTCTTTTCGCCGTGGCTCGACAGAGGAACGCGCATTCTGGAATCGAACGATTGTGGAAGGCGAGATAAAGGACGGAGACCTGGAGCATGCCATCGCGCTCATGAAGCGCCACAAGGCGATCGAGGCAACCATGGACAGGGCGCGGTCCTACGGCGCTATCGCGCGCGATGCGCTGGCGATCTTCCCCGACAGCCGCGAAAAGGCTTCGCTCGAGAAGGTCATCTCCTTCTGCGTCAACCGCAACCACTGATCGCGCGAGTTCTTACGCGTTTGGCCAGGCACGTTTTGGATGAGCAAGCGCCATTCAACGAAGCGTCGCGGCGCGGACCCACCAGTGGGGGAATTTGGCCGACAGTGCAGCGGCCGAATATTGGGCGGTATCAGCCGACGCAAAAAGTGCAAAACACGTTGGACCTGCGCCGGACATGCGCGTGATGAGATTTTCCGGGCATTGCGACAGCTCATCGAGCACGAGATCGACGGCGGGCACGATCTTTCGCGCGGCGGCTTCAAGACTGTTGCAACCCGCGCGCGCGATTGCCAGGACATCCGCGCCCGTGAGATGATCCGGGAGGCGGCGGGGGATGAAATCGCTCGCGAGGGGTGTCGCGGCAAGGGCGCGGAAGACCTGCGCTGTCTTGTCCGCCGGCACCGCCACGCGCGGATTGACGATGACGGCCAGAATTTCGGTGTCTCCCCCTGCAAGCGCAATCGGCCGTACAACGTCCCCAAGGCCCGTCATCCACGACAGCGCAGCCTGCAGGCAGACGGGAACGTCCGCGCCAAGTGTCAATGCAAGCCTGTTCCAGTCAAGGCGGGTGGTGGTGCGCGCGTTGGCACGCCGCACGGCGCGTAAGACCGCGGCAGCATCCGCTGACCCGCCACCGATCCCTGCGGCCACCGGCAGGTTCTTTTCCAGATGGATCGCGCCGAGCTGCAGGTCAGGCGCGTGCCGCTCAATGAGTCTCAGTGTGGTTTCGACAAGATTGGCGCCGGCAATCGAGGCGGCAAACGGACCTGACGCCGTGACGCCTATCGGACTGGCAGTATCGAGCGTGATGACGTCGTGAACCTCGGAAGCGAACGCAACGAGGCTTTGCAACTCGTGAAAGCCATCGGCGCGCTTCCCCAGAACCTCGAGGGTCAGGTTCACCTTGGCGGGAGCAGGTTCGCGGATCTGTGTCATGCGATGGAAGTTGCGCCATGCGAAAACGGGCGCCAGCGGCGCCCGTTCGTTGTCTGGATTTCACCCCCGCCGTTCACTCCACGGCGCGCTTCTGGGGTAGCGACTTGTTCTCGGTGCGGCGGCGTGCGGCATCGGCACGTTGCGCCTCGTTCGTCTTGATCGAGCGTTTGGCCTCGGCCTTGGTCGGCAAGCCGTTGGCGAGCTTGATCTTGATCTTTTCCAGATCCTCAGGCTCCGGATTGAGCGTCAGGGCCTGGCTCCACTGGAAGCGCGCCTCCTGGAACCGGCCCACCTGCCAATAGGCATCGCCCAAGTGGTCGTTCAGCGTGGGATCTTCCGGCTTGATCTCGACCGCACGCTCCAGATAGCGGACGGCCTCTTTGTAGTTGCCGCGCTTGTAATGGGCCCAGCCGAGGCTGTCGACGATGTAGCCGTCATCAGGCTTCAACGCGACGGCCTTCTCGATCAGCTTCATGCCCTCCTTCATATTGCGACCCTGGTCGATCCACGAATACCCGAGGTAATTGAGGACCAATGCCTGATCCGGCGCCAACGCCAAGGCACGCTTGAGATCGGCTTCAGCAGCGGGCCAGTTTTTCATACGTTCATACGACGTGCCGCGCGCGTAGAAGTACGTCCAATCACGCTCATCGGACTTATCGATCAGATTGATGGCGCGGGTGAAATAGTTCACGGCATCGGCATAGCGCTTACGCGAGCGCATGATGTTGCCGAGTGCTTCGAGCGG
Source organism: Hyphomicrobium sp. (assembly GCA_016793445.1). Lineage (GTDB taxonomy): Bacteria > Pseudomonadota > Alphaproteobacteria > Rhizobiales > Hyphomicrobiaceae > Hyphomicrobium_B. The sequence goes on along the minus strand of JAEUME010000010.1, from coordinate 13,502 downwards.
GCGCACATCCCGCGGGTTTTTCTTGGCCAGATCGTCAAGGATCGCCTGGGCTTCGTCGGCCCGATCGAGGGAATTCAAATTGAAGGCTTTGCGGATGTCGATCGCCGTCTGCAGCGCCGTTCCCTTCGGGATCTTGTCGTAGGTTGCGATGGCCTCGTCGTAGCGCTGAGCCTGTTCCTGCGCGCTGGCCAGTGCCGCAAGCGCGAAGGAGTGGTCAGGCTTGGCGTAGAGCGCAAGCTGGAGATAGATCGTGCCGAGACTTACGCCGCCTTCGCCGGTCAGCGCCTCACCCAGGCCGTAGAACACTTCGGCAAGCCCTTCCGGCGCGCTGTTGACCAGCAAGGCGATCTTTTTCTTCTTGTTGATCTCATCACGCAAATCCTTGGCCAGCGGATGCGGCTCGCCCTGGGACTTCTCGAACTGATCATTTAAAATGGTATTGGCGAGCTTGTAGTCGCCGTAATGGGCGGCATGGCGCGAATAGGCGAGTGCCGTGCGCAGTGTGCGGCTGTCCTGCTTGAACATGCGCTGGAACGCGGTGCGCGCCACATCCTTTTTGCCGATGATATCCGCCATCAAGCCACGGTGGTAACGCAAATAGAACTGCGCCCACTCGGGCTGCTTTTGCAGATCGACGGCGGCGAGCGCACCGTCGGGATTTCCAGCGGCTAGCTTGGTCCAGCCACGCGCAATTGCGCTCGTGAGCTCTCCAATCGGGTTCTCTGCGGCGGCTTTGAATTGCTCGTCGGCCTTGGTGAAATCCCCTTGCTTGAAGGCATGAACGCCAAGCAGGAAGCGCGACATGCGATGGGACGGCTGGCTCGCGGCCAACTGCTCGGCGAGCGGCAGCGCGGCTGCCCAATTCCCGGCCATGATTTCCATCTGGAAGGCCTGCTCGAGCAGGACCTCGTTCTGAGGATCTTTCTCGAGGGCACGGGAATAGAACTCGGCGGCGTTTCCGATTTCCTGCTGGCCCTTGGCAAAACGCCCAGCGAGGTAGTTGCCGAGCAAGGAATGCGTTTCAAGGCCGTCCTGAGGTGAGCGGGCAGGCGCCTGCGCGACCATGCTTGCAAGGGCAGAAACGCCCAGTCCGATCACGAAAACGCGTCCAAGGCGCAGGCGCATGAGCAATATCCTTGATAGTCCCGGGACGCACCCGGTTCGACGAATTGCAAGTGTAGCAAGAGTGCGGGAGCTTTGGCGACCCGCTTCGCATTAAAAACCCGCAAGAAAATCAGTCCGCAGGTAAATTCAGCTGTGTATGAGTCTCGTCCCTGACCCCTGCTGCGCGCCCTTTGGGGCGCTTTCACGGCGGCGCTGGTGCGCATGGACCCGTCTATCGACCCGTCGCGGCGGCGCCATTCGCCGCTCGCAAACGCGCAAACCTTTTTTATCGTCGGCTGAACACCATGCTGCTGGGAGTGCGCAAATTGCCTCGCCACACGCGCCCAATCCGCGCAGGCTGATATTTCATTGGCCCCCGGCTTTGGGGGCCGAGCCGCCCCCTCAGAACCGTATGATTTTGCACCTCGAAACGCGGCCAACTCGAAACACCAGCGGGCGCTCTTCGAAGTGGAAGCGGCAGGTGGTTCCAGGGTCGTGTTTTACATTCCAGAATAGTTCGGACCGCCGCCGCCTTCAGGGCAGGTCCAGGTGATGTTCTGTGCCGGGTCCTTGATATCGCACGTCTTACAGTGCACGCAGTTCTGCGCGTTGATCTGGAAGCGCGGATGGCCCTTGTCGTCGACGAGGATTTCGTAGACGGCCGCGGGGCAATAGCGTTGCGCGGGCTCGGCGTAGTCGGGCAAATTCTCCTTCACCGGAATGTCCGGATCGGCGAGCTTCAGATGGACCGGCTGGTCCTCCTCATGGTTGGTGGCCGAGAACGACACGTTCGTCAGCCTGTCGAAGGTCAGTTTGCCATCTGGTTTGGGATACTGAATCGGTTTGAAACGCTTGGCCTTTCTCGTTGCCTCCGCATCGGTCTTGCCATGTTTCAAGGTGTAACCCAGGCCACCGGGGAGCAGTGTGTTGAGCCACATGTCGGCGCCGCCGAGCGCAATGCCGATCCATGTGCCGAGTTTCGACCAGTAGGGCTTCACATTGCGCACACGCTTGAGATCGGCGGCAATCTCGCCGTTACGCACAGCGCTCTCGTAGGCAACGAGCTTATCGTGGGCGCGGCCCGCATCGATCGCCTCGAACGCCGCTTCAGCAGCGGCGATGCCGGATAGGATTGCGTTGTGCGAACCCTTGATGCGCGGCACGTTGACCATGCCTGCCGCACATCCCATGAGCGCGCCGCCCGGGAACACGAGGTCGGGTATGGATTGCCAGCCGCCTTCCGTGATGGCGCGTGCGCCATAGCCGATCCGCTTGCCGCCCTCGAACACATCGCGGATCGAGGGATGCGTTTTGAAGCGCTGGAATTCCTCGTAAGGCGAAAGATAGGGGTTCTGATAGTTGAGGTGAACAACGAAACCTACGGCAACGAGATTATCGCCATAATGATAGAGGAATGAGCCACCGCCGGTACGCCAGTCGAGCGGCCAGCCGAAGGAATGCTGCACGAGACCGCGCCGGTGCTTCTCGGGGGCGACCTGCCACAGCTCCTTCAAGCCGATGCCGTACTTCTGAGGCTGATGACCGGCGTCCAGCTTGAACTTGCGGACGAGCTGCTTGGTCAGGGAGCCACGCGCGCCCTCGCCGATGAGCGTGTACTTGCCCCGCAGCTCCATACCGCGCACGAAGGAGTCCTTGGGCTCGCCGTCGCGGCCGACGCCCATGTCGCCCGTCGCCACGCCGACAACCGCGCCGTTGTCGTCATAAAGAACCTCAACCGCGGCAAAGCCGGGATAAACCTCGACGCCGAGCTCCGCCGCCTGCTCGCCAAGCCATTTGCACAAGGCACCCAGACTGACGATGTAGTTTCCGTGATTTTTCATGAGCGGCGGCATCGGCCAGTTCGGAAGGGTCATTTCACCGGCTGGCCCCAGGATCAGGAAACGGTCTTCCTCCACCGCCGTGTCAATAGGCGCGCCCTTTTCCTTCCAGTCCGGAATGAGCCGGTTGAGGCCGACAGGATCGATGACGGCGCCCGACAGGATATGCGCACCAACCTCGGAGCCCTTTTCGAGCACAACGACGGAGATATCCTTGCCGGTGGCGGCGAGCTGCTTCAAGCGGATTGCAGCCGCAAGGCCGGCGGGGCCTGCACCGACGATCACGCAGTCAAACTCCATGGCCTCCCGGGGTGGGAGGCCCGCGCCATTCGTTGCCATTATCCATCAATCCTTTTCGCTTTTTTAGCATTTTCGATTAGGTCCCCCACCCCCTTGCGTCAAGCCGCTATAACCCCGCAGCGCCATGAGTCGTAACCAGGCCGTATAACCCGACGACAGGCGTGCAATCGCTGGCGTGCTCCGGTACGGTCGAGGCCATGACGCGTGACTTCACCGTGGACGAGATCCTGGGCCTCATAGACTGGCAACGGTCCATGGGAGCCGATAGCGTGGTCGGTGCCGAACCCATCGACTGGCTCGCGCGCGGGCCAGCAGTGCCTGGGGGAAATTTCGATTGGCCGTCCCGTCAGGTTGCGGCCGTGGCCGCACCGGTTCCTGAGGCTGATTCCCTGCCGCTCCCTGGCTTGCGGAGCCCGAGCGCAGATATGCCCGCACGATCGCAGGGGGCTTCTCCCTCTGGCCGTATTCCCCCGCTCCAGATCCCAACGGCGGAGATCCCGGGCGCGCAGACCCCGAGATACGAGACCCGCCCCGCTACGCCCCTGGCGCCGAGCGCGGCGGAGACCGAAGCGCGCCTAGCCTCACGTCAGGCGGCGTCACTGGACGCGCTCGAGAAGGCTTTGCGCAATTTCGATGGCTGCGGACTGAAAGCGACCGCGACCAACCTGTGCTTTTATCGGGGTGCACCGCAGGCCCGCCTGATGCTCATCGGCGAAGCGCCCGGACGTGACGAGGACATGGCAGGCAAGCCCTTCGTCGGCCGTGCAGGGCAGCTTCTCGACAAGATGCTGGCCGCCATCGGTCTCGATGAAAGCCAAGTGCACATCACCAACATCGTCTACTGGCGGCCGCCTGGAAATCGCACACCGACACCGCAGGAGGCCATTGCCTGCCGCCCCTTCCTCGAGCGTCAGATGGAACTTGTTGCTCCCGATCTCGTCGTCGTGCTGGGCGGAGCGGCGGCTAAGGAAATTTTTGCCGTCGCGGATGGCATCATGCGGCTTAGAGGCAAGTGGCGTCAGATCAAGATAGGGGAGCGTTTTGTGCCGGCCATCGCAACGCTGCATCCCGCCTACCTGTTGCGCACGCCGGCCGCCAAGCAACTTGCCTGGGCCGATTTGTTATCGATCAAGTCGAAGTTGGCTGCTCACGGTTAGCGCCTTCTCAACCATGCGCGCCGTTTGAGCGCCGCATGCTTAATTTCTGGCGCGATGCTTCGGATTTTAACCGTTGGCTTAAGCGGGCTGACGGCTCGAACGGCTATCGTCAAGGCAATTGCAGTCGGAACGATCTGGTAGCAGCGGATCGGCTTGAATTCGAGAAGGTAATGCCCATGAAAAGCGGTCTTGTTTATCTGCGCCCCTGGCGTCTCGCCTATGTCCGCCAGGTCGGTCCGTATGAAACGACCATTCCCGCCGCATGGGATTTGATGCTCGGCTGGCTGGAAAAGAACGGCTTCACTTCGCCAATGGGTCGCGGCTTCGGCTTGATGCGCGATTGCGCCAAGGCCGTGGGCTCCCAGAAGTGCCGCTACGATGCATGCGTAGACCTTGATCCGTTTTTCGAAGAGCGTGCCGTGCGCGAGCTTGGCGTGCTCACCTTGCCCGGCGGATCGTATCTGCGCACGCGCAACGTCGGCAGCTACGACGACCTGCGCAAGAATCTGACGATGCTGCACGATACATTCGAGGCGCCCGCCGGCCTTTATCTCGATGAGCGCCGTCCCCTGGTGACGATCTATCTCGACGATCCGCGTCAGTCGGATGCGGACGATCTTCGCTCCGATGTCTGCGTTCCCGTGAATGTGCGCATGGGCCGCCAAGACGCTTCCGGGCAGGAAGCTGCATAACCCTCGCGCTGGTCATTCGGCGCGAGCGGCCTGGACATGACATGCGCCGGCATTTCACAATGCCGGTGCATTTTCATTTTCCTGCGCAAAGGTTCGTCATGGCCGGAATTGATGAGACCCGCTCGTTCGTTCCCGTCCGTATCGCGGTGCTGACGATGTCGGACACACGCTCGCTTGGCGAGGACAAGTCGGGGGACCTGCTCGTCGAGCTGCTTCAGGGTGCGGGGCATGTTCTGGCGGATCGCGCCATTCTCAAGGACGATGCAGCCGCCATCCGCGCCAAGGTCGAAGGTTGGATTGCGGACCCCGATGTCGATTGCGTCATCACCACGGGCGGCACCGGCTTTACAGGCCGCGATGTAACGCCCGAAGCAGTAAGGCCCCTGTTTGAAAAGGACATCGAGGGCTTCGCGATCCTGTTCCACATGCTGTCCTACGCCAAGGTCGCGACGTCTACGATCCAATCGCGGGCCTGCGCCGGAGTGGCGCATGGCACCTACATCTTCTGCCTGCCGGGTTCTCCTGGGGCCTGCCGTGACGCCTGGGATGGCATCCTCGTGCACCAGCTCGACCTGCGTCACCGCCCCTGCAACTTGGTGGAAATCATGCCCCGGCTCGAGGAGCACCGCCGCGGCAAGTCGTGATGGCTTGCCGCAGATCGCGCAGGCCGCCTGATTTGGTTGGCCAAATCCGGTGAGGACCGGGCGCCGGATTGGGTGCCGCCGCCTTGACTTTCGGCGCGCCGCATGCGCTTTTCCCGCTCGATTTCCGCGAAACCTTTGGTACGACACGAGGGGGCCCATGGCCGAGGCCAAGCTGCACCGCTATCGCTCGCACACTTGTGGTGCGCTGAGGCAATCCGACAACGGCAAGACCGCCCGCATCTCGGGATGGGTGCATCGCGTGCGCGACCACGGCGGCGTGCTGTTCATCGACCTGCGCGACCACTACGGCATCACCCAGGTCGTGGCCGATCCCGACAGCAAGGCCTTCAAGACCGCCGAGACTGTTCGCTCCGAGTGGGTGATCCGGGTCGACGGCAGCGTGCGCGACCGTCCCCAAGGCACCACTAACGAGGATCTGCCTACCGGCCAGATCGAAATCTACGCCACCGAGATCGAAGTCCTTTCCCAGGCCAAGGAACTTCCCGTTCCCGTCTTCGGGGAGCCCGATTATCCGGAAGACCTGCGCCTACAGTACCGCTTTCTCGATCTGCGCCGGGAATCGCTGCACGCCAACATCATGAAGCGGCTCGCCGTCATCGCGTCGATGCGCAAGCGCATGAACGAGGCGGGTTTCTTCGAGTTCTCGACGCCCATTCTTACCGCCTCCTCGCCAGAGGGCGCGCGCGACTTCCTCGTGCCCTCACGCATTCATCCGGGCAAGTTCTACGCGCTGCCCCAGGCGCCCCAGCAGTACAAGCAGCTGCTGATGGTGTCGGGCTTTGACCGCTACTTCCAGATCGCCCCGTGCTTTCGCGACGAGGACCCGCGCGCCGACCGGCTTCCCGGCGAATTCTATCAGCTCGACGTCGAGATGAGCTTTGTGGAGCAGGAAGACATTTTCCAGGCCATGGAGCCGGTCATCACCGGGGTGTTTGAGGAGTTCGCGAACGGTAAGTCCGTTACCAGGGGCTGGCCGCGCATTCCCTACGACACGGCGATTGCCAGATATGGCTCCGACAAGCCCGATCTGCGCAACCCGATCGTCATGGCCGATGTGACCGAGCACTTCGCAGGCTCCGGTTTCAAGGTCTTTGCCAACATGATCGCGAAGGACCCGAAGGTGCGCGTATGGGCGATCCCGGCACCGGGTGGCGGCTCGCGCGCGTTCTGCGACCGCATGAATTCCTGGGCGCAGGGCGAGGGCCAGCCGGGCCTGGGCTACATCTTCTGGCGCGAGGAAGAGGGTGCCGCAGGCGCTGGTCCCATTGCCAAGAACATCGGCGCAGAACGCGCGCAGGCCGTTCAAACGCAGCTCAGCCTCAAGACGGGCGACGCGGTGTTCTTTGCGGCCGGCGATCCGGCGAAGTTCTACAAGTTTGCGGGTGCCGCGCGCGATCGTGTCGGCGCGGAATTGAAGCTCATCGATGAGACTGCTTTCGCGCTCGCCTGGATTATCGACTTCCCGTTCTACGAGTGGAACGAGGACGACAAGAAGATCGACTTCTCGCACAACCCCTTCTCCATGCCGCAGGGCGGGCTCGAAGCATTGGAAGCGGCCAAGACCGACGAGGAAAAGCTGGCGCTCAAGGCCAATCAGTACGACATCGTCTGCAACGGCTTTGAGATTGCGTCGGGCTCGGTGCGTAACCATCGTCCCGACACGATGGTGAAGGCGTTCGAGAACACCGGGCTTTCCCAGAAGGATGTCGAGGAGCGCTTTGGCGGGCTTTATCGCGCCTTCCAGTACGGCGCGCCGCCGCACGGCGGCATGGCCGCGGGAATCGACCGCATCGTGATGTTGCTGGTCGGCGCGAAGAACCTGCGCGAGATCTCGCTATTCCCCATGAACCAACAGGCCGCCGATCTTCTCATGGGTGCGCCCAGCGAGGTCACGCCTAAGCAATTGCGCGAACTTTCGCTGCGGGTCATGCTGCCGGAGCCCAAGAAGGCTTAAGTTGTGGCTTATTTGCCGTTTATAGACGGCTTGCGGGCCGTGGCGATTGCCGGCGTGATTATCTATCACGCCATGCCTCATGCACTGCCTGGAGGATTTGCCGGGGTTGATGTTTTCTTTGTCATCTCGGGATTTCTGATCACGCGCTTCATCCTTGAAGAGATGCGGTCTGATACGTTCTCTCTCAGGCAGTTCTTTATAAGGCGCGTGCGCAGGCTCTTTCCGGCCGCAGCTGTCTGTTTCTTCGTTGTGACGGTCCTATCCGCTTTCGTGTTGCTGCCTGATGCCTATTGGTACTTCGGGCGAAGCCTGCTTGCGGCAGTCCTGATGTATGCAAACATTTTCTTCTACAACACCGGGGGATATTTCAATGCTCCGGCGTTGGAGAAGCCTCTCCTGCATACGTGGTCGTTGTCCGTCGAGGATCAGTTTTATCTGACATGGCCGATCATCCTGCTGGTGCTGGTTCGGCGTTTTCGCCAACGCGCGATTTTCGGCATTGCGTTGACGATGCTGGTTGTGTCGCTTGTCTATTCTGAAATTACGCTCGCGAGGAATTCAGAGGCTGCATTCTTTTTGCTTCCATCGCGCGCATGGGAACTGTTGATCGGCGTGTTGATTGCTCTGGGCGCTCATCGCGTGAAGCTCAATGCCGCCTTGTCGAACGGCATGGCCCTTGCCGGGGCGGCAGCGATTATTTCAAGCTTTGCGCTGTTGAGTGGAGAAGGGCATTTTCCTGGGCTCGGCGCTGTTCCGGCCTGTGCAGGGACAGCGCTCATCATTATTGCAGGCCTCGGCCAGTGCACGATGTTGTCACGGTTGCTTGCCACTCGTCAGTTCGTTTTTGTTGGGCAGATTTCATACTCGCTCTATCTTTGGCACTGGCCGCTGATCTCGCTCCTCAGCTATCATCTCGAACGGCAACTGCGCGCGACCGAGGCGGTGGTTGTTATCGCCCTGTCGTTTGCCGTTTCGGTACTTTCTTGGAGGTTCGTAGAACGGCCGTTTCGACAGCGCCATCAGCATCATCTATCCAGGGACTTTGCGGTATCCGACAAATTATTCATGCTCCAATCTTTTGCCGCGCTTCTCGGGATCGTGGGAATTGCTGCTCTCATCAAGGCCGGTAAGGGCCTCCCGCAGCGCTATGATGCAGAGGTGCGAGTGGTTCTTGAGCAAATGGTTTCCGGAAATCCGGTTCGCGCCTCTTGCGATAATTATCACAACGTTTTCCGGAACGAAGAAGTTTGCAGCTTAGGCCGGAAACGTTTGCCTGGTCAGTCCTACGAAGTCGCGCTGTTTGGAGACTCAATGGCCGACCACTGGACGCCCCTGGTCGCAAAGTTCGCCAATGGCGAAGATCTTACGTTCCGCCAAGTGACCAATGGAGGTTGCGGCCTGTTCTTCGGGATTGATATCCCTGCAAGGCCCGCCGCCAAGGCAAATGAGTGCAGCCAATATCAGCAAGAAGCACGACGATTTATTGACGCCAATCCAGGTCTCAAGGTCGCAGTCGTGTCCGGTTACTGGGAGAAATGGTTAGCGCGGATCGAGTTCCCAGAATGGGGCGAAGACGCGGCGCCCCCATATACATCTGAGACACCCAGGTTCGACGCCGTCTTGAGGCAAACGCTCGAAGTGTTCACCAGCAAAGGCATTCACGTAATGCTAATTGGCCAGATTCCGGTCTATGCTCGACTTCCTGTCCGGTGCATCGTGACCAACATCCGGCAGGAGAAGGATGCCGGAGTTTGCGGGCTCACTAGGGAAGAGGCGGAAGCGCAGGCGCGGCTTTCCAACGCCGCTTTGGAGCGCGCGGCGGTCTCGGATCCATTGGTGTCGGTCTCCCTGCCAACGCTATATATGTGTCAGACAAAAATGTGCTCACCCATAATGCAGAGCACACTGCTGTATAAGAATGCCGACCACGTCAATCGGTACGGCGCGGTGGCTCTGAGTCAGTTCGTTGAATTTCCCAAACTCGACAGATAGCGCACCTTCGCGCTGCTCGTCTTGGGGCGGAGCCGGACAAAGCGTGAGTAATCCGCAAGCCTGCCGGTATGGACCCGCGAAGATTTGAGGTCGGATCGTCGATCGGACGGCTGGTCAGTCTTTGCCTATTGGCCTAACGTCACCCCTGATTGTCACAACACAGGGATACGCCATGACGACATACAAGGGCGCGTGCTTCTGCGGCGCGGTGAAGATCGAGGCGACGGGTGCGCCGGAAGCCATGGGCTATTGTCACTGCGCATCCTGCCGGTCCTGGTCGGCGGCGCCGGTCAACGCCTTCACGCTCTGGAAGCCGGAGAACGTGAAGGTAACGCAAGGCGCCGAAAATCTTGGAATGTTCGAGAAGACGCCGGTGAGCCAGCGCCAGTATTGCAAGAAGTGCGGCGGCCATGTGATGTCGAACCATCCTCCGCTCGGGTTGGTCGATGTCTACGCCGCCACCATTCCCGATTTGAAGTTCGAGCCGCATGTCCATGTCTGCTACGCGGAGACCGTGCTTCCGATGAAGGACGGGCTGCCCAAGCTCAAGGACTTTCCGGCCGAGTTCGGCGGATCGGGCGAGCACGTCGCGGAGTAGCCGCGCGTGAACGAAAGACAGCGCCCCCTTGCAGTTCAAAGGGGCGCTGCCTGATTGTGCGTGATACGGCTCGTCAATGCGCGATGCCGGTGGAATGCGGATGGGGCAGGGCGACGCCAACAAAAATCGTCTTTCCGTCCTTAATGGCCGTGCCAACCCAGCGGCCATCGACATCGCGCTCAAGATCGGAAATCGATACGTAGCCCTGATGGGCAAGAATGTTGTGGGCCTGTTTAGCCTCGTGGACTGTTCCGAGCTCTTGAGCGTGAGCCGACGTTAGGCCGTTCGAAGTATCATCTGCGGCAAGGGATGCACCGGCAAAACCTGTTACGAAAAGGGCAATCGTGAAGGCACGGATCATTGAATGTCTCCTTGTGAATTTCCTGTCTGTAGGCCGTCGCACGTCAAGATGCGGTACACGGCCGTGATGGGTGGGACTTCACTCATCGCTAAGATCAAAGTTGGAGCTTGGGCGCTGAACAGACCAATCACGATTGCTTTGTTGCGGCGTGACGTGCGCTTACGATTGTGTGATTTAAGCGTTATCAAAGGAGGTCACGCCGTTCGGCCTGGCGCGGCCGAAACGTGGAGCGGGGTAACGTTGTGACCGTGCCGTTGGACTGGAGATCGGAAAGCTTATGAAGATTTTGATCCTGGGAGCTGGAGCGACAGGCGGCTATTTCGGCGGACGTCTGGCTTCTGTGGGTGCCGATGTGACCTTCCTCGTCCGGGAAAAACGTGCGCGCCAACTCGCCGCTGACGGCCTTGTGATCGAAAGTGCTTTTGGCAATACCAGAACCCCGGTGAAAACCGTGTTGGCCGATCGCCTCGACGCGCCTCACGATGTCGTCATCCTGTCATGCAAAGCCTACGACCTCGATGCGTCCATCGCCGCCATTCGTCCCGCCGTCGGCGCAACGTCTCTTGTGTTGCCGCTCCTCAACGGCATCAAGCACCTCGACACGCTCGACGCTCGCTTCGGCGTGGAGCGCGTCCTGGGCGGAAGTTGCCATTTGAGCGTGACGTTGGGCGAGGATGGCGTGATCCGCCATCTCAATCAGCTTCATCTTCTGACATTCGGGCCGCGGGTGCCGTCTCAGCTCGCCCAATGCCGAAAGATACTGGACGTCTTTTCGGCCGCCAACTTCGAGCCGAAGCTCCGCGACGACATGATGCAGGCCATGTGGGACAAATGGGTTCTGCTGGCGAGTCTCGCCGGGCTCACCTGCCTTTTCCGCGCCAGCGTCGGGGAGATTGCAGCAACACCCCATGGCCGGGATTTGATGCTGGCGTTGATCGAGGAGTGCCGCGCGGTGGCGCGCGCTAACGGCCATGAGCCATCTGCCGGGCACATGACGTCGATCGCGTCGCTGCTGACCGATCCCAGTTCCAAGGTCGTCGCGTCGATGCTGCGTGACATGCAGAAAGGCGCGCGCATCGAGGCTGATCTCATCATCGGCGACATGCTGCGGCGGGGACAGGCTGCTGGGCTAAAGACGCCAATCCTGACCATCGCAGACGCCAACTTGCGCTGCTATGAGGGCCAGCACATGGCGGGGCAGGCGTAACCTGAACCGAAATTAATTCTGGCAGGGCGAGGTGGCCATTGATCCGCCTTGGCGTTCCTGCGTAGTCTGCCTCGATAACATAGGCCTCCACGCCATCGGGAGTTCGAACGCATCATGCCCCGGCTGACGACATCTGTACTGTCTCTCGCGATGATCGCCTTCGCGCACTTGGCGGCCCATGCGCGCGTTCCCGAGATGGCGGATGTTTGGAATGGCGCTCAAATCAACTGGCGGGACATCCGCTCCGGCATCTACGAGTCATCCAAGACGGGCCGGCCCGTCATCATGCTATTCCACGCGCCGTGGTGCTCGGCGTGCAAGAAGTTTCGCTCGGTCTTCTACGATAAGGAAATCGTCGAAGCGGCGAAGGATTTCGTGATGATCCTCATCGACGCCGATGCCGACAAGGTGGCGAACGGCGCCTTCTCGCCTGACGGCACCTACGTGCCGCGTACGCTGTTTCTCGACTCGGAAGGCAATGTGCAGTCGCAACTCAAGGGCGCGGGCGATCCCAACTACCCGCATTCACTCGATATCGAGAGTCCGAAAGAACTGCTATCGCTGATGCGCAGGGCGCGCGAAACGCTCAAAGGCTTCCCGCCCGCGCAAACGGCGGGCGACAGAACCTGATTTTTCTTGATCATATCGTCGGCGCCGCGAATGGATTGGAGCCTGCAACTCTTCCACTATTGTGAGCGCGGAACTGATCCGTCTTTCTGGGCTGAGCCCTTCAACGCGATCTCAAATGGCGCGTTCGCAATCGCTGCGTTGGCCGCGTGGATGCAACAACGCGTCACCGCGAAGGGCTTGGCAGACGGACATCGAGGCAGCTTGGCGCTCATTGCCATGGTCGGCGCAATCGGTGTGGGAAGTTTCCTCTTTCATACGGCTGCGACGCGCTGGGCCTGGGCGCTCGACACGGGCTCCATCGTGGTTTTCACCTTCGCCTATCTTGGGTTCGCGTTGCGCCGCTTTGGGAATGCGTCGTGGATCACGATCGGCGCCTGCTTCGGGTTGATGATTGCAGCACTTGCGGCAAGCCGCGCGCTGCCCTGCTCGCCAGACCTCCTGCCGGTCACGGCCGCGGCCGGCCGGCCCTGCTTCAACGGATCGCTGGGCTATCTGCCCGTTATTGCCGCGATGGCCCTTGTCGGTGGCTGGCTTGGCATGCAGGAACATCCCGCGGCGCGGCCGATTGCGGCTGCTGCCATCATCTTCGCGATTTCCTTGGGATTGAGAACCCTCGATCTGGAGCTCTGCGGGCTCACGATCCTGCTCGGCAAGGCGCGCGGCACACACGCCGCTTGGCATCTTCTCAACAGTCTAGCAATTTACTGTCTGCTGGTGGCCGCCGTGCGGTATGGCGGGCGCGCCGGCGCGGAAAGGGGATAGGATCGCCTCACAGGATTTGCATCGCGCGCCATAAGCCGCCATAAGGGCGCGGGATCGGTCACGGGCACATGCGGACGTGGTGGAACGGTAGACACACAGGACTTAAAATCCTGAGTTCGAAAGAACGTGTGGGTTCGAGTCCCACCGTCCGCACCAAGGCAAGTGCACATGGCGCCGTTTTCTCGCTGCGCTGAGCTCGCGTTGACGGCCCTCTTCCTGCCCGGCTTCAGAATCCATTCCAG